>CAVZPQ010000001.1:0-1708522 GCA_963777205.1 uncultured Acidobacteriaceae bacterium | reverse complement strand
GCCGCGGGGTGAGCAGCGGGATGACAGCGGGCCCGGCTATCACGGTGGTCACCAGGGCCGCGGTGGCGATGGAGATCGCGAGCCCCTGCAGGCCGGCCACCTCGTCTCCGACCGCCTGGGTGAGCAGAATGTAGCCGGCCCAGCACAGCGCCGCGCCGAGGGCACAGGCGATGCCGGGCAGGCTGGCGTGGCCCTGCCACGGGTGGGTCAGCAGCAGCACCCCCGCCGCGGCCAGGGCCGGCCAGAGCAGCCGGCGGGTGCCCCGGCCGCGGGTGACGGCCACACCCAGCGGGCCGAGGAACTCCAGCGCACTGGCCGTACCGAGCGGCAGCCGGGCCACGGCCGCCATGAACAGCATGGTCATCCCCGCGGTTACCGTGCCCAGCACCACGATGGCCAGCAGGACCGGCCGCCGGACGCGCCAGGGACGGGGCCGGATCACCATGGGCAGGATCACCGCGGCCCAGGCCAGCCGGAGCCAGACCACACCGAGCGGGCCCACCTGGCCGAACAGGTGCACGGACAGGGCCAGGCCGAGCTGGACACAGGTCATCGAGCCCAGCGCCATGGCGGCCCCGGCCCGGGCCGGTGGCCGGTCCGGGCGCAGGCGGTTCGTCCTCATGACCGCCAGTACATCCGAGCTTGACCGTCCATGTCCACATGAGGATGATGGACATACCGTTCATAGATACTGAATGATTGACTTGTGGATCCGCGGCGTCTGGAACTGCTGCTCGAGCTGTCCAGGCACGGCTCGATGCGGGCGGTCGGCGAGGTCATGGGCGTCACCACGTCCACCGTGTCGCAGCAGATCGCGGCGCTGGCCCGCGAGGCCGGCATGCCGCTGATCGAGCATCACGGGCGGCAGGTCCGGCTCACCCCGGCCGGGCGGCGCCTGGCCAGCCACGCCGTCACCATCCTGGCCGCCATCGAGGCCGCCCGGCTGGATCTCGACCCGGCGGCCGCGCCGGCCGGGACGCTGCGGGTGGCGGCGTTCACGACCTCGTTCCGCCAGTTGCTGCTGCCGGTGGTGCGCGTGCTGGCCGCGGAGTACCCGCAGGTGCAGCTGCATATCCACGAGTACGAGCCAGACGAGGCCCTCGCCCTGCTGGCCGCGGACGAGATCGACATCGCGCTGACCTACGACTACAACCTGGCCCCGGCCACGTTCGGCCGTGCGCTGAGCGTCCGGCCGCTGGGCCACGCCCGGTGGGGGCTTGGCCTGCCGTCCGGATCCATGCCACCGTCGCCGGGCCGCGCGAGCGCCCCCGAGGTGTTCGGCTGGTTCCGCGAGCACGACTGGATCGTCAACTCCCGCAACACGGCCGACGAGGAGGTCATCCGGGCCGTGGCCGGCCTGGCCGGGTTCCAGCCCCGCATCACGCACCGGGCCGACAGCCTGGACCTGGTGCAGGACATGATCCTGTCCGGGCTGGGGGTCGGGCTGCTGCCGGGGACGCTCCCGCTGGTTCGCGGGGTGCGGCTGCAGCGGCTGCGGCATCCGGAGGTGATCAAACGGGTGTACGCGGTGACCCGCCGCGGGCCGGCCGCCTGGCCGCCGCTGGCGCTGGTCCTGCGTCTGCTGGAGGACGCGTCGCGACCAGGAGCGCCGCGGCCGGGTTCGCTGGGGCCGGGAACGGCGCGGTCGGGTTCGCCCGGGACGGCCGGCTAGCCCGTTTCGCCAGGGATGACCGCTTGACATCGGTCCGCGTAACTGTGGCGCCGGCCGGCCTTACCTGAGCAGTTTCTGCACCTCACGGAACTTCGGATTCCGGGCGTCGCCCAGCCACTCAAACAGCACCATCTCCGAGGTCACGATCTCGGCGCCGTGCTGGCGGGCCCGCTCCAGGGCGACCTGGCGGTCAGCCGGGTCGCGGGAGCCGACGGCGTCCGCGACCACGGCGACCCGGCGCCCGGCGGGCAGCAGAGCGAGCACGGTCTGCAGCACGCAGACGTGCGCCTCGGCCCCCGCGATCAGGATCTGGTCCGCCCCGGCAGGCAGCAGGGCGGCGAATCCCGGATCCCCGGTGGCCGAGAAACTGGTCTTGTCCAGGGTCTCGGTGGGGTATCCGGCCAGCTCCGGCACGGTGCCGCCAAGCCCGGCCGGATACTGCTGGGTGGCACGGATGGGCACATCCAGCAGGCGGGCGGCCTCGGCCAGCCGGGCGGCCCGGGCGATGACGACCTCGCTGTCATGGATGGCGGGCATGAGCCGCTGCTGCAGGTCGATGAGCAGCAGGACCGAACCCTCGGCGTTGAGCACCACGTAACCGACGTTACGCCATAACCGGAATTGTCCTACCCGCGCGTTATCTTGGCGGCGAGCCGACGGTCCGTGGCAATATCGGACCCGCCCCCGAGCACCATGGAGTTGCCGCGCCGATATGGTCTTCCACGCTGACCTGCATATTCATTCGAAATACTCACGGGCCTGCAGCCGGGATTGCGACATCGAGCACCTTTCCTGGTGGGCGCGGCGCAAAGGCCTGGCCGTGCTCGGGACCGGCGACTTCACCCACCCGGCCTGGTCGGCCGAGCTGCAGGAAACGCTGATCCCGGCCGAGCCTGGCCTGTTCCGGCTCCGCCCCGAGCTGGCGAAACGGCTGGAGCGCGACGTCCCGGCGGCCGCCGCCGGGCCGGTCCGGTTCATGCTCTCCGTGGAAATCTCGACCATCTACAAGCGGGACGACCGCACCAGGAAGGTGCATCACCTGCTCTACGCGCCGGACTTCTCCTCCGCCGGGCGGATCACCGCGGCGCTGGCCAAGATCGGCAACCTGGCCTCCGACGGCCGCCCGATCCTGGGCCTGGATTCCCGCGATCTGCTGGAGATCACGCTGTCCGGCGGTCCCGGCTGCTTCCTGGTGCCCGCGCACGTGTGGACGCCGTGGTTCGCCGTGCTCGGCTCGAAATCCGGGTTCGACGCGGTCGCCGATTGCTACACCGATCTGGCCGAGCACATTTTCGCGGTGGAAACGGGCTTGTCCTCCGACCCGCCGATGAACTGGGAGTGTTCCTCGCTGGACGCATATCGCCTGGTCAGCAACTCCGATGCGCATTCACCGCCGATGATCGGGCGGGAGGCTACCGTTTTCGGCACGGACGTGGACTATTTCGCGATGGCCGAGGCGATACGCACCGGAACCGGCCTGGACGGCACGATCGAGTTCTTTCCCGAAGAGGGCAAATACCATCTCGACGGGCACCGCAAATGCGGGATACGGGTCGAGCCGGAGGAGACCCGCGCGCTCGGCACCATCTGCCCGCAATGCGGGAAACCGCTGACCGTCGGGGTATTGCACCGGGTGGCCGAACTGGCCGACCGCCCCGCCGGATACCGGCCTGCTAACGCGCCCGGCTTCACCTGCCTGGTGCAGCTGCCGGAAATCATCGGCGAGATCGTCGGCACCGGCCCGAAAAGCAAGAAGGTCAGCGGCGAGGTCGCCCGGCTGGCCGGGGCCCTCGGTCCCGAGCTGAGCATCCTGCGGGACATCCCGGCCGACGAGATCAGCCGGGTCGGTGGGACGCTGCTCGGCGAGGCCCTCACCCGGCTCCGCCGGGGCGAGGTGATCCGGGACGCGGGCTACGACGGCGAGTACGGCACGATCCGGCTGTTCCGGCCGGACGAGCTGGACGGCATGACGCTGTTCGCGATGGACGGCCTTTCCGCCCCGCCCGGTGACAAGCAGAAATCGGCCGAACGGCCCGGTGCCACGCGCTCGCGCAATCGCTCCCAGCCCCGGCAGGCCGGCGCCGTCCCGGACGCGGCCGCGCCACCGCCCGGGACGGGTTCGGTGCTGGACGGCCTGGACCCCGACCAGCGGGCCGCGGCGGAGGCCGACGGGCCGCTGCTGATCATCGCCGGCCCGGGCGCGGGCAAGACCCGCGTGCTGACCCACCGCATCGCCTACCAGATCGCCGAGCGCGGCGTCCCGGCCGGGGACTTCCTGGCTCTCACGTTCACCCGGCGTGCCGCGGCCGAGCTGGCCGGCCTGCTGGCGGTGCTGGGCGGCGCCCGCGACGGCCAGCCCACGGTCACCACCTTCCACGGCCTGGGCCTGCGGATCCTGCGCGAGCAGCACGAGGCGGCCGGGCTCCCGCCCGGGTTCGGCGTGGCCGACGACGCGGCCCGGATGCAGGCCGCGGCTGGCCTGACCGGGTCCGAACGCGAGGGCCGCAAGCTCGTCGCCGGGCTGGCGGACGACCCGGCGGGGCGGCAGGCACTGCGCCGGGAACTGGCCGCCCACGACCTGGTGGACTTCGATGATCTCGTCGAGCTGTCCGCCGCTTTGCTGGCCGGCCATCGCGACATCGCGGCCGGGCTGCGTTCCCGCTGGCCGCGGGTCAGTGTGGACGAGTACCAGGACATCGACCCGGTCCAGTATGACCTGCTCCGGCTGATCAGCGGCGACGGCGGCGGGCTGACCGCGATCGGCGATCCAGACCAGTCGATATACCGTTTCCGCGGCGCCGAGGTCGGCATCTTCGGGCGGTTCGCCGCGGATTTCGGCGGGGCCACCACGGTGGAGCTGAGGCGGAACTACCGTTCCAGCCCGGCCATCGTCACCGCCGCCATGCAGGCCATCAGGCCGTCCACCCTGGTGCCGGGCCGGACAGCCGTCGCGGCCCGGGAGCAGGACCCGGGCGACGGCGTCATCTTCCACGAGGCGGCGGACGAGCACGCCGAGGCGGCCTGGATCGCGGCCACGATCGACCACCTGCTGGGCGGGGCCTCGTTCCACAGCCTGGATAGCGGCCGGGCCGACGGGCACGAGCACGGCAAGCTCGGGCTGGGCGATATCGCCGTGCTGTACCGCACCGACTCCCAGGCGATGGCGCTGGGCCAGGCGCTGACCCGGGCCGGGCTGCCGTTCCAGAAACGGTCACACGACCTGCTGGCCCGGCGGGCCGGGGTGGCCGACGTGATGCACGAGATGACCCTGGTCGATGCGGCCGGGACGGGGGACGACGCGGCCCGGCAGCTGACCGCGGCGGTCCAGGCCCTGGTCCGGGCCAGGGGCGAGCGGGACGCCACCGTGGTGGACATCCGGGCCGCGGGCGAGCTGCTGCTGCCGCTGGCCCGCCGCTGCGGCACCGAGGCCGACCGCTTCCGGTCGGAGGTCGCCCTGGGCGCTGAGACCGACGCGCTTGACCCCCGGGCGGAGGCGATCACGCTGCTGACCTTGCACGGCGCCAAGGGCCTGGAGTTCGACGTGGTCTTCCTGGCCGGCTGCGAGGACGGCCTGCTGCCTCTGCGGTTCGGCGGAACCGCGCCGGTCGACGAGGCCGAGGTGGCCGAGGAGCGCCGGCTGCTATTCGTCGCGATGACCCGGGCCCGGAACCGGCTGGTGCTCAGCTGCGCGGCCCGCCGGTCCCGGCACGGCCGCGAGCAGCGGGCCGGCCGGTCGCCGTTCCTGGCCGCGGTCGACCCGGGCCTGCTCGGCCCGGACGGCCCCATGCGGGCCCGCAAGCCACGGGAGCGCCAGCTGCGCCTGCTCTGATGCCCGCCCGCAGGGGATCCGTCGCCGCGTTCTGGGCAAACATGGGGGACGCGGAGGCGCTGTTGATAGCGCTGACGGCTGGGCTGGAAGAGCAGGCCGGCCGGGCGTATGGCAACCTGCACGCCAGCTTGTGCGCCCGTCGGATGTACGCCGAGGCCGACCGGTGATTCACCGAAGGCGTCACCTACTGCGACGAGCACGACATTAAGACCTTCAGCAGCTGCCTGCGGCGCGAGCGGGCCTGGACGCTGACCATGACCGGCCGCTGGGACGACGCCACGTCGCTGAGCACGCGCCTGCTGGACGAAGGCGTGGCGTCGCCGGTCAACCGGATCAACCCGCTCACCAGCCTCGGCCTGCTGCGGGCCCCGCCGCGCCGAGGCCGGCGCCTGGGCGTGCCTGGACGAGGCGGCCCGGGCCGCCGACGCGACCCAGGAAGGCCCGTGGATCCTGGCTGTGCGGCTGGCCCGCGCCGAGGCCCGTTGGCTCGACGGCCAGACCGAGCTGGCCCGGGCCGAGGCGGAACAGGCCGATGACGTGGCCGGGCCGGGGACAGCTGGCGGTCTGGCTGCGGCGCTGCGGTTCCCTGCGCCCAGTCCGGGGCGAGCTGGCCGAGCCCTACCAGCGTCAGATCGAGGGCTATCCGGAGAAGGCCGTGCAGCTGTGGACCGACCCGGGGCTGCCGCTACGAGGCCGCGCTGGCCCGGCCCGACACGGACGCGGAGCAGGCACTGCGGCAGGCGCTGGCCATCTTCACTGAGCTGGGCGCGTTCGCTGCGGCCAGGATCACCCGGCGGAAGATGCGCGAGCTTGGCATCAGGTCGTTCCCGGCCGGGCCGACTGACTCGCCGTGAGCATCAGGTCCTCGAGATGATCTGTGCGGGCCATACCAACGCCGAGATCGCATCCCGGCTGTTCATCTCGGCCAAGACCGTGGATCATCACGTCTCCGCGGTGCTGGCCAAGCTGGGCGCGCCCACCCGCGGGGGCGCCGCATCCGTCGCTGCGCGGTTCGGGCTGGCCGGCCACGGTGCCGCCGGGTCAGATCGCTAACCGGGATGTACGCCGGCGGCTTCAGGTTGGCGGGCGCAGCTGCCATGTGCAGGCAGACGTTTCCGAAGAGGTCACGGTCACGCGGCCCGGTGGATCAGAAGCAGCCGTTTCTCCGCTGAGGGCGAGCCGGGTTCGGCATGGTAGGTAACGAGTATTAGGCCCGCGGAGCGGCCCTCCTGAGCAGTCCAGACCGGATCAGGCTCTCGGCCATATCCACGATCGTCTCCTCGTCCGGCCGGGGTTCCCAGCCGCACCCGGCGGGCCTTGGCATTACTCTGGCCGGGACGCACTGCGCGTGCTCCGGAGGGCGAGCCTTGGTTTCTGGGCCATGTGGTAAAGGGACACGATATCCCCATTGAAGACAATAAAACGCTTGCCACGGGCGGCCGGATCGCAAACATTCAGTCCTCGTTGTCGGGCGCGGATTGAGGTGGCGCCGACCTGGCTGATGGTGTCGATTTGATCACTGAGTGATGCGTGGTAGAGCTGCTGTGATGTAGTGACGGTGTGCCCGATACGGCGGATGCGCCTGGTGTGGTTGCCGCGCTGCAGGAGGTGAACGCGCGGCTGCGGGCGGAGAACGCCGAGCTGAAGGCGCAGATCGCGGAGCAAGCGGAGAAGATCGCGCGGCTGGAGCGGCTGATCTCCCGCAATAGCGGGAACTCCTCGATGCCGCCGAGCACTGATGACTTGCCGGGGAAGATGCCGCCAGAGCGCGGGACCGGCCAGGGCGGGATGAAGCGGAAGCCGGGCAAGCAGCCTGGCGCGCCGGGCGCGTTCCTGGCCTGGAACGAGCACCCGGACAAGACCGAGGACGTGTTCGCGGAGGGCATCTGCCCGTGCGGCGCTGACCTGGCCGGCGCCCGCGACCTGGGGGTGAAGTACTCGCATCAGGTCACTGACCTGCCCGATGCGCGGGCAGTGACCATCCAGCACGACCGGCACGAAGTGGAATGCGCGTGCGGCCGGACCCACGTCGCGGACGTCCCGCCTGCGGCCGCGGGCGCGCCGGGTACGGTGACCTGCGGGCTGAACTTCCAGGCCTGGTGCGTGTTCTTGATGGTGATGCACCACGTCCCGGTTGAACGCTGCGCGGACATCCTGGAGTCGATGTCCGGCACCCGGCCGTCCGACGGGTGGGTGCACGGCCTGCTGGAGCGCGCCGCCCGGTCGGTCGCCGCGGCGAACACCGCGATCAGGGCGCTGATCATCCTGGCCCGGGTCATCTGCGGGGATGAGACCCCGCTGCGAGCGGGCCCGGGCCCGAAGGTCCGCAAGAAGTACCTGCAGGTCGCCTGCACCAGCCTGCTCACCTATTACTTCCTCGGCGCGCGGGACCTGCCCTCCTTCAGGCAGTTCGTCTATTCCGACCTGCACGGCACCGTCGTCGTGCATGACCGGTACGTCAACTACGACGCCTTCGATGGCATCAGCCACCAGCTGTGCACCCAGCACCTGCTCAGGGACCTGGAAGACGCCGCCCAGACCTACCCGGAGGCCATCTGGCCCGGCCAGATCGCCGACGCCCTGCGCAGCGTGATCCACCAGGCGAACCTGGCCCGTGATCACGGCCTGGCAGCCGTCCCCGCAGACCGCACCGCCGAAGATCTGAAGCTGTTCCGCCGCGGCGTCGCCGTCGGCCTGTCCCAGGTCCGCCGCGTGCCCGGCGCCAAGAGCAAGCAGCCGCCAGCGCGGACGCTGCTGGAATGCCTGCGGCACCGCGAAGGCGACGTGCTGCGGTTCCTCACCGACACCGCCATCCCGCCCACCTCCAACCAGGCCGAACGCGACCTGCGGCCGGCGAAGACCCAGCAGAAGATAAGCGGCCGGCTCCGCTCGGAAAAGACCACCCGCGACAGGTACGCGATCCGCGGCTACAGCTCCACCGCCGTCAAGCACGGCATCGCCGTCTTCACTGCCATCCGCGACGCTCTCGCCGGAAATCCCTGGATACCCCCCATTCCAGCCGCCGCTTGAACCGCAACCTTAAGCCATTACACAGAGCAACTCAGGAATTACTCAAACACCGGGCCGCAGGGACGTGAATGTTTGCGCCGAATCGATCATCCCACGCACGGCCATTCCGCGACGTCACGCACATCCGCGACACCGGAGGAAATCCGCGGCACGCGCGGCATCGCGCCGTCCAGTAGCGCCTTGACGATGGCAATAGAGCCGGAATAGTCAGGCCCGAGCACCGGACCGAAGATGCCTGTCGGGTTCATGACCGCAAGCTCCAGCATGCCACCCTCGCGGGCCCACGAAGTCCCAGGGCGCCCGCTCGGCCAGCACCCGGTCGCCTCCAGCCAGCCGGTTCGGAGGTCAGGTCGCCACGGCGAAGGTAAGGGCTGGCCCCGGGTCGGCGCCGCCCGCCGTGACCACCGCCCGGACGTCGCCCTCCCGCTCGAGCGAACGCACGGTGGTCCGGACGCGATAGCCCCTTTCAGCAGTCGCACTAGGCAATGCGCCGACAAATCCGGACCCTCCGGTCACGAGCACCAATTCGTCACTCACGTCAGCCCTTCCGTATTACCTGATCCGATCATGGCGGCCGGTTCTTCCCCATCCGGGTCCCACCGAGAGTGGTACCGCGAGGACCAGGAAGTGGGCGGGAAGAAATGCTGACGAAAGCTGATCGAACGGGAGGTAAAGACATCTCGCCGGAATAAATGTTTAGCCCCCCATATGATGGGGAGGCGCCTACAGCGCAGTTCCCCCCAGTTCCACGTTCATTCCAGCGCAGCGGCAGGAGATGCCCATGTCGCGAGGGCGCCACGCCAGGCAGGTCAGGCCATCGTCTTCGGATGCGCCTGCGGTACAGCCAGCCGATCCCGGTGGACCGAGCCACGAGGAGCCCCCGGTATCCCTCGCGGGTCCCGGAGGACCGACCTATGAGGACTTGTACGTCGAGTACGCGCCGGCCGCGCGCATGGTGGCGCTGTCGATAGTGCCGCCGGATGTCGCCGACGACATCGTGGCCGAAGCCTTCACCCGCGTGCTGTCCGCCATCCGGTCCGGCCGCGGCCCACGGCACGCGTTCCGGGCTTACTTGCTGACGACCGTCCGCCACCTGGCGCTCGACTGGCTGGAGGCCAGGACACGAGTGAAAGTGGTCGGCGACCTAGACGTCGACGTCAACCCCCCGGAGGCGGTGGCGGACCGGGGCTACGTCTCCCCGTGGATCGACAGGCCCGCGGACGCGCACGCCGAAGCGCACGACGAGGACCGGCTGATCACAGCGGCCTTCGCCAAGCTGCCCTCCCGGTGGCGTGAGGTGCTGTGGCAGCTGGAGGTAGAGGGCAAGACGCCCGCCGCCGTGGCGCCGATGTTCGGACTGTCCGCCAACAGCGTCTCCGCCCTGGCCGTGCGAGCGCGCGAAGGGCTGCGCCAGGCGTACCTCCAGGAGCACATCGGCGCGAACCTGCCCGGACCGTGCCGCAGCTACGCCGCGGAGTTCGGCGCCGGGGCCCGCGGCCGGCTGAGCAACCGCCGCCGCGCGGCCATGCAGGAGCACCTGGGGCACTGCTCCCCGTGCAAGGACCTGTTCGCCGAACTGACCGAGCTCAACAGCCGCCTCGGCAGCATCCTGACCCCAGCGGCGCTTGCCGCCGCCGGCGCGAGCCTGCGTCCGGGGCGCCATGCTGCGATGGCGCGGACCGCGCTGACCGGCCACTGGAGGAATTGGCGCTTGCATCCTGTGACGACCGCCGCGGGCGCGGCGGCCGGAGTGGTGGCGGCTGGCGGCATGCTGTTCGCGGTCAACATCACCCACTTGCCCGGCTCGCCATCCCACACCAGCGTCCAGGCAGCCGCTCCGGGTAGTGCCACCACCGGTTCGCCGGCCCACCGGCGTTCGCCCGGTGGTGGGGGTGGCGGCGGCGGTGGCGGCGGATCACTGAGCGGGACCGGCACCCCCCCAGGCTCGGGCGCTTCGGCCGGAACCGGGCTGCCCTTCGGAACCGGGCTGTCCTCCGGCACCGGGCTGTCCTCCGGCACCGGTCTGCCCGCAGACACCGGCTCGCTGGCCGGCTTCGTCTCGTCCGCTAACTCAGGCGGCGGCTACCAGGCCCCGACTCCCTCCGGCGCCGACCTACCCCTTACCGATCTGGTCAGCACCGGCGGCGACAGCGTCTCTGGCCTCACCGGCACGGCCGGCGACACCGTCTCTGGCCTCACCGGGACCGTCGGCGACGCGCTCGCGGGCGTCACCGGAACGCTCGGGACCACCACCGCTGGGCTCGCGGGAACCGGCGGCGACACCGTCACCGGCCTCACCGGAACCGCCGGTAACACAGTCACGGGTCTCACCGGCACGGGCGGCGACACCCTCGCCGGCGTCACTGGAACGCTTGGGACCACTACCGCTGGCCTCACCGGCACTGTCGGCGACACTGCCACCGGCCTCGCCGGCACCGCCGGGACCACGGTCTCGGGCCTTACCGGCACCGCCGGAGCCACGGTCTCAGACCTCGCCGGAACCGTCGGGGACAGTGTCTCCGGTGTAACGGGAACCGCCAACGACGCACTCGCAGGCGTTACCGGGACGATCGGGACTACCACCGCCGGCCTCACCGGCACGGTCGGTGACACCGTCACCGGCCTCACCGGCACCGCCGGAACCACGGTTTCTGGTGTCACCAGCACCGTAGGCGGGACCGTCACGGGTATCGCCGGCGCAGCCGGGGGCACAGTCTCCGGCGTAACCGGAACAGTCGGCACCACCGCCAACAACCTCGCCAGCACCGCGGGCAGCACCGTTTCTGGTGTCGCCAGCACCGTAGGTGGCACCCTCACCGGAATAACCGGCGCCACCGGCGGCACCGTCACCGGCCTCACCGGCACCGCCGGAACCACGGTTTCTGGTGTCACCAGCACCGTAGGCGGGACCGTCACGGGTATCGCCGGCGCAGCCGGGGGCACAGTCTCCGGCGTAACCGGAACAGTCGGCACCACCGCCAACAACCTCGCCAGCACCGCGGGCAGCACCGTTTCTGGTGTCGCCAGCACCGTAGGTGGCACCCTCACCGGAATAACCGGCGCCACCGGCGGCACCGTCACCGGCCTCACCGGCACCGCCGGAACCACGGTCTCTGGTGTCACCAGCACCGTAGGCGGGACCGTCACGGGTATCGCCGGCGCAGCCGGGGGCACCGTCTCCGGCGTAACCGGAACAGTCGGCACCACCGCCAACAACCTCGCCAGCACCGCGGGCAGCACCGTTTCTGGTGTCGCCAGCACCCTAGGTGGCACCCTCACCGGAATAACCGGCGCCACCGGCGGCACCGTCTCCGGCGTAACGGGAACCGCCAACGACGCACTCGCAGGCGTTACCGGGACGATCGGGACTACCACCGCCGGCCTCACCGGCACGGTCGGTGACACCGTCACCGGCCTCACCGGCACCGCCGGAACCACGGTTTCTGGTGTCACCAGCACCGTAGGCGGGACCGTCACGGGTATCGCCGGCGCAGCCGGGGGCACCGTCTCCGGCGTAACCGGAACAGTCGGCACCACCGCCAACAACCTCGCCAGCACCGCGGGCAGCACCGTTTCTGGTGTCGCCGGCACCCTAGGTGGCACCCTCACGGGTATCGCCGGCGCAGCCGGGGGCACCGTCTCCGGCGTAACCGGAACAGTCGGCACCACCGCCAACAACCTCGCCAGCACCGCGGGCAGCACCGCCACAGGCGTAGCCGGGACGGTCGGGGATACCGTGAGCGGACTAAGCACAACCGCCAATGCCGCCGCGAACAATGCGGCAAACACGGCCAACGGCGCAACAACGGATGTAGCCAACACCGCTGCCCCCGCCGTGAAGGGCGTGGCCAGCACTGCCACTAACGCGGTCAGTAACGTCGCCAATTCGGCGACCACGGCCACGCCCGCCGTCACCAGTACGGTCAGTAACACGGCATCAGGCGCGGCCGATACGGTTGGTGCAGCCCTCTCCGGTACCGCCAACGCCGTCAGCGACACCGCCAGCGCGGCGACTGGCGCGGTCAGCAGCACGGCCGCTACCGCCGCGAATACCGTTCAAGCAGTCGCCAACACGGCCGGCGGCGGCACGAACACCAATCCCGGCGCCGCGCCCGCCAGCACAGCCACCAGCACGCCAGACAGCAGCAGAAAGACCTCCACCAGCACCGGCAACAACCCCAGGACAGCCAGCAGCCCCGCCTCCGCCAGCGCGGCGACCGGCGCCGTGACCGGCGCGGTCAGCAGCACGGCCGCTACCGCCGCGAATACCGTTCAAGCAGTCGCCAACACGGCCGGCGGCGGCACGAACACCAATCCCGGCGCCGCGCCCGCCAGCACAGCCACCAGCACGCCAGACAGCAGCAGAAAGACCTCCACCAGCACCGGCAACAACCCCGGGACAGCCAGCAGCCCCGCCCCCGCCAGCACCGGCAACAACTCCGGAACGCCCAGCAGCCCCGCCTCCGCCAGCAGCCCCGCCCCCGCCAGCACCGGCAACAACTCCGGAACGCCCAGCAGCCCCGGCGCCGCCAGCGCGGCGACCGGCGCCGTGACCGGCGCGGTCAGCAGCACGGCCGCTACCGCCGCGAATACCGTTCAAGCAGTCGCCAGCACCGGCAACAACTCCGCGACCGCCAGCAGCACGCCGGACAGCAGCAGCAAGACCTCCACCGCCAGCACCGGCAACAACCCCAGCACCGCCACCAGCACCCCCGACAGCAGCAGCAAGACCTCCACCGCCAGCACCGGCAACAACCCCAGCACCGCCACCAGCACCCCCGACAGCAGCAGCAAGACCTCCACCGCCAGCACCGGCAACAACCCCGGCACCGCCACCAGCACCCCCGACAGCAGCAGCAAGACCTCCACCGCCAGCACCGGCAACAACCCCGGCACCGCCACCAGCACCCCCGACAGCAGCAGCAAGACCTCCACCGCCAGCACCGGCAACAACCCCGGCACCGCCACCAGCACCCCCGACAGCAGCAGCAAGACCTCCACCGCCAGCACCGGCAACAACCCCGGCACCGCCACCAGCACCCCCGACAGCAGCAGCAAGACCTCCACCGCCAGCACCGGCAACAACCCCGGCACCGCCACCAGCACGGCTGGCGCGACGAACCCCGGCACGAGCGGTACCAGCACGAGCGGTAACACGGCCGCCCCCGTCACCAGCAGTGTCAGCGGAGCGGTGACCGGGGCCACCGGCGCGGCCGGTAACACGGTCAGCGGTGCCACCTCATCGGCAGGGGCCACAGTCACCGGTGCAGCCCACTCGGTCGGCGGCGGCCTTTAGCCACCTCGTGGGCGTACGTGATCACCGACACCACCACTGACCCGGACAACCCGCACAAGTACGTGGCCTTCGATGACACCAGCGTCACCTCGCTGGCCATCGACGACCCGGTGCTCTATTACGACTGCCCGGTCGACTACACCGCGCAATGCGGCTTCGACGTGCTGGCGCACGCCAGTGAGCCGTACGTCTCCCGGCTGAACTTCCCGCCGTCGCTGGGTAACGCGCTGCACGCCATCCGGCTGACGTCGGAGAACCTGCGCGCCGCCGTGTGGAACGGCCAGGACCTGCCCGGGCGCGAGGGAATGATGTACGCGCAGTACATCGCGGCCCAGGCCTTCAACTCCGGCGGCCTCGGCATCATCCACTCGATCTCGCACGCGATCAGCGCGTTCTATGACACCCACCACGGCCTGAACAACGCGATCGCGCTGCCCAGGGTCTGGGCCTTCAACATGCCGGCCGTCTACCACCGGTTCGCCGACATCGCCGAGGTCATGGGCATCGACACGCACGGCATGACCAAGCCGCAGGCGGCCGATGCGGCGCTGGCCGCGGCGATCAGGCTGCTGCGCGATGTCGGCATCCCCGAACGCTTCGTGGATGTGAAGCAGGACAGCTACAGCAAGAACCGGCTCGGCACCGGGCCGACCAAGTTCTACGAGAACGCCTCCGTGATCAAGGGCGACGCCGAGGACGTGGACCGCATCAGGCGGCACATGCTCGGTGATGCGTGCACCCCCGGCAACGCCAAGGAGTGCACGTTCGAGACTGTCCGCCCCGTCGTCGAGCACGCGATGACCGGTGACCTCGACGACCTGCTCTCGTGACCGCATCCCGCGGACTGCGGGCTTGCGATGCCGTGGCCGATGACGTCTTCGACTCCGTCGAGGACGTCATGGCCCGGTTCGCCGGGGCGAGGCGGACGTGGAGTTCCCGCGCATCGACGACCGCGCCCTTACCCGCCCGCACCGGTTCATCGCCGTCACGCTGGCGTCCGGCCGCCCGCTGCTCCCGGCGGGGGACGCCGACACCCTGGCCTGGTTCGACGCGCGGACCGGCCGGCTGGCGACGTGGCCGGCCAGGACACTGGCCGTGGGCGAGCAGACGTTCGTGCCCCGCCCGGGCGACCCCGACCCGGCCCGGGGCTGGTGGCTGACGCTGGCCACCGACCGGACCGACCTCACCAGCCGCCTGCTGGTGCTGCCGGCCGAGGACCCGGCCGGCGGCCCGGTGGCGGCGGTGCGGCTGCCGCAGCGGGTGCCACTCGGCCAGCACGGGGCCTGGCTGCCCGCGGCAGGCTGAGCTAGGCGCTCGTCACCGTGATGCCGAACGAGCCCGGGTAAGCCCGGGCGAGTTCGGTCAGCTGGTGTCGGGTGGTGACGCCGGCCTTGGCGTAGAGATTGCCCAGGTGATAACCGACCGTGGACTGGGTGATGAACAGCTGGCGCGAGATCTGCGCGTAGCTCATGCCGTTCAGCAGCAGCGTCAGCACATCGTGCTCGCGATCCGTGACCGTGAACGCGGGCGGCAGCGGGGATGGCCCGGCTTCCGGGGCCGGCCTGGGCTCCGGCGCCGGCCCGGCCCCCGCAGTGGTCGCCAGCCGGGCCAGGTAAGGCACGGCCCCCAGGCGGCGGTAGATCTGCTCGGCCCGGCGCAGCGACTCCTCGGCGTCCCGGCCCGGACCGGCCAGCCGGGCGTGGTCGGCCAGCATGTGGGCCTGGTAGAGCGGCAGCTCGCTGGCGTCGGCCCGGACGGCCGCGGTCAGCTCGGCCAGCGCCAGGCGGTGCTCGCCGCCGGCCTCGTGCACCAGCCCGCGCAGCCAGTGCACGGCGGCCGGAAGCCACCCGGGCCGCCGCGGGACGGCGGCCAGCTCGTCCACCCCGGCGTGTGCTCCGGCTAGGTCCCGGTTCCAGATCCGGGCCTGGATCAGGTGCAGCAGCAACGTGTGGCTGTGGGCCCGCTGCCCGCCGACCTCGATGGCCGCCTCCCCCGCCTGCGGCCCGAGCCGGGCCCGGTCCTGCTCGGTTCCGGCATGCGCGCGGATGACGCGCACCATGGCCAGCAGGTCGAGGACCTCTGGCCACGGGCCGTCCAGCAGGCCCACGGCGCGTTCCATGGCCGCGTCGGCGGCCTCGAAACGGCCCTCGCCTATGTTGGCCAGCGGGATCAGCACCGCGGTTATGGGGTGGACCTCCCCGAGGCCCAGGTCGGTCGCCAGCCGGAAGGTGACCCGGGCCAGGCTCCAGTCGCCACGCAGCCAGTACGCGAAGCCAAGGAAGGCGTGCAGCATGCCTGCCCCGAGCCGGGACACGCCCGCCTCCACCCGCCGGGCGAACTCGGTCAGGTCGGCTACGGCCTCGCCGGTGAATCCCGTCCGGGCTTGCAGCATCCCGCGCCAGCCGAGCTGGTCGGTGGCGGCCAGCGGCACCGCGGCCGGGCTGGCCGGCAGCGGCCCGAGTTGCTCCACCACGGCTGCCATGCCGCGCTGGCGCAGCGTCACCGTGGCCACCGTCAGCATGTCGACGCCACCCAGGCCGGCGTCCCGGACCCGGATGGGCTGCACCCGAGCCAGGCTGGCCGCGATCGTCGCGGTCGGGAAGCCCCCGGTGAACTGGCAGAAGGCCAGCAGGATTCCGATCCGGTACCGGATGCGCTGGCTGTCGGTCCCGGACAGGGCGGCGGCAGCTGGCTCCAGGATGGTGACCGCGTCCCGGCGCCGGCGCTCCCAGGCCGCGAGGCCCCCGAGGACCAGGGCACGCAGCGCCACATGGCTGGCCCGACCGACGTCGTCGGCGGCCTTATGCACCGCGGCGAAGTCGTACGCCATCACGCTGTAGTACAGCGATTCGAGCCAGCGGCTCTCCCGCTCGGCGGGCTGGGCCGTGAGCGCGCTCGCCCAGCGCAGAAACTGCGCGGCCTGGCGGAACGAGCGCTGCTCGTACAGCCCAGCGGCGGCCGACTCCAGCCCCTGGGCCAGCGGCTCGTCGTACTGGTCGGCGGCAGCCACCCGGTGGGCGTACACGGCGTGCGGATCGGTGACCACCTGGGCCGCGCGGCGGTGCAGATCGCGCCGGGCCGGCAGGGGCGTCTGCTGGTAAACCGCGGAACGCACCAGGTCGTGCTTCATCGCCAGAAAGACCGGCCCGTCAGCCACCCGCAGCCTGGCCAGGCCGGCATCGGCCAGTTCCTGGGCCGGCCCGAAGGCCTCCCCGGCGTCCGCCACGGCGGCGGCGTCCAGCAGCGAGACCCACCCGCTGCCCAGGACGGCGACGGCACGCAGCAGCGCCACGGGCGGCTCGCTCAGCGCCGCGACCCGCAGCCCGATGTTCCGGGCGAACTCGGCGGGAGCAGGCAGGACCCGGGCCGCCGCCAGGTCCTGGGCGTCGTTTTCGTCCAGGAGGGCCTGCAGGTAGAGCGGGTTGCCGCCCGTGTGCTCCCACAGCCGGCCCGCTGCCTCGGCGGAGGCGTCTGGCCAGCGCTGCCGGATCAGCGTGGTCGCGTCGGCCCAGGACAGACCGGTCAGCGTGACCCGGACCGGCTCGGGTAGCCAGGGCAGCCACCCCGCCCCTTCCGGCCGGCTGGCCGCCGCGAACAGCAGCCGGTTGCCGACGGCGCGGCGCAGCAGCCAGCCCAGGGCGGTCAGCGACTCGGGGTCGGCCCATTGCAGGTCGTCGATGACCAGCAGGACCGGTCCGGCCAGCGTCAGCGTGTCGGCCAGATCCCGCAGAGCCTGGACGACAGCAATGCCGGCGGGCTCGCTCCCGTCGTCCGGCCACGGCGCCTCGGCCCCCCACTGGGCCAGCACGCCGAACGGAGCACGGCCAGCTTCGGCGCAGTCCGCCCAGCGGATCGTGAAGTCCGGGGCGCGCTGGGCCAGCTCACCCAGCAATGCCGTCTTGCCGGTGCCCGGCTCGCCCGCGATGATCAGCGGGGTCGGCTGTCCGGCCCGGGACGCGCTCACCGCCGCGTCCATCTGTGCCAGCAGCGCGTGATCCCAGAGAAGCACCACACCATCATCGCCGGACTGCCCGGCTTTGGATAACTAGTGTTCCGTTAGCGAGATTTCTTGACCGCTGGCGGTATTTCGCGGATGCTGCGTTTATGGCTTTAACTGTGTGCGTGGAGGTCCCGCCGCGTGATCGTGAGGTGCTGGCCTCGTGGGTGCGGTCGACGTCGATCCGGGCCGGGCTGGCGCAGCGGGCCCGGATCGTGCTGCTGGCCGGAGACGGGACCGGGACGAACGAGATCGCCCGGCGGACCGGGGCGTCCAAGCCGACGGTGATCTTGTGGAAGCGCCGGTATACCGCCGAGGGGATCGGCGGCCTGGAGGACCGGCCCCGGCCGGGCCGGGCGCGGTGGACCGATGACGTGGCGGTCGTCCTGGCCACCCTCGAGCCGCCGCCGGCCCGGCTGGGGGTGACGCACTGGTCGTCCCGGCTGCTGGCCGCCGAGCTGGGCATCTCGAACGTCAAGATCGCGGACGTGTGGCGGGAATGGGGCCTGCAGCCCTGGCGGGCCGAGAGCTTCAAGTTCTCCACCGACCCGGCCCTGGAGGCCAAGGTCCGCGACGTCACCGGACTCTACCTGAACCCGCCGGACAAGGCCGTGGTGCTGTGCGTGGATGAGAAACCGCAGGCCCAGGCGCTCGAACGCAAGGGGCCGGTGCTGCCGCTGCGGCCCGGGGTGCCGGAAAAGCGCAGCCATGACTACATCCGGCACGGCACCACCTCGCTGTTCGCCGCGCTGGAAGCCGCCACCGGCAAGGTGACCGGCGCCTGCTACCCCCAGCACCGGCACGAGGAATTCCTGGCCTTCCTCAAGCAGGTCGCCAGGGCCTACCCCCGCGTGCCGCTGCACATCGTCTGCGACAACTACGGCACGCACACCCACCCGGACGTACGGGCCTGGCTGGCCCGCCATCCCCGGATCGTCCTGCACTTCACGCCCACGTCAGGGTCATGGCTGAACATGGTCGAGATCTTCTTCGGCATCATCACCCGGCAGGCCATCCGCCGCGGCAGCTTCACCTCGGTCGCCGACCTCATCGCCGCCATCGAGACCTTCATCGACGGCTGGAACGACCGCTGCCACCCCTTCACCTGGACCAAGACCGCCGACGAGATACTCCCGAAATGCCGCCCAGGTAAAAGAACCTCGTTCACACGACACTAGGGGTTACAGTTATTTACATAAAGCGGAGGCAGACGTGGCTGCTGTGACATTTGGTGCCAACTGTTCGGCTCCGGCCAAGATCGGCCTGGTGCTGGGCTCGGGTGGGGTACTGGGTGCGGCCTGGATGACCGGCGCGCTCGTCCGGCTTGGCGAACGGCTGCCACGTCCCGCCGCCGACGCCGACCTGATCGTCGGGACCAGCGCGGGCAGCGTGATCGCCGCCGCCCTGCGCTGCGGGGCCAGCACCGAGGAGATGGTGGCCTGGCAGTACGGGGAAGCGGACGGCAGCCTGGCCGGGCCGGCCGCGCTGGCCGCTCAGGAGGGCCCGTTCCCGCCATTGCCGCACCTGCGCCCCGGCTCGCTGCCACTGGCCCGCGCCGCCCTGCTCCGGCCGCTGCGGGTACCGCCCTGGGTGGGGGCGAGTGCCTTCCTGCCGTCCGGCCGGGGCCAGCACACCGCGCTGCGGGCCCTGGTCACCGCCCTGCACCCGGGCCCGGGCTGGGTCAGCGGCCGGACCTGGATCGCGGCCATGGACTACGGCAGCGGCGAGCGGGTCCTGTTCGGCGCGGACGGCGCCCCGGCCGCGTCGCTGCCCGACGCGGTGGTCGCCTCCTGCTCCATCCCCGGCTGGTACGCTCCGGCCGTCATCGGCGGCCGCCGCTACGTCGACGGCGGTGTCCGCTCCGCGACCTCACTTGACGCCCTGAGCGGCACCGACATCCAGCAGGTCTGGGTCCTCGCGCCGATGGCCAGCACCGAGCCGGACCATCCGCTCCAGCCGCACCTGCGCCTGGAGCGGCGGATCCGGCAGCTGCTTACCCGCGTTCTGCTGCGCCAGGCCCGCGCCCTGGCCGCCGAGGGCAAGCAGGTCATCGTGGTGACCCCGGGAGCCAGGGAGCTGGCCGCGATGGGGGCTAACCTGATGGACCCGCGGCGCCGGCGGGACGTGCTCGAGGTCTCGCTAGGAACACCGCCACTGGCCGCCGCCGCCTGAGCGCGGGCCACCCCGGCCGTCTTACAGGCCCATGTCGTCGAGTTCCTTGTACAGGCCCGCCCGCGGGTTGCCGGGGTCGATCGGCTTCGTCTTGGCCACTCCTGGCCCCGTGTTAGTCGGCAAGGTGACGTCCTTGCCCGCCCCGGCACGGGGCGTCAGCTCGGCGCGCCGGGTCCGGAAGATCCAGCCGCAGGCCAGCCCGCCGATCAGCCCGCCCAGGTGACCGATCCAGCTCACCCCGGGCGTGCCCGGGATGGCCACGGTCAGGATGTAGGCGTAGGACAGCGCCATGACCACGGCGGCCAGCGCGTCGATCAGGTTCCGGTCGATGATGCCGCGGGCCAGCACGTAGCCGAAGTAGCCGAAGATCAGGCCGCTGGCGCCCACGGTGAGCTCGTTATTTCCCTGGAACAGCCAGACCGCCAGCCCGCTAGTGATCGCGACGATCACGGTCACGCCCAGGAACCTGACCACGCCGCGGTAGGCGGCGAGCAGGCCGAACACGAACAGCGGCCCGGAGTTCCCCTCGATGTGATCCCAGGAGAAGTGCAGGAACGGCGCGACGAAGATGTCCTCCAGCCGGCCCAGGTTCCGCGGCACGATGCCGTAGCTGGCGTCCAGGTGGTAGTGGTCGGCCCAGTTGGTGATCTGGAGGACCCAGATCACCGCGATGAAGGCGACCATCAGGAAGAACGCCTTCCTGGCCTCGGCTACGTCGATCTCTGCGGTCCGGTACCGGCTCGTCATACCCACATTGTGTACCCGGGTCCGGAGTGGGGCGCGCAGTACGCCCGTTCGGTATTTCAGCCTTTCTGCGGGGTCAGCTCCTGGACGGCGGCCCGCACCACCGCCGGGTCGAACCCGGCCGCCAGCGCCAGCAGGGCCGCGTCGAGATAGAAGGTCAGGTCGGCGTCGGCCCGGGCCGACCAGCGGTCGTAGGCGGCCCGGCAGGCCGCCAGCGTGGCCCGGCCCACGGCCAGGGGGTACAGCGAATCGGGGAGCTGGCCCAGCCGGCTGGCGGCGAAGTCGCTGATGGCCCGTTCCCAGGCGTCGTAGTGCGGGGCGGTGCTGGACTGCAGGGCCGGGACCAAGCCGATCAGGTTCATCCGCATCCGCAGCTCGGGTACGTCCTGCGGGCCGTAGTGGTTGACGGTGACCACCACGCGGCGGATGGCCTCCATCATCGGCATGCTGTCCGGCACCTCGGCCAGGGCCGCGCGGATCGCCTCCACCTCGCTGTCGAATTCGCTCCACAGCACGCTGGACTTGGAGCTGAAGTAGCGGAAGAACGTGCGCTTGCTGACCCCGGCCTCGGCCGCGATCTGCTCGATGGTGGTGTTGTCGAACCCCTGCTCGGTGAACAGGCGCAGCGCGATCAGCTCCAGCTCTCGCCGGCTGGTGCCGGGC
The DNA here is from genome assembly GCA_963777205.1 of uncultured Acidobacteriaceae bacterium. Classification (GTDB taxonomy): domain Bacteria; phylum Acidobacteriota; class Terriglobia; order Terriglobales; family Acidobacteriaceae; genus Granulicella. The sequence continues at coordinate 1,687,119 of CAVZPQ010000001.1, read as the reverse complement.
GGGCGGCCGCGTCTGGCCCCGGCCGCGTCTTCGGCCTTGCCAGTCACCACCGTCACGGTCGCCTCCTCTTGCTTATATCACCAGGTGACGTTACCATTCACACTATATTCGTCACCGCGTGACGTAAATAAAGGAGACTTCATGAGCGAACGTGTCGCGACCACGCAAGAGCCCGTGCAGACAAGCGAACCGGATCTGGCCGACGGCCCGGAACTGCTGGTGGAAGAGGTCTCCATCGACGGCATGTGCGGTGTCTACTGACGCACTGGCCGCGACCGCGGCCGGGTTCGACCTGGACCGCCCCTGGCAGCTGCACCCGCAGGTGTCGGTCCGCCCGGAACGATTCGGGGCACTGCTCTATCACTTCGGCACCCGGCGGCTTTCGTTCCTGAAGAGCCCGGCACTGCTCACCGTGGTCAGCTCGCTCGGCGACGCCTCCAGCGCCCGGGCCGCCTGCGAGCAGGCCGGCGTGCCGCCGGCCGAGCTGCCCGCTTACGCCACCGCCCTGGCCACCCTGGCCAGCTCGCAGATGATCCGGGCCCGGGAGGCCGCCGAATGACCCAGGCTCCGATGGCACTGCCGCTGGTCGAGCAGTTCGCCTATGGTCTCGACGCGCCGATCTGCCTGACCTGGGAACTCACCTACGCCTGCAACCTGTCCTGCGTGCACTGCCTGTCCAGCTCCGGCCGCCGGGACCCGCGCGAGCTGAGCACCGCCGAGTGCCAGGCGGTGATCGACGAGCTGGAGCGGATGCAGGTCTTCTACGTCAACATCGGCGGCGGCGAGCCCACCGTCCGGCCGGACTTCTGGGACCTGGTCGATTACGCCACCGCGCACCACGTCGGGGTGAAGTTCTCCACCAACGGGGTGAAGATCGACGCCGCGGTGGCCCGGCGGCTGGCCGCCAGTGACTACGTCGACGTGCAGATCTCCCTGGACGGGGCCACCGCCGAGATCAACGATGTGGTGCGCGGCCCAGGCTCCTACGCCACCGCGCTGCGGGCCATGGAGAACCTGGCCGCCGCGGGTTTCCGTGGCTTCAAGATCTCGGTCGTGGTAACCCGGCAGAACGCCGGCCAGCTGGATGAGTTCAAGGCCATCGCCGACCGGTTCGGCGCTCAGCTGCGGCTGACCCGGCTGCGGCCGTCGGGGCGCGGCGCCGACGTCTGGGACGAGCTGCACCCCACCGCGGCCCAGCAGCGCCAGCTGTACGACTGGCTGGTGGCCCGCGGGGAGCAGGTGCTGACCGGCGACTCGTTCTTCCACCTCGCCGCGTACGGCGACGCGCTGCCCGGGCTGAACCTGTGCGGGGCGGGCCGGGTGGTCTGCCTGATCGATCCCGTCGGCGACGTGTACGCCTGCCCGTTCGCCATCCACGACAGCTTCCTGGCCGGCAACCTGCGCGGTCCCGGCGGGTTCACCGCCGTGTGGCGGGAGTCCGAGCTGTTCGCGGACCTGCGCCGGCCGCAGACCGGCGGAGCCTGCAACTCCTGCTCGGCCTATGACTCCTGCCGGGGCGGGTGCATGGCGGCCAAGTTCTTCACCGGGCTGCCCCTGGACGGCCCGGACCCCGAGTGTGTCAAGGGCCACGGCGAGCGCGCGCTGAGCGCCGCCGCCGGTGCCGGGGCGCCCGCGCCGCGGCCGTCCGGGGATCACTCGCACCGCTCCGGCGCCCGTTCGGGCCAGTCCGGCGGCCGTTCGCGCCCGGTGCCCGTCACGATCGGCCGGCGTCCCGCGGTCGGTCTGCGCACCGCGGTGAGCCCGCCGGACCGGGCGTGTGACGAGAGCCCGCTGGCCGGCTTCAGCCCGGGCGGATAAGCCAGCTCCGGCGCCCCCGCGGCCAGCCCCGCGGCCGGACGCCTATCCCGGCAGTCGGCCGTGTTACGGCTGTGTCAAAAGTGAAAAGAGGCAATTGAAGTGGCTGGGAAACTCGAGGGCAAGGTCGCCTTCATCACCGGCGCGGCCCGCGGCCAGGGACGGTCGCACGCCATCCGGCTGGCGAGTGAGGGCGCGAACATCATCGCGGTCGACATCTGCGGGCAGATCGGAACCGTCGCCTATCCGATGTCCACCCCGGAGGACCTGGCCGAGACGGTCCAACAGGTCGAGGCGCTCGACCGGCGGATCGTGGCCCGGCAGGCCGACGTGCGGGACGAGGCCGGGCTGAAGACGGCCTTCGACGCGGGCGTGGCCGAGCTCGGGCCGGTGGACATCGTGCTGGCCAACGCGGGCATCGCGCCGATGGCGCTCGGCGAGGAGCCGCACGAGGCCTGGCAGGACGTGATCGACGTCAACCTGACCGGCGTGTTCAACACGGTCGAGACCGCTATCCCGTCGATGATCGAGCGGGGCGCCGGCGGCGCGATCGTGCTGACCAGCTCGACGGCCGGGATCACCGGCATCGGCGGCGCGAGCCGCGGCGGGCTGGGCTACACCGCCTCCAAGCACGGCGTGGTCGGGCTGATGCGCTCCTACGCGAACACGCTGGCCCCGCACCGGATCCGGGTGAACTCGGTGCACCCGACCGGGGTCAACACGCCGATGGTGGTCAACGAGGTCATGCAGCAGTTCCTGGAGTCCGACCCGCAGCTGTCCAACGCGATGGCCAACGCGCTCCCGGTCGACATGGTCGAGCCGGCCGACATCTCCAACGCCATCGCGTGGCTGGTTTCCGACGACGCCCGCTACATCACCGGCGTCACGCTGCCGGTCGACGCAGGCTTCACCAACAAGAAATAAGGGGACGCTGATGGCAGGGCGAGTAGCGGGCAAGGTCGCCTTCATCACCGGGGCGGCTCGCGGCCAGGGCCGGTCGCACGCCATCCGGCTGGCCGAGGAGGGTGCCGACATCATCGCCGTCGACATCTGCCGCGACTACGACGACGTGGCCTACCCGCTTGCCTCCGAGGCCGACCTGGCCGAGACGGTCAAGGCGGTCGAGGCGCTGGACCGCCGGATCATGGCCTCGGTGGCAGACGTGCGGGACGCCGGGGCGCTGCGGACCGCGGTCGACGACGGCGTGACCCAGCTGGGCCACCTGGACATCGTGTCCGCGAACGCCGGCATCTGCACCATCCAGACCTGGGACGAGGTGACCCCCCAGGTCTGGCAGGACACCCTGGACACCAACCTGACCGGGGTGTGGAACACCATGGTGGTGGCCGTACCGCACCTGATCGCGGCAGGCGGCGGGTCGATCATCTGCACCAGCTCCACGGCCGGGATCAAGGGCCTGCCCCTACCTGGCCCGGTACGTGGCCGCCAAGCACGGCGTGGTCGGCATCGCCCGGACCATGGCCAACGAGCTGGCTTCGCACAAGATCCGGGTCAACACCGTGCACCCTACCGGGGTGGACACCCCGATGGGCAACGGCCTGGGCGGCCTGGAGCCGCTGATCGGCCGGGATCCCAACCTCGGCCCGATCTATATGAACACGCTGCCGGTCGAGATGGTGGACCCGCGCGACATCAGCAACGCGGTTCTGTTCCTGGCCTCGGACGAGGCCCGGTACGTCACTGGCCAGGAGTTCACCGTCGACGCCGGCAATACGATCAGGTAGGAGGCTTTTTACCCATGGCGGGACGAGTAGCAGGGAAGGTGGCCTTCGTCACGGGGGCCGCCCGCGGTCAGGGCCGGTCGCACGCGATCCGGCTGGCCCAGGAGGGCGCGGACATCATCGCGGTTGACCTGTGCAGTCAGGTGGCGACGGTTCCTTACACGATGTCGACCCCGGAGGACCTGGCCGAGACGGTCAAGGAGATCGAGGCACTGGACCGGCGCGTCGTCGCGACCCAGGCCGACGTCCGGGATTACGGGGCGCTGAAGGCCGCGGTGAAAGACGGCGTGGCCCAGCTCGGGCGGCTGGACATCGTGGCGGCCAACGCCGGCATATTCAGCTTCGGCTCGCTGGAGGAGCTCGACGACACGACCTGGCAGGACATGCTCGACGTCAACCTGACCGGGGTCTGGCACGCGGCCAAGGCGGCCATCCCGCATCTGCGCGCGGCCGGCGGCGGATCGATCATCTTGACCAGCTCCACCGCCGGGCTGATGGCCATCCCGCACATCGGGCACTACACCGCCGCCAAGCACGGCGTGGTCGGCCTGATGCGGACGCTGGCCCTGGAGCTGGCCCCGGACATGATCCGGGTCAACAGCGTCCACCCGACGGCCGTCAACACCGACATGATCCAGAACTCGGCCACCTACGAGCTGTTCGCGGCCGACCTGCCCGAGGCCGAGCGGACCAAGGAGGTCCTCGGCAGCCGATTCGCCGAGCTGAACGCGCTGCCCATCCCGTGGGTCGAGCCGGTCGACATCTCCAACGCCGTGCTCTGGCTGGCCTCGGACGAGTCGCGTTACGTTACCGGGGTGACACTGCCCATCGACGCGGGATCGCTCATCAAGTGAGCGAGCTTCACACGGACGCCAGTGCCGACATCAGCCTGACGGCCACCTACGACCGGGTCGCCGCCCACCTGGTCGGCCGCGAGCGCGAACTGACCCTCGCGCTCGCGGCGGTGGCCGCCGGGCGGGACCTCATCCTGGAGGGCCCGCCCGGCACCAGCAAGAGCACCCTGCTGCGGGCGATCACGGCCGAGTGGGGCATCCCGCTGGTGTTCGTCGAGGGCAACGCCGACCTGACCCCGGCCAAGCTGATCGGCCACCACAACCCCGCCCGGGTGCTGCGCGAGGACTACAGCCCGGAGAACTTCGTGGACGGGCCGCTGCTGCGGGCCATGCGCGAGGGCGGCTTCCTGTACATCGAGGAGTTCAACCGCGCGCCCGAGGACACCCTCAATACCCTGCTGACCGCGATGGCCGAACGCGAGATCGCGGTGCCCACCGCCGGCACGGTGATCGCGCGGCCCACGTTCCGGGTCATCGCGTCGATGAACCCCTACGACAACGTGGGCACCACCCGGCTGTCCACCTCGGTGCACGACCGGATCTGCCGGCTGGCCGTCAGCTACCAGGACGCGGCGGCCGAGCGCGGCATCGTGGCCCTGCGGGCCCCGCTCCCCGCGCTGGACCCGGAGCTCTATGAGCGGCTCGTGGGCGACGCCGTGGCGGTCACCCGGGCCACCCGCCAGCACCCCGACATCCGCCAGGGCAGCAGCGTCCGCGGCGCCATCGACCTGACCCTGATCGCGGGCCAGCTGCTCGGCCTGCGCGGCGTCACCGCCGCCTCGGCGCCGGAGTACCCCGAGGTGGTGTACGACGCCATGGTGGTCGCGCTGTCCGGCCGGATCTTCCTGGACGAGACGGTCGAGGCCACCCCCGAGCAGGCCCTGCGCCAGATCTGGGAAGATCAGTTCATTCTGGCCCCTGCCGCGGCGGCCCCTGGTTGAAGAGCAGTTCCGGCCGACTCGCCGGTGCAGCGCCGGGCGGCCCGTCCCGCCCGGCAGATGGCCCCGCTGCGGCGGCGGCCCAAGCAGCTGGACGGCGAGCCGCAGCTGTACGAACCCGGCCGGGGCGGAGCCGGCGGCCTGGTCGTGTCCGGCGGCAGCAGCCGCAACGGGCGCCCGGCGCCGCGGACCGGGAGCGGCGGCCCGGCGCTGACCGCGGAGACGGGCACGCTGGTGGCCGTCCCGGACGCCGAGCCCACGGCCGACCCGGAGACGCTGCGGCGGGCCCGGCAGATCGCGACCCGGCTCGCGGTGCCCCGGCCCCGGCGCGACACCACCGCCCGCCGCGGCATCGGCGAGCTGGCGAGTCTGCGTTACCGGGATGGTTCGGACGACATCGACCTGGACCGGACCCTGGAACAGCTGATCGAGCATCCCGTTCCTGAGGAGGACGACATCATCGTCCGCGAGCGGGTCCGGACCCGGCGCAGCGTGCTGCTGCTGGTGGACGTGTCCGGGTCGATGCGCGGCGAGCGGGTCCGCACCGCGGCCGCCACCGTGGGCGCGCTGGGCGCCGAGCTGAGCCACGATGACCTGGCCGTACTAGCGTTCTGGTCCGACGCCGCGGTGCTGAGCCACCTGGGCCAGCACGTGCCGCCGTCCGCGCTGCTCGAGGCGATGCTGCGCATTCCGGCCCGCGGCCTGACCAACATCGCGTTCCCGCTGCAGGTGGCGGCGCGTGAGCTTGCCCGGGTGCCGGCCCGGGACGCCCGGGCCGTGCTGCTGTCGGACTGCGTGCACAACGCCGGCCCCGACCCGCGGCCGTTCGCGGCCCGGCTGCCGCGGCTGGACGTGCTGCTCGACACCTCCGGCGAGCAGGATCCCGACCTGGCCCGCGAGCTGGCCCGGCTCGGCCACGGCCGGCTGCGCCGCATCCGGGCCTACACCGACGTCGCGCCCGCCCTCAGCGCTATCTTCAGCACGTGACGTGTCATCACCGATTGGAGCCATCGTGTCCGTTGTCGTCGTCGCCACCATCACCCCGCTGCCCGAGTACCGCGATGAGGTCATCGCCGCCCTCGCCGAGACCATCCCCCAGGTGCACGCCGAGGACGGCTGCGAGCTGTACGCGCTGCACCAGGCCGAGGACCGGCTGATCGTGATGGAGAAGTGGGCCAGCCGCGAGGCGCTCGCCACGCACAGCAAGGGCGCGGCGCTGGCCGCGATGACCCCCAAGCTGGCCGGGAAGGTGACCGGGGCACCCGAGGTCATCGTGCTCGAAGCGGTGCCGGCCGGGGACCCGGCCAAGGGCGCGCTGTGACGTCTGCCAGGCGCTTTGCGGGGCCGAACGCGCGGCGATGAACGCCTCCCGTGATCGGGTAGCGCTGGGCCGTGTCGCCCTCGTGACCGGCGCGGCCCGCGGGATCGGCGCGGCCACGGTGGCGGCGCTGGCTGCCGGCGGCTGGCGGGTGGTCGCGGTGGACCGCTGCGCCGACGACCCAGCCCTGCCGTACCCGCTGGGGTCGCGGGAGGACCTGGATCGTGTGGCCGAGGCGGCCGGGCCGGGGGTAGTGGCGGCGCAGGCCGACACGCGGGATCCGGAGGCGCTGGCCGCGGCAGTGCAGCTGGCCGAGGAGCGCTGGGGTGGCCTGGACGCCGCGGTCGCGGTCGCCGGGGTCATCGGCGGGGGTGTGCCCGCCTGGCAGGTGCCGCTGGCGACAGAACAGGCCGTGCTGGGCATCGACCTCGGCGGCGTTCTCACGCTGGCCCGGGTGGCCGTGCCCGCGCTGCTGCGCCTGCCCGAGCCGCGGCACGGCCGGTTCCTGGCCGTGGCCTCGGCCGCGGCCACCCGCGGGCTGCCGATGCTGGCCGCCTACTGCGCCGCCAAGGCGGGAGTGGTGGGGTTCATCCACGCGCTGGGCGTCGAGCTCGGCGGCACCGGGGTCACCGCCAACGCGGTCAGCCCGGGCTCGACGGCCACGCCCATCCTGGAGGAGAGCGCGCGGCTCTACGGGCTGACCGACGCGGGCATGTTCGCCGCCCAGCAGCCGCTCGGCCGGCTGCTGGAGCCGGCCGAGGTGGCCGCGGTGCTGGCCTTCCTCGCCGGGGACGGCGCCAGCGCGATGACCGGCGCCGTCGTCCCGGTCGACGGCGGACTGGCCCTGTGAGGGCCTGTCAGGACTCGAGGGCGGCGTCGAGGGTGATGTCCACGCCGGTCAGGGCCTTGCTGACCGGGCAGCCGGCCTTGGCCTGCTGGGCTGCCTCGGCGAACTGGTCGGCGTTGAGGCCGTCGACCTCGCCCCGCACGGTGAGCTTGATGCCGGTCAGCTTGAAGCCGCCCGCCGGGTCCGGGCCGAGGGAGACGTCGGCCTGCACGTCCAGCGCCTGCGGCGTGCCGCCGGCCTGGCCGATGAGCGCGGACAGCTGCATGGCGTAGCAGGCCGAGTGGGCGGCCGCGATGAGCTCCTCGGGGCTGGTGTAGCCGTCGGCGTTGTCGGCGGCGCGCCGCGGGAAGGACACCTCGTAGGTACCAAGCTTGGAACTCGATAGCTCGACCTGGCCGACCCCCTGCTCCAGGGTTCCGGTCCAGCCGGTGCGTGCGGTGCGGGTTGGCATCGGTTCTCCTTGTATGGCTTGATCAGGTAACGGTTGCCACCCTAGTACCCAGGATCAACGCGCCAATCGGGCGGCCTTGGGTGGTCGCCTCAGGTGGTTGCCGAGAGCCGGCCCCTGGTCACTGACCCCCGTTGAGTAGGTTTAGGGCATGGCGACCAACAAGGCGACCAGCAAGCGGCGCAGCAAGTCCAGTTCCGACCTGGAGCCGACGATCTTCGTCCTGTTCGGGGCGACGGGCGACCTGGCCAAGCGGATGGTGCTCCCCGCGTTCTACCGGCTGTTCCTCGAGGGCCTGCTGCCCAAGCAGTGGCGGCTGGTCGGCAACGGCCGCGGCGACGTGGAGCACGAGGACTTCCGGGCGCACGTCCGCAACGCGCTCAAGGAGTTTGGCCCGAAGCCGGAGAAGGCCGACTGGAAGGCGTTCTCCGAGCGCCTGTGGTTCGCCGGCGGCGGCTTCACCTCCGACAGCCCGGGCAGCCTGCTCGACGTCCTGAGCGAAGGCCGCAAGTCGCTGGGCGGCGACCCGCAGCTGGTGCACTACCTGGCCATCCCGCCGGTCGCCTTCAGCGAGACGACCAAGGCCCTGGGCGAGCACGGGCTGGCCAAGGGTGCGCGGGTCGTCTACGAGAAGCCGTTCGGCACCTCACCGCAGGCCTTCCGCGCCCTGGACCGGGTCGTCCACTCGGTGCTGGACGAGGAGCAGGTGTACCGGATCGACCACTTCCTGGGGAAGGAAGCCACCCAGGACCTGCACGTGCTGCGGTTCGCGAACGGCCTGTTCGCCTCCATGTGGGACAAGCAGCACATCGAGTCGGTCCAGATCGACGTGCCGGAAAAGCTTGGCGTCACCGACCGGTCGGTGTTCTACGACGCCACCGGGGCGGTGCTCGACATGCTGGTCACGCACCTTTTCCAGGTGGCCGCCGAGGTCGCCATGGAACCGCCGGCCAGCCTGGATGCTGCCGACCTGCAGGCGGCCCGGGAGACGGTCATCAGGAGGTTCCGCCCGCTGGACCCGGCCGAGGTCGTGCTAGGCCAGTTCAACGGCTACCGCGATGTGCCCGGAGTGGCGGCCAGGTCGACCAGGGACACCTATGTGGCCGCCCGGCTGTGGATCGACAACGCCCGCTGGCGCGGAGTGCCGTTCTACCTGCGCACCGGCAAGCGCCTGGCCGAGACCAAGCAGCAGGTCAGCATCGTCTTGCGCGAGCCGGCCGGGCCACTGGCCGGGAAGGTGGACGCGGAGACCAACGTGCTGACCTTCTCCCTGGCCGGCGACGGCGAGATCGACCTGTCGCTAGTGGCCAAAAAGCCAGGCGCCGATCTAGACCTGGACAACGCCCGCGCCGCCATCCCGCTGTCCGGCATGAAGGACGCCGACCCGCTACCGCCCTACGTCCGCCTCATCCATGACGCCCTGACCGGCGACCGCTCGCTGTTCACCCGCCCGGACGGCCTGGCCGCCGTGTGGAAGGTCGCCACCCCGCTGCTGACGAACCCGCCGAAGATCGCGCCGTATGCAGCCGGATCGTGGGGGCCGGAAAAGGCCCGCAAGCTCATCGCGCCCGGACGCTGGCTGCTCGGCCAGTAATCGCCGGGCTGTATATTCGGCCCGAGGGATGTTGCAGGGACCCTCGGCGGCGATTGTGGCTGCGGGGTTATTAGAGGGTACGGACGTCGGGCTGGTCGGTGACTGTCCTTTTGCTGGTCCCGGCCAGTTTGTCGCCGTTGTCCCGGCCGTGTTCGGTCATGGCCAGCCCGGGGTGGGCGCGAGGGCCGCATTAATGCCGTGCCTGCCAGCAGCCGTGCACCGTCTACTGTCTAAAGATCTTGAAAATCTGTTCGAGAAACACTGGTTTTTGATCTTGTATAGTGATAGATTGTTCTTGTGCGGGTGTCATGTCTCCTCCGCGTCTCCCTGATTTTCTCCGCCGTGTAGGTGCCCTATGTCTGCTGTGCTGTTTCCCGGGCCTGGGCCGGGTGAGCAGCCGGAGCGCTCTGCGCCGGCGCCTGGGGACGGCGGGGATGACGTGGGCAGCGATGGCTGGGACGGCGAGGGTCTCCAGCAGGGGCTGTACCTGACGTGGCCGGCGGGGAGGTGTCCTTGCAGGGGTTCACCGAGGGCGGCCGGGCCGACACGATGGCGCCGGGGCCGCTGCTGGCCGAGATCCTCGGGGTGGCGGCCGGTGACCAGGGGGACGGTTTCGCGGGGCTGCCGGATGACGCGCTGCTCGGGGTGCTGTCGGGGAATCAGCGGATGGAATCCTGGTACGCCTGGGCCAAGATGACGGCGCTGATCGAGCTCACGTCCCGGCCCCGCCGCAAGGAGTTCGCCGCTGACCAGGTCGCGGCCGTGCTGAACATGTCCTGGATGCAGGTGGCCGCCGACATCGCCTACTCAAAGACGGTGGCCCGCCGGCTGCCGCAGGCATTCGCGGCGCTGCGGGACGGGAAACTCCGCCCGTTTGACGTGAAGATCATCGAGGAGCTCACCCGCCCCCTGTCCGATGAGGACGCCGCCATCGCGGATGCGGAACTGGCCCGGGCGGCACGGGGGATGACGTTCGGGGAACTGCGGTCTTACGCCAGCAAGCTGGTGCTGAAGCTGGACCCGCAGGCCGCGAGGAAACGGAAGGAGCAGGCCCGCCGGGATACCCGGGTGCGCTCGTACCGGGAGGATTCGGGGAACGCGGGGATCTCGGGACGGGAGATGCCGGGTGTGGAGGTGCTGGCCTCGATGCAGCACGTCGCGGCCCGCGCCCGGCAACTGCGAGCGGCGGGGATGCCGGGGACGTGGGAGGAGCTGAAGGTCCGCGCCCTGCTGGATCTGCTCCAGGAACGCGACTCCCGGCTGACCCTGGACGATCTGACCGGTGGTGCGACCGATCCCGCCCCGGGCCGCGGCGCCGGTGACGGCAGCGGCGGCCCGGACGGCAGCGACGCACCGGCCAGCGACAGCGAGGGCGCGGACGGCCGTTACGGCGACCGGGGCGAGGACGGGTTGTTTCCTGAGGACGAGCCGGCAGACACCGATCCCGGAGACACCGATCCCGGAGACGGGGAGCCCGGAGACGGGGAGCCCGGAGACGGCTCCGGCGGCCCGGGCGGTCCTGGTGGTCCTGGCGGAAGTGGCCCGGGCGGCGGTGGGTCAGGACCCGCACCCCGGCCGGCCGGGACCGGCCCGGCCCTGGCCGCGCTGGTGAACATCACCGTCCCTTACACCATCTGGCACGGTGACACCGGCCCACCGGGCGAGGTGGGCGGGTTCGGGATCCTGGACCACCGGGACACCCGCGAGGCGGTCGCCGCGGCGGCCAGAAGCCCGGACTCCCGGTGGTGTGTGACCTTGGAGGACCTGGATGGGACCGCCGCCGCGCACGGCTGCGCCCCCGGGCCCCGGCACTGGCCTGCCGGACCCCCAGCACCAGCCAGCTTCGCCGACCTGTTCCAGGTCCTGAAGATCAGGACCCTGGACGACATCATCCGCGGGCCCTGCGACCACGCCCAGGAAGAGCCCCGGTACCGGCCCAGCCGCAAACTCCAGCACCTGATCCGGGCACGGAACGCCACGTGCACCGCACCGGGATGCAACTGGCGGGCCGCCGTATGCGACCTGGACCACACCGGCCCCCACCACGACGGCGGGAAAACCTGTCCATGCAACCTCGCGCCGCTCTGCCGTCACCACCATCAGTGCAAGCACTCCGAAGGCTGGTGGCTGGAGCAGCCGGAGCCGGGCGTCCTGGTCTGGCACACCCCAGCCGGACGCACCTACACCACCACACCCACCCAGTACGCCGCCTAGGCAGCCTGGCCGGCATAACACACGGAGCAGGTCGAATACGTTGTGCCGCCGTCGCCCGGTTAGCCGATCGCGGCTAGGGACGGCAGCTCCAGCTGGGCGGTCAGGGTGGCGTAATCCCACAGGACCCGTACCGACCGGACCTTCCTGCGCTCGAACGCCACCACGGTGATGGCCAGCACCTCGGCGCGCCGGCGGCTGGGCTCGACGCCGGGCAGCAGCCAGGGCAGCTCACGGTCGTGAGTGAACGACACTGTGGCCTCGTCCACCAGGCGCCAGCGATCCACGGTGCGGGAGATCCTGGACACGGTCAGGTCGGCGGGCAGGTGGGGCAAGAACTCCTTGGCGTAGAACTGGCGGACGGCCTCGCCGCCGACCGCGCCGGTCCCCACCGGGTTGTGCCGTATGGACGGTTCGGGTATGAGGGGGGCCAGCACTGCGTCCAGGTCATGCCGGTTCAGCACTGCGTCCAGATGCTCATTCCAGGTCCGCTCGAGCTGGACCAGGAACTGGGCGATCTCATAGGTCACAAGCCAAGACCTACCCATTCCCCGCGAACCGTCACGTGGATTGTCGGTACCCGGAGGTAGCGTGGGCCCGTGCTCGAGTCGTTTCACCCCGCGGTACGCGGCTGGTTCGCGGGCCGGTTCCCGGCCGGGCCGACCGAGCCACAGGCCGAGGGCTGGCGGGAGATCGCGGCGGGCCGCCATACCCTGATCGCCGCGCCGACTGGTTCTGGTAAGACGCTGGCCGCGTTCCTGGTCTGCATCGACCGGCTCTACCGGGCGCATGAGCTGAACTGCCCGCACGACCTGTACTGCGGGCACGATCCAGACGCACTCGCGGACGATCCAGCGGAGGGGACAAGCGGGCCGCAGGTGGTGTACGTGTCGCCGCTGAAGGCGCTGGCTACCGACATCCAGCAGAACCTGGAGGCGCCGCTGCGGGAGATCGCCGCGATGGCCGGGCAGATCGGGCAGGCAGGGCCGGACATCCGGGTAGCGGTCCGGTCCGGGGACACCGCCCCAGCCGAGCGCGCCGCCATGCTCAAGCACCCCCCGGACATCCTGATCACCACCCCGGAATCGCTATTCCTGATGGTGACGGCCGAGCGGAGCCGGGCCATGCTGCGCAGCGTGCGGACCGTCATCGTGGACGAGATCCACGCCGTGGCAGGCAACAAGCGCGGCTCCCACCTGGCCCTGACCCTGGAGCGACTGGCTCACGTGGCCGACGGGCCCGTGCAACGGGTGGGGCTGTCCGCGACCCAGCGCCCGATCGAGACCGTGGCCCGGCTGCTGGTCGGGTCGGGCCCAGACCGCGACCACCCGGATGGCAGCCCGCGCTGCGCGATCGTGGATTCTGGGCACCGGCGTCAGCTGGACCTGGCCCTGGAGCTGCCCGACGACGAGCTCGGCGCGGTCCCCACCACCGAGCAGATGGCGCAGATCCTGGACCTGATCGCTGGGCACGTCACCGGCCATCGCACCACGCTGGTGTTCGTCAACACCCGGAGCATGGCCGAACGCATCGCCCATCAGCTCGGCGAGCGGCTGGGGGACGAACTCGGCGCGCACGTGGCCGCGCATCACGGGTCACTGTCCCGGGGGCGCCGTCAGCGGGTCGAGGCCCGGCTGCGGGCCGGCGACCTGCGCGCCCTGGTGGCCACGGCCTCGCTCGAGCTGGGCATCGACATCGGCCCGGTCGAGCTGGTGTGCCAGATCGGCTCGCCGCGCAGCTTCGCCACCTTCTTGCAGCGGGTAGGCCGCTCCAACCACACCCGTACCGGCACCCCGGCCGGGCGGCTTTACCCGACCACCCGCGATGAACTGGTGGAATGCGCCGCCTTGATGCGCGGTGTGCAGAACGGACGGCTGGACGCGATCCGGGTACCGGTCCGGCCGCTGGACATCCTGGCCCAGCAGATGGTGGCCGAGTCTGCAGCCGAGCCATGGGAGGAAGAGGACCTGCTCGGCCTGGCCCGGCAGGCGGCGCCGTTCCAGGACCTGACCAGCGAGGACTTCGAGGAGATCACCGACCTGCTGGCCGAGGGCATCCGGACCGGCCGTGGCCGCCGCGCCTACTACCTGCATCGCGACCGGGTGAACCGGACGGTCAAGGGCCGCCGCGGGGCCCGGCTGGCCGCGCTGACCTCCGGCGGCGCCATCCCCGAGCTGGGCGATTTCCGGGTGATAGCCGAGCCGGAGGAGGTCCCCATCGGCACCGTCCACGAAGAGTGGGCGGTGGAGAGCCGGCCGGGTGACGTGTTCCTGCTCGGCACCCACTCCTGGCGGATCCGCCGGGTGGAGCCGGGCACGGTCCGGGTGGTGGACGCGCAAGGCGCCCCGCCCTCGGTGCCGCACTGGCAGGGTGAGGCGCCCGGCCGGACCCGGGAGCTGTCCGAGGAGGTCTCCGTGCTGCGCCAGGCCGTGGCCGACCGGGAGCCGGAGGCAGCCCGGGCCTGGCTGCGGGACGAATGCGGTATCGGGCCCGCCGCGGCCGCCATCATCGTGGCTTACCTGCGGGCCGGGCTGGCCGCGCTCGGCGCCCTGCCGACCATGAACGCGATCATCCTGGAGCGCTTCTTCGACGAGGCCGGGGGCATGCAGCTGATCGGGCATGCGCCGTTCGGGGCCCAGGTGAACCGGGCGTTCGGGCTGGCCCTGCGCAAGCGGTTCTGCGTGACGTTCGACTTCGAGCTGCAAGCGGCGGCCAGCGACAACGCCATCTTGCTGTCACTCGGCCCGCAACACAGCTTCCCGCTGGACCGGGTGCCGAAGTTCCTGGCCTCCAAGTCCGTCGAGCAGGTCGTCCGGCAGGCCGTGCTGACCTCACCGCTGTTCCAGGCCCGGTGGCGGTGGAACCTCAACACCTCGCTGACCATCCTGCGGATGCGGGGCGGCCGCAAGAACCCGCCCGCTATCCAGCGGATGGAGGCCGACGACCTGATGGCCGCAGTCTTCCCCACCCTGGCCGCCTGCCAGGAGAACGTGGCCCCGGGCCCAATGGAGATCCCCGACCACCCGCTGGTCCGGCAGACGCTGGAGGACTGCCTGCACGAGGCCATGGATATCGACGGGCTGCGCGAGCTGGTGGCCGGGATCGAGGCCGGCCAGATCACGGTGATCACCCGGGACACCACCGAGCCGTCCGTGCTGGCCCACGAGATCCTGAACGGCCAGCCGTTCACGTACCTGGACGACGAGACCGAGGCCGTGAACCGGCGCAGCCGCCAGGTGAAGATCCCGCGCGGGCTGCCGGTAGATGCTCGTGACCTGGCCCGGCTCGACCCGGGCGCCATCGAGCGGGTGACCGAGGAGGTTCGCCCGCAGCCGCGGGACGCCGACGAGCTGCACGACCTGCTGATGACGGTGTTCATCATGCGCCCGCAGGCCACCTGGGACTCGTGGTTCGCCGAGCTGGCCGGCCCGGGCCGGGCCGTGGTCATCGAAAGCGACTCCGGCCCGATGTGGTGCGCGGGCGAGCGGCAAGCCTCGCTGGCACCGCTGTTCGCCGGCGTGCACGTCCCGGCCGGATCCCCGCAGGCCAAGGCCTTGGAGCCCGAGGAGGCCGCGGCCGAGTTGCTCCGCGGCCACCTGGAGATCCGGGGCCCGGCCACCGCCGCGGCCCTGGCCCGCGCCACCGCGCTGGGCGAATCCGACGTGACCATGGCCCTGATCCGGCTGGAGACCGAGGGCTTCGCGCTGCGCGGCCGGTTCACCGACCCGGAGGGAGCCGAGGAGTTCTGCGCCCGGCGGGTGCTGACCCGGATCCACGCCTACACCAGGCAGCGCAAGCGCCAGGAGGCAGAGCCGGTCACGGCCCAGGACTTCATGCGGTTCCTGATGCGCTGGCAGCATGTGACCCCGGACACCTGCCGGGAAGGCAGCCGGGGTGTGCTGGCCGTGGTGGAGCAGCTGCAGGGCTTCGAGCTGGCCGCCGGGGCCTGGGAGAAGGCGGTGTTCCCGGCCCGGGTGACCGGGTACCGGCGAGAGTGGCTGGACGAGGCCTGCCTGGACGGCGGCATCGCCTGGGGGCGGCTGTCGCTGCGCAGTGATCCGGCAGAACGTGATCCAGCAGAACGCGCTGACCCGGCTGAGGTGTCCGGGCTGGCCCGGCGCAGCAGCGGACAGACCCCGTCCCGGGCCACGCCGATCACCCTGACCGTCCGGGACGACCTGCCCTGGCTGCTGCGCGCGATGCGCGGTGGCCAGCACCCGGCCGAGCCCGGACCCGGCCGGACCCAGGACGTGCTCGAGGCACTGCGCGAACGCGGCGCACTGTTCCCGCCCGACCTGGCCTCCGCGGCTGGGCGGCTGCCCGCCGAGGTCGAGGAAGGACTGTGGGATGGGGTGGCTCGCGGGCTGATCACGGCCGACGGCTTCCGCGCGATCCGGTCGCTGTTCGGCCGCCGCGCTATGCAGAACGCGCCGGGCCGGTACCGGCTCCGCCGTGGCAGCCAGCTCACTGCCCGGACGGCCGGGCGCTGGTCGCTGCTGCCCGAGGCTCCCGACTGCGACCCGGACGAGCTGGCCGAGGCGGTGGCCGAGCAGCTGGCCGTGCGCTGGGGTGTGGTGTTCCGGGATCTGGCAGTCCGGGAGAACCTGGCGGTGCCCTGGCGCGAGGTGCTGTGGGCACTGCGGCGCATGGAGGCCCGCGGCACCGTCAGCGGCGGCCGGTTCGTGACCGGGTTCAGCGGCGAGCAGTTCGCCCACCCCGACGCGGTAGCCATGCTGCGCGATATCAGGAAGCGGCCGCGGGACGGGGAAACCGTCGAGCTGTCCGCGGTGGACCCGCTGAACCTGACCGGCATCGTGCTGCCCGGACCGCGCATCCCGGCGGTGGCGACCAACACGGTCCGCTACACCGATGGTCTGCTCAGCGTGGCCCAGCCGGTGCTCACCGCCTAGCGAGCCAGACCAGGTACGGGACAGCCCGAAAAGCAAAAATCCGCCGGACCGTGATGGCCCGGCGGATCATTGACGTACCGCGCTCAGTTGACGTACTGCGCTTACTTGGCGGCCTGCTCGGCCCGGTGCGGGAGCTTCCAGCCCGGCCGGACCCAGTGGCAGGTGTAACCGTTCGGGTAGTTCTGCAGGTAGTCCTGGTGCTCAGGCTCGGCCTCCCAGAACGGCCCGGCGGGCGTCACCTCGGTGACCACCTTGCCCGGCCACAGGCCGGAGGCGTCTACGTCGGCGATGGTGTCCTCGGCGACGCGCTTCTGCTCGTCGCTGGTGTAGAAGATCGCCGACCGGTAGCTGGTCCCGATGTCGTTGCCCTGGCGGTTCTTGGTGCTCGGGTCGTGAATCTGGAAGAAGAACTCCAGCAGGTCCCGGTAGGAGATCTTCTCCGGGTCGAAGATGATCTCCAGCGCCTCGGCGTGGCCCTTGTGGTTCCGGTACGTGGCGTTGGGCACGTCACCGCCGGTGTAGCCGGTCCGGGTCGAGATCACACCGGGGAGCTTGCGGACGAGTTCCTGCACGCCCCAGAAGCAGCCGCCGGCCAGGATGGCCTTCTCAGTCTGGTTGCTCATGACGCACTCCCGGTGTCTGCGTTGTCCTTGAATAGCTTGCGGTACTCGCCGTAGCCCTCGGCCTCCAGGTCAGCGAGCGGGATGAAACGCAGCGCCGCGGAGTTGATGCAGTAGCGCAGGCCACCCTGGTCCTGGGGGCCGTCAGGGAAGACGTGGCCGAGGTGGCTGTCGCCGTGGGTCGAGCGGACCTCGGTCCGGACCATGCCGAAGCTGCGGTCGGAGTGCTCGACCACGTTGCCCGGCTCGAGCGGGGTCGTGAAGCTCGGCCAGCCACAGCCGCTGTCGAACTTGTCGAGCGAAGTGAACAGGGGCTCGCCGGATACGACGTCTACATAAAGGCCGGGTTCGTGGTTGTTCCAGAACTCATTCCTGAACGCCGGCTCGGTAGCGGCCTCCTGGGTGACCTGGTACTGCTCCGGGGTAAGCCGGGCAACCGCCTCAGCGTCCTTGCGGTAGGTGTCCGACACAAAATCTCCTTCACCGATGGGCGCGACCCGCTGGTTGCGGGTGCGTTGTGGTGCCGTTAGTAGAACCACTTACGGGCCCTAGGTATTTCACAAAAATGCCCTCACACTAGGGCGTGTGACCGTCCTGACCGACGATAACAAGCGGCTGTGGACAGCCGACGCGGGGAGCGGATCTCCGCTGGTCATGTGCCACGGCGGACCCGGCCTGTGGGACATGTTTGGCTCCCTGGCCGGCGCGCTCGCCCCGCGGCTGCGGGTCATCCGGTGGGACCAGCGTGGCTGTGGCCGTTCGGGCGGAGGCGGACCGTACCGGCTGGAGCGGTTCGTGGCCGACGTGGACGCGGTCCGGGCGGGCCTTGGCCTGGACCGGATCGCGCTGCTCGGCCACTCCTGGGGCGCCACTCTGGCCCTGGCGTACGCGCTGCGGCACCCCGGCCGGGTAAGCCGGCTGATCTACGTCTCCGGGACCGGGATCGGCTGGGACTGGCGCGAGCCCTTCGCCCGGAACATCCGGGCCCGGCTGGCTCCGCAGGCCGACCGTATGGCCGCGCTGCAGGCCACGGAGCCGAGCCCCACCCGGGACCGTGAGCTGACCATCGTGCAGTGGTCGGCCGAGTTCACCGGCCCAGATGCCATGTCGCTAGCCCGGGGCATGGCGACCCCGTGGTTCGGCGTCAACCACGAGGCTTACCGTGACATCTGGGCCGAGCTCGAGCAGACCTGGCGGGTGACCGAGCTGGCCGCCGCCTGCCGTCGCCTGGCCGTCCCGGTCCTGATCATCGACGGTTCTGAAGATCTGCGGCCACGCTGGGCGGTGGACTCGCTGGAAGAGGCGCTGCCGGACGTGACCCGGGTAACGCTGCGCGCCGGGCACGTGCCCTGGCTGGAGGTCCCCGCCGAGTTCGCCGCGGCGGTCGCTGACTTTGCCGCTGAGGACCCCGCCGCCGGCTGAGTTCACCCCGGCGAAACACCTCTGCATTAAGTTGCACACATGCGGTTGACCGAACACGAGCAGGAACGGCTGCTCAGCACGCTAGCTGCTGACGTGGCCGAACGCCGCCGGGCTCGCGGGCTCACGCTCAACTACCCCGAGGCCGTCGCGATCCTCACGTCGTTCGTGCTCGAAGGCGCACGCGACGGGCGGACGGTCGCCGAGCTGATGTCGTCGGGCCGGGAGGTCCTGCGCCGTGACGACGTGCTGCCCGGCGTGCCCGAGATGCTGGACTCGGTCCAGGTCGAGGCGACGTTCCCCGACGGCACCAAACTGGTCACCCTGCATAGCCCGATCCGCGGGCCGCGCGAGGAGGCCGCCGTGATTCCCGGCGAGGTCATCACCCCGGACGGCACCATCGAGCTCGCGCCCGGCCGGGCCCGGATGACGCTCACCGTGGAGAACGCCGGCGACCGGCCGATCCAGGTGGGCTCGCACTACCACTTCGCCGCGGCCAATCCGGCGCTGTCCTTCGACCGTGCCGCGGCCCGCGGCTACCGGCTGGACATTCCGGCCGGGACGTCGGTCCGGTTCGAGCCGGGCGTCTCCCGGGAGGTGTCACTGGTTGCGGTGGCCGGGCGGCGCGTCGTGCCGGGCCTGCGCCCGGAGTCGGCCGGGGCGCTTGATGACTGAGATATCCCGGGCCCGGTACGCGGCACTGTACGGGCCGACTACGGGGGACCGGGTCCGGCTGGCCGACACGAACCTGCTGATCGAAGTCACCGAGGACCGTTGCGGCGGGCCCGGGCCGCTGGCCGGGGACGAGGCCATCTTCGGCGGCGGCAAGGTCATCCGCGAGTCCATGGGGCAGTCCGTGGCCACCCGGGCGGAGGGTACCCCCGACCTGATCATCACCGGGGCGGTGGTGCTGGACCACTGGGGCGTGATCAAGGCCGACGTGGGCGTGCGGGACGGCCGGATCGTGGCGCTGGGCAAGGCCGGCAACCCGGACACCATGGACGGCGTCATGCCGGAGCTGGTCATCGGGCCGTCCACCGAGGTGCTGGCCGGCAACGGGATGATCCTCACCGCGGGCGGCATCGACAGCCACGTGCACCTGATCGCCCCGCAGCAGATCCCGGTGGCGCTGGCGGCCGGCATCACCACGCTCATCGGCGGCGGCACCGGCCCGGCCGAGGGCACCAAGGCGACTACCGTCACCCCGGGCGCGTTCTGGCTGGACATGATGCTGGCCGCCACGACCGAGTGGCCCGTCAACATGGTGCTGCTGGGCAAGGGCAACACGGTCAGCACGGAGGGCCTGTGGGAGCAGCTGCGGGCCGGGGCGTCGGGGTTCAAGCTGCACGAGGACTGGGGCACCACCCCGGCCGCGATCGACGCCTGCCTGAACGTGGCCCAGGCCGCCGGGGTCCAGGTGGCGATCCACACCGACACCCTGAACGAGGCCGGCTACCTGGAGTCGACGCTGGCGGCGATCGGCGGGCGGCCCATCCACACGTACCACACCGAGGGGGCCGGAGGTGGGCACGCACCGGACATCATCAAGGTGGCCGCGCACCCCAACGTGCTGCCCTCCTCCACCAACCCGACCCGGCCGTACACCCGGAACACCCTCGACGAGCACCTCGACATGCTGATGGTCTGCCATCATCTGAACGCGTCGATCCCGGAAGACCTGGCCTTCGCCGAGTCGCGCATCCGGCCGTCCACCATGGCGGCCGAGGATGTGCTGCATGACCTGGGCGCGATCTCGATGATCGGGTCGGACTCCCAGGCCATGGGGCGGATCGGCGAGACCATCATCCGGACCTGGCAGACCGCGCACGTGATGAAGGAGCGCCGCGGCGCGCTGCCCGGGGACGGGGTGGCCGACAACATGCGAGCCCGCCGGTACGTGGCCAAGTACACCATCGGCCCGGCGGTGACCCACGGGCTGGACGGTGAGGTCGGCTCGGTCGAGCCGGGCAAGCTGGCCGACCTGGTGCTGTGGGAGCCGGCCTTCTTCGGCGTGCGGCCGCACGCCGTGCTGAAGGCGGGCGTGATCGCCTGGGCCAACATGGGCGACGCGAACGCGTCCATCCCGACCCCGCAGCCGCAGTTCCCGCGGCCGATGTTCGGCGGGTTTGGGGCGATGCCAGCCCGCCTCGGGCTGCACTTCACCTCGCCCGCCGCGCTCGAGGCGGGCCTGGGCGACCGCTGGTCCAGCGAGCGCCGCCTGGTGCCCACCCGGGACGTCTCCGGCCTGTCCAAGGCCAGCCTGCCGGAGAACGGCGCCCTGCCGTCGATCGAGGTCGACAGCGAGACGTTCGCGGTCCGGGTCGACGGCGAGGCAATCGAGCCGCAGCCCGCCGCCGAGCTGCCGATGGCGCAGCGCTACTTCCTCTTCTAGTCCATGGACACGCTGCTGCTGCTCCTGCTGGACTCCCGGGCCCCGGCCGGGGCGCACCACCACTCCGGCGGGATGGAAGCCGCGATCGGCACCGGCCTGGTCACCGGGCTGGCCGGCGTGGAGAACTTTTGTCGGGCGAGGCTAGCCACGTCCGCACGGGTATCGGCCTCCTTCGCCGCCGCCGCATGCCGGCTAGCTACCGAAACCGCCGAACGCGCCGCGATATCCCCCTCCCAGCAGATGCAGTGGGCCGACCTGGACAGCGAATTCGAGGCGCGCACGCCCAGCCAGGCGATGCGAGCCGCTTCGCGGCAGCTTGGCCGCGGGTTGTGGCGGCTGCTCCGTTCGGTCCTGGAGGAGACGGATCTGGTGGTGTGGTGGCGCCAGTGCGCGGCGCCCAGCCCGCACCAGCCCCTGGTCCTGGGCGCCGGGGTCGCCCTGGCCGGCGGTGGGCCGGAGCTGGCCGCGCGGGCCGCGGCCCTGTCCGCCTGTGCCGGGCCGGCCAGCGCGGCAGCGCGGCTGCTCGGGCTGGACCCGTTCGCGGTGCAGGCCCTGCTGGCGCGGCTGGCGCCGGAGATCGACGACCTGGCCGCCCGGAGTGCTGATCTTGCCAGCGGGCCGCCGTCCGGCCTGCCCGCGGACGGGGCGCCAGCCCTGGACCTGCTGGCCGACTTCCATCTCACCGCGGAGGTGCGTCTGTTTGCGTCCTGAAGAACCGCATCACCATCATCACCATGACGAGCTGGCGCCGGGCATGGCGGGCGGCGTGCCCCGGGTCGGCATCGGCGGGCCCGTCGGCAGCGGGAAGACCGCGCTGGTCGCCGCGCTGTGCCGGCGGCTGGCCAGCGAGCTGGTCATCGGGGTCGTGACCAACGACATCTACACCACCGAGGACGCGGATTTCCTGCGCCGGGCCGGGGTCCTGCCGGACGAGCGGATCCGGGCGGTGCAGACCGGAGCGTGCCCGCACACCGCCATCCGCGACGACATCAGCGCCAACCTGGACGCGGTCGAGCAGCTCGAGGCCGACCACCCGGGCCTGGACCTGATCCTGGTCGAGAGCGGCGGGGACAACCTGACCGCCACGTTCTCCTACGGGCTGGTGCACCGGCAGATCTTCGTCATCGACGTGGCCGGCGGGGACAAGGTGCCCCGCAAGGGCGGCCCCGGGGTGACCCGGTCGGACCTGCTGGTGATCAACAAGACCGACCTGGCCGAACTGGTCGGGGCCGACCTGGGGGTCATGGCGCGGGACGCGGCCGCGGTGCGCCACGGGCGGCCGGTGCTGTTCACGTCGCTGGCCGCCGATCCGCTCGCCTCCGATGTCGCCGCGTGGGTACGCGCGGGCCTGTGACCACCGAGTGATCGCCCGGACCACTGCAGTCATCGAGCCCGGTGGGGTGCTGGGCGAGCTGGCCTGCGCGCCGCCGCTGACCCTGCGGCAGGTGCACGGGGGGAACCCAGAGCGCTGCGAGCTGCGGCTGGTCGGGACGGCGGCCTGCCCGCTGCCCGGCGACGACCTGGCGCTGTGCCTGCGCCTGAAGCCAGGCGCACGGGCCGTGCTGCGCGCCACCGGCTCTCACCTGGCCCAGGGCCGAAGCGGTGGCGGCGCCGCGATGCTGTCCGTCCGGGCGGAGATAGGTGACGGAGCCCGGCTGGACGCCGAACCCGGACCGCTGATCGTCTGCCAGGGCAGCCGGGTCGATGTCCGGGTCGAGCTGGCACTCGGCGCGGGCGCGGCAGCGCAATGGCGGGAGCTGATTGTGCTCGGCCGGACCGGTGAGCCTCCGGGGCAGGCCACACTGCGCTGGGACGTGACGCGGGTGGGCCGTCCGCTGTTCCGGCAGTTCGTGAATCTGGCCGACGCTTTCGCCGGGCGCACGCTGGTGGCGGGCCGCCGCGTGCTGGCCAGCGCGCTGCTGGCTGGCCTGAGCGGACGGCCACGCACCGTGGTGGCATCCCCGCTGGCCGTGGCCCAGCTGGTGGCGGAGGACACCGTGCTGGTCACGGTGCTCGCCGATGACGCCGCCAGCGCGACCCGGCAACTGGACGAGTTGTGCGACCGGGCCCATGATGACGGGACCCCAGGGGAATAGCTGGCCAGCTGATAGCCTTTGATACGTGGGCGGTTCCGACCGCCACTGCCGCGGGCGCGCCGCCCGCCGGCCGCTGCGCAAGCCGTCCGGGTCGATTAGCCGTTGACGATCTACCAGCATGCGGCCCCCGAACCAGCAATGGAGAGTCTTACCGCATGCCGCACACTTCACGGCGTCCGCGCGCGTCCGCCGACCGCTACCGCCAGGGTGGCCGTCGGGGCCGGCCGAGTGGCCCCCGCCGCGAGCAGGTCGCCCCACCCCGCAGCCAGCGTGACGAGCTTGATCTCGCCCTGGATGCGGCGGCGGCGACCCCGCCGCCGGACGCCACCTCGTTCGCCGACCTTGGCCTGGACCCGCGGCTGGTCAGCGCGCTGGCCGCCGGCGACATCCATGAGCCGTTCGCCATTCAGACCCGTGCCCTGCCGGACGCGCTGGCCGGACGTAACCTGCTCGGCCGCGCCCAGACCGGATCTGGCAAGACGCTAGCCTTCGGCCTCCCGCTGCTGAACCGGCTGGCCGCTGACCATGCCGCGCAGCGCGAGAAGGCGCCCCGCGGCCTGATCCTGGTCCCGACCAGGGAACTGGCCCAGCAGGTGGCCGACGTGCTGACCCCGCTCGGCCGCCGCGTCGGCGTCAGCATCACCACCGTTTATGGCGGCGTGCCGATCGGCCGGCAGATCACCAAGGTGCGCGACATCGACGTCGTGGTAGCCACCCCCGGGCGGCTCATCGACCTGATGGAGCGCCACGCCTGCACGCTGGACGGCGTCGAGATCGCCGTCCTCGACGAGGCGGATCACATGGCCGACCTCGGCTTCATGCCCGCGGTCACCCGGATCCTGGACGCCACCCCGGCCGGCGGGCAGCGGATGTTCTTCTCCGCCACCCTGGACCGCGCCGTCAGCCGCCTGGTGACCACCTACATCACCGACCCTGCCCTGCACGCGGTCGCCCCGGAAGGGGACGCCGCGCCGGCCGAACATCAGGTCCTGGTCATGGCCGCGCAGGACAAGCTGCCCGTCGCGACTGAGATCGCCGGGCGCCCCGGCCGCACCCTGTTCTTTGTCCGGACCAAGCACGGCGCCGACCGGCTGGCCAAGCAGTTCTCCCGGGCGGGCGTCGATGCGGCCGCCATCCACGGTGACCGCAACCAGAGCCAGCGGCAGCGCGCCCTGGACGGGTTCACCGCCGGGCACCCCCGCGTTCTGGTCGCGACCAACGTCGCCGCGCGCGGTATCCACGTGGACGACGTCGACCTGGTGGTCCAGTTCGACCCGCCGAACGACTCCAAGGACTACCTGCACCGTTCGGGCCGGACGGCGCGGGCCGGAAACACCGGGCTGGTCGTGGCGCTCGTGGAGCACGCCCAGCTTCGCGAGCTGGAGAAGCTGCACGCCGAAGCGGGCGTGACCGCAATCCGGCACGACGTCGGGTCCGGCCATGACGTGGTCCGGGAAATCGCCACCTCCGGCACGCCAGTGCCGGAGGCACCCGTGCGGGTGCGCCCGGAAAGCTCCGACCGTCCCACCCGGCCTGGCCGGCCGAGCAGGGTTGGCCGGGCGGCCAAGCGATCCCGTGCCGCCTCAGGTCGCGACGGCGCCGGCCGCGATGGCGCCGGCTTTGACCAGGCGCGGTCATACCGTCAGCCCAGAAGCTACAGCACCACCAGCGCCGGCTCCACGTGGGACGCCACCCCGGCCCGGGACATCAGCCCGGCCCGGGATGCCAGCCCGGCCCGGGATAGCGGCCCGCGCCGGAGCGGCAGCCAGACCCGGGACCAGGCTTATGACACCAGGAACGCCGGGGAGCGAGGCCTAACCGGGGAGCGCAGCCAGGGGGCGGGCGGTGGCCGGGGCCGGAACGCCGCCCAGCCGCAGAACGACAGCCAGACTCGTTACGCTGGCCGGCGCCGGGCCAGCGGCCAGGCGCACGACGACAGCCAGGGCCGGGATGCCAGACGGCCCCAGCGTGCGGGCCATGGCTCGCGCGCTGGCGGCGGAGCCGGGCGGCCGAGAAGGGCCAGCCGGGCCGCGTAATGCTCCGCTGAAGGCACTGAAAGCGCCGTTCATCGCGTTCTGACGCGATGGACGGCGCTTCTCATGTCGCTGGCCGGCGGCCATCGTCCCGGCAGTCTGGGCCAAAAATGGTTCGCGGGGCCGTCCAGGGCGGGTCTACGGTGCGGTGTGTGCTGACGCAGGCGCAGCGGACGGAATTCGCCATTCGTGGATACCTGGTGCTGCCAGGAGCCGTGCCTGCGGCAGTGGTGGCCGCAGCGTCGGACATGATCGACGAGCTGACCGAACGCGAGCCGCCCGATCCCGGCACGCGAGGGCCGCATCACTATTTCCGCCCGGCTGCGCGGTGGCCAGCCCTGACCGCGCTGCTCACCGAAAGCCCAGCGCTCGGCCTGGCTGAGGAACTCACCGGACCGGGCACCCTGGAACCACCAGACCAGGTGCAGGTCGCGCTCAACATCCCGCCGTTCCCGCATCGGCCAGGCCGGCCTCATATCGATGGCTACCCGCCCGATGCCAGCGG
Source organism: uncultured Acidobacteriaceae bacterium (assembly GCA_963777205.1). Lineage (GTDB taxonomy): Bacteria > Acidobacteriota > Terriglobia > Terriglobales > Acidobacteriaceae > Granulicella. Next base: position 1,661,377 of record CAVZPQ010000001.1, on the reverse strand, counting down.
GCGACCGGGCACGTTCACGCTGCTCGCCGGCGTCCTGATGTCTGGCCAGCCCATCCCGGATGCAGGCAACCTCTGGGTCTGGCCGGGCACCCACCTAACTCACGCGGCATACTTCCGCGCGCATGGCCCGGACGCCTTCACCACCGCCGCTGGGTACCCGCCAGTGGATCTGCCCGGGCCCAAGCAGGTCACCGGCCGGGCCGGTGACCTGGTACTCGCGCACTACCTGCTCGGCCACAACATCGGCGGGAACACCTCGCGGGCGGTGCGGCGCGCCGTTTACTTCCGGATCAAGCGGGCCGGTCACGACCTGCGCTGGCGGGAGTTCCTGCGGGATACCTGGCTGGACTACGACCCGGTCCGGGCCGCGCTCGGAACCGCTGCCGGCTAACGCCCGCGGGCCGTATCACCTTGTTACCGACGGGCCGGCCTAGACGGGAACACATCACCTGATAATTTGGTTGTTAGCAAGCAACTAAATATGCGCGCCGGTCCCGGTGGCTGTCCACCAGGCAAAAGCAGGGATCGCGCCGCAGGTCTGTCGCTCTGGGAGGAACCGCACGTGCCGTCTGCATCACCCCATCCGCAATACGCGGAGACGGCCCACGCCCCGCGTAACGGCCACGCTCAGCTCAACGGGCACGGCAAGCACGAAGGCCACCACACCGGCCATCTGCTGCACCACAGCCCGGCCAAGCACGAGGTGGGACGCGACACGGGCATAGGGCCGCGTTACAAGTGGATCGCGCTGTCCAACACCACGCTGGGCATGCTGATGGCCACCATCAACTCCTCCATCATGCTGATCGCACTGCCGGATATCTTCCGCGGTATCGGGGTCAATCCGCTGCAGGCGGGCAACACCACCTTGCTGCTCTGGCTGCTGATGGGGTATCTGGTCGTGACGGCTGTGCTGGTGGTCAGCTTCGGGCGGCTGGGTGACATCTTCGGCCGGGTCCGGATGTTCAACCTCGGCTTCGCCATCTTCGCGATCTTCTCCGTCATGCTGTCGGTGACCTGGCTGAACGGGACGGCAGCGGCCTGGTATCTGATCGGGATGCGGATCTTGCAGGCGGTCGGCGGGGCCATGCTCATGGCCAACTCCAGCGCCATCTTGACCGACGCCTTCCCCTCCACCGAGCGCGGGCTGGCGCTGGGCCTGAACCAGGTGGCCGCCATCGCCGGCTCGTTCATCGGCTTGGTCCTGGGCGGCATTCTCGGCCCGATCAGCTGGCGGTACGTGTTCCTGGTCTCGGTGCCGTTCGGTGTCCTCGGTGCCATCTGGTCCTACCTGAAGCTGCGCGAGCTGGGCGTACGTCGGCCGGCCAAGCTGGACTGGTGGGGCAACCTGACCTTCGCGGCCGGCCTGATCGCGGTCCTGGTCGGCATCACCTACGGCATCCAGCCCTACGGCGGCCACACCATGGGCTGGACCAGCCCGCTGGTGCTTTCGCTCATCTTCGGCGGCCTGGCCGTGCTGATCGCTTTCTGCGTGATCGAGACCCGGGTGGCCGAGCCAATGTTCCGGCTGGCGCTGTTCAAGATCCGCCCGTTCACCGCGGGCAACCTGGCCAGCCTGCTGTCCGGCCTGGGCCGCGGCGGCCTGATGTTCATCCTCATCATCTGGCTACAGGGCATCTACCTGCCGATTCACGGCTACAGCTTCGAGCGGACCCCGCTGTGGGCCGGCATCGCCATGCTGCCGCTGACCGTCGGCTTCCTGATCGCCGGGCCCGCGTCCGGCTGGCTGTCCGACCGGTTCGGCGCCCGGCCCTTCGCCACCGGCGGCATGCTGGTGGCGGCGGCCTCGTTCGTCCTGCTCGAGCTGCTGCCGGTCAACTTCACCTACTGGCAGTTCGCGCTGATCCTGCTCATGAACGGCATCGGCATGGGCCTGTTCGCCTCGCCGAACCGGGCCGGGATCATGAATAGCCTGCCGCCGGAGCGCCGCGGTGTCGGCGCGGGCATGAGCGCCACGTTCCAGAACTCGGCCATGGTGCTGTCCATCGGCATCTTCTTCACGCTGATCATCCTGGGCCTGGCCTCGTCCCTGCCCTCGACGCTCAACCACGGGCTGATCGCCCAGGGTGTGCCCGCGGCCGATGCGGCCAAGCTGGCCGCGCTGCCGCCGGTGTCGATCATGTTCGCCGCGCTGCTCGGCTACAACCCGATCCAGATGCTGCTCGGATCGGCGCTGAACAAGCTGCCCGCCAGCCACGCCGCCTACCTGACTGGGCACACCTTCTTCCCGTCGCTGATCTCCGCCCCGTTCCAGCACGGACTGGACATCGCGTTCGACTTCGCCATCGCGGCCTGCCTCGTCGCGGCCCTGGCGTCGCTCCTGCGTGGCCGCCGGTACGTGCACGAAGAGCACGGTCAGGCCACCGGGGCCGCGTCCGCCGCGGCGGCCCCGGTGGCCGCCGTCACCGCCGCGGGCGCGGTCACCGCAGACGCGTCAGCCGGTGACGACCTGGAAGGTGCCGAGGGTGGGGTCAGCCGCGTAAGCGATCCGGCCTCCGTCGGCAGCGACCTCACGTAGCGCCGCGAGTGCCTCGGCCGTGATCAGCTCGCCCGGCGCCAGCACCGGGACGCCGGGCGGGTAGGGAGCCACCAGCTCCGCGCTGATCCGGCCGACGGCAGCGTCGGCTGCAACCGTCTCGTTCGGCGCGAAGAAGGCCTCCCGCGGCGCCAGCACCGTCTGCGGCCGTACCGTCCATGCGGCGGTGGCGGCCGGACGGCGCGGGCGGCCACGGCGCCGCTCCACCGAGGCGATCAGCTCTTCGGTGAAGCGGGCGATCCGGTCTTCGTCGTCGGCCATGGTCACGATCGGGACAATGGTGTCCCGATCGCCCATCTCGACCGGCATACCCGCCGCAATCAGATCCGCCTCGACCTGGCCGCCATGCGCGCCGGTCCCGGCCAGCAGCACCACCAGCTTGGCCGGGTCCACGCCGGGCCCGTCCAGCACGTCGATCCCGGGCACCTCACGGAGCCGCTTACGGGCCGCGGCCACGCCGCGCAGCAGCCGGCCGCATAGCTGCTCCCCGTCCCGGGCCAGCAGCGCCCGGGCCGCATCGATGCTGGCCATGATGGACCCGGCTGGGCTGGTGGTGTGGGTCGCGTCGAACGCCCGCTCCAGCCGGGTTACGTCCAGCCGCTCGGTCCGGGCCAGCACGATCGCGCCCTGGGTGTAGGCGGGCAGCGTCTTGTGCGCGCTGGTCACCATGGCATCCGCGCCTGCCGCGATGGCGTGGGCCGGCAGGTCCGGATGAAAGCCCAGATAGGCGGCCCAGGCCGCGTCCACGATGAGCGGCACCCCGGCCGCGTGCGCGACGCGGGCATGGCCAGCCAGGTCGCCGGTAGTGCCGATGTAGGACGGGTCGCCCAGGATCACCCCGCAGGCACCGGGATGCGCGGCCAGGGCGTCCTCGACCGTCTGCACCGCCACCGCGGCGGGCAGGCCGGAACCCGGGTCGACCTCGGGCCGGACCCAGACCGGCCGCAGCCCCGCCATCACCAGGCCGAGCAGCAGTGACCGGTGCAGGGTGCGGGTGATGATCACTTCCTGGCCGGGCTGGCCGATGGCCAGGCAGAACGCCTGATTACCGTGGGTTGACCCGGCCACCGAGAAGCGGCACCAGTCGGCTCCCCACAGCGTGGCCGCCCGGCCCTCGACCTCGGTGCGCAGCTGGTCGGCGTGCTTGATCGCGTCCAGCGCGCCGTACAGCGGCGCGTCCCCGGCCACTACCTGGCCGACCAGGTCCAGGCGGTATTTGTGGCCTGGCGTGGTCATCGGGTTGAGCTGCCCGGCCTCGGCCCGCCCGGTCCAGTCCAGCCAGGCGGCCAGCAGCGGGGCGTCGCTGGCCAGCCCGAGCGGATCCCGCGGGTCCTGCGGGTAAGGAGTATTCGTGATCATCCGTCCAGTGTCCTGGACGGATCGGCGTGCCTGGGCTCAGTGCCGCGGGCTGAAGAAGATCACGGCCACGCCCGCTGCCACGATGGCCGCCCCCAGCCAGTCGTAGCCGTCCGGGCGGCGCCCGTCCAGCCCCCAGCCCCAGAGCAGGCTCATGATCACGAACACCCCGCCGTAGGCGGCGTAGACCCGGCCGAAGTCCGCGCTGGACTGGAAGGTCGGGATGATGCCGTACACGACCAGGATGGCCGCGCCCGCCAGGCCGACCGGCCACGGCGATCCTTCGCGCAGCCAGCGCCAGACCAGGTAACCGCCGCCGATCTCGGCCAGGCCGGCCGCGGTGAACAGCCCAACGCTGCGGATCAGGTCCATGACCGACCTTAACGCCGGGCCCAGCGGGCCAGCGCAGGTCAGCCGCGCCGCCAGCGGCGGACGGCCACCGCGCCGACCGCCACAACGCCGACCGCCACGGCAAGCGGCCAGCGGCGCTGCACGACCTGGCTGCCGCGCACCCGGCCGGACAGCTCAGTCGCCTTGGCCTGGGCCTGGGCCGTGATTTCGGCAGCCTTGTCACGAGCCCGGGCCTTGACGTCCGCGCGGGAAGCCAGTTCGTCGACCGTCTCCCCGAGACGTTCACGGGTCCGCTCGATCTCAAGCTGGATCTCTGGTGCTGTCATCGGTGCGCCTTTCTTGATTTCCCCGACATCGATGGCGATGAAGGCGCACGCTAGCAGGCGGCCGGCGACGGGCCATAGCCACCACGCCGCGCCGGTGGTTTAACGTTGAGCACGGGATGGAATCAGGATCACACTCATTGCTATTGCGGTTGCCAGGCCGAATCAGGCCCGGTCGGCGGCCTGTACCATTGCGTACGAAGGCGTCATAATTGGCACTACGTAGTCCTACGTGGAGGTCGCACCTCTTGGCGAGTCAGGCCCACCGCGTCACACAGGGCCTCGTCGGGGGTTGCCTCGCCATCCTCCTCGGGGCCGTCCTGGCCGGATGTGGCGCGCCCGCTTACACCTATGTGGCAAACTCCGGCCAGAATACCTATTTCAAGGTCCCGAACGGCTGGCACGCGATCGGCGCGTCGGCGCTGAATTCGGAGCTGAAGTCCGCGACGGGCAGCGCAGGTTCTGGCTGGACGGTGGCCTATGAGGGCGGCACCAAGCCCTCGGCCGGCGACTTCTTCTCCTTCAGCGCCACACACCCGTTCGTCTTCGCGGAAGTCGGGGACCTCAGCTCCACCGGCAGCTCCTCGCTGTCCTATGACTCCCTGCGCGATTCGTTCCTGCCCGTGACCTCGACGGCCCGGCAGGAACTAGCCGCGGAAAACCCCCCGTTCACTGATTTCAAGCAGATCCGGGATCAGGTGCTCACGCCCGGCCAGGGCGTGCACGGGGTCCGGGAGACCTATGACTACACCTACACCGGCGGCGTCACGGACACCTTCGACGAGATCGCCCTCACCAACGCTGACCAGACCGTCGTTTATCTTCTGGTGCTGCACTGCACAACCAGCTGCTACAGCGATGACCGGACCCAGATCAACGACGTGATGTCGTCGTTTACCGTCAGGAGCCAAGGATGAGCAAGGCTCAGGCCGCCACCGCCGACACCGAAGGGCTCTCGCCGCCCGGCGGCAGGCCACGCGACGACGACCGGCCTACCCGCAAGCCACTGGCTCTCTGGGACCGGATCAAGTTCCTGCTTCTGCTGGTCCTGCTCTGGTTCGTGCTGGTCTGGTCGGTCATGGCCAACGACCCGATCGCCGGGTTCATGGACGCCATGCGGATCGAGGTTCACTCCGGCTGGTGGGTCTTCGTCCTGGGCGGCCTAGAGGTCATCCGCCAGATTCACTTCCTTATCAGCGAGCACTCGCGCCGGTATTACCGGTTCTGGACGACGACCGTGTTCGGCGGGTTCGAGCGGATGACCCACCGCCGGATCTCGGACTGGTCCCGGTTCCGGATCTGGCGGGTGGCGACCTGGGTGGTCTGGATCGCCATCATCGCCGTGGTGACCGGCAAGATCATCCATACCACCCCGGTACTGGCTCTGCTCCGTGCGCCCGAGCTCATCTGGCATGTCCTGCCGTTCGTCCTGCAGGTCGTGGTCACGCTGCTGTTCGTCGTGTTCCAGTTCCTCGGCATCTTCTGGTTCCTCTCCCGAGGTGGGGTCGACGTCTACTACCCCGACGACGTCAAGACCAGGTTCTCCGATGTCTGGGGCCAAGACCAGTGGTTGAGCGGGTGAAAGAGAACATCATGTTCCTAAAGGACCCGGAGCCGATCGAAGAGCGGGGAGGCTATGTTCCCGGCGGCATTCTGCTCTGGGGACCGCCAGGAACCGGGAAGACGCTGATGGCCGAGGCAGTGGCGGGCGAGACCGACAATCCGTTTGTATTCGTCGACCCGGGCGCGTTCATCAACATGTTCATGGGCGTCGGCATCTTGAAGGTCAAGAGCCTGTTCAGAAAGCTTCGAAAGCTCGCCATCCGCTATGGCGGCGTGGTGGTGTTCTTCGACGAGGCCGACTCGCTCGGGAACCGTGGTGCAGCAGCCTCGGGCGGGCCGGCGGCGGCCAGGGGCCGCCAGCCCGGCGCGTTCACCGACCGCGCGCTGCCACGGGGTCAACTACCTGTCCGAGCGACACCGGCGGAGATGTTCCAGAACTCCATGCGGCCATATCTGACCAGCCGGACGCCCGGCGCAGCAAGAGATGATGGGCGGCATGATGGGCGGCGGCGGCCATGGGCACGCTGCAGTCGCTGCTCTCCGAGCTCTCCGGTCTCTCCAAGCCGCGCGGCTTCATGAACCGTTTCGTTCGCCGAGTTCTCGGCGTCGCACCAAAGCAACCGCCGAAGTACCGAATTCTCGTCATGATGGCGACCAACATGCCGCAGTCGCTCGACGAGGCGCTGCTCCGACCGGGTCGAATCGACCGTATCTACAAGGTCGGCTACCCGTCCAAGGCTGGCAGGATCCGCACCTACCAGGGCTACCTCTCGAAGGTCCACAACGACTTGACCCCCGAGGAGATCGACAAGCTGGCAACGATCACGCCGTACGCCACCGGTGCGACGATCAAAGACCTCGTTAACGAGTCGCTGATCAATGCGATCAGGAACAGCCGGGACGTCATCAAGTGGCAGGACGTCATCGCGGCCAAGCATCGGAAAGACCTTGGGCCACCCGAAGACGTCGAATACATCGAACGAGAACGGCACTCCGTAGCGGTGCACGAAGCATGCCACGCACTCGTGGCCTACGCTCCGCAAGGACATCGTCATCGACATCGCGACGATCGAGAAGGGCAGCGACTACCTCGGCATGGTCGCCAGCATCCGCCCGAGGACCAGTTCACCAGGTGGCGGTCCGACTTCGAGACCGACATCATGGTCTCGCTAGCCTCGCTGGCCGAGAAGCGATCTTCTTCGAAGGAGACAACTCCTCTGGGGTCTCGGGCGATCTCGAGTCCGCGACCTTCATCGCCTCCTTCATGGAGGGGTACTGGGGTATGGGTCGCACGGTGTCCTCGTACTCCACAGCCAAGCGGCTGTACTCCACACCGCTGATTCCATCCATCAGGAGGTCTTCTTCACCGCCGAACCTCATCGCGTCTATCGCGCACTCACTGATCCCGGGCAGTTCCAACAAATCGAGTTGCTCAGTGACGCCGCCACCCAGCTTCGCTATATCGCGTGACGGCTCGGGAACGAAGCTCGTTTTCGATCACGCCGGCTTCCCTTCCGGTACCGGTGAGCACCTCGCAGCCGGGTGGTACGCACACTACTGGGATCCGATGAAGAAGTTTCTAGTCTAGAGAGTCTCAGGGACTCACCCCCGCTCCTGTCCCGCAACAAAATCCCTTCGACGTGTGTCTAATCAACCGAGTCCGGATCGCGACAAAACCAACCGGAACTCTCTCGGGCAATTCCCGAAAACCGCTCTTAGCCATATATTGGAGCGGACTCGAGGTGAACCTGAAGGGGCACGCATGAACATCGCACGCACACTACGCACACTTTTCGCAGGCGCCACTCTCGCTGCCGCTGCACTTATCGCCGCGCCCGCAACGCAGGCCCACGCCGCCGTCTTCGTCTCCGTCGGCATCGCGCCGCCCGCCATCCCCGTCTACGCCCAGCCCATCTGCCCCGGCGACGGCTACATCTGGACCCCCGGCTACTGGGCCTGGGGCCCGGACGGCTACTACTGGGTCGATGGCGCCTGGGTCGAACCGCCCTACATGGGAGCCCTTTGGACTCCCGGATGGTGGGGATGGGGCGACAGCGCATACTTCTGGCACCCCGGCTACTGGGGCAGGACCGTCGGCTACTACGGCGGCATCAACTACGGGTTCGGCTACTTCGGCGTTGGCTTCTACGGCGGCTACTGGAACGGCGGTCACTTCTGGTACAACCGCGCCTACGGCCACTTCCCCGAGCACTTCCACGGCAACTTTTATGAGCGCCGCGTCTCCGGCTTCGACGGCCGTCCCGGCGGCGTAGCCTTCAACGCCCACCCGCCCGCAGAATTCGCACACGCCCGCGCCTTCTCCGGGGAGCACGGCGCAGTCGTAGTGCACGGAGCCGAAGGCTTCCACGGCAATCCCGGCTTCGCCAATCGCGGCAACCAGGGCTTCGCAAACCGCGGCAACTCCGGCGCCCAGCCCGGATTCAACCATCAGGCCCCTGCCTATAACGGCGGAAACCGCGGCGCTTACAACGGCGGCGGGGCCCCTCACTACAACGCTCCGCCGAGCGGCGGCTACCACGGCGGGTCAGCCCCAGCCCCGGCCCCACGCAGCGCCCCCTCCGGCGGCGGATCGCACGGCGGCGGCGGGGGTGGAGGATCAGCACACGGCGGCGGCGGACACCGCTAAATCACCCTGAAAAACAAAGGCCGGGAGCGACCCTCCCGGCCTTTTCCTTGTCCCCGCCACGCCCACAGCGCCCGCTCACCCCAAGGCCCAGCCCAACATTTCCACAGGAAATCCTTGTCAAGCCCCCCATACACCTAACCTGCACAAAACAAACCGGATATACCTGCAGGGCAATTTCACTCAACTTGCTATAATAAAGACATAGAGATCAACCAACAGGGCTGCGCATACGCGCGGCCTTTTGCTTTTTGCCACGATTGCACCGCAAACTCGGCCGAACACCGCCCAAACCCTGCTAAATTCTTCATTCCAGAGATTTTGTGGCCTAAATCTCTGGAATCAATATTTTGCAGCCACACCTGTCCCGGAACTTGCTGATTCCAAAGATTCACCCTAAACCCGGGGGGGAGGGGGTGGGTACCCCCGGCCAGCCGCAGCACCATCCCCGCAATCCGCTCCAGAGCTCCTGGCCGCGCCAGCCCCTTCGCCGCCTCAGCCATCCGCCGCCGCCGCGTGCCATCCGAGAGCAGCTGCACCAGCGTCCGCTCCAGCACCTCCGGCGTCGCGTCCCGCTGCAGCAACATCACCGCCGCGCCCGCACTCGCCAGCACCTCCGCATTCTTCCGCTGATGGTCATCCGCCGCCTGCGGAAACGGCACCAGCACCGACGGCTTGCCCGCCGCACACAGCTCCGCCACCGTACTCCCCGAGCGCGCCAGCACCACGTCCGCCGCCCCATACTCCGCCGGCATGTCCGTCAGGAACGCCTCCACCCTCCACCGGCTGGCATCCACCCCGCTCGCCCGGAACGCCTCCCGCGTGGCCTCCACGTGCCGCGCCCCCGCCTGATGCACCACGGTCAACCCCGGCACCTGCCGCAGCAGCCCCGGCAGGATCCTCGGCATCACGTCGTTGAACACCCCCGCCCCCTGGCTCCCCGCCGTCACCAGCAGCCGCGGAGCCGCGAGGCCAGACGGCCCCGCCCCCGCCGGCCGCGCCGCCAGGTCAAATATCTCGGGCCGCACCGGAACGCCCGTCACCTCGGCGTTGCGAAAGAACTTCACCGTCGCGGCGAAGTTCACGGCCGCCGCGCTCACGCGCTTGCCCAGCAGCTTGTTCGTCACCCCAGGCACTGCATTCGGCTCATACGCGAGCGTCGGAATCCGCTTCAACACCGCCGCAATCATCGCCGGCCCGCTCGCATACCCACCAACACCAACGACCACCTGCGGCCGAAACTGCCGCAGCAGCCGCATGCAATGCACAATGCCGAGCGGCAGATCGCCCATCGTCTTCAGCCGAGTCTTCAGGCTCACGTTCTTCAGCTGGCCCGAGCGCACCAGCTCCAGCCGGAACCCCGCCTCCGGCACCAGCTTCGTCTCCAGCCCTCTCGCCGTGCCGATGAACAGCAGCTCCGCCCCGTGCTTATCCCGCAACTCGCGCCCAATCGCCAGCGCAGGCACCACATGCCCGCCGGTACCCCCACCCGCAATCACCACCCGCAGTTTGTCGCTGGCTTGCTGACCCGCTGACTCGCTGACTTGCTGCATCAGTCAATCTCGCGCGTGACGTTCAGCAGCACGCCCATGCAGGCGAGCGTCACAAACACACTTGTCCCACCGGAGGAGATGAACGGCAGCGGAATGCCCTTCGTTGGCAGCAGCGCTATCACGACGCTCATGTTGAAGAACGCCTGCACCAGAATCGCAGTGGTCAGCCCGAATGCAAGGAACCGCGCAAACGGATCGGTCGAAAGGAATGCCGCGCGCAAGCCGCGATACCCGAGGATGCAGAACGCCGCCAGGACGCACAGCGCTCCAATCAAACCAAGCTCTTCGCAGATGTTGGCGAAGATAAAGTCGGTATGAGGCTCCGGGAGGAAGAACAGCTTCTGCACGCCTTCCATCAGGCCGCGCCCCTGGATGCCTCCCGTTCCCACCGCAATCAGCGACTGCATGATGTGGAAGCCGGCACCCCTCGGATCGGCCTCAGGATTCAGGAACGCCTTCATGCGCGCGGCGCGGAACGCCACATGAAACAGCTTGTAATACATCACCGGAGCCGCTGCCAGGATCGCCAGACCAATCCATTTCAACTGCATCCCCGCCAGGTACAACATCAGCATCACGATCGCCGCGCACACCAGGGCCGTGCCGAGATCAGGCTCCTGCAGAATGAGCAAAACATATACCAGCGGAGGAATGACCGCCGGCAGAATGGTCTCCTTCAAGCTGTCGATCGCATGAATGCGCGTCTGCAGGAACCATGCCAGAAAGAAGACGATGACCGGCTTGGCAATCTCCGAAGGCTGCAGCGACGCAGGCCCGAGGTGCAGCCAGCGATGCGCTCCGTTCATGCTGCGCCATGCGAACACGCCCAGCAGCATCAGCCCGGTGAGCGCCATCATCGGAAAGATGAGCCGCGGGTTGTTGTACTTGCGATAATCCACGCGCATCAGGCCGAACAGCGCGACGATTCCGAATCCGGCCCAGATCGCCTGCCTGACAACGAACGCGTACGGCGATCCCATCGTGGCTTTGGCCATCACGGCCGACGCCGAGAACACGCACACCAACCCAAACAGCACGAGCAGAATCACCGTGCCAAACAACCACTTGTCTACGCCAACGCGCTTTGCCATTTCCCCGCTCTACTCCAGTGCGCGCACCAGTTCCTTGAAGACACGCCCGCGATGCTCGTAGTTCTCAAACTGGTCGAAGCTGGAGCACGCCGGCGCGAGCAGCACTACATCGCCTGATTTCGCCTGCTTGCGAGCCCAGGCGACCGCCCGCTCGATGGTCTCCGCTCTCTCTATCTTCACGACACCCGCGAGATGCGCCTCGATCTTTTCCGCCGCCGAACCAATGGTGATAACCGCCTTCACGCGCGACCGCAGCAGCGGCGACAGCGTGCTATAGTCCGAATCCTTATCCTTGCCGCCGAGGATCAGCCAGATCCCACCGGGGAACGCTTCGACCGCCTTGGTGGTCGCATCAACGTTCGTCGCTTTCGAGTCGTTGAACCAGCGCACGCCATTAAGTTCGCGCACGAATTCGAGGCGATGTTCGACGGCACGGAACCCTGCGACTGCCTCGCGGATTGTTTGCGCGTGCACGCCAGCTAGGCGGGCCGCGCAAACCGCCGCGAGGACGTTTTCGACATTGTGCGCGCCGGCGAGCGGAATCTCGCTGACCGGCATGACCGGCTCGACCTCGCCACCTTCTTTGGCACGGAAGAGAATGCTCTCGCCGTGTACAAATGCGCCCTGTTTTACCTGCCGGCGAGGACTGAACCAGTAGACCTGCGCCTTCGTCTTTGCTGCGACCAGTTTCGTCGGCTCGTCTTCGGCGTTCAGGATGAGGAAGTCTTCGGCTGTCTGGTTCTCGGTGATGCGCGTCTTGGCGGCGGCGTATGCCTCGAAGCTGCCGTGGCGATCGAGATGATCCGGAGTGATGTTCAGCACCAGCGCAATTTTTGGCCGGAAGGTCTCGATTGTTTCCAGCTGGAAGCTCGAGACCTCGAGCACACTCCAGCTTTCGCTCGTTGCTTCCGCGAGCATGTCAACGACCGGCCGCCCGATGTTGCCGCCAACCAAAGTCGGCCGGCCACTCGCCTTCAGGATTTCGCCGATGAGCGTCGTCGTTGTGGTCTTGCCGTTCGATCCGGTGATCGCGACGATCTGGCCCTCGAGGAACTGCACGCCGAGTTCCAGCTCGCCGACGATCGGAATTCCGAGCGCGCGCACAGTTGACAGCTCCGGCGTATCCAGCGGCACACCGGGTGAGACGACGATCAGGTCCTGCCGACGAAACGTCAGCAATCCATGGCTGCCGGTCTCGACCATGATGCCGGCATCGAGGAGTGCGGGAAGTTCAGAGATTAGGCCCGCCGGGCGGATATCGCTGACCGTTACCTGCGCTCCGCGCGCCTTGAGGAAGCGGGCGGCGGCGATCCCGCTCTTGCCGAGACCGACTACGAGTACGCGTTTGTTCTTGAGTTCCATGAGTGTTCGAAGCTGTCCTCGTTTATCGCAGCTTCAGCGTCGTCAACGCAAACAGCGCAAACACCAGCGCCATGATCCAGAAGCGCGTGATGACCTTCGACTCCGACCAGCCGCCGAGTTCGAAGTGGTGGTGCAGCGGCGCCATGCGGAAGATTCGCTTGCCGCCGCGCAGCTTGTAGCTGCCGACCTGCAGCATGACGCTGACGGCTTCGAGAATGAAGACGCCGCCGATGAACGGAAGCAGAAGCTCCTGCTTGATGCAGACCGCGACTGTGGCAATGGCGCCGCCGAGCGCGAGCGAGCCGACGTCGCCCATGAAGACCTCGGCCGGGTGCGCGTTGTACCAGAGGAACCCGATGCTCGCGCCCACCATCGCTCCGCAGAACACGGTGAGCTCGCTGATGGCGGGCATGCGCTGCAGTTCGAGATAATCCGCGAAGACGACGTGGCCGCTGACGTAGGTGAGGACTGTGAGCGCCCCCGCGGCGATGATTGTGCAGCCGATTGCGAGCCCGTCGAGACCATCGGTGAGATTGACCGCGTTGCTGGATCCCGTGATGACAAGCATCACGAACAGGACGAATGGAATGAACGCCAATGGCCAGGCGTGCGGCACGTGCAGGAGACTGTCGATCATCAGGTTGGGCCGGAAGTGCTTGATGAACGGCACCACCAAACGGGTGGAGTAAAAGCCCTGCCCCTGGAGAACGATAAGCGCGACCGCGATCGTCGCGCTGACGATGAACTGCAGCAGCAGCTTCTGAAGCGACGTGAGGCCGAGGTTCCGCTTCTTCGCCACCTTGGTGTAGTCGTCCGCAAAGCCGATGGCTGCGAATGCAATGGTCGCGAACATCACGAGCCAGACGAACGGATTGGAAAGATCGCTCCAGAGCAGCGTCGGGACGAGGATGGAGATGCAGATGAGCACGCCGCCCATGGTGGGCGTGCCACCCTTCTTCTGATGGCTCTGCGGACCTTCTTCGCGGATATATTGCGCGATCTGGAACTGGCGCAGGCGCTCAATGACGAAGGGGCCGATCAGCAAGCCGATAAGCAGCGCCGTCAGGCTCGCAAATACGCAGCGGAACGTGACGTAGCGGAATATCCGGAAGTACCGGAAATATGGAAAGAGCTTCTGATAGAGCAGCCAATAGAGCAAGAAGCCGCCTCGCGCGCGATGGGGTCCGTGGCTATCTTACGCTGCAGGCCTGCGTAAAACATGGCTGAGACCGGCGGCGAACCAAGCTCGTTCCCTGCGCGGACCGCTTATTGCTGGAGTGCCTCAAGTGCGCGCTCCAGGTGCACGCCGCGCGAGCCTTTGAGCAGCACGACATCACCCTTGCGCAGGTTCTGCTCGAGCCACACGCCCGCCTCGCCGGGACTCTCGACGAACTCGGCGGTGACGCCCTGCGAGCGCGCACCGTCGACGATTTCGGACGGCTAACCCTCGAACGCCGATGACAGCGTCGATCCCTGTCATGTGCTCGCCGGATGCGCGGTGAAGTGCCGGCCCGTCGGGACCGAGCTCGAGCATCTCACCGGCGACGACGAAGCGGCGTGTTGCCGCCGTATGACGAAGCGCTTCCACCATCGAAGCAAGCGCGCGCGGGTTGGAGTTGTAGGTGTCGTCGATCAGGCGCGCGCCGCGGAAGTCGAGAACGCGGCCGCGCTTGTCGGTGGGCCGCATCTCCTCAACGGCAGCGACGCACGTGTCGATGTCGATGTCGCTGAGCAGACCGGCGCTGATTGCAGCAAGCGCGTTGAGCACGTTATGCCGGCCGATGAGGTGCAGGTGAACGTCGCGGCGAAGCTGTTCGACGGAGAGTACGAAATGTGTGCCGTCGAGCCCCTCGTCGCGGATCTCTTCGGCCTGCACATAGGCGCGGGGGTCTGTGCCGTAGAGCAGCGCCCGCTCGCCAAGGCCGCGGGCGAACGCGGCGACACGTTCGTCGTCGGCGTTGAGGATGGCGTATCCGTCGGACGGCAGGGATTCGACCAGCTCGTACTTCGCGCGCGCGATGCCGGCGATGCCGTCGGGAAAGAACTCAAGGTGCACGGGTGCGACGTTCGAGACGACGGCCCAGTTCGGCTCCGCGATCTTGGCTAGCGCGGTGATCTCGCCGGCGTGGTTCATGCCCATCTCAAGCACCGCGACTTCGTGCTGCGGCTCCAGGCGAAGCAGTTGTAGCGGCACGCCGAAATGGTTGTTGAGATTGCCGGTGGTCTTCAGTATCTCGAACTTCTTCGACAAAACGGAGGCGATGCACTCCTTCGTCGTGGTCTTTCCGGCGGACCCGGTGACGCCGATCACGCGGCCTGCCCATACGCGGCGCACGCGATTCGCGAGTTGCTGCATCGAGTGCAGAACGTTGTCGGGATCTTCGTCGTGGACGCGGAGCAGCTTCGACTGGTCAACGTTCTGAGGAATCGGCCAGTGGCTGCTGACGACCGCAGCCACGGCGCCGTTCGTCAGCGCATCAACGACGTAATCATGGCCGTCCATGCGTTCGCCGCGCACGGCAAAGAAGAGATCGTCGGTCTTGATCGTGCGGGAATCGATCGAGTAGCCCGTAGCGGTAAGGCTCGGGTCGAAGTCACCTTCCGCGTGAATCCATTCGGCAATCTGTCCCAGGGTCAGGATCAAGCGCGCACCTCGTTGAGTTCTTGGAGGACTCGTGAGGCCTCTGCTACATCATCGAATGGAACTGAGCCGTTGGCGAAGACCTGTACCTTTTCATGTCCCTTTCCGGCGAGCAGAACGATGTCGCCGGGCTTGGCGGCCCGGATGGCGAGTTCGATTGCCGCGCGGCGGTCTGGCTCGACGAGAGAGGGCGTGTTGGTGCTGCGAACGCCCGGAAGGATCTCGTCGATGATCGCGGAGGGTTGCTCGGTACGGGGGTTGTCGCTGGTGATAATGACGAGGTCGCTTTCTTCGGCGGCGGCGCGGCCCATCTTCGGACGCTTGGTTCGGTCGCGGTCGCCGCCGCAACCGAAGAGAGTGATGACGCGGCCGTTGTGCGCGCCGACGCTTTCGCGCGCGAGGCTGATGAGGTTGCGGAGAGCGTCGTCCGTGTGGGCGTAATCGACGATCACGCTGAATCCTGCGACGTCAGAGCCGGGCACGACTTCGAAGCGGCCGGGGACCTGCTTCAGCGTAGGAGTGGCGCGGGCGATCTCATCTAGTGTGAGGCCGCGGGAGAGTGCGGCGCACATCGCGGCGAGCAGGTTGTAGACGTTCACGCGGCCGCTGAGTGGGGATCGGATCGCGATCGTTCCGTTCGGCGTGGCGAAGTCGAAGCGAGTGTCGCCGACAGCTAGCTGGACGTTCAGCGCGCGGTGTGAGCCGTAGCCGTTCATGCTGTAGGTCATCAGCTCATGCCCGCGGAATGCGTCGCGCATCTGTGATGCGTACTCGTCGTCCTCGTTAATAACGGCGACACGTGGCGCTGGTGCGCCGACGCCCTCGAAGAGCCTCGCTTTCGCACGCGCATAGGCGCCCATCGTCCCGTGGAAGTCGAGGTGATCCTGAGTCAGGTTCGTGAAGATCGCGATGTCAACGGGCAAGCCCCAGACGCGCTCCTGATCGAGGGCGTGCGAGCTCATCTCCATCACGGCTTCGGTGCAGCCGGCCGCAACGCCTTCAGCAAAGACAGCATAGATGTCGCGGCTCTCCGGCGTCGTGTGCTCTGTCGGGCGAACCTCGCCGGCGATGTGGGTCTCGATTGTGCCGAGGAGAACGCTCTTGCGGCCGACGCTCGCGAGGAGCTGTTCGAGCAGAAATGTTGTTGTGGTTTTGCCGTTCGTGCCCGTGACGGCGCTGAGCTTCAGCTTGCGTTCCGGATGGCCGAAGACTACAGCGCTGACCTCCGCAAGCGCGCGACGCCCGTGTTCGACGAGCGCAATCGGGAGTTCCGGATGCGATGTGTGCGAGTTGATCGAACACTTCGGCGGAGTCGGTCACGATTGCCGCGGCGCCGTTGCTGCAGCGCGGCGTCGACGAACCGATTGCCGTCCGTGGATCCGCCACGCATTGCGACGAAGACGTCACCAGGGCCAACGCGGCGCGAGTCGTACTGCACGCCGCGAATCTCCACGTCATCGCGGCCGCCAATCTTTTGCGACCGAAGCTCCGCGGTGATGTCGCTCCATCTCATCGTTCCCGCCTCGAATGAAGTGACGTACTCAGCGCGCGAAGCGCACAACGATCTCGGTTCCGGGAGGCACCATGGTGCCGGCGGCCGGCATCTGGTCGCGAGCGAGACCGCTGCCGAGCGTCTCCACGCGAAGGCCCGAGGTTCGTCGCACCTCTCCACCACACTCCGCAGCGCGGAACCACGGAACTCCGGCACCGCGACGCGCTTGCCTGCGTCGACCACCACGGCTCCGTTACCGCGCGGCTGAACTGTCGGGTCAACGCGTGGAAGCGTGAGCGGCTGTGTGTCGCGCGCTTCCCTCCGAGATCACGGACGTGGTGTCGCCGTTCGCGTGAAACGCGGAGAGGACCTTGCTCGGCAGTCCAAGGATTCCCTTCTTCGGCGGTGGTGCGCTGGCCGCGGCGGCCGATGCGCGCTCGTCTGCAATCACATTCTGCTGCATCGCTGCCGCGGTCGCGGGCTGGCGCAGCGGATCGTCCGCAGGCAGGCTGTTGATCTCGTCGAACATCGCGGTCAGATCTGCGTTCTCGTCGGGCACATCGTCGGGCTCAACCTTGGCGGCGATCTGCTGCATCTGCTGCTTCGTCTTGAGCGGCTGATCGTGCGGCACGCCGAGATACTCAAGCACCTGCTGCGCAACCTCGGCGAACACGGGAGCGCTGGCGGCGCCGCCGTAGTGCATATCTTCTCCGCCGGCTGTCGGTGTATCGATGACCACCGCGATCGCGATCGCCGGATCGCTGACTGGAGCGAACCCGGCGAAGCTGGCGACGAGCTTCGTGTGCGAGTAGGTGTGGGTCGCGGGATCGATCTTCTCGGCTGTTCCGGTCTTGCCGGCTGAGCTGTAGCCGTTCAACTGCGCAAACTTACCGGTTCCCTCGATGACGATTCCCTGCATCATCGCGCGCATTTTCGCAGAGGTCATTTCGGTGATGACACGGTGCGAGCCGTCGGGCAGGTTCGCCGGAAGCTGGAACGCCGGACGGAAAGGCTCCGGCTTCAGGCGCGGATCGCCTTTCAGCTCATCGCTCGACTGCAGCAGGATGTGCGGCGGGATGTACTCGCCACCGTTCGCGATCGACGACACCATCGTGACGAGCTGAATCGGAGTGACGCCGATCTCCTGCCCGATCGCGAGCGACAGGATGCTGACGTCGATCCCCACTTCCGCGGCGGACGCAGCAGGCCGCGCGTTTCGCTGGGCAGCTCGATACCCGTGCGGTCGCCGAACCCGAACGCACGCATGTACTTGTAGAACTTGTCGGGGCCGAGCTTGAGCGCCATCTTCGCCGCGCCGACGTCGGACGAGTGCTCAAGCGCCTGCCTTCACCGTGACGACGCCGAGGTGATCGGACTTGTCGTCATGCAGCGTGCGGCCGTACATCGTCATCTGTCCGCCCTGGCAATCGACCAGGTCGGTGGGCTGCACACCAGCGCCGTCCAGCGCAGCAGAGTAGGTGACGAGCTTGAACGTCGAGCCGGGCTCATAGATGTCGCTGACCGCGAGATCAGTCAGATCGCTCGCGTCCATGTGGCGCGAATCATTGGGATTGAAGCGCGGCGACACAGCGAGCGCGAGGATCTGGCCCGTGTGCGGATCCTGCACGACGATGGTGCCGTGCAGTGCCTTGAGCTTTTGCACCTGCTGCGTCCAGAGCGCGCTCCGCCATGTACTGGATGTTCGCGTCGATCGAGAGCACGAGATTCTCGCCTGGAAGCGGATCGCTCTCTTCGGACCCCATCACGTGCCGCTTCGCGTCTACCGCGGTGAGCTTGTGGCCGGGAACTCCGTGCAGCTCGTCATCGAACTCACGCTCGAGGCCGCCAAGCCCGTTGTCGTCGGTCCCGACATACCCGAGCACATGCGCGGCAAGATCAGCGTCAGGATAGAAGCGCTTGAACTCTTTCTGGAAGTAGATGCCCTTGAGGTTCAGCTCCCGGACGCGGTCGGCGACGTCCGGCGTGACCTTGCGCGCAACCCAGGCGAAGTTGCGCGAGTCGTTGAACCGCGCGAGCATCTGCTGCTGTGTCGTGTAGTGGTCGAGCGGATCAGAATGGACGATTTTCGCGAGCAGCGCTGCATCACTCGGCCGATTCTCGCCAAGTTCGCTCGGCACAGCGTAGATGCTGTCGACCAGCACGGTCATCGCGAGCTCGCGCAGATTGCGATCGTAGAGCACGCCCCGGCGCGGAGCGACCTCGAACGTTCGCTGCTGCTGGCGCATCGCGCGCTCGACGAATTCGCTGTGGCGAACGACCTGCAGCCAGAAGAGCCGAAGCCCAATCGCTGCGGCCCAGAAGCAGAAGAAGAACGCCACGTAGACGAAACGGACCCGCCGGATGGGCGCGGTCATCGTCTGACGTGGCGAAGACTTCATGAATCGGATTCCTGTTGGGTGGGAGCGAACTCCAGTGAGACTTGCTATGCGCGTCGCTAGATAGCAGATGCTACTGAACTGTTCCGAAACTGGGCTTCTGCGCCTGTGCAAGAACGGGCGCGACACCGCCTGAACCATCAGGACGAACAACCTGTCCGGGAAGCGGTGTGTTGAGTCCAAGCTGCTTTGCAATCGTGTCGATGCGGCCTGGATCGCTGAGCTGCGCTTCAGAAAGACGCAGCTGGTGGTTTTGCTCGCGCAGTTGCTCGACCTGCTGTTTCTGCGCTTCAACCTTGTATCCGACCTCGATCGCCGAGAAGTGCTGCCAAACGTAGGTCATTGTGAGCGCGAATACGCAGCGTCATCACCATCGTGAACAGGCGCATCTCGCGGTGACGGTCGGGATCGTCGGCTTTCACCAGGCGCGTGTTATCGATGTGCTTGGTGAAAAACATCTCCGGAGTAGGCCCGCGGCGGCGAGCGCGCTGCGCTTCCACGAGCGCGCGATTGCGCTCCGCGATGCTGACGGTGCGCGTGTGCGTGCGCCGCGCCTGCATCTGCTCCATCCCTTGACCTGCTATCGCCATCGTCGCCATCGCCCGCCTCCTTTCAGAGTAACGTTACTTTTGCACTGCAATTCCACTGCCTTTTCCACATCCGCGTGAAGCTTCCCGGGCCGGGGTTGCGGATGAGGAAGGGGCTTTTTACTACGGTTGTCTTTCGCCTGAAAGCACGGCAGGACAACCCCGGCCCGAACTCAAACTTTTTGTGCAGCGCGCAATTTTGCGCTGCGTGATCGTGGGTTCCGGAGCGATTCCTCCTCCGTTGCCACGACCGGTTTCTTCGTCAGCAGCTCGTACCGGCCTGCCTTTGCGCCGTCTCGCAGCGCATCCTTTACCAGCCGGTCCTCGAGGGAGTGAAAGCTGATCAGCACCAGCCTTCCGCCCGGCTTCAGCAGCGATCCCGCGCTTTTGAGCAGCGATTGGATCTCCTGCAGTTCATCGTTCACACGAATTCGGAGCGCTTGAAAGGTTCTGGTCGCCGGATGAATCGGGCTTCTGCCGCGCTCAGTTTTTATTGGCGGGGCAACGGCCGAAACGACGCGAGCAAGCTCTGCTGTTGTCGATATCGGCCGCGCCCGCACAATAGCTCTGGCGATTCTCCGCGACCTCCTTTCCTCTCCGAATTCGTAAATCAGGTTGGCGAGCTCTTCTTCGTCTGCCTGATTTACCACTTGTTCGGCCGTCAAACCGCTGCGCGGATCCATCCGCATGTCCAGCGGCCCTTCGGCCCGAAAACTGAATCCTCTGTGCGCCTCATCGAGCTGCAGACTGCTGACGCCGAAATCGGCCAGCAGGCCGTCGAGCGTTCCCGGTGCGATCACTTCCGCGATCTCCGAGAACGGCCGGCTGATGTACTCAACCGCCGGCATTTCGCTGCCGAGCTCTTCGGCTACTGCCGCGAGCCTTGCCTGCGCCTTGCTCATCGCCTCCGGGTCGCGATCGAACGCGATCAACTTGCCGTTCGCTCCGAGCCTCCGCGCAATCTCCGCGGAGTGTCCGCCGAGCCCGAGCGTTGCGTCTGCGTAGACGCCGCCGGGGTGCACAGCGAGAAATTCGAGACTCTCTTCTAAAAGAACCGGTACATGCTGCGGTGTATCCATCTGCTCCCGCCTCATGCGTCCCACTGAGGGACTTGAAACTTACAACCCAACCACTCCCAGCGACTCGATGTCCTCGTCCGTGGCCGGATTCTCGGTGATCTGAGCCCTGAGCCTTGCATCGTTCGCCACAACCAATCTCTTCTCGATGCCCATCACCGCAACATCTCCAACCAGGCTTGCCGCTTCGCGCAGCAGCTGCGGAATCAGCAACCGCCCCTGGTCGTCCATCCTGACCACCTGCCCGTAGTAGTTCGTCGCATCGAGAAACCTCCTCTTTGCCGCGCTGGCCGGCAGTTTCGCCAGCGACTCTTCAATCTGCTCCCAGTCCTTGATCGAGTGGATCTCGGCCCGCTGTCCGTCCCGGCTTGTGATGAAGCACTCGCGGCCCTGGGCCTCCAACGCGGCCTTGAACTCCGACGGGACCTTCAACCGGCCCTTCTCGTCGACCCGCGCTGGATGATTGCCCCGAAACATGCCCGAACCTCAACTGGTACCTCTGGTGAAAGCTGGGGAAAAGTAAACTCAAGGAGGTCAGAATTGCTTCGTTGTTCCTCTTTTTTCTACTTTTGACCACTCAACTCCACTCATCGTGCAGCCGCGAACCGCGCGTGTAAAGGCCTAATTTGTGAGTTGGGCCGAAGTTTTCCTCGCGTTTTGTGGAAAACGGGGCATATTGCGCGGTCGAACCTCGACGCCCCTACATATGGTGTTTTCCTCGGCGAGTCTTAACCAGATGCTCACTTGCCCGAATGGGCCATGTTGGGATAGCGAAATTTAGGCGAAAGTACGCCATTCGAGACACGCGCGCTTAGACATGTTCGCGCATGGCGTCGGGCCCGGTGCTCGCGCCGGAGCAGCCACACCAGGTAACGCCAGCACTGCAAGATTGATGATCAGGAGCGCGATCCGCACCGTCGTCCACTCCTTATAGAGCTCGATAGCACTCCCACGGCAGCGCGAGCGTCGTGAGCGTGACGGTGAAGTACTCCGCCCAGCGCTTTTCCAGCACCAGCCCGGTACCCTCAATCAGGCACAGGACCGCGTAGCCAAAGGTGAGAAAGCTGAAATGGCGAAGTTGCTTCGCGCCGACCAGATCCGCCTTGGACATCAGCAGGCCCACCAGCTGGCTTTCGGGATCGATCCGAAGTGCGTCCGTGACGTGCAGGACGACGACTGGAAAGTCATGATGCAGAAGCTTCAATGCACCGACGCCAAGCGCAACTGAAAGCGTCGCCTTGCTCAGCTTGAAGAGGCCGATCAGCAGTAGACCGCGGTTATGTTCGGCCCGAGTCTTCGGATCCCCTGCCCGGACCTGAGCGGCTTCGCAGGTTGTAGCTGTCTGCACGTCGGTGTCGATTCTGGCCGGCAAAGTTTCCTTTCCGCTCTCAGTTGAAGAGCCTCGCATCGCTTTGTCAACGGCGGGGCAGCCAACCGGATTCTTTCGTCCGATGAGTGTTTCGCAATCCAGAGTGGCCCCGCGGCCGTAGTAAAGATGGACGTTCTCGACTGCGGCCGCACGAGAACGAGACTCCAGAATCTCGAACGAAGGAAAAATAATGACGAAAATGATCAGGACTTTGCTCGCCTCGATGACGGCCGTGACTCTCGCAGCAGCGTGCCTCACCGGCTCCGCACAAATGAAGGACCCGGATGTGGGCGGCGCGCCCATGTTCGCGAATAAGACCATCGTGCAGAACGCGGTGAACTCGCCGATTCACAAGACGCTGGTTGCCGCGGTGAAAGCGGCCGGCCTCGTCGACACGCTGAATAGCCCCGGACCGTTTACCGTCTTCGCTCCCACGGACGACGCCTTCGCGAAGCTGCCGCCCGGCACGGTCGACAACCTGGTGAAGCCGGAGAACAAGGAGACGCTCACCAAGGTCCTCACGTATCACGTTGTGCCCGGTACCTACAGCACCGGCAAGCTGATGCATGAGATCAAGGCAAACCATGGCATCGCTGAAGCTGAAGACAGTGGAAGGCGATGACCTCACCTTGACGATGGACGGCGGCAAGATCAAGATCACCGACGACAAAGGTGGTTCTGCATGGATCACCACCGCCAATGTCTACCAATCGAACGGCGTCATTCAGGTGATCGATTCCGTGCTCATGCCCTGAGGCACGCAAGGGGACGGCGCAGAAACCGCGCTGTCCCCCGCCTTCTCTCACAGCAACGTGCGGTGAAATGACACTGAAAGTCGCAGAAATCGAAAACTCGACCCTGCAAAATTTCAGCGTTTCATGCGATATCCTTTGGCAGCGCACGGAGGCGTCGCATGCGGTACAGATTTCGGACGGCTCAGTGGCTGCCGCATCCCGTAGATTTCGTCTTCGCGTTTTTCGCGAACCCGTCCAATCTCCCGAAGCTGCAGCCGCGGTGGCAGGCGACGCGCCTTGAAGAGATCGAGCTTCGCCCACCTATCGATAGCACACCGGCGAACCCTTACGTCGCCGTAGCTGCAGGCACGGGAACCCGCGTCACGCTCAGCTTTCGTCCAACCCCGCTTGCCCCTGTTCGTGTCTCCTGGGTCGCAGTGATCGAAGACTTTCACTGGAACGAGCGCTTTTGCGACCGCCAGATTGAAGGGCCGTTCCGTTATTGGCGGCAATGCCATCGCGTGCAGCCCATGGACTCCGAGCAGACCGGCCAACCGGGCACGCTCCTGATCGATACCGTTGAGTACGAGCTCCCTTTCGGCGGGGTGTTGGGACGGCTCACCAATCGCGTTCGCGATCGAGCGCATGCTCGCAACCGTCTTCCGGCATCGTTACCACCGTACCGAGCAGCTTCTCAGCGCAACTCAGCGAAGGTGTGGAATCCCGCGCGTGAACGTGCCGGGCGGCGCCAGCGAGTGCCGGCACGGAGGCTCGGTCATGTCCCGGCGGTCGCTCGTGAAGATCGCCTCATTCTGCGATGATCAGGTAGTCCGCCGTGCGCGCGGCAAGCGCCTGAATCGTCAGCCCCGGATTTGCCGAGCCCTGCGTCGGCATCACCGATCCATCCATCACAAACAGATTCG
Source organism: uncultured Acidobacteriaceae bacterium (assembly GCA_963777205.1). Classification (GTDB taxonomy): domain Bacteria; phylum Acidobacteriota; class Terriglobia; order Terriglobales; family Acidobacteriaceae; genus Granulicella. The sequence continues at coordinate 1,637,359 of CAVZPQ010000001.1, read as the reverse complement.
GCACGTCCCACGTGCGGCCGAACTTGTCGCACACGCCGCGTTCCGGCGTCTTGCTCATGCGGCACGCGCCGACCAGATGCGCGTAGCGCGACTCCTGCACAACCTCCACCGCGCCGGCAGCCCACATGATCTCCATCGTCTTGTTCTTGCCGAACTCGATCAGCTTCTTATCGTTGTCATTGAGCGTGAAGGTGACCTGCGCGACGGGCAAGCCGAAGCGATCGCGCGCGTCCTGCCGGCCATCGCGGCCGTCGGCGAGCTCGATGCGATTGTCCTCCCACGGCAGAATCTCGCCGAGCAGGCCGAACGCGCACCAGTGGTTGTAGTCCATCATGTTGCGGCGCATGCCCCATCCCCACACGCCCTTGGCGGCCATCATCTGCTTGGCGAACGCAATCGGCAGCGGACCGACGGTCTGCACTGCGAAGCCGCGCGCGAAGTCGCGCTTCGGATCCGTCTCGTAGAACTCCTCCGTGAGCGCGTGCGCGGGCGGCGCCTTGTACATCCGCACGAGATCCTCGAACCGTCCCAGGATCACATTGCCCGCCTGCGCCATCAGGTACTTGCCCAGGGTGCCGGAGGAGTTCGCCAGGCCGCCCTCATGCCCCGGACACGCTGAGTTCAGCAGCAGCCGCGGTGTCTCGATCGCATATCCGCAGACGATGACCGCGCGTGCGCGCTGAAAGTGCTCCTTGCCTTCCGAGTCGAAGTAGACGACGCCGTCCGTGCGGCCATCCTTGCCCATCGAGACGCGCGCGACCATGCAGTTGTCGCGAATCTCCGCGCCGTTGTTGATCGCGTCCGGCACATGCGTGATCAGCGTCGAAGCCTTCGCGCCCACCTTGCAGCCCTGAATGCAGAAGCCGCGATAGATGCAGTGCGGGCGATCGCCGTGCGAGGCCGAGAGAATCGCGACCGGGCCGCCCGCGCTCACGCGAATTCCAAGCTTCGTGCAGCCTTCGATCAGCGCATCGCCGACGCCGCCCATCGGATGCGGCGCATACGGATGTCCGTGCGGCTTGCCCCACGGATACCACGCCGGCCCGGCGACCGGAATCTCCTGCTCGAGCAGTTCGTAGTACGGCTCGATGTCCTCGTAGGTGATCGGCCAGTCCGCGCCGACGCCGTCGCGCGTGTACACCTCGAAATCCGACGGATGGAAGCGCGGCACAAACGCAGCCCAGTGGACGGATCCTCCGCCCACGCCCTTGCCGCTGTTGTTCGCGCCGAGCGCGAGCGGATGCTCGCCGCCTGTGATGCGCAGATCGTTCCAGTAGAGTTTGTGCGATCCGTTCTCGTCGGAGACCCAATCGCGCTCCGTATCCCAGAACGGCCCCGCCTCGAAGCCGACCACCTTGAACCCTGCGCGCGCCAGCCGCTGCAGCAGCACGCCGCCCGCGGAGCCCACGCCGACGATCGCGAAGTCGATCAGATCGCTGTCCTTGAAACGGCGCGGCGGAATCTTGATCTGCTGCATCGGGCCCAAGGCGATGCACGTCGTCCTTCGGCTTCTCGAAAGCCCCACCGAGCGGCGCATTGTGCTCAAACAGACTCAATGTGTGCCTTCCTGTCCCTGGTGCGCCTGCTGCGCATGCCTTCGCCGCGCGACTCCTCCGCATCGCGATCGAATCGGCCGGCGCATCCACTCATAACGCTGCTCGTCCACCTCCCATGGCTCGGGCTCGCCCTCTTCCAGCCGCATGTAGCCGCGCGGATACGCCGGGCCGCCGAAGCCGATCTCATCCCACGCCCAGGGGTGCGCGTAGTAGACCGACACGACATCGGTCACGAGCAGCGTCCAGAAGCGCTCGATATTCATCTGCTTCCATATCTCCTGCGCCGCCTGCGGCTTTCCATCGTGGATGGACTTCAGAATCTCCTCCTGCTCGCGCACGCTGAGCTCGATGGAAGCTGCGGCCGTGCAGCGTCTGCGCCATCTGCTTCGAACGCCCGCAGCCCGATGCGATACGCCTCCTGGTCCGGCGGCATGTCTTCGAATCGGTAGCCATCGAGCCGGTCCTCGATACAGCGCTCGTCGATCCCAGGCAGAATCGGGATGCGCCGCTCATCCGTGCGGTCGTCCTGCGGCAGGATGCGGTCGACGACGGCCTCCATCGTGCGCGCCTCTTCCGGCGTGAAGAAGCGGATCGGCTTCTGCCGCGACACGCGCTCCTCGACAACATGCCGCGTCGCCGCATCCCAGTAGCGCTTCTGGCTCAGCGTGCTGAAGCCCGGATAGTAGCCGGGCTGCTCGCGCTTGCGGCAGCGGCCGCTCCAGTCGCCGGATCCGTACACGGCATGCGTTCTCTGTCGTTCGTCTGCCATGCTCAACGCTCCCGCCGCATCAGGTACGCCATCATGCCCGAGCATGCCGCACGCCGCAAACAGCAGCGGCGCGAAGATCGGCGGTCCGTAAAGGATGTTGTAGAGCGGCTTCTTCTTCCCCGCCGGCCGCCGCAGAATCCCGCGGATGTGATACCCGAACCCAATCACGCCATCCAGCATCAGCACTGCGGAAACGGCCGGCAGCAGCGTGTTCGCGACGCGCTTGCTCTTGAGCGCGCCCAGCGTCGCCAGCAAGCATCAGCGGCGTCAGCAGCACCGGCGACCACTGCACCTTGTATTTGAAGTTGTCCTTGTAGTGCGAGTACCAGCTCTCCATTCCGGAGCACACCGTCCACACCGCGGCAACAACGCACAGGTGCTTCTGAAATCTTCCGGTGCGAATGTCCTCGCGGAAGTCGCCTGCGGCGAAAGCGTGACGTCAGCTCCATGACGCGGCTTCGGACGCCGCCAGACGGTCGAATCCTCCTCGCGCTGCAGATAGGACGCAATCACGCCGAGATACGCGCTCGTGCCGAACAGCAGCGGCGCAAACAGCGGCGGCCCCATGACGACGTTCGTGACCGGCATGCGCCATCCGCCCGGCTTGCGCGCCACGCCGCGAATATGGAAGCAGAAGCCGATCGCTCCATCCACCAGCGTGATGTAACTGAGCCAGCGCATCCATGTTTTGGCCGCGCGCCGGCTGAAGACGCCGGCAGTCGATGCAGCCGTCAGCGCGCGCGCCGAGCATCACCGGCGTGTACATCACCGGGTTCGAGTAGCTGCCCCTGTAGTGCTCGTAGCCGACCTCAAGCGTGCTGACCAGGCTGCTGCCCGCGACCAGCAGCGCCATCGAGCGCTGAAAGCAGCCGTGCTGAATATGATCGAGCGCGTTCTCGGCCGGCCCGCGCACTGGTTTCGGCAGCAGCTGCCAGCAGCGCGCGCGGCGACGTGTCCGGCAGTTTCATCGCGCGCTCGCTCCTCATCAGTTCACACAGCATCGCGATACCGCTCCGCATCTGCGCGCTTGAACTCCAGTCCCATTCCCGGCCGCGTAAGATCCGGATACATCACGCCATTCTTCGCCGCGCGAAATCCATCGAACAGCATGCTTTCGATCCGCACATGATCGTGGAAGTACTCGACATGCCGCAGCGGCCGCGCCGCGCACGCGAGATGCAGATGCACCGAAGGCCCGCAGTGCGCCGAAAGCGGCAGCGGATGCGCATCCGCCAGCGCCGCAGCATCCATAAATCCGGTAACCCCGCCGCAGCGCGTCGCATCGGCCTGGATCACATCCACCGCCTCCGCCTCGATCATGTTGCGCAGGTACATCGCCGTCCAGCCGTACTCGCCGGCCGCGATGTCCATTCCCGCCGGCGCACGGTCGCGGATCAGCTGCAGTCCCGCAAGATCATCCGAGCTCACCGGCTCCTCGAACCACGTCACGTTGTACTCGTCGACAAACCGCTCCGCAAACTCGAGCGCCTGCTTGCGCGAGTACGCTCCATTCGCATCAACGAATAGCTCTGTGTCTTTCGCCGATCGCCTCGCGCGCCACCTTCACGCGCCGCAGATCATCCTCCGGATGCGTTCCGATCTTCATCTTCACCCGCGGAATCCCTCGCCCGCCCATCCGCCGAGCTGCGCCCGAAGCTGCTCGTCCGTGTAGGTCGTGAATCCGCCCGATCCATACACAGGCGCACCATCGCGCATCTGCCCCAGGACAGCTGCACAGAGGCTTGCCCAGCAGCTTCGCCTTCAGATCCCACAGCGCAATGTCGATCGCCGAAAGCGCCGTCGCGGCAATCCCGTCGCGCCCGTAGTTGCGCTGCGCCTTCCGCATCGACGAGAACAGCGCGTTTGTATCAAACGGACTCCGGCCCTCCACATGCTCCCTCATCAGCTCCCGAGCGAGCGGCGCCGCCGTCTTGTGGCGTGTACGTGTAGCCCAGGCCCGTGGCGCCTTCGCACTTCATCTCCACGACGACCAGCGTGGTCTTGTCCCACGCATACGTGCCATCCGCCTCCGGCGCATCCGTCGGGATGGTGTAGGCGGTCGCCGTCGTGTCTGCGATCTTCGGGTCAGAGGACATCGATCGTGCGCTCATACAGGTGAAGACGGAGAGGCTGAACAGAGCAATGAGCTCGCTCTTCACACCACCTGCCGCACCGTATCACTCGCCGCGGTCAGCGCAATCCGCATGCGATTCGGCTCACCTCTCACCAGCGCCTCGGAGAACTTCACCGCCTGCTCCGGCGTGATCTTCGCCGGCAGCATCGCCGTGTACTGGTCGACAACCGCTTCAATGATCACCGGGCCCGGGCATCGCAAGCGCCTTCTGGAACTGCTGCGCCCGCAGTCTTCGGATCATCCACGCGCACGCCGTTCGCGCCCACCGCCTTCGCGAGCGCGACAAAGTCGATCGGGAACAGCTCGCACTGGTACTCCGGATTGCCCTCGAACACCATCTGCTCCCACTTGATCTGCCCCAGCGTGTTGTTCTTGATGATCACGAATTTGATGGGCAGCTTATACGCCACTGCGGTGATGATCTCGCCCATCAGCATCGTGAATCCGCCGTCGCCGACGACCGCAATCACCTGCCGGTCCGGATACGCAACCTGCGCCGCAATCGCATACGGCATGCCGCACGCCATGGTCGCGAGGTTGCCGGAGCACGAGTGCATCTGGCCCTTCTTCGCCATCATGTAACGCGCCCACACCGTCGTGTTCGTGCCGGAATCCGACACGATGATCGCATTCTCTTTCGTGTACTTCGAAAGCTCCCAGCCCGACGACCTGCGGCTTCATCGGCATGCTCGTGACGGTGCCCTCTCTCTCGAGGATCTTGTGCCAGTCCTTCATCCCCTTCTGCGCACGCTCCAGGAAGCGCCGATAGCTGTTGCGCTTCAGCATGCGGCAGCAGCATCTTCAGCGTCTTCTTTGAGTCGCCGACGAGCCCCACCTCAGCGTCATAACGCAATCCGATGCGGTCCGCATTCGAGTCGATCTGCACACATTTGCACTCGCCCGGCTTCGGCAGGTACTCGATATACGGATACGACGTGCCGACCATAATCAGCGTGTCGCAGTTCTCCAACACCTCTTCACTCGGCGCTGTACCCAGCAGACCAATGCCGCCGGTCGTATACGGCGAATCGTCCGGAACGCACCCTTTGCCGAGCAGGGGCTTCACGATCGGCGCCCCAAGCAGCTCCGCAAGCTGAAGCAGCTCATCGCTCGCATGCAGCGCGCCCTGCCCTGCGAGGATCGCAATCCGCTTGCCGTCGTTGATCACTTTCGCCGCAGCCTTCAGATCGTCCACAGGAGGCACATTCCCGCTGATGGCGCGCACTGTGGAGGTATGGTGCGGCTTATTGCGTGCCGAGCGATCGTGCTTGCCGACGTCCGCTATCTGCACGTCGATCGGGATCGTAATGTGAGCCACGCCGCGCTTATCAATCGCCGACCGAATCGCCAGGTCCGCAACCGGCTCCATGTGCGGTGCAGTCATAATCCGCTCGTTGTAGCAGGCAACGTCCATAAACAGCTTGTCGAGCTCCACATCCTGCTGCGAGTAGGTGCCGGTCAGATCGCGAAACTGCATGCCTGTAATCGCGAGCACCGGCTGCTGGTCCATCTTGGCGTCATACAACCCATTCAACAGATGAATCCCGCCGGGCCCGGAGGTCGCAAGGCATACACCGAGCCTTCCGGTGAACTTCGCATACGCGCACGCCATGAACGCGGCCGACTCCTCATGGCGCACGTGAATGAACCGGATCTTCTTCTGCTGCTTGCGCAGCGCCTCCATCACGCCGTTGATGCCGTCACCAGGCAGGCCAAATATCGTGTCCACGCCCCACTCGATCAGCTTCTCAACCAGCACATCGGCCGCAGTCATTCGTTGCTCCTTCCGAGGAATCGCACACGACCCTCAAGCCGATAGACGCCCCGCTTGCAAGGTGGGGTTTGCTCAGCACTCGTTATGCGATAAACCGTGCGGAAAAAGCTCCACAAATTTGAAACGCGACATCCTAATCGAGCAGTACTGCATCGCGCCTCAATCCAGCTTTGCCTCACCATGCTGCAAACGGTCGCGATGTTCGCGACACAGCCGCAGAAATTCCAGCAAGGCCGGCCCCTCCCGTCGCGGATCCCAAACCGCCGCCAATCCCGCCGACAGCGCGCCTTCAAAAGGCCGAAACACCAGCCCCCGACTCCGCAGCGTCCTCACGCCCGAAGGCACCAGAGCGATTCCCTCGCCGGCTTCCACCAGCGTCAACACACCGGACCACGTGCCGGACGTGTTCACGATCTGCGGCGAGAATCCCTCCGCCGCACACATCGCCACAATGTTGTCGAAGAACTCCGAGTTCGAGCGCCGCTCCGCAAGCACCAGGCGCTCCTCTGCAAGATCCCGGACCGTCACTGTCTGGTTCGCAAGCCGGTGGTCCGGCCGCATCACCGCAACCGCCGGATCGCGGAACAGCAGCTCCGAGCGAAACACCTTATCCAGCGGCGGCTGCAGAGGCCGCGTCAGCCCTACGTCAATCGTGCCTGCTTCGAGCGCGCCAATCTGCTGAGTGGCGTGCATGTCCACCAGCGACAACCGTATCCCCGGCCGCAGCTTCCGAAACTCGCGAATGATCCTCGGAAAGAATCCCGCCGCTCCCCACAGGAAGAACCCGATCGCCAACGTGCCCACCTCGCCATGCGCCGCCTTGCGGGTCACATCGATCGCCCGTTGGGCCGCCTCCAGCGTGCGACGAGCCTCCCCCAGAAACACCTGCCCCTGTGGAGTTAACTGCAGGTTGCGGCCCGAGCGGTCCAGCAGCCTGCATCCCAGCTCCTGCTCGAGGTCCCGAATCTGCTCGCTGATCGCCGACTGCGACACATACAGCCGCCGTGCCGCGGCTGTCATGCTGCCCAGCTCCGCGACCGCCTGGAAGTACCGCAAGTGCCTCAGTTCCATAGGCTCTCCACTGTATCGGTTTTTCCGATAGAACACTCCGGAAGAAACTGCGAGTCCCAAACCAAATCTATGATGTCCTTTTAACTGGGACTGCTTTGTCCCGCGGGAGCAATGAATGTCGATCGTGCGCCTGGCCCTGGACAGGCCTTACACCTTCATCGTGCTGGCGATTCTCATCCTCATCGCCGCGCCCGTGGTGGTCATGCGCACGCCCACGGACATCTTCCCCAACATCAATATTCCTGTCGTCTCGGTCGCCTGGCAGTACACCGGCCTTAGCCCGGAGGAGCTCGAAGGACGCCTCACCACTCCTTACGAAAAGGCGCTCACGAACCTGGTCGACAACGTTCAGCACATTGAATCCACAACGCTGAACGGACAGGCCATCATCAGGATTTATCTGCAGCAAGGCGCGTCCCTCGATACGGCCAACGCCCAGGTCTCCGCCGCTTCGCAGTACATGCTGCGCCAGCTTCCGCCCGGCATTCTGCCTCCGGAAATCATCAACTTCTCTGCATCCAGCGTTCCCATCCTGCAGCTCGGCGTCTCCGGCAAGGGACTTTCCGAACAGCAACTGAACGATTACGCGACGAACTTCATCCGCCCCCAGCTCGTCACCGTGCCCGGCGCTGTCCTTCCAAACGCTTACGGCGGCAAGCAGCGCTCGATCATGGTCTACCTCGACCCCAAGGCGCTGCAGGCCAAGGGTCTGGCGCCCAGTGACGTCCTCACCGCTCTCGCCCAGCAGAATGTCGTCGAGCCGGGCGGCACCGCCAAGATCGGCTCAACCGAGTACGACATCCGCCTGAACAGCAGCGTGGAAGCCATCAAAGAGCTCGGCGATCTGCCCATTCGCCAGGTGAATGGCGCGATGGTCTACGTGCGCGACGTCGCGTCCGTCGCCGACGGCTCCATCCCCCAGACCAACATCGTGCGCCAGGATGGCCACCGCGGCGTGCTCATCACGGTGCTCAAGGGCGGCTCCGCCTCCACGCTCAGCGTCGTCAAAGGCGTGCTCGGGATGCTGCCGCGCGTCGAATCCACGCTTCCGTCGAATCTGAAAATCACGCCGCTCGCCAATCAGGCCACCTTCGTCCGCGGATCGATCAGCGGCGTCGTCCGCGAAGGCATCATCGCGGCCGCTCTCACCGGCCTCATGATCCTGCTCTTTCTCGGATCATGGCGTTCCAGCCTCATCATTGCGATCTCCATCCCGTTATCGGTACTCACGTCCATCATTCTGCTGAGCTTTCTGGGCGAGACCATCAACATCATGACCCTCGGCGGCTTGTCTCTGTCCGTCGGAATTCTGGTAGACAACGCCACGGTCACCATCGAGAACGTCGAGCGCTATCTCGAGGAAGGCCACGACCTCCGCAGCGCCATCCTCGAGGGCTGCGCGCAGATCACCGTCCCGATTCTGGTCGCCACCCTCTGTATCTGCATCGTGTTTGTGCCGATGTTCTTCCTGGCCGGCGTCTCCCGTTATCTCTTCGTCCCTTTCGCTGAAGCCGCCTGCTTCGCCGTTCTTGCCTCGTTCGTGCTGTCGCAGACGCTCGTGCCCACCATGGCGATGTACCTGCTCAAAGCGCACGACGAGCATGCAGCTCGCTCGCGCAACATTCTCGCTCGCTTCCAGCGCGGCTTCGAGCGTGGCTTCGAAACCGTACGCGACCGCTACAGCATGATCCTCGAGCGCGTTGTCATCCGCCGGAAGATCTTCATCCCGGTATTCCTCGGCTGCATCGCGCTCACGCTGCTGCTCATTCCGTTCCTCGGGCAGAACTTCTTCCCGTCGTCCGACAACGGCACCTTTATCCTGCACATCCGCGCGAAGACGGGCACCCGTATCGAAGAAACCGCCCGTCTGTGCGACGAGATCGAAGACCAGATCCGCACCATCATTCCGGCCGGCCAGATGGACAACATCCTCGACAACATCGGCCTGCCCTACTCAGTCATGAACACGCAGCACGCCACCAGCGGGCTCTTCGGCGCGGCCGACGCCGACATCATGGTCTCGCTCAAGGAGAAGCACACCCCTACGGCCGACTTCGTGCGCATCCTCCGCCAGAAACTCCCGCAGGAATTCCCCGGGACAACGTTCTACTTCCTGCCCTCCGACATCGTCACCCAGATCCTCAACTTCGGCCTCCCCGCGCCGCTCGACATCCAGATCGACGGCACGGATGACGCCGGCAACCGCAAGGTGGCCACCCACATCCTCCAGCAGATCCGCCAGGTTCCCGGCGTTGTCGACGCTCGCCTTCAGCAGCCTGACGACTACCCCGTGATCAATCTGAAAGTCGATCGCACCAAGGCACAAAACGGCGGATACACCGAGAAGGACGTGGGCTCCTCGGTGCTGAACATCCTGTCCGGCTCCTCCCAGCTCAGCCCGATGTTCTTCCTGAACCCGCGTAACGGCGTGCTCTATCCCGTGGTCGTAGAAAGCCCGCAGTATCGCATTCAATCGCTGCAGGATCTGCAGAACATTCCGATGACCTCCCCCGGTGCAAAAAGTCCGGAGATCCTCGCTGACGTCGCCAGCATGTCACGTTCGTCTGAAGTGCCCATCGTCTCCCACTACGGCATCCGGCGCACCCTCGACATCTACGCGTCCGTACAGGACCGCGACCTCGGCGCCGTCGCACGCGATGTGCAACGCATCGTCGACCAGAACCGGCCCGCACTCTCGCGCGGCAACTTCATCACGATGCGCGGCCAGGTGGAGACGATGCGCAGCTCCTACACGGGCCTGCTCTTCGGCCTCGTCTTCTCCATCGTTCTGGTCTATCTGCTGATCGTGGTGAACTTCCAGTCCTGGCTGGATCCCTTCATCATCATCACCGCCCTGCCGGCAGCTATCGGCGGCATCATCCTGCTGCTGTTCCTCTCGCACACGACGCTGTCCGTTCCCGCGCTCATGGGAGCCATCATGTGCATGGGCGTGGCGACCGCAAACTCCATCCTCGTCGTCGCCTTCGCCAAGGATCGGCTGCACGAAACCGGCGACGCCCTTCGCTCTGCCATTGAAGCCGGCGCCACCCGCTTTCGCCCCGTGCTGATGACCGCACTCGCTATGATCATTGGCATGATCCCGATGGCGCTCGGCCTGGGCGAGGGCGGCGAGCAGAACGCGCCACTCGGCCGTGCCGTTATCGGCGGCCTTTCGCTCGCGACCGTCGCAACCCTGGTCTTCGTGCCCGCCGTCTTCGCCTTGCTGCATGGCTGGGGCAAACATCCTCAACCCGCACCCGAATCTCGCCGTGAGACCCACGCCGCCGCTTGACCGCGCGGAGAATGACCACAGATACACATGCCGACTGACATCAATACCGAAATGACAACGCCCTCAAGCAGCTACGGCAGCGCGCCATTGCCGCACATCGCTTCGCACCCGGACCCCGCGCATGCCCTCGCCGCTCCTCATCGCATCTCGCGCGGCGCTTGGATTGCACTCATCGCCTTGGCCGTCCTCATCATCATCGGCATCGTCTGGGGGATACTCGCCCGTTCCGCCGACGAGCACAACCTGGCCCAAACCACCAGCGCAAACGCCGAGCTCACCGTCAACGTCACGCATCCTTCCGTCACCGGGAGCGCGTCCGAGATCGAACTGCCCGGCAACACGCAGGCCTTCGACGACACCCCGATCTACGCGCGCACCAACGGCTATCTCAAGAACTTCTTCGTCGATATCGGGCAACACGTCTCTAAAGGGCAGCTCATGGCCATCATCGAAACACCCGAAGTCGACCAGCAGCTGCAGGTTTCGCAAGCCGACCTCAAGAGCGCGCAGGCCGATCTCGCCCTGGCCGAAGTGACTGCCACGCGCTACCAAAATCTCCTCAAGAGCGACTCCGTCTCGAAGCAGGAAACGGACGTCGCCACCAGCGGAGCCGAAGCCAAGCGCGCCTCGGTCGAAGCGGCCGAGGCTAACGTGCGCCGCCTCCAGCAGATGCAATCCTTCGAGCGCGTCTACGCTCCGTTCTCCGGCATCGTCACCGCGCGCAACACCGACATCGGCGATCTCATCAATGCAGGCACCGGCGACGCCGCAACCACCAGCGAACACAAGGACCTCTTCCGCATCGCCGCGATCAACAAGCTGCGTGTTTTCGTTGCCGTTCCCGAAGTCTACGCGCCCGATATCCACGACGGCGACACCGCCACGCTGACGCTCGATGAATACCCCGGCCAGCAATTCACCGGACGCGTTGCCCGCAATTCCAATTCCATCGACATGGCGTCACGCACCCTCAACGTCGAGGTCGACGTCGACAATCCGCAAGGCAAGCTGCTTCCCGGCGCCTACGTCTTCGTCCACTTCAAGCTGCCGCAACAGCAGTCGAAGCTGTCCGTTCCCGCCAACGCTCTGCTCTTCCGCTCGGAAGGTCTTCGCGTCGCCGTCGTTCGCGATGGACACGTCCATCTCCAGCCAATCACCATCGCCAAGGACAACGGCGCAACACTCGAAGTCGGCAGCGGTCTCGACGCCGGCGATCAGATCATCCTCGATCCACCCGATTCCCTCGCTGAAGGCCAGCCCGTCCGCGTCAATCCGAATGGAGTTGTTATCCGATGAGCCGCCGTCTGCGTTCACTCGCTCTTTCGGGAGCGCCGCTGCTGCTTGCCGGTTGCATGGTCGGCCCCAAGTATGTTGTGCCCAAAGTGGCCGTCGCTCCCGCATTCAAGGAGACCGGCCCGGTTCCCTACAAAGAGACTGCCGCCGACGGCACGCCTTGGCAGACCGTCAAGCCTGAGGATGCAATTCCCCGCGGCACCTGGTGGACCGTCTTCAACGACGCCGAACTGAACTCTCTCGAACCGCGCGTCGAACAGGCTAACCAGACGCTCCGCCAGGCAGATGCAAACCTCCGCGCCGCACGCGCCGAGATCAGCGTCCGCAAAGCCGACCGCTTCCCCACCATCGGCGTCGACCCGACATTCACGTCGCAGCGCTACTCCGGAGCGCCCTACTTCAACGCCGTACCGGGCTTCAGCCCTACGTCCTCCACCACGCAGTATCCGTTCGAAGTCAACTACGAGGTCGATCTCTGGGGACAGGTGCGCCGCAACATCGCCGCCGGCAAAGAAGAGATGCAGGCAAGCTCCGCCGAGCGCGCCAACATCCTTCTCTCGTTGCAAGCCGAGCTCGCGTTCGATTACTTCAACCTCCGCAGCGACGACGCCCTGCAGCAACTCCTGAACGACACCGTCACTCAATTCCGTGAAGCGGTTCGCATCACAACCAATCGCTACAACGGTGGCCTTGCTATAAAGAGCGATGTCACGCAGGCCCAGACGGAGTTGCAGACTGCCATTGTCGCCGCCTCCGACGTCGCCATCGAGCGTGCACAGTTCGAGCACGCCATCGCCGACCTCATGGGTGTCACGCCCGCCACGCTCACCATCCCCTTCTCGCCTCTTCCGCTCAACACAACGCCTCCGGTGATTCCGCCCGGCCTTCCTTCCCAATTGCTCGAGCGCCGTCCAGATATCGCCGCCGCCGAGCGCCGGGCTGACGAAGCCAATGAGGGCATCGGAATCGCGCAGGCCGCCTTCTACCCCAACATCAACCTGAGCGGAGCTCTCGGCTTCCAGTCCAACGCCGCCGTGCAGTCCGTCTTCTCACCAGCCAGCGTGGTCTACTCTCTCGGGCCCGGCCTCGCCTACACGTTCTTCGACGGCGGTCGTCGCCGCGGCATCAAGGAAGAATCCCTCGCGCTGTTCGACCGTAACTCCGCCGCATACAAACAGACCGTCCTCGACGCCGTCCAGCAGGTGGAAGACGAGCTGGTGGCGCTTCGCGTTCTGCAGGAAGAGGCCACCCAGCAACGCGCCGGCACCGCCGCCGCCCGGGAGTCGGAGCGGATCTTCAACAACCGCTACGTCGGCGGGGTCGACACCTACCTCCAGGTCGTCACCGCTGAGACCGCCGCCCTCAACAGCGAAGTCAACGATATCAACATCCTTCGCCGCCGTATGGCCTCCACCGTCCTCCTGATCAAGGTGCTCGGCGGCGGATGGGATCGCTCCCAACTCCCACCGGCATAGCCCAGCCGTTGGCGGCCGCCAGCGAACCGCGAGCCCCACTCATGACGACAGTCTCACCGCGTCATGGGTGGGGTCCTGCCACGCCGTGCTAATCTCTCACCGAATGAGCACGGGCCTCACTCGCCGCAACTTCCTCACCGTCACCGCGGCCACGCTCGCCACGCAAGCACTTCGCGCACAAAATCCCACCGCACGCATCGACGTAGCGGCCGCCGAGCGCCCGCGCATCCTCGCCGAGGCGCCCCGCGCGCTAACAGCCCCCATCACGACGATCACATCGACTCCCGCACCGCACGCGCCCGCCAACACCTTCTACTCCGAGCTGGAACCCGAGCGTGGCGTCTCCGATCCACACACCAATCACAAGCTCTTCCGCGCACACGCCATTGCGCTGCGCAACACCTCCGCAACCATCGCCTGCCTTTCGGCGGCCTACATCCTCACCCATGACGAGCAGTATGCAAACCGCGCCGCAGCCCACCTTCGCGCCTGGTTCATCGCTCCCGAAACCCGCATGCTGCCCAACGCCGACCTCGCCGGCTGCGCATACGGAGCTCCCGCCACCGACCAAAGCACCGGCACTCCAGCCGGCGTAGTCGACCTAACTCCGCTCGCCGAGCTCGTCCGCTCCACCAGCTTCTTCATCGACTCACCCGCGCTGCGCGATGACGACCGCGACACGCTCAATCAGTGGCTCCTCGACTTCGCCGGCTGGCTCGACAGCAACCGCAACGCCCGCATCGCTCGCGACCTCAAAGACCACCGTGCCTCCGCCTGGCTGCTCGTCCGCTCCGCCATAGCTCGCGCAACGCGCAAAGATCAGGACATGGAAGACTGCCGCCGCCGGTTCCGCGCACCCACACTCCGCAATCAGATCAGCGAAACAGGTGTCTTTCCGCAGGAGGTCGCCACACCCAACCCCTTCCGCAATACCCTGTTCAACTTCGATCTGCTCGCCGGCGCTTGCCAGCTCCTCGCCTCGCCCTTCGACCCGCTCTGGGATTACGAGCTGCCCGACGGCCCGGGCATGCGCTCCGTTGCCGCCTTCCTCTATCCCTTCATCGCACACCCGGAAAAGTGGAGCTACGTCGCTGACGCCGACCACTTCACAGAGCTGCCCGGCCCCCGTCCGGCGCTGCTCTTCGCCGGCCGCGCTTACAACCGCCCCGAGTACGTCGCTCTCTGGCGCAAGCTCGACGCGCAACCCGTCCCAATCGATCTCGGGGGCTTCTTCCCCATTCGCCAGCCGCTCCTCTGGACCGAGCGCGCCGCCCACGGCCTATAAGCTCAGGACTCGAGCTCGATCTCCACCGGACATCCCTCACGCGCAAGGCTGCGAACCACATCCTCGAATTGCATCGCGATCTCTCGCGCATTCGTCGACGCGCAAGCCAATCCCCGAATCACAATTCGATAAGGCACTTCAATCGCATTGATCTGCCCACCGCCGATGCTGTCGCTTAGAGCATCGAGATTCCGCCCATGCCACGCCGGCGCGCCCACCGCACTGAAGAACGAATCGTACAAATCATCCGCCGTCCGCCAGCGGCCGGCGTGCATCACGATGTCCCGCATCCTCTCCACCTGCATAACTAGCTTTCCGGAGTTCATCACGAACTACTTACCACTAACTACTCGCCTTCCGGAATTCGCGCACAATGTCCAGGTACTTCTTCGCGCTCTCCGTAATCTTCTCCGGCTTCCCTTCCGCCATCGCCTTCGTGTCCACCAGGTCCGCGCCAACACCCAGCGCAAACGATCCCGCCTCCAGAAACTCACGGGCCGTAGCCAGCGAGACACCGCCGGTCGGAATCATCTCGACCTGTGGCAGCGGCGCCTTCAGCGACTTGAGATACTTCGCTCCGCCCAGCGCACTCGCCGGAAACACCTTGATCACATCCGCACCCGCCTGCCATGCCGTGACAACTTCCGTCGGCGTCAGCGCGCCCGGCAGCACGGGAATCGAATAGCGATGACACATCTCAATCGTCTTGAGATTCAGCGCCGGGCTCACCACAAACTGCGCGCCCTCCAGCATGCAGATCCGCGCCGTCTCCGCATCCAGCACGGTTCCCGCGCCGATCAAAATATCCGGCCGCTCCTTCGTCAGCCGCGCCATCACGCGAATCGCTCCCGGGACGGTCATCGTGATCTCCAGCACCGTTACGCCGCCGTCAGCGATCGCCGACGCGATCCCCAGCGCCTGCTGCTCGCTCTCCGCACGCAGCACCGGCACCAGCCCGATCTCCCGCAACTTCTCAACAATCTGCTCTTTCCGCATCTCTACCCCTTACCCTCTACTCTCTACCCTCTGCCTCTACCGCTGCACCCTGGCGCCCGCGCCCTTCATCAGCCGCTGCACCTCGTCGAACGTCGCCATCGTCGTATCACCCGGCGTCGTCATCGCCAGCGCTCCGTGGGCGCATCCGCAGTTCACCGCCCAATCCGCGCCCTTCTCATTCAGGAACCCATAAATCAATCCCGACGCAAACGAGTCCCCGCCGCCGACGCGATCAAAAATCTCCATATCCGGCATCGGCCGCGCCTCATGAAACGCGCCCTCGTAGTAGCAGATCGCTCCCCAGTCGTTCACGCTCGCCGTCTTCGCATGCCGCAGCGTCGTGCCCACAGCCTTGAAATTCGGATACTCCTTCACCGCGCTCTCAATCATCCTGCGAAAGCTCGCACTCTCCAGCTCCGCCAGCGTATCGCCCACCCCTTCCACCTCGAACCCAAGCGCCGCCGTAAAGTCCTCTTCGTTGCCGATCATCACATCCACAAACTTCGCCAGCTCGCGATTCACCTGTGTCGATTTCGCCTTTCCTCCAATCGACTTCCAAAGTGAATCCCGATAATTCAAGTCATAGCTGATGATCGTGCCATGTCTGCGCGCAGCTTCCATCGCCTCGCGCGCAACCTCCGGCGTCGTCTCGCTCAGGGCGCAAAAAATCCCGCCGGTATGAAACCACCGCGCGCCCTCTCTCCCGAAGATCTCATCCCAATCAATGTCGCCGGGCTTCAACTGGCTGACCGCCGTATTCCCACGGTCCGAGCACCCCAGCGCCGCGCGCACCCCAAACCCGCGCTCGGTAAAGTTCAACCCATTCCGAACCGTCCGCCCCACCCCGTCATACTTCACCCATTTCACATGGGACTGATCCACACCGCCCTGCAGCATCAAGTCCTCAACCAGCCGGCCCACAGGATTATCCGCAAGCGCCGTCACAATCGCCGTCTTCATCCCGAAGCAGCGCCGCAACCCGCGCGCAACGTTGTACTCGCCGCCCCCCTCCCACACGTCGAAGTGCCGCGCCGTCGCAATCCGCACATTGCCCGGATCAAGCCGCAGCATCACCTCGCCGAGACTCACCAGATCCCATTTGCACTCTTCCTTCGGCCTCAGCTTCAGGCTCTTCGACTCCCCACTCGCACTCATGCGCCGCACTCCGCAGAAACAGTTTCAAAAGCAATGCTTTCTATATTGCAGCCTCAGACACGCCGCTGTCTCGCAGGCATCACCGGCACACAGCACATCCCACGCAGAACCCAAAAGCAAACGGGCACGGCCCTCGCCGCACCCGCTCTACGTCTGCTGTCTATCTCTGCGCTTAATCGATTGAAATCTTCCGCAGCAGCCGGAAATCGCTCAGCATCTTCCCCGTGCCGAGCACCACGCTGGCCAGCGGGTCATCCGCAATCGAAACCGGCAGGCCCGTCTCCTCGCGAATCCGCTTGTCCAGATTTTTGATCAGCGCTCCGCCGCCCGTCAGCACAATCCCGCGGTCCGAAATATCCGCCGACAGCTCCGGCGGTGTGCGCTCCAGCGCCACGCGAATCGCATTCATAATCGTCGCAATCGACTCGCCCAGCGCCTCGCGAATCTCCGAATCCTCGATCGTGATCGTCTTCGGCACACCCTCAATCAGGTTGCGCCCCTTGATCTCCATCGTCAGCGGCTTGTCCAGCGGATACGCCGACCCGAGCTCCATCTTGATCTGCTCCGCCGTGCGCTCGCCCACCAGCAGGTTGTACTTCCGCTTCAGGTACGTCATCACGGCTTCGTCCATCTGGTTGCCGGCCATCCGCACCGACCGCGAATACACAATGCCCGCCAGCGAAATCACCGCAATATCCGTCGTGCCGCCGCCAATATCGACCACCATGTTGCCGCCCGGCTCCGTAATCGGCAGCCCCGCACCAATCGCCGCCACCATCGCCTGCTCAACGAGATGCACTTCGCTCGCCTTCGCCCGGTACGCCGAGTCCATAACCGCGCGCTTTTCCACCTGCGTAATCTCGCTCGGAACGCCGATCACAATCCGCGGATGCACCATCATCTTCCGGCCATGGGCCTTCTGGATGAAGTAGTTCAGCATCTTCTCCGTCTGCTTGAAGTCGGCAATCACGCCATCCTTCATCGGCTTGATGGCGATGATGTTGCCCGGCGTCCGCCCGAGCATATCCTTCGCCTCCTTGCCCACTGCCTCCACCTCGTTCGTCACGCGGTTCACGGCAATAATCGAGGGCTCGTTGACAATAATTCCCTTACCATGCGCGTACACAAGCGTGTTCGCGGTTCCGAGATCAATCGCCAGGTCGCTCGAAAAGAGCGAGAAGATCGACCGCAGATTGCTTCCGCGCGAGCTGCGCGACGAGTAGTTTTTCGAAGACATGAACCTGTTTATTCCTGACGGAGCGGTGTTTGTCACCCTTATTGTAACGGCCAGACTCTAGCACTGCACATGGCGCATCGGTCGCATCAGCGTCTACAACACTGGCTCATGCCGCGTCTCACCCATCCGCTTGCCCGTCCTCCATCGCACGATCCGGCCTGTATGCTCTACGATACTCAGGCGAGGTTTTCAGCAGATGATTATTGGTGTACCCAAAGAGGTTAAGGACCACGAAAGCCGCGTCGGCATCACCCCCGCCGGCGCCAAAGCCCTCACCGAAGCCGGCCACAAAGTGCTCGTCGAACACAACGCCGGCCAGCTCTCCAGCTTCCCCGACGACGACTACCAGGCCGTCGGCGCCGAAATCGTCGGTGCCGCAGCCGACCTCTGGCGCGCCGCCGAGATGATCGTCAAGGTCAAAGAGCCCATCCAGTCCGAGTACGGCTTCTTCCGCCCCGGCCTCGTCCTCTTCACCTACCTCCACCTCGCCCCGCTCCACGAGCTCACCGAAACCCTCCTCTCCAAAGGCGTCGTCGGCATCGCCTACGAGACCGTAAAAGACCGCGCCGGCACCCTTCCCCTCCTCACTCCAATGTCCGAAGTCGCCGGCCGTCTCTCCGTCCAGGTCGGCGCCGCCTACCTCGAAAAGGAGCACGGCGGCCGCGGCGTCCTCCTCGGCGGCGTCCCCGGCGTCCCTCCCGGCAACGTCTGCATCATCGGCGGCGGCATCGTCGGAACCAACGCCGCCAAGATGGCCCTCGGCCTCGGCGCCAAGGTCACGCTGGTCGACCTCAACCTCAATCGCCTCCGCGAGATCGACGACATCTTCTCCGGCCGCGTCTTCACCCTCGCCTCCAACTCCTACAACATCGAGCGCGCCGCCCGCGAAGCCGACCTCCTCATCGGCGGCGTCCTCATCCCCGGCGCCGCCGCCCCCAAGATCGTCACCCGCTCCATGGTCAGCCGCATGAAGAAAGGCGCCGTCATCGTCGATGTCGCCATCGACCAGGGCGGCTGCATCGAAACCGCCAAGCCCACCACGCACTCGAACCCGAGCTTCGAAGTCGACGGCGTCGTCCACTACTGCGTCACCAACATGCCCGCCGCCGTGCCTAACACCAGCACGCTCGCGCTCACCAACGCGACCTTTCCCTACGTCCTCAAGCTCGCCAATCAAGGCGCCGAAGCCGCCCTCAAATCCGACCCCGGCTTCACCGAAGGCCTCAACACCTACAAGGGCAAGCTCACCTACAAAGCCGTCGCCGACAACCAGAAGCGTGAATTCACCGCCGCAGGCTCACTGCTCTAGCCGAGCAGCTCAGTGGCGCGGCGCTCAGGAAGGGCCCGTCTTCAGACGGGCCGTAATCGACGTACTTCGAATTCCTCAGCGGCGCGGCTTCAGCCGCGCCGCTCGTTCTTCTCCTCTACGTAACCCGACCCTTTAGGGTCGGGTCTCTCCACACGCAAAAAAGGATCAGGGCTTTAGCCCCTGGGGTATGCTTTCGCTCAATTCGCCGACTTCCCCACGGCTCCATTCTGAAACCTCGGCCTTGATGAAACGAGTCCGGAAAGATACCCACATGCAAAGAGAACTCCTGCTACTCATCTGTCGAGCAGAATCGATTCACCAGCCATTTCTCGTTCGACCGAATCACTCAAGAGAACGCGACTCTCCGCCTGAACGACAAAACAGCATCCATCGGCTTCATCTATCGCCACATCGGCGAAACCATGAATCTCTTCGGTCAGTTCTTCGGAATCCGAACCGACGTCACTAACACCACCATGGGTCAGACCGACACCGGCCAACACTTCGACGTGGAACACAGCCGGGAGCTCATCTCACGCGGCTACACGATGCTCAAAACTCTCGTCGAAAACACCCCTGAAGAAGACTGGCTGAAGCCGATCGACACCCCATTCTTCGGCACGGTTCCACGCATCCGGTTGTTCGCCCACGCCCTCTTTCACAACTCCCACCACGCCGGCCAAATCTCGATGACCTTATCCAAAGGAAGAAACTGGCTAGCCGAATCTCAAGCCTGAGCTCCAGACCGAGCAGCACTCCCGAGCGTTTCGTCGGGGCACGGCTTCAGCCGTGCCGTTACTCAGCCGCCTGGAAAGCGGCTTCAGCCGCTGAGGTAAGCTTCCCCGACTTCTCGACCGCTCCCCACCCCGCCAGCAACACCGTCGCCCCAAACAGCAACGTATCGCCGACATAGTTCATCCCCTCCAGCGCCGCCGGCGTGTGCATCTCCCCCAGGAAAATCGGCACATAAAAGAACGCCACAAGCACGCACCAGCACTGCCCCCGCACTCGCCGCCGCAATCCTGACGAACCTCGGAACAAACATCCCAACGCCGCAAACCAGCAGCACCAACCCAACCACCCACGCAATCACCACCGCGCCCCGGAATCCACGCCAGGCGTCATCTTCTCGAGCGGCACACCCGGCACATTCCGCGCATGCAGAAAGTGCTCCACGGCGTAGAACACCATCACCGCACCGACGATCCACCTTCCAACCCGCACCAGGCCACGACTCCCCCACAAACTCCCAGCGAGCACCAGCGCTCCCGCCCCGAAACACGTCTCCCGCACGAGCAATATCCAGAAGAACCGGTCGTGCGCGCCCTTCGGCAACCCCGGCAAATCGACCGTCAGGACAATGATCCAGAAGAACAGCACCAGCCCGACCGCCGCCCACCTCACGCCACGCCACACCACCAAACTCACAGCCGCGAGCGCCAGCGCCACACCAAAAAAGTACGTCCAAAACAGCGGCCCGGGCAGCCACTTCGGCACAATCCCCATCATGCCTCGCGCCGCAAAAAAGTGCTCCGCCGAAAAGATCGCAAGCGCCACGGCCTCAAACACCGGCCCCAGCGCAATCACCTTGCCCGAACCTGCCGAGCCCCGCACCCGCGGCACAGCAAGCACCAGTCCCGACAACCAGCGCGGCAATCCCCGCCACAACCATCGCCCAGACCAAAACAGACATGCGCGCTCACCTGTGATCCACGCCCGTGCAGAAGCCTTCGGAAAGATGCCGCAGCATAGCACGCAGCACCCGCACTAACCACTAACGACTAACCACTAACCACTCGCCTCTCGTACACTTCCCCCCATGGGCACATCCGCCAGCCGCCGCAAGCTCCTCATCGGCCTCGGCGTGTGCCTCATCCTCTTCGTCCTCCTCGCCACCCTCAACGCCTTCAACCTCAGCTTCCTGAACCCCGCCTCCCCCCTCCAGACGCTGGTCTTCATCACCCTCTCGACGCTCGCGTTCGTCCTCTTCGTCGTCGTTCTCGTCCTTCTCGTCCGCAACTTCCTCCGCCTGTATGCCGACCAGCGCAGCCGCGTCCTCGGCACCCGCCTCCGCACGCGCATGCTCTGGGGAGCCGTCCTCGTCTCCCTCGTTCCGCTCGGCTTCATGTTCGCCTTCAGCTATCTGCTGATGAACCGTGCGGTCGACCGCTGGTTCTCGCAGCCCGTCACCGAAATGCGCGATGACGCGAACCGCGCCACCCTGGAACTATTCCGCTACGCCGCCGCCAACGCCCGCTCCGAAGCCGACTCCATCGCCGTCGAGCTCTCGGCCCTGAAGCTCGCCGAGTCCCATCCCGACCCGGCCACCATCAATCACGTCCTCGAGCACCATGGGCTGACGCTCCAGGGCGGCTTCGCTGTCGTCTACTTCGACAGCCGTCCCCTCACCTCATATCGCCTGCCCGCCGTAGCCGGCGCCGCCGAGCTCCGCTCTCTCCTCCCGCCCGACACCGCCTCCGCCACCGACGAGAGTCCCCAACCTACCGCGCCCATTGCGCGCACCCCCGTTCGCGGCCCACTGCCCGACGTGCTGTTCCAGGCCGCGCAACGCAACGACGAACCCTTCTACTCCGTCGACAGCACCGACTACACCATCGCCTCCGCCGGCCTCCAGCACGGCGGCCTCGTCGTCGTCGCGCTTCCCATTCCCGCCGGCATCTCCGAAACCGCCGCGCAGCTCCGCTCCGCCGCCGACACCTACTGGACCCTCTTCCGCGAGCGCCGCCAGGTCCGCGCGCTCTACATGCTCTACCTGCTCCTCATGACCGGCCTCGCGCTCTTCGCCTGCTGCTGGCTCGCGCTCAATCTCTCCAAGCAGGTCACACGCCCCGTCGAAACTCTCGCCGAAGCCATGGAAGCCATCGCCGCCGGCGACTACGCCCGCCGCGTCTCGCCCTCCGCCACCGAAGAGCTCGGCGAGCTCACCGCCAGCTTCAACGCCATGGCCTCCGACCTCGAATCCTCACGCGCCCTCGCCGAACAATCCCGCGCCCAGCTCTCCGAGCTCAATGCCACACTCCAGCAGCGCCGCGCCGAGCTCGAAACCATCATCGAAACCATCCCCAACGCCGTCGTCACGCTCTCGCCCTCGCTCCACATCGTGCTCGCCAACCGCGCCTTCTCCGAGCTCCTCGACCCCGGCGGACAGAAGCAGTTCATCGGCATGCACCTCCACGAAGCCCTGCCCGCTGACGTCACCGAATCACTCGACCGCCTGCTCCGCCGCTCGCACCGCATGGGCTCCGCGTCAGCCGAGATGACCATGCCCTCGCACTCCGGCCCGCTCCAGCTCTCCGCGACCGTCGCCCTCCTCGAAGGCGGCAGCAGCCAATCCCAGCACGCACATCTCGGCTACGTTCTCGTTCTCGAGGACGTCTCCGAGCTCATCCGCGCGCAAAAACAGTCCGCCTGGAAAGAGGTCGCCCGCCGCGTCGCCCACGAGATTAAAAACCCCCTCACCCCCATCGCCCTCAACGCCGAACTCATCGAGCGCCACATCGGCCGCCTCGCGCCTCAGCTCGCCGAACACAACCTGCAATCCAACTCCCCCGCCGTCATCGAGCGCGCCACCCAGGTCATCGCATCGTCGGTATCGACGATGAGATCCTTGGTAGACCAATTCGCCGCGCTCGCCGAGTTCCCTGCGGCGCGCCTTCGCCCCGCCGACCTCAACTCCATCGTCGAAAACTCGCTCGCGCTCTTCGCCGGCCGCCTCGGCAACATCCGCGTGCGCCGCGTCGCTCGCCCCCGATCTCCCACTCGTCTCCGCCGACCCCGAAGCCCTCCGCCGCGCGCTCTCCAACCTCATCGACAACGCCGCCGAAGCCATGCAGGACTCCCTCCACCGCGAGCTCACCCTCTCCACCCGCCTGCTCCCCTCCGGCCTCATCGAGCTCGCCGTCGCCGACACCGGCCCCGGCCTCACCGACGAGCTCCGCGAGCGCCTCTTCCTCCCCTACTTCTCCACCAAGCAGCGCGGCACTGGCCTCGGCCTCTCCATCGCCTCCAAAATCGTCCAGGAGCACCACGGCACCATCCGCGCCGAAAAAAACGTCCCCGCCGGCGCCAAATTCATCATCGAACTCCGCCCCGGCAACGCATCCTCTCCCGCCGACTCCGAATCAGAAGCCACTACAATCACCACCAGCGACCGCACCTAGCTCCTAACTCCTAACCCCTAACTTCCTCACTCCCCTCCGCCATGCCCCACATCCTCATCGTCGACGACGAAGCCGACATCCGCGAGTCCCTCGAGACCATCCTCCGCGAGGAGGACTACACCATCACCTCCGCCGCCACGCTCGCCGACGCCCGCACCTCTCTCCGCGACGCCGACTTCGACGCCGTCCTCCTCGACATCTGGCTCCCCGACGGCGACGGCCTCGACCTCCTCGCCGAAATCCGCACAGCTCAGCACCGTCCCGCTCCCGCCCCCGAAGTCATCATGATCTCCGGCCACGGCACCATCGAGTCCGCCGTCCGCGCCACCAAACTCGGCGCCTACGACTTCCTCGAAAAGCCCCTCTCCCTCCAGCGCACCCTCCTCGTCCTCCGCAACGCCGTCGAGGCCCACAAGCTCCGCCTCGAAAACCAGGAGTTCTCCTCCCAGCTCACCGCGCGCGCCTCCATCACCGGTCAGTCCGTCTCCATCAAGGCCCTCCGCCAGCAGATCAAGCTCATGGCCCCCACCAACGGCCGCGTGCTCGTCATCGGCGAATCCGGCACCGGCAAAGAGCTCATCGCCCGCACCATCCACGCCGAATCCCTCCGCCGCGACCGCGTCTTCGTCGAGCTCAACTGCGCCGCCATCCCCGAAGACTTCATCGAGACCGAGCTCTTCGGCTACCGCCACGGCGCCGGCCCCGGCGGCCCCAACCAGCCCACCGAAAAACGCGGCACCTTCGAGCGCGCCGACTCCGGCACACTCTTCCTCGACGAAGTCGGCGACATGAGCCTCAAAACCCAGGCCAAAGTCCTGCGCGCGCTCGACGAGCAGCGCTTCTACCCCGTCGGCGCCTCCACGCCCACCAGCGTCGACGTCCGCGTCATCGCCGCCACCAACAAGGACCTCGAAGAAGAGATCGCCCGCGGCAACTTCCGCGAAGACCTCTTCTACCGCCTCAACGTCATCCCCTTCTACGTCCCGCCCCTCCGCGACCGCAAAGAAGACCTCCCCGCCCTCGCCCGCGAATTCCTCGCCGACCTCGGCCAGGAGTACGGCCGCGCGCGCGTCGAAATCTCCGACACCGCCATCAACCAGCTCAAGGCCTACCACTGGCCCGGCAACGTCCGCGAACTCCGCAACGTCATCGAGCGCGTCCTCATCCTCAACCCCAAGGCCCAGCGCATCGAAGCCAAACACCTCCCCATGCTCGTCCAGCGCACCGACGGAGCCTCGCTCACCACCGCCTCAAGTTCCACCGCCTCCTCACGCACACCCCGCGAAGAGTTCAGCACCCTGCAAGCCGCCCGCGAAGCCTACGAGCGCGACTACATCCTCAAAGAACTCGAACGCACCCACGGCAACATCAGCCGCGCCGCCGAATCCCTCGGCCTCGAACGCTCCCACCTCTACCGCAAAATGAAAACCCTCGGCATCCACCTGGGCGAGTAACTCCGCAACGCTCGTCGCGTAATATAAACGTACTTCCGCATAGCAATCGCGGCATTTTCGGCCGGCCTCTTGCCCGCTCAGTACGTCTAACAAACGTCTATCAAACATATCTGGCCGCACCGGATCCTCGTTTGCGAGCACGTGGAGGTGTCAAAATGGCACTCGCCAGGATTTTAGTGGTTGACGATGACCGAGTAATACGTGACAGTCTCTGCGCCATTCTTGAAAAGCATGACTTTGAGGTCACTTCGCCGCCGACGTCAGCGAAGCGCTAAAGTTCATCAGTCCGACAAATATGATGTCCTGCTGACTGATCTGCATATGCCTGGCCCCGGGGACGGACTTACCGTCGTCAGTGCCATGCGCCACGCGAATCCCGATTCGGTGACCTTGCTTTTGAGCTCATTCCCCGAAATGTCCGCGGCCGCAAACGCTATTTTGATGCAGACCGACGAGATCCTCGTTAAACCAATGAAAATCCCTGCCCTCATCGAGGCGATCACGCAGCGGCTCATCAAGGGGCCGCTCCATAAGCGCAAGATTGAGACCCTGGCCACAATTCTCGAACGTACAGCCGAGGCCGGTATAGCGGATTGGTATCAATTGGTAGAAAAGGAGGACACCTTGATGGCGATTCCTCTCAGCCGGGAGGCGCGCTGCAAGCACCTGCCTCAGCTCTTCCGCGACCTCGGAGTACGCCTTCAGGCCCTCAAGCCGCTCGGCACCAAGGAACTGAGGTCGCAAGCGGCCTCAAACCATGGAACGTTGCGCCGCCAACAGGGTTACACCGCCGCGATGATGGTGGAAGAGAGTCGCATCCTTCAAGTGACCATCTTCCACACACTTCAGAAAAACTTAGGCACCATCGACTTCAGCGTGCTGCTTCTCGGTGTCATGACCATTGCCGATGAGGTGGATTCGCAATTGAGCCAAGCGATGAAAAGCTACCTCGCGGAATCCATTCAAGACGCATTGCCCGCCTGAGAGGCAGTCATACCCGCCCAACTCACCCGAGTCGCGCGACAACTCGGCGCAACGGCCGCCGAAGCCCTCGGCCTCGAACGCTCCCACCTCTACCGCAAATGAAACCCCTCGGCATCCACCTGGGAGAGTAAGTCCGCCACGGAAAGCACTCCCATCCTCGCTTCCAGGGGTATGATTTCCGCAATGCACGAAGATCCATTGCTTGCATCCGTCGTGCTACGCGCCAGTCGCATCTACACACGCTTTGCGCCGTCCGCCCGCGCCGCGAACTACGCGATTATCCTGCTCGCAGCCGCAGCATCTCACCTCGCCATGGCTCAGCAGACTACCTTACAGGCTCAAATCTCCTATGAGCTCGCGGGCGATCGCCTCGTGCCAGGGTCGACGTTTCTCTTGACCGTTCGCTCTCTGTGGAAGGGCGATGAATGCCGCCTGCTCCCTGGTTCGCTCCTCCATGCCACTGTCGAAAGCGTTCTGCATTCGCAGAACGGCCACACCTCCCAGATCGTCTTCAAGGTCGACGCCCCCTGCGAGGACCGTGAACCTCTTCACTTGGTCGTCACCAGTCTGCTCGCTCCGCCGCGGACTGAAACCCGGCTGGAGCAGTTTCCAGGCTTCGGCAGTCTTGGAGTCGGAACCATGAGCTCCGGCAATCCCGGCAACTTCGACGGCGCCGGAGCCATGCGCGGTACCGCGCAGGTAGTCACCTCCACCACCGTCGCCGTTACCAAGCTCCCGCCCACCGTCAATCTCGGCGAGGTGTGGCACCTTCCCCACATCCAACTCGTCCTGCCCACCGGCAGCGGGACCGCATCCGCCATCTCCTCCTCAAAAGGCCGCCTTCGCCTCCCCGCGGGTTCGGTGTTCATCCTGCAGACGGCGCGCAAGCGCGGCCAACCGCTCACGGCGGCCTCCGCTATAACCGGCCAACGCTCCCCCGCTGAAGCTCGCCCCTCCGTCCACCCATTTGTCCGTCCTTGCCGTCCCGCAGATTGCAAGGTGTATTCGGACAAGCTGCCGCTCGAGCCATTCGGCTTTCAGCACATCGGAGTCGACACCGATCTAATGCCCTTCGGTTTCAAACCTGAACATGACCGCGACGTCACCGAACTCGAAACTGCCACCACCATTCAGTTCGTCGATGCCGGCGACGTGCTGCTTACGTTTCCTACCCACCAACTTGTCCAGCGCACCGGCACAGAAAACCCCACCGACGAACCACGCTCAATTCGCGCCATCCTCTTCAACACCACAACCCGTTCTCCCACCCGCGTACTCGACTGGATCGTCAACGACCACAATCCCTATGTGTGGCCTTGCGGTCACAATCTCCTCGTGCATGAAGGCCAGCTTCTGAAGCTCTACCGCCCGGGCCTCCAGCAGATTGCCTCCCTCCCGCTGCCGGGACCGCTTGCCTCCCTCCGCGTTTCTCCCGACGGCGAACATGTTCTTCTAGGCGAGCTGCATGAACTGCACTCTGAACCCGACCACGAGTTACTCGTCGAAACCCAGGTCCACGGACCCGAGGAAGAGATCTTATGGTCACTGCTGGACGGCCAGTTGCGACCGCTCGCTACCCTCGGCACCTCCAGCAACTTCGTACCGGCACCCACGCTTTCAAACGCCGGAATCATCGAGCTGCGCAAAGGACGCGACCCGGAATGGTTTCTCGTCTTCAAACCCTGGCAGGGCGGCATCGACAAGCAACTCGGCAGCCTCCGTTCAGCCTGTCTGCCTGTCTTGAACGGCATCTCTCCGGCCCTACTCGCTATCGCCACATGTGATGTCCCCGGCAATGGCATGCACACCTTTGTCGTGCGCGAGGACGGCTCCACTCTTTTCGAGCAGCTCTCTGACGATCAGGAGATGCCCTTGTCCTTTGTCGCTTCCATCGCTTCCCCAAAAATCGCCGCCATGCTGACGCACACCAGCCCGGAGTACGCCCGCGGGCTTCCCTTCCATCTTGGCGTCATTGAGGCCCAGACCATCGAGGTTCTTGAAACGGGACGCGGCAACATCCTTGCGCGCCTGCCGGTACCCGAAGCGGCTCCTTTCCGCGAACCCTACGCCCTCTCGCCCGACGGCCACACACTAGCCCTGGTCTCGGGCCACATTCTCAGCTTTTACGCCCTGCAGCCATCGCCTGCCAGCGCAGCTACATCCTCAGAGAACTAAACCGCACCACGGAAACATCTTCACCGTCATGCGCCCCCGGTCTGTTCGGCCTCACCTGCCGCCGCGCCGTCGTGGAACTCATCGACCATGACGAGGTGGACACCAAAAAAAGCGCTTTATGAATACCTGCTGACCGGGTACGACAAGACCTTGAGCCTCCGCGCTTCTAGGTAACCCGAGCATTCATGCTCGGGTCTCTCCTCGCCGCGCGCCACGCGCGCTTCCGGTCTGCCGAAGGCCGGAGCGAAGTCCGAAGGCCACGGCGACGGAATTGCCTTTCGCCCGGACCACCTCCACATACGGCTTAACTACATCCACCGGGCCCACGCCAACTCCACAATCCTATGGATCATCTCCGTGTACGAGTACCCGGCCTTCTTGGCTGCCATCGAGAACTCCGCAGTGCTCGCCAGCCACGGGTTCGGGTTCGCTTCGATGACGTACACCTCACCCTTCTTGTTCAAGCGCATATCAATCCGGCCATAGTCGCGCAGCTTCAGCGCGCGATACGCCGCGAGCGCAGTATCCTGAAGTTTCTGCGTAGTCTCCTCGTCGAGGTCCTCAACCGGCGCCGACTTCGTCATCCGGTACGCCTCGCTCTCGTGATCGAACTTCACGTCCTGCCCCGCGATTCGCGGCGTTCCCTTCGGGAGTTTCGACAGGTCGAGCTCAATCAGCGGCAGCACCTCGGGGTCATGGTTGCCGAGAATAGCGGCATAAATCTCCCGCCCTTCGATGTACTCCTCAATCAGCGCTGGGCTGTCGAACTCCTCGTGGATGTAGTGAATCCTCTCCATCAGCTCTTTCACACTGTCGACGACCGATCCGTTGTCGATGCCGATCGATCCGTCTTCCGAAACAGGTTTCACGATCAGCGGAAACTCGATATCGTGCGAGTGGTCCGTGAGCCCCTTATAGGACGTCGCAAAATCCGGAGTCTTGATCTTGTGAAAATCGAAAATCTTCTTTGCGATCGACTTATCCTGCGCAAGATACAGTCCCTGTGGCCCGCCTCCCGTGTATAGGAAGCTGCAACAGCTCCAGGTACGCCGCAATGTTTTGTCCATCGTGTCGTGGCCGGCATACGACTCCGTTAGGTTGAACACCAGGTCCGCCCCACACCTTCCCAGCGCAAACAGCGATTGGTTCTTGCCATCCAGGACGTGATACGAAGGCTCATGTCCCAGCTCGGTGAGCGACTGGAAAACCTCTTCGCGATCGTGCAGCGGATCTTTCTTCTTCTTTCGGCGTTTGCCATTCCTGGCGCGCGGCGTCTTTATCGGCTCGGGCTCCGGTTCCGGCGGCCCGTCTTCCCAGAAGTCGTGCAATATCGTGATTTTCAAATTCGCCATGGATGCCTCTGCATTCGTCCCCTCTTGCCTGTATCGGCAGTAGCCGCAGACACAATCACCCACTCAGGGCGAAATGAACTTCCCCCGAGTGATGTAGTTCATTGCCAGCGCGGTCGCGTAGACCGTCAGTTCGGTCAAATGTTCCTTTTCACATTTCATGTCCGCACGCAGGCCCAGGCCGCTGACTTTCTCTTCAATGCTCTCCACCAGCCTCTTCACCAGCGGCCTCTGAACACCGGTCCAGTAATTCACCTTGTCAACCAGAACCTTGCGATTCTCTCGAAGAAGATCAACCGCGGGCCGAACACCTTTCCTGCGGTGCTTCGATACGTTGAAGATGTCGCTGCAGATCCGTATCCAGCGGAAGCTCCCCGGGACTGAGTTGTTCATCCAGCGCGCGCTGATAAAACTCGCCCACCGTCACATCCATCTCGTCGACCGTAATGTCCGTATCCCCGTGCGCGACCGGAGGGTCGGCATCGCCGAACTTGCGGCCAATTCGATCCATGTACAAGCAGCTTCTTCATCGCGCCCCAGCCCTTGTACCGCTTCCGCCAGTTGGATCGTGGCGTCATCCATACGGCGAACGTCTCCGCGAAATCTTCGTCGGGATGCTTCTGCGCGTACCAGCCCTCCATGTGCCGCACGAACTGCCGCGAAAACGGCACCGGCTTATAGCATCCCTGTACGCCCGCCGGAACGGCCCGAAGCGATTGCGCCACTCCTCCGTCCTGAACAGCTCATAGGCGTAATTGAACGCGTGCCCCGCCTCGTGCCGCATGTACATCATGATCTGCCGCGCGTCCTCGATGTCGTTCATCTCGGATTCAAGGCGCTGCAGTTTCGGATCGGCCAGGTAGAACGGGATCCCGATGACGGGCTCCATGTTCGGGCAGCCCCACTCATCGCTGAGATAGCACTTCGGGCGGAATCTGTTGAGCCCTTTGGCATCCAGTTCCTTGTAAAGTTGCTGAACAAACCGTTCCAGCGGAGAGCCTTCCAGCTTCAAACCGAGTTGTTGAATCGGCTTGGAGAGAATCTCCCGGACCTCTGCTGGCGCTTTTTCGAAGTTGGCCACAGATGGTCGAAGCCTAAGGCCCCCGCGGCGCTGAACGCCAGTCCCCTTCTCGATACCCTCGTCCTGGCCCGCCCCGACAAAGTGCCCCTGGCATTCCTGCCCCGGACCACCTCAAACCAGCCACACGCCCCCGTTTGCCTTCCGCCCTCCCCACCCGTTACGGTTGACCCGTGCCGCCGATCCCCTTCGCCCGCCTCTTCGGCCTCACCCCCCGCCGCACCGTCGAGTCCATCACACCGCGCCGCACCTTCGACGACGTCATCCTCCCGCCCGCCACCCGCCGCGCCCTCCAAATCGCCCTCGCGCAGATCACCCAGCACGACCTCATCTTCAACCGCTGGGGCCTCGCCGAGCGCCACCCCACCGGCCTCGCCATGGCCTTCAACTTCGCCGGCCCGCCCGGCACCGGCAAAACCATCTGCGCCGAAGCCATCGCCCACGCACTCGGCCGCCGCCTCATGCTCGTCCGCTACGCCGAGCTCGAATCCATGTGGATGGGCGAAACACCCAAGAACGTCGCCGGCATCTTTCGCGCCGCCTCCGAACAAAGCGCCGTCCTCTTCTTCGACGAAGCCGACGCCATCGCCACCCGCCGCTCCACCTCCGTCGACCAGGCCAGCCAGCGTGAAATCAACACCACCATCAGCGTCCTCCTGCAGGAGCTCGAGTCCTACAACGGCGTCGTCATCTTCGCCACCAACCTCGCCACCAACTTCGACCCCGCATTCGAGCGCCGCATCCGCACCCACATCCTCTTCGAAATGCCCGGCGAAGCCGAGCGCGCGCAGATCTGGCCCGTGCAGCTACACCCGCGAACGCCTCTCGCCCCCGATGTCGACTTCAACGCTCTAGCCAACCGCTACGAAGTCAGCGGCGGTGACATCCGCAACGCGGTCCTCAAAGCCGCACTCGCCGCCGCCGCCGAGCCCATCCCCGACATCGCCAAGCAGATTCACCAGCACCACTTCGAGACCGGCGTCGAAGAAGTCCTCGCCGCCAAGCAGGTCATGCGCCAGTCCCTCTTCGCAGACAACACACCCGCGCTCCCCGACGCGACCAACCTCGCAAACCGCCTCTCCGCCCTCACCTCACCGCTTGCCATCTCCGCGCTGTCCAGTGCCGCGCTTCTCCTCGCCCTCATCGCACTCTGCATCGCGCTCTTCAGGTGATCGAAGGCTGTATCTTGGGCACAATGCCGTCTCTCGCGCGAGCACTTCTGCTCTCCCTCACCTGCGCCGTCGCTCAACTCAGCGCGGCACAATCAGCGCCACCCAACGTCCACAAAGTCTCCGCCCCACCCGCCCTGATCCCTCTCACCCTCTTCATCGGCGGACGCGTCCAGACCACCCCCGCCACCAACGCAAACTTCGGCGGCCACAACTACACCTACCAATGGCCCGGAACCTACTTCCGCGCGGCCTTCCAAGGCGCCACCGTCTACTTCCGCATCATCAACGGCGACCAGATCCTCCACATCGATATCGACGACCTCCCTCCCGCCATCCTCGCCAAGCCGCAGCCCGGCACCTACGAAGTCGACCGCCTGGCCAACACCCGCACACACCATCAGCATCTTCGTCGCCACCGAAAGCCAGTCCGCTCCCAACACCTTCGGCGGCCTCGCCATCCCACGCAACGAAACCCCGCTCCCACCGCCCCACCGCGCGCGCCAGATCGAATTCATCGGCGACTCCCACACCGTCGGCTACGGCAATCTCTCCAACACCCGCACCTGCACGCCACCTGAAATCTGGTCCACCACCGACAACACAAGCGCCTTCGGTCCACTCACAGCGCGCCACTACAACGCCGACTACCAGATCAACGCCATCTCCGGCCGCGGCGTCGTCCGCAACTACAACGGCTTCAAAGCCGACACGCTGCCGCAGGCCTATCCCTACACACTCTTCGACAAGCAGCAGCGCTACACCAACCCCGCCTGGCACCCGCAGGTCATCGTCATCGCGCTCGGCACCAACGACTTCTCCACCCCGCTCAACCCCGGCGAGCCCTGGAAATCCCGCACCGACCTCCACGCCGACTACGAATCCACCTACCTGCACTTCCTTGAGCAGCTACGCGCGCAAGATCCGAACGCCTTCCTCATCGTCTGGGCCACCGACGCAGAAAGCGGCGAGATCGCCCAAGAGGCCCAGAGGGTCGTCGAACGCATGAAACAGACCGGCGACCAGCACATCGCCTTCCTGCGCATCGATCACCTCAACTTCGGCGCCTGCGACTTCCACCCATCCCTCGCAGACGAGCAGACCATCTCCGACAAACTCATCCACCTCATCGATTCCAACCACATCTGGCCCACCCCATAGAGCATCCACCGCGCCACGATTTTCCGCACCCGAGTGCTACACTCGGCCCGTTCTCCTCAACTCACACCGCTCCTCCTCTAAATGAACTCTTGCGTCCACACCCGTAGGTCCTTCCTCGCCGGCGCATCGTCCGCGGCCATCGCCGCGTCACTCCCCAGGGCACTCGGCCAATCACCCCACGACCTCACCTCGCTCACCCTGAACCAAGCCTCCAATCTCCTCCGCGACAACAAAGTCTCCTCCGTCGAGCTCACCCAGGCATGCCTCAACCGGATCGCCGCCACCAACCGCGCACTCGACGCCTTCATCACCATCACCGGCCCGCAGGCTCTTGAAACCGCGCACCTGATGGACCGCGAACGCGCGCAAGGCAAACTCCGCGGCCCGCTCCACGGCATTCCCATCGCTATCAAGGACAACATCGACACCGCCGGCGTCCGCACCACCGCCGCCAGCGGAGTCTTCAAGGACCGTGTCCCCACTGAAGACGCCGAGGTCGTTCGCAAACTCAAGCTCGCCGGCGCCGTCTCTCTCGGCAAACTCAACCTGCATGAGTTCGCCGACGGAGGCACCTCCGACATCAGCTACTTCGGCGCCGTCCACAATCCCTGGGCGCTCGACCACATCTCCGGCGGCTCCTCCGGCGGCTCAGCCGCAGCAACCGCCGCTCAACTCTGCTTCGCCACACTCGGAACCGACACCCTCGGCTCCGTCCGCATGCCGTCCTCCTACTGTGGTGTGGTCGGCCTCAAACCCACCTACGGCCGCGTCAGCCTCCGCGGTGTCATCCCGCTCTCCTGGACACTCGATCACCTCGGCCCCATCACCCGAACCGTCGAAGACGCCGCGCTCATGCTGAACGTGCTCGCCGGTTACGACGCCTTCGACCCCACCACCATCAACGTGCCCGTTCCCGACTACACGCTGGCGCTCAACACGCCCACCTCATCCCTGCGCCTCGGCATTCCGCGCACGCCCTTCTTCGACGCACTTGATCCCGAGGTTGCCGCCGCAATCGAGACCGCAATCGGCGTCCTGCGCCCGCTCGTGGCCGGCATTCACGACACGCAGCTCCCGCCCATCCCACCCTTCGGCCCCATCCTCGGCACAGAATCCTATGCCTACCACGCGAAATGGCTCGCAGAATCCCCCAATCTCTACCAGCCCTTCACGCGCGACCGGCTCCTCAGCGGTTCCAACATACCCTCCGCCACGTACGCCAACGCGCTCCGCCAAACCTATCTCGCTCGCCGCGACATCGTCCGCGTCTTCTCCGGCCTCGATCTCCTCATCACGCCCACGATGCGGCGCACCGCCGAAGCCCTCACCGAAAGCAAATCCTTTGACCCACTCGGAGTGCGCAACACGTCTCCATTCGACGTCTTCGGCCTTCCCTCCATCACCGTTCCCTGCGGCTTCTCCCGCGCCGGCCTCCC
This sequence comes from uncultured Acidobacteriaceae bacterium, assembly GCA_963777205.1. Taxonomy (GTDB): domain Bacteria; phylum Acidobacteriota; class Terriglobia; order Terriglobales; family Acidobacteriaceae; genus Granulicella. The sequence goes on along the minus strand of CAVZPQ010000001.1, from coordinate 1,603,026 downwards.
CATCGGCCTCCAGATCAGCGGCGCCCCATTCGCCGAATCCACGGTGATTGCCCTCGCCAACGCCTACGAGCGCCACACGCAGTGGCACACCATGCACCCCGACTCGCACGCCCCTGACCAACCTGCTACCTCCGCTTCGTTAAGGGCACGGCTTCAAAGCCTGTCCTGAGCGAAGCCGAAGGATGCCGCAAACGCTCCTCCAGGAAGCGGCTTTAGCTGCTGGGTGAGCCTCGGGCGAAGCCGCAGATACGCGATCAGATCAACCACCGAAGGGCTGATACCGAGTAGCGGTGAACATCTCGCTTAGTCGCCCAGCTACTTCGCCACCTTGAAATCCAGAATCGCCACCGTCGTCACCGCGATCGGCTTCCCATTGTCCAGCAGCGGGCTGTAACGCCACTTGTGCACCGCCTCCTGCGCCGCATCGCGCAGCAGCGGCGGCCCACTAACCGCACGCGCATAAATCACATTCCCGTCCGGGTCCACCACCGCGTGCACCGTCACCTGCCCGTGCACCCGTGCCGCCGCCGCAGCCGGAGGATACTCCGGCGCCGGGCTGAAGATCACATTCGCCGCCGTCATCCCCGCCGAGCCCGGGTGCACAACGGACCTCGTCGCCGCCGTCATCTGCGTGCCACCCGTTGCATCGCCGCCCTGTGGCCCACTCGCCGATGCCGTGACCACCTGCTTCACCACCGTTACCGGCACTGCAGAACTCTTTCCCGGCGTCGCCGCTGTTGTCGCAACCGGCGGCGGTGTTGACCGCCCCTCAAGCACCCCAGGCTGCAGCGGAGCCTGGCCGTTATCTACGGAACCCGTCTGCACTGTCCCAACCGGCGCCTCCGTAATACCCGCTCCAGTTCCCCTGCGAGCCACGTCACGATTCAACGAATGCGCAGCCGCAATGGAACCGTTCGCTCCTATGCTCACATTTGAACTTCCCGCGGTACCGGCCGTCGTAACAGGCGCGGCCGCCTTCGCGTTGCTGGATGAACCGCTCGCCACACCCGCCGCAACATGCATCTCGGCCGCAGAAACAACACGGTGCATCACCATACCCAGCCCAACACCCAGCACCATGCAGACCACCCCAGCGATCCACGCCGGATGCGCCCTCCACCACGCCCGCTCAGGCTCCGTATGCACCGCAAACAACCCCGACGTACGAAACGCCGGCAGAACCAGATCGCCGGGTTCACGATCACCTGGCCCACGGCTCTCGCCCGCAGCCGCAGCGGCAGAATCTTCCGTCAGCGTCAGCTCATCCTTTTTGGGTTCCGCTGTGAATATGGGTTCTGCTCTGGACTCGGTCCTCGCATTCCTCGCATGCGCGCGCTCTGCGGCTGCATCCAGCCGCGAATGCACTCGCCCGGCCAGCACAGGCTCCGGCTCCAGCGCGAGCGCTTCGGCCCTGCCCGCCGTCACACCTGCCATGACCGGCTCCCGAACCTCCGGCTCCGCCGAATCGTTCTCGTCCGGCTCAACCCGGAACGTCGCCCGGCGCGAATGCATGACAAACCGCAGCATCTGCCGAATCGCTGCCGATTGCGCCTCGCTCTTCAGATCGTGCTTCGTCCCCGCGGCCGCGGTGACCAGAATCGCCAGCAGGTCCTCATGCCCGATCCGCTCCCGCTCCTGATAGAGCGCCGCCCGCAGAAGCGATCCCACATCCGCCCGAAACCGCGCGTCGGCTTCCATCCGGCTCGCCAGCCCGGGAATCGCATCCGGCGAGGGCACCGGCAGCTTTTCCTTAATCAGGAACGCCCGCAGCTCTTCCACATGCGCCGGAAATCGGCTTGATATCTCGCTGAGCTGAGAAGCCAGATACACTTCCGGTCCAACCTTCAAAATCGCCGGCAGCAGCGCGGCTTGGAATTCCCTGTCGCTCATCAGGGCTATCTCTCTAAGACGGGGTAATGCGCCCGATGTTACCTCCGGAAGTCTCGTCTGTCAGCCTCTTTTCTTTACAGCTGTGAAAATGTCCATCACTTGACAAAAGTCCTGCCCGGAACACCCCTCTTTTAAGCCCCGCGAGCCTCGACCCCCCGCAAAATATTCAAAAGAAAGATTTTGCCAGCTAAATCTCTGGAATCAATATTTTGCGGCTGCATCCCTCCCGCAAACCGCTGATTCCAGAGATCCGGCGCAAAACAGAGGGGGGGAGGGGGTACCCCCCGCCAGGTCTTGAAATCGAACCAGCACCCTGCGACATCTAAGCATCATCCGCGACACGAAAGGACCTCCTATGGCAGAAACCACCTCCCCCGCCACCATCACCTGGAAGATCGACCCCGCCCACTCCAGCGCCGAATTCAAGGTGAAGCACATGATGATCTCCAACGTAAAAGGCAGCTTCAGCGGCATCAACGGAACCCTCACCGAGGACACCTCCGACCCGACCCGCAGCCACGTCGAAGCCACCATCCCCATCGAGACCCTCTCCACCGGCGACGCCGGCCGCGACACCCACCTCAAGAGCGGCGACTTCTTCGACCACGAGCAGCACCCTGTGATGACGTTCAAGTCCACGCGCGTAGAGAAGAAGGGCGCAGAAGAGTACGCCGTCACCGGCGACCTGACCATCCACGGCACCACCCGCCCCGTCACCTTCCAGGTAGAAGGCCCCAGCACCCCCGGCAAGGACCCCTGGGGCAACACCCGCATCGGCCTCTCCGCGACAGGAAAGATCAACCGCAAGGACTTCGGCCTGACCTGGAACGCTGCGCTTGAAACCGGCGGCGTCCTCGTCGGCGAAGACATCCAGATCTCACTCGAGGTCCAGTTCATCAAGTCCTGAGCGCTCTCGCACCTGCATAGCGGCGCATCCAACAGCACGGAACTCGCGCACGAATCCAGAGGGACTCGCACGGCCAACACGCGCGCGATAACGCCTTATGCGTCGACTCGCCGTTCTGCTGCTTCTCATCGCACCGTCTGCCCTCGGGCAGACGGGCCACGGCGAGCTGCGCCTTACAATCACCGACGCCAGCGGAGCCGCGCTCCGGACCATCGTGCAGATCACCTCAGCGGCCAACGGCTACAACCAGCATCTGCCCACAACCGACACCGGAACCCTGGACGTGCGCGAGCTCGCCTTCGGTGTCTACGCAATCCACATCGCGCAGCAAGGCTTTGCGCCCTACGCCGCGAACGTAACAATCCGCACGGAGCTGCCCGTCCATCAACCGATCCATCTCCAGCTCGCGCCCGTGCAGACCAGCGTCAACGTAAACGCGAGTACGCTGCTCGATCCCAACGCCACATCAACTCCCATGCAGCTCGGTCCACAGCAGATCCAGCAACGCCTCACGTCGCTGCCCGGCCGTTCTCTCCAGGACCTCATCGTCTCCCAACCCGGTTGGCTCTACGAGGGCAATGCGGTCCTGCACCCGCGCGGCGCCGAGTATCAGACGCAGTTCATCGTCGACGGCATCCCGCTCATCGACAACCGCTCGCCCTCCTTCGGGCCCGAGCTCGAAGCTGCCGACGTCAACTCAATGACCATCTACACCGCCGGCATCCCCGCCGAGTTCGGCCGCAAGCTCGGCGGCGTCATCCAGGTCGAAACGCATCGCCAAACCGCACCCGGCACGCACGGGCAAGTCGAGCTCTACGGCGGCACCTACAACACACTCGCGGGCTTCGCCCAACTCGAGCACGTCTGGAACCGCAGCACGCTGGCCGGCAGCGCCTCGGGCGCGCACACCGATCACTACCTCAACCCCGTCGTCCCCGAGAACTTCACGAATACAGGCACAACCGCCGACTTCGCAGCCAGCTTCGACCATGACCTATCCTCATCCGATCGTCTGCGCCTCTCCGTTCGCCACGAACTCTCTCGGTATCAGATCCCGAACGAGTTCATCCAGCAGCAGGCCGGCCAGATCCAAAACGCCGACAATTTCGAGACGCTCGGCGATGCGCGGTTCGAGCATCTCTTCTCGGCCAACGCTCTCCTTACCGCGAGCGTTATGGCGCGCGACAACGCCGACGACCTCGTCTCCAACACCAACCCCACTCCCATCGCCGCGTTCCAGCACAACCGGTTCCGCGAAGCCTACTTCAACAGCGCGTTCACGCTTCATCACCGCGCGCACGACTTCAAGGTCGGCATCGAATCGGACAACATCTTCCTGCACGAAAACTTCAGCTATACGATCACCGACCCTGAGTTCTTCGACAACGCCACGCCGACAACCGTGCCGGCATTCTCGGCGGCTCGCCCCGAGCTCGACCAGTCTGCCTTCATCGAAGACACCATTCATCTCCACTCCTGGAACCTGAACGCCGGCCTGCGCTGGGATCACTACCAACTTCTGCTCAACCAGAACGCCCTCAGCCCACGCCTCTCACTGAGTCACCTCTTCAGCGGCAGCGGCGTTCTGCTCCACGCCTCCTTCGATCATGTCTTCATCACGCCGGACTTCGAAAACATCCTGCTCTCCAGCTCGCCCGCAAGCCAGCGCGCTCGACTACCCGTTCCTTCACCTGCCGGTCGCAGCCGTCACGCGGCAACTACTACGAAGCCGGCCTTTCCAGGGCCTTCGTGCAGCATGTTCGGGTGGACGCCAGTCTCTATCGGCGCAACTTCCGCAACTTCGCCGACGACGACCAGCTCCTCAACACTCCAGTGAGCTATCCGATCTCGTTCCGCAAAGCCGCGATCTACGGCGCCGAAGGCAAGCTCTCCATCGACCGCCTCGGCCCGCTCAGCGGCTCCGTCAGCTACTCGTACATGGTCGGCAGCATCTGGCTGCCAGTGACCGGCGGCCTGTTTCTCGGCGATGACGCAACCGCCGCCGTCGCGAATCTCTCCGGCCACTTCCCCAACACCCAGGACCAGCGCAACACCGCCTTCACGCGCTTCCAATACCAGCTTCAGCGCCGCGTCTGGCTCGCTGCGGGCGCGGCGTTCGGCTCCGGCCTTCCGTTCGAGTATGAAGGTGACGAATCCACCGCGCTCGCCGAGTACGGCCCCGCCGTCATCAGCCGCATCAACTTCTCGCGCGGCCGCGTTCGCCCCAATCTCTCCATCAACTCTTCACTTCACGTCACACTCTACGACCGCAACGACCACACGCTCAGCCTGCAGGCCGACGGTGAAAATCTCGCCGATCGCCTGAACGTCATCGACTTCGGTGGCCTCTTCTCCGGCAACGCCATCGCACCCGGGCGAACCGTCACGCTTCGCCTCTCGGCGAACTTCTGACATCCAAACTGACTGACGCGCGGAGGTCGCCGATGCCCCTCATTCGAAGCTGCCCCAACTGTGGCACAAAGAACCGCATTCCCGCAGCGCACCTCGCCGACACCGGACGTTGCGGCGAGTGCAAGCAGCCGCTGCCGCCCATCAACGATCCGATCGCAGCCGACACCACCCTCTTCGACGACATCATCGCCAACGCCCGCGTGCCCGTCCTCGTCGACTTCTGGGCGGCATGGTGCGGCCCCTGCCGTATGGCCGCGCCGCACGTCGAGCGCGCCGCACGCGAGATCGCCGGTCAGGGCATCGTCCTCAAGGTCGATACCGAAGCGAACCCGCAGCTCGCTGCGCGCTACAACGTGCGCGGCATCCCCAATTTCGCCGTCTTCCACAACGGCCGCCTCGTCCAGCAACAGGCCGGTCTGGTCGACTCGCAGCAGATGCTCGGATGGCTTCACGCGGCCGCGCGCTGACTGACGATGTAGCATGCGAGCATGCGTTTCGCGCTCTCGTTTCTGCTCACGCTGTTCACCATCGCATCCTTCGCGCAGCAGCCCGCGCCGGTCACCTTCACTCAGGAGCAGGACCACCAGAACATGATGGACCAGCTCGGCATCAAAGCCCTGCGCCCCGGCCCGAGCGGCAACGAGAACGCGCCCAACCACGCGAACTACGACGAGTCCAAAGCCAACCCGTATCCGAATATCCCTGATCCGCTCGTGATGAACGACGGCACGCGCGTCACCACGCCCGAGCAGTGGTACCAGAAGCGCCGCCCCGAGCTCATCGAGATGTTTTCGAAGTATGTATACGGGTTCGTTCCGCCGAATGTGCCGAAGGTCACGTGGACCGTCACCGCAGTCGATCACGAGATGATCGGCTTCACGCCCGTGCTCGCCAAAGACCTCATCGGCACCGTCGACAACTCCGCGTATCCAGCGATCAGCGTCCACATCCACATGACGCTCGTCACGCCCGAGAACGTGCACCATCCCGTGCCCGTGCTCATTATGTTTGGCCGCGCCGGATTCCCCAATCCGCACGAGCCCTCGCAGGAAGAGTTCGACCGCATCAACGCAGCCTATAAAGCACTGCTCATCCAGCAGGACCCCTCGCTGAAAGATATCTTCATAAACCATCCCGCATGGGAGCCCTTCAAGCCCACACCTTTCCAGTTTCCGCAGATGAACGCCGATGGCGACCCTCCCAACACATGGGAACTTGCAGCCGCAGGCTGGGGTTTCGCACTGCTCGACCCCAACAGCATTCAGGCGGATAACGGCGCTGGTCTCACGCGCGGCATCATCGGCCTCGTCAACAAAGGCCAGCCGCGCAAACCCGACCAATGGGGAGCGCTGCGCGCGTGGGCCTGGGGCGCAGGACGCGCGCTCGACTATCTCGAGACGGAGCCCACGATCGATGCCAAGCACGTCGGCATCGAAGGCGTGTCGCGCTTCGGCAAAGCCACGCTCGTCACCATGGCCTTTGACACGCGCTTCGCCATGGCGCTCGTTGGCTCGTCAGGCAAAGGCGGCGCCACGCTGCTCCGCCGCAACTTCGGCGAAGCTGTCGAAAGCCTCACCACCGGCGAGTACTACTGGATGGCCGGCAACTTCATCCGCTACGGCGCATCCGATCCGCACGGCGATCCCGGCCAGATTCCGGTGGACTCCAACGAGCTCATTGCACTCTGCGCGCCACGCCTGACCTTCATCAGTTACGGCATCCCGGAAAAAGGCGACGCCAAGTGGCTCGACCATCGCGGCAGTTGGATGGCGACCGTCGACGCGAGCCACGTCTTCACTCTGCTCGGCGCAAAGGAGACCGACTTCGCAGGCATGGACTTCCGCACCACGCCCATGCCGCCGGTCAACGACGGCCTGCTGGACGGTCCGCTCGCCTGGCGCCAGGACGACGGCGGACACACCGACGCGCCCAACATGAAGTACTTCATCCGCTGGGCCGACAAGTTCATCGGCTACGCACCGCCGCAATAGCGCTGCGGTTGAACACGCTACCGGATCCGCCGATACCGCACTGTTCCCTCGTCCTCACCCGGACCGACGTACGTCATGCCACAGCGCTCCATCACCTTGATCGACTCCGGAAGGCTCCGATACGTCTGCGCGCTCACGCTCTTCACATCCTTCTGCGTCAGCAACCAATCCACCAACGCATGCGCCGCCTCCGTGCCGTATCCCTTGCGCTGAAAGCTGGAAATCGTCGAGTACCCAATCTCCACATCGCCTTGCAGTTTCGGAAACCCACCCACCGCACCGATCAAAATTCGCTCGCGTCCCTGACCGAGCAGCACATACCGATTCCATCCGCGAGTCCTCGGCTCCTCTTCATACTGCTTCCGGATGAACTGATACACATGCGGCTCCCAGTGCTCGGGCGGCCACTCCTGGGTAACGTGCGCGCCCAATACCTTTGCGAGCGATCCATCTGCAGCCTCGTCGGCGGCCAGCATCGCCGGTGTGATCGCCACAAGCCGCAGCCGCGCTGTCTTCAGATCGCTAATCCCGCGGCGGAACAGGATCACGCGTTCTCCTCATCTTCTTCCTGCTTGCGCTCGCGCCCCTGCTTTTCTCCGATCTGCTCAAGCTGGCGTCGCCAGTCCAGCTCCTCCACAAATCCGCGCGATGCACGCCACTCGCTCTCCACCTTCACGAACAGCTCCAGGAAAACGCGCGTGCCCAACATGCTCTCGATCTCCTTGCGCGCGGCCGTTCCAATTCGTTTCAGCATCTCGCCACCGCGCCCAATCAGAATCGCCTTCTGCCCCGCGCGCTCGCAGTAAATCGCCGCCGCAATCTTCGTCACCGGCAGCTTTCCATCCTTCGTCTTCTTCGTGGACTTCGGCTCCTCGTATCGCTCGATCACCACCGCCGCCGCATACGGAACCTCTTCGCCGGTCAGCATCAGAATCTTCTCGCGAATCAGCTCGGCGACAAGAAACCGCTCCGGCTGATCGGTCACCTGGTCCTTCGGGAAATACCGCTGCCCCTCCGGCAAAAGCGCCACAACCTTGTCCAGCAGCAGATCCAGCCCGTGCTTCTTCTTCGCGGAGATCGGAATCACATCCGCAAATTCATGCAGCCCGCTCCAGTGCGCAATCAGCGGAAGCAGCGCAGGCTTCGGCACCGCATCAATCTTGTTCAACACCAGCACCACCGGACAATCCAGCCGCTTCACCAGCTGCAGCGCAAACTCATCCTCGGCCTTCGACAGCCTCCGCCGCTGCTCACCTTCCGAGGGCCGTATTCCTGCGCCTTCTGCACCTTGGGCCTTGGAGCCTGGACGCTGTTCCTCCCGCAACCTGTGCGTCGCATCCACAATAAACAGCACCGCATCGCGCGACTCCAGCGCGTCCTGCACCTCCTGCATCATGCGCCTGTCCAACTGCGTGGACGGTTTATGCACGCCCGGCGTATCCACCAGCACGACCTGCGCCGCCGGCCTGCCCGCATCCGTCTTCGTCTTCTTGCGAACCGGCAGCTCGAGCACACCAAGAATGCGCGTTCGCGTCGTCTGCGGCTTATGCGTCACAATCGCCAGCTTCTGCCCCAGCAGGGCATTCAGCAGCGTGCTTTTGCCGGCATTCGGCCTTCCCACAATCGACACAAATCCAGTTCGCAACGCCATCCCGCTATTGTAGAGAACAGAAATCAGAGAACAGACATCGTTCCAGGCGATCCGTCGCCTTTGTTCTCTGATCTCTGATTTCTAATCTCTACCCTCACCCGCTCCACCTTCCTGTCCGTCGACTGCAGCACCTCAATCCGCAGCGGCCCGTCTTCCACCACCTCGCCCGGCAGCGGAATATGCCCCGCGATCTCGCTCACCAACCCGCCGACTGTCGCGGCGTCATACTCCGTCAGCAATTGCGGCAGCATCATCTGCGCCGTCTCAATCGCGTCTCCCTCTGCCTCGACTGACTCGCTCGGCTCCGTGCTCGCGCTGGCCGCGGATTCCTCAAACAGTCCACGCAGCCGGCTCACCTCAAAACTTCCGGGCACCAGATAGCTTCCGTCCGGCTCCTTCACCGGCTGGTCCTCCAGCACCGCCGTGTCGTGCTCGTCCTCAATATTGCCGACGATCGCCTCCAGCAGATCCTCAATCGTCACCAGCCCCGCGACATTCCCGTACTCATCAATCACGATGCTCATGTGCTGCTTCTGACGCTGCATCTCGCGCAGCAGCTCATTCACCTTCTTCGTCTCCGGCACGAACATCCCAGGCCGCACAAGCTCTCGCACCTGCGTCCGCGCTGCGTCGACATCCTGTACCTCCAGCAGATCCCGCGCAAACGCAATTCCCGTCACCTCATCGAGCGACCCCCTGTACACCGGCACGCGCGAAAACCCATGCTCGCGCACCTCGCGCGTAAACTCCTCGAGCGACGTCGTCTCCGGAACCGCAAACATCTGCGGCCGCGGCGTCATCACCTCGCGCACCACCTTGTCGCCAAACTCCACCACGCTGCGCACCAGCTCGCGGTCGCTCTCCTCTAAAATTCCCTCTTCCTCGCCGGCCTCCAGCAGCGCATCCACTGCCTCGCTCGGATGGTCCTGCGCAGCCTCCTCTTTCTCGGCGAGCCCCACAATCGACAGCAGCAGCCCGATCGTCAGCGTGACCGGCAGCACCACATAGAACAGCACCTGCAGCGGAATAACAATCGCTCGCACCCACACGCCGCGCGTGCGCGTAAACAGCACCTGTGGAATCAGCCGGTCGAAAAACACAATCACCAGCAGCAGCTCAAAAACCGTCCGCGCAATTTCCGCCGCGCTGTCCCACGCGCGCCCATGCAGCCGCATGACCAGGAGGAACGTCAGCGCCACCAGCGCAACCTGCCGCAACACCGACGCGGATGTCGCCGCCGACTCGCGGCTCAACCGCAGCCGCGGCTCAACAGCTCGCTCCCATGCCTCCACGTTGTCCGCGTACTCGCGCGAGAGGAACTTCCCCATTACGGTATAAATCTCGTCCGCATACGAGGCCAGCGCGAGCAAGCACAGCAACAGGAAGACCGCGATCCCCCAGCTCATCGCGTGCTCCTCTTCTTCGCCGCGATTGTCCTCGCCGGGTTTGTGCCTGCCTTTGCTATCGTCTTTACTGTTCTTTCTGTCATTCCCGCAGGGAACCTGTTTTGTCTGGGAGCAGGCGAGGAACTCCGCGCAATCAACCCGCTCGGCAACCGCAGCCGCTTCCGCAGCTCCGCCTCCCGCACCGCCATCTCGCCACGATCCGTCTCGTGATCCATCCCGCTCAGATGCAGCAATCCATGCAGCAGCAGCACGCGAACCTCATCACGCAATGCATGCCCGTGCTCCGCTGCCTGCCGCGCCGCCGTCTGCAAGGAAACCGCCAGATCGCCCGCATGCTCTCGAGCAAACTCCTCTGCGGCCGGAAAGCTCAGCACGTCAGTCGGCTTGTCCTTGCCGCGAAACTCACGATTCAGCCGCCGCAGCGTCGCATCGCCTGCAAGCAGCACATCCACCTCGCCGCTCAGCCCCACCGCCCGCCGCGCCTCATTCAAAAATCGCGTCAGCCCACTCTTGCTCAACGAGCCGGCCAGCCCCGCATCCCACGCACCCACAGCCTGACCTCGTCGAGCCTCAAGCGTGATCATCCTGCTCCAATGCTACCGCCGCGCCCGCTTCCCCGCCGATCAATGCGCCTGCGCCGGATGGCTGTTCAGAAACTCAAACTCCGCGCGCGACGCGTCCGGTCCTGCCGTAATCGGATTGCCCAGGTGCAGGACCTCCTTGTCCGTGTCATACCGCGGCCACTTCGGAAGCCCCGCCCCATTCGGATCGCCCGTCTTCGCGAAGTTCGTCCAGTAGCCGATCATCTCCCGGCTCAACCTGCGGTCCTGCGGCCTCCACTTCGCTCCACCCCGAACATCCAGCGTCCCAAACACATACTCCAGCTCATCCGAGTGCCACGCATACTTCCCCTCCGGATGCATATCGCTCGGTGGCGCCGCCAGATCAAACCGGTATCGATACACCGGCGCCTCACCCGTATTCGCCTGCCCCTCCGCCCATCTCCACGCACCCAGCGCAATAAACTGCGCCGTCGTGTAATCGTCCGCCGACCGCACCGCCTGCTCGTCATTCTCCGCCGGAAACGCCGCCAGAAAAGCCTCCGCATCCGCGCCATAGTTCTCCGCCGCAAACGCCTTCCACTTCGCCGCCGTCATGCCCTTCGACAGCACTCCCGCCCGCTCGTCGCGGTTCCATCCAATAATCGACGGCACGTGCGCCTGCCGGCCCGCAGCGTAGGTCTTCGCAACCGGCTCGGTCAGAAACTGCCCATCCACCACCGGCCCGAATCCAATCGTCCCTTGCTTCTGCGCCGCCGCTATCAACTTCTCCGCCGGCAGCTTCCGCAATTCCTCCAGGCTCTTCACGCCCAGCGAATCCACCCACGCCTGGTCGCGCTTCTCGCGCTCTGCAAGCGCCGACAGCGGAAGCGCTCCGCCAAAGAACGCTCCACTCTCTCCAATCGCCTTCTCAAACAGCCCGCGCGCGTCCGGCGCCGCCGTCAGCGCATTCACCGAGAACGATCCCGCGCTCTCGCCGAAGATCGTCACATTCTCCGGATCGCCGCCAAACGCCGCAATATTCTCCTTCACCCAGCGCAGCGCCGCCACCTGGTCCATCAAGCCGTAGTTGCCCGCGTGCCCACCATTCTCCTTGGCCAGGTCCTCGCTCGCCAAAAACCCAAACACATTCAGCCGGTAGTTCATCGTCACCAGCACAACGCCCTTCGACACCAGCAGCGAGTTCGTATACCGCGGCTCCGACGACGCGCCCGCCGCAAACCCGCCGCCATGAATCCACACCATCACCGGCAGCTTGCTCGTCTGCTTCGCCAGCACCGGCACATACACGTTCAGGTAAAGACAATCCTCCGTCGGCCCGCGGTCCAGAAACAGATAGTCATTCCAGATGTGCCACTGTTCGCAGCGCCCCGCGAACCTCGTCGCATCGCGCACACCCTTCCACGCGCCGGCGGCTGCGGCGCCTTCCATCGCAGATCACCCACCGGAGGCCGAGCGTACGGCAGCCCGAGGAACGCCTTCGTTCCACCGTCCATCACCATGCCCGCAACCTCGCCCTGCGCGACTGTCACCCTCGGTTGCTGTGCCGCAGCAGCCGCTGCCGCACCCAATCCAGCCAGGCAAACAGCGAAGACATACCGCATCCATCCCCGTCCCCATCCACTGTTCATGCACACGCCCTTCGTAGAATTGCATCCACACTAGCACGATGGCTCAGCCGCTCCTCCGGGCAACAGCATCGCGCGCCCGTCCATCCCTACATTGACGATGCAGAACCGCATGCCCAGCCTCTGGACTCTCGGCGGCCTCTCGCTCCCCGATCTCCTCCGCCGCACCTCCGTCGCATCCTGGCACGACGACGTATTCGGCCAGGGCGGACGCATGGCCTTCTACCAGTTCCTGGCCTTGTTTCCGTCGCTCCTCATCGCGTTCACACTCATCAGCCACATCCCGCACCTCAGCGACAACCTGCGCACCTCACTCAATGACATCTCCACCCAGCTCTTTCCCGGGCAGGTCAAGCAACTCTTCCAGGCAATCTTCGCCGACTTCAAGAATCGTCCCCGCGTCGGGCTGCGCCTGCTCGCCGTCTTTGCCGCCGCCGTCTGGGCCGCGCACAACGGCACATGGGCGATGATCTGGGGCCTTAACCGCGCTTACGAGGTCGAAGAGCGTCGCAATTGGTGGCAGCTCACCATCACCATCGTCCTGCTCACCGTCTGCCTTGTCCTCATGGCCTGCATCGGCCTTCTTCTGCTCTTCTCCAGCGCCTTCCTGCAGCAGCATATGCACGGCAGCACCATCTTGCTGCGCGCGCTCGAGTGGCTCACCGTTGCCGTCTGCCTTTACCTCTGCTTCGCCATCTTCTACCGCTTCGCTCCCGACGTTCCGGACCACGCAATCCGCTGGAGCACCCCCGGTGCTCTCTGCGCGCTCATTCTCTGGCTCCTGTTCGCCATCGCCGCGCAAATCTACTTCGGCCACATCAACGACTACACGCGCAGCTACGGCCCGCTGAACCGCGTCGTCATGCTCCTGCTCTGGCTCTACGCCTCCAATGGCGCCCTGCTCATCGGCGGCGAGATGAACTCCGAGATCCAGAAGGCCGAAGCCGATCGCGGCCACTCCAGACGCTCCGACGCTCCCGGCGAGCGCCACCCAGCCCGCCGCCCGTGACTCGTCGCCCCGTGCCCCGCTGACTCGCTAATGTACCGCCGGCCGCGATTGCACCAGCGTGCGGTGCCGCCGCAGCAGCAGCACCAGCGCGCGTCGCAAATACCTCGCCAGCAGCGGCAGCGCGATCGCAGCCACAACTCCCCACACAATCAGCGCACGCCACTCCCATCCCCAGATCACATGAATCAAATGCCACGGATGATGGCTCAGGTGCTCGATCTGCCGGCGATCCAGCGGCAACCGCCGCGTGTGAAACAGATGCACACCCAGATCAATGAATGGAATAAACAGCAGCAGGTGCAGCGGAGCGACCACATGCGCTCCCACCTGCGACGCCACCTGGTTCAACCCAAGCATCCACGCCAGCATCACGACGAGAAGCGTCGTAATCCCCACCGATGGATTGATCCCGATCACCATCCCCAGCGCCAAACTCCACGCCATCCGCCGCGGCGTTACACCGCCGCGAAGCTGTCGCAGCAATGGCCGCAGCACCTTGCACCGAACAAACTCCCGTACAAACTCGGGCACCAGCACAACACGATGCTAACCCGTGTCCGGCCGGTTCATCGATAGCCACGCTAAGACCAGCGCAACCAAAACCGCCGCCATGCGGCGACGGCTCAGCATCCTAACTCCCTAACTTCCTCACTCCTCCGGAAAGCCATGCAACTCCGGCCCCACCACATTCGAAAACGCATAGTTCTCAATCCGGTCCGAGTCAATCGTCCAGAACATCGCCCCAATCATCCCGGGATACCCGCCCGGCCGCCGCAGCTTATACGTCACCCCGCTCGGAGCCGCCCCTGTGATCAGATATTTCATCGCTCCGCTCACCAGCTCCGGTCTTGCGGCTCCCGTCAGAAATCCGGCCGCGACCTTGTCCGCGGGCACCGGCGGAAAGAAGTCGTCCGCTCGCCCATTCACAGCGAACCCGTGCAGCAGCAGCTCGGTCATCGCCGCGTCGTAGTTCACCGAGCCCATCTCGTAAACCTCTCCATCCAGCCCTTCGAGCGGCGGCGTGTTGTAGTCCTGCACGTCGACAAACGAAAGCATGTCCCGCACACCCCACAGCAGCGGCACATACGACCCGAAATCCCCGCCGTACCCCATGTACGCTCCGGAAATCTGTGTCCCTTCCGGCACCAGCGTAAGCATAAAACCAGGTCCAAAATGCGCCCGCAGCTCATGCAATCCCGCAATCAGATTCACCACCGAAGGCGTCTTCGGATGCCGGAAATCTGCGTCTCCCGCATCCAGCGAGAGCGACGGCGACTCAAAGTCCAGATCGATTCCATCAAACCCATACTCCGTCACAATCTGCGTCACTGATTCCACAAAGTTCGGAATGCTCGCCGTCTGATTCAGCGTGAAATACTCCCCGCCGCCGCCCAGCGAGATCAGCACCTTCTTCCCCTGCCCCTTCAGCCACGCAATGTCGTCCTTCATCTGCTGCAGATCCGTGCCGGGCCGCACATGCATCTGCAGCGTGCCCTCCGGCGCCTCGTGATTCACATTGGCAAACGCGACGATAATCACGTCCCATTGCGGCGACACATCGCGCAGCCGCAGAAACGTTCCGCCCGGCCCGCTTCCTGTCCAGTACCCGATCAGCTCATGTCCGTTGCTGCGCGGCGCCCGCGGAGCTGCCGCGACTGCCGCCGCAGGTGCCGGCCCATTCGCCGCTGCCGCCGCTCCCGCCGTCAGCCGCGGACTCGAAGCACACTGCACAGCCGCCGCCCGCAGAATCTGCGCGTCCGGAAAGCTATACGGCGCCGCTCCGCCCGTGTACCACCCCATCAGCGCAACATTGGCGAGATGCCACGCCACGCCTCCCGCATGCACCACCCACGCCGGCCCTGCCGGCAGATCGCTCCGCTGATTCGTATTCACCGGATTCAGCAGGATGTACCGCGTCGCCGGACTGCTCCCGCCGCATCCGTGATTCTCGCTGCCCGCAACCGCCGGCCACCTCCATGCCGGAACCACATTCTCGCCGGCCGGCAGTGGCTGCCGGAATTTCAAATGCAGCAACGGATCATGCAGCGGATCGTTGACCCACCCGGCCAGCTGTTCTGTCAGGGGCTGCACATCGCGCTCTTTGACCAGCGGCGGCATTGCCCCCAGATACGACGCCAGCACAAACGAGTTTCCCGTCCCCTCGTCCACGCCATGCGTTCCCCACGAGCAGCAAACCGTTGCATCCCCATAGCTGTAATAGCCCGCGTTCCGCGTCAGCGCGATAACCAGCTTTCCATCCTGACGCGGAATCTGCCGGAAGATCTCGCGCTGCACAAACTCCGCGTCCACCATCACCATTTGCGTTCCGGTCCGCTTCGACGTGAGTACGTATCCGCGCCCCGCCGGAATCTTCACCGTGACCGGCCGCACCTCCGGCCTTCCCAGCAGCGTGTGCCATCCAGCCGGCGCGCCTGCCGCCGCGCGCAGCATCGCATCCACATACTGCGTGCTGCCGCCGTTCTCAAACGCCGCCTTCGAAAACACCGGCGACCGCAGCACCTGCGCCACATCGCCAGCCGCATCCATCGTCAACGGCTCGCCCGAGCCCCACCCCGATTCGAACTGAAGCCGTACCGGCACCAGCACCGTCTCGATCACCGTCGTTCCGCCCTGCGCCGGGTCTCGCCCTGGTAGCGCGACTGAACCCTGGCCCGTGTTGTACCGGAACGTCGGCGCCGTCCCCTGCCCGCACGCGACTCCCGCCGCCAATCCAAAAAAGACAACTACTACAAAACGCAACATTTTCATAAGGAGAGCATCATACCCGTCCTCTCCACGGCAACCGGCATACCTAGAAAACAAAACCGCCGCCCAGTTCGGGCGACGGCTCTCTTCCTAACCTGCTGACTCGCTGACTTGCTGACTCGCTTCCTTACTGCTTCAACACCGGCTTCCGCGGCGTCTCCGCAATCGGCAGCGGCTCGGCATCCATCGACAGCGGCAACTGCTCGGCCTGCTTGTAGCTGTCGTACGCGCGCACAATCCGCTGCACCAGCGCATGCCGCACCACGTCAACGTCCTCAAAGTGGCAGAACCGAATCCCCTCCACTCCCTCGAGCACGTGCAGCGCCTGCAGCAATCCGCTCCGGTTCGGATTCGGCAGATCCGTCTGCGTCAGGTCGCCCGTAATCACCGCCTTCGACGAGTTCCCCAGCCGCGTCAGAAACATCTTCATCTGCTCGACCGTCGTGTTCTGCGCCTCGTCCATGATGATGAACGCGTCGTTCAGCGTTCGCCCGCGCATAAACGCCAGCGGTGCCACCTCGATCACATTCGTCTCCAGCATCTTGTCGACCTTCGCCGGATCCAGCAGATCGTACAGCGCGTCATACAGCGGCCGCAGATACGGATCGACCTTCTCCTGCAGACTCCCCGGCAAAAATCCCAGCCGCTCGCCCGCCTCGACCGCCGGCCGTACCAGCACAATCCGCGAAACCTTCTTCGCCATCAGCGCGCTCACGGCCATCGCGACCGCAAGATACGTCTTTCCCGTACCCGCCGGCCCCAACCCGAACACCATGTCGTGGGCCTCAATTGCCTCAACATACTTCCGCTGATTCGGCGTCCTCGGCTGGACAACCCTCTTCGCGCCCACAGCCCGCTGCTTGCCGGTCTCAACCAGCCCGCGCAGCGTCACTGCCGGGTCCGCGACCACCATCTTCAGCAGACCATGCAGCTCCCCATTATGCGGGTGCACGCCGTTCCGCCGCAGGTGCTCGAAATCCGCAAAAATTCCCTCCACCCGCGACACCTCGGCCGCCTCGCCCAGCACATGGATCGAGTCAGAACGCAGATCAATCTGCACTCCCAGGCCGTCCTCCATCAGTCGTAGGTTTTCGTCGCGGGTGCCGTACAACGGCTCAATTCCAGGAGTGAGTTGAAGCGCCTTTTTCACCAAGTAGGGACCTGACCTCCAGCAGAAAACTGCCGTTTGTTCATCTGAGGATTAGATGTTGAAAACCAGCCGCAGATGCTAGGTACGAAAGTGCGGCAGACAGACACCGAAAGCGCCCCAGGTAACTGTCGCCTGAACGACTTACCCGCAGCCACACTACGGCTCCGAAACAACCCGCCGCGTCCCCTCCCCGCCGCTGGTGCTGTCCCACCCGTAATGGTCCTATTTCCCAATAGAGCGCCGATGTTGGCTGTACAGTAACCCCGCCCCAAACCGCCGTCAAGCACCATTGTGTGAAAACCGGTACCCAATCGGCTGCCCCCAAAGTCGCCAGCCGAATATCCGCCCCGGCCCGCTGACCCTCTGACTCACTGACTTGCTAACTCCCCTCTCCCCACGTTATCCTTAGGTGTTGCAGAGGATGTGGTCGCGCTGTGTCCACACCAGCCCTCCGGCCTGCATACCCTAATCTCCCGCTAAGTCCGGGTCAAAAGAGAGTTTCTGATGGCAAATCATGTCTCGTCCCTGAAGCGCGCCCGCCAGACCGTCACCCGCACGGCCGTCAATCGCGCCAACAAATCCAAGCTCCGCGGCGCCCTCCGCCTCATGCGCGAGTCCATCACCGCCGGCGATCACAAGTCCGCCACCGAGGCCTACCGCGCCACCGTCTCCATCCTCGACAAGAGCGTCCAGAAGGGCGTCCTCCACAAGAACACCGCTTCCCGCTACAAGGGCCGCCTCAACGCCCGCGTAAAGGCCATCGCCACCAAGGCCGCCTAAGCCTCGGCTGCGAAGAACACCCCAGAAACACCCAAGGCCGGCACCCGCCGGCCTTTCTGATTTGCCCGGCACCCGCCGGCCTTTCTGATTTGCCCGGCACCCGCCGGCCTTTCTGATTGCCCGCA
Source organism: uncultured Acidobacteriaceae bacterium (assembly GCA_963777205.1). Taxonomy (GTDB): domain Bacteria; phylum Acidobacteriota; class Terriglobia; order Terriglobales; family Acidobacteriaceae; genus Granulicella. The sequence continues at coordinate 1,584,751 of CAVZPQ010000001.1, read as the reverse complement.
ACCTACCGCGGCGGCTGCGCCGAAGCCTCGCCCGACCCCTTCACCGTCTCCGTCTTCTCTCCCGGTTCAAGCAGCGTAGGTGGCCGTCGCCTGCCCTCTGCATCGCCCGCAGCCGCATCACCCGCCTGAACCGCCGCACCAGCATCCCCGCCCGCACCTGCCGCCGAAGCGGCTACCGCCCCGCTCGTCCGAGCCGCAGCCTTTCGCACATCCCCGGCCACGGCCGTAGACCCTCCACCCGGCCCGCCAGCATCATCGGCCGCACTCGCCTTCACGCCCAGCTTCGCCGCGCCAGCCGCCGGACCCGCGCCAGCCGCAGCCGCAGTACCGGCCCCACCCGCACCAGCCGCCGAGCCCCCCGCGACCCGCACCTCCCTCGCAGCCACATCCACCCGCCCAGCATCGTCCGCACTCTCCAGCTTCGCAAAGCTCACCGGCGCATCCGACAGCGGCGGGCAGAAGCTCTTCGCCTCCTCTAAATCCTTCACATCCTGTTTCGACGGGGCCGGCAGCTTGTACACCTCCACCGCGCCATCCCGCACCACCGCGGCCACCATCCCGTCCTCGCTCAGGTCAAAGTTCTCCGCAAACCTCGTCACCGGAGTCGTCGGCACCTTCAGCAGCAGGTCACCGCTCTCCGTCTGGTACACCCGCACCTCCTGCGTTGCGTTGCTCGGCAACACATTCCCAAATCCCAGATCGTCCGTCTCTCCGGGCAAAGACGTAATCCGGCTCATCGCGAACCGTCCCGCCTGCGGGGCAAACGCAAACTCCGGGATCCCGAACGTTCCGCCCAGGCTGTCCTCCCAGGTCTCATGCCCATCCATCCCGTAGGCCTTCACCCGGCTGCGATCGTCCGTGCCCATGCACGTAAACGCCAGGTACTCAAACCGGCTCACCATCTGCAGCCTGGGCTGGCAGCTCGAGTCCACCGGTCCCACCTTCACCTCGCGCCCGCCAAACTCGTTGAACGTCACCGGCCAGCGGCCTCTCTGCCCCTCGCCGGGCCACAGATACCCATCGCCATCAAGCGGCACCAGCATCGGCGCCGGCGCCTGCACCACCCCCGCCGTCCTCACCGCCAGCTCCGACCCCGGCTCATCTCCACCCTTCAGCCGGAAGAAATCAATCATCACCTGCGGCTTCGGCTCATTCACCACCGCGTTCGAGCTCGTCATCTCCAGCTTCGCCTTCTGCTCCGGCGTCACCGTCTCCACCATCAGCAAGCTCTTCTCCGGCGACACAAAAGCTGCCACCGGCTGCCCATCTCTCACCGTGAACCGCGTCCGCAGCAGCGGATCTTTCGTCTTCAGCCGCGCCTCCGGCGTCAGCAGAAACAGGTCCTGCCGGCTCCGCACCAGGAACCGCCCCTTGCCCAGCCGCCACAGATACCGGCTGTGATCGTGCAGGTGCCAGTCCGTCCGCTCGACCACCCGGCCCGACGGCAGCTCCACCAGCTCCGCCGCCACCATCCTGTCCTCGTCATCCGGAGGATCGCCCGGGATCCGCGGCACCAGCCCACGCGTGCTGAACGTCACCAGCAGGTGCGTATCATCCACCACGCCCAGCGTCAGCATCGACGCGCCCACATCCAGGAACGATGCTGGCAGCGTCGGCACACCCAGTGAGCTGAGCGAAATCGTCACCCACGGCAGCGGCTTCTTTTCCGGTTTCGGCTTCTCTGCGCCCGCGCCCCACGCACACGCGCCATTCATCGCAAGCAACGCCAAGCCCAGCACCGCCGCGACACACACGCGTCCCGACCCGCCGCCGTGCTGGCGGCCAGCGCCTACCGCTCCTCCGCTGGCCCGAATCATAGGAGAACCGTCTGAAATACTCTTGCACAAATCGCGCCTGTGTGACCAGCCCCGCGACTCAGCGCCCAAGGGGCGGAGCTTAGGAGCCGGGAAACCGCCATTTCCACACCGCAGACCGCCATCTTTACGCAATCTTGAGACGAACGAAACGGCCTGCGCGAGCACAACACCGTTGAACGATCCGCCCTGACCGCTGTTCCCTAATCCGCCGGAACCCCACCACCCCATCTCTTCGTATACAAATAACAAGTCTGGAAACCACCCTTCGGAGAACCACCCATGCCGCACGCCCGGTCGTCCTTTACGACCCTTCCGCTCGCCCTCCTTCTCGCCTGTACACCCGCTCTCCTCGCCCAAACCGCATCCCAGCCTCCCTCCGGCCCGTCGACCTCAGTCCCCGCCACCCACTACGAGCCCGCGCCCGCCTTCGACCTCTCCTCCATCGACAAGTCCGCCAACCCCTGCGACGACTTCTACAAGTTCGCCTGCGGCAACTTCGCCGCCAACCATCCCATCCCCGCCGACCAGACCGATGTCGACCAGTTCTATCTGCTCTACAACGTCAACACCCAGGAGCTCAACGGAATCCTCACCAAATACGAGGTCCCCGCCAACCAGAAAACTCCCAACCAGCAGAAGATCGGCGACTACTACGCCGCCTGCATGAACACCGACCTCATCAACCAGAAGGGCATGGAGCCCGTTCAGCCGCTCTTCGCGCAGATCGACGAAGTCAGCAAACGCAACCTTGCTCCTCTCATCGGTGAGCTGCAGCGCTACAGCGTCGACGTCTTCTTCGGCTTCGGCGAGATGCAGGACTTCAAGGACTCCACCAAGCAGATTGCCGCCGTCGACCAGGGCGGCCTCGGCCTCCCCGAGCGCGACTACTACACGCGCACCGGCGACAAGGACATCAAGCTCCGCGACCAGTACGTCGACCACATCGCTAAAATGCTCACCCTCGCCGGCGAATCACCCGAGCAGGCCGCCACCGACGCGAAAAATATCCTCGCCTTTGAAACCGAGCTCGCCAAAGCGTCGATGACCGTCACCGAGCAGCGCGACCCGCAGAAGATCTATCACCCGACCACGCTCGCCGACTTCGAAAGCACCGCCCTCGGCGGCAAGGTCCCCTTCGCGAAGTTCCTCGAAGCCATCCACTCGCCCGAGATCACCTCGCTCAACGACGCCAGCCCCAACTTCTTCCCCGCCATGGTGCAGGCCGTCTCCAGCGCCGACATGCAGACGCTCCGCGCCTACATGAAGTACCACGTCCTCACCACCTTCGCCTCCGACCTGCCCAGCAATATCGACGACGAAAACTTCAGCTTCTATGGCCGCACCCTCAGCGGCCAGCCGCAACAGCGCCCCCGTTGGAAGCGCTGCTCCACCTCCGTCGACCACGCCCTCGGCGAAGCTCTCGGCCAGGTCTACGTCAATCAGTACTTCGCCGGCGACAGCAAGGCCAAGACCCTCGAGATGGTCCACGACATCGAAGCCGCGATGGACAAGGACATCGACACGCTCGACTGGATGAGCCCCGAAACCAAGGAGAAGGCGAAGGTCAAGCTCCACGCCGTTACCGACAAGATCGGCTACCCCGAGCACTGGCGCGACTACTCCAAACTTGAAGTCATCCGCACCGACGCCTTCGGCAACCTCGAGCGCGCCAACGCGTTTGAAAACGATCGCGAGCTCAACAAAATCGGCAAGCCCGTCGACAAGCTCGAGTGGGGCATGACGCCACCCACCGTAAATGCCTATTACGACCCGTCGATGAACAACATCAACTTCCCCGCCGGCATCCTGCAGCCCGCCTTCTACGATCCGCACGCTGACCTCGCCACCAACTACGGCCACATCGGCGCCGTCATCGGTCACGAACTCACCCATGGCTTCGACGACCAGGGCTCGCAGTTCGACGGCAGCGGCAATCTCTCCGACTGGTGGACGCCCGAAGACAAGAAGAACTTTGAGGCTCGCACCGGCTGCCTCGTCAACGAGTACGGAAACTTCGTCGCCGTCGACAATCTCCACATCAACGGCAAGCTCACGCTGGGCGAGAACACCGCCGACAACGGCGGCCTGCTCCTCGCCTACATGGCCTATCTCGCGCGCGCGAAGAAGGACGGCATCGACATCGACAAGAAGGTCGACGGCTTCACCGGCCCGCAGCGCTTCTACATCGCGTTCGCGCAGAACTGGTGCGAGAACACTCGCCCCGAGACCACCCGCGAGCGCGTCCAGACCGACCCCCACTCACCCGACCACTTCCGCGCCAACGGCGCCATCGTCAACCAACCCGGCTTCGGCCCAGCCTTCGGCTGCAAGTCCGGCCAACCCATGGACCCAGCCAAAAACTGCCGCGTCTGGTAACCATTGCCAACACTCCGGGTGCCCCATTCATGACGACGCAGTCGTCATGGGTGGGGTCTGAGGAAATCCCCTTGACGCCCCCGATATACTTAACTTAAGGGAACAACTCTGGCCCGGCCGCAAGCCGGGCCTTCGCTTTTGACCCCTGCAGAGACCCATAAGTCCACCCATAAAGTCTCTGTTCCTAAGACTTTGCGCAAAAAGAGGGGGAGGGAGGGGGGCCACTGGAACCCGACGCCAAAAAACAACGCTCCCTCGGCTTCGCCGCCTGCGCGCTCGCCAGCATGTTCTGGGGTTGCGGATTCTTCTTCGGCAAGATCGCCCTCGCCGAGATGAACTCCGGTGCAATGGTCCTCTACCGCTTCCTCTTCTGCGCGCTCGCCCTTCTGCCCTTCATCCTCACGCACCGCCCAGGCCTCAACCGGAAGGAATGGCTCATCCTCCTGCTCGCCTCCGTCCTCGGAGTCCCGCTCCAGTTCCTCTTCCAGTTCCACGGCCTCGCCCTGACCACCGTCTCGCACGCCTCCCTGATGGTCGGAACCATGCCCGTAATCCTCGCCGTGGGGGCCACCCTCTTCGCCCACGAGCGCCTCCACACCATCGGCTGGATCGCCCTTGTCGTGTCCACCATCGGAGCCGCCCTCATCGCACTCGGCGGAACCCACAGTGCCGCGGAGGGAGGTCCCACCCTCCGCGGCGACCTCTACGTCGTCTTCTCCCTCTGCATCGCGCTCTTCTGGGTCCTGCTCAACCAGCACCTCGTGCAGCGCCACAGCGCCATCGTCATCACCGCCTACGGCCTCTGCGCCGGCACCCTGATGCTCGTCCTCATCGTGCCTCCCCTTTACGGGCTTCCCCCCATCCACCACGTGTCCCTAAAGGCGTGGCTCGCCCTGGCGGCCAGTGGCCTGCTCTGCACCGCCTCCTCCACCTTCCTCTGGAACTGGGGAATGACGAAGGTCCCCGCCTCCCAGGCCGGTGTCCTGCTCAACATGGAACCACTCATCGGCTCCCTGCTCGGCATCCTCGTCCTGCGGCGAGCGCCTGGGCCCGCTCGCCTGGCTGGGTGGCGCCTTGATCCTCCTGGCTGCCATCACGCTGACAACCCGCGAGCACCCTCAGCAGGCCACGCTTCCTTCACCCACATGACGGCCGACGCATCACACAGACAGAACTGCTGGAGGATACCGATGAAGTTACGACTCGCAAGCATCGCCCTGGCTTCTGCACTCTTCGCCCTGCCCGCCCTGGGACAGGCCCCCTCCCAGAAACCCGACAACGCCACCGGCCAATGCAAGGATGGCACCTACTGGACCGGCACCTCGCGGTCTGGCGCCTGCCGCGGCCACAAGGGGATCCAGACCTGGTACGCCGGCGCCTCCCACAACCCCACCGCCCCACCAGACGAGAGCACGAACAAGGCTGACGCCAGGCCGGCGCGCACGCCGCCGCAACCGCAGGCCAACGCAGCCCCCGGCGGCGGCCGCGATAAGGTCTGGGTCAACTCGTCAACCAAGGTCTACCACTGCTACGGCGACCGTTACTACGGCAAGACCAAAGAGGGCAAGTACATGAGCGAAGCGGACGCGAAAGCGATGGGCGCAAAGGGCGCTCGTGGCGACAGTTGCTCAAGCAAGTGACCGGCTAGACGGGCGTAATAATCCCGCCGACCGGCAAGGACGTCGGCAGTGATCCCGGTCTGCGCAGGTGCATCGCCGACGCGATCGCGTCCGTGTACTTCAGCCCCGCTCCGGTGTTGAACAAAATGACGCGATCCTCGGGCTTCAGTTCGCCGTTGCGAATCAACGTCGTCGTAGGCTGCTGTCGCGGCTGCGCCTTCGGGCGAATGGAACAGGCCTTCATTGCGTGCCCAATCCTGAATCGACCCGAGAATCGTTGCATCGTCCGACGCGACAACACGCCCGCCCGAGGCACGCACAATCTCCAGGATGATGTCGTCACCATAGGGCTTCGGCACACGTAACCCCGCAGCGAACGTCTCTGCGCCGTTGTAGAACTCGCTCACGCTCTTGCCCTGCTCGAAAGCACGCGCGATGGGAGCGCAGCCTGCAGCCTGCAGCGCATACATCCTGGGACGCTTGCCACCCACCCAGCCAAGCTGCTCCATCTCCTCAAACGCCTTCCACATTCCGATCAGGCCCACGCCGCCGCCGGTCGGATAAAACACCGCATCCGGATATTTCCACCCGAGCTGCTCGACGAGCTCGTAGCCCATCGTCTTCTTGCCCTCGACGCGATACGGCTCTTTCACGGTCGTGATGTCGAACCAGACATCCTCGGGCGCAACGCCGCTCTTCTTCTGCTCGGCGATGCGCTCGCCGACCATGCGCGCGCAATCCGAGATGAGACCATCGACCATCGTTACATCAGCGCCGTAGAGAACACCTTCGAGGTAGTTCGCGAACGGCACATCCTGCGGCATGAAGATGTGCGCGGAAATCCCTGCCGCAGCCGCGTAGGCCGCGAGCGCACTCGCCGCATTGCCGGCTGAGGGAATCGCCAGGTGCTTCAAGCCGTAGTGCCGGGCCATCGTCACCGCCATGCTCAGCCCACGCGCCTTGAACGTGCCGGTAGGATTTGCACCCTCCTCCTTCACGAGCAGGCCTGGGTAGCGCTTGCTCTGCACCATCGGCGTCCAGCCTTCGCCCAGCGTGACCGGCTTGGCATCCGGAAGCACATCAGCGTAGCGCCACATGCCAAGGCTCGCGGCCGAAGCCGCGGCGAGCTTCGCCGGATTGTCGCGGCGTGCTGTGCGGCGCAGCTCGTCCATGTCGTACCGAACGTAGAGAATTCCTGCGTCAACTGGGCAAACGGTCTGCGGAGTCTCCGCAGAGACGTGATGTCCGCAGCGCGCGCACTCGAGAAAGGCGATCCTGGCCATGAGATCGATGCTATCGGACGCGCTGCGGATATTCTTGAGAGGAATGCCTGCACCCCGTCTTATCGCCATCGACATGGATGGCACGCTGCTCCACTCCGATGGCCACGTCAGCGCTCGCAATCTCGCAGCAATTCGCGAGGCTGAACACTGCGGTATCGAGGTCGCGATTGCGACCGGCCGGCGGCACTGCTACGCGATGCGGGTTTTGCGCGAGCTGGATCGCCCTGCACACTCGGCGCTCATCAGCTCCAACGGAACGGTGATCCGCACGGTTGGCTCTGAGCTGCTGCATCGCTCCTACATGCCGGTCGAGACGGCGCGCTGGCTCTGTGAACACGCGCACGAGACTTTCGTGGCACTCTCGTAATCACCTTCGATAAGGTGCTGCCGAACGGCGAAGACGAACGCGGCGCGCTGGTCTGCGAGGGCCTCGACGAGCTGAACGCGAGCATCGCCCGCTGGATGGAAGTGAACGAGCCATACATGACGCAGGTGGCGCCGATCGAGCGCTCGCTGGACGAAGCAGAACCAATCCAGATGATGCTTTGCGGTCCTGTCGACCGGATGCGCGAGGCGGAGGCGCACCTGTTGCGCGATCCTCGCATCACGAATACCGATGAAGCCTGCGCTCCCGGCATAGAAATTGTGCTGCATCGAACCGAGTATCCGCAGCGGGATCTGTGCATCCTCGACATTCTGCCGGCGGGATGCTCAAAAGCTTCCGCTCTGCTCCATCTGGCTGAACTGCGCGGGATCAAGCCGAGCGAGATCCTGGCGATCGGCGATAACTGGAATGATCGTTCCGATGTTCCAGGTGGCCGGTCACGCTGCCGTGATGGCCAATGCGCCGGAGGACCTGCGGGCGCTGGCCGCAAAGCGTGGGTGGCTGATTGCACCCTCGAACGATGAGGATGGCGTCGCGACCGTGATCGAAGCGGCGATGACGGGCGACCTGGCCATAGGGCGCTAAAACACGCATATTTGAGGCTGAAAGCATGTCCAACGTGCGGCGGACCTGCAACCAATTGGGAGCGCTCACGCCGAGGCCCGAGTGCTAGTCTCATATGCAGTGTTCCCCAGCCGGTTCCATCATGGCCTGATCCTCGCGCTCACGGTGCTCGCGCTCTCGTTGAGTGCCGCTGCGCACGCCTTCGATCGCGTGACTTTGCGCAACGGCTTCAGCTACGACTGCACGCACCGCCAGCCGCTGGACGATGGACGTGTTCGGCTGTTCCTGGACAGCGCAGATTCGAGCTATATCGACCTGCCTGCCTCAGAGATTGCGTCCGTTGCACCGCTGCCGGACCCGGCTCCGGCGGCCCCTTCGATCGCCACGCCGGCGCCCACACCTGACGTTCACATCCTGCTGAGTCATGCAGGCAAAGAGCACGACATCGATGTCGAACTGCTTGCGAGCGTCGTGCACGCCGAGAGCAATGGCCGGCCGCATGCTATCTCTCGCACCGGAGCTCAAGGCCTTATGCAACTGATGCCCGGCACCGCGCACCAGCTTGGTGTGCAGGACAGCTTTCAGCCGGAGCAGAACATCAACGGTGGCACAGCGTATCTGGACGAGTTGCTGACGCGCTACCACGACAACCTTGCCCTGGCCCTGGCTGCGTATAACGCTGGACCGGCCGCTGTGGACAAGTACCACGGAATTCCCCCGTACCGCGAGACGCGCGCGTATGTGGCCCGCGTGATGAACGAGTTCAAGAGCCGCAAGCTCGCGACACAACGCGCTGCGGCTGCCACCAGGTAGACACCTTTCCGTAATAACCAGGGAGCCAGCCTGATGAGCAAGTCCGCCAGAAATGCTGTGATCGCTGTCGTGCTCATTGCGCTGATCGCCGGATGCGCATGGTTCGCGCACGGCCGGGTGCACTTCGACTTCGCGAACCTCAAACTGCAGTTACGCGCCGTGTCATGGGCGCGCGTAGCTGCCGGTGTGGCGTTGATCTGGCTTTCGGTTGCCATTCGGGCGCCGCGCTGGCGCGTTCTGCTCGGCTCCGCGAGCACGACCGGCGCGGCGAAACTGCTCGGTCCGCAGTTTATTGGCTTTACAGTTGTTGCGCTGTTCGGACGCGCGGCGGACCTGGCCCGCCCCTATCTCACTGCGAAGCGGACGGCAACGCCTATCGCCACACAGTTGGCCGTCTACTTCATCGAGCGGGCGCTTGATCTCGGATCCGCGGCAATCCTGTTCGCCATCACCCTGGCTCTTGCTCCGAAGAACATGCCGCACCACGAGGAGTTCAAGAAGGCTGGGGAAGGCGCTCTGGTTCTGATGGCAGCGATTGTGGTGTTCCTCGTCGCTGTACGTTTCGCGGGAGGCGCGGTTGCGGGATTTGCACGCAAGACGATCGGCCTGGGTTCGAAGAAGCTCGGTGAATCAGTTGCAGTCAAGATCCTCGAATTTCGCGAGGGGCTGCGCACGATTAAATCCTTCGGACAGTTTGGCGCGGCATTGTTCCTGTCGCTGGTTATCTGGGCGATGATCGCGGGATCGTACTTTGAAACAACGCGCGCTTTCCGTGACTCCGCCCAACTTGCCTCGTTCTCCGTGCCGCAGACGATGCTCCTGCTGGCATCCAGCATGGCGGGGTCCCTCATTCAATTGCCGGTGCTTGGCTGGTTCTCGCAGATCGGCGTGCTGACAGGGGCATATCTCGCATTTTTCTCGGTACCGGTTGAGATTGCGTCCGCTGCAGGCGCGATCCTGATGGCAGTTACGACTCTCGGTATCGTGCCTGCGGGTCTGATTGCGGCGCGCATCGAAGGTGTAAGTCTGCGTGACGCGGCGCGCAGCAGCGAAGCGGTTACCGCGACGTGATTCGAGAGGCTGCCGAGAATACTCGGCGCGCTTGGTAAGATTGAGGCTGCATGAAATGTCCGTACTGCGGCTTTACTCAGGATAAGGTGATCGACTCCCGCGAGAGTAAGGACGCGGATTCCATTCGCCGCCGCCGCGAGTGCGAGCGCTGCACGAAGCGTTTTACCACCTACGAGCGGCTTGATGAGATTCCGTACATGGTGGTGAAGAAGGACGGCCGCCGGGAGAAGTTTGACCGGCAGAAGGTACTCACGGGCCTGCTGCACTCGTGCCAGAAGCGCAAGGTTTCTGTCGCGCAGATGCAGTCGATTGTGGATGCGGCAGAGGCGTTTGTGGTCGATTCGGCTGAGCGCGAGCGCTCAACGACTGACATCGGAGAATTGATTATGCAGCGGCTGAAGGAGATCGACACAGTTGCCTACATCCGCTTTGCCAGCGTCTATCGCGATTTCAAAGACGTCAATGAGTTCAAGGAAGAGCTTGAAGGGCTGCTGCGCGGCAAAGATCCGAAACAGAGGCGCATTGCGCGCTGATTCCGCTCTCAAGCAAAGGAAGCTTTACGCAACATGAAGGCAGCAACACGAACGCACAAGATCACGTTGATTCCCGGCGACGGCATTGGGCCGGAGGTTACGGCCGCGACCGTCAGCATCCTTGAAGCCGCGGCCACAGGATGCAGATTCGAGTGGGACCGCCATGATGCAGGCGCGGATGCGTTCGCGAAGACGGGCGAGTACATTCCGCAGGCGCTGTATGACTCCGTGACGCAGAATAAGGTGGCGCTGAAGGGACCGGTGACGACGCCGATCGGACAGGGCTTTTCATCGATCAACGTGACGCTGCGGAAAAAGTTTGACCTGTACGCGAACTTCCGGCCGGTGAAGTCGCTGCCCGGCCTGAAGACGAACTATCCGAAGATCGACCTCGTCATCTTCCGCGAGAACACCGAGGACCTGTATGCCGGGCTCGAGGTGATGGTGCAGCCGGATGTTGCGCAGTCACTGAAGATCATCACGGCGAAGGGGTCTACGCGGATTGCGCGCGCGGCGTTTGAGTATGCGCGCAAGCATGGGCGCAAGAAGGTGCATGCCATTCACAAGGCGAACATCATGAAGCTGACGGATGGGCTGTTTCTGCGCTGCTGCAAGGCAGTGGCGGCGGAGTTTCCGGAGATTCAGTATCTCGAGCACATCGTCGACAACGCGTGCATGCAGCTGGTGTTGAATCCGTATCAGTACGACGTGATTCTCACCGAGAACTTGTACGGGGATATTTTGTCGGACCTGTGCTCGGCGTTCGTCGGCGGCCTGGGACTCGTGCCCGGAGCGAACATCGGGGTAGATGCGGCGATCTTTGAGGCGGTCCATGGATCCGCGCCGGACATCGCGGGTCAGGACAAGGCGAACCCGACAGCGCTGCTGCAATCAGCAGTGCTGATGCTCCACCACATTGGCGAGGCGGAGACTGCGGGGCGCATCCAGAAGGCGTTGAATCATGTGTACGCGGAGGGCAAGACTCTGACGCGCGATGTTGGCGGCACAGCGGGCACACGCGCCTTCACGGAGGGTGTGCTCGCGGAACTGTAGCGCCAGTTCGTGCGGCGACGGGAAACAGCGCATCAAAGGAGGATTGTGAAGTTCCTACGAATTTTCATTGCTTCGCTGGCTTGCACGTTTGTATTCGCAACAGGCTGTCACCGCCGTTCCGCTAGTGGTTCTCCGGCCGCAAATAGCGGCTCTACCCCACTCGCCAGCAGCGCCGCGCCGGTGATTGATCCAGCGACTGCCGGCAATATCTCGGGCGTGGTGCACTTCAACGGCAAGGCCCCGGAACGGATCAAGATTGACATGTCCGCGGACCCGGCGTGCGCCATGACGGGGGGCGAGAACCTGACCGAGCAGTACGTTGTCAGCAACGGACGCCTGGCGAACGTGTTCGTTTATGTGAAGAGCGGCATCCAGCCATGGTCCGCGAAGTTCGATGCGCCGCCTGTCGTGCTCGACCAGAAGGGCTGCAGGTACGTGCCGCATGTTATCGCCGTGCAACAGGGCGGGAAGGTGGAGTACCGGAACTCCGACCCGGCGACGCACAACGTACACACGCTCCCGCAGGACGCGGCCAATCATTCCGTCGATGTCTCCCAGATGCCCGGGAGCGAGCCGCAGACCGAGACCTTCCGCGCGCCGGAGCTGATGATTCCGGTGCGCTGCAATAACCACCCCTGGATGCAGGCGTTCATCAATGTGGCGCCGAACGGATTTTTCGCCGTCACCGGGCCGGACGGCACATTTACGCTTCACGGACTGCCGCCGGGCACCTATACTGTGGCGGCCGTCCATGAGAAGCTCGGCGAGCAGGATTTGCAGGTAACTGTTCCCGCGAAATCGACGGCGAATGCGGACTTCACGTACTCAGCAAAGTGAATCAAAGCTGTAGGAGCTGGATGGGCTCTCCGGTTTTTTAGCTAGATCCCTGATGAAGCTGTCTCCGGATTTTCAATGGAAAGGCTGCCGATGCACTTCTCTCTGACATTTCCTGTTCACACGATTCCGCTGTGGTTTCTCGTGCTTTCGCTGTTCCTGCCCCGCATCTGCATCCTGGTCGCCTGGCTGCAGCACAGCATGACGGCCTTCATTCCGCCGACGCCCAACCTGATCGGAATCATCGTCGCCATCCTGATTCCCCGGATTCTGATTCTGTTCTGGATTTACACCGACCAGGGGATCACGATCTGGTTCCTGCTGCACGTCATCGCGCTCATCATCGCCTGGGGCGGCGGATCGAGGCGCGTCATCACGCGGCGCCGCGTAGTAGAGGTGGACGGTTAGTCGCGAACTAGAGCGAAGCGATCAGGACGCCGAGCAGCGCGACATATAACCCGATAGCCAGCGGTATCGAAACGAAGGCCAGGCCGGTGATCCCGATCTGCGTCAGGCTACCGATCGCAGCCGTTCGGTTGCGCTTGTGTCTCCACTCGGCCCATCCCGGATCGTTGGCATGCTCTGCATTTGCGAGCAGGCGTATGACCGTCAGGCACTGGAAGGCAAGAAACGCCACGACAAGATAGAGGGCCAGCGCCGCAGGGTCTTTCGGCTGGTTGACGAAATTTCGCAGCGCCAGCGGAATCAGGCTGGTGATGAGCAGGCACATGCCGTTCGCCCAGAAGATTCCGCGCGAGATTACGCGAAGCCGCGAAAACATGTGATCGTGTGCAAACCAAACCAGCAGCAGGAAAACGAAGGTCACCACGTACGCGAGCAACGCCGGGAGCAAGGGGCGCCAGCCACTCCATCCGCCGCTCTGCGGGACGTGCAGCTCCAGCAACATCACCGTGATGATGATGGCGAACACCGCATCGGAGAACAGCTCCAGGCGGTGCTTCATGCCTTCTCGTTGTTGGCTCATTGCAGCCAAGCCTATCGCAATGTGTAGTTCGTGCTGCACGAAATCTTCCTGGCTGCGCCGGGGTATTCGTGGCAGCCTGCCGCCAACGCTCCCGTGGCTTGATATCCTTGGTAAATGGAACGGCGCAACGTAGGAATTCTGGGCGCAACTGGAGCGGTCGGGCAACGATTCATCCAGTTGCTGGCCGATCATCCCTGGTTCAACATCACCTGGCTTGCCGCGAGCGACCGCAGCGCAGGCAAGACGTACGCCGAAGCTTGTGCGTGGCGGCTCGACACGCGGCTGCCGAAGCGCATCGCGGAGATGGTGCTGCAGCCGAACACACCCGAGGGCTCGGCGACTGAGCTTCCGCGCATTATTTTCTCCTCGGTTGACGCGCCGATCGCGCGCGAGCTCGAGCCGAAATTTGCTGCAGCGGGATGCGCGGTGATTTCCAACAGCTCGGCCTACCGCATGGCTACTGACGTTCCGCTGGTTGTGCCGGAGGTAAACGAGGCACACCTCGACGTTATCGAGGCTCAGGCCACGCGCACGGCCTCCGGCGGGTACATAGTGACGAATCCGAACTGTTGCGCGATCGGCCTCGTGCTGCCGCTCGCGCCCCTGCACCAGCGGTTCGGGATAGAGAAGCTCTTTGTCTCAACGATGCAGGCCGTATCGGGCGCAGGATATCCGGGTGTGGCTTCGCTCGACATCCTCGGCAACGTGATCCCGTACATCAAGAACGAAGAAGAGAAGCTGCAGGAGGAGGTCGGGAAGCTGCTGGGCGGCCTGCGCATGGAAGGCGATGCGGCGCGGGGCTTCCAGGTCGCCGACGTCACTGTCTCCGCAATGTGCAACCGCGTGCCGGTGCTCGAAGGCCACACAGAGTGCGTGAGCGTGAAGCTGCGCAAGCCGGCGACGCGCGAAGAGATCCTGGACGCCTGGAGCAGCTTCCAGCCGCTGAGCGGCCGCGGCCACGAGGGGCTGCATCTGCCCTCCGCGCCGCTGCATCCCGTTGTCTATCTCGATGGCGAGACGCGGCCGCAGCCGAAGCTCGACCTCGATCGCGGCAAGGGGATGACGACCTCCGTCGGCCGCCTGCGCCCTTGCTCCATCTTCGATTGGAAGTTCACGCTGCTCTCGCACAATACCGTCCGCGGAGCGGCGGGTGCGGCGATTCTCAACGCCGAGATCCTTGCAGTTCTGGGCAAATTCGACTTCCGCCGTTTTCCGCCGGTCGGCTCGGCCGCGCTGGAAGAGAGTGCGGTGCCGGCATGAGTGCAAAGCAACGCACATCCGCGCCTCATCCCGAGATCGTCGTAATGAAGTTCGGCGGCACGTCCGTCGAGGATGCTCCTGCGATCGTTCGCACCGCGGACATCGTCCAGGGCCGTTTGAATAAGGGGCTGCGGCCCGTGGTTGTGGTCTCTGCGATGGCGAAAGTGACGGACCAGCTGCTGGCCTGCGCCGCAGCAGCGCTGGGCGGCCGCGGAGATCGAGAAGCTGCGCTGGAAATTGCCGCACGTCTTCGCACGCGTCATCTTCACGTCGCGGGAGAACTCGTCAGTGGCGAGCACCTCGAGAGCTTGCAGCTCGACATCAATCGCGCATTTGATGGCCTTGAGGAGCTCGTCCAGGGCATTGCTGTACTTGGAGAGTTGACTGCACGCACCTCCGACCTGATCGTCAGCTTCGGCGAACGCCTCTCAAGCGTTATGGTCACCGCCGCGTTCGTCGAGCGTGGCCTGAACTCCGCACACGTTGACGCGCGCGAGGTCATCCTGACGGACGATCACTACGGGAAGGCCGCACCGGACGAACCGGCCATCGAGCGCGCGCTGCACGAGCAGGTTTGGCCCCTGGTCGCCGCCGGACGCGTACCGGTGATGGGTGGTTTCATCGGGTCGTGCAACGGAATCACAACCACGCTCGGCCGCGGCGGTTCGGATTACACGGCTGCGCTGGTCGGCGGCGGGCTGCATGCCGGCACGATCGAGATCTGGACCGACGTCGACGGCATCATGACCACCGATCCGCGCATTTGCCCCGACGCACTTCGCGTCCGCTCCATCAGCTTTGAAGAGGCCGCCGAACTCGCCTACTTCGGCGCGAAGGTGCTGCATCCGGCGACCATCCTGCCGGCCGTGCAGAAGAACATTCCGGTGTACGTTCTGAACAGCCGCAATCCCGCGAACGACGGAACGCGGATCACCGCAACGCCACCGCCGTGCGCGAGCCCCTTCAAGTCAATCGCGGCAAAGAAGAAGCTCACGATCATCGACATCGTCGCCAGCCGAATGCTGCTCGCACACGGCTTTCTCAAGATGGTGTTCGATATCTTCGACAAGCACAAATGCGCCATCGACATGGTCTCGACGTCTGAGGTGTCGATCTCGGTCACGGTCGATTCACGCGAGGCGCTGCCCGCGATCTGCGAAGAGCTGGGCCGCATCGCCGACGTGAAGTACGAAAGCGGCAAAGCACTCATCTGCCTGGTCGGCGAGGACATCCGCGGCCAGAGCGGCATTGCGGCGCAGGTGTTTGCCGCGGTGTCACACGTGAATATGCGGATGATCTCGCAGGGCGCGAGCGAGATCAATATGAGCTTCATGATCAACGAAGAAGATGTCGAAGAGGCGGTCCGGTCACTGCACAAGAAGTTCTTCTCCGCACCTGATCCGGCGATCTTCGATGTGGAAGCGCGGCCCGTCACTTCAAACGCTTAGGAGCACGATCCTTATGCGCATTCTCGTCCTCGGTGTGGGAAAGACCGGCAAGCTTGTTGCCGAGGTTGCAGCCGAACACGGCCACAGCGTGCATGTGCTCGACGCGAAGGAGAACAAGGATGCGGCTGCCCTGACGCCCCCGTTTATTGCGGGATTTGACGTCGCCATCGACTTCACCACGCCGGAAGCCGTGATCTCCAACATGCGCGCCGTGCTCGCCAACGGCGGCAAGATGGTCGTCGGTACAACCGGATGGTACAACGGTCTGCCGCGCGCGAAAGAGACCGCAGAACGCAAGAAAGCAAGCCTGCTGTACGGAACGAATTTTTCAATTGGCGTGCAGACAATGTTCAGGCTCGCCGAGATCATGACCAAGGAACTCGCCGGCCTGAACTATCGCCTCTCGATATCTGAGACACATCATCTGACCAAGCTGGATGCGCCCAGCGGCACGGCGCTGACACTGCGCGATGTGGTCGTACGCGCTACGGGCATGGGGGACATTCCCATCAAATCGATCCGGCATGGCGAAGCTGTGGGCCTGCACGTTGTCGAAGCCGAGAGCAATGGCGATCGCATCCTGCTGACGCACGAATCCCATTCGCGCCGGCCGTTTGCCGAAGGTGCAGTCCGCGCAGCAGAGTGGCTGGTCAAGGCGCCGGCCGGCGTGTACGACTTCAGGGACGTCTTCACGAAACTGTAGTACCGCGTCTCGCACATCTTCAGTTGCACGAAGCTCGACGGAACCCTAGGCTTAGGGTATGAGCTCTGCAACGGCCACCGCTCCCGCCTTCGACACCCTCAATTTCGATCAAAAGCTTGACCGCCTGGCGGAGGTCGCTGTCCGCGTTGGCCTCAATTTGCGTGACGGCCAGGAGCTCGTTCTTACCGCACCGACTGATGCCCTGCCACTGGTTCGCCGCGTCGTGGAACAGGCCTACAGCGCCGGCGCGAAGTTCGTGACCACTCTGCTCAGCGACGACGAGCTTGCGCTCGCGCGCTTCCGCTCGGCCCCGGATGCAAGCTTCGACTACGCGCCGGAGTGGTTCTACAACGGCATCGCGAACGCATTTCGATCCGGCGCGGCGCGCATGGCTATCACCGGCGCGAACCCTGCGCTGCTCTCAGGTCAGGATCCGCACAAGGTGTCGCGCGCGAACATCGCTGTGTCGAAGGCATACAAGCCGGCGATGGAGCTCATCACGCGACACGAGATCAACTGGACGATCGTTGCAGCCGCGACGCCGGCATGGGCCGGGCTCGTCTTCCCCGGCGAGCCGGAAGAGCTCGCGATGGGGAAGCTGTGGGACGCGATCTTTCGGACGTCACGCATCACCGGCGAGGATCCGGTGGGGGATTGGAAGCGGCATGGAGACAACCTGAAGCGGCGTGTGGATTTGCTGAATGCGAAGCGCTATCACTCGATCCGCTTTTTCACGCCGGATGCCGCGACCGATCTAACCGTGGGACTCGCTGACCAGCACCTGTGGGCGGGCGGCGGCACAACCGCCGGCAACGGCATCTACTGCCAGCCGAACATTCCGACGGAAGAGTGCTTCACGACTCCTCACAAGGACCGCGTGCACGGCGTGGTCTCGGCGTCGAAGCCGCTCTCACACCAGGGCACACTGATCGAAAACATCCGCTGCCGCTTCGAAGAAGGGCGCATCGTGGAGGTCACGGCCAGCAAAGGAGAAGAGGCGATCCGGAAGCTCATCGCTACTGACGAAGGCGCGCGGCGTCTCGGTGAGGTTGCGCTGGTACCGCACAATTCGCCGATCGCCCAGTCGGGCATTCTCTTCTGGAACACGCTGTTCGATGAGAACGCAGCCAGCCACATCGCGCTCGGCCAGGCGTACTCTACGTGCTTGATCAATGGCGAGAGCATGTCGAACGAGGAGCTGGCGAAGCTGGGCGCCAATGAGAGCCTGATTCATGTCGACTGGATGATCGGCGGTCCCACGATGAACATCGACGGCATCTCCTCTAACGGCGCCGCCGAACCGCTGATGCGCAATGGCGTGTGGGTGTAGCTCGGGTCCTGCATCGTTCAAATCTCAACGACTATCAATCGTGTGTTCTTCGCTCGTCTCATCGCCGGATTGTTCGCCATCGCTGCCGCGCTCTCCGCGTCGGCGCAGCACCGGCAGCCGCTCGATACATACATCCACAACGCGTGGGATTCACTCCAGCGCTCGATGGATGACTGCAAATCGCTTGTCGACCCGAAGCTGAGAACGGCTCCGGTTCTGTACCTGCCCTTCGGCGAACCCGTTCCCGCCTCCGTCAAAAGCATGCAGGCGAAGTGTAAGGTGGACGTTCGTTCATTGCCACGCGCCATTCATCACGAAGGCGAGTTGATGCCGGATCAGATTTCTGCCGCGGGTCTGCTTTACCTGCCGAACCGGTATGTGGTGCCCGGCGGCCGTTTCAACGAGATGTACGGCTGGGACAGCTACTTCATCATTCTTGGTGAGCTCGCGGATCACAGGCTCGAGCTCGCGCGCGGCACCGTCGAGAATTTCTTTTACGAGATTGACCACTACGGTTCGATTCTGAACGCGAACCGCACGTACTATCTCACGCGCTCGCAGCCTCCATTTCTCAGCTCGATGGTGCTGGCCGTCTACAAGGCGGAGCGGACTCAGAATCCAGCGGCCGCGCGAGCGTGGCTGGCTAGATCTCTTCCTTATCTCCAGCGCGATCACGAGCTCTGGACGACCGCTCCGCATCTGGCCGGCGACACTGGGCTCGCGCGTTACTTCGATCTCGGGCACGGCCCGGTTCCCGAGATGGCGGACGACAGCACCTACTACGTCGACGTGATCCGCTGGCTGACGGCACATCCCGATCAGACGCCGAATGGCTACCTTGAACCTGTCACGAGTGAACCGAACACCAGCTGCGCGGATTCCGCCAACTGCCTGAAGACCAACTTCGACGGTGAGGAGCTTACAGCGCACTTCTACGTGGGCGATCGCTCCATGCGCGAATCCGGTTTCGACACGAGCTTCCGCTTTGGTCCGTTCAGCGGGTCGACGCAGGATTACGCGCCGATCTGCCTCAATGCTCTGCTCTACAAATATGAGCGGGACATCGCATTCATCGAAAGAAGCCTGGGTAATCCCTCAGCAGCTTTGCATTGGGAGAGCGTTGCGGCCGCACGTCGGCAAAAGATCAATTCTCTCCTGTGGGATGACACCGCTGGTCTGTTCCTGGATTACGACGTGGCCAATCGGCAACGCTCCGACTACCGCGTACGTCACGACCTACTATGCCCTCTGGTCCGGTCTCGCCACAGCCTGCGCAGGCGAAGCGGACTGGTCGCAAATCTCCCGCTCTTCGAGCGCGCCGGAGGCCTGCAGATGAGCACCGAAGATACAGGGGAGCAGTGGGACGCGCCCTTCGGCTGGGCGCCGACAAACTGGCTCGCGGTGGAGGGCCTGGCCCGTTACGGCTACACCGCCGACGCGGAGCGTATCGCGCGCAAATTCATGGCTACGATTCAGAACGGATTCGAACGCGACGGCACGATTCGGGAGAAGTACAACATGGATAATGCTTCTTCCGAAGTGAAGGTTGCGACCGGCTACAAGCAGAACGTCGTCGGATTCGGATGGACGAATGGCGTCTATCTCCAGATGCAGCAATTGCTCGCAAGCCACGCCCGGTCGCACTCGGCCCATTGATCCCTTGACCTCGCGCCTGTTTTTCCACGCCGCGCTACCCGATTCAGCCCGCGGCGGCCCGAAATTCCCTTAGACTCGACGTTGAAATGAATCTGCAAGGCTGCGGCACCGCTCTTGTCACTCCTTTTCGTCCGGACGGCTCCCTGGATGAGCCTGCCCTTCGCGCGCATATTCACTGGCAGATCGCCAGCGGCGTGTCGCTGCTGATTCCCTGCGGCACCACCGGCGAGGCCGCCACACTGACGGACAGCGAGTGGCTCCGCGTGATTGAAATTACCGTGGAAGCGGCGAACGGTCGCGTTCCTGTCTTCGCCGGGGCCACACACAACTCCACACGCGAAGCGATCCACCGCGCCAAGCAGCTCGGCCAGATCAACGGACTCACCGGAATTCTCACCGCCAACCCGTACTACAACAAGCCAGGCCAGGAGGGTCAATACCAGCACTTCCGCGCCATCGCCGAATCCGTTCACCTGCCCATCCTGCTCTACAACATTCCCGGCCGCACCGGCGCGAACCTCGAGCCGGCGACCGTTCTCCGCCTCGCAGAGATTCCGAACATCATCGGAATCAAAGAGTCCAGCGGCAACATGGTCCAGATTACGGATCTGCTCACGCAGGCGCCGCGCACATTTCAGGTGCTCTCCGGCGATGACGCGCTTGCGCTGCCAACGCTCGCCGTCGGCGGCGTCGGTCTCGTGTCGGTTGCATCCAATGCGATTCCGCAGCAGATGTCGCAGATGATCAACGCCGCGTTGAACGACAACTGGATCTCCGCGCGACGCATCAATCGCACGTACTTCCAGCTGCTGCAGGCCAACTTCTGCGAACCCAGCCCCGCGCCGATCAAAGCCGTGATGGCACTGCTCGGCCGCGGCAATGAAGAGCTGCGCCTGCCGATGGTTGCCGTCACGCCTCAAACGCGTCGCAAGCTCGAACGCATCCTCGGCGAGCTCGGCCTTCTCAGCAACTCACCCCACGAAAATCTCCGCGTGTTCTAGTGCAGATGACTCTCCGGTATCGCCGTCGATCTTCCATTGCTGCCGCGCTGTTGAACGCGGTTTTCGTCATGAGTCTGCCTGCGCAGACAGCAACGTGGATGTCGATCCGAACCCACACTCCTGCCGCTTCGATGCGCCGGCTTCCGGAGAGCGAGCGCGCGGCGATCTACAAAATCCTGCGTCCGGAACTTGGGCCGCTGTTCCAGGGAGAGGCAGCCTCCGTCGCCGATGACGCGATCCGCTCGTTTCGCGCCGAGCGCATCAACCTCGGCAGCCTCTCTGCCGTGGCCGTGGAGCCCAGTGGCAATGAGCTGTGCGGCGCTACCGGGAACTGCTCCCTCTGGATCGTCGATCTTCTTCACCGGCGCGTGATCCTGCGCGCCGAAGCTGTGCAGGGCTACGCGATCGACTCCGCAAAGCCGCACACCATGCCTGATGTGGTGACTACGTCACACGCGTCCGCGACCGAGCAGGAACGGATCCGCTGGGGATTTCTCGCCGGCCACTACGAGCCGCAAAGCTGTGCCACCATCGTCTACGCAGATGACGGCGGCACCCCGCTTCCGCAGCCGAAAACAACGCCGCACCCATGCTCTCCGGAGGGCGACTGATCTACTCATGAGCATCCCGCAACAGGAAAAGCTGCAGCACTACATCGATCACTGGTTCTCCGTCGGAGCCGAAGCCATCGGCAACTCCGAAGCGCTCTCTGCGTTTCACGCGCTGCGTCTTGCACTGGAGTCCGGCAGCATTCGCTCCGCTGAACCCGACGCATCGCAGCCCATTGGCTGGCGCGTGAACGCCTGGGTGAAGCGCGGCATCCTGCTCGGATTCCGGCTCGGCGCACTCGAAGCCATGAACGGATGCGAGGCCGCCGCAAACTCGATCCTCAGCTTCGTCGACAAGGCCACCTACCCGGCGCGCCGCTTCACGCCGGACCAGAACATCCGCATCGTTCCCGGCGGAAGCTCCGTGCGCTCCGGCGCGTTTCTCGCGTCCGGTGTGGTCATGATGCCGCCCGCCTACGTGAACGTGGGCGCTTACGTTGACGAAGGCACGATGATCGACTCCCACGCACTCGTCGGCTCCTGCGCACAGATCGGCAAGCGCGTCCATCTCTCCGCCGCGGCTCAGATCGGCGGCGTGCTCGAGCCCGTGAACGCGTCGCCCGTCATCATCGAAGACGACGTCCTCGTCGGCGGCAACACCGGCGTGTACGAGGGCACAATCGTGCGCACACGCGCGGTGCTCGCGGCCGGCACGATTCTCACGCGCGGCACCCCGCTCTACGATCTCCCCAACAACACCGTCGTGCGCGCCGGCGCAGAAGCTCCGCTGATCGTGCCGTCCGGAGCTGTCGTAGTGCCGGGCTCGAGAGCGATCCAGACCAGGCTCGGCAAGGATCTCGGCCTGTCGGTCTACACGCCGATCATCGTTAAATATCGGGATGAGAAAACAGACATCTCGACAGCTCTCGAAGACCTGCTCCGCTAGCTGCTGCGAGACTCGCGCGACAAACAGCCGAGCGCTTCCAGATGGCTCGCCACCAGTTCCCGCGCGCTCGACTGCACACCCGCATCGTCTCCGAAGCCCGCAAGCCACTGGATATTCGAATCGCGACGAAACCACGTCATCTGCCGCTTGGCATAGTTACGATGTCCCTGTTGCGCCGCTGCGATAGCATCCTCTCGCGCCATCTCTCCGCGCAGCATCGCAGCAGCCTGCGCGTAACCCAGAGATCCGAGCGCGCGGGGCGCATCTCCAAACCTGCGGCGCACTGTCTCTGTTTCCTCGAGCAGCCCTTCGCTGAACATCTTCTCCGCGCGCGCATTAATACGCGCATACAGCTCCGCGCGCGGTGGGTTCAAACCAAGCTGCAGCACTTCGAATCCGCGCAGCGCCTCTCTGCCCGCGCGCCACTGCTCACTCTGCGGCTGCCGCGCAGCAAGCGTCACCTCGATGCTGCGAATCATCTTCGGCACATCGTTCGCATGAATCGCCTGAGCTGCGGAAGCATCGAGTCGCGCGAGCAGGCGATGCAGGTACGCCGAACCGCGGCGCTGAACTGCGTTACGTAATCGTTCCCTCAGGCCTTCATCCCGAGGCGGCGCCGGTGCCAGCCCCTCCAGCAGCGCGCGCAGATAGAGCCCCGTTCCGCCCGTCACAATCGGGAGCCGCCCACGTTCTTTGATGGCAGCGAGCGCTCGACGGCCCTCACGGGCATAATCGCCGGCTGTGGAAGGCTCATCGGGATCGAGTATGTCGATCGCGTGATGCCGTACGCGCGCTTGCTCCGCCGCGGATGGCTTGGCAGAGCCAATGTCCAGCCCGCGATACACCGCGACCGCATCGCAGCTCACGATCTCGCCGTTGAATCGTTCCGCAAGATCGAGCGCCAGCGCTGTCTTGCCGCTGGCAGTCGGGCCGACAATCACAAGCAGCGGGTAGAGCTTGTCTTCGGCCGCAGCGTCTACCACTGCCGCCACCAGCCCGGAACAAGGAGCCGATCGAACCCTGCTCTCGCAAGACTTACGATGAGCACGAGGATGGCAAGCAGAATGAGTCCGCGCAGCAGACTGCGCTGCTCCGTTTGCACGCGCCCTCGCAGTGTCTGCATGCGTGCACTCTCGCGCCGCTGCTCGCGCTCGCTCAGCGCCGGCGGACGCGGAGTTTGCGCTCGACGCACGGAGTCAGGCATCAGCACTACTCCGGCTGCTTGTTGACGTAGTAATCGATCCGCAGCTCAAGCTCGGGCCCGTGGAACTGCGACGGAAGCGGCGGAAACTGCCCTTCCCGCGTGATCGATCCCCATGCCGCACGGTTGATTGCGTCATCATGCGTCGATCCATCCAGCCACATCCCTCCGATTCGTCCATCCGGAAGAATCTTAAACCGGACCAGCGTTTCGCCCTGCTTCGACAGCGGCGGCCTGCACTCTTCCGGAATGAGCGGAATCCAGTTCCGATAAATATCGGCCAGGATGCGGCGCAGATACGGCTGAAAGTTCACGCCCTGCGTGTCGGACAAGATCTCCGCGCCACCAATGCTGAGTGGCGAACTGCTATTCCCACGCGGGCCGTAGCCACCGCCGCCCGGATTGCGCGCGGCGTTTCGTATTGCATCCTGAATCGAGCTCTCGGCGTTCGAATTCGTATTGAAGTTCGGCTTTGCGCTTGGCTGCGGAGTCGGAGCCTCCGCAACCACCGGCGGCGTAGACCGCGGCGTCGGCTGCGGCGCATTGGGCAGCGGCAACGCAGGAGCAGGTGCCGGCGGCATCGCATTCGCAATCGATGGCGCCGGCGGCGCGGGCGCCACCTTGGACGACTCCGGCGGAGCCGTAGCCGCACGCGGGGGAGGTGGCTCCATCGAGCGCAGGTGCTCGAGCGTGTGATTGTCCAGCTTCGGGGCGGGCCGCGGCACGGACGGTGGCGGCGCGTGCAGCGAGGGCATGTTCAACTGCGTCAGCTCGCGCTGATGCAGCACCTCGAACGGCGTGACCAGCTTCGGCGCGTGCCACAGGTACCGCGGACCATAGAGCACAACCCAGGCAAGGGCCGTGCAGATGATGAACGAGAGGTAGATTGACTCGCGGAAACGGCTGCGCGCGCGTTCATCCTCGATCGAATCCAGCAGATGCAGCAGCTCGTGTTCGTATAAATCGCCGTAGCGGCTGGTCCGTATACGCACCGGCTCCCGCCCGTCGCTGCCGGGTTCCTCATGCGCATCGCGCGGGGCGCGCACAGCGGAATCATCCGCGTCAGACTGTGGGCGCGGCTGTTCCGGATCGGTGGGGGTCATTAAGGGCATCGTTCAGGTACTTCGTCTGTGACGGACAGCCAGCCAGGAATGTTGCGGTCCTGAACCATTCCAGCGTGCATCTCCTGCGTCACCGCCGGCCTAAACCGTCGCCAGACCGAGCCGATGCTGGCCCTCTTATTCTCTCATCTCCACGGGGTTTCCGCCGAACCAGCCCGCCTGCGCGCTCCGTTTATTTGCCGTCTCGGATATCCTCGCTAAATGCAAGAGCCAGCGAATTCTCTGGCGGGCTACGCGGCGATCGTAATTACCGCCAGCGACCGCTGTGCGGCAGGGACGCAGACCGACGTTTCCGGTCCATTGCTCGTCATGTTGCTGCGGGCAGTGGGGGCCCAAGTCGTTGACTCAAAGGTGCTGCCGGACGAGTCTGACCTGCTGAGCTCGGCACTGCGGGAGGGGGCACGACGCGCCGATCTCATACTCACTACTGGAGGAACCGGACTGGCTGAGCGCGATGTGACTCCCGAAGCGACGGCCGCCGTCTGCGACCGGTTTGTGCCCGGCATCGCGGAGCAGCTTCGGTTGCAGGGTGTCGCGCAGACACCATTTGCAGCTCTGAGCCGCGGCGTCGCAGGCGTCTCAGGCCGCGCGCTGATCGTAAACCTGCCCGGAAACCCTGCCGGGGTGGAGAGCGGCTTCCGCACCCTGCTGCCGCTTCTTCCTCACGCGCTCGCCCTGCTGACCGGTCACACAGAGCATCGAAACTAGAGAGCTGTCCGGCGAGATCGCGGCTGGAGAGTCATCATCTCAGAACGCTAGAATGGGTGTTTGTGAAACTCGGTCCGATAGCGCTTCTCCATAAGTTCTCATTGATGCTCTTCGCGGTGATGAAGCCGCTGGGCATATGGGGCGTTGGTGGGCTGGCCTTTATCGATTCCGCACTCATTCCGATCCCTGTTTCGATGGACGGCGTGGTCATCGGTTACGTAGCAACAGATCACCACAAGTTCCTGATCTATTGTCTGATCGCCGCGGCAGCATCCTGCATCGGTTCGCTCGTGCCCGTTCTATATCGGGCGTGCCGGCGGCGAGCTGTTCCTGCTGAAACGCATCAACCGCGAGCGCTACGAGCGCATCCGGGACCGATTCGAGAACCAGGAGTTCCTGGCGATGATGATCCCGGCCATGTGCCCGCCGCCGTTCCCGCTGAAGCTCTTCGAGTTTGCCGCAGGTGTCTTCGAGATGAAGCCGTTACTGTTCATGCTCGCCCTCTTCTGCGGCAAGATGATTCAGTTTGTCGTCTGCTCACTGCTCTACATCTGGTTCGGGCCGAAGCTCTTCCGCGACTTCCGTGAGGCGTTCCACACCCACGAAGCCCTCATGATTGGCCTGATCAGCGCTGCGCTGTTCTGCATTGCGGTGTACATCGTGCGCAGGGTCTTCGACCGGCGCCGGGGGGTGAAGCTGCCGGTGGAAGATGCCGACGAGCCGCGGCCCGAATTGGGCACGCGTACCTGCGTACCGACCGATCAGGCGAGATCGGGCGATTGACATTTCACAGTTAGATCAGGCGAGCGGCTGGTTGTGGTGCGCCGAACGGATTGTGTCGGTCAGCTTCGCCGCGAGCACCGGCACGCCGAAGAGTACGGCCGACAGCAGCGACGTCGAGACCAGGTCATTCGCGTAGAACGGAAGCGCCGAGGCATAGCAGACTACGAGGCCGGAGGCGCTGTGCGCATACATGCCACTGCCGATCCAGACGACCAGGTTGCTGAGCAGGAAGAAGCTCGTAGCGGAGGCGAGAACGCCTGCGACAACACGCAGCACCGTGACCTTGCGGAGCAGGCCGGCGGCGAGCAGGCAGACCGCGGCGTACCACGCCCAGGTGACCAGGTAGCTGCTCACGTGGAACGGATAGCCATAGACGAAGCGTGTGAGGTAGAAGTCCACGCCTGCGAGGAGGGCTACGGCGGCGACGGCCTGCCAGCGGGAGCGGCGGGAGCCGAAGAAGAGCAGGCCGGCGCCTACGGCGGTGAAGTTCAGGGCCGTTCCGTGCAGCGCGTGCGGGAGGAAGCGGCTGAGCGCGGCGAGGATGAGGACGAGATACGCAATCATGGCGAGCCTTGGGAGTGAGATGTCGCGGGCCGAAGCCCTGCTGGTGATTGTAAGGCGTTACTCGTCGCGTTTACAGGTAATACCGGGCGAAGCTGGTTTCGGTCTCGTAAAGGGTGCAGTCCTTCACCCGGACCCGGCCTGAGGTCATGCGCTGGAGCTCGTCCGCGGTGCGGTCGAAGAAGAATTTGGCGAGGTTCTCGGCCGAGGGGTTGAGGGTGGTGAAGGGCTCTAGGTCGTTGATCATGTTGTGATCGAGGTACTGGACGGTGGGGCGGAGTACCTGTTTGAGGAGCTTGAAGTCGAGGAGGAGGCCGTTGGGTTCCAGGTCCGCCCCGGTCAGGGTGATTAGGACTCGGTAGTTGTGTCCGTGGGGGTTCTCGCACTTGCCGTGGTAGTCGCGGAGGAAGTGTCCGGAGGAGAAGGTGGCTTCGACGGTGATTTCGAACATGCGGTACCCTCCCCCCTCTCCCCCTATTATTGCGCAAAGTCTTCGAAGGAGAGACTTTTAAGGGTGGACTTCAGTGCGCCTGAGCCTTAACTTTCGAAGCCCGGCGGGGGGCCGGGCCGGAGTGTTTCCCTTGTGTTAAGTGTATCGTGCCGGTCAATAGGTGGTTGTGGATTCTCAGGGGCGGCGGCGACGGCGGCGGGCTTCGAGGCGGTTCTGGCGTTGTTGGGAGGAGCGGCGCTCGGCCTGCTCGAAGAGCTGGGAGAGGATGCCGGCGAGGGCGACGATGAGGGCGATGAAGACGAGGAAGGTGGAGGTGGTGCGCCAGAGGCGGACGTCGCCGGGGGAGCCGGGGACCTGCGCGATGTTGGTGAAGGAGAGCGCGAAGGAGATGAGGGCGAGGACGCCGAGGGTCGCGGCGAGGATGTAGAGGTTGCGTCCCATGGGGCAAGGATCAGTTTAGCGTGTGGGCTGGGGTGGGGTTCGTGGCGCGGCGAAGGAAGGCAATTCAGGCGTTTCGCCTTCGGCTTCACTCCGGCCTTCGGCAGGAGCCGTGTGACTCTGATCGCGTTTAGCGGTGACGGAGAGCTCGCCATCTTCAGTCCCGATTGAACAACGTGGGCTGCATGCTCTTTCGGCTGGGCTTGGCGGCGCGGCCCTCCGCCGGTCTCCCTTTGCTCTGTGACTTCTTACGCGTTTCTTTCTTGTTCTTTTGTTCGGCATTGTCCCGTTCTCAACAATACTGCGGAGCGCATCGGGTATGCCGTAAATCTCGTATACAAGCTCATTCAGTTTTTTGTCTGTGGCCTCCAATAGGTTCTCGGTAGGGCCTCGCTCTGCGTCACTCTTCGCGTTGTGCAGATCTTTTGTCAGACGAGTCATCCGGTTAGAACAGCTCGAACGATCTTGTCATGGCGCGCCCTTTGTCGTGGGTCCCGAAGGTCGAGGCGCGCTATTCGCAATTTGGAGACAGAGTTCCAGAAGTATTCATATATCCCGTTCCCTTTCAGCTTAGCGATACCCTTAAACCTAAAATCGAGCAACTTGGAATTGAGAAGGGCCAAGAAGTAGTTTATGTCTTCAGCAGTGTTCTTATTTTTGAAGAGCACGATAGTATCTGTGAGCCCAATGAACTCTCGTGAGGTGTCTAGTGCGAATCGGTTGTGACGCGATAGAAACGGAGAGACTATCTTGTCCTGCGCGTAGAATTCTTTATGCAGTGGCCAAGTAAACTTCCACCATTCACAATTCCCACGCCTGTAGGCTGCTCTCCTCCTAAGCTCTCTGCGATGCTCTGTTAGGTAGACCTGAGCAGGTTCGGGCAAATCGGTAATTCGTACGGCGTCTTCCGTCCAGAGAAGGTATTCATTCCGATCTCTGATTCTGTATCGTTGTATATCAGAGTTCGCGGCACGCTTCCTCGACCATTTGCGGCCCAACGACAACGAGGCGGCAGCGGCTTTATCGAGGCCGCCGAATACCTTGTTCCGGCCGGTTTGCATTCCTTGCCCGATTAGAAACAACTCTCCGAGTCTCGAATGTTGGCCATCGATCTTCTCGTATGTCTCCCGGATATCATCCGTTGCGAAATTCCAGCTTCCCTGGCCGAGATTCTCCTGCGGGACCTCGATAATTTCGAAGAGTCCTGTCTCGCCCCTGTTCTTGAGGGCTCTCTCGACGTCATTCGCTGCTGAGTCTGTCGTCTTTAGCCTCCGCACCGTAACGATTCCTTTCGGCTCGTCGACCTTACGCATCGTAATAATAGACGTTGTAATTGATGCGTCGGAGAAAGCTTCGAAGTCGCCGAAATCCACTATCTCTTTTATCTGTGTTGCCTTTAGTAGGTGCTGCCTTAGCCGATTGCTCTTATATGCTTCCAGGTAGGCTCGCGAGACGATCATGCCAATTTCTCCTTTGGCGAGCTGGACCGCCCGATTGAGAAAATAGTTGAAAATGTCCGTCTTGTCGTTCCAAACATCCGCAAAATGGGTACTTTATATATGCCATTTGAGCAGAACCCTTGCCCAACGTGTCAATGTTGAAGTATGGCGGATTGCCGACTACGGCATCGAGAGGAGCCAGATCAAATCAAATATTTCCCCAAATTGGACGTCCCAGTCGAACGGTCGAACTGAATTTCCTTCTTGGGGATCCGGAAATAAGTCAAAATAGTCGCTCTCAATGAGAGAATTACCGATTCTGATGTTCTTCGATAAATCTGGCAAGATTCTCTCTTCTGGGAAAAGCCTTTGTTGCTTCGCTACGCTGGCGCGGCTTTCTCCTTCCAGTATCTTCAAATACAGGGAGAGCATAGTCACTTCAACCGCCTGCGGATCCAAGATCGACGCCGTACACGCTATTCAGGAGAATCTCTCTCTTTAAATGTGTCGTAGAGCTGGAGATTTCCCTGCTCGTCGATGTAGCAGAGTTCGTCAGTATGTCTGTTTGGATTGGCGCTGTACCACTTAGCGTGCGCCTCACAAAGACGGTCAAAAACTCTTATCAGGAAGCTGCCAGATCCGCACGCTGGATCAAGCGCTCTGAATTTGCGTATTTCTCTTGGCGTCTTACCCTTGAGTTGCTCTCCGATCGTACGCTCGACGATATAGTCGACGATGTATCTCGGGGTTGTATCGATGCCGCCTGCCTTGCGCGTAGATTTCTCCGTCAATTTGATAGTGCCGCGGGCGGCCACGTGGATGGACTTGCCGATGAAGCGTTCGTAGACAGAACCCAGTATCTCGACAGGAATAGTGTTGAACAGATAGGGAGAGTCCTCCTGGAAAGCTTTCCGATGAGGTTTACTAGAAATGAGTCTGAGATTTGGATTTTTTCCGATTGATGGCCGCGCCTGAAAAGAGCGCCATTGAAAGCCTTATCAAGGCTGTGGAAGTGGCTCACTAAGCGCGGGTACAGAGGTGGCCGGTTCGTCTGGATATTGTTCCACTCGTTAACAATGTTTTCCAACTTCTTGCCCGTATCGATGTCGCGATCCTCGCAGAATCGGATGAACAGGATTCTATCCAGCACGCGCTGCACAACTTCGTTGATGAGAGGATCGGTCCACTCAGTCTGGTTGTTACTGCGGACGAGGTCTCGCGCAAGGGCCAGGCGAATATCTTCGAGGTCGGCCAGGAAGACGGGATCCAGCACATTCTTCGCGGTAGCTTGACGAGCCATCCCTGTCTCGCTTTGTCCTTGATTGGTAGTTTGTCAAATTTCGCGACATAGCGGTCAAGCGAGTTTGATGCAACAGCTTGGTATGAAAGGAGGTTCCATATTGTTTCATGCTCCTCGACATAATTAGATAAGTCCCATCCGTCGGTCTGACGGAAGGGGTTCTCGGGATCCGGTTTGCCGCCAACGATGAAAACTTTCAGCTGCTGGAAGTCTGTCAAGATTCCGATGTAAAGGCCTAGGTTGAATGCGTACCGTTGAGCTTGGTAACGGGCGGAGCTTGAGAGACCTTCTTTCGGGCGCTTCGCCTCGCAGACGAACCTATCGAGTCCGTCGGTTCGAAAGATGTAATCTGCTTTCTTGTTTCGGCCAGCGATATGAACGCGTGTTTCTAGCTGAACATCCCGAAGTTGCTGGCTTTTGCGCGGAAGATTATCGAGGTCCCAGCCGAGGGCTCTCCAGAAGTTGTTTAAGAAACCATTTCGGAGAGCCGACTCGTCGTACTCGTCGCCGTTGTAATATTGTGCGTTTGCTTGGAAATCGTTTACGAGCTTGATCAGCTCGGCTCGAAAGCTCTCAATAGTTGCTTCTCGCATGCTGACGTTAATCTTTAGGACATCGACGAGGTGGTGGTGCGTCGTATGTACTTGGTTGAAACTGGTTCGCTAACGATGGCCGCTCTGGCGACCGGTGTTTTAGGCAATTCTATTTCTAAGCCGTGCCCCGCTCCGGTTTGTGGCTCTTGGTGGGGCGAAGGATCCCGGCGAAATACAGGGTTCCTTCGGCTGCGCCTCAGGATGACGGCACGAAGGATAGGGGACGGGGAAAGACGCAAAGGCTCGGGCTGAAGCCCGAGCCTTTGGTGGTTTGAGGTGGGCTTTGATGGCACGGCTGAAACCGTGCCCCGACGAAACAATCAAGGCGAGGCTGATCCGGCGAGCGGGTCAGGTGGTGAGGTCGCCGGCCAGGCCGAGGAGTTGGAAGTCTCCGTCGCCGCCTTCGCGCTCTTCTTCGATGAGGACGGCTCGGTCGCGGAGGTGGGTGGCTGCCCAATGCACCAGGGGAACGAGGGCGATGGGCAGGAGCAAGAGCGGGAGGCTCCTTTCGATGCGGAGCTCGAGAAGGATCATCAGGAAGACGAAGGGCGCGAGGACGCCGAGGTGCAGGGTCAGCATGAGGGGCATTTGGGTGCGGCCGGGGCGGCGGGGCTGCGAGAAGGGGATGGTGGCCTGCTCGAAGAAGAGGCCTTCGACGAGCAGGGCGCAGAGGCAGATGCCGCAGATGGCCTGGACGATGAGGTCTCGGGGGGAGCAGCGGAGGCAGGCGAGGACTGCCGTCACGGCGAGGACGACGGCGAGGCCGCAGCCGAGGGCCCACTTTCTTACGGCGAGGACGCAGCGCGGGAGTGGGGCGCCGGTGGTGCGGAAGATCCAGGCGGCGCCGAGCTGGAGTGGGAAGGCGAAGGCGAGCTTGAGGCCGGCGATGGTCCAGAAGACGAGCAGCGGCATGACGGCGTGGAGGCCGAAGCGGGAGAGTGCGGCGTGTGGGACGCTGCTGACGGTGGTGGCCTCATATTGGACTCGCTGGGCCTCAGCGATTCGGGTGGCACAGGAGATGGCGAGGGCGAGGCCGGCTCCGAAGTAGAGGGCCATGTAGACCTGGTAGCGGGTGTTGCGGGCGATGGTCTGGGAGATGAAGTGGAAGATGGCGCGCTCGGCGGGGCTGCGGATGATGGCGTGGATGGCGCGGCGGGTCCACTGCGGGAGGCTGGTGGCGCGGTTTGTTTGCTCCTCGATGGCGAGGCGGCGCATGCGGGTCCAGGCGATGGGATAGATGATGAGGAGGGCGGCGGCGATGAGGGCGAGGGCGAGCTCGGCGCGGTGGGCCATGGGGGCGGCGAAGGCGGGGGCGGCGGCGCCGTGCTGCAGGCGTTGGTAGAGGCCGAGGAACCAGAGGGTGGGGAGCCAGCGGGGCGTGTGGGCGGGGTCGGCGAGGAGAGAGTGCAGGGCGTCTCCGAAGCGGGCGTAGTGGATGACGATGAGGCCGAGGATTGTTACGGCGAGCATGCGGAAGAGGAGCGAGATGCTGCGGAAGAGATTCAGCGGGCAGGATGCAGAGGAGAATGCCGCCGAGGAGCATGATGCCGGAGGCGCCGGCGATTCCGGCGGCGAGTGTGGCGAGGGTTTGCGCGGCGACCTGGCGGAAGAAGTGATCTGCCGTGACGGCGGGGAGCATGAGCGCGCCGAAGATGTTGGCGGCGAGGATGAAGAGGCCGAGGAAGAGCGTGAGGGCGATGACTTTGGCGGCGGGCATCTGCCAGGGGCGGAGGGAGAGTGGGGTGAGGACGAGGAAGTCGAGGCGGTCGGGGAAGAGCATCTCCCACTCGAAGATGGCGACGCCGGCGAGGGTGACGAAGGAGAACATGACGAAGAAGTATTCGTCTTCGACGCGGCCCCAGGCTGGGCGGCGGACGTACTGATTTTGGAGCCAGAAGGCGAACATCAGGCCGGGGGCGGCGACGGCGGAGAGAGCGCGGATGACGGTGGTCTGGGTGTCCTGGCCGGACTGGATGATGTCGTTTTCGAAGAAGCGGCGGAAGAAGTGGGCGGTGAGGTGGTAGAGCGGCGTTTGGCGGAGGTGCTGAACCAATGGTTTTCAGGCATGGCGGACCTTCATGACGTCGACGAGTTGGGTGGCGATGCGTTCGGTTTCGGTCTGCTCGACGAGCTGGGCGAAGACGCTTTCGAGGCTGGGGAGATGCATGAGGCGGGTGAGCTCGGCGGGGGCGGCGTCGGCGATGAGGCGGCCTTTGCTGAGGACGATGACGCGCTGGCAGACGCGCTCGACGACCTCCATGACGTGGGAGATGTAGAGGATGGCTTTGCCTTCGCGGGAGAGGATGGCGAGGAGGTCTTTGAAGAGGCGGGCGGAGACGGCGTCGAGGCCGGAGAGCGGCTCGTCGAAGACGATGAGGGTGGGGTCGTGCAGGAGGGCGGCGGCGATGAGGACGCGCTGCTTCATGCCTTTGGAGTAGCTGGACATGGGGGAGAACTCGGCGGCGCTGAGGCTGAGGAGGTTGAGGAGTTCCCTTGCCTTGCGCTCGATGAGGGGCTCGGGCATGCCGCGCAGACGGCCGATGAGCTGGAGGTACTCGAGGCCGGAGAGGTGGGTGTATACCTGGGCTTCTTCGGGGACGTAGCCGAGCTGGGCGCGGAAGGCGGCGAGGTCGTCGTGGATGTCGCGGCCGCGGAAGAGGACCTTGCCCTTGGTGGGCTGGATGAGGCCGATGATCATTTTGACGGTGGTGGATTTGCCGGAGCCGTTGGGGCCGAGGTAGCCGAGGACCTCGCCTTCGCGGAGGGTGAAGCTGACGTCTTCGACGGCGGGGATGCTGCGGTAGCTTTTGGAGACGTGGGTGAGTTCGAGCATTGTGGCCTCCTGCCCTATGTAGCATGCTACATGGTGTAGGATACTACATAGCATAAATTTGCGTATGGATTCGCCCCGCCTGTCACATAGCGCTGCCCTGATCCTGAAGGCGCTGAGCCTTGGCTATTCGTTTGGCTTCGACATTATGGAGACGACAGGACTGCCGAGCGGAACGGTATATCCGGCGCTGCGGCGGCTGGAGCGGGACGAGCTGGTGGTGTCCCGGTGGGAGTCGGAGAGTGATGCGACGGCGGCGCAGCGGCCGGCGCGGCGGTACTACGAGATCACGAAGTCTGGGAAAGCGGCTATTCTCGTTGCGACGGAGCGTTATCCTCTGCTGGCGCGGATGCTCCCGGAGAAACACGCATGATTCCCGAACTGCCATCGCCGCTTGCGCGCACGGATCGTTTGCTGCTCGCGACAACGCGGTGGATGGTGCCGGCGAGTGAGCGCGAGGATTGGGAGCGCGCCTGGCAGGCGGAGCTTTGGCATCGGGCTCATGCGCGCGCTGTGGACAGCGCGCCGGGATTGCTGTCCGGCCTAATTCAAGACGCGCTTTGGTTACGGACCGAGACGGTGAGTCGCGCGGTGACGGGAACGCCGTCGCTTTGTGTTCTGCTGTTGACGTCGCTGCTTCTGGTCGCGACGATACCGGCGGTGATCGTCGCGGGTACTCTGCATGGATTTGTGGAGCTTGCCATGAGAACCCTGCCGCGGATTGCGGCGGAGTCTTCGCTGGTTGCGTTTGTGAGCTTCGCGACGGCAGTGACATCGCTAGAAGAGAACCTCTCGACTCCGCACCGACTGCGCCTGAAGGCGCGGCTGTTTCTGATGGCGAAGATGGTGCTCGTGCTATTGCTGGCGTGGATGCTAAGCACGGATGTGACCTGGCCGGTGCTGGAGTTTTCTCCGCTGACGGCACTGGTTCTGCAGAGCCTGTCCTTTGTGGTGTTCGGGCTGCTCGGATCGCGGTGGAGCTCGATTGACAGTGCGCTGCGCTGCCAGCACTGCCTGTGCTCGCTGGCGTCGCCTGCGCGTGTGGGGCGGCCGTCGTGGAACTTCCTGGAGTTCAATGGGACGGAGCTCGAGTGCAAGCAGGGACATGGACACCTGAGCATTCCGGAGATCGAGACAAGCTGGTGCCAATCGAGTATGTGGATTGCGTCGAGCTGAGTCCGGGGCAAGCCGATGGACCAGATTCTGCGCGAGCTTGGAGTGGCGGTGCCGGCGAAGGCCACGCCTGCGCAGGCGAACGCTGAGCGGGTGCAGTAGAAAATTTTGCGCTCTGCTTGTTGGTTTTGATCTGCTGTTCGGTGTGGCTTCGTTGAGGGTTTCTCAGCGGCGTAGAATTTTTGGAGAGGCCGGAAGATGAAGACAAGCTACAGAAAGATCAATGTGGAACTGATCGTCTTCGAAGAAGATGCGAATGCAGTGGTTGCGAAGTTGAGCTCGGCGATTGACCGCATGGAAGAGGAGCACACGGTTTTCGGGGGAGAGATTGAGACTGCGGCTGTTGAGCACAGCGGAAAGCGCAGGAGATCGGCGCTGGCGCACACGCGCGAGGCTGGGCAGACGGCGGCGAGCGCGATCAGGAAGGCGAGTGGGACTGTGGCCAGCGCTGTGCGGCAAGTGATCTGAATTGAGCGCCGGGTGTGGCTGTGCGCTGATTGAACGGCTACTTTGATTCGAAGAAGCGCTCGACGTCAGCGATGTCGTCGGTGCGGCGGTAGGGTGGGAGCGAGTCGAGGAAGGTGGCGCCGTAGCGCGTGGTGCGGATGCGCGAGTCGAGGAGCATGAGGACGCCGCGGTCGGTGAGGGAGCGGATGAGGCGGCCGAAGCCCTGCTTGAGCGCGATGACGGCTTGAGGGACCTGGAGGTCGTTGAAGGCGTTGCCGCCCGCGGCGGTGATGGCGTCGGTGCGGGCCTTCATGATGGGGTCCGAGGGGACGGCGAAGGGGAGCTTGTCGACGATGACGCAGGAGAGCTGCTCGCCCTGGACGTCGATTCCCTGCCAGAAGCTTGATGTGCCGAAGAGGACGGCGTTGGGGGTTTCGCGGAATTGCTGGAGGAGCAGGTGGCGTGGCGCGGTGCCTTGCAGCAGGAGTGGGAAGGGTAGGTCACAGAGCAGGCGGTCGTGGAGCTCGCGCATTTGCGAGTAGCTGGTGAAGAGGCAGAAGGCGCGGCCGCGGGTGATCTCGAGGACGCGGCGGATTTTTTCGGCGGCGTGCGCGAGGAAGTCGGGGTGGCGCGGCGGCGGCATGTATTGCGGCAGGTAGAGCAGGGCTTGGCGGCGTAGTCGAAGTGGCTGGGGACGACGAGCTCTTTCGGGAATGGGATGCCGAGGCGTTTTTTCAGGTGGTCGAAGGATGGGGTGCCGGAGGAGTCGGCGACGGTGAGCGTGGCCGAGGTGAGGATGACGCTGGAGTAGTTGGCGAAGAGGGTCTCGGCGAGGAGTTGCGAGACGTCGATTGGTGTGGCCTGCAGGTGGGTGGTCATCGACTGGAAGACGGGCGTTGATGCTTCGCGTGCGTTGCGGGCGGTGTTGCGGAGGTTGGAGGCGGCGCGGCGCTCGATCCAGAAGACGGTGTTGGGGTCGGTGGATTCGAGGAGGAATTTGAGATGGGAGCGGATGTCGGCGGCGCGCTTGCGAAGGCCGGCGGCTTCTTCGACGTCGCGGACGCGGTCGAGCTCGCCTTCGAGACGCGTGAGGGCGTTGATTGCGCCGAGGTAGGAGTCGCCGTGGGATTCGAGGAAGTCGGCGCGGTCGGTGAATTCCATCCGGCCTGGCTGGGCTGCGGAGCTGTCTTGTGCGGGGAGTGCGGAGAAGAAGAGGCGGGAGCGCTCGCGGATCGTTGAGGTGGCGGATTCGATGCCGGCGGAGCTTGCGCCTTTGGCGCGGAGCATGGCTTCGGTGTCGCGGGCGAGCTCGTCGAATCGGTGGTTGGTGAGCGCGATGCCGAAGTATTGCGAGGCGACGTCTTCGAGCTCGTGGGCCTCGTCGAAGATGACGACTGCGGCTTCGGGGAGGATGCCGGCATCGGGCGCGCCGGCGGCCTGCTGCTTGATGGAGAGGTCGGCGAAGAAGAGGTGGTGATTGACGATGACGAGGTCGGACTCGAGCGCCTTGCGGCGCATTTGCGTGATGAAGCAGGGCTCCCAGTTTGGGCAGGTCTGGCCGAGGCAGACTTCGCTGCGGGCGTCGAGCTTGTGCCAGAGCGCGGAGGACTCGGGGAGCTCGTCGATCTCGGCGCGGTCGCCGGTTTCGGTGGTGCGCTCCCATTGGAGGATGGTGTGGAACTGCGAGATGTCGTCGAGGCCGGAGAGGATGGGGTTGTCGCGCAGCGCGTAGAGCTTCTGCTTGCAGAGGTAGTTGGCGCGGCCCTTCATGTAGCAGACGCGCAGTGGGCCGGAGTCAGCGAGGACGGATTCGAGGAACGGGAGGTCCTTGAAGTAGAGCTGCTCCTGCAAGTTTTTTGTGCCGGTGGAGATGATGATGCGCTGCTTCTCGTTGCGGGCGCGGCGCAGCGCGGGGAGAAGGTAGGCGAGAGTCTTGCCTGTGCCTGTGCCGGCTTCGATGATCAGATGACGCTTGTCTGCGAATGCCTGCTCGATGGCTTTGGCCATGGCGTACTGGCCGGGGCGGTGCTCGAAGGCGAGCGAGGATTTGGCGAGGATGCCGCCGGGAGAGAAGAAGTCGTGCAGGGACGGCAGTGGGCGCTCGGGAGCGGGCTCTGCGAGCGGGGAGTTGCGGGCGATCTCGAGGTTGGTGAGGGGCGATGGCACCGGTAGGTCTATGATAATCGCCGTTTATTCGCCTGCGGCCGGTGTCGGAATTGGGTGCGGAAGGCGCGCCATTCTTCCGCGGTGATTTCCCAGACTTCGGCGGGCATGCGGCCGGAGACGAAAGCGCGGTCGGTCTCGCTGGCGACGAGGCGCATGCCGGTTTTTTCCGAGATGCGGCGCGAGGCGATGTTGGCCGCGGCTTTGGGAGCGCGGAGGCGCGTAAAGCCGAGCGTGTCAAACCAGAAGTCGTTGGTGACGATGACGGCTTCGGTCATGAGCCCGCGGTTGTGCCATTCGGGCGCGAGCCAGAACCCACGGTTGAGGTTCTCGCCGCGTGAAAGCGTGATGCCGCCGATGATGCGGTTGAGCGCAGGTTTCAGGCGGAGCATCCAGTTCCACTCGTCGCCGCGTTCCATGGCGGGGAGCATGCGGTCGCGGTAGTGGTTGAAGACGCCGTCGGGCGGGAACGGCCATGGCACGCCGGCGGCGAGGTACTGCACGACGCGCCATTGCGGGAAGATGCGCTGGACCTGCGCGGCGTCTTCGAGCCGGACGGGGCGTGAGCAGCAGGCGTGCGGTTTCGAGCGTGGGTGTCATGCAACTCCGACGCGTTCCCGTTTCCCGGAGTGCCAGCTTTTGTAGGCGGCGTCGAGGATGTGCTGGTTGTGGACGCCTTCGGAGCCGGGGCCGAGGAAGGGTTCGGAGCCGCGGAGGGCCTGGGCGAAGTTGTCAATCATTCGCGTGTAGGCGTCGGCGTTGTTCACCGTATTGGTGTTGACGTGAACACCCTTGCGGCGGAGGGCGATGTCGACGGGGTGGTCGACCGTCATGCCGTTTTCGGCGACGAGGACGCCATTGGCGCCGACGATTTCGATTTGCGGTGCGGTACTGCGCGCGAGCGGAGACGTTGACGCTGGCGAGGACGTTATTGGCGAACTCGAACTGCATGCGAGGCGGAGGCTTCGACCGCGCCGGAGTGCGCGTCCTGCGTGGCGATTGTGGAGACGGTCTGTGCGCGAGTGTTGTCCAGGATGAAGCGGAGGGTGTCGATCGCGTGCACGCCGACGTCGCCGATGGGGCCGCCGGCGGCGAGCGTCGGGTCGGTGATCCAGGGACGTCGGGAGAACTGCGCGGCGTAGTTGAATTCGGCGTGGGCGGTGCGGATTTCGCCGATCTCACCGGCCGCGATGCGGTCGCGGATCTGCTGGATGGCATGGGCCCAGCGATAGTGGTGGGCGACTCCGAAGAGCTGGCCGGCGGACTGTGCGGCGGCGAGCATGGCGTCGGCATCGCGGGCGTTGGAGCTGAGCGGTTTTTCGCAGAGCACGGGCTTGTTGTGCGCGAAGGCGAGTTGCGCGTCGGCGAGATGGAGCGCGTCGGGGCTGGTGATGAAGATGGCGTCGATATCGGGCGAGGCGCAGAGGGCTTCGGCTGTTTCGAAGGCGCGGATGCTATGCGTGGTCGCGTCGCGGGCGGCCTTGGCTGGGTCGCGGCGGTGGAAGCCGGCGAGTGTCGCGTGCTCGCAGTTGCGGAAAGACGGGACGAGGCGGAAGGCGGCGTGATAGCCAAAGCCGAGGATGCCGAAGCGGATGGGCTGCATGGGTTCCTTGTGCGGTTTTTATGCGTGCGCCGCGTGCGACCATGGTAAGCGAACGGGATTTGAGGACGTTATGGCACCGAGGCGCGAGCAGAAGAAGAGGATGGGCAAGAAGCATCGGCAGGCGAGCACGCGGCCGCGTAAGGGCAAGGCTCCGCGGACCGGTGCGCAGATGGCGAACGTTGCGCCGAAGAAGCGGAAGGCGCTGAGCTCGAAGAAAGCCGCGGAGGAGAAGGCGGCGCGGACACCGAAGCGGAGTCCGGAGCGGGAGCGCGCTGTGCGCATTGATGCGCCGCGGACGGAGCGGGACAGGTCAGCAAGCAAGGGGCATGGATCGGCGCTGCGGCCGGAGCAGGACGAGCGCGAGAGCGGCGACGTTGAGGATCGGAAGTCGAAGACGACGCTGCGGCTGGGCGGGGCGGAAGCCGGCATGGAGAACGCCAGGATCGCGAGGTCGAGAAGCTGGCCAATGAGATGTTCGACGCCTCGTCGGAGGGCTCGCACGAGGCCACGGAGATGCCGCTGGTCGCTATCTGCGGGCGGCCGAATGTTGGGAAATCGACGCTGTTCAACCGGATTACGGGGACGCGGCGGTCGATTGTGGGCGATGAGCCTGGGATTACGCGCGACCGCATCTATGGTCAGACGGAGTGGGCCGGGCGCGTGGTGCGGATTGTCGACACGGGCGGTGTGGTGCCGGATGACGAGGCGCTGATTCCGGCGGAGATCTTCCGGCAGGCGCGCGTGGCGCTGGAAGAGGCTGACGCGATTGTCATGGTGGTGGATGGGCGGACGGAACTGGCGGCGCCGGATGTGGAGTTGGCGCGACTGCTGCAGCGCGGAGGCAAGCCGCTGTTTCTCGCCGTGAACAAGATGGATTCGGCGGAGCTGGAAGCGGGCGCGGAGAACTTTCGCACGCTGGGCCTTCGGAATGTTGTGCCGATATCGGCCGAGCATGGGATCGGTGTGGCGGATTTGCTCGATGAGGTCTGGGCGGCGCTGCCTGCGGAGACGGTTGCGAAGAGCCGACGGAGAACATGGAGGGTTTGGAGCAAGAAGCGGAGGAGGACGAGGGGGATTTCATCGCCGATGAGGATGCGCGTGCGGCGGAGGGTGGCACGCGCGAACGGAGACTGCGGACGCATGGCGAGCATGTGCAGCGGGAGACGAAGGTTGCGATCATCGGCCGGCCGAATGTGGGGAAGAGCACGCTGCTGAATGCGCTGACGGGGACGGAGCGCGCGATTGTCTCTCCGATTGCCGGAACGACGCGCGATGCGGTGGATGAGGTAGTGCGGCGGGATGGACACGACTTCCGCTTTATTGACACGGCGGGGATTCGGCGCAAGGGCAAGACGAAGCTGATGGCCGAGAAGCTGAGTGTGGTGATGAGCCGCAAGCATCTTGAAGCCGCGGATGTCGCGCTGCTGATGATTGACGCGACGGAAGGCGTGACGGGGAGCGATGCGACGATCGGCGGTTATGCGCATGAGAGTGGGCGCAGCGTGATCATCGTGGTGAACAAGTGGGACCTGATGACGCAGGTTGGACCGGATGGGAAGCGGCTGTTTGACGGCAAGCCGCCGGTGGACAAAAAGGTCTACGAGCAGCAGGTGCGCGATGCGCTGAAGTATCTGGATTATGCGCCGCTGCTGTTTGTGTCGGCGGCGGACGGCAAGGGCGTGGAGGAGATCTTCAAGAAGGTGGAGCTGGTCGCGCGCGAGCGGCGGAAGCGGATCTCGACGGGAGCGATGAACCGGTTCCTCGATCAGATTGATTTTCAGCGCGCGAGTGTGCCGATGAACCGGCGCGTGAAGATCTATTACATGACGCAGGCGGCAGTGGCTCCGCCGACGTTTGTGCTGTTCACGGACCGCGATGTGAAGCTGCACTTCAGCTACGAGCGGTTTCTCGGCAATGAGATTCGCAGGGCCTTCCGGTTTATCGGCAGCCCGATCTGGTTCAAGGTGCGGGCGCGGAACAAGAAGAAGGCGGATTGATAGTGCACGAGGACCTCCGCAAGATTCCGGGATTTGATGCAGTTGTCGCACATTTCGGGCGATGGCCGAGCTTCCACGATGCGGTGGTAGAACAGCTGAGTCTCAATCTTCCGGGCGAAACAAGGCTGGCCCTGCGAACGTGGAACATGACAGGCGAGATCGATGAGCAAGGCTACTTCCGAACTACGCATCGCGCCGCGGTCACGATGATGCTCGCCGATATCCTCGAACTCGAACTTGCTGGGACAGACCTTTGGGCCGGTTGCATCCTCTTTGGGTTGTCACTGACACACGAGGGCGACGCTTTCCAACTGCAACTCGATCCTTGTCTAGGGATGGGCGGACAGATCCGCTGCAAGAGTGTGCGGCTCGAAATTAAGCCAGAGGACGCCGCCGCACGCTAACTGTCCTTGCGGTAGAGCATGTCGCGCATGACCTTGCGGCGTTCGGCGTTGGCTTCCGCGAGGGCTTTGCCCTGGAAGCCGCTGTGTAGGTCTTTGAGGCTGCTTCAGCTTCGGCTTCCGGTGTGCTGCACTCAGGGCAGCGGTTGGCGTAACCGGGTTTGCCCGGGCGGAGTTCGAACTCCTCTCCGCAGAGGACGCAGGTTTTGATCGGGAACGGCATGGATCGATTTTAACGCGCGCCCCCCATCCAAAGCGACAAACCGGGCGGCAAGTTGGGCAGGTATAGTTCTTCCATCATGCTCTCCAGTCGCTGTAGTCGTCGCGCCTTGTTCCCTGCCCTGTTTGGACTTGCTTTGAGCTGCGGCTCTGCGAGCGTTGCGCAGCAAAGTACGGGCGGCATGGCTGGGATGAATATGCCGGAGATGAAGATGATCCCGCCGCCGGAGCAGCTTCCTGTCCCGCAGCGGATGACAGGCATCGGCAACAGTCATATCAAGATCACAGCGACGCCGGAGGCGCAGGCGTGGTTCGACCAGGGCCTTAGCCTGGAGCACGACTTCTGGGATTACGAATCGGCGAAGGCGTTTGAGCAGGGCGTGCGCGTCGATCCGAACTGCGCGATGTGCTACTGGGGCCTGTTTCAGATTGAGGGATTTCGAGACCGCATGCCGACGCACAACTACGGTATGGCCGCGCTGAAGCAGGCGATCCGGTTGAAGCCGCAAGTAAGCGCCGAGGAGCAGCTTTACATCGAGGCGGCCGAGGCTGAGTCGACGGCCAAGGAAGGCGACCATCCTGAGGTGGCGGTTCTGCGCAAGCTCGTCTCCGACAACCCGCACGATATTCAGGCGCGAATATTTCTCGCCGAGTCGCTGATCGACGGCTTCGACGATAAGAGCGAACCGAAGGCCGGCACGCGC
Source organism: uncultured Acidobacteriaceae bacterium (assembly GCA_963777205.1). Taxonomy (GTDB): domain Bacteria; phylum Acidobacteriota; class Terriglobia; order Terriglobales; family Acidobacteriaceae; genus Granulicella. The sequence goes on along the minus strand of CAVZPQ010000001.1, from coordinate 1,542,394 downwards.
GAAGGGATTTCGATTCTGGAAGGCGTGTTGCGCGATGCGCCGAACGATTCGGCGGCGAACCATTACTGGATTCACGCGATGGAGCCGGGCAATCATCCCGAGCGCGCGATTGAGAGCGCCGCGTTGCTTGCGAGCCTCGCGCCGAACTCCGGCCACATGGTGCACATGCCCGGCCACATCTACTACCGCGTGGGCGACTACGCGACAGCGGAGCACTGGTTCACGGCGTCGATGGAAGTGGATGAGCGCTACATGCGCGAGCAGCACGTAAGTCCTGATGATGACTGGAACTATGTGCACAACATGATGTACGCAATCGCCGACCTGATGGAACAAGGGAAGCTGGCCCAGGCGAATGCGCTTTCAGATCGGCTGGGCAAGGCGCGCGGAGAGCTTTCGACGACGCTCTACATCTGGTCTTCGCGCGACGACATGACGCGGATCAACAATCGGCTGCCGGTGGCGCTGCGGATGGGTGACTGGAACGGCGTCGTGAAGCTGCTGGATGCGGGAAGGATTCCGCAGCAGGAGAGCTCGAAGAATTTGCGCGCGCTGGATGCGGCGCTGCACTCGTATGCGAGCGGCATGGCGGCGCTGGAGCGCGGCGACGTTGCTGCGGCGAAGCAGGCCTCTGACGCGATGGATGCGGGATTATGGCGGGCGGAGAGCACGCAGGCTGATAAGAAGCCGGAGGACGCGACGAAGAATGACGACGCGACGAAGCCGGCCGCTATGCCTGTGAGGCCGGATGCGGAATCGCAAGCGATGCTGCAGGCGATGCGGATTGCGTCGCTGGAGTTGCGGGGCTCGATCCTGATCAAAGAGAAGAACCTGGCCGACGGCAAGAAGCTGTTTGATGAAGCGGCGCGGCAGGAGAAGGCGCTGGGCTATCGCGAGCCGCCCGGGTATGTGCGGCCCGTTGTGGAGACGGAAGGCGATGCGCTGCTGAAGGCCGGCGACTATGCGGGCGCGCAGACGGCGTTTCGCGCGGCTCTTGTCGAGCGGCCGAACTCCGGATTTGCGCTGTACGGCCTCGCTCGCGCGGAGGATCTCGGCGGAGATAAGCCCGCGGCGAAGCGAGACTACGAGGCTTTCCTGAAGGCATGGAAGGCCGCTGATCCTACCTTGCCGCAACTGGCTGAGGCACGCGAGGGTCTGGGTGTGCGAGTGATTTCGGGCTACTAGACAGCTATAGCTAGCGGGTGGTTACGACCGAATCTGAGGAGGCGGCGAGCCACTCGTTCCAGGTGGCCAGGGCGCGTTCGCACTGGATACGATGGCGCTCTTTTTTGTCGCGGATCTTTTTGCGGAGATCCTCTTCGAGCGGCGGGAGCAGATCGAACGTGATGTTCGCAGGCTGGAAGTGCTTGCCTTCGGCATGGGTGATGTAGTGCGTCAGGGATCCGTTGGCTGTCAGGCGGGGCGCGGGTACGGGTTTTTCGTCGCGCGCGAGTGCCGCGGCGAAGCGTCCGGCGAGAAGGCCGGAGGCGATGGATTCGGTGTAGCCTTCGACCCCGGAGAGCTGTCCCGCGATCAGGATGTTCGGGTGCTGCTTGAGCTGCAGAGTCTCAGTCAGCAGCGATGGCGCGTGGATATACGTGTTGCGGTGGATCTGGCCGTAGCGCAGGAAGGTGGCGTTTTCGAGGCCGGGAATGAGGCGGAGGACGCGGGCCTGCTCACCGAACCTGAGGTGGTTCTGGAAGCCGACCAGGTTGTAGCTGTCCGCGCGGAGGTTTTCCTGGCGTAGCTGAACGACGGCATAGGGCCACTTTCCGGTGCGCGGGTTGGTGAGGCCCGCGGGTTTCATCGGCCCGAAGCGTAGTGTGTCGCGGCCGCGGCGCGCGGTCTCTTCGATGGGGAGGCAGCCTTCAAAGTATTGAAGCTTGCCGGAAATGCCACTGGGGATCTGCTCCCAGTCTTTCGATTGGACTTCTTCTGCCGAGGTGAGGGCGTCGAGGAAGCGGTCGTACTCTTCTTTCGTGAAGGGACAGTTGATGTAGTCCGCGGTGCCTTTGTCCCAGCGCGCGGCGAAGTAAACCTTGTCCATGTCGATCGTGGAGGCATCGACGATGGGCGAGATGGAGTCGTAGAACGCGAGGTGGTCGGCGCCGGTGAGGCGCTGAAGCTCGGCGGCCAGGGGCGACGAGGTGAGCGGGCCGGTCGCGAGGATGGTGATGGTGTCCTTGCTGTTTTCGTCGAGACGCGTGATCTCTTCACGCTGAATCGTGATGCGCGGGTTGTGTTCGAGCTGCTCGGCGACGCGGCGGGAGAACTCGATCCGGTCCACGGCGAGGGCGTGGCCGGCGGGTACGGCGGAGGCGTCGGCTGCGGCCAGGAGGAACGAGTTGGCGCGGCGCATCTCCTGTTTGAGCAGCCAGGGTGCGGTATTTTCGGATTCGGACTTGAGGGAGTTGGAGCAGACGAGTTCGGCGAATTCGGCGGTCTGGTGCGCTTCGGTTGAGCGCAGTGGGCGCATCTCCGAGAGCGTCACCTTGCAGCCCAGATCACGTGTAAGCTCGGCAGCCTGGAGTGCGGCTTCGGGGCCGGCGAGTCCGCCGCCGATGATGTGGATATGCTTCACTCTCTCAGGATAGGCCGTCCTGGGCAGCGAGTGTGCGGAGAGCGTCGCCCGCGACGCGCATGATGCGCCATTCGGTCTGCATGCGCGCGCCGAGCCGGTGGTACACCGCGATGGCCGCTTCGTTCCAGTCCAGCACGTCCCACTCCAGCCGCGGGCAGCCTTCTTGAATCGCGATTTGCGCGAGTCGGGTGAGAAGAGCTCTGGCTGATGCCGCGCTGACGCAGCGCGGGCGTGACGTAGAGGTCTTCGAGGCGGATGCCGTGATGGCCCAGCCAGGTGGAGTAGCTGGTGAAGAAGAGCGCGAAGCCGGCGGGCGTTGTCGCACCGGCTTCGGTGAGTTCGGCGATGAGAGTTCGAAAGCGGATCGGCGTGTCGAGCGGTGAGCCGTCCGGCGCGAGTGAAAAGCCATCGCGAAGGAGGTCGGCTTCTGTCGCGATGACCGCGTCGGGCTCGCGTTCGAAGATGGCCAGCTCGCGAATGAAGTGCAGGATTGTGGGGACGTCGGCGGGTGTGGCGGGGCGGATGTTCAGCATGGCGTGTCGGAGGAATCAGTGGCCGCTGTGTGACTGCGAGCTGGTGGGAACGAGTGGGATTTCGAAGGTATCGAGGGCTTTATTGGTCTCAGCCCAGCGTACCTTGCGCAGCTCGATGGTCGCGCCTTTCAGAGGATCGCGGTCGAGGTCGCGTACGTCATAGAAGAGCCACCCGGCGGTGGTCGAGTGCGGCGGCACGGTCGAGGACTTGAAGCCGAAGTCGTTGTCGTCGGCGATGATCTGGCTGTCGATCGGTTTTGGCTTCGTCCTGATGCTCGGCAGAGGAGCGGGCAATGGAATGCGCTTGCCTTTCGCATCGCGGATCTGGAAGATGCCGCGGTCGAGTTCCTCGTGCGTGGCTGCATTCTCGCTGACGTCGTTGGCGGCGACGAACAGAATACGGGCGTCGTCGAGCGAGAGCGGCTGGGCGGAATCGTTTGTGACGATGATGCGGATGGGCACGAAGCCGAAGGCGAGGTAATCGATGCGGGTGTGGGGTGCGGAGTCTTTGGAGTCTCCGGGATCGGCCGCGATGGTGACCTGCTCGTGGGTGTCGTGCGAGGCATATTGCGCGGCAGGAAGCGGCGGCGGGACGGCGCGTGGCTTGTCGGCATGGGCCGCGATCGGGATGGCAAGCGTGAGAGCGAGCAGGAGCCGGAGGTGAGAAGACATACGAGTGGATTATCCTCTGGGGGATGCGGCGCAAGCAAAGCGAATTGGTGGGCAGGGGTTTGAATTTGGTTCGCGAGCGTGCGCGATGATGTGGCTCTACGGCGCGGTGCTCGCGGCGGTGCTGGTTGTGAGCTCGCCGTGGTGGCTCATCCGCATGGTTACGACCGAGAGGTACCGAGAGGGCATGCGGGAGCGGCTGGGTGGCGTGCCCGAGCGGCTGCGAGAGGCTGTCGCGGGATTTGCGGAGCAGCGAAGAGTTGTGTGGGTGCATGCGGTGAGTGTGGGTGAGGTGCTCGCGGCATCGCGGCTGGTCGGTGAGTTGGAGGCAGGCGCTCAGCGCGGGTGGCGAGCCGTGGCGCGTGGTGATTTCGACCACAACGCGCACAGGGCAGAAGCTCGCGCGGGAGCGGTTCGGAGAGGAACGGGTGTTTTATTTTCCGCTCGATTTTGCAGCGTCGGTACGGGCCTACTTGCGCGTGCTGAACCCGGCGTCGCTGGTGCTGATGGAAAGCGAATTGTGGCCGCGCATGCTGTATGAGTGCGCCGGCGTGGGTGTGCCGGTCGTCGTCGTGAATGCGCGGGTAAGTGATCGCTCGTTTGCGCGCGGCATGAAGGTGCGGCGCGTATGGCGGCGTGTGCTCCGGAAGGTGTCGCTGTGGCTTGCACAGAGCGAGGAGGACACGCGACGGCTGATCGCGATGGGAGCGCGCGCGGAGAATGTGCGGGCGATTGGGAATCTGAAATATGACATCCGCGCGCCGAAGGACAGCCGGGTCGCGGAGCTGATCAAGCAGGCCGCGGCGGGGCGTCGCATCGTAGTGGCAGGAAGCACGGTTGGTGGAACGAGCGATTCTGATCCGAGCGAAGAAGGCTGGCTGACAGCCATCTGGGGTGGAATACCGGAGGAACAGAATGACACGTTGCTAGTGATCGCTCCTCGGCATCCCGAGCGGTTTGAACAAGCTTGGAAGAAGATTGATGAGTACGCGGCCGTGAGGGCTACCGAGTTGTTGGAGGGGAAACAAGGGACGGAATTTTCTTACACGCGCGATGACGGAGATCCGCGTCCTGAGATTGTGCTACTCGATACTATTGGCGACTTGGCGGCTGTTTATCGCGTGGCAGATGTCGCGCTCATAGGAGGATCGCTATTGAGGAAGGGTGGACACAATCCGCTGGAGCCCGCACAATTCGGTGTTCCTGTGATCATGGGCCCTTCCTATGAAAACTTTCGCGGCATCGTCGGAAAGATGCTTGCAGCGGATGCGATCTTGATCACCGAAGGTGAGGCGCAAAGTCCAAATGAGCGCCCCAAGCCGGAGATTTATGCGATGCGCGATTCGTTGGAAGCGCTACTGACTCGGTTGTTGCGGGATCGCGAAACCGCGCGAGCGATGGGCGAGCGTGGACGCAAGGTATTTGAAGAGCAGCAGGGAGCGACCGCCCGCGCCGTTGAAGCGATCGTTGAAGTGATTCGCTCCGGAGCGACCGCGTGAGTGCGCGCAGGGCCTGGGCGTTGCCACTGGTTCCGGTGTATGCGGCGGTGGTCGCGCTGAAGGACAGACTCCGCGGCTCGGGCGTGCTGAAGACGAGGCGTTTGAACCGGCCGGTGGTGAGTGTAGGTTCGGTTTCGGCCGGTGGTGCGGGCAAGACTCCGGTGGTGATTGCGCTGGCGAAGATGATGCGTGAGCGCGGCTGGGATGTGGATGTGCTCTCGCGCGGGTACGGGCGCAGAGGAAGAAGACCGGAGACTGGTGCGGATCGATTCGCCTGATGCCGCGGCGCATTTTGGCGATGAACCTGTGCTCATCGCGGAGCGTACGGGTGCGCCGGTTTGGGTAGGTGGCGAGCGCTACATCGCGGGGCTGCACGCCGAACGCAACGCGACGAACGGCCGCGGAATTCATCTGCTGGACGATGGGTTTCAGCACCGGCAGCTCGCACGGGATTTCGACATTGTGCTGCTCACAGCGGAGGATCTGAATGACGCGCTGATTCCGGCGGGCAATCTGCGCGAGGGATTTGGCGCGTTGCGGCGAGCGGATGCGGTGGTGGTTCGCGAGGACGAGCTTGAGGATGTGAAGGAGCGCGCGTGGAAGCTGATGCGCGAGGGCGCGCAGATGTGGGTTGTGCGCCGGAGGCTCGTCTTCCCTGCCCCGCTGTTCGTCTTCAGCGCAGGGCTGCGGCCCGTGGCCTTCTGCGGAATTGCACGGCCGGAGGGCTTTCAGGCGATGCTCATCGAGGCGGGTTGTGGGGTTGTGGAGACGATCGCGTTCCCAGATCACCATGCGTACGAGATGCGGGATATCGAGAAGATTGTTGAGGTGGGGCGCGGCTTGAACGCGACGGGATTCGTGACGACCGAGAAGGACGACGTGAGGCTCACGCAGGAGATGCGCGAGCGCCTGGAGACGCTTGGGCCTGTGGTAGTCGTGCGGCTGGAGGCGGAGTTTGCCGATGCGGATGCAGTGGTGAGTGCGGTCGAGGCGCGGCTGCCGGCATGAAGATATCAGGAGAACAGCAGCCGTGAAGATATTGATCGTGCGCGTGGGGGCGCTGGGCGACGTGCTGCACGCGCTGCCTGCGGCTGCGGCTCTGCGGAATGCGCGGCCGGATTGGACGATCGACTGGGTGGTCGATCCGCGATGGGCTCCGCTGCTGGTGGACAGCGAGGGGCGCGGTCCGATCGTCACGCGTGTGCACATGGCCGAGACGAAGCTGTGGAGCGGCGCACCACTATCGTGGAAGACGCTTCGGTCGGTGGCGAAGCTGCGGAGAGATCTGCGGAACGAGCGTTATGACGTCGTCGTCGACATGCAGGGCACAATCCGCTCGGCGGTGATTGGCAGATTTGCGAAGGCGCGCGAGTTTACGGGTTATGAAGATCCGCGCGAGCCGGCGGCGGCTCGGATGTATCGACGATCGCGTCGGCGAATCGGCAAACACGTCGTTGAGCAAGGCACGGCCCTGCTGGGCGGGGCGTGCAGTGTCGCGCTGGAACCGGCGTCGGTGGTGCTGCCGCGCGAAGAGTGGGCGGACAACTGGGCGGCAGAGTTGGTGGCCGATCGCAAGGTGTGCGTGCTGGCAGCTTCTGCCGGGTGGGGAGCGAAGCAGTGGCCCGCCGCGCGCTACGGTGAGTTGGCGCGTGAGCTGCGCGGCATGGGGATTATTCCGCTGGTGAATGCACCGAAGAAGGACGATCCGGTCGCGAATGCTGTGATTGCCGCGAGCGGCGGTGCGGCGGAGATCGCGGTGTGCAATGTTGCGGGACTGCTCGCGCTGATGCGCAGGACGTCGCTGCTGGTCGGCGGAGATTCCGGGCCGACGCATCTGGCAGCGGCGCTGGGGATTCCGGTGATTGCGCTGTACGGGCCGACCGATCCCGCGCGCAATGGCCCTTGGGGCCCGGGGCCGATGCGCATCATGCGCGGCCCTGGTTCGGTGACAAGCCACAAACGGGTGGCGGAGATCGATGCAGGCCTGGCGCGAATCAGCGTCAATGACGTGCTGCGGTGAGGTGAAGGAACTTCTTCGATGAGCACGATCGCAGAACACACAGCTTCGATTCTGCGAAGATGAAGTAGATGGCAACCGAGCGGCGAGGATGGCGGCGGATTGCGCGCAGGGCACGTGTGCCGCTGGGCTTTGTCGTTGCGGCCCTGTTTCTGGTGTTTGCGCGGCCGAGTTGGACGACGCTCGCGTGGGGCCTGGTGCTGATCGTGCCGGGACTTTGGCTGCGCGCGTACGCCGCCGGGTACGTGAAGAAGAACGCGGAGCTGACGCGCACAGGGCCGTATGCCTACACGCGTAATCCGCTCTACCTGGGTTCCATGTCGATCGCGGCGGGCTTCGCCGTCGCTGCAGGGCAATGGTGGCTCGCTCTACTGCTGATCGTGATGTTCCTTGCGATTTACGTGCCGACGATTCTTTCGGAAGAGGAATTTTTGCGCGGAACGTTTCCTCAATTCGATGAATATGCGCAACGCGTGCCCCGTCTGCTGCCGCGGCTCACTCCGGCGCGCTTCGCAGACACGGAACGTGGGATGGGCAGGTTTTCGCGGGAGCGGTATCGTCATCACCGCGAGTACAATGCCAGCATTGGTGCGGCAGCGCTGTACATTGCGCTGATGCTGCGCATGTGGGTGCAGGGTCGTTTCTGAACGCAGAGCATCTCACGAAGTGTTCGAACCAACGACGCCAAAGGAGAGACGGAATTTTGAAGGCCTGGATGTGCTCGGCTCTGCGAACCGTCTCCGCGCTTGGCGTGACCGCGGCCCTGGCAGCCGGGTCGAGCGCACAGATTCTGTCGCGAACGGCGGCGCCACAACGGCCAATCCCGCCGCTGCAGGCGCCCATCACAGGGTTCGAGTATCCGCAACACCAGACCCTGACCTTCACGGTTGACTGGCGCGTCTTTACCGCCGGAATTGCCGTGTTTCATCTGGAACAGGCCGGCGATGTGCTGAAGATTTCTGCGACCGCGGATTCCGTCGGCGCAATCAATATGCTCTTTCCGGTGGTGGACCGGTTTCAGTCAGGTTTCAACCTCCAGACCGGGTGCTCGGTGGGCTTCAACAAGCAGATCCAGGAAGGCCGGCGGAAGATGGCCAGCGAGTTGATGTTTGACTATGCGCACGGCCGCCAAACGCTGAATGAGCGCAACCTGGTGAAGGGTACGGCGACCCACAAGCAGGCCAACATTCCGGCGTGCGTGACCGATTCGCTGTCGGCAATCTTCTATACGCAGTCGCAGCCGCTGAACGTGGGCCAGACGATGTATTTCCCGCTCGCGGACAGCATGCGAACCGTGACCGTTGGGATGAAAGTTGAGTCGAAGGAAGAGATTAAGACACCCGCTGGGACCTTTCAGACCGTCAAAGTGCAAGCGACCGCCGATGAGGGCGTGGTGAAGAACCGGGGCCAGATCTGGATCTGGTACACGGACGACACGCGCCATCTTCCGGTGCAGATGCAGGCGCGGCTGTTCTGGGGAACGATTACGTTCCATCTACAGTCAATCGAGCAGAAATAACCGGGATGCGGAAGAAAGAAGACGAGAATGAGCGAGCAGAACGATGAGTTGCAGCGGTTGCGGGAAGAGTCCGACGCGTACCCGGCGGAGGGGCTGGTGACAATAGCTGTGCTGCCCGACCCCGCCACGGCAAACATGGCGCGGATGGCGCTGGATTCGGCAGGTATACCGTCCTTTCTGCAGGGCGAAAACGCGAACAACCTGATCCCGGTGGCGTTTATGGCGAGGTTGCAGGTGCGGCCGGAGGATGAGGCCGCGGCGCGCGAGGTGCTGGGCTCGGCCGAGACCGCGCCGGAGTCCATGGACGATGTCACGGCGGCGGAGATTGCCTCCGAGCGGGACAGACGCTAAAGTTCGGCGCGGCCGGGTTGAACCGGTAGCGGCTATCCATGTAAGTTGGTCGTGCTGCCTTAACGGGGTTTTTGTTCGATGGAACATGACAACGGCATGGGGCGGTTTCGCGCGTCCAAGGAAAGTGGACAGCAGACGAGCCGGGGTGCGAAGTCCCCAACGGACTTGTTGGTTGCAGTGAGATAGGGACGAAGGAAGGTAAACGAATGAAAACCTTGAGAGAGATTTTGCTGGCGGGAACGGCTGTGGTGATGATCGCAGTGGCGGCGCCGGCCTTTGCGCAGACTGCGACGGTCCACGGAACTGTCAAGAACCCCGCCAATCAGCCCTTCGCTAACATCACGGTGAAGTTCACGAAGGACAAGAGCGTGCCGTACAAGGACGCGAAGATCCTGAACACGTTCACGACCGACGCGAGCGGTAATTTCAAGGGCTCCGGCGTTGCTCCGGGCGACTACTTTGTGTACTTCACGCAGGGCGACAAGATGCTCGACCGGCTGGAGGTGACGATCAAGCCGGAGCAGACAGATGTGACGGTCGACGACGACATGTCCAGGCCGGAGTACATCAAGAGCTTGACTCCCGAAGAACGCAAGGCGATTGAAGACTACAAGAAGAACAACGAAGCGGCAGTCGAGAGCAATAAGAAGATCGCGAACCTGAACGCGACGCTGCAGACGGTGCGCTCCGACCTGAAGGCAGCGGCTGCCGACCCATGGTGACGTCAGCAAAGACGTGACTGATATGAAGTCGGCAGTAGATGCCAAGCCGGATGAGAGCATCCTCTGGATCGAGTACGCGGACGCGCTCATTGCGCAGGGAGATCACCTGGCGACGAGCGACAAGGCAGAGTCCACCAAGGACTATGACGCGGGGATTGACGCTTACAAGAAGGGCGCTGAGCTGGATGCAGCTTCGAAGAAGCCCAATCCCGTCGACCAGGCTGCGGCGTGGAACGGAGTGGGCAACGCTTACGCCAAAGAAGGTAAGCCTAGCGATGCCTCTGCGGCGTTTGAGAATGCGGTGAAGGCGCAGCCGACAAATGCGGGTATGTTCTACAGCAATGAGTCGATCGTGCTGTACAAGGCGGGCCAGACGGATGCGGCCGCGGCCGCGGCGGATAAGGCGATTGCCGCGGACCCGAACCGCCCGGAGCCTTACTTCATCAAAGGCCAGTCGCTCATCTCGAAGGCGACTGTGGACCCGAAGACGCAGAAGATTACCGCGCCGCCGGGTTGTATTGAGGCCTATCAGAAGTACCTGCAGCTAGCCCCGACGGGGCCCCAGGCCGAGGAGGTCAAACAGATCCTGGCAGGTATGGGCGAGAAGATCGACACAAGGTACAGAAAGAAGTAGGGCAGACACAGGAGCGCAAGCCCCGGCGAGAGAATCTCGGCCGGGGCTTTACTCTGTCTGCGAGGTGCGCGTGAGCGAGATCGTGCTCGAGTTCGAGGATGCTCTGTCGGAGGTGCTGCGACACGCCGCCGCGATTCGGCCGGTTGGGCGCGAACCGGATGCGTTGCCCTTGAGTGAGGCGCTGGGGCGCGTTCTCGCGGAGCCAATTCGCGCCGAGCGGGATCAGCCTCCCTTCCCACGCTCCACACGTGATGGATATGCCGTGCGAGCGGCCGACATTGCGGCGGGGCGCGCCACCCGATTGCTCGGCAGTGTGCGTGCCGGCGAGGCCTGGCGCGGTGCAGCGCTCGAGCAACGCGAGGCTGTCGAGATCATGACTGGCGCGCCGGTGCCTCAAGGAGCCGACGCTGTTCTGATGGTGGAGCATGCGGAGATTGCGAACGACGGTCTGCTGCGGGCGGTTGCGGGACGGGTCCTCGCGCCGGGCGAGAACATTGTGCCGCGTGGCGCCGAAGCGCGCGCAGGTGAGGCGGTCATTCCAGCGGGCCGGCGCATCGGCGCGGCGGAAGTTGCGCTCGCGGCAAGCTGCGGATTCGCGCGGCTGGAGGCGTTTGAGAAGGTGAAGGTCGCGATTGTTGCGACCGGCGATGAGCTCGTCGAACTTGATAAGGCGCCGGAGCCATGGCAGATTCGGAATTCGAACAGCTATGCGCTGCAGGCGATGGTTACCGCGGAAGGCGGCGTTGGCGGACAGCTGGAGATTGCGCGCGATCGCCGCGAGGACCTCATGGAGCGAATTGCACAGGGTGCGGTTGCGGACCTGCTGATCCTCTCCGGCGGCGTTTCGATGGGCAAGTACGACCTGGTTGAGCAGGTGCTGCGTGAGTGCGACGCGGAGTTCTTCTTCACCGGTGCGTGGATTCAGCCGGGTAAGCCCGTCGTCTTCGGGCGTCTGCCTAAGATCGGCAGCTATGAAACCGACGAGCGCGGCCAGCACAGCGGCGGCCCAATTGCGCAACCCCTTTCCACTGACCGGACGGGCGACTGGACATACTTCTTCGGCCTCCCGGGAAATCCCGTGTCGACTGAAGTTTGTTTTCGTCTGTTCGTCGCGCCGATGATCCGCGCGCTCGCGGGGCAGACGGATGTCGCGCCGCGATTTGTCGAGGCACGGCTCGCGGCCGATGTGAAGGGCGGCGCCAGGGTCACGCGCTTTCTTCCCGCAATCGTCGAGAGCGACTGGACCAAGGTGTCCGCCCGGGTAGTGCCGTGGCAAGGATCGGGCGATCTGGCTGCGAATGCGCGCGCGAATGGGTTCGTGGCGCTGCCGGGCGGAGTCAGTCATTTCGCTGCGGGCGAGAGCGTTCGCGTTCTGCTGCGATAGCATCGATTCAAGGCTATGCCGGATAAGCTTTCACACTTCGACGAAGCAGGCCAGGCTCACATGGTGGACGTGAGCGCGAAAACAAATACGCGCCGCGAGGCTGTGGCAACTGCATTCGTGGAGTTGAATGATGCGGTATTGGCTGCGCTGCCGCAGAATCCGAAGGGAAACCCGCTCGAGGTCGCGCGCTTCGCGGGCATCCAGGCGGCGAAGAAGACGAGCGAGCTGATCCCGATGTGCCATCCGCTGCCGCTCAGTTTTGTGGATGTGAGCGCCGAAGTGGTGGACCGGGGTGTGGCGATCCGTGCCACGGCGGCGACAGTCGCAGGCACCGGTGTCGAGATGGAGGCGATGACCGCGGCGGCCGTCGCAGCGCTGACCATCTACGACATGACGAAGGCGCTGGACAAGTCGATTCGCATCCGCGAGATCGTGCTGGAATCGAAGAGCGGTGGAAAGAGCGGCGACTACAAGCGGGTTCGCTAAGCCGGAAACGCCAGCGCCTCGCCGAAGTAGTGGCGCTGATCCTCAAACCACTGCGGCGAACCGTAGCCGGAGTCGATCAGCAGCTCGCGCAGGCCGCGCTCGGTGAACTTGTAGCTGTTTTCGGTGTGGATGCTCTCACCGGCGGCAAAGCTGATTTGCCGTCCCCCGATGTTGACAGTCTGCGGGGCCGTGCTCTCCAGATGCATTTCGATCCGGCTCTCGGGCGCATTCCACGACGCGCGATGCTCGAACAGATCGAGATTGAAGTTCGCATCGATCTCGCGATTCAGCCGCACGAGAATGTTCTTGTTGAAGGCTGCCGTCACGCCCTGCGAATCATCGTAAGCCGCAAGAATCACCTCCAGCGGCTTGGCAGCGCATGGCGCAAGATCAACTCCGAGGAGTAGCGCATCGCCCATCTGATTGAGGTGCTTCCGGAGCTTGCGAAGGATGCTGCGAGCTTCCTCCCGTCCGAAGTTGCCGATGGAGGATCCGATATACAGCGTCAGGATGCAACAATCGTTCGGGCGCGTGATCGTGTAGCCGTTCGAGACATAGTTCGCGATCTGCGGCTGCACGCGCAGGTTCGGGACAAGGGTCGGCAGCGTCTCCACTGCCTTCTGAAGCGCGGACGCGCTCACATCAATCGGCTGATAGAGCAACTCCGGCTGCCGGCGTGCAGCAGCGGAGAGCAGCAGCCCCGTCTTCGACGCGGTGCCCGAGCCAAGCTCCGCGATCGTAACCGAGCCCCCGTGACGCGCCACGATCTCGTCAGCGCGTTCCGCGAAGATGGAGCGCTCCGCCTCAGTGAGGTAGTACTCCGGCAGCCGAGTGATCTGCTCGAAGAGAGCGGACCCAGCATCGTCGTAAAACAGCCACGGCGGAAGCGTCTTCTGCTTGCCCGCCGGAACGGCGAGCCCTTGAAGAGCAGCGGCGAGAACATCATCCCGGAGGGAATTCGGTGTTTGAACGGCTGCGGCCATGATGTACTGTCCCTTTTCCTTTCGCCCGTCAACAGAAAGATGCGGCCTGTTACGCGACGCTGCACTCGCGTGCGTATGAGCTTTGATGATCCAATTCGCGGTTTAGCTTGCGCCGTCACGTGCGAGGCGCACACCACTGAACTGCCAGCGCGTCGCAGGATGGAAGAAGTTGCGATACGTCGCGCGGATGTGTGACGCGGGAGTGACGCACGATCCGCCGCGCAGCACCATCTGCGAGCTCATGAACTTCCCGTTGTACTCGCCCAGCGCACCGGGCAGTGGCTTATAGCCCGGATATCCGAGGTAGGCAGACGCCGTCCACGCCCAGCAATCGCCATAAAGCTGTTGCGGTTGATGCCGATCATCCAGCGCCACCGGCGGCAGCGGATGCAGAGCACCGGATTCGAGGAAGTTGCCGCGGACCGGATGCTGCGCCGCAACGTACTCCCACTCGAACTCGGTCGGAAGCCGCGCCCCGCTCCAGCGTGCGAAAGCGTCAGCTTCAAACAAGCTAATGTGGCACACCGGCGTCTCGGAGAGGTGCTCGAGCGGACGCATTCCGTCCAGTGTGAAGATGCTCCAACCGGACCTGGTCGACGAATCGCGCTGCCAGTAGAGCGGTGCGGCCCATCCCTGCGCGCGCATCGCATCCCAGCCTTCCGAGAGCCAGAGCTCCGGCCGCGAGTATCCCTCCTCATCCACGAAGGCGAGATACTCCGCGCATGTTGTCAGACGCGCGCCGAGCCGGAACGGGGCGAGATAAACCGGATGACGCGGCGTCTCGTTGTCGAACGCGAAGCCGTCGAGGGCGCGCGGGTCCGGCGTGACGCCGATCTCGACCACACCCGGCGTCGGCGGCGTGAAGCTCAGCCACTCAAGCGGCGGCGCGATCGTCTCCAGTGCGGCGTCCGCGGCCCGCTGCTGGTACGCGGGGCGGAGCGGGTTGGTGAAGAATGCATGCTTGATGTCCGTTGCCGCAAGTTCCAGATGCTGCTGCTCGTGCTCCAGACCGAGCGTGATCCGACGCATCGCCTCGTCCTCGGTTCCGTGCTCCAGCAGGCGCGTAATTGCGGCATCCACGTGCTCGCGGTAGGCGAGGATCTGCTCCAGCGGTGGCCGGGAGAAGCTCGCGCGCAGCTTCTTTTCGGGCATCTCGCCGAGCGCCTTGTAGTAGCTGTTGAACAGCCAGCGGAAGTCGGGATGGAACGGCTGGTAGGCGGCGACGAACTCGCTGAGCACGAAGGTCTCAAAGAACCACGAGGTATGCGCCAGGTGCCACTTGATGGGCGAGGCCTCAGGGCAGGACTGCACCATCATGTCTTCCGGCGTCAGCGGCGCGCAGAACTGCATCGTCGCCGAGCGGACCGCACGAAAGTGGGCGAGCAGCGTGGCTGCGGAAGATTGCTGGATCAACATGGCGGGGCTTAACTCCTGCTATCCGATGCTCTGGGACATGGTGCCGTTGCTCTCGGAATCCGGGAAATCCGGGCCGAGATATCGCAAAGTGTACGCCCGAAGTACGCGCCCGTATGTCAGGAGGTTCGATGGGGCGAAATAGCCGGATCGAGTGCCAGGAGAGCAGATTTTGTGTGCCGCCCCGCGTCTTCCCTTGCCGCGTCTCGTCTTAAACCATGAACGACACGGCAGGAGTGAGTGATGGAACTGCGGAGTTGGACCGGCCTAGGAGGCGCGGCAATCGTGTTGGCCCTGCTGATCCCGGTCGGCGCTGTCAACGCCAGGGCCCAGGATGCGCCTCAGCAGGGCGGGCCACAGCGCGGCGAACCCGGCCAGTTCGCCGGCATGCAGCGCATCGGCGGCACCATCACGGCGGTGGCCGGTCCGCAGGTCACGATCAAAACGGTGGACGGAGTTGTGTATCAGGTGGTCACGACCGACAACACGCGCGTGATGCGCGGCCGCGGCGTTCCGGGCAAACTTGCAGACCTGAAGGCAGGCGACGGCCTGATGGCAATGGGCAACCTCGATGCGCCGAATAAGACCATGCACGCCGCGATCGTGATGTCCATCGACGCCGAGCAGATGAAGAAGATGGAAGACGCGCATCAGCAGGAGCTTGCGAATCTCGGCAAAACGGTCATCGCCGGGCAGGTCACGGCGGTCGATCTCGACAATGCAACGATGATGGTCGAGCGCCCGGATGGCGTTTCGCAGACCATCGGGTTCGATGAAAACACCTCATTCCGGCGCGGGCGGTGGAGGATGTTTGGCCAGGGTCGGGCGGGCACCGGGAGCAACAGCGCCAACTATCCCGCCGTTGGGGGCGAGAGCATCACGCTCGCCGACATCAAGCCGGGAGATCGCGTTTCGGGCCCGGGCGAGGTGAAGAACGGCAGGTTTATTGCCAGGGAGCTGGACGTGATAGTCCCCGGGACGGGACGCCGGCGGCAGGGCGACAACACAGCCGCTCCTGCCGATCAGGCCCCGGGCTCAGGCGCCGTCGCGCAACAGCCTGCGCCTCGGTCGCCGAAATAATGGGCTGCAACGGGCTGACCTCCTGTTTCCAATGCATGCGGGCAGGCGTTCATTCTGCAGATAATAGGAGGGGGCTTCTGGTGAGGTTTCGGGCGAGCAGGTGGGGTGCGGTCGTATGGATAGCAGCGCTGCTGCCCGTGTGGGCCCAGAGCCCGCAAACTCCTGCGCCGTCATCAACGCCGGCGCAGACGCAATCGGCACCGCAGACGACGCCCACGGCTCCGATAACAGAGAGCCAGCCCGCGAACGCACCGGGCGCCGGACCCGCCTCCGCACCACAGGGTGGAACGATTCGTGGCACCGTAATCGCTGGCACGGTCGGTAAGCCCGGCGGTGTTCCGCTTCCCGGAGTGTCGGTGACGGCGACCAACACACTCACCGGCAAAAAGTACGCTGCCGCTACAGGCATCGATGGAACCTATGCCATGACCATTCCGCGTAACGGCCGCTACGTCGTGCGCGCGGAGCTCGCAGGCTTCGCGCCCGTCACGCAGGAGGTTCTGCTGAATGGCAATGAAGTCGGCGCCGCAGCGACGCTCGTAAAGACCTCCGACTTTGGCCTCGAGCTCGCCAGCCGCGCCGCTGCGGCCGAGGCGAGGGAGGAAGCAGCCGCCAATGGAACGGCGCTCCAGCGCGGTACGCAGAGCCTGAACCTGAATGCCGGCGATGCCGACGTGACCGATGCAAGCGCCGCGAATGGCAATAACGATGTGACGATGCCCACGCTCGGCAACCTGGCACAGACGAGCCCCGACGCGGCGAGCGAAAGCAACGAATCAATTGCAGTCACCGGCCAGATGGGCCAGACGAACGGGCTTGCCAATGTCACCGAAGACGAGATTCGCGAGCGCGTTCAAAATGCCGTAGACCAGGCGCGAGCCAACGGCCAGCTGCCGCCCGGCGCTGACCCGACCAACCAGATCGTTGCCGCAATCGGTGGCATGATGGGCGGACCCGGTGGCGTCCGCGGCGGTGGTCGAGGTGGCAGGCGAGGAGGTGGAGGCGGAGGCTTCGGCAACTTCCGCAACTTCAACCCCGCGCAGCCGCACGGCAACATCTTCTGGCAGGGTGGTAACAACGCACTGAACTCCGCGCCCTGGTCGCCGACGCCGATACCCGTCCCGCAGCCCTCCGGTTATCAGAACCGCTTCGGCGCAAGCATCGCCGGAAGTCCCTACATTCCCGGTCTAACGAAGCCCAATACGAAGCAGTTCGGATTTCTCAACATAAGCGGACAGCGCAACCTGAACTCCTTCATCGCAACAGGACGCGTGCCGACTGCGCTTGAGCGGCAGGGCGACTTCTCGCAATCCTTCATCACCTCGCAAGGTGCGAACCAATCCACGTCGCTGCCCAACACGCAGCCTGTTGAGCTCTACGACCCAGTCACGGGCCAACCGATTCCCGGCAACAATCTCGCGAACGCCGGCCTGCCCATCTCGCCCCAGGCGCTTGCGGTCATGACCTACTATCCACTGCCGAACATCCCGCTCACCGACGAAGGTGACAACTACCAGACGGTCGCGAATGCCGGAGTCAACAACTTCAACCTGAACGCCCGTTACGTGCGCACGTTGGGACAGGCGACAAACACCCCGTTCGGCCGCTTCGGTGGCGGAGGCGGAGGCCGCAATCGCGGCAACCCGAACGCTCCGCCCTCTCTTCGCCAGAACATCAACATCGGCTACAACTTCTCGCACTCCGCATCGGACACGCGCAACATCTTCCTTCCGCTGGGCGCAGCCCAGGAGAGCGGCGGAAACGGGCTGAACATCGGATACACCATCGCCTACGGCCGGCTTTCCAACCATGCAAGCGTGGACTGGAACCGCCTGAACACCGAGGTGCGCAACTACTTCACGAACACCAGCACCAATCCCGCGACTCTTGCCGGCCTCAGTGTGCCGAACAACTCCGGTGGCTTCGCGAATGCAAACTTCTATAACGGTCTGCCCAGCTTCAGCATCAGCAACTACACGTCGTTGACGAACACCTCCGCGCCCAGCCAGTTGATCAACCAGACCATCAGCTTCGCCGACTTCGTCGCCTGGCGCCACAAGAAGCACAATCTGCGCCTTGGCATCGATGTTCGCCGCGTGCACGCCGACTCCATCGGCGGCAATGATCCGCTCGGCAGCTACACGTTCACAGGCTATGCGACATCGAGCCCGGCGGATCAGCTTCACGGCATCGCGGGCACAACATCCGGCGACGGGTTCGCTGACTTTCTGCTTGGCCTACCCACCAGCACCTCGATCGAAGCTGCGCTGTACAAGACCTACCTTCGCGAGAACGTCTACGACTGGTACGCTCTCGACGACTGGCGCATGAAATCGAACTTCACGCTGAGCTATAGCCTGCGGTACGAGTACTTCGGGCCGTACAGCGAGAAAAATAATCGCCTGGTCGATCTCTATCCGACGGCCAACGGCCCGCTGCCGTACGAGCCCGTGATGCCCGGCAACGGTAATCCCGCCGGCCTGGTCCATCCGGACCACACGATGTACGCTCCGCGCCTCGGCTTCGCTTACCGCCCGAAAAACTCCGGCTTCACGAAGGACACGGTGCTGCGCGGCGGCTACAGCATCATGTACAACACGGGCCAGTACGCCACCTTCGCGCGCAATCTTTCGCACCAGCCGCCGTTCGCCGTGACGCAGAACAACGCCATCTCCGCCCCGACAACAAGGAACCACACACCGGCGCCCACCGGTTGCACCACGACACAGAGCGCCTACACCGACCCGAGCACCGGCGTGACGCGGCCCGCCACAACCGCGAATCTCACTCTCGCGAACGGCTTCGGGTGTTCGGCCAACGCGTATGCGATCCAGAACAACTGGGCCGTCGACCCGAACTACAAGCTCGGCATGGTACAGCTTTACAACCTCAATCTGCAGCGCACGATCCCACTCGGCATCGTCTTGAACCTTGGCTACAACGGCTCGAAGGGCTCGAACCTCGATGTCGTCGGCTCACCCAATGCAACACCGAGCGGCGTCACCACACCGTCCATCGCTCCATTTGATTGGGAGGAATCGCGCGCCGGATCACACGCGAATGCGCTCGTGGTCAGCGCGCAGAAGCGCCAGCAGAAAGGCATCGCGCTCGGCCTCACTTACACCTACTCGCATACGATCGACAATGCTTCTGGAGTCGGCGGAGCAGTTGGAACGCCGGTGCAGAACCTCTACCGTCTCGATCTCGAAGAAGGAAACTCCAGCTTCGATCGGCGCCACGATCTCACCGGCAACTGGCTCATCGAACTCCCCTTCGGCCCGAACCGCGCCTTCCTGAACAAGGGAGGATTCTGGGCGTATGCGCTCGACGGCTTCTCGGTCAGCGGCACCTTCACCTTCGCGAGCGGCAATTACCTCACCCCGATCTACGGCAGCAGCGAATCCGAAGCCCTCTCCGCAAACGTCTTCGTACAGCGCCCAAACCGCGACTTCACGCAGTCGATCAAAGGCCCCGGCACACGCGAACAGTGGTTCAACCCGCTCGCATTCACGAATCCCGGCACCTCCTACGGCACCGCCTCACAAGGTTCGATCGAAGGCCCCGGCATCGTCGCTATTACGGCGGCGCTCTCCCGCAGCTTCGCATTCGGCGAAACACGTTCGCTGGAAACACGCGTCACTGCAAGCAATCCCTTCAACACCGTGCAGTACAGCGGCATCGACATCAACAAGAGCGACACTCAATTCGGCACGGTGCGCTCCGCCGCATCGATGCGCACGCTGCAGCTGCAGGCGCGCTACAGGTTCTAAAGGGCAGAAGCCACCGCAGCGGAAGAGTTTCACTGGGACCCTGGCAGAAGGAAATTGCATGAAGCACATCTTGACCGCACTCACAGGTTTGGCGATGTTGCTGGGCGGCTCACCGCAACAGACCAGCACGCCTGCGCCGCAGAGCACGGCTACGCAAGCCGCATCAAGCCAGCAGATCGCGCAGCAGACCACAGGCGCATACACGCTCTCGGTCAACGCAAACATCGTCCTCACCAACGTTGTCGTGCGCGACCGCAAGACCGGCGCGCTCGTCAAAGACCTCAAGGCCAGCGACTTTCAGATCTTCGAGAACGGCAAGCCGCAGAAGATCCAAACGTTCGATTACGAGAACGTGGATGAAGCTGCAGTGCTCGCCGAGAAGTCCACAGTCACCGGCAAAGCCTCCATCGCGGACATGATCGAGCGCCGGTTCGGCTCCGATCCTGCGAAGCTCAAAGATCATCGGCTCATCGTCATGTTCTTCGACCTGAGCTCCATGCAGGACGAAGACATCGATCGCGCTGTCGACGCTGCGAAAGATTACGTAAACAAGCAGATGCAGCCCGCTGACCTGGTCGCAATGGTCAGCATGTCGACCGGGCTTTCGCTCGATCAGGACTTCACTTCCGATAAGGCGGCCCTCCTGCACGTACTCGCTGGCTATAACGGCGATGACACGACCGGCTTCGCGAACGGCGGCACCGGCACAACCGACGCGACGCCCGACGACACCACCGCCTTCGCCGCCGACGAGACCGAATACAACAGCCTGAACACCGACCGCGAGTTGCTCGCCATCCGCTCCATCGCGAAGAGCCTCGAGCACGTCGACCAGCGCAAATCGATGCTCTACTTCTCCGGCGGTCTCACCCGCAACGGCATTGAAAATCAGGCCAGCCTGCGCGCCGCGACCAACGAAGCTGCAAAAGCGAATCTCGCAATCTACAGTGTTGATTCCCGCGGGCTGCAGGCCATGCCGCCAGGCGGCGACGCCAGCCGCGGCAGTCTGCGTGGCAACTCGGCGTACTCGGGCGCGGCAATCACAGCGCAGTTCAACGCGAACTTCTCCTCGCAGGAGACGCTCGCCACGCTGAGCAGTGACACCGGCGGCAAAGCCTTCTTCGACTCCAATGACTTCGCGCCGGCTTTCCAGCAGGTCCAGAACGACACCCAGGCCTATTACATCCTCGGCTTCAAATCGACTGACCAGCGCCGGGATGGAAGTTATCGCCACCTCACCGTCAAGGTGAACCGCCCTGACGTGAAGCTCGAGTACCGCCCGGGCTACTACGCTCCATCCGACTTCCAGCACCAGAAGACCGAAGACCGCGAGCTCGCGCTCGAGGAGCAGATGCGCAGCGACCTGCCCGCAACCGATGTCGCCGTCTACCTGCAGGCGCTCTACTTCCGCTCCGCCGACTGGCAGCGCACTGGCGATCTCTTTGTTCCGGTCAGCCTCATCGTTCCGGGCTCGCAGATTCCCTTCGCCAAGGTGAAGGACCTCGACAAAGCCAGCCTCGACATCATGGGCCAGGTGCGCAGGCCGGTGGGCACCAAGAGCGCCGAACCATGCTCGGCAAGCGACACTCCCGATGAGCACAACATGGTTTCCGTCGGCAGCGTGCGCGACACCGTGAAGCTCGCGGTCAATCAATCCCAGCAGGTGGAGCAAAAGAACATCCAGTACTCCACTGGATTCACGCTCGCGCCGGGCTGCTATCAGCTCAAATTCGTCGTTCGTGAAAACCAGACCGGAGCGATGGGCAGCTTCGAAACGATGATCCAGGTGCCGGATCTCAAGAAGGCGCCGATCAAGCTCAGCTCCGTCGTTCTCTCCAACCAGCGCACGCCGGTCAAGGACAAGAACTCCGCCAACCCGCTCGACCGCGACGGCGTGCAGTGGGTGCCCAACATCGCGCACGTCTTCCGGCAGAACCAGCACCTCTATCTGCTGTACGAAATCTACGATCCCACGCGCGCCAGGAACGCTCCCCCTGCAGGCTGCGTCGCCCGGCCTGGGCCGGCGGCCCGAAGGTCCAGTGCGCGTGCTCACCAGCATGGAGCTGCTCGCCGGCGGTGTGAAGGTTTACGAAACCCCGCTGGTCACGGCAACAGAGCTCAATGAGCCGCAGCGCGGGGCCGTCGCCTTCCAATTCGATGTTCCGCTCACTACATTGAAACCCGGAACGTATGTCTGTCAGATCAACGTCATCGACGACGCAGGCGGCAGCTTCAGCTTCCCGCGCCTCGCCGTGCGCGTGCTTCCGCCGTCTCCTCCCGCACCTGTTGCCGCAACTGCATCCGTCAACCAACCCGCTCCAGCTACACGCTGAACTAAGAACCATTCGCAAATAGAGATGGAACACTAGCTCCGCTCGTTCCACGAAGATCGAAAAGGAGATCCGGGATTATGCCGTTCACCGCCCGATTCGGCTGTTTGCTGCTTGCACTCGGTGTCGTCCCCTGCGCAGCCATTTACGCGCAAACTCCGGCTGCCCCTTCAGACCAGATGACGATTCACGTCACGGTTGACTCGCGCTCCGGCACTCCCGTCGAAGACCTCACGAAGGAGGACTTCAGCGTCATCGACAACAAAAAGCCGCAGCCGATCACCGGTTTTCGCGCCGTCAGCAATCTGGAGGCGAAGGTCATCATTGTGCTCGATGCGGTGAATCTGCCGTACATGTCCGTGTCCTTCGGGCGGCAGCAGCTTGCACAGTTCTTCAGTGCGAATGAGGGCCATCTCGCCCAGCCCACCACGCTCGCCATCCTTCAGGACTCAGGACTGCAGATTCAACCGAGCTTCACCACCAACGGCAACGCGCTGCGCAGCCTTCTGGATAAATACTCCATCGGTTTGCGTGATCTGCGTCGCTCGTCAGGCATCTACGGCGCCGATGAACGCCTGCAAATCTGCCTGCGGGCCTTCGAAGGGCTGGTGGCCGACAACATCGGCAAAGGACCTACCAGAATCATCTGGATCTCGCCCGGCTGGCCCCTGCTTAGCGGTCCCGGAATCATCCTGAGCCCCTCTCAGGAGACCTCCATCTTCAACAGCGTGGTAGCGATGACCACCGAGATGCGCCGCTCCGTGATCGTCATCGATGCCATCAATCCGATCGGCGCCGCCGAGGACGTTGCTCGTACCAACTACTACGAGAGCTTCCTGCGCGCCCCACGCAAGGCTCAGGAGGCTGACCTCGGCAACCTGGCCCTCCAGGTGCTCGCAATCGAGAGCGGCGGCCTTGTGCTCAACGGCAGCAACGATATCGCCGGGCTCATTCAGCATGCGATTACGGCGAGCACCGGTGGATACGATCTCACCTTCACGCCGGCCCCCGGCGACCGCCCGAATGAGTACCACGAACTGCAGGTCAAGCTCCGGCGCGGCGGTCTCAATGCGCATGCGATCACCGGCTATTACGCGCACCCGGTGTATCCGGCCTTCGCCCCGTTAGCAATTACCCCGCCACCCAGGTGAACCTGCTGTCTGCAGGGCCTGAATTGCTTGCTTGACTCGCAGCCCGGCGAGGCAGAAGATGAAGGCGCTGCTCCAGGAGGTGGCCTATGCGTCACCGGATTCTGTTGCTCGCTTTCCTTCTCGCGCCTTTAGCGGCCTATGCCGCTGAATCCACCGCAGTCTCGCCTCAGCAGTCGGCCCCGCTTACCTCGGCTGACGAGCGCGCGGCGCTGCATAACAGCCCCGACTGGGCTCTCATTCAGCCGCACCTTCCTAATCCAAATACCGCTACTGCCGCCCAGCTTGAAACCGCCGGCGACGTTCTGCGTGCCCGCCGCTTCCCTGAAGACGCGCTGGATTACTATGGCTACGCGATTCGGCGCGGGGGTGATGTCAGCGATCTCCTGAACAAAATGGGGATCGTGCGGTTGGAACTCCATCAGACGGAACTCGCTCACGCCATGTTCCTGCGCACTGTCCGGGCGCACAAGAAGGATCCCGTCGGGTGGAACAACCTTGGCGTGACCGACTACGCCATGCAGGACTACCGAAGCGCCATCAATGCGTACCACCGTGCGGTGAAGCTGAACAAGCACTCCGCGGTGTTCCACGCGAACCTTGCTCTGGCCTACTTCGAAAAGGGTGATGCCGAAGAGGCGCGCGAAGAGTTCTCTCGCGCTCTGCAGATTGATCCCTCGATCATGACGCCGTCAGATAACGGCGGAACAACCGCGCACGTCGTCGGCTCTCAAAACTACGGCGGCATGTGCATGGAGATGGCGAAGCTCTTCGCGCGCGAGCACGATTCGGACCGCATGCTCTTCTGGCTCGGTAAGGCCAGCGATGCCGGCGTAGACCTTCGCTCTGAGATCCGCCAGGACTCCGCACTCGCGGTCTACGCGAAGGATCCGCGAATAACGCTTCTCATCGCCAACGCCGCGCAGCTGAAAGCACGTTCCGTTGCGTCAGCGAAACCGCCAAGCCTGGGAAGCGCGACATCGCACTAGCGAAACGGACAGTGCCGGCACCCTGAGTTGCAGCAGTAGCCGCGCTTCAGGTGATACCCGGCCGTAAAGACGATAAGGCCGTTTTCGAAGTAGAAGTCGTCTGGCGCAAGCTGGGATGCAAGCTGTGATGATGGCCCAGCCGCCTGCTCGCGAACATCGCACGCGTCAGTCTCACGCGAAGGCACTGTATCCTGACGTGCATTCACTGAACCGACACCTCGCCCCACAGTGATGGCGCTGCACGAACCAGAGGAGTGACCGCCTGCAGGTCTGCACCCGCGTCAGACTCCGCGCCATGCACGCTGCCGTTCCGTAACTGCAGCTGCCGTCCCGGGATCGCGGCGACGCGTTCTCCCGGCAGCAGCACACCGACCAGGTTCAGCGGATCCGACGCAGACAACGACACAACTGCATCGCTGGCCTTTGCGCGCGCCGCACGCAGACCCTCCGCAGCTTCCTCCAGCGCGAACTGCTCGCCGAACGCGCCGCTCACAAAGCGGCCGCCGCGAATCTCTCCGCGCGCCTCCAGCCGCCGCAACATCGGCGCGAGATCGCGCCACGCCGGAGCGTTGGTCTCGCGCGCCAGCAGCTCGCGAAAGACCACCCCATACCGCGCCAGCAGAATGCGTGCGTGCGTCTCAAGCGCCGCATCGGCCTGCTTCGCGGCCTCGATCATCCGCGCGCGCTGCTCTTCGCTCGCATTCGCCAGCTGCTTCCCGGAGACCGGCGCCCCATCTGCCGCCAAGGCCGCGGGGTCCCAAAGCAGCGACCAGCGTCCCGCGGTCGTACGTGCCGCCGCACGCTTGCGCAGGCTCGTCGCCGGCGTCTGCGCCAACGCGACCGATTTCCGGCGCGGATCCATCATCGCGCGTAACTGATCGAATCCATCTGCCGCGGCCAGCCCTGCGGTCGCCAGCTCCCACAGCGCCGTCGTCGTCTGCAGCTTCGTCAGGCCTGAGAGCCGCTGCAGATCCGCCGTAAACGCCGCTCCGCGCTCCGACAGCAGCGAACGAACGCGCTGCGCCTCGGGTGAAAGTGACTGCGCCAGCGTGAACTCATCGATGCGCTTGCCGGCCAAACTTGCATAGAGCCACTCCGCCGACTCGCGCAGGAAAAACGTAATCGGCGCCGCCGACGTCGGAATCACTCTCCGCGGCGCCGGCTTCGAACTCTCACCCGCAGTCTTCTGCCACGCCGGATGCGGCGACACGCGTCCCCAGCCAACCACGCCTGCAAGGCACAAATTATCCAGCCAGCGCGGATCATAATTCGGCACCCGCGCCGGCAGCAGCGAGCGCTCCCACTCCGCCGCGGGAGCTTCGAATCCTTCCATCTGCTCGATCGCGCGCAGCACCGCCTCTTCGCCGACCAGCACGCGCTCTTCGTCCTGCGACGCCGTCAAACGATGCCACTCCAGCAGCCACCGCATGAACACCGTCGCCGAGACCGGCTCCGTCCTCTGCCGCAACGAGCGCACGGTAAGCCGATGAATCCGGTGCAGAATCCGCCGCTCGCACCACTCAATCTCATGCGGCTCATCAGCGGCCGGAGCAGCACGCTCGAACACGCCGCGCATCGCCAGCCCCTGCATTTCCATCTTCAGCAGCGCCTGATAAATCGCACCCGCATTAAGGCTCACAATCTCGCCCAAATACGCCGATGTAGTCGGCCCAAGCAGCTGCAGCCATCCCTGCACAAGCTGCGCGATCGCCTTCTCGCGCAAGTTCGCATCATCCACGTTATTGTCGCGTCGCATCCACTCCGGCCACAGTAGCGCCGCATCGCTGATGCGCTCCGCCGCAATCCACACCTCGCATCCCGCCACATCGACACACTGCGCACGCCCATGCTGCTCCAGCCGCGCAAAAAACAAATCCCAGTGCTGCGTCTTGCTTCTCTGGAACGTTCCTTGTCCTTCAACCCAGCCCTTCGGCAGCGCCACAAGCGACAGCAGCAGATCATGCAGCTCATGCTCATCGCGCACATCCGGCCAGATCTGCTCGCGGATCGTTGCAATCGCCGCGGGATCGATGCGGCCCGAGCCATCTGCCAGCGCATCCGGCAACGTCCTGCTCAACGACACCGCACGCGTGCGCCTCGCCGCCGCATCCTCCGGATCGAGGAAGCTGTACGGCATCGCATTGATGAACTCATGCGCGAACTGCGACGGCACGGCCGTATCGATTGCAATACATCGAATGTCGCCGGAGTCCATCGCGCGCAAAACATCATTGAGTCCGTCGATGTCCATCGCTTCCGAGAGCGTGTCGCGCATGACCTCACGCACCAGCGGATGATCAGGAATTTCGATATCGCCGACCATCGTCTCCGGGCACGCCGACGCATGCGGAAACACGCTCGCCAGCAGATCGTCCGAACGGCTGCGCTGCACCTGCGGAGCGATGCGCTTTCCCTTCTGCATCCGCAGCAGTTGCAGGCTCCGCCCCGCAGCCCACCTCCACCGGTTCTTGAACAGCGGCGACGGAATCGACGCCTGTTCCAGCAGCTCGCGCGCCGTCTGCACCGTCAGGAACTGGAACACATCCGCGAGCGGAAAGCTGTGCTGCTCGGCCAGCGAGATGTTGATGCCGTTGTCCGTCGCTGCGGCCTGCAGTTCAAAGTTGAATCCGCGGCAGAAGCGCTTCCGCAGTGCCAGCCCCCATGCCTTGTTCAGCCGGCCGCCGAACGGCGCATGAAGAATCAGCTGCTGCCCGCCGCCTTCGTCAAAGAACCGCTCCGCGATGATCGTTGCCTTCGTCGGCACCGCACCCAGCACCGCGCGCCCCGTCACGATATAGCTGACGATCTGCCGCGCAGCCGATTCATTCACACCGCACTCGCGCTGCAACCACGCGAGCACATCGGCAAGCTGTGCCTCCGCCTCAACAGAAACGCATCCGCGAAGCAGATCGTTTGGCGTCAATACATCTGTGCGGCGATCAATCTCCGCGCGCAAATCCGACACTCCGCTCGATAGCACCGCCGTCCGCTGCGGCGCTTCGCCCTCCCAGAAAGGAATGCTCGGCGGCGCTCCGTGCGCATCCTCGACCAGCACCTTTCCCTGCGGGTCTACACGTTGGATACGCCAGCTGGTATTGCCCAGCAGCACCACATCACCGGGCGACGAGTCCACCGCGAAGTGCTCATCCAGCGTCGCAATCTGCACATTCTCCGGCTGCAGCATCACCGCAAACAGCGACGTATCCGGAATCGCGCCACCGTTCCCAATCGCCGTCATACGCGCGCCGCGCCGCGCATGAAGCTGCCCATTCACGCGGTCGCGCAGCAGATACGTGCCATACCGCCCGCGCGTGCTCTCAATCCCCTCGTGCAGCAACGCCAGAAGCTCATCGAACTCCGCGCGCGCAAGGTTGCGATACGGCCACGCACGCCGAAACACCTCATACAGCGCATCCTCTTGCCACGATTCAGCACCGCACGCTGCCACAATCTGCTGCATCAGCACATCGATCGGCTGCTCGGGAATCTCCAGCCGATCCAACTCGCCCGCACGCATGGCGCGAACAAGCGCGCAGTGCTCCATCAGGTCGTCCCGCGTCATCGCAAACAGCCGGCCCTTCGGCGTTGCTCCGCGCCAGTGCCCTGCTCTGCCCACGCGCTGCATCGCAACCGAAACCGAGCGCGTCGTAGCAATCTGGCAGACCAGATCGACATTCCCGATATCAATACCCAACTCCAGCGACGCCGTCGCGACGAGAATCCGAATCTCGCCATTCTTCAGCCGTTGTTCGGCATCCAGACGCAACGCGCGCGACAGCGATCCATGATGCGCCGCAACCGCCTCCGGCCCCAACCGCGCCGCGAGCTCAAAGCTGATCTTCTCCACAAACTTCCGCGTGTTCACAAACACCAGCGTCGACCGATGCTCCAGCGCGAGCCTCGCCAGCTTGTCGTAAATCTCCTCCCACATCGGAATCGATGTCAGCGATCCCAGTTCCGCCGACGGAACCTCAACCGCAATATCCAGCTCACGCCGTTGCCCAACCTGCACGATCGTTGCGCGCCTGCGCTGCGGCGCGGAGCCCACCAGAAAATCCGCCACCAGCTCAATCGGATTCTGCGTTGCGGAAAGCCCAATGCGCTGCGGCGCCGCGCTTATCCCCGTCAGCATCGCGCCCGGTGAGAGCCGATTCTCTCCACACACCAGCGCGTCCAGCCGTTCCAGCGTCAGCGCCAGGTGTGACCCGCGCTTGTCGTCCGCCAGCGCGTGAATCTCATCCACGATCACCGTCGAAACCCGCGTCAGGTTCTGCCGCGGCTTATTCGCCGTCAGCAGAATGTACAGCGACTCCGGCGTCGTCACCAGGATGTGCGGCGGATGCTTCAACATCGCCGCGCGGTCCTTCGCCAGCGTGTCCCCCGTCCGCACACCGGTCCGAATCTCCGGGCACAGATACCCGCGCGACAACGCAAGCTCCTGGATCTCGCGCAGCGGCCCTTCCAGGTTCTTCTGCACGTCATTTGAGAGCGCCTTCAGGGGCGACACATACACCACATGCGTGTGCGGCGACAGCCGTCCTTCGAGCGCGGCCCTCAGCAGCTTGTCAATGCAGACCAGAAACGCCGCCAGCGTCTTGCCTGATCCCGTCGGCGCAGAGATGAGCGTTGGCTCGCCGCGCAGAATCGCCGGCCACCCCGCAACCTGCGGCTCCGTCGGCGTGCCGAACCGCCCGACGAACCACTCCTGCACCAGCGGATGCGCCCACGCCAGATCCGCATGGGACAGCGCTCCCACTCCCGGAACAGGTTCGATTGCAGGCGCGGTGCTCATACGCCATTCTATCGCCAGCTTCGCCGCTCCTTCGCCCATCTCCACAGGTGTAGCTTGGAAGTCATGAAGACGTTTCGTGGCGCAGAAACAACAACCCAGCGAGGCCCGGAGACCTGGTTCTCAGGCGAGGTCTGGATTCAACCCGTGCTCGGCGCCGCCGACTCGCCCTCGCAGCGCAGCGCCGTCGTCTCCTTCACCGCCGGCGCTCGAACGGCCTGGCACACCCACCCCCGCGGACAGATGATCTTCGTCCTCAGCGGAGTCTGCGAAGCGCAGCGCGAGGGCGGCGAGATCGAGCGCCTCACTGCCGGTGACGCCGCATGGTTCGCGCCCAATGAGAAGCACTGGCACGGCGCTGCACCCAACCGCCCCATGGTCCACCTGGCCGTACAGGAAGCCGACGAACGCGGCGAAGTCGTCACCTGGATGGAGCACGTCAGCGGCTAGAATTTCGCAAATGCCTGAAGAGAATCGTTCGCTCGATGCAGTTAACGCTGCGCCGCAGTTTCATCGTGTGCTGCTCGAAAACGAAACCGTCCGCGTGCTCGATACGATCGTCCAGCCCGGCGAGACAGTTCCTCTGCATACGCACTGCTGGCCGGCAGTCCTCTACATCATCAGCTGGAGCGACTGCGTGCGACGGAACGAACAGGGAGTTGTGACCATGGACAGCCGTAATACGCCGCGCCCAGCAGTTGGCACCGCACTTTGGTCCGGTTCGCTGCCGGCCCACACCCTCGAGAACGTCGGCGACAACGAACTGCGCGTCATTGCCGTCGAGCAGAAACAAGCGCACGGTTAGCGATTACATATTCCCAACGCCGATGTCCGCCTTCTTCGCCTCGGCGTTCTCCGGATCAAGATACTGCTCGATGGTCTGGCTCAAAATCCCGCGGGCTTCGAGCAGCAGATCGATAGCATCCCGCGCGGCTCCCTGGCCACCCGGATGCTCCGTGACGAAATGGGCCATCGCCTTCACCTGCGGTCGCGCGTTCGCCGATGCTACCGCGAGTCCCACCTTGCGAAGCACCGGGAGATCGATGATGTCGTCGCCAACGTACGCAATCTCCTCGAGTGTGCAATGCTCGTTTGCGATTACCTCATCCAGCGCCTGCACCTTGTAGTGCTGCCCCTGGTACAGGTGCTCGATGCGCAGATCGCGTGCGCGAATCGCCACCACCTGCGAGACCCGCTTCGTAATCCAGCCCACTTTCAGGCCAGCAACGTGCGCCAGCGCAATGCCCATCCCATCGTGCGCAGAAAAGCTCTTCACCTCTGTTCCGGAAAGCTCTGCGGAATTGCTGTTCGGAATAATCGTGATGCTGCCGTCCGTCAGCACACCGTCTACGTCAAAGAGCAGCACCTTGATGCGGCGCGCACGCTCGGCAAGTCCAGCTTCAATCATTCGCCGATGATACAGTCCCGAAAATGCACAGCAGCCGTGGCGAAGAATCGCTCACGGCTGCTGGATAGCCTTCGTGGTAAACCTGGCGCGAAGCGCAGCCCGCTGCATGCAATGGCGCGAAGCGCGTCGCGCTCCATGCAATGGTTTAGCGCCAGTGGCCCTCAACCCACACGTAGCCGCGCGGTGTATTGCGCCAGTGGCCCGGCACCCAACGGGCGTGCGGCCGCGGCGGAGCAACATACATTCCCGGAACCCAAACATACCTCTGGCCGTCCCAGCGGTTATAGCCGGCGTGCCATGCCCAGTCGCGGTGCTCCGGCGGCGGGGGCGGGACAACCTCCACGTGCCGTGGCGGGGGCCCAATCCGTACAAAGACCTGTGCTCCGGCTACCGTCGCGAGCCCAAGTACACCCGCGATAGCGGCAGTAAGCAATTGCTTTCTCATTGACTTACTCCTTATGGGCGGTTTGCCCGTGCTTCTACAGCCTCAGACGCAGGAACATGAGCAAAGTTGTGGTGAGCCGCCAGTTCTAGCTCGCAACGGAACCTCAAGGGACCTGATATCCGGCCAGAATGGCCGAATCCGGAAAAACGTGCCTTCCCAAAACGCGCAAAAACACCTCAAAACGACGCAAAAACACCTCAAAATCGATCAGTCGTTTCCCGATAAGTCGCGTTCCCCTTGAGATTTTTCAGCTCACGGCCGCGCCGAAAGCGCGCTCAGGAACATCACCACGCTGCCCAGATCCAGGGCGTTCCAACCGGCGCAGACCAGCCCGTCGCGCAGATGCATCAATGACATCCCGTGTACTTCCACCACTTTGCCCGTCGGGGCAAAGCCCAGGCCGGAGCCTGTGTGCTTCATCGTGCCTGTCCAGCGCACCGCGGCGCGGTCTGCTTCCGCGATCGTCTCATTGAGGCGGATGTGTATGTCACTGAAAGACTTCCGGAACTCTACAATGTACTCGCGCAGTTGCTCCCGGGTCAGCACCGAGTCCGGCTGCGGGAAGCCGTGGGATTCCAGGTCCGGCGTAGCAAGCTCGTCAATCGATTCAAGACGGCCCTGATTCCAGACCTCCTCAAACCAGCGCGCAGCGATTTCATGGGGAGACTGCGGCATTGACCCTCCACGCGTCGAGACAAATGGCAATACGGCAGCTCTCGGCGCCGACACGGTCCCAATGCACTGCGATGGCGGGCACCTACCGTCTGTTGCCCGGTGGCCGGAGCTACGGCGCGCGCCGCTCTTATGCGCGGCGTTGAGCTGGATACTTACCGCGCTTGATTTCGCGCCAGATACTCGTCGATGGTCGCTACGCCAGCCCGGCCAAGAACCTCGCCCAAGGTGTCGTTATCGCCGTAGCCCTTGGCGAAGTGCGGACCGTATTGCTTGCGCAGCTCTCCGATGGTGGTCGAAGGGCTGGGCTGTTCGTTCTGCGTTTGACCGGGTGTAGACGGCTGCGTGCTCATCGGGACCTCTCCAGGCGCCGGTTGCGCCGCAGACAGAACGGATGCGGTCCGATCAGGGGCGGGTTGGGTACCTCGGATCTAACCGCTTACAACGTTTCAGCCATTACCTTTGTCACGGTACGACGGTACACTTGGTTTTGATCGTAGTTGAGGAGTCTTCCCCCATGCGTTTCGGGCCCTGCCTGGTTATTTCCGTTCTTGCTTTCTCCTGCGTCAGCGCCAAAGCCGATTCCTACACCGGAACCGGAAGCCAAACCGATAACAGTCAGTTCACCGGGTCAGCTACGCTCTACACCGATACTTGCGCCGACGACGGCAGCTGTCTGATCAACGCCATCGCGCCGGGCGATGGGTACGGCGCCGGTATAACCGGTCTGCTTGATCCCGGCCTTTTCAACAACAACGACAACCTCCTGTACCCCGGCACCGCAGCAGTGGTCGATCCCGACGGGTTCGCCTTCACGGCCACCGAAGGCGACACAGATTTCAAGGTCGATGTGTTTTCGACCGGCAACGGCAACTACGCCGCGTACCTGCTGGATAACGACGGATTCTACGAGAGCATTCCGGTAACGATTGACCTGACGCTCGTGAAGGAGGATCCGGTCTTCACGATCGCCTTCCAGGGAATCCCGGCGGCGGCAACACCGGAGCCGACCAGCCTGGCACTGCTCGGAACCGGCTTCCTCGGTGTCGCCGGTCTCGTGCGCCGTCGGCGGTGCCGCTGCTGAAGCGCTCGTTACCGTGCGCCGCAATGCGCTACAACAGGGCTGCGAGTTCAACTCGCAGCCTTTCTCGTTTTCACGCCGGGACAGCCGGATGGCGTTATCACACTCGGCTGAATTTGAATTCCCAAGCCTACCTAAGTATCGTCAAACTTGCACATTCGCACTCTTCGGCTTCAACCTCTCCGAGGGCCCGCGCCGCGGTGCACACAAGTATCGGCACGGCGCTGCCGCGCTCTGGCATTGCCATGGGAGGCTTCTTGAAAGAGATCAGGCCCGGTTCAGAACTGCCCGAAGACCTTCAAAAGCTCTATACGACCCGTTTCA
Source organism: uncultured Acidobacteriaceae bacterium (assembly GCA_963777205.1). Taxonomy (GTDB): domain Bacteria; phylum Acidobacteriota; class Terriglobia; order Terriglobales; family Acidobacteriaceae; genus Granulicella. Next base: position 1,509,567 of record CAVZPQ010000001.1, on the reverse strand, counting down.
CCGGTCAGGAAAACTATAGAAACCGGATCTGGAAGCTCCTGACCTCGGAGTTCTTCTCGCGCTGGGTGAAGCCGACGGACGTCGTGCTCGACCTCGGTTGCGGCTACGGCGAGTTCATCAACAACATACGGGCCGCGAAGAAGTACGCGATGGACCTCAACCCTTCGACGAGGAAGCAGGTTGGCCCCGACGTGGAGTTCCTGGAGCAGGACTGCAGTTTGCCCTGGCCCATGCCCGACAACTCCCTGGATATCGTCTTCACCAGCAACTTCTTCGAGCATCTCCCGACCAAGCACGTTCTGCTGGCGACCATGATGGAAGCGGACCGCTGCCTTAAACCCGGAGGCCGGCTCATCGCGATGGGGCCGAATGTGAAATATCTTCCGGGCTCTTATTGGGACTTCTTCGATCACTACCTTGCTCTGACTGAATTGTCGATTGCAGAGCTGATGAATCTGAGCGGCCTTCAGGTCGAGCAGACCGTCGACCGCTTTCTGCCCTACACGATGTCCATGGGCCGACAGCCAGCGCTTTGGAAGGTCCGTCTCTTTCTGAAGTTCCCTTTGGCCTGGAAGATCTTCGGGCGCCAGTTCCTTGTCGTCGGTCGCAAGCGAGCCCCGGGAAACCACGCTCCTGAGAGCAAATGAAGCTCGGTCGCGAGGCTCGTCTCCAAGGCGTGCTTTGCGGAGTGGCGGTTGTCCTGTGCGATCTGGTCAGCTGGCCTTTCACCACCATGGGTGTTTGCGACGACGGACCATACATCCGTATGGCCCGGACTTTCGCGAGCACCGGCCACCTCGTCTATAACGGCTGGGGCGCGGCCATGATGACGTCGCAGCTCTGCATCGCTGCGATTTTCATCAAGCTGTTCGGGTCCTCTGCGACTTCGGTTCGGATGAGTACGCTGCTGCTGGCGGCGATCACGGCGTTCGTTTTTCATCGCACGCTGATCCGAACGGGCTGCTCTGCGCGGAATGCCACTCTCGGCACGCTCGCCGTCGTACTTTCGCCGTTGTACCTGATGCTCTCGCCTACGTTCATGACGGACATCGATGGCGTGTTCGCGACGACGCTTTGTCTCTACGGCTGTATTCGTGCGCTCCAAGCTTCTCGAGACCGCTCCGCAATCGCGTGGATCTTCTTTGCCGTGATCACGTGCGCGTTCTTCGGCACGTCTCGTCAGATTGCGTGGCTGGGCAATCTTGTGATGGTGCCTTCGGCGCTCTGGCTGCTGCGCTCCCGCAGGCGAGTTCTGCTGGCAGGTTCGCTGGCGACCGTCTTCGCGTTGCTGGTGATTATCGGCTGCACGCATTGGCTGAGCCGGCAGCCGTATAGCGTTCCGTTGCCACTCATCCCCAGCTCCATTGCCAAGCGGCTCGCGCTGAGGCAGCTAAGCTACATTCTTTTGGAAATTCCCTTCCTTGTTCTTCCTGTGATCGCGGCCTTCATCCCGCGTATATTCCGCAGCCGTCCGGCAGTCATCATTGCTTCACTGGCTGGAGTGTTTGCGTATGTCGCGCTCGCGGTCCATTCGCGGGCTTGTCCGGATCCGCTCATCCACTTCGAACCGGCTGCAGGTTACGGGGGAAGCTGGTTCACCTCCGCGGGGGCGTACACAACGGTTGCGGGCGCGCCCACGCTGCTGCACACGAATGCGCTGATTGTCCTCACGATTTTGTGTCTCGCCGGTCTGCTGGGCGCGATCCTTGTGGCCGTCGACCGGGTTGAAGCGAAGACATTGCCTTCAATGCCGGTCGCGGAGCTTTCGTGGCAGCAGCTCGTCGTGCTTCTGCTGCCGTTCTCGCTCGCGTACCTGTTGTTATTGCTGGCGGCGCTTGGCACCACTCTCACGCTGTTCGATCGCTACGCTCTCGGGCTCTGCGGGCCAGGCGTGATCGTTCTCATTCGGCTGTACCAGGAACGAGTGCGGCGCAGCCTGCCGCTGGCCACCGTGCTGCTGATCGTGATGATGGCAGCACTCGGCGTGATCGCCACTCACAACACGTTCGCCATCGATCGTGCGCGGGTCGAGCTCGGGAACGAACTTCATGCAGCCGGCGTTCCTTACACCGCGATCGACGGCGGATGGGATTACAACTTCGACACGGAACTGGATCATGCGAGCTACATTAACAACCCGCTGGTCAAGGTGCCGGTCGGTGCATACGTCGCGACTGCTCCGCCTCCGCCGGGTGATTGTCGAGCGTGGTGGTGGAACGAGACGCCGCACGTCCACGCGCTGTACGGGATGTCGTTCCTGCCGGCCGTGTGTTACGGGAAGGCGCCGTTTGCTGCGGTGGCGTACCGGGCTTGGCCGTTCGGAGCCAGGGTCCAGCTGTATGCGGTTCGATACGCTCCGCCCGGCTCGGCAGAGTAGCTCGGCAACTTCGGAACCGGGGCAAAAAGCAAGGCCGCCTGGCGGCGGCCTTTGCTTTGCTCGTTCAGTTTTCGAGTGCCGGATGCGAGAGGTTACTGGTTCTCGCGCTTCCAGTTGATGAGGTCGCCGAGCGTGGTGGAGGAGCTGGAGGACGAAGAGCTGGACTGGTTCTTCGACTTCGTCTCCTTGTAGTTTTCGACCTCAGCGCGGGAGGCTTCTTCGCCGATTGCCTTGAGGCTGAGGCCGACCTTCTTCTCATCCTGGCTCATCTTGACGATCTTGAAGTCGTGCTCGTCGCCGACGTTGAGCGTGACCTGGTGGCCGGTTTCGTCGACAGCTTCGGAGACGTGGCAGAGGCCTTCGATGCCTTCGGCGATCTCGATGAAGGCGCCGAACTGCGCGGTGCGCAGAACCTTGCCGTGGACGATGTCGCCGACGCGGTGCTGCTCGAAGAAGGTGTCCCAAACATCCGGCTGAAGCTGCTTGATGCCGAGCGAGAGGCGGCGGTTTTCGGGCTCGACACCGAGCACGACAGCCTTGACCTTCTCACCCTTCTTGAGCACTTCGGACGGGTGCTTGATGCGCTTGGTCCAGGAGAGGTTCGAGACGTGCACGAGGCCGTCGATGCCGTCCTCGATCTCGATGAAGGCGCCGAAGTCGGTGAGGTTGCGGACGCGGCCCTCGACGACTGCACCGGTGGGGTACTTGTCTTCGAGATGCTCCCAGGGATTGTCCTGGAGCTGCTTCATGCCGAGCGAGATGCGGCGGTCGTTCGGGTTGACCGAGAGGATGATGGTGTCGACCTCGTCGCCGGGGTGAACCATCTTCGAGGGGTGCTTCATGCGCTTGGACCAGGTCATTTCAGAGACGTGGACCAGGCCTTCGATGCCCTGCTCGAGCTCGACGAACGCGCCGTAGTCGGTGACGGAGAGGATGCGGCCGCGCACCTGCGCACCGATGGGATAGCGCTCGACGGCGTCGAGCCACGGGTCAGGCGTGAGCTGCTTGAAGCCGAGCGAGACGCGCTGCTTTTCCTTGTCGAACTTGAGGACCTTGACCTGGATCTCGTCGCCGACGTTGACGAGGTCGCGCGGATGCGTGAGGCGTCCCCAGCTCATGTCGGTGATGTGGAGCAGGCCGTCGAGGCCGCCCATGTCGACGAACGCGCCGTAGTCGGTGAGGTTCTTGACGGTGCCGGTGAAGACGGCGCCCTCTTCGAGGTGCTCGAGCGTGACGGACTTCTTGGCGTTCTGCTCTTCCTCGAGGATCTCCTTGCGGGAGACGACGACGTTGCCGCGCTTCTTGTTGAGCTTGATGACGCGGACTTCGAGCTCCTGGCCGATGTAGCCGTCGAGGTTGCGCACGGGGCGAACTTCGACCTGCGAGCCGGGGAGGAAGGCCTTGATGCCGATGTCGACGGTGAGGCCGCCCTTGACGCGCGAGACGACAATTCCCTTCACCGGTGTCTTGGTGTTGGCCGCCTCTTCGAGCTTGTCCCACACCTTGTGGCGCAGCGCCTTCTCGTAGCTGACGAGGTATCCACCTTCGTGCTCCTCGCGCTCGACGACCACTTCAACGGTGTCGCCGACGTTGAACTTCGGCGTGCCGGTGTGATCGAGGACCTGCTCGAGGGGAATGAGACCTTCGGACTTGAGGCCGATGTCGACGACGACATGCTTGTCCGTGATCTTGACGACGGTGCCGGTGACGACGGCCTCTTCAGCGGTCAGCGACTGCGCAGCATCCTTCTCAGCGGCCTGCTCACGATCGAAGCTCTCGAGTGCCTTGGCGAAATCTTCGTCAGAGTACTCGGGCTCGTGACCATGCTCGTCATGCGAGGCGGAGATGGATGCGGTCTGCGCGGGCGCAGGAGCGGCGCTCGGAGTCGACTGCTCGGGTGCAGGCTGCTGCTGCCCGTCTGTCGGCTGCGGGTTAGAGGAGACTTCGGTCGGCGTTGTCTCGGTGGTCGTCACTTCTTCGTGGGCGGTGGGTTCAAGTGTGGTGTTCAGGGCTGTGCTCTCGGTTTTGACTGGATTCTGGTCTTCAGCGGCCATTCAAACTGCTCCGGAATCCAGTGATTTTGTGCGCGTGTTTCAAATACGTCCCGACTGCGTCCCGGGTTGCATTTTTTGCGGAGGCAACGGGGCATTTGCCGTCGCTGCGGCCTTTATAGATGCATCTCGAGGATTTTCAGCGGGAGTAAATTGAACAACCGTCTGCGACTGGATCCCGCCCGCAGCGGTGCAATATCAAGTGTAGCAGCGCGAGCGAAATGGGTCAAAGGTCGTGGAGCGAGGAACAGGGATCAGGCGTTGAGAACAGGAGATCAGGTTTGCGGTGAGGGCGGCGCGGAGGCGGCGCCAGGTTTCGGCGAGCATCTCGGGGAGGATGCGGGTTTCGCCGAGGACAGTCATGAAGTTGGTGTCGCCGACCCAGCGGGGCACGGCGTGGAGGTGGATGTGGTCTGCGACGCCGGCGCCGGCGGACTCGCCGAGATTGATGCCCAGGTTGAGGCCGGCGGGGTTGTAGACGGAGCGGAGAGCGCGCTCGGCGCGGCGGGCGTTGAGCATCATCTCGACGGCGTCCTCTTCGGTAAGGCCGGCGAGTGTGGACTCGTGCCGGTAAGGGACGACCATGAGGTGGCCGTTGTTGTACGGGAAGCTGTTGAGGACGAGGAAGGTGTGGGCGCTGCGGGCGAGGATGCCGCTGGCGCGTTCGGCTTCGTCGCGGGGCATGCCTTGCTGGATGGCGTAATCGGTGGAGGCGAGCAGGTTGCAGAAGACGCACCCGGTGTCGCCGGGCCAAGCGGCGAGTTCTTCAGGAACTCCGGGGCGAGCGGCTTTGCCGCCGGAGTTTGTGACGTAGGCGTATCGCCATGGGGTCCAGAGATAGTCCATGCGGACGAGTATAGGTGGAGGACTCGCGGCCGGACGTGTGCGGAACGGCTGTGGGTTCTCGGTGGATTTTCTGTGCATGCACTTTGCGTGCCATTGAAGCGGAAACGTCAGAAAACGAACAACCTTAAAGAGCGGCTCCGCCATCTCAGGGACTGTAGGGGTTCGACTCCAGGCCCCCCTGAGGAGTCCCAATGAGAGTTGAGAAGTCACTCGTTGGCTCTGCGCCTAACGAAATTCCAGTGCGCGAGGCTGCGCGATTCGGCTACAAGCGGGTAGGACATGGTGGCATGGCGTGGACCGCCGCCGCTGGAGCCGACGACATGCATCAGCCTCAGGACGGCGCGCAGGAAAACGGAACGTTGTATACAGCGATGTCTCGAACGGGACATCGCGAACCAGAAGATGCGCGGCTGACCGGCGGAACGCGGTCGTTGATGCGGCGCGTTATGGGCCTGAATGTTACGGCGGGGGCACGCAAAGCGCCTCGTCCGAGTGCAGCGAAGCCGCTGAACGCGGAGCCGCAGGTCGCGTAGTCTCTGCCCAATTTCTTTTTGGCTTATTTAGCCGTTGACCCGAGCGCGTTAGTGCTGCGGGGGTTCGCTGGCCTGCGCGAGCCGGTTCGGCACGTGTGTGGCCTCAAAGCTGGTGATCTTCCAGGTGCCGCCGGGAAGGCGCTGGTAGACGCGCGTGTAGCGGAAGCTGCCGTGGATTGGGCGGCCGTCGTTGGTGCCCTCGACCTGCGCGAGCGAGGTTACGATAGCGGCGCGCTGGCTGATGAGCTTTATCTTCACGTCGGAGACGTCGATTGAGGTGATCGCGAAATCGTGTGTGCGCATGCGATCGAGCTGCTGGGGTTTGGTGACGACCTGCCCGGCAGCGGTAATTCCGAGGTAATCATCGGAGAGCAGGTGGTCCATGGCCTCGATGTTGTTCGACAGGGCCGCCTGTCTCCACTGTTTCTCGAGAGCTTCGACCTGGTCCCGCAGGTTGCGTCCGCCGCGATGAGGCACGGCGAGCATCGGTGTGCAGACTACCGTGAGCGAGACAGCCACGGCGAACTTGCGGATTGGGCCAGAGAGGCGCATTCGCGTACCGGATAGTAGATGGCCTGCGCGCGGCTAGTCAAAGACCATTGGTGGGATGAGACGCCGCACGCGGGGTACACCGGTTGGACGGGCGGCGAAGGGATTTCGGCTGCACGGGCGCGAGGGAAGGGAGATTTTAGATTGGAGATTTTAGGATTTTCGAGGTGGTCGCGTTGTGGTCGCAGGCTGAGTCGTGCTGTCGGATCTGCTTGCCTAGGCGATGGCGTCGAGGATTTCCAGGGAGCGCTGCAGCATGCGCTGGTAGAGGCCGCCTACGGCGTACTGCGCGAAGTGCGGCGAGGCGCGATGGGCCTCGGCGGCAGCGTGATCGCGGTACTGCTCGTAGATGACGATGGTGTCAGGATCGGACTCGACGCGATGGGGGATGTAGCTGACGCAGCCGGGCTCCTGGCGGGATGCGGCGGTGAGCTCGCGGAGAATGATCGCGATCTCTTCGCGGTCGTCGGGGCGGAAGGTCATGCGTACGGTGAAGGAGATCATGAGGTTATGTAGTTACTCTTACCGCCAGGTTAGCGGATAAGATAGAACAGTTCCATTATGAGTTCAGCCGACAGATAAACACAACTCAATCACCGTACGAATATAGCCTCGAGGAAGATGAGCGGCTCGAAGTGTACGTAGAGAATGGCCAATTCTTTCTCGCGGCGAATCGCTCGGATTCCTGACCCTCGCGTAAGATTTTAGTCAAGATGGGATATGGCAGCTATGACCGCGGGCTTTCACGTTCATCTGAGGAAGGACTTCAATGAGGACGACGAGGAAGTCTAACCCCAGTATTACTCGCCGATCAGGCCTCGATTTACCCGAGCGCCTGGTCGAAGCCGTTGACGAGCATGGTTTCGGCGCGGTCGGGGCCGGTGGAGATCATGCCAATGCGGGCGTTGGTTTCTTTGGCGATGAAGTCGAGATACTCCTGGGCGCGCTTGGGGAGCTTGTCGTAGTCAGTGATGCCGGCGGTTGAGGACTTCCAGCCGGGCAGCGTGGTGTAGATGGGCTGGATGGAGCTGAAGCCGCGGATGTCGGCGGGGATGACGTCGGTGATCTTGCCGTCGATCTTGTAGTGGGTGCAGACGGGGATCTCGGCGCACTCGTCCATGACGTCCATCTTGGTGACGACGAGCCACTCGGTGGAGTTGATCATGTTGGAGTAGCGGAGCAGCGGGAGGTCGAGCCAGCCGGTGCGGCGCGGACGGCCGGTGACCGCGCCGTACTCCTGGCCGCGGGCGCGGAGCAGGTCGCCCTGGGAGTCGGAGATTTCAGTGGGGAATGGGCCTTCGCCGACGCGCGTGACGTAGGCCTTGGTGACGCCGATGACGGTGCCGATGCGTGTGGGGCCGACGCCTGTGCCGGTGACCGCGCCGCCGGCGGTGCAGTTGGAGCTGGTCACGAATGGATAAGTCCCGTGGTCGATGTCGAGCAGCGCGCCCTGAGCGCCTTCGAACATGACGTTCTGGCCTTCGTCGATGGCTTTGTTGAGGAGCACGGCGGTGTCGGTGACGAAGGGCGCGATCTGCTCGGCGAGGCGGGCGTACTCCTCGTACATCTGCTTGGGATCGAGCGGCTCGGTGCCGAAGAGTGCGTGGGCGATGGTGTTCTTCTCGTGGCAGGCGTTGTTGATGTGCGTGCGCAGCAGCGAGGAGTTGAGGAGGTCGGCGACGCGGAGGCCGTTGCGGTGGATCTTGTCCTCATATGCGGGGCCGATGCCGCGGCGCGTTGTGCCGATAGTCTGGCGGCCGGGCGCGGTTTCGGCGGCGAGCTCGATCATGCGGTGGTACGGGAGGATGACCTGCGCGCGATTGGAGACGAAGAGCTGCTTCTCTTCAGGGCGATGCGCGGGGAGGCCTGCGTCCTTGAGCTTTTTGACCTCGTTGAGGAAGGCGGCGGGGTCGAGCACGACGCCGTTGCCGATGACACCTTTGCGGCCGGGGCGGAGGACGCCGCAGGGGATGAGCTGCAGGACGAACTTCTGGCCGCCGATGATGACCGTGTGGCCGGCGTTATGGCCGCCGGCGTAGCGGGCGATAATATCGAACTTTTCCGAGAGGACGTCGACGATCTTGCCTTTGCCTTCGTCGCCCCACTGGGCGCCAAGAATGACGGCGGACTGCTTTTTGTTCACGAGGAGAGAGCTCTCAGGAGGATGGGTTCGCGCGTGAGGAAGGCACGCCCATGCTTGATTTTAGCGCAGTGGCGGGGCACGCGGTTATCGTTTGCGCGGCATCGTGAGGTCGAGGTCGGCGCCGTACATCTGCTTGGTGAGGAGAACGATCTGGCCGGTGTGGTAGTCGAGGTGGCTGACGACCTTGTAGATGGCGTCGAGGATGGGCGTGTGACGCCAGGTGCCGTTGGGCTGCGGATCGATGATTTCGGTGAGCCGCGAGTGCGGGAGCGTGGCGACGATCTCGCGCGCCGCGTCGAGGGTTGCGGTGAAGTCTTCGAAGGCGGTTTTGGAGTCGATCGAGGGCGCGAGGGTGAACTCGTCGTCGCGTTGACGAACGTCGGGCTCGCCGGCTATGCCGTGGAAGATCCATTGGCGGATGTTGCCTTCGAGATGCAGCAGCAGGTTGCCGATGGAGTTTTCGTGCGGACCGCCGCGCGCCCAGATCTGTTCCTCGGAGAGCTTGCCGAGGCAGGTGGCGATGTCGGCGTGGGCCGACTGCATCTTGTGCGAGGAGAAGGCGAGGAAGTCGCCGGCGATGTTGTGGTCGGCCATTTGGGAATGATAGCTCTCGCCTGAGAGGCGCGTCTGTGTCAGTGAGCGTGTTTGCAGTTGCAGTCCAGGCAGGCGTGAATAGAACACAGGCCACACGTAAGCGAGAGCTGCTTCCGGAGGGCGGCACGTGCGCGGTGGGCGCGGACGGCGGCGTTGCCGGGCGTGAGGCGGTGGCGCTCGGCGAAGGCTGCGAGGGGCGTCTCGTTGAGGTCAACCTCACGGAGTAGCTCCTGATAGGCAGGACGCAGGAGAGGAAGGACATGCTCGATGCAGGCGCAGACGAAGCTGCGGGTGGAAGCATCGGCCAATCCAGTATCGATGTCTGAGGCGAACTCCTGAGCCCAGCGGGCATATGCGGTGCTCTCGGAGGCGCGGCGGCGGAAGTGGTCGACCACGACGTTGCGCAGGATGGCATAGAACCAGGGGACGACGGAGCCGTCGTCGCGCACGCCGGAGGATGTTTCGAGAGCGCGGACGTAGGCGGCTTGCAGGATGTCCTGGGCGAGCTCCGGGTCGCGGACACGGCGCTTTACGAACGCAAGAAAGCTGGCGCGGCGCTCAAGGAGATTTTGAAGCGCGGCTGAGGTGCTGGCCGGAGAGGTGTCGCGAGGCGGCGAACCGCCCCGCGATTTTGGATTCAGCAGCATGGGCAACCAGGATGCTGGCAGTCCGGGCAATCGCAATCCGGGCAGCAAGGGCAAGGACAAATGGCGTTGGTTATCACAAAGAAGCTCCTTTCCACGACCGTCCGATCGAGGCGGTCACAATGGAGACGGACGAACGTGACAACCATTACAGTTTGAGGAATTCAGGGAGCTTTACGCGTTGACGCTCTGCACGATTCCTTTGGCGCGCAGGCCGGCTTCGATCTCGGCGAAGTAGTCTTTGATTTCGCCCTGGGTGCGGGACTGTTCTTTGACCCAGTCGATGTAGCGTGCGATTCCCTGCTCGATGGTCACGGACGGTTCGTAGCCGATGGCGCGGGCGCGGGTGATGTCGGAGATGAGCGAGCGGATTTCGCCGGGGCGGAACTCGCCGCGTGCGAGCGGCTCGATGCGGATGTTGAGTTGCGACGCGATGATCTGCGCGAGGTCACGGACCGAGGTCGCGCGGCCGCTGCCGATGTTTACCGGGAGACCGTCGAGTGAGTCGGATTCGGCGGCGAGCAGGTTGGCGCGCGCGATGTCTTCGACGAAGCAGAGGTCGCGAGTCTGATTGCCGTCTTCGTAGAGGATGGGCGGCTGGTTGTTCAGAAGGCGCGTGCAGAAGATCGCGATGACGCCGGTGTAGGGATTGAACAGCGACTGCCGCGGGCCGTACGTGCAGGAGTAGCGCAGCGCGACGGTGGGGATGCCAGTCTGTTTGCCCCAGAGAAGGACGAGGCGCTCCTGATCGACCTTGGTGAGGGCGTAGACGGTTTCGCCGCCGCCGGGCGTGGATTCGGGCGTGGGGACCGATGTGGTGGGCTCGTTGCAGAGCGGGCAGTGGACGGCGAAGTCTGCGCGGCGGAGTTGTTCGACGGGACGGATGTTCGGAACGATCTCGCCGTGGTTGGGGCAGAGTGCGGCGCCTTCGGAGTAGACAGCCTGCGAGCTGGCGACGAGGACTTTCTTGATGGGGAGTTTGTGGTCGCGGATAAGCTCGAGCATCTGCGCGGTCCCGAAGCTGTTGACGAGGACGTACTTGGCCATTTCGGGCATGTAGCCGCCGTAGGCTGCTTCGTGAAAGACGACGTCGATGTCGCGGAGTGCGGCAAGCATTGTGGGTGCGTCCTGCACGTTGCCTTGGACGAACTCGGCGGCGGGGTTGATCCAGGCGGGGCGGCCGAACTTGTGGGTGTTGGGCTCGAGGTTGTCGATGATGCGGACACGCCAGCCTTCGCGGATGAGAAGGTCGACGATGTGCGAGCCGATGAGGCCGGCGCCCCCGGTGACGAGGGCGCGCTTCTGATGAACAGCCATGCGTTGATGCTATTCGATGCGGAAACAGCAGGGACGCGTTCGGGTGTTCCTTCAGGCGATTGAAGTTCGTCCGCGGAGCAGTTCGCTCCAGGTCATGCCTGCCTGCACGATGAGGAGAAGTGCGATCAGGAGGATGTAGCCCTCAAAAGAGTGGTCACCGCGCCCAACTGCCAGCAGCGCACTGCTTCCCAGCCACGTGATGGCTGCCGCTCCGAGAGCCGCTGCCCAGCGAAGCCAACGGAATCGGCGGAGCGGAAGCATGACCAGTGTCAGCAGCGCCTGAGCGAAGATCAGGCCGGCAATCGACTCCTGCTGAAGCAGATTTCCATGCCGCAGGAGGAGGCTCATTGTGCCGAGCCATCCGCTGCAGAGTGCAGTGAAGCAACAGAGGAGGACAAGCCCGGGAGTGCGGCGGTAAGCGGCAGCCGCGGCGCGCGGCACGAGGCTCAACGCCTGGCGCGCGTACCAGAGGTTTGTCGACAGTGCGGTATGCCTGGCGTGGCGCTCTGCGTAGGCTTCGAGGAGATCGCCGGCGATGGTCTCCTGATCGCGCGGCGAGAGCAGAGCGAGAACGATGTGCTGAAGGAATGCAGGCGGCGTAGGACGAATCATGAACGCACCTCGGCGGGCCAGCTGATTGAGTTCCAGAGAGAGTCGATTGTGGAGCGGGCCTCGTGCAGGGCGCGACGGCCGCTTGCAGTTACACGGTAGAAGCGGCGCTTGCGGCCGCCGCGGTCTGGAGTTCCTGCGGCGAGCTTGGAGGAAAGAAGGCCCTTGGTCTCGAGGCGGTCGAGCGTGGCGTAGACGGCTCCCGCGGCGACGGAGCGCGAGTTCGGGAGAGCGTCTTCGATCTCGCGCAGGATGGAACGGCCATAGGCTTCGCTGCCCTGCCGAATGACGGCGAGGAGGACGATCTGCTCGAAGGTGCCGAGGAGCTCAGCCATGCCTACAATGTAGACATCGGCCTGTGCCTTGTCAATGCGGATTTCAGGACTTACTTGATCGCCGCTTTGATGGTGGGCACCGCTGCCAGGCCCTGCTTCAGCGGGCCCTCCGCCTGCATGGCCTTCACGACCGCAGCGGCGATCGCAGCATCGGCCTTCCCGGCACCATCGATCTGGACGGGAAAGAGTATCGCGACCTGAAGACTGTCGTCGGTCATGCGCAGATGGGAGTCCACACTTGGCCGGTCAACCGGCGCGCCCATCCACGATTCCATCTGCTGCTGTTGCGCTTCGATGGCCGGCTTGTAGGTCTGGTAGACGCCTTCGACGATGTTGCAAAGCTCCTTGCTGACGGCTTCGGTGTCAGCTTCGGGCTTGAGCTTCGCGGTGAGCTCATGCCACGCGTACTCGGTGCCCGGGAGTTGCTTGTAGAGCGGCGTGCCGGTCTGGAAGAGGACGGAGTTTGCGAAGACGGCGACTCGGCCGGTGGAGTGCAGCTCGGTGCCGGAGCCGACGAGCTCCATTAGGTAGAAGCGCGCGATGCCGACTTCGATAACGGTGCCGGTGACGTTGGCGACGGTGATGCGATCGCCAACGCGAACGCCGTAGCGACCGACGATGAAGAAATATGCGGCGACGGAGAGGAGGATTGTTTGCAGGCCGACTGCGATGCCGGCGGAGATGAAACCGGCGAAGGTGGCGAGCGAGTTGAATTGCGTGACGAAGCCGAAGATGACGATGAGGCCGCCGAGGAAACCGATGACGATTCGGCGAACGAGCAGCAACTGACGACGGCGGCGGACGTCCTGGACGTACTTTACTGTCGCGCGGCTCCATACCTGGCTGATGATGACGAGCAGAACCAACGCGCCGGCGATGAAAGCGGCGCGGATGAGAAGCGAACGCAGAATGGATTTGTACTCGGCGTCGGTTGCGATGCGCCAGCTGGTTAACGTGCCGCGTTCCTGCTGGAGGATTGTGACCTCCTGGCTGAGCGGAAGCATCGCGTCCGAGAGCACCTGGAACGTTGACGTGAGCTGGTCAAACTGTTTCCGGGTGGCGAGGATGGTCTGCGTACCGTTCGCTGCTGTGGCATTGGTCGATTGCTGGCTGAGCGTTTCGCCCTGTTGGATCAGGTTGCGCAGAACGTTGAGAAATGGTTTGCGGAGCGTGTTGGCTTGATCGCGGAGGTGGTCGGTTTCGGTGATCTGCTGGTCGATGGAGCGGCGTGCCGACAAGAGGTCGAACATGACGGAGCCTTGCGTGACGAGGCCCGAGTGCTGTGCGTCGCCGACATTTTCAAGCGGCGGAGCGGTGATGGATTTTCCGGTTCCCGAGCTGAGCTCCGGCGCCGAGCTTGCGAGCCGTTCGATCTGCGCAGGGAGCCCGTTGCCGGTGGCCTGCGTGTCGGTCAGGTTGGCAACGTGAGTAAGCGCGTCGAGCGTGGCCTGGAGGAACTTGAATTCGCCATCGATCTGCTCCTGCTTCTCGAGGAGCGCGGGACGGGACTTCGCATTCGCGTGCGCAATGGCGGCGTCGTTCGCGGCATCGGTGGCCTGCAGTGCCGTGATCTGGTTTTGGATTCGAGTGCGCGCGGCGGCGATGCGCTGGGCATCAGAAGGTCCGCCTGCGTTGTCTTGCGTGGATGCGGTGGTGTTTGCGGAAGGGTTGATGTGCGCGAGGAGCGCGGCCTCGTTGCGGCCGGCCTGGAAGGCGAGTTGCGCGATCTGCGTGGCCTGCGCTTTTGATTGCTCGGCGTAGAGGATGTCACTGGGTTCTCCGGCTTTCTGGATCTTGGTCGTGGCCGCGCGGTAGAACCGGAGAATGCTGTTGAGGTGCTGAATGATGGACTGGCTCTGCCCATCGCCGTCGATTTTGACGCCCGGCATCGGCGGGAGCTTTGCGATCTGCTGCTCGAGCGTGGGCGACGGCCCGCGATGCGTTGGAGTGGGCGCGGTGGCGGATGCGTCCTGTGCGGGCTGAGGGGCAACCGCGGGGGCGGCAGGCGCGGTCGCGGGCGTCTGCGAGGTTGCTGTGGTGTGCTGCGGTGCTGCGGCCGCATTCACGGCGCTGGCGGTTTTCGCGCGTTGCGCGAACAGGGACGCCGGGAGCAAGAGCGCGGCGAGCAGGGTTAGGACGGGAGAGCTGTGGCAGGACAATCGCGTGGGTCGAAAAATCATCAGGTGTTTAGACGCGAGCAGAGGCAAGTAGAGCGATGGCGTTTCGCAATCTCTGCCATCCGCTGAAAAAGAGATAGGCCGCATGGTGTGTGCGGCCTACCGCTGACTGAGCGTGCGTTTAGATGTCGAGGTTCTTGACGTCGAGCGCGTTCTCTTCGATGAACTTGCGGCGCGCCTCGACGTCCTCGCCCATCAGGGTGGTGAAGATCTCTTCGGTGGCGGCGATGTCCTCGAGCCTGACCTGCAGGAGCGTGCGGCGGGCGGGGTCCATCGTGGTCTCCCAGAGCTGCGGCGCGGTCATCTCGCCGAGACCCTTGTAGCGCTGGACCTGATATTCCTTGCGGCCCTGCTCGATGACGTACTCGAAGACTTCACGCGGGGATTTCTTTTCGACCGGGTCCTGCGCGGCTTTCGCAGGGCGCTTGCCGGGCTTGGCTTCATCCTTGGTGCCGGGAGCGGCAGCGATGGTGTCGTTGACGCCTTCCTCCTGCTCGATTTCATCGGCTTCGTCGAGCTCGGCCTGTGTAGGCGCGGCCGATTTGCCATCGGGTTTGCCGTCTTTGCTGGCGTATTCGATCAGGAAGGGACCGTGGAGTGCGTCGCCGAGCTGTGCCTGTTTGGCGAGTAGCTGGCGGGACTCCGGTGCAGCGGCCAAGGTCCAGTCGATGGCGCGCGTGGCGCCCTGCGCGTCAGTGAAGGAGACGAAGTAGAGGTTGTGCTCGGGGTCCTTCTCGACGTCGGAGACGGCCTTGAACTGATGCGGCTTTACGAGCTCCTGCAGGCGCGTGCGCATCTTCTTCAGCTTGTCGGGCGACTCGAAGTCGGCGCGGCGCGCGGCGTCCTTGCCTTCATTCGCGAAGATCTCGGCGAAAGCCTGGACGACATCGTCGTTGCGCAGCTTTTTAGAGACCTTCTCGAAGTGCCCGAGGTAGTCATTGAGCTGCGACATGTACTTGGTGAGGTCCTTGCCCTCCAGCTTCGCTCCGCCTTCCCCGTAGCGGATGATCATGCCGTCCGAGGCGCGCTTGACCATAACCTGCACGTACTCGCGGTCGTCCTTGATGTACTGCTCGAACTTGCCCTTCTTGATGCGGTAGAGCGGCGGCTGCGCGATGTAGACGTTGCCGCGCTTGATGAGCTCGCCCATGTGGCGGAAGAAGAAGGTGAGCAGAAGCGTGCGGATGTGCGAGCCGTCGACGTCGGCGTCGGTCATCAGGATGGTCTTGCCGTAGCGCAGCTTGGCGATGTCGAAGTCGTCCTTGCCGATGCCGGTGCCGAGCGCGGTGATCATGGCGCGGATTTCTTCGTGGCCGAGCATCTTGTCGTAGCGGGCTTTTTCGACGTTGAGGATCTTGCCTTTGAGCGGAAGGATGGCCTGGAACTTGCGGTCGCGGCCCTGCTTGGCGGTGCCACCGGCGGACTCACCCTCGACGAGGTAGAGCTCGCACATCTCGGGGCGGCGCTCGGAGCAGTCGGCGAGCTTGCCGGGAAGGCCGCCGCCGTCGAGTGCGCCTTTGCGGCGGGTGAGGTCGCGGGCCTTGCGTGCGGCCTCGCGAGCGCGGGCGGCGTCAATGGCCTTCGAGATGATCTTGCGGGCGACGGGAGGGTTCTGCTCGAGGAACGCGCCGAGGCGCTCGTTGACGAAGGCCTGGACATCGCCGGCGACGTCGGAGTTGAGCTTGCCCTTGGTCTGGCCTTCGAACTGCGGCTGCGGCAGCTTGACGCTGATGACCGCGACGAGACCTTCGCGAACGTCGTCGCCGGAGAGGTTCTCCTTGACGTCCTTGAAGAGGCCCATCGACTGCCCGATGGCGTTGATGGTGCGCGTGAGCGCGGTGCGGAAGCCGGAGAGATGTGTGCCGCCATCGACGGTATTGATGTTGTTCGCGAAGCGAGAAGACGGTCTCCGAGTAGGAGTCGTTGTACTGGAGCGCGATCTCCATGACGAGCGCGCCCTTCTCGGCTTCCATGTAGATGGGCTTTTCGTGCAGCACCTGCTTGCCCTTGTTGAGGTGCTTGATGAACCCGGCGATGCCGTCGTTGTACTTGAAGCTTTGGCCTTTGAATTCGCCGGTCTTGGAGTCGGTAGCGCGCTCGTCGGTGAGGGTGATCTCGATCCCCTTGTTCAGGAAGGCGAGCTGGCGGAGGCGCTGCGCGAGCGTGTCGTAGTTGTACTCGGTGACGGTGAAGATGGAGCGATCGGGAAGGAAATGGATCTTGGTGCCGAGGCGCTTGGACGTGCCCATCTTGCGCAGCTCGCTGATCGGCGCGCCTTTCGAGTAATCCTGCTCCCAGGCGTGGCCGTCGCGCCAGATCTCGACGTCGAACTCTTCCGAGAGCGCGTTCACGCAGGAGACGCCGACGCCGTGCAGACCACCAGAGACCTTGTAGTTGGAGGCGTCGAACTTACCGCCGGCGTGCAGCATAGTGAGCACGACCTGAACAGCGGGCATGGTCTCGCCAGTAGGCAGGGTTTTGTTGTCGACCGGGATACCCCGGCCATCGTCGACGACGGTGATGGAGTTGTCGGCATGGATCGTGACGTCGATCTTTGTCGCGTAGCCGGCGAGCGCCTCATCGACGGAATTGTCGACGACCTCATAAACCAGATGATGCAGGCCCTGCTCGCCCGTGGAGCCGATGTACATGGCCGGACGAAGGCGCACGGCGGCGAGTCCTTCGAGCACCGTGATGTTTTCGCCGGTGTAGTTTCCGGTGGGAGGCGGAGGGGTGGTCGAGGAGGTTGCGGGGGCGATGTTTTCAGGCACGCAGTCAGGGCTCCAGTCAGGCCGGGAACAGAGGCGCTTGGCGCGCTCGCAAACCCCTGTGAATACAGGGGATTTTGCAATCTATCCCGTACCGAAAGTATACCATGCCGGAGCCCTTTTTTAGGGCTTTCGGCCAGCGCTCTGAGGTGCTCGTGGAGGATACCCGCAGAGGCGAATTCCTGGCGAATATTTAGCGCCTCGTGATCAGGGTCAATTATCGCCGCGTTGGGGCGGCTTTGCGCTCCAGCCGAAGCGGTGCGGCGGAGTGAGGCCTTTGTGCACCGGAGTCTGCGAGGCGATGGCGTAGAGGGCGTCTGACGAGAGCTTGCGGGCGAGCAGCCAGGCGAGCATGTCGAGGACGAGCAGCCCCGGAAGCAGGCGCCAGTCGCCGGTGAGCTCGACCGTCACAAAGGCGGCCATGAGAGGTGCGTGGGTGGCGGCGGCGATGAGCGCGCTCATGCCGGCGATGGCGAAGAGGGCGGAGTCGACGTGAAAGCCGAAATGACCGAGGCCATACGCGGCGAGCGCGCCGAGAGCACCGCCCGCGAAGAGCGTGGGCGTGAAGACGCCGCCGATGGTCCCGGCGCCTACGCAGACGGTCGTCGCGAGGAGCCGGAGAACCAGCAGGAGACCTAAAGCGGAGGCGCTGATACTCAGGCCGCGAATGTCGGCGTGGCCGAGCGCCGCGGACAGGCCGGCGTCGCCGTTGCCCCAGACGCGGGGGTCAATGAGCGAAAGCGCGCCAACGAGAGCGCCGGCGACTGCGAGCGCTAGAGGAAGGCGGCGTGCGCTTCGCAAGCTGCGCAACAGATGCTGGTAGACGGGGCCGAACGCACCGATTGCGAGCGCGAGCACGGGAAGGAGTAAGAGGCTCGGCGAAGCGGAGAGGCGCGGTGGGTCGATGTGCGTCGCGTAGAGCGGACCCGCACCGAGCAGCGCGATGCTGACGCCCCATCCGGCGAAAGCTGCGAGCGCGAGCTGCGGCAGCTGATCGAGGCAGAACTGGCCGAGGACGATCTCAGCGGCAAAGAAGATGCCGCCGACGGGAGCCATGTAGGCGGTGGTTACGCCGCCGGCCACTCCGCAGGCGACGGCGAGCGCGGGCGCGGGCAGCAGGCGCGCGATCCGCGGGCTGCGGAGGTGCGCTCTTGTTTGCTCCTGAAACCAGGAGGTGACTGCAGCGGCAAACTGGATCATCGATCCCTCGCGGCCGACTGCAGCGCCGCTGGCAACGGAAAAGGCGGCGGACGCCGTGCGCCAGAGGTTCGGGACGAGCGGGATATGGCCGTGCTCGCGACGGACGGCTTCTACGTACTCGACGTAGTGACGGGGCTCGCGGCCGAGACGGCGTGCATTCTTCCGGCGCAGGACGAGGATGAGGATGGCGCACAGGCCGCCGAGAATGGGAACGATGAATCGGTGCGCGTGGGGGAGCGAGGCCGCGGCGGCTGCCGGGGAGATGCCGTTGCGCGTGAGGCACCACTGAAGCGCGCGGAAGCCGAGACGCAGCAGTGATGCGGCGAGGCTGCTCAGCGCGCCGAGAATGATTGCGGCGGGGGATTCGCGTACAACGCGGCGAACGAGTTGCATGGGTGCGTGACGGTTGCGCGGCTTCGTCTTTTCAGCACCCATGCTCAACAGAAGAGATGCGCTACCAGACCTTGCACGTTGGGGTATGGACCATCGGTTGGCCGGCTCTGCAGCCGAACGCCTTCTGGAACTGAGGCATGTTGGACACCACACCATTGATGCGGGCGAACCCGGGTGAGTGGGGATCGGTTGCGACGCGTAGGCGGAGGTCTTCCGGCCGCGTATTTTCGCAGGCCCACTGGGCCATTCCGATGAAGTAGCGCTGGTCGGGCGTGAAGCCGTCGATGTTGTGGAGCGGCTTGCCTTGGGTCTGCTTCTGCCAGGCGATGTACGCGAGCAGCGTGCCTCCGAGGTCGGCGACGTCTTCACCGGAGGTGAGCTTCGAGTTGATGTGCTGGTCGTCGACGACGACGTAGCCGGCGTACTGGTCGCGGATGCAGTTGATGCGCGTTTCAAAACCGGCAGCGTCGGATGGTGTCCACCAGTCGCGGAGGTTGCCCCTGGCGTCGAACTGACGGCCTTCATCGTCGAAGGCATGCGTTAGCTCGTGGCCGATCGTTGAGCCGGTGTTGCCGTAGTTCGGGGCGTCGTCGAGCTTGGCATCGTAGAGCGGCGGCTGCAGAACCCCGGCGGGGAAGTTGATGTCGTTCATCTGCGGATCGAAGTAGGCGTTGACGGTCGGAGGTGTCATGCCCCATTCATTGAGGTCGACCGGTTTGCCGAGCTTATTCCACTGCCGCGCATCCTCGAAGCGGTAGGCGCGGACAACGTCGCCGAAGTAGTCGTCGCGCTTCACGTCGAGTGCGGTGTAGTCGCGCCATTTGGCCGGATAGCCGATCTTGTTGCGGATGGCGTGCAGTTTGCGGAGAGCTTCGGTTTTGGTTTCGGGACTCATCCAGTCGAGGTTCTTGATCTCCTCGCCCATGGCAGTTTCGATCTGCTCGGTCATGAGCTGCGTCTGCGCCTTCATCTGCGGCGAGAAGGTGCGCGCGACGAACTCCTGACCGAGTGCTTCGCCGAGGTTGCGATCGACGGCACGAACGCAGGTCTTCCAGCGTGGCGGCTCAACGGCAATCCCGCGCAGAGTTTTGGAGTAGAAGTCGAAGTTGACCTGTTCGACGTCGTGCGCGAGGAACGGCGCCGACGCGGTGATGAGGTGGAAGCGGAGATAGGCTTTGAGCGCGTCGAGCGGCTCGGTGCTGAGCTCTGTCTGGACCGCCTTCATGAACTCCGGCTGCGAGACGTTGAGCTTCTGGAACGGGAGGTGTTCGGTATCGACTCGCGTAAGAATGGTCGGCTGGTTGGCCGCTCCACCGCCCGCGTGTGGAGGACTCTGAAGTTGAAGCGCAAAGTAGGCGGTCCAATCGACGGCGGGAGCAAGCTTCTGAAGCTCGGCCAGAGTCATCAGGTGATAGGTCTTGTGCGGATCGCGGCGCTCGACGCGGGTGAGCGATGCTTTGGCAAGGTTCGTCTCGATGCGCATGATTGCGTCAGCATTCGATTTAGCTTTGTCTGTCGGCTCGCCGGAGAGCACCAGCATCTGCTGTACATAGGCGAGGTACTGCTCGCGCAGCTTGACGCTGCGCTCGTCCGTCTTCAGGTAGTAATCGCGGTCGGGAAGGCCAAGACCGCCGCTACGCAGCTCGACGATCATCAGAGAGGAGTCGACGGCGTCCTGCCCGGTGCCGGAGTTGAAGAAGAAACTTCCGATCTCCATTTTGTGCCATAACGGGAGAAACTTGAGCAGCAGCCCGCGCGAGGGAATTGCTTCGATGTTCGCGAGCGTCGGCTGAATCGGACTCAGGGCAGCAGCGTCGATTGCCGCGGTGTTCATGCAGGCTTCGTAGTAATCGCCGATCTTCTGCTGCACGGGTGTGCGCTTGGTGGCTTTTGCGTCGGCCTCGAGAATTCCCCAGAGGAACTGCTGATTATCATTTGCCAGCTTGGCGTACACGCTCCAGGCGGCCTGGTCCGCTGGAATTGGATTGTTCTTCTGCCAGCCGCCGCAGGAGAACTTATAGAAGTCGACGCAGGGATCGACGCTCCGGTCCATGCTGGTAACGTCCAGCGAAGGAGAGTACGGCATCTGCTGAAGCGGCTTCACGGAGGGCGCGGGGACAGCCTGCTGCGCGGATGAGACCAAAGGGAGTGCGGCGATACAAAGGGCAGTGGCCGCGAGCGCGGCGAGGGACTTCAGCAGCATGCAAAATCTCCTGTGCAGGCCATCGTACATGGACTGCACAGGAGATTCGCGCTGGTTTGTGGCGGGATGCTAGTTCGTCGCAGATGCTGGGGGAGCGTAGTACGGAAGCTTCTGCTGCTCGGGATTGGCGCGCTTGACCGTGATGTCGTCGAAGAGGATCTCGGGTGCGATGGTGGTTGTCGGGACCGGAGCGACGGTTTGCGCGACCCACGGCTTGCCTCCGGCCGCGATGATGTCGGCGCGGAGTGCACGCTGATCGAGGTCGTCGAACGCGGCACCGCGAACCAGGGTGCGCTTTCCGTCAGGCGAGATGCGGTAGAGGACACGAGGCATCAGCTCGCCGCCGAGCGTTTCCACCTCATACACGCTTTGACCCTTCTCCTTGGCGAGTGCGAGCAGCTTTGCATGCATCTGCTCTGCGCTCAGGTTCTGGTTCGATTTCACAAGGACAACGCCCGCACGGGACATGGCCGGCTGGGCTGGAATCGCGCGACCGTGTCCATTCGAGGCGGGGAAGTCCTTCACCGGCTCGCGGCCAATGTCGTAATCGACCAGCTCGCCGTCTTTGACCAGCGTCACCGGAGCGACTGGCACACCTTCATCGTCCACGGCGTAGGCGCCGAGAAGGGGCTGACCGTCGAATGCATGCTGCGTCGGGTCGTCGACCACGGACATGTAGGCCGGGAGCACAAGGCTGTGCAGGCTGGAGGCGTAGGCTCCGCGGGTGCGTGCGGCGGTTCCGATGTCAGGGCGGTCTGCTTCGATGTTGGGCACGAAAAGACGGTTGAACACGTCAGCCGCGGCATCGCCGTCGAATAATACCGGGCCGTGATAATCGTCCGCCGCGATCACCGGAGCGTGGCGCAGTTCGTTGTAGCTGAGCAGATCGCGAATCACACGATCGTGCATCGCAGACCAGCTTTCGAGGCCCGCAGCGGTGGTCGCGGTGGAACCGTTATCGCGGCCTTCCTCCATTCCGTCCGGAGCCTGACCGCCGACAGAGATCCTGTCCTGATAGCCAGCGTAGCCGTGCCTCAACATGGTGCCGTCAGTGTTGACTGTGTACCGGTTGATGACGAGCGCGGAGACGTTCGCGGTGGAGTATTGCACGTCCGGTGCAAACGACTTGACCGCGGGATCTGTCGCGTAGAGGCCGCTCGCCTCGATGACGCGCCGCTTCCATTCTGCGCGATCGAGATCGAGCGGGAGAAGCGGCTCGATCCGAGTAACCGGTTTGGCCGGAGAGAAGTCGTTGGCGGTCGGAGGAGTCTGATACTGCTTGAGCGCAGCCTGCTTGGCGGCGTAGGAACGCAGCGCCGCCTTGTAGGCCTCGTCGGTTGCGGTCCAGAGAGCGAACCGCAGCGCACTGGGGTCGTTGTCCTCGGGCGCAAGCTCCAGGGTGCCGTTACCGCGTGCGGAGCTCGAGTCCGTGGTGTAGTCGCCGACGCGCACCTCCACACGAACCACCCGCTGGTGCAATTCGTTCTCCCGGGTCAGCGCGCCGTAGTTCGCGAGCGCTTCGTAGGTGTGAATGTCCTCAAGCCGGTACTGGATGAAGTACGGCTTCTGCATGCCAGGAAGGACCAGCAGCTGCTGCTCGCGCGTGAGCTCCGCCTTCATGGCGTTGAGCAGCGGGTCGGATTCCGCGGAAGCCTTCGTGGCGGCCTTGGCTGGAGATGTAGTGCGATGCTGCGCCATTACGGGGAAAGCGATCAGTGCGGCCGCGAACAGTGAGACCAATGCGCGCATCAGTTGCCGCCCTTCTGCGCCGCTGCAGGAACGGTGTCGTCGATCGGCGGCGGTGGGACGATTGGAGGACGAGATGTGCCTTGCGCCTGGCGCTGGGTTTCGATTTCACTGACGAGCATCGCGGGAGCGACGGCACTTACCGGGACGGTGCCGGATTCGGCGCCGCACTCGCCGTTGAAGATGTCCTGGTGATCGCCGGTCGCGACGATGCGGCTGAGCGCGGCAAGCGGCGTGCCGACGATGGAAACGCCGCGCACGAGTTCATCCGGACGGCCATCGACGTACACGCGATAGACGACCAGCGGAATCACCTGGAACGCCTGCGGCGAGCGGCGCGTCGTCACGGCGAAGCCGGAGCTGATGTCCTCGAAGAGTAGACCGTACGGCTTGCCTTGCTTCTCTGCTTCAGCCTTCAGCATCTCGCGGAGCTGCGCCTCGGGCACTGTCTTGGTTGAGGTGACGATGAGATTGCCCTGGCGGCCGGTCGGCATCTTGCCGGTCTGCGCGCGTCCGTGGCCGTTCGACTCCGCGAAGCTCGCGATCGGCTCGCGCGACATCAGGAACTCTTTGAGGATGCCGTTGTCGACCAGATCGACGCGCTCAGCCGGCTGGCCTTCGTCATCGAAGAGGTAATGGCCGCTGAGCGCGGAACCGTTGATCTCGGTCAGAGTTGGGTCGTCGACGACGGAGAGGAAGCTGGGCAGAATCGTTTTGCCGAGCATCTTTGTGAAGGTCTGGCCCTCTTCGTCGCCGCGCTGGCGCTGGCCTTCGAGCCGGTGGCCAAGTACCTCGTGGAAGAAGACTGCGGCGGCGCGGCCGGAGAGGATGGCGGGACCGTCGTACGGTTCCGTGATCGGCGCGGTACGGAGGTCGTCGAGGTTCTTCGCCATCGCCTCGGTCTTCGCGAGGATGGCGGCCTGATCGGGCAGCTTGCCGTCCGCGTCAGACTCGAACGTCTCGGCGCGGAAGAGGTCCATGCCGTCAGCTGCGCGGGTGCGCGCGAGCACAACCAGACGCGCGACCTGCTGCGGCGCAGCGATTCGCGAGCCTTCGCTGGAAACGAAGTAGTCCGTCTCGTGCGAGACCTGCAGAACGACCGTGTCGAAGAGGATGTTCTGGTGGGCGCGGAAGACTCCGCTGATGGCGCGCAGGCGGTTCGCCCATGCAGCGCGGTCGATTTCGAGCGGCGTGGCGGAAGCCAGTACGTCATCGACCGGCTTTTGCGCGGAAAAGTCGGCGGAGGTGTCCTCTTCCTTGGCGCGCACCTGCTGCTCGGTCTTTACCTTCTCGAGCGCGTCGAGGGCCTTCGCATAACCGCGGTTCGTGGCGAACCAGAGCGAGCGCTGGATGGCATCGCGGTTGTCGGTCAGGGGTAGAGGCATCGTGGTGAGCGCGCTTGTGCGGTGATCGCCGTGCGTGTTATCGAGCGCGGGCGTGCCAAGCCGGACCTGCACGTCGGCGACACGGTTATGTGACGAACCCGAATTCGTGATGGCGCCGAACTGCGCCGTGATCGTCACGGTCTGCGCGTCAGCCACCGAATAGCTGAGGAAGTAAGGCTTCGGCGCGGGCGCCGCGGAGTTGGCCGGAGCCGCCGTCGCAGTTCCGAGTGAGTCCATCGCGCGGTGCAGCTCCGCCTGCATGGCGTCGAGCAAAACACTATCAGCGGCTGGTGCAGATGGATCGCGCACCGGCAGCTTCGCTTCTTTCCCGGAGACGCGCGAAGAGTGGCGTGGCGGCGAAAAGCACCAGCGCGGCTGCCGTCGCGCAATGTGGTTTGATGTTGCGGGGCATTGAAGAGCGGGCGTTCGGTAGTACGGAGTTCAACGGGAGCCGATCTGAAGCTGAGGTGCCATCCAGTGTACTTGACGGCGTTGGAACGCAGCTGAAACAGATTTGTGTTGCATCCGGCGGTTGCGTGCCGCACACTCGGAGCACTCTTCACCCTGAACCGGAACCGCTTGCAATGAAAGGGACTTGCATGCTCAAACGCTTCGTGCTGCTGATGATCTGTGTGGTTTGCCCGCTACTATTGAACGGATGTTCGCGCGAGACTCCGGCGGAACGCGCCGCGAACACCT
This sequence comes from uncultured Acidobacteriaceae bacterium, assembly GCA_963777205.1. Taxonomy (GTDB): domain Bacteria; phylum Acidobacteriota; class Terriglobia; order Terriglobales; family Acidobacteriaceae; genus Granulicella. The sequence continues at coordinate 1,484,998 of CAVZPQ010000001.1, read as the reverse complement.
ATGCGGCGCAGGAGCTTGCGGCCGCGCCCCTGCACGGCAACCTTCCCGATTACTCGCTGCCTCCCGACAAGCTCGCCAAGGCCGACCACGTCTCAGCGATGCACGTGACGATGGATCTTGCAGACGAGATCTGGGGCGTGATCCAGCTTGTGCTGCTCCTGTGGCTGGGCGCGATTGCGTGGATGCAGGATCGCGCACTGCGGATGGGACGGAACCGGTGGGTGCAGGGCTATACGTTTCTGCTGCTGTTTCTGGTAGCCACCACGCTGCTGGAGCTGCCGCTCGATATGTACTCGCACCATCTTTTAGTGCGATACGGATTATCGGTCCAGAGCTGGGCGAGCTGGTTTGGCGATCAGGGAAAGACGTTTCTGCTGACGTGGATCATTGGTGGCCTGCTGCTGCTGTTGCTGTTCTGGGTGATTCGCAAACTGCCGCGGCGGTGGTGGCTTGCGTTCTGGGTGTGCACAATTCCGATCGTCCTTTTTGGGATCTTCGTGGCTCCGTATATTGAGCCGATCTTCAACCACTACGAGCCGCTCCAGAAGACGAATCCGGAGCTGGTGGCGCGGCTGGAACAGGTGGTCCAGAAGGGCCACATGAATATCCCGCCCGAGCGCATGTTCCTGATGAAGGCATCGGCGAAGACAACCACGCTGAACGCGGATGTGGAGGGCTTCGGGCACTCCAAGCGCGTGGTGGTGTGGGACACCTCGATCGCAAAGGCGACGCCTGAGGAGATTCTGTTTATTTTCGGCCACGAGAGCGGCCATTACGTGCTGAATCATATTCCGAGCACTCTAGCGTTCATCTTCGTGCTCTTGTTCCTGCTGCTGTACTTCGGGTTTCATTTCGTGCAGTGGGCGATTGCGCGGTTCGGTTCGCGGTGGCGGATCAGCTCGCAGCAGGACTGGGGCGCGCTTGCCGTGCTGGTCCTGGCGTTCAGCCTGCTGAGCATTGTGATAGCGCCGGTTGAAACCACGTTCAGCCGGTCGCACGAGCATGCGGCTGACGTCTACGGACAGGAGGCGATTCACGGCATCGTGCCAGATCCGCAGGCTGCCGCGAAGGGAGCGTTCGACGTGCTCGGCGAGGCGGCGCTGGCGGACCCGAATCCAAACCGCTTCGTTGAGTTCTGGATGTACGACCACCCAGCAATCGGCCGGCGCGCGGCATTCGCGAAGGCCTACGACCCGTGGGCGAGCGGGATGGAGCCGAAGTATTTCAAAGCAGACGGTGGAGAAGGCCGCGGAAAGTAGAGCAAGAGACAGTAGAGCGACAGACAGCAGAGATCAGCGGGCCCCGGTCTTTACTGTCTACTGTCTACCCTCTACTGTCTAAGCATGGACTGCCTCTTCTGCAAGATCGCTTCCGGCGCCATTCCGGTCGAGCGGCTGTATGAGGACGAGCGCGTGCTGGCGTTCCCGGACATCAATCCGCAGGCGCCGACGCATGTGCTGGTCATTCCGAAGCAGCACATCGCCTCGCACGCGGATGCTGTCGCCGGGGATGCCGAGCTGCTTGGACATCTGCTGTGGGCCGTGGGCGAGGTTGCGCGGGCGAAGAAGCTCGAACGCGGCTATCGGCTGGTCATCAACACGGGGGCAGACGGCGGGCAGACAGTCGAACACCTGCACCTTCACCTGCTCGGCGGCCGGGCGATGCATTGGCCTCCGGGCTAACGATTACTACTGAGTTGATGACGAGCTGATAACAGCTAAAGTACGGGTTGAGCAGGATGTTAACTCGCGTGGTTCACCCGTGTTTGCAGGCGAGTAACACCTGAAGTAGCGGTTGAGGCCGGTGTTTACTCGCGTGGTTCAGATGTGGTTCGCACCGGATGCGCAATCCCGGTCATCGAATCCAGAAGAGGATTCAGGAGGTGCGTATGGCAGTTGCGGGAGTGCATAAGGAGCCGATACCGGGTCCGCTCCAGGACATCGTTGCGCCGGAGAGTGGGTGGGAGGCGGGCCAGCGCGAGACTGCGGTCTTCGCGGGGGGATGCTTCTGGGGCGTGCAGTCGGTATTTCAGCGGGTGAAGGGCGTGGAGAAGACGACGGTGGGCTATACCGGCGGCTCAAAGGACACGGCAGACTACCGCACGGTGTGCTCAGGCCGGACGGGCCACGCCGAGGCGCTCGAGGTCGTCTACGATCCGGAAACAGTCAGCTATGGAGCGCTGTTGCGGATCTTTTTCTCCGTGGTGCACGATCCAACGCAGCTCAATCGTCAGGGAAACGACACGGGTACGCAGTACCGGTCGGCGATCTTCTATACGGACGACGAGCAGCGAGACGTGGCGCAAGCCTACGTCAGGCAGCTCGATGAGGCGCAGGATCTTCCCGGGGCCCATTGTGACGCAGATCCTTCCGTTGGAGCACTTCTACGCGGGCGAGGAGTACCACCAGGACTACGCCATCAAGAATCCGCATAATCCGTACATCCAGGTGTGCGATATCCCGAAGATCGCCGAGCTGGAACGTCAGTTTCCGGCGTTGTTTCAGGAGTACAGGCCGTAGTTACAGGCCATCGGGGATACGTCTATACGCGTCTAATGCGCTGAAACGCCAACACAATCCAAGGCTTTGCCGCGGGATTCGTGTGCGTTCTGGAGCGAGGACGAGCATGACGCGAATGGATCTGCGCCGTAGAGCAGCGGCGGCGCTTCTTACTGGCATTTGCCTGATGTTGCCGCTAGCTGCGGTGGGCCAGGAGGGGTCCGGGCAGACTGTGCCCGGGGGTTCTCCGGGTAGCGACGCGCAGACAGGCATGGGCCAGAAGAACACGCCTTCCAACCAGGGCGGTCAGAAGAGCGGCCAGGACAAGACCTCCGAAACAAAGCCGGCCAGCGCGCCGGAGGACTCGGCAAGCACAAAGAAGCTGACGCTCGGCCCGACAGATCCTTCCGTTCCGCCGAGTGGCTTACCCACCGACCGGCCGGTGATCGGGGTAGCTCTTGGTGGCGGAGCAGCACTCGCAATCTCCGAGATCGGCATGCTGCAGTGGATGGACGAGCACCATGTGCCGGTGGACGTAATCGCCGGAACGAGCATGGGCTCGATTCTCGCGGCGCTGTACTCAACCGGTGTCACGCCGGAGCAGATGAAACAGATCCTCGATCCTGCGGAGGTGAATCGCGTCTTCCGGATCGCATCGTCGTATTCCAGCCGCAGTTTCCGCCGGCGTGAGGACGCGCGCGCAATTCCGAATGGCGTATCGATGGGCCTGAGGCATGGCGTGTCGCTGCGCAATGCGCTGCTGACCGACACCGGATTGAACGAGTTGCTGGATAAGGAGTTCATCCGCTACAACGACCAGATTGACTTCAACAGCCTGCCGATTCCGTTCCGCTGCCGGGCGACCGACCTGACGAATCCGAAGAGCGTTGTGTTCGCACGTGGATCGCTGCAGGATGCAGTGCGGGCGTCGGCGTCGTTGCCCGGGGTCTTTCAGCCGTTTGAAATGGGCGGCCAGGAGTATGTGGACGGCGCGATTCTCGACAACCTGCCGACCAGCGACGTAAAGGCAATGAAGGCGGACGTCATCATTGCGTTCAGCCTTCCGCTGAGCCCGGTTGGCAAGGGCGATCTCGATTCCATCTTCGGCGTGCTGCAGCGCGCATTTGCCGTAGGGATCGAGATTAACGAGCAGAACGAGCGCAAGCTGGCGAACGTCGTTGTGATGCCGGATATCAGCGGCTTCAAAGCGGGCGACTACTCGAAGACCGACGAGCTTGCCGCTCGCGGCTATGCGGCGGCAGAGGCGCAGAAGGCAGAGTTGCTGAAATACGCAGTCTCGGATGCACAGTGGAAGCGTATATGGCCAAGCGCCACGCGAAGGAGCGACCTGCTGTCGGGACGGTCCTGCAGGTCAAGGTGAAGGCATCCACACCTGAGGTCGCCGAGGCTGTACACCGGAAGTTCGATTCCATGGTCGACCAGCCAATCGACACCAAAAAGATCGAGGCGCTGCTGACGGACATTCGCGCGGATGGGCGGTACAACGCGGACTACACGGTCGGCTATGGCTCTGCGGGATCGAACCGTCCCATCATCCTGGTGGATGTCGAGGACAAGAAGAATGGGCCGCCGTTCGCCGCAGTCGGTTTCAACATCGAGGCGCAGACAGGCGGCGTGACGCGCGCCACGGTGGACAGCCGGGTGATCTATCAGGACCTCGGCGGTTACGGATCGGAGGCGCGCGTCAAGATCGATCTGGGATTTCTCACCCAGCTCGATGGCTGAGTACTTCCACCTCTTCACGTCGAAAGGGTACTTCGTTGCGCCGCGGGCCAACCTGACACGTGAGCCTTTCTATATTTATGCGTCGAACTCCGACAAGCGGCTCTCCGAACGGCAATCGCAGTTTGTGGGCGTTGGGGCCGACGTCGGGTGGACCAACACGCGAACCCAGGAGCTTCGCCTCGGATGGGCCTTCGACAATGTGCAGTGGCATACAACCACAGGCTTTGACAACCTTCCTGATTACGCGGACAACTCGCAGACGGTGCGCGTCCTTTACCGCTTCGACGCCGAGGATCGGGCGCTGGTACCGCGTTACGGAATACGGGTGGCGAGCAGCTTCGGGTATCTCTACGGCATGCAGCGTAGCCAATCGGCGCCGCAGTTCTACACGCAACTGGAAGGCGCGCACACTTTGAACCGGAAGAATGTCCTTCTTGGCAAAGCCGAGGGCGCAACAATGTTCAACCGCGACGTTGCGGCGCCATTACGCTACACGCTGGGAGGACCGCTGCGGCTGAGCGCGACCGCGATCGACCAGCTTCGCGGAACCGATTACTGGCTGGTGATGCCGGGATACCTGCGCCAGGTGTTCGCATTGAAGCCGCCGCTGGGACAGAACATCTACGTTGGCGGCGCGGTGGAGGCCGGTCAGATGCGGTCGCCCGACGGACCTACGATCACCCGCGAGGATGTGTACTTCGGGATCGTCGCTGAAACGCCGTTGGGTGTGATCACATTCGCTCCGGCGTTTGGATCCAACGGGGAACGGAAGTTCAATTTCAGCATTGGGAGATTTTTCTAGCGGCCGGTGCCGAGGCGTGACGCGAGGCGCTCCGGCAGATGCGCGCTGCGAATTGCTTTCTGCGCCGCGCTAACGTCGTACAGGATGCGGAAGAACGTCACGCGCTCCTGTGCATTGTCGTAGATGGCGAAGCCGGCGCGCCAGTCGCCGTCACGCGGCTGACCCACCGAGCCCGGATTGATGAGATGACGGCTGCCGGCCGGAACATCGATCGTGAATTGGCCAGCATCATTTTGCGACGCGTACAGTGGGCGAATCTCCTGCCACTCGGGAGCCTGCTGCGAAAATCCACCCTGCACGTGTGTATGGCCGAAGAATGTAATCTCGGCGGACATGCGCTGCAGGGGCGTCCAGGCGTCGCGCATGGAGATGATGTAGTGGTCTTCATTGAGCGGTGAGCCGTGTGCGCAGAGCACACGCTCGCTGGCGCGAATGGGGCCCTGCGGCATCGCCCGCAGCCAGTCGAGATTTGCAGGCGTGAGCTGGCCTTGCGTCCATGCGGCTGCCTCTGCAGCGACGGGATTGAAGCCAGCGGACGTCGAGAGGCCGCAGCATACGCGGTCGTGATTGCCGCGGACATTGATGCGCGCGAGCGGACGGACCGTTTCGATCACCTCGTTAGGGTTCGCGCCGTAGCCCACGATGTCGCCGAGATTCCAGAGCTCGTCGAACGAGCCGGCCGCAGACAGCACAGCCTGAAGGGCCTGCAGGTTTCCGTGCACATCGGAGACGACGAGAGCGCGCATAGACGAAGGGTCAGTCTACTCCCACAGGGCTGGAGCCCCGCGCCACGGTGGCCAGCGGAGCCTCGCGCGCCGTGCGCATGGACGGCACGGATGCGAGGAGCTGGCGCGTGTACTCATGCTGCGGCGCGGTGAGGACCTGCTGCGTGCTTCCCTGCTCCACGATGCGGCCGTGTCGCATGACCAGGATGCGGTCCGCGATCTGACCTACGACCGCGAGGTCATGCGAGATGAAGAGCATCGAGAGCCCATGCTCCTGGCGGAGACGCTTGAGCAGCGCGATGATCTGCGCCTGCACCGTGACGTCCAGCGCGGTTGTAGGTTCGTCCGCGATGAGCAGGCGCGGGCGATTGATAAGCGCCATCGCGATCATGATCCGCTGGCGCTGACCGCCGGAGAACTGGTGCGGGTAGTCTTTGAGGCGCCGCTCGGGATTGGGCAGCGCGACCTCGTGCAAGGCTGTGAGCACGCGCTCGTTCAGCTTCGCACGCGCGATTCTGGGTGTGTGCGCGAGCACCGCTTCGGCGATCTGGTGGCCGACGCGCATCACCGGATTGAGTGCCGTCATCGGCTCCTGGAAGATCATCGCGATCGACCGGCCGCGGTGCGCGCGCATGTGCTGCTTCATCCAGCACGAGAAGATCTTCGGGGTTTCGATTTGGATCGGAGGTGAGTTGAAGCTGGCCTTCGATCGAAGCGGTCGGCGGCAGCAGACGGAGCAGCGCAAGCGATGTCGCGGATTTGCCGGAGCCCGATTCCCCCACGAGCCCGACTGTCTCGCCTGGTGCGATATCGAACGAGATTCCGTGGACGGCTTCGCGCCCTGAGAAAGCGATTCGGAGATCGTGGACAGCGAGCAGCGGCGCCGGATGTGCTTCGGAAACCCCGGAGTTTGCTTCAGACAACATTGAGCCGAGGATAGCGGATTGCTGAGTTGTGAGCATGGCCGATCTTGAAGGCAGCGCTCGAACCTCTGGAGCGCCGGCGTGCCCTGCGACATCCAATCGGCATGAGTGGTATTCGGCTATCCGTGCTGGACCAGTCTCCCGTGCCTGCCGGCGCAACGCCGGGCGATGCACTGGATAACTCCCTGGACCTGGCCCGGCATGTGGATGAGCTTGGCTACACGCGCCTGTGGTACTCCGAGCACCATGCGATGGACCTGCTGGCCTGCACCGCGCCGGAGATCCTGATTACACGCGCGGCTGGAGCGACCGAGCGAATCCGGGTCGGCTCGGGCGGTGTGATGCTGCCGCACTACTCGCCGTACAAGGTTGCGGAGGTCTTCCGCACGCTGGAAGCGATGTATCCGGGGCGCATCGATCTCGGCGTGGGCCGCGCGCCCGGCGGCGGACACCTGGAAGCACTTGCGCTGCGCAGGGTTCGGCAGGGCCCGGCGCCCGATGATTTTCCGCAGCAGTTAGCTGAGCTGCGCGCCTTTCTGCATCCCGAGCGCTTTCCGGCGAACCACCCCTTCGCGCGTCTGAAGGTGGCGCCCGCGGCAGACGGCGCACCCGATCTTTGGCTGCTCGGATCCAGCATGTGGTCGAGCGTGGTGGCCGCGCAGGAGGGGCTGCCGTATGCGTTCGCGCATTTCTTTTCTGCGCAGGGGACGCGGCAGGCAATCGAGTACTACCACCGGAACTTCGTTCCCGGGCCGGACCGCAGCCAGCCGGAAGCGACCATCGCAATCGGCGCGATCTGTGCGCCGACCCAGGACGAGGCTGAGTTTCTGCATGCATCCGTCCGGCTGCTGCAGCGCAGGATCCGCATGGACGACCGGCGGCCCGTGGCAACTCCGGAGGACGCCCTGCGCGAGCTTACAGCCGAGCCCATGGTTCCGAATCCACTGCTGCCCTTCACGATCGGATCGCTCGATCAACCGGAAACCGAATTTCCGCGGTATGTCGTCGGCACACCAGAGCGCGTCGCCGAGGAGCTGACCAACATCGCGCGCGAGCTTGAAATCGGCGAGCTAATCGTGAATACGATTACCCACTCGCACGAGGCGCGGAAACGCAGTTATACACTGCTGGCCGAGACCGTGGGACTGACACGGACGAGGACCGCCGCGGCCGGATTAAACTGAGAGAGATGTCGTTTAGCTATGACGTTCTGATTACGGGTGCAGGTCCGGCCGGATGTGCCGCGGCCTACGACCTCGCGCGCGCGGGCAAGCGCGTCCTGATTCTGGACCGCCGCGCGTTTCCGCGTCACAAGGCGTGCGCCTGCGGGCTCACCCGAAAGACGCTTCGTGCGTTGCGGTACTCCGTCGACCCGGTGGTGGAACGCGTGTGCCGCGAGGTGGTGTTGCAGGAAGCAGGTCCGCATTTCCATGAAGGCGTTCGCGTGGCGGACAAGACCTGCGAGGTGCGCCTGCGAACACGCAACATCATCTGTGCGATGGCGGTCCGCGGAAAGTTCGATGCTTTCTGCCTGGAACAGACGTTGGCCGCAGGGGCGGAGCTCAGGAAGATCGACGGTATTGCCGGGGTGCGTGAGTCCGCGATGGGTGTGGAGCTCGACGTAGCCATTGAGGGAACGAACCCAGACGTATCGCGCTCCGGTGCTGATCGGCGCGGATGGCTCGAATGGACAGATGCGGCGGTTATGGGCGGGACTCGACGCGCAGCGAGAGGCGCTTACGCGCGGTGTGCCGATTGAGAGCCGGGCCGCGGAGCTCGCTGCCGAACCCGGATGGTATGCGAGGGGATTTGCACTCGAAGCGACGGTGCCGTTTCAGGCGCTGCCGAAGCAGCTACCGGCCGGCGATCGGGCCGAGGACCTGGTGTTCGATTTCGCACCGATCGCCGGCGGCTACGGCTGGATGTTTCCCAAGGGCGACCACATCAACGTCGGTGTGGGCGGCTTCGTGCCGAAAGAAAGCGCGGCAACACAGGACAACATGTTCTACGAGAACGTGACCCGCGCGCTGCTCGAGCGCTACACGCGCCAGAAGCTTGGAGTTGAGCTCGCGGCGGTGGATGCGCATGTATCGGGTCAGCACCTCGGGCTCGGCGGGCACGCGTACGTTCCACGGGGCCGTGTGCTGCTTGCCGGCGATGCAGCCGGACTCGTGGATCCGCTCACCGGCGAGGGCATTTATTCCGCGATCAAGAGCGGCCAGGCCGCCGCGGCCGCGGTGATCGCCTGCGGAGACGCAGATACCAGATCGCTCAGCGCGGCGTATGCCGAGCGGCTGCGCGAGCTGCAGGCGATGCTCGAGTTCTCGCACGACGCGGCGAAGAGTTTCTACCGGGAGCCGGGGCGTGGTTTCCGGGTTGTGCGCAAACCACTGCTGCGCCACCTGATGCTGAAGACCTATGCAGACGGACTGCCGCATGCGAAGCTATTAGCCGGCCTGCGCGCAACCGCCAGGCATGTCAGCTAGAGATCGCAACCAGAAGTTATACCCACTATTTGAACTTGGGCAGATGCTCGACGTCGGTCGGTGGAACTGGCTCGAGCGGGCCGCCTGCCTTGATCCAAGCCTTCAGTCCTCCGGCGATGACCTTGGTCTGGCAGTTTTCCTTCTCAAGTTCCCGCGCAACCCGAACGCTGGTCGCGTCGCGTGCGCACGAGCAGTACAGATAGATCTCGCATTCGGGCGCCATGAACTCGCGCAGCGCCTCCAGCTCCTCACGAAGGCGGTTGGGTTCCACCCTGATCGAGTTCTTGATTCGCTGCGCGGAGGGATCGTAGTAACCGTGAGACCGGACGTCCGCGATCACCACGACCTTGTCATGCGTCGGGGCCTTCATGCGCTCATAGAGCTCTTCCGCTGCAACCCGCTCGATGGTGCTGAATCGCGTGTCACGCAGGGAGCTGCCGAGCAGCCACAAAATGTAAAGCACGATCGCCGCCGTAACCGTCGCCGCTGTGAAGTGGCCGACTCGCACCACCCACCCGACCAGAAGCCGCAAAAACGGTGCGCAGATGAACCCGACGGTGCTCCACACCGTTGCGTAGAAAAGGACCCCACACGCGTCGAGTCGCAGAAACCGCGTGAAACTCATGTTCAGGCTGCCGGCCAGAGGCGCCGCCACCGTTCCCAGCCCCGGAACGAACTTTGCAATCAACAGGGTTCGCGGACCGCGCTTATAAAAGGAGCGCGCCGACCCAAAGATGCAGGTCTCCGGGTTCAGGCTCAGCCGGCACAACCCCGCCAGCAGCCACCATCCGGTAAACTTCCCGCCCAGGTAAAGCAGCGTGTCACCCAGCAGAGCAGCGCCTGCGGCGCAGACAATCACGATAGGGAGTTCGAGCGAGCCGCCGCGCGCGGCCGAACCCGCGGTCAACAAAACAATCGAGATAGGCAGCGGAAGTCCGCAGGCCGACAAAAAAAGGATGAGCGCCGTGGCCGCATATCCATGATTCTGCACTGCGGCCAACAGCCCCATGACTCTTGCTCTCCCCGAACTTACGAGCTTCTGAGCGGTTGGATGCGCGAGTCAGCCGCCGAGTCGCGCGGCGGCTCTAGAACTCCAGCCGAACTCCCATTTCGAGCTGGCGCTCGCGGCTGGCGCCAGCCGTTGATGATGTCGGCGTGCCGAACGGCTGGGTGGTGATTCCCTCGGCAGCGACCGCCGCAGCGTCCTGGAATATCAGTGGAGTTGGCGCCCCCGCGCTTGCCGGCGTGCCGAGCAGGAACGCGCGGGTTTGGACGCGCGAGTAACTCTGCGTATTGAGCACGTTAAACGCCTCCACGAACGCGTTCAGACGCATATGCTCATGCAGGCCGAAGTCCCGCCCCGTCCGGAGATCCACCCGGCTCCGCACTGGCAGCCGCAGCGTATTGCGGCCGAGCGTCGGCAAGTAGGTCGCCCCGCCGGAGCCATTGATCGTGTCACGGCCTCCAGTCAGTGCCGTGCCACCGAAGATCTCGTAACTGTATGGCGCTCCGCTGCCGCCGCTCGCGATGGTCGCCATCTGCCAGCCGGAAAGCGTGTGGCGCATGAACTCCGAGCCGTGGCGCACGCTCGAACGCAGAATCAGATCGCCCGCAAAGTGATGCCGGATGTCGAGGCTCGAAAGCGATTTGTCATAGCCGTTCGTAAACGGGTCAAACTGTCCATCCCTCCGCGGCGTTGCGGAAAGCTGCGGACCATAGTCGATTGCTTTTGCGAACGTATAGCTTCCACGAATCTGGAGCACTCGAGTATGGACGCGCACCTCAGCGTTCAACGAGTGATACGTCGCATTCGCATTCGACACCAGGGCCGTGATTGGGCCGAACGCAGTCGATCGGCGCTCGGTGTAAAGCGGCACGGCGAAGGTCTCGCCCGAGCGCAAGCCCCGCATACCGTCGCCTCCCTCGACGATGAACGTACGGCTATCCGTCGCAGGCGCGATGTTCAAATCAACACTCTGCGGAAGCTGCGTCGCGATGGACATCGCGTAGCCCGCACGAAGATCCACCGCACCTGCGGTGTGCTCGAGCGAAAGGCTGGCGCGTTGAACGGCCGGAAGCCGGAAGCGATTCGAGAACACAAGCGCCGAGGTAGTCTGTGCAACTGCGGTCGGCGGCTCTGCCGTGAACGCGCACGGATACCCAAAGCCTTGATTCGCGACCTGGGGGCAATCCGTTATCGTGGCCGGCGTGATTCGTATCTGGCGCGTGCTGGAGGGAAGCGCTGTTTCGGTGAGTGCAGCATTCACCGTTGCGCCCGGCACTCGCCCGTAGAACGCCCCATAGCCAAGGCGCATGGTGTACGTGTGTGCGCGATCAGGCGACCACGCCATCGAAACACGCGGACCAAAGTTGTTGCGATCTTCGGGGATAACCGCAGTCGATCCACCGATCGGAGAGGCGATCTGACTCAGCACGAAATCGAGGGCCGGATTTGGCTGCTGCGGAGGAGGCATCAGAACATAGTCATACCGTGCGCCGACGGTCAGCCGAAGCGAATGAGGCAGATCGATCGCGTCTTCAGCGAACCCGGCGAGCTCATGGGTCGCGAACGTGCTGGACGTTGGGCTGAAGCTTTGCGTGTAGCTGCGGAAACAGAAGAGATGGTCTGCCGCGTTGATGCTGGGGCAAGCGCCGTTCGGATACGCGTGCACGTTGAAGGTGTAGTCCGTGATCCAGTCGACGAGCCCACCATCCCGGCCGTTCGTTGTGCCGCTGTCGTAGAGGAAGGTTCCGTCCGCGTTCGTCGCACCGGCAATCCGGTCCGTGATTCTGCTCCAGTCCCCACCTGCTGCGAAAAGATGGCGACCTCGCGCCAGCCCAAACGTGTCCGCGAGTTGCAATCGGTGCTCGTCCGGATACGCCGTCCGGCCGACGCTCGCCGGCGTGCCATAGCTGAAGCCGTTCGGCGCGATTGAGACCTGCGGAGCGAACCCGCCGACGCTGATCGCCGGTTCCTGCGGGAGCGGCGTATGCGGAAGCTCGTATTCCAAATCGCGCGCAAACTGCCCACGGAACTCGTTGCTTGCAAACGGCGAGAGGTGAAAAAGCCATCGCCCTGTCACTGCGTTTACGTCAAGATTGCTTGCTGCCAGGCTCCCGCGGCCTCGCGGGGTCACGGCATCAGAAGCACCGGAGCTGGAACCTGTCGGCGAGCTGAAGCGGTTGCCGATGTAACCGAAGGTTAGCTGCTGCTTTGGTCTCGGAATCACATCGAATCGCGCAAAGCTCATCAGTCGTGTGGAATCTCGCTGCAACGGACCGGATAAGCTGTCGAGAAAATTCAGTGCGCTATTCGCCGCAGCCGCAGATACGCCGCGGTTTGCGAGCAGCGCGAACTGTTCGCCAGTGAGTGCGTAAAAGTTCGCCGTCGCAGGCGTGGACACAACCTGACCCGAGCGCAATTGGCCTTCGAGCGACACAAACACAGATGCGCGACGCATCCATACGAACGGAGCGCGCGACAACGGCAAACCCGCGGCCCCGCCGAGCTGCAATACGCTGTCATCCGGCTTCAAGAATCGCGACGTGATCAAACCATTGTTGTAGCGTGTGATCACAGAAAACGGATTCGTCGCGGCAAAGACGCTCTGGCGAGTGGTAGCAAAAACCGTGCCGTGAAGCCGTTCGGCGAGCCCGCGCGAGGTCACCGCGATCACGCCGCCCGCCGATCCGTACTCCGCAGAATACGTTCGGGGCTGCAGCCGAAACGTGCTCGTAGCCGAGTCATTGAATGTTGCTGCCGTTCGCGGACCTCCTGCGGCCGAGCCGCGGGGCCCGGAGCGGAAGTTCTGGGTTGTCGACAGTCCATCCAGCAACGTGGAATTTGCAGTTGGCGAAAGCCCGCTCACGCTCGGGCCCGAAGCGGCAAGGTCGGCTCGATTCGCGTGCAGCCTCTGGAGCCGCGGCATCATCGCCGGTTGTTTCATCCGCCGGCGCGGCAGCCAGCGTCGCATCGTGTGCGGCCGAATCGAGCTGAATCAGATCGTCAGGATGGATCGCATTGATGGGCAACTGCGCGGCATTGGGGGTAGCTGCTGCTGGTGCTAGGCCGGGCGTATTTCCACTGCAGGAAGACAGGTTCAGCCGGAGGTCCGCGATGCCGCCGGGCTCGATCGAGACCGGCTGCGCGGAGCACGACCCGGCGATAACCCTGTAATCCCCCGGAGCCAAACCGAGCAGCGTGAAACGGCCATTGCTGGAAGGACGGATGGTCCGCGACCAGGCACTCTCGCTTCGCTGGACTACGACCGTGACAGGAGCTGTTCCCGGACTTCGCAGTATCTGCCCGCGCAAGACTCCATCCACTGGACTCTGCGCGAGGCCGCATACCGCTGCGCACCCGAGCAGCGCGAGCACCAGGCCGCGTGCCGCCGATCGCAGCAACACCAGGAGAGATCTGACGCAGACCAGCAGCAAACGGGCCCTGCTCCGGAAGAGGCCGAAGCTCCTGAGGAAGTTGAGGTGCACTCGCCGAACCAACAACCGCCGGCTAAATAGATTCCAGATATTCGCAGGCTAACGAACGACGGCTTTTTTGGAAATAACACTGGAAGCTACTGCCGCTGCGGCTAAGCGGCTACGAACCGACGAGAAAGCTGACCTCTTCCGCATGTCGACGGCCCTGGCATCACGCGACCACCGTGCCAAGCTGCCACTGTGCTCAAGACTCCAGCGGGAAGACGTGAACTCTTCTGAGTTGCCGCATCTTCGTCCAGCCGGCCACGCGGCACAATAGACTGAGAAGAACTTCAGAACCTTCGTGCCCCAAACTTCCCGTCCATCCACTCGCTTCCGCGCTCCACACGCCATCTTCTGGGTCGCGTTCCTGCTGCGCGTTGCTTGCATCGCGATTGGCCACACGTATCGCATCCGCGTGATTGACGACCACTTCGATTTCGGCTTTGAGGCCGGACGAATCGCGCGGTCGCTGGTCGAGGGTCATGGCTACGCCAACCCATTCAACGGCTGGAGCGGGCCGACGGCATGGCTGCCGCCGCTTTACCCGCTGCTGCTGGCGCTCGCGTTCAAGCTGTTCGGCATCTACACGCGCGGCGCTGCATTTTTCGTTCTCACGGTCGACAGCTTCTTCTCCGCGCTGATCGCGCCCGCTATCTACGAGATCGCCGCACGCTCCTTCGACTCGCAGGGCATAGCGCGCCGTGCCTCGAAACATGCTGCGCCCGTCGCGCTTTGGTCAGCGTGGCTGTGGGCCGTCTATCCCGCAGCGCTGCAGTACGCGATCCATTGGATTTGGGAGATGTCGCTCTCCGCCTGTCTCTTTACATGGGCGATCGTAATTGCGCTTCGGCTTCGCGGCACAGGAGAGGACATGCCCGAACGTGGCGGACAGCGGCTGCGCTGGGCGGCATTCGGTGCGCTCTGGGGTCTCGTCGCGTTGTCGAACGCCTCGCTGCTGCTCTGCCTGCCTGCGGAGATCATCTGGATCGTCTGGCCCCGCCTGCGCTCATTAGACCTCGGAAAAGTCTGGATGGGTCCTGCCCTTGCGACTGTGGTTCTGGCCCTCGTCATGAGCCCGTGGTGGATTCGAAACGAGCGCACGATGCACACCTTCATCGCAACGCGCGATAACTTCCCTGCCGAGCTCTACGAGTCCACACTCGAATCTCACGACGCATTCCCGTGGGGCACGGTGATCCCTCTCTGGCCGGGTGACCCGGACTTTCAGCTTTATGCGAGGCTGGGCGAAGTCCGCTACATGCAGATCCGCAAACAACAGGCACTGGAGCGCGTCAGGACACATCGCCTGCAGATCGCGAAATGGACGCTGGACCGCTTCCTGTTTTTCTGGGACAACACGCCGCATCCGCGAGAGAAACACCCGCTCCAGGAGTATGGCCGGTGCCTTAGTTACTCTTTCCTCAGTGTCTGCGGATTACTCGGCCTCGGTCTGGCGCTGCGGCGGCGCGTACCCGCAGCTCCGCTGTTCGGATGGGTATTTCTGCTGATGCCGCTACCCTATTATCTGGTGACTGTGCAAGCACGATTCCGGCATCCCCTGGAGCCGCTCATCGCCATCTTAGGTGTCTATCTTTTCCGATCGACGAGACCGCGAAATAAACGGATTGAGGTTGTGCAGTGAGCGCGCGTGAGGTACTGGTAACCGGTGGGTCGGGCTTTTTTGGCGGGGTGCTGAAACGCCGGCTGCTGAACGAGGGATTCGCCGTCACGAACATCGATCTCGTTCAGGATCCGGATACGGACCCGATGCTCACCAGCATGCAGGGAGACATTCGCGACGCTGCTCTCCTGGAGCGACTCTTCGCGGAGCATCAGTTCCAGGCGGTCTTTCACTGCGCGGCCATGCTGGCCCATGACGTCACCGATGAACAGATGTTGTGGACTTCGAACGTCGATGGCACGCGGCTCCTCGCTGAGGCGGCAATCACGGCCGCGGTAAACAAGTTCATCTTCATATCCAGCAACTGCCTCTGGGGCGAGAACCTCGGGAGGCCGGTTTCAGAGGATGAGCCACCTGCGCCGGTAGAGATTTACGGGCGTTCAAAGCTGCAGGGTGAGCGCGTGCTTGCGGAGCTCGATCGGCAGCATCCGGAGCTGCAGGTTGTGACGCTGCGATCACCGACCATCATCGACGAGGGCCGCCTTGGTCTGCTCGCAATCCTGTTTGAGTTCATCGAGGACAACAAGAAGGTATGGGTGGTAGGCAGCGGAGATAGCGTCTATCAGTTCATCTTTGCGCAGGACCTTGCGACGGCGTGCATTCAATGCCTCGAGTACAGTCCGTCGAATCTCTTTCACATCGGCTCAGACGATGTGCCGACGATGCGCGGAATGTATGAGTCGGTGATTCGAGCGGCGGCCAGTCGTTCACGTGTGGCAAGCCTTCCGAAGGCGCCCACGATTGCGGCGATGAAGCTGGCGCACAGGCTGGGTATCTCACCGCTTGGGCCCTATCACTACAGAATGATCGCGGAGAGCTTCGTCTTCGATACCGCACGGATCAAGCGTGAACTCGGCTGGCGGCCCACATTGACCAATGAGCAGATGATGCTCCGCGCATTTGAGTACTATCGCCGGAATCGCGCGGCAATTCACGAGCGCACGGACGTGTCGGCGCACTCGAAGGCTGCGCCGATGGGTGTGATCCGACTGCTTAAGTGGATCTCGTGATCGTGCGACACTGGCAGCGATGAACGACGCGAAATCCTCTCCGAAGATATTTGTGCAGCGCCTGCTGCCTGCGGCACAACTGCCGCGCTATGCGCACACGGGGCCGTACGGGGATCTGGCCGCGGACCTGTTTGCGGCGGAGGCGGCTACGCTGGCGCCAGTGGGGGAGCCGGGGAGTACCGTCGCGGTGCGGACGGGGTTGGCGCTGGAGCTGCCGTCGTCGCACGGGGCGCTGGTGGAGGACCGTTCCGGGCTGGCGCTGCGCGGAGTGACGACGCTGGCCGGGGTGATTGATCCGGGCTACCGCGGTGAGCTGAAGGTGGTGCTCACGAACCTGGCGTCTGAGCCGCAGACGGTTGCTCCGGGGCATCGGATTGCGCAGCTGCGGGTGGTCGAGCGTATTCAGGCGGTGTTCGAGGAAACGGACACGCTCGCCGAGACGCCGCGGGGACAGGGCGGCTTCGGATCTACGGGAGCTTAGGGTGTACCCCCTCCCCCCCCCAGGAAATTGCGCAAAGTCTTCGAACCAGATACTTTAGGTCCGGACTTTAGTGTTCGATTCGGTGCGAAGACGTAAGCCGTAAAGAGAAAACCCCTCCTTTTCCGGGAGGGGTTTTGTCAAGTGAAGCGGTCCTGTTCTAGTGATGTCCGTGGTCGTCGGGGCGCTCGCCGCCGTGCGGTTGTGGTGGAGCGGGACGAGCCTGCGGGGCTGGCGCCGGACGGGCCTGCGGGGCTGGCGCCGGACGCGCCTGGGGCGCCGGCATTGGACGGGCCTGCGGAGCTGGCATTGGGCGGGCTTGTGGGGTTGGCATTGGACGACTCTCCATCCGCGGAGCCTGGGGCTGCGGGTGGAACTCGGCGCGGGGTTGCGGCTGGGGCTGAGGGTGGAAGTCAGCACGCGGCTGCGGCTGAGGCTGGCCGTGGAACTCGGCGCGGGGTTGCGGCGGGGCGCCACGGTTTTCGAAACGCGGTTGCGGCTGAGGCTGCGGCTGGGCGTGGAACTCAGCACGTGGCTGAGGCTGCTGGCTGCATGGGACGAGCTTCCGGTCGCGGCTGAGGTTGCGGTTGGGCTCCGCGGTTCTCGAAACGGCCCGCTCCCATATTGGGTTGCGGCTGTCCGGGACGGTTCTCGAAGCGATTCGGAGCAGCGTTGGGCTGCGGCTGGCCGGCACGATTCTCGAAGCGGTTCGGGGTGCCGTTGGGCTGCGGCTGGCCGGGACGGTTCTCGAAGCGGTTCGGGGCTGCGTTGGGCTGCGGCTGACCGGGACGGTTCTCGAAGCCGGTTCGGGGCAGCGTTGGGCTGCGGCTGGCCGGGACGGTTCTCAACCGGTTCGGGGCAGCGTTGGGCTGCGGCTGGCCGGGACGGTTGTCGAAGCGGTTAGGGACAGCGTTAGGTTGCGGCTGGCCGGGACGGTTCTCATACCGATTTGGGCCGGCATACGGCTGTGGCTGGCCGCCGCGGTTCTCGAAGCGGTTGGGCTGCGCACCTGCGGGTACACCACGGTCAGGTTCAGGGCCGCGCGCCGGGCCGATGCCGCCGGGGTTGGCAAAGCCGCGCGCAACGGCAGCTTCTGCCGGGCGCCCGCGGTTGGCCGCAAAGAACTGCGAACGGTTATGCGAGGCGTCCACGCGCACCTGGCGCTGCACCGGAGTGGCGAAGTCATGGCGTTCATGCATGGCGGCGACCTCAGCCGGCCGCGGCTGAATATTGATACCGCCGCGCCCGCCGTTGTAGCTGACGCGATTCATCGGGCGTCCTTCGTAGCGGTGGTTGTCGTAGATGACCGGGCGGTCATAGTAGTCGTGGATACCGCCGCCGACGTGAGTGACGGCGCGGTTGTAGTAGAAGTGATCGCCGTTCCAGTAGCCGCCGAAGTAGCCCAGGCCGATGTATCCATAGCCGTAATCAATTCCGCCGTAGTAGCCGATGTGGCGTCCCCAGTAGCCGGGATGGAAGCGGTAGTGGCCGCCGTACCAGCCCCAGTAGGGCGGGGTCCAAAGCGCACCGTAGTAGGGGGCGAGGACCCAGGCGCCGGGGACCCAGTAGTAGCCGTCCGTTCCCCAAGCCCAGTAGCCGGGCGTCCAGATGTAGTTGGGGCCGGGTGCGGGCGGCTGGTCGTACTCGGGCAGCGGCGGCGGAGGCTCGGCGGTATCAGCAAGCGCCTCCTCTCCCGCGTACTCCTGATCGTCGGGGGCGTAGCCCTGCTGAGGGTAGCCCTGCTCGGCCTGCTGGGGCGGATAGTAGCCCTGCTGCGGATATTGACCCTGCGGGTATTGGCCCTGCGGAGATTGGCCCTGCGGGTACTCGCCCTGTTGCTGCGGCTCGTAGGCTGCATTCTGGCCGAGGACCTGGGTCTGCCCGTTTGCGGGGGCCATGTTGGCGTAGGCCGGATCCGGTCCGGAGGCTGCGGCGGTGCTGTTGCTGTGGCAGCCGGTGGCGAGCGCTAATGCGCTCGAAACAGCAATTGCGCCCAAGGCGCGCCGTATTGTGCTCATGTCTTGCATCCCGTTGGCTCCTGACCGGCCCTCTGAGAGTTCTGGGGCAGGCCCCTTCTGACAGGTATCAACCCGCCGACTTTGTGTAAGATGCGGTACCGGATGGTGACGTGAGCCAACCGGGCCAGGCAACCCGGCAGCACAGATGGCGGGAGAGGGATGCGCTGAGGCTGCTTTCCAGGTTTTTGGGGGGTGCGGGCCAGCACTTTCCGAACGGTCGTCACCGGAGGGAGCCGGAACTCGCCCAGGCGCCTATCCCGATGCGCTTCGCAAAGAAAGAGGCCTCGACCGGAGTCGAGGCCTCTTTTGTTATGGATGTGGTGGGCTAGGCGTGCGCGCGGTGTGAGGGTTCGCGGTGGACGAAGTGGTATGGGGGCCAGGGGCCGGAGAGCTGCATGGAGCAGTCCTTCATCTGCAGGGTGGCTGAGCTGTACTTGTTCTGGTAGCGCTCAACAGTCTTTTTGTCGACCAGGTGGGCGATATCGAGCAGCATCTTGCCGGAATCCATGCGGCGGCAGGTGATCTCTTCGGCCAGCGGAAGGAACATGCGGTGCATCTGGACGGAGAGCGCACGGGCGCGGGACTGGCGCTCACGCTGGCGGCTGGCGGACTCGCGAAGGTGCGAGAGGTACTCCTGGCCGACGTGATGGAGCTGCGCGCCGTTGGGCATATCGGCGCAACCGTCGTCGACAAGGACCTTGAGGTGCATCTCGGCCTTGCCGCGGAGGCGCTCGACGTTGGCGAGGAAATGGCGCTGGTTGGACCGCACGGAGCGGCGCAGGGCGTCATCGTCTTCAAACGTGGTGCCGAAGCGGAAGGGCAGAACGGTGGAGCGGTCGAAGCACCCGGAGATGACGCGGGCGTGTTCGCGCGCGGCGGACTGGGCTTCAGGGCCGGAGAGGCGGGCGGCGTCCTCGGGCAGGTGCTCGGAGACGACGACGGCGAGGTCGGCGGCGGGAAAGAGGAAGATCTGATTTCCGAAGAGGCCGGTGACCCCGGCGAGGGGCATCGGGCGGCGATGACGGGCTAACTCAGAGAAAGCGGTGCGTTCAGTAATGCAATACGCGTACCAAGCCATACGTTCTGCTGCTCCTGTTTCTTCGCGCCGGAGGCAATCGCAACGGGCGCGGTGAGTGACCTGTAAGACAGCGAAGACAACGGTAAAGCGGCCGCAATCGTTCCGGGCTGCGTGCCCTGAAAGGTGTGCACTGTTTCGATTGCGTGCCGATACTATGCCCGTCGCAACACGATTGGCAAGAGGGTTCTCGCGCACGAGTGGAGCGGCAGATGGCGCACGGATTGCTTGCGTTGGGCAGGGTGTTGCGAAGCGGCGGCGGTGGGGGGGCCGTAAAGTTGACGCGCGCGTGGCCGGCTGGGGCGGATGAGCGACTGATACACTTGAGGATGCGTCCGCGGTGGGCGGCGCGCGGAAAGACTTTTCAAAAGACGGGAACAGCGATCTACGTGGATAAAGTTACCAAGCGACAGTTGAAGAAGCGGGACCAGTTTGTCACCCTGACCGACAGCGGCGTGGACTGGATGAAGGAGAACACCCGGCAGGCAATTACGATCGGCGCTGTTGCTGTGGCGCTGATCCTGATCCTGGTGGGCGGGTACACCCTGTTCCAGCATCGCAGCGACGCTGCAGCGGGAGCGTTCGGCGAGGCCATGCAGACCTACCAGGAGCCGCTGGCCTCGCAGGCGCCGCAGTTGCCGCCGGGGACCAAGACGTTTCCTGACTTGAAGACGCGTGCAGCCGCGGCGAATGCGCAGTTCCGCGCGGTCGCGGACAAGTACGGCATGACGGCGTCGGGCAAGATGGCGCTGTACATGACTGGCGTGACCTACATGGAAGAGGGCAATAACGGCGCGGCTGAGGACGCGCTGAAGAAGGCGGCAGGCAGCTACAACGCCGATACGGCCGCGCTGGCCAAGTCCGCGCTTGCAGGGCTGTATGAGCAGATGGGCCGCAATGCCGATGCCGAGAAGCTGCTTCAGGAGTTGAGCAAGGGCAGTGCGGCGACGGTTCCACCGTACTTTGCGCAGATCGAGTTGGGCGATCTGTACCAGAGTGAGGGCCGCACGGCGGACGCGAAGCGCGTGTGGGCCGAGGTGAAGGACAAGGACAAGGGGCCGAAGGGCGATCCGGGGCCAGCGGCCGAGGTTGCATCTGAGCGGCTGAATCCGCAGGCGGCTTCTGCGGGGCCGGGGATGGGGCAGTAGGGATTAGGGCGTTAGGAAGGTGGTGAGGGCGCGATTCGTTCGCGCCTTTGCTGTTTAACCAGCTAGCATCGCCCGCTGTGTTCAGGAAAAGCCGTCATCGTCGGTGAGGTGCGAGGCGGTGGCCTGCGGGCTGACGTGCGTGGCGAGGATGGTGGCGGAGCCGGCGGGGCTGCGGAGTTGGGCGACGGAGCTCCAGAGGTCGGGTTTGGCGGGGTCGCGAATGGGCGGTACCCAGGGGGGCAGATCGAGCCCGAGGTAGTGGGCCATGGCGATGGCGTGAGGCTCATAGAGGCGGCGCAGCGCCTCCAGCCTGCGGCGCATGTCGAAGTCCGAACAGACGGCGATGCCGGTGTGCTGGAGCAGATCGCAAAGACGCGCGAAGTGTGCGTCGTCGAGTCGCGTGAGCGGAGCGTTGCGGAGTCGCTGCTCTTCGGCTTCGCGGCCGAATACGTGGCCGATGTCGACGAGCACGTGACGGCCGACGGCGAAGGTAAGCTGCGCCTGGCGCTGTGCGGTGCATTCGGTGGCGGTGATGATGAGCGCGCAGGTGTCGAGCACGGCGGTGAGAGCGGAGAGCCAGCTCTGGTTATCGTGCTGCGAGCGGTAGTAGCAAAGGATGGGGTAGGAGATGTGGGTCTCGAGCATGGTGGCGCTCCAGCGTTCCCACTCGGCGAGAAGGATGGTGAGGGCTTTTGTGCCGCCGTCGAACTGGTGGCGGAGGAGCAGCTCGCCGGCGGTGGGAGGCGAGCCCGCGCGGGCATCGAGCAAGGCGACGGCGCGCTCGCGCTCAGAGAACGCGCTGTAGAGCACGGGAACGTAGCCGATGACGAGGGCGATGAAGCCGAGTCCGGTGCCGGCTTCAACGACGGTGAAGAAGCGGCCCAGGTGGCGTGAGGGGACGACGTCGCCGAGGCCGAGCGTGAAGAGCGTGGTGCCGCTGACGTAGAGGGAGCTCCGCAGGCGGGCGATGGAGGTCGCCGGGTGCCAGGGGTCGGCGAAGGGCATGTGGAGGCCGAAATAGATGAGGCCGAAGGCGCTGATGAGAACGAGCGCCCAGAAGACAAACAGCAGAAGCAGAGAGAGCGGACCGTAGAAGCTGTAATACTGCTCGCGCCGGCGCGGACTGCGGATGCGGCGCGCGATGGCTCGCCAGGGAAGCCAGCTTGCGAGGAAAAAGAGTCTCGTGAGACGAAGCCGGGCGACCGGGCGGCGCGGCAGAATGATGGTCTGGAAGGAGTCCAGAAGGACGGAGCCGAGGAGCAGAATCCCGAGCAGCAGTAGAAGGACGTGCATAGCCGACTAGATTCTCCACTTCGCGGTGAGCGCAATCGCCAACAAAATAACTAGAAGATCGACATTTTGATGGAAGACTGGGCCTCTTTGGTCTACTCTACTGGCACTTTAGCTCCTCTCCGCACGTGGAGTTGTGCCGGCGGATTCTTGTTGGAACTTTCTTCTGCTCCCAGGCCCGAGAGGAGGCACGACCTCCGATGAGACGGAAAGTCCTTGTAGTAGATGATGACCGCCTGGTCGCGGATACGCTGCGGATGGTGTTTTCGGCCAACGGTTTCGAGTCGGAAGCATGCTACTCGGCGGAAGAGGCGCTTCAGTGCGCAAGGAGTTTCGCTCCTGCGCTGATGCTTTGCGATGTGTCCATGCCGGGGCGGAATGGGCTTGAGCTCGCCGCCGAAATTCATCGTGAGATGCCGGAGTGTCAGCTGATCATGCTGACGGCGTATCTGACGAATGCTGCCAAGGTGCAGCTGGAAGCGCTGCGGCTGAATCGGCAGCTGAGGCTGCTGACGAAGCCGTGTCCGCCCGAGCTGCTGTTGAAGGCCGTCGAGGAGACGCTCGCAGTGCGGGACCTGCCGAAGGCGAGCTGATCGCGCACGCCCCGCGTACACTGGGCTTGCGATGAGTTCCCGCGAGCCGCTGCCGAGCCTGGCCGATCTGCGGCGCAGAAATAAAACTTCGTCAAAAGCTCGCACGGAATCGCGGCCGATGCTTCCCGGGCTGTTCGATGAGCTGCCGGATGGCGATGAGGCGGTCGCGATTGAAGCGACGACTGCGACGGGTGAGAAGGCGTCTGCGGCGGTGAGCAGTGGTCCAGCGGCTGGGGGTGCGGCCGTTGCGCCTGCGCCGGAGCCCGCGCGGGAGCCGCGCATCTGGACGGTTGGCGAACTGGTGCGCCAGATTCGCGGGTCGCTGGAACGGCACTTCAGCCAGATCGTGATCGAAGGCGAGATCTCCAACTGGCGGCCTGCGGCAACGGGCCACTGCTACTTCACGTTGAAAGACGGCGCGGCGCAGCTCTCGGTGGTGATGTTCCGGAGGCAGGCGTCGCTGATTCGCTTCCAGCCGAAGGACGGCGACGCGGTGCGGCTGCGCGGGCAGCTGAGCGTGTATGAGAGCCGCGGGCAGATGCAGCTGATCGCCGAGTGGATGGAGCCGCGCGGGCTGGGCGCGCTGCTGGCCGCCGTGCGCGAGTTGAAGGAGCGGCTGCGGCGCGAGGGGCTGTTCGATCGCAAGCGGCCGCTGCCGGCGTTTCCGCGGTGCATCGGCGTGGTGACGAGTGTGCGGGGCGCGGCCCTGCGCGACATTGTGAAGGTTTGCCGGCGGAGGCATGCGGCGGTGAACCTGCTGATCTATCCGGCGTCTGTGCAGGGGCCGCGGTGTGCGGTTGAAGTGGCGGCGGGTGTGCGGTGGTTCACCCGGCATGCGGATCGCGCGGACGTTGTGATCGTGGCGCGCGGCGGTGGAAGCTGGGAGGACCTGCATGGCTTCGACGATGAGCGCGTTGCGCGGGCGATTGCTGCGTGTACGGTGCCGGTGATTGTGGGCGTGGGCCACGCGACGGATTCGACGATTGCGGATGCAGCGGCTGATGTGTGCGCGCCGACGCCGTCCGCTGCCGCGGAGATGGTGACCGCCGCGCAGCATCGGATTGAGGAGCGCGTGGAGCGGTTAGAGGCGCGCCTGGTGCGTGCCGGACGCTACGAGATGCTGCGGGCGCGGCAGCGTGTGACGCGGCTGGGTGCGGAGATGGTGCTGCGGCGGGTGCGCGATGCGATTGAGCGGCGGGCGCAACGGTTCGATGAGATCGATCTGCGGCTGAACAATGCGGTTGCGCGGAGGCTGCGAGTGGCGGGCGAACGTACGTTTCGGCTGGAGGCGCGGCTTCGCAGGCACGATCCGGCGATGCGTCTGCGCGAGAACGCGCGGCGGCTTGAGGCACTGCGGGTGCGGCTGTACAGCGTCGGGCGAACGATTGTGACCAGGCGCGAAAACGAGCTCGAGCGCGCGGGGTCGAAGCTGAATGCATTGAGTCCGGTGCGTGTGCTGGAGCGTGGGTATGCGCTGGTGTATGGACCGGACGGGCGACTGCTGCGCTCGAGCGGCGAAGTGCGCGAGGGCGAGGAGATTTCGGCGCGGCTGCACCAGGGCAGCCTGCAGGCAACGGTAGTTCGGAAGACGTAGCGCACGTGCGGGCACAATCCGCTAGCATCGAAGACGACACCTCAGGCCACGGAGTGCAGGATGCGCAAGCTGTTTGGGACAGATGGGATTCGCGCGGTTGCGGGAGAGGCGCCGCTCGACGCACGAACGATTCATGCGGTTGGAGTTGCGCTGGGTCGCAAGCTCGCGGAGCGGAGGGCGCCGGTGCGCGTTGTGCTCGGGATGGATACGCGCGAGAGCGGGCCGTGGATCGCATCCACGCTGATGAATGGGCTGGGCGAGGCGGGCGCTGCTGTCGAGTTTGCGGGCGTGATCACGACGCCGGCGGTTGCATTTCTCGCGAAGAAGCATGGGTTCAGTGCGGGCGTGGTGATTTCGGCTTCACACAATCCGTGGCAGGACAACGGCATCAAGGTCTTCGGCGGAGACGGGTACAAGCTGCCCGATGAGGTGGAGCTCGAGATTGAAGGCGAGATTGAGCGTGTGCTGGAACAGGGTCCAGGGGCCAGGGACCAGGGTGCAGACAACGATGCGCTGCCCGCCGTGAACGAGGAGTTTCGCCGCGAGTATGTGCAGTTTCTGCTGAGCGCGGTGCCGGGAATTTCGCTCGATAATCGCTGCGTGGTGATCGACTGTGCGAATGGTGCGGCGAGCGTAATTGCGCCGCAGCTGTTCGATTCGCTGAAGGGCACGGTCGAGGTGACGCATGCGTCGCCGGATGGGCGCAACATCAATGCGAACTGCGGTGCGCTGCATCCTGAAGTTGTGGCGCGCGAGGTGAAGGAACGTGGCGCGACGCTTGGTTTTACTTTCGATGGCGATGCCGACCGTGCGCTGTTTGCGGATGAGCATGGCAATGTAGTGAACGGCGATGCGGTGATGCTCGCGTGCGCGCGCGACCTGCAGGCGCGCGGCGAGCTGGCGGGTGATGTGGTCGTCGCGACGACGATGTCGAATATGGGCTTTGAGGCCGCGTTGAAGCGGTCGGGGATCTCGATGCTGCGCGCGCCGGTGGGCGACAAGTATGTGCTTGAAGAGATGAAGAAGAGTGGGGCATCGCTTGGCGGCGAGCAGTCCGGGCACATCCTCTTCCCTGCCCGCGCGACGACCGGTGATGGTCTGCTCACGGCGCTGGTGGTGCTGGATCTGGTGCACCGTTCGGGTAAGACGATGGGCGAGCTGATTGCTGATCTCAAGAATTATCCGCAGGTGATCGTCAATGTGAAGGTGCGGGAGAAGAGGCCGCTCGACAAGATTCCTACGGTCGCGTCTGCGATCCGGTCGGCAGAGGACGAGCTGAAGGATTCCGGGAGGGTTGTGATTCGCTACTCCGGCACGGAAGCGCTGGCGCGGGTGATGATCGAGGCCGAGAGTGAGACGGCGATGCGGCGGCATGCGGATGCAATCGCGAATGCGATTCGCGCGGAGCTTGGGCGTCTAGTAGCGGGTGGGGCTTCCAATCAGGTGGAAGAACAACAGGAACCAGCCGAGATAGACGCAGGAAAATGCGACGATCACAAACTTCAGCTTGGTGATCAGGCGCAGCGGCCGGCTCAGCGCGCGAAGGCTGCTGACGAAAGCGGCGACGAGCCCGATGAATGCGATACGTTGCGAGCAGAACCTCGATCGCGCAGCCACGGGCCGAGATGGCCGATCTGGTAGAAGCTCGTGACCTCAGAAAAATGCGCCGTCATGCAGGCGAGGTCTATCAGGACCACAAGCACGAGCCAGGCAGCAATCTGCATGAGGCGCGTGGCCCATGCTGTGCCGGGCTGCGGAACGAGCCTGGCTCGTTTGCGCTGGAATATACGACGGAAGGTGCGCACAAGAGCAGCGATGACGAGCAGCAGCATTGTGACGAGCGCGATGCGCAAGCGGCACGTTCAGCCACAGACCGGACTCGAGCAGCGGGGCGCGGTCCGAATGGCTCGGGCTAGCGTAGCCGGTCACTCGCCCGTGCGCGTCGCGTTCAAAGTGGATCGCACTCTGGTCGTCCTCGTCGTAGAAAGAATCATTGCCGATCGGGTGGAAGTCGATGAGATGGCCGTAGAAGTCTTTTGCGGTCGAGATGGTGAGTGTGCCGTCCTTTGTGGCCTTGATCTCTTTCAACTGCAGACCTCTGAGCCGGAAGATCGTTGAGTCTTCGCGGCGCGAGCTGAGGAAGTATCCGGTGTAGGGCGCGAGCTGCTTCGCCGTGAGTTTCACGTAGGCTGGGTGCGGATTCGGTGGCCCGGGAAGATAGCGGTCCACGAAGGCATCGAAGAGCTCCTGCCGGGCATGCTGAGCGGCGCCCTGCGAGTTGTAGCTGATGAAAAAGGTGAGGCCGTGCGTCGGCTCGATCCAGAACTGCGAGTGACAGGCGAGCAGATCGCCACCGTGCCCGATGAAGCGGATGCTGTTTCGGTCGTCATCGTAGAAGCCGAGATCCCATGGCATTACGGCGGCTGCGGGCTTGAATTGGGGAGTCAGCAACTGCGCAACGGAGGCAGGCGTGAGGATCTGCGCACCCTTGTAGGTGCCATGCCCGAGCAGCATCTGGCCGAAGATGGCCATGTCGGCTGCGGTGGATGAGAGTCCGCCGGCGGGAACTTCGGTGACTCCTTCAAAGCCCGTGTCCGGATCCGAGGTGTGCAGGTAGCCCTTTGTGGCGACGAAGCCGGCGGGAAGCGGCTGCACGAATGTGGAGTGCGTCATGCCGAGCGGCGTGAAGATGTGATGCTGCACGTAGGAAGCGAAGGGCTCTCCGGAGACGCGCTGCACGATGTAGCCGATGAGCGTGATGCCGTAGTTCGAGTATGCGAGCGCCTTGCCGGGAGCGGCGAAGCGGTGTGGCTGGTTGCGGATGAGAAACGTGCGGATGTCGAGTGGCAGTTTGCCGGATTTATCCGAGCCGAAGTCGTGCAGCTCCTCCTCAAAGCCGCGGTGTGCGTGGCGAGATTGCGGAGTGTGATGGGCGCGTCGCCGATGCCGCGCGGGCCGGGGTTGATCCTGAAGTCCAGATACTGCTGAATGTTTGTGTCGAGATTGAGCTTTCCCTGTTCGACGAGTTGCATCATCGAGACGTAGGTGAAGAGCTTTGAGATGGAGCCCGGACGGAAGGTCGTTACAACTGGATCGACGGGCGTTTTCTTTTTGAAGTCGGCGTAGCCGTAGCCCTTGAGGATGAGCGGCTGGCCGTTCTGATAGACCGAGATCGTCGCGCCGGCGACATCATCGCGCTGAAGTTGCAGCGGAAGGAAGCCATCGAGAAATGCGGTGAGGTCCTGCGCGGTGAGCTGCGGCGGGTTCTTTGGGTTCGGGGGTGGCAGGGGGATGGGCGCTACCGTCGGCTTCGGGCCGGGCGCGGGAAATTGCGGAGCCTGGGCTCCGGCGAGTGCGGCGACAACAGTGAGACAGAGTGAAGCGGCAGAACGCAACAGAGGCATGCAGACTCCCCGGAGATTGTGATAGCGGCAAGGCTACCATCCGGGGAGTCTTGAACCGTGCGCTTGTGAGGTTGCGCGCTGCCGGCCGGTTAATCGGCGATGCCGGGGTCGGGTGGATCTATGCCGAGGGCGGTGGCGAGGTCGGTGAGGTGGTCCTGTTCATCGACGAGGATCTCGCGGATGGTCTCGCCGATGGCGAACTCGTTCAGGGCGTCGCACTGACGAAGGCGGCGGCGGTAGTTGGCGATGGTGACACGCTCGTTGTCGAGGTCGAACTTGAGCATGTCTTCAGCTTTTTCGGAGGTCTTGACGGGCTTGGGCGTGACGGATGGCATGCCGCCGAGATAGTCGATGGCGTTCGAGACCTTGAGGGCGTGGTCGAGCTCCTGTTTGGCGTGGATCTCGAGCTGGTCGGCGATGCTCATATAGGCCGCGCCTTTGAGCACCTGCGAGTAATTCACATAGCTGATGATGGCCTGGTACTCGCGCGAGAGGTCTTCATTGAGTGCGTCGATGAGTTGCGCGCGAGTGATGGGGGCTTCCTTCTGTTCTGACACGTCGATCTCCTGCCGCGCCCGAATCGGTTCGGGCTGCGGTCTCACCAAGATAGATGCGCTTCACGGGCCTCTGCTAACGAGCGGCAAGACAAAGCCAATTAAAAATGGCACATTTCGCACTCGGTTTGCGTATAGCACTTTGCTGACAAGCAGATATGAGGCGTCACGAAATGATTGCGAACGATCAAGAACGGCCGGATAGTGCGATCTCCGTCCATGCAGAGCGACGCAGCATCTTCAGCGGCGCGGAGGGGATGCGCCCGGGATGGCGAGCGTTGATATTCGTTCTGCTGATCGTCGGGCAGGCCGTGGCGACGCGCGTTCCGGTTGACCATGTACTGCATGCGCTCCATGCCAAGGACCCTGCGCATCTGTGGTCGGCGATTCTCGCGACTGCGATGCCCGCCGTGCTGGTGCTGGTAGCAACGGCCGTGATGGCAAAGCTGGAGAAGCGGCCGGTGCTGTCGTATGGATTCACCGGACAACGAATGCTGTCTCGTTTTGTCTGGGGAATTGTGACCGGCGTTGCGACGCTTTCGATGCTGGTGCTGACGCTGAACATGAGCGGGTTTCTGGTATTTGACGGGCAACGGCTGCATGGAGCGGAGGCGTGGAGCTTCGGCCTGCAATGGGGCCTGATTGCGCTGTTCACTGGCCTGTTTGAAGAGGGATTGTTGCGCGGGTATCTGCAGTTCACGCTGGCACGCGGGATCGGATTCTGGTGGGCTGCGCTGGTGCTTTCTGTCCTGTTCGGCTTGGCACATCTGCCGAACGGCGGTGAGTCGATAGTGGGGATTGTTTCAGTGGTGCTGGCCGCGATGGTTTTCTGCCTGAGCCTGCGGCTGACCGGATCTTTATATTGGGCGGTGGGCATGCACGCAGGATGGGATTGGGCGCAGTCGTACTTGTATGGCGTGTCGAACAGCGGGCTGGCCAGCAAGGGGCAGCTGTTCGCGTCGCACCCGGCCGGACGGGCGGTGTGGAGTGGCGGACCGACAGGGCCGGAGGGCAGCGTGCTCATGCTTCCGCTGCTTGTGCTGCTTGGGCTCGGGGTTTGGGTTACGTGGCGGAGAGCGGTGGATACGCCGCAGCTTGTTGTGGCTGTACCCGTGGCGTGAGGCGAGGCCACCCCGAGTTCCTCTCTACGTAGCGAGGGCCGCGGGCTTTAGCCTGTGCATCATTCGTCGAGCGTGGCAATGACAGGATGTCCGCGGAGGCAGCTGACTTCATTTGATGTCGCGCCAGTTCTGACCGACGCCGACCTCAGCGACGATGGGGACGGAGAATTCCGCGGCTGATTCCATTTGCGTGCGGACGAGTTCCGTCATCTCTTCAGCTTCGTCGGGGACGACGTCGAAGAGTAGCTCGTCGTGGACCTGGAGAGTCATGCGCGAGCGGAGATTGCGGCGGGTGATCTCGGCGTCGATGCGGATCATGGCGATTTTGATGAGGTCGGCGGCGGTGCCTTGCAGCGGGGTGTTGATGGCGGTGCGCTCGGCGAAGCCGCGCTGGTTGGGGTTGCGGGAGTGGATGTCGGGGATGGGGCGGACGCGGCCGAAGGCGGTGCGGACGGATTGCGTGCGGCGGACTTGATCGAGCGTGGCTTCGATGAAGGTGGAGACGCCCTTGTAGCGGTCGAAGTATTTGTCGATGTAGTCGCGGGCGGTGCGCTGATCGATGTTGAGCTGCGCGGCGAGGCCGAAGGGCGAGATGCCGTAGACGATGCCGAAGTTGACGGCCTTGGCGCGGGCGCGGGTTTCTTTGCTCATGGTGGCGGGGTCGACTTCGAAGACCTCGGCGGCGGTGAGGGTGTGGATGTCTTTGCCGGTGCGGTAGGCGTCGAGCGAGCAGTGGGTCCTGGGAGAAGTGGGCCATGAGGCGGAGCTCGATCTGCGAGTAGTCGGCGGACATGAGGAGGTTGCCGGGCGCGGCGATGAAGGCGGCGCGGATTTCGCGGCCCACGGCGGTGCGGATGGGGATGTTCTGCAGGTTGGGGTTCGTGGAGGAGAGGCGGCCGGTGGCGGTGCCGACCTGGTTGAAGGTGGTGTGGATGCGCTGATCTTTATCCGCGAGTGAAGGGAGTGCGTCGAGGTAGGTGCCTTTGAGCTTCGAGAGCTGGCGATGCTCGAGGACGTCGCGGACGATGGGATAGTCGGGCGCGAGGTCTTCGAGGACGTCCTGCGCGGTGGAGACGACTTTGCCCTTGCCGTACTTGAGCGGCTTGGGGAGATTCATCTTGTTGAAGAGGACGTCGCCGAGCTGCTTGGGAGAGGCGACGTTGAACCTGTGGCCGGATGCGGCGTAGATGCGCTCGGCGAGGTCGTCGATCTGGACGGCGAGGCGGGAGGATTGCTCGCGGAGGAGCGCGGGGTCGATGCGGACGCCGGTCTGCTCCATGCGGAGGAGGACGGGGACGAGCGGGAGATCGATGTGGTGGTAGACGTCGAGGAGGGTGGCGGATTCGCTGAGGGGTAGTCGTTGCGGCGGATTGTGTCTTCGATTTCTTCGCAGATTTTTTTGCTGGCTTCTGCTGATCGGCGAAGAGCATTTCTGATGTGACCGCGCCGCCAAGTTCGGGGCTGGTCTGCGGGAATGTTGTGCTCGATGGGAGCGGATTCGGCGAGCTGGTCGGAGAGGGCGGCGGCGAGGCGGGTGATGGCGGCGGCGGCTTCCGGGAGGCGCTTGGGGTCGTTGGGATTTTCTTTGGTGGGCTGGTGCAGGAGCGCGCGGCTGGTGGTGCGGGCGGAGATGTCGACGAGTGTGTGGGAGCCGTGCGTGGGGTTGATGAGGTAGCTCTGGAGCATGACGTCGGTGATGGGGCCGGCGAGCGTGACGTTGTGGGGCTCGAGCGCGCGGAGGACGGCTTTGAGGTCGTGGACCTGCTTGGGGAGGGTGGGGTCGGCGAGGGCTTCGCGCAGGCCGGGGGTGTCGAGGGAGACTTCGATGGCGTGGGTGGGGGTGGTGGAGAGGCCGAGGCGGCAGGCGGGGTCGGGCGAGGGGGTCGAGGGTAGAGGGTAGAGGGTAGAGTTCGCGTTTGAAGCTGATGGCGCTTGATCCGGATTGCCGAAGAGCGACATTGTTTGCGGCGCTTCGGGCTCGGGCTCGGTTTCGATGTCGGGGTTGGCGTTGGGATCGCTGGGTTCGGCGCGTGATTCTTCGGTGAGGGCCTGCTGGGTTTCGGCGAGCGCGAGCGCGAGGTGATTTTGTTTGCGCGCTTCGGTGAGGAGCTGCGCGAGTTCGTTTGCGTCGGCGTTGAGCGTGTAAGTCGTGGGGGCGGCGTCGACGTCCGGAATGAGTTCTTTGAGGAGCGTGGTGAATTCGAGCTCGGTGAAGAGGGCGCGGGCGGCGGCGGCGTCGACGGGCTGCGTGCGCATAGCGTCGAGGTTGGCTTCGATGGGCACGGCGGTGTGGATGGTGACGAGCTCTTTGGAGAGCAGGATGTTGTCGCGATTGTTGGCGAGCGACTCGCGGTAGGTTTTGCGCTTGATGGCGTCGGGTGTGTTGACGGCCGCGTCCATGGCGGCTTCGACGGTGCCGAACTGCTGGATGAGTTCGATGGAACCTTTGTCGCCGATGCCGGGCGCGCCGGGGATGTTGTCGATGGAGTCGCCGCGGAGGGCCATGACGTCGATGACTTTTTGCGGCGGGATGCCGAGGGTCTGCTCGACGCCGGCGGGGTCGAGGATGAGGTTGTCTTTGGTGGGGTTGAGGATGGAGACGTTTTCGTTGACGAGCTGCATCATGTCCTTGTCGGACGAGACGACGAAGACGTGATGGCCCAGGGCGGAGAGCTGACAACTTAGCGTGCCGATGACGTCGTCGGCCTCGAAGCCCTCGTAGTAGAGGATGGGGATGCGGAAGGCTTCGAGCGCGCGGCGGATGTAGGGCTGCTGCTGGATGAGGTCGGGCGGAGTTTCGACGCGGTTGGCTTTGTAGCCGCCGTACTCGGTGGCTTCGAACTGCTGGGTTTTGATGTTGAACTTTTTGACGTCCTTCAGTTGGAGGGCGAGGGCGTCGCGGTGGACGGGAGCGCCGACGTCGTAGACGGCTGCGAGGAACTCGGGGTTGAAGTCCTTGCGCAGCTTGTTCAGCATGTTGACGAAGACGTAGGTGGCCGCGGTGGGAATGCCGGTGCGCGTGGACATGGGGCGCGAGCGCTGCATGGCGTGATAGGCGCGGAAGATGAACGCCATGGTGTCGAGCAGGTAGACGGGCGGCTTTGCGGTGCCTGATGCGTTGGGTTGGGTGGGTTGGGTTTGGGGCGCGCGCGGCATATGTATCCGATGGTACGGCGGATGGGGGCTGATGACGATGGCTCTCGCGGACGCGGGTTTGTGGTACCGTGGCGTGAATTTAATCAAGCGAGGTGAAGCATGGTACGAGGCGCATCGGTTGTGGTGGTGTGTGCGGCGATGGCGATGATGGCGTGTTCGGCTGGGGCGCAGAGCTGTGCGGCGCGGCCGGGCGATGATGCGGCCGTCGTGCAGACTGTTCGGTCGATGTTTACGGCGGCGACGAACGATGATGTGAAGGCGTTCAACACGCTCGTCGAGCCGGGGTTTTACATGTATGACAGCGGGCAGCGCTTTGATGGCGACGCAATCATGAAGCTGATTGCCCAGGCGCATGCGAAAGGCGCGAAGTACGTGTGGAGCGTCACGCAGCCGGATGTGCATGTGCACTGTGATGAGGCGTGGATTGCGTATGTAAACGATGGGTCAGTGCAGCAGGAACCGGGTGCGGCAGTGATGCCGGTGAAGTGGCTGGAGTCTGCGGTGCTGCGCCGTGACGGCGGCGCGTGGAAGGTGGTTTTCTTTCACAGCACACGTGAGGCGCAGTAGCAGCTGCCGGGCATGAGATCGAGGATGGCGCCTTGATGCAGGTGTGGGCTAGAGTGCAGGTATGACAGGCCGGCTGATGAGTGTCGTTGTCGTGATGATGGGAGCGCTGCTTGTTGGTCAGGCAGCGATGGCGCAGAGTGAGAATGCGGCGCCGGGATGCACGCTCCAGAAACAGGTGTACACGTGCAACTGGCAGGCTTTTGTGGACCGCTTGAACAGGGCCGAGACGGTTGGTGTGGAGACACAATCGCTGGACCGGTTTACGGCGCGGCAGATGCGCGAGTTGGTTGGGGAGCTCGGCAAGAGAGTGGCGTCCGACGGGCAGGAGGGTGATTTAACTTTTCTGCTGATTCCAATGCAGTCGACCGGGGTCCACATCGGGCCGGCGGGTGAGCCGCTGGCGACCCTGAGGATTTATGCGGCCGCGCCGGGGAATCCGCGCGGCACGCTGTTGTGGGCGGAGACTTATACGGGGCAGCCGGACCGGCCGTGGCCGTCGACGGTGCATGCGTTGATTGAGCAGTTTCAGGATCGCGTGCAGAAGCATTGATATCCGCTCAGGTGATGAGCATGCAGTCGCCGTAGCTGAAGAAGCGGTAGCGTGCGGCGACGGCGTGTGCGTAGGCGCGGAGGACGGGCTCGCGGCCTGCGAAGGCGCTGACGAGCATGAGCAGCGTGGATTCGGGCAGGTGGAAGTTGGTGATGAGGCCGCGGACGAGTTTGAAGGCGGCGTCGCCGTCGGGTGCGGGCGAGAGGAAGAGGTTTGTGGAGCCGGAGTGGGGTTCGAGCAGGAGTGGGTTGGTGGGTGTGAGTGGGCCGTGCGCGGATTCGAAGCTGCGGGCGAGATGCTCGAGCGTGCGGGTGGTGGTGGTGCCGACGGCGATGATTCGGCGGTTGGCGGCGTGTGCGGTGTTGAGGGCGTGCGCGGTTTCGGCGGAGAGCGTGTAGGGCTCGGAGTGCAGGCGGATGTCGCGTGTGTCTGCGACGCGGACGGGCTGGAATGTGCCGAGGCCGACGTGGAGCGTGATGTACGCGAGCTCGACGCCGCGTGATTGAAGCTGCGCGAGGATTTCGGGTGTGAAGTGGAGGCCGGCGGTGGGAGCGGCGGCGGAGCCTGATGATCGAGAGTAGACGGTCTGGTAGCGCTCGCGGTCTTCGGCGGAGTCGGGCTGGTGCTTGTCGCGGTGGATGTAGGGCGGCAGCGGCATGTGGCCGATGCGCTCGACGGTGGCGATGAAGTCGGGCGTGGGAGCGAAGCGGAGGGTGCGCTCGCCGAAGTCGCCGGCGGAGAGGATGGTCGCGGTCAGCGCTGGTTCGGCCGATGCGGTTTGGTGGAAGAGAAGCGTTTCGCCGGGTTGGACTTTTTTGGCGGGGCGGACGAGCGCGCGCCAGTCGTTGTGGCCTTCCGGTGAGGCGATGTGCTCGGTGAGGAGGACTTCGATGAGGCCGGTGGGGTCGGGTGAGTTGTGCTGCGTGCGGAGGCCGGCGCGCGTGGCGTAGAGGCGCGCGGGGAGGACGCGGGAGTTGTTGAGGACGAGGAGGTCGCCGGGGGCGAGGAGTTGCGGGAGGTCGGCGAAGAGATGGTCGGCGAATTCGCCGGTGGAGCGGGAGAGCGTGAGCATGCGGCTGGCGCCGCGCATGGCAGGCGGGTGCTGCGCGATGAGCTCTTCGGGGAGATCGTAGTGGAAGTCGGAGACGAGCATGAAGAGAGTTAGGAGTCAGGAGTTAGGAAATCAGGAGTTGATGTTCTCGGTCATGCGGACGGCTTCGTCCAGGGCGTGCTGGACGGCGGTGAGGTCGGGGGCGACGTGTGGGGGCCAGGTGAAGGTGACGGTGGAGAAGGGTTTCGGAATCATGAAGCGGTCCCAGGAGTTGAGCTCCCAGCGGCGGTTGGGGAGGGCGTAGTAGGCGCCGATCCAGGTGGCGCCGGTGAGCTGCGCAAGTTGCACGGGGCCGGGTTTCGCGACCATGTTGGGACCGCGTGGGCCGTCGGCGGTGAAGGCGCAGCGGTGGCCTTCGGTGTAGGCCTGGGCCATGGCGCGGAGGCCTGAGGCGCCGCCGCGCGAGGAGGAGCCGCGCACGGGATGGAAGCCGAGGAGCGCGACGGTGCGGGCGATGAGCTCGCCGTCGAACGACGGGGAGATGAGGATGGCGATCTGCTTGTTGCGGAAGCGGTGCGCGCAAACAAGCAGTGTGCGGTGCCAGAAGGCGAAGACGACGGGGCCGGGGATTTCGATGCCGACGGGAACGCGCTGACCTGAGGCATCAAGTGCGTTGATGTCGCGGTAGCGGAGCGTCGCGCCGAGCGCGCGAATGAGCAGCGCGGCGATGGGCGGGATGACGGCGAGCAGGATTCGCTGCTTGCGCGTGAAGGCAGGCACGAGGCTAGTGTAGCGGGGAGAGCGAGTTAGAGAGTTAGGAGTTAGGGAGTTAGCTTGTGAAGGTGGTGCGCGAGGCGGAGGGTGAGGGCCATCAGCGGGAGTGTGGGGAGCTGGGGCGTGCCGTCGGGGAAGACGGCGGCGGAGGCGATGAAGAGATTCGTGATGCCGTGTGTGCGGAGATCGGTGTCGACGACGGAGGTGTGGGGATCGTGGCCCATGGAGGCTCCGCCCATGGCATGACGTGCGTCGTCGAGGTTGGGGACGGGCGCGGTGAGTTCGGGCGTGAGGAGAGATGGGTTCCAGTCGATGCCGTCGACGTTGAGGTGGGTGCGGAGGTGTTGCGCGAAGGAGCGGAGCGTGGCGAGCTCGGCGGGGTCGATGCGCCAGTCGAGAATTGGTTGGGCTTCGGGTGAGAGCGTGATGCGGGAGGCGGAGGGTGTGCGCTGGGCGGCGTTGAGGCGGAGCTCGACGGTGGCGCGCGGCGAGACGTAGCGGCGGTGCTGCATTCGCGCGGCGAGCGCGAGGCGTGCGGCGTCGGCGAATGCGCTTGGGAGTTGCGGGAGTGAGGCGCGGAGAGCTGGGGCGAGATTGTGCTGCTGGCGTGCGCGGAGAAGCGTGCGGAGGACGCCGATGCCGGAGTCGTCGGGTTCGTCGATGGTGAGGTGCGCGAGGACCGGGAGCAGGTTGAGTTCGGTTTCGAGTTCGCGCGAGGCAGAGAGCTTGAGGCTGTGGAGCGTGCCGCGATGAAGCCAGGGGCGGAGTGCGTTGAGCAGTTGCACGCGAGCGGGGTTGCGAAGCGTTGCGGCGGTGACGGTGAGGTGGTCGTGGAAGTTGCGGCCGACCTGGTCGTGCTGATTGGCGACGCCTTGAGGAGCGACGGAGCGCGAGGCGAGCAGGAGGCGGACGGTTTCGATGGTGCCCGCCGCGAGGATGAACTGCGTGGCTTCGATGCGCTGGGTTTTGCCATTGGCGTGTGCTGATGAGCGCGGCTTCGATGCGATCGCGCGACGACGTGAGGAGGAGTTCGGTGACGTGCGCGTGGAGAGCGATGCGTGCTTTGGAGTGGGTGCGGAGTTTTGCGCCGAGTGTGTTGGCAAGGTTGCGATGCGAGAACGGTGTGAATTTGGAGAGTGTTGCGGAGAGCTCTGGAAGCTGATGGAGCAGAGCGGGCGAGGCTTGGTGCGTTTGCGCGAAGAACTCAGCGCGCGGGGTATGGAAGCGAGTCGACGGCGAGAAGATGTTCGGCTTCGGCGGTGAAGGGGGCGAGCTCTGCGGAGGAGATAGGCCAGGCCGCGTGCGACGGGAGCGGCAGGAGTTGGCCGCCCCAGGTGAGCGATGTCCCGCCGAGTGCGCGCGGGCGGGACTCGCTGGTCCCGGGATGCGGGTGGCCGGTTTGCTGGATGGGCGTGAAGGCGGCGGGTGTGCGGCCGCCGGATTCGAGAAGCAGGACGTCGTGGCCGAGCGCGACGAGTTTCTGCGCGAGTGTGAGGCCGGCGATGCCGCCGCCGATGATGCAGATTTCCGCGCGAAGGAGATCGCCCGCGTTTGCGCTGCTGTCGAGCTGGGCGAGATCGATCTCCATGCGCCTGGTGCGTCAGGTTCGCGTTAGCTGTACTTGAGCCAGCGGATGATCTCGGGCAGGTTGGGGCGCTTGCCGTACATGAGGATCCCGATGCGGTAGATGCGCGAGGAGATCCAGACAGTGATGGCAATCGTGATCGACATGAGCACGACGGAGAGGATGATCTGCCAGGCGGGTACGGCTGTCAGCGCGGTGCGGAAGTTCATGAGCAGCGGCGAGCAGAACGGGATCAGCGAGATGACCTGCGCAAGGGTAGAGTCCGGCGCGCGCACCG
The DNA here is from genome assembly GCA_963777205.1 of uncultured Acidobacteriaceae bacterium. Classification (GTDB taxonomy): domain Bacteria; phylum Acidobacteriota; class Terriglobia; order Terriglobales; family Acidobacteriaceae; genus Granulicella. The sequence goes on along the minus strand of CAVZPQ010000001.1, from coordinate 1,447,413 downwards.
TGGGGAACAGCATGACCATGCAGAACGCGAGCGGGAGCACGAGGAACATGTTGAGCTGTTGCAGTTCCTGCTCGGAGTTGGTCATGGCGCCGAGCGCGGCGGCGACGGACGAATAGATGAGGAATCCGAAGATGAAGTAAAGAATGAAGAAGCCGATCTGGGCTCCGCTGAGGACGCCATGCACGCTGCCGGCTCCGCCGCCCAGATGCGCGGCCATGCCGCTGGATGCGAGAAGGGCCGCAGCGATCATCCAGACGCCGACCTGCGTGACCCCGACGGCGCCGACGCCGATGATCTTGCCGGCGAGCAGTTGTTCCGGCTTGATGGTGGCGAGCAGGACTTCGAATACGCGGCTGGTCTTTTCTTCGATGATGCTGCGCGCCGTGTTCATGCCGTAGAGCATGATGACCATGTACATCAGGAAGAAGAAGATGTACGCGACGAAGAAAGCGACGGTGGTGTTGCCGCTGGAGCTGGTGTCAATGTTAATCGGCGCGGTAATCTGATCGATCTGCGCCTGGCTCAACCCGCGGCTGAGCAGGTTTTCGCGCGTGAGCACGCGGTGCAGGCCGTCTTCGATTGCACCTTCGGTTGCGATGTCTCCGGCGGAGCGGGCGTGGTATTCGAAGTGCGGGCGCTCGCCGGGTTGTGGCGGCGGAGTGATCCAGAGGTAGCCGGCGAGCTGCGAGGCCTTCGTGTGGAGCTGCGCATCGAGGCCGGCGCGAGTTGCCGCGGAGGGCTGCATGACGTCGACGGTCATGTCGCTCTCTTTGCCAGTCTCCAGCTGATGCTTGAGGTCCTGGCCGAGGGTGCGGTCTGACGTAACGACGGCGATGTGCGAGTTGGTCTTGGTGCGCGACGCGAAGAATGCGCTGCCGCCTACGAGCAAGGCCATGAAGCAGGGGATGAGAATGGTCGCGAGGATGAAGCCCTTGGTGCGCACGCGCTCCATGTACTCCCGGCGCGCAATGAGCCAGACGTTTTGCAGACTGCTAGGCATGAACCCCTCCGGCCTCTTCGAACTCAGGTGTGGCTTTCACGGTAGTGATGAATATCTCTTCGAGCGTCGGCTCCATCACTTCGAAGCGGGTGAATTGCGTTCCGCGCGTTACAGCTTCGACGAGCAGCGGCTGGGCATCTTCCGGTGAGCGCAGCGTGATCTCGGCGATCCCGGCGTAGTTGCGCGCTTCAGTGACGTGCGGGCTGCGCAGGAAGGTGTCGTCTCCTGAGAAGACGGCCTGCACGCGATTGCGCGGATAGCGCGATTTGACCTCGCGCATGGAGCCGGAGAGGACGAGCCTGCCCTGGTAGATGAGGGCGATCGCGTCGCAGAGTTTCTCGATCTGGTCCATGCGGTGGGTGGAGAAGAGCACAGCTTTGCCTTGCGCACGGAGGTCGACGAGTGTGCTCATGAGCAGCTCGGCGTTGACGGGGTCGAGGCCGCTGAAGGGCTCGTCCATGATGACGAGCTCGGGCTCATGCAGGAGGGCGGCGATGAACTGGATCTTCTGCTGCATGCCCTTGGAGAGCTCTTCGGTTTTTTTGTCGATCGCTTCGGTGATCTGCATGCGCTCGCACCAGGAGCGGGCGCGCTGGCGCGAGGTGGACTTCGTCGAGGCCGTGGAGCTGGCCGAGGAAGGTGAGCTGATCGAGCACCTTCATCTTCTTGTAGAGGCCGCGCTCCTCGGGCAGATAGCCGACGCGATGGAGCAGCGCGCGAGAGAAGGGCTGACCGAAGAGCTTGACGGTGCCGGAGTCCGGCACGGTCATGCCGATCATCATCCGGATGGAGCTGGTCTTTCCGGAGCCGTTCGGGCCGAGGAGGCCGAACATCGTGCCGGGCTCGATCGTGAGCGAAAGGCCTTCGACGGCGACCTTGGTGTCGTAGACCTTGCGAATATTGTGCAGTTCGACGATGGGCATTCGGGGTTAGTGTAGCGCAGGCAGGATCGGAGCAGAGGAGGCCCGGTCGACAAAGGAGAAGGCGCGCCGAGTGGCGCGCCTTCGTTGATGGCAATGTGCAGTGCAGCTTAGGGCTGCGCGTTCGGGTCGCTGCCGTCGTTGACGGCACTGTGCTCGTCCAGCTGCTTCTGCAGCTCCTCGCGGCGCTTCTGACGAGCGTCGGCGCGCTTCTGCGCCTTCTCGTTCAGTTCCTTCTCGGCGCCGAGCAGCTCGATGAAGGCCATCTCGCCGGCGTCGCCCTTGCGGGGGCCGGTGCGCACGATCCGCGAGTAGCCGCCGTTGCGGTCGGCGTAGCGCGGAGCAACGGTCGAGAAGAGGCGATCGACGGACTCTGGCGTCATCAGGTACGCGAGCGCCTGACGGCGCGCGTGCACGCTGCCGTTCTTGCCGAGAGTGATCATGCGCTCAACCAGCGGACGCGAGGCCTTCGCCTTGGTGACCGTCGTGTGGACGCGATCGTTGATGATGATGGACGTTACCAGATTGCGAAGCAACGCCCTTCTGTGACTGGTGTTTCTGCCTAGTTTGAAACCGCCCTTACGATGGCGCATGCTTCGTCTCCTTCGGCTCAGCTTCAGCTGTCAGCCGGTGTGCATCGGTGATGCGTGGTTTGGATCCCCACTCATCGCGCGATAAAGCTGCGCGATGAATGGGGCACCCGAATTATGGTGAACCGGACTAGAACGTTTCCGTCTCGTTGACCGGCTCGAAGTCCTCGTCCTCTTCGTCCTCGTCGTCGAACGCGCCGTAGCTGGCGGCGAGTGTGGCGGCGGGAAGAACGGAGGTCGGGCCCGGGACCGGGTTGCCGTTCTCGTCGATCTTCATGCCGAGCGAGAGACCCATCTGAGCAAGGATTTCCTTGATCTCGTTAAGGCTCTTGCGGCCGAAGTTCTTGGTCTTCAGCATCTCGGCTTCGGTCTTCTGGATCAGCTCGCCGATGGTCGCGATGTTGGCGTTCTTGAGGCAGTTGTAGCTGCGCACCGAAAGCTCAAGCTCCTCAACGGAACGGTTCAGGTTCTCGTTGCGGATCGCCGGGCCATCGTGGTCGGCAAGACCGCCGGTCTCCATCTCCTCCTCGAAGTTGATGAAGATGTTCATGTGGTCTTTCAGCAGTTTCGCGGAAAGCCCAAGGGCGTCCGCGGGGAGAACAGTCCCGTTCGTCCAGATCTCGAGCGTGAGCTTGTCGTAGTCGGTGATCTGGCCGAGACGCGCGGCCTCGACGAGGTAATTCACCTTGCGGACAGGCGAGTGAACGCTGTCGACCGGGATGAAGCCGATGCCGAGATCGCTGTCGAAGTTCTTATCGGCCGAGACATAGCCACGGCCGCGCTTGAGGCGCATCTCCATGTCGATGCGTCCGCCTTCCGAGATCGTGCAGATGTAGACATCGGGATCGAGGATCTCGACGTCGGAGTCAGCCTCGATCATGCCGGAGGTGATGACACCGGCCTGGTCGGCGTGGAGATAGAGAGCCTTGGGACCGTCTCCGTTGAGCTTGAACGGAATCTGCTTCAAGTTGAGGATGATGTCGGTCGCATCCTCGACGACGCCGGTGATCGACTGGAACTCGTGCAGCACGCCCTCGATCTTGACGGCGGTGACGGCCGCGCCCTCGATGGACGAGAGCAGGGTGCGGCGCAGCGCGTTGCCGATCGTGGTGCCGAATCCGCGCTCAAATGGCTGCGCGGAAAACTTGCCGTAGTTGTTGGTCAGAGTTTCGCTGTCGACGGCGAGACGCTTGGGCTTCTGGAAACCTCTCCAAAGCATGGTGTGTCCTTTCTTCCTGCCACTGCGAAGCATTCTGCGGTGGTTCAGGGGTGGTGCGGTGTAAAGCGGCGTTCTAGGTTCGAGGTACTAGGTTCTAGTTGCTAACTGCCGGGTCCGAGAACCTGGTACCTAGCACCTAGAACCTTCCTCTTACTTGGAGTAGAGCTCGACGATGAGCTGCTCGTTGATGGGCAGGTTGATGTCCTCGCGCTTGGGCAGAGCGATGATCTTGCCGGAGAGATTCTCAGGCGAGGCATCGATCCAGTTGACGCGATTCTGGCCGGAGGCGAAGTCCTTCGAGGACTGCAGCACCGCGAGCTCCTTCGAGCCCTGGCGGATCGCAACCTCATCGCCGACCTTGCACTGGAAGCTCGGGATGTTGACCTTGCGGCCGTTGACCTGTACGTGGCCGTGGCGCACGAGCTGGCGAGCCTGGCGGCGCGAGATCGCGAAGCCAAGGCGGTAGCAGACGTTGTCGAGACGGGTTTCGAGCTGCTGCAGCAGCAGTTCGCCGGTGACGCCGGTCTTGTTCGAGGCCTTCTCGTAGTACGCGCGGAACTGCGTCTCGAGCGTGAAGTAGATGCGCTTGGTCTTCTGCTTCTCACGCAGCTGCAGACCATAGCCGATGAGCTTCTTCACCTTCTTCGACTGGCCGTGCTGGCCCGGGGGGAAGTTGCGCTTTTCGACGGGGCACTTGTCGGTGAAACACTTCGCGCCCTTGAGGAACAGCTTTTGACCGTCGCGGCGGCACATGCGGCAGACGGGTCCGGTATAACGTGCCATTTTGTTTCTTCTCCTAAACTTCAGTTGTCGATCGCTTTACAGGCTGGCAGCGCCCTTCGTCACGATCCGGATTTATTCTACACTGCTTGCCGTCTCACGTTGCTCGCTATGCCGATTCGGCAAGAACATCTACGATGCCAGCAATCAAACGCGATGCTTAAACGATCCCTACCACGAACCTGGTGCGCCATGAAAGCCCATGCGAAACGCTAACAACTACGAGACGCGATCGTTCACCAAGCCCAGCAAGTCTTCGCATTGGAGACACTCGCAACGGTGAATCTCGGCATCCACTTACACTCTGCGGCGCTTCGGCGGACGGCAGCCGTTGTGCGGCATCGGCGTGACGTCGCGGATCGAGCGAACCTCGATACCCGCAGCGGCGAGGGCGCGGATGGCGCTCTCACGGCCGGAGCCGGGGCCGGCGACGCGGACATCGACCGAACGCAGACCGTGGTCGCGCGCGGCGTTGGCTGCGTTGATCGCCGCCTGCTGCGCGGCAAACGGGGTTCCCTTGCGGGAGCCGCGGAAGCCGAGCGAGCCGGAGCTCTTCCAGCTGATGGTGTTGCCCTGCTGGTCGGTGATGGTGACGATGGTGTTGTTGAAGCTCGCCTGGATGTAGACAAGACCGAATGGAACGTTCTTCCGCTCGCGCTTCTTGAACTTCTTGTTCTTGCCAACCTTCGCGCCGGTACCCTTGTTCTGTGATTTCGCCATGGGTTACTTCGTCGCTTTCTTCTTACCGGCAATGGTTCCCTTACGCGGGCCCTTGCGGGTGCGAGCGTTGGTGTGGGTGCGCTGGCCGCGGACCGGAAGCCTGCGGCGGTGGCGCAGGCCACGGTAGGACTGAATCTCGATCAGGCGCTTGATGTTCAGGCCGATCTCCTTGCGGAGGTCGCCCTCGATCTCGCCTTCCTGCTCGATGACGTTACGAATCTTGTTGAGCTGGTCTTCGTCCAGCGTGGTCATCTTGGCGTGGGGATCAACGCCGGCCTTGTCGAGGATCTTCAGGGCGCGGGGCTGGCCGATGCCATAGATGTACGTGAGCGCGATGCGTGCCTGCTTGTTGGGTGGCAGGTCGACGCCGGCAATACGGGCCATGGTGTGCCTTTCGGTTGGGGCTCCTGGAATCTTGTCGGGGAGCAATGGTCATCGTTGTGCGGCTGGCCTTGTTTCTGCCTCCTCCGGGTTCATCGCACGCCTTGACTTCGGCGAACTCGCCCGGTGGGGCCGCATGGAGAGCAGATTTTAGATTCGGAGATTTTAGATTTTAGAGCGCCGTGAGGCCCCTACCATCTACCATCTGCGATCTAACATCTACCCTTGGCGCTGCTTGTGCTTGGCGTTCTCGCAAATGACGCGAACGACACCGCGACGGTGAATCACCTTGCACTTGTCGCAGATCGGTTTTACAGATGCACGGACCTTCATCGAAAAAACTCCAGTTCTCAGTTCTCGGGTTGTCCGTTGCTGATCCGCCTCAAAACTGAAACCGAGAACGGACAACTGACAACAATTTGCTACTTGTAGCGATAGACGATGCGGCCGCGGCTGAGGTCATACGGGCTGAGCTCGATGGCCACGCGGTCGCCGGGGAGGATACGGATGAAGTTCTTGCGCATGCGCCCGGAGACGTGCGCGAGAACCTGGTGCTTATTCTCGAGCTCGACCTTGAACAGCGCGTTGGGCAGGGTCTCGACGACCGTTGCCATTACTTCAATCGCATCTTCCTTCGACAAACGCTCTCCTCCGAGGGGCCGATTGAGCTGAGCCCCTCGCGTGAAAATCTGGTTTTGCTGACTTGGTGACTCTGCCCGGTCCCAGGCTGCAGGAGGGGAGGCGCAAGACGCAGACACCATTTGTAAGTCTAACCGAAAAGCTACCCCGGTGGGAAGCCGAACCGCCGAAATCCGTTCTCAGAACGGCCCACGCGGCGAGGAGGTCGGCCGGGAGCCGCCCGAAACTTGGCCTGGCCGCGATATCGGAATGCCAGGTCTTCCGAAGCGTCTCCGCTCGCGGCGAACCGGGCTCTCTAAACTGCTGATTCCAGGTGCGGGACTCAAGCTGCCATCGGGGCGCTTGCGGCAGTATCCCGCGATCGTGTGAGCGCAGCCGCGCGGGCGGCTCTGCTACGCTGCCGCCATGCAGTCCAGGATGCAGTTGTTTCGCGCGCTGCTGGCGCGCAGGTCCTTCGCACCGCTGTTGTTTGCTCTGCTTTCTCCGCTCGCCGCAGGTGCAGCGAAGGTGCATACCGTCGCGCTGGGAGCGACCCGCAAGGTGCCCTATACGCCTCCCGAGGCGACGCCGGATACCAAGGACGATGACGCGACCAGTCTGCATGTGCGTCCGCTGATGGTGGACGACAAGCAGCGCGAGTGGACGGTGGGGCCGGTCCACGAGGTGACGGACAGGACCTTCGTCGTGCAGCGTGCGCTCCACCTGAACGACGGCCTGCCCGGCGAGGCGGTGCATTGGAGCTGGCAGCCCGGTCCGTGGCTGATGGTGGACCGTGTGACAGGACACGTCACGGCGCTGCATCTGCCGGACTTCGATCCCCAGGTCTCCAGCGTCGTCTGGTTTCGGGACTACGCCGCGTACTGCGGCATTGCGACGACCGTGAAGGGTGGACTGATGGCTGTGGTGGCCGAGCTCGGCGCGCGCAAGCCGGTGGTACAGCAGAAGCTGAGCGCGTGGCCGGAGCCCGACGCTCCGCACCCGGCGTGTGCGCCTGCGAAGTGGCAGCGGACCCCGATGCGCGCGACCATCCAGCAGACCGGCGCGGAGCCGATCACCTTCGGCGTGGTGGGCGTAAGCTCACTGGTCGAAGAGGGCGAGAGCGGCGACGATTAGCGAAATGCGAAGCCGTTAGTGTCGGCCGCCACGATAGAGCAGGCCGAGCGAGATGCCGAAGAACTCGCGGGTCTCCGTGCCGAAGTGCTCGAACGTGAGGTCCGGCGCCAGGCGCACGGCGAACTTCTGCCCCTGGTTGAAGTCGATGCTGCCGCCGACCGCGCCCCATGGAGCGATGTGGTTGCAGTAGAGGCCTATGCTGCTCGACTGTCCCCCAACTCCAATCGGGCAGGCTGCAACTTTGCTGCCGCCGGGATAGTTCTGTACCGCGTGGTCGAAGATGCCGTAATCACCGCCGCCGAACACGTGATAGTTGATAGCAGCGTACCGGTTGCGCGGCCCACGGTACTGAACGCCGCCGGCGAACATGTGTTCCATCACGAGCACCCGGTTGTAATAGGGATTACGGATGACAGGCGTCGTGCCCGCGCCGAAGCGGTAGTCCCCGGCAATACCGAGTTTGTGCGTCATCCAGTAAGTGAACTGGCCTTCGCCACCGCCCATGTTAAAGCGCTGCGGAAGGTTCTGTCCGGCCTGCCCGTTCATGAAGGCGAGCCCGCCGTAGACGTCCCAGCGATTCATGTAGGTCGGCCCCTTACCGGGCGCGAGCGCGGCTGCCGTGCTGTGCATCGTGATGGGCGCCGTGCCAGGAGCGGCGTTGCCGGTCTGCGGGGTGGTCGTCGAAGTGGAAGGCTGCTGAATGGGTGCAGTGCCCGGAGCGGCAGTGCCGGGCTGCTGACTCGTCGTGCTGGGCGCAGAAGGTTGCTGGATCGGGGCAGTTCCGGGAGCGGCGTTCTGGGCCATTGCCGGGAGGCTCGAGAGGAGCGCTGCAAGCGCGAAGCTGGTAAACCATCCGGCGGAGCGGCCGGGCAAAGAGACAGGCGTCAGATTCTTGAAGAGCATCTTCCTCGTTTGGAGCGCCTGGGGCGCGTCGCTATACAGAAATGCGCGCCAGAAACGGTGCGTCGTTCCAAGGATATACGCCGGAGGCGAAGCCTGTCCTGCGGACTCCAGATGGCCGACAACGCTGCTCTCAGTCGCGGCGGACGTGCGACAATAGAGCTTGCGGCCTGCGTGTGTGCGAGGTCGTCAGCAGGGAGCATTCGCAATGGGCGATCTTTTCCAACCAACACATCTCCTCATCATCCTTGGAATCGCGCTGGTGCTGTTCGGCGGCAAGAAGCTGCCGGAGCTCGGCAAGGGCCTGGGTGAAGGCCTGCGCGGCTTTAAGGACGGCATGAAGGGCATCACCGACGAGCCGAACGCGAATACCAAGCCGGGTGAGACGGCCCACACCGTGACGCCTAAGGCTGATGAGGCGCCGAAGCCGCCGGCCTCGGTCTAGACGCATCGAATGCAGTTGATGCGAGAATCTCTCGCGTAAACCCAAGGACGACGGTCTGCGACGCAGCCCGTCGTTTTCGTATTTTGGAGCCAGCCTTCGCTTGCAGGCTACGTCTACGGCCGCATGAAGCTGAAGTCTCCCTACCTGGTGAAGCCGCACACGAAGGTCCGGCTGTCCGCAGATGCCCACGGACGAGACCGGAGGGTACAGCGACAAGGCCGAGATGGACGCGGCCATGGAGGCGAACGCGAAGAAGCTCGACGATCTGCAGGAGCTGCTCTATGCGGACCAGTCCAAGGCGCTGCTGATCGTGCTGCAGGGCATGGACACGGCCGGTAAGGACGGCACGATCCGGCACATCTTCTCCGGCGTCAATCCGCAGGGCTGCCAGGTGGCGGCGTTCAAAGTGCCGACACAGCTCGAGATGCGGCACGATTTTCTGTGGCGCTGCCATGAGCAGGTTCCGCCCAAGGGGATGATCGGCATCTTCAACCGCTCGCATTATGAGGATGTGCTCTCGCCCGTGGTGCATGGCAAGATGAGCGCGAAAGAAGCCGCGCAGCACATGGACGAGATCAACGACTGGGAGCGCATGCTCGTCGGACAATGATGTCGTGATTCTCAAGTTTTTCCTGCACATCTCGCGCGAGGAGCAGACGCGCCGCCTGCAGGAGCGCATCGACGAGAAGAAGAAGCACTGGAAGCTCTCGCCGGCGGACTTTGAGGAGCGGCCGTTCTGGCCGAAGTACATGCGCGCCTACGACGACGATCCTGAGCAACACCAGCAAGAAGCACGCGCCGTGGTTCGTGATTCCCGCCGACCACAAGCCGTATCGCAACGTGGCGATCTCCGACATCATCGTCGAGGCGATGCAGCGCATGAAGCTGAAATATCCGGAGCCGACCTTCGACCCGAGTGGGATCGACCTCGATGACGAGAGCCCGCAGGAAGCCGCGCGCGAGGTGCGGAAGAAGGTGAACCCCGGCGTGGTGAGCGCGAACGAGATTCCGTCCGATTCAGGGCGGAAGTAGCGCCTAGCCTGCGAATCCGGGTTCAGTCGACGCCGGTTCGGACTCGCCGCCGGTCAGAAAGCGAACGAGCCTGGGACCGGTGCGGTAGAAGAAGATCGCGGCTGCAGTGTTGGCGCACAGGCGAAACAGACCGGTGAGTGCCGAAATCATAAGCGTCACTTCGACGCGCGCAGCCACCGGAGCGCTCACGCCGCTCGGCTGTCCGTGAACCATCGCAAAAATGAGACTGGGAACAGCCCACAGATCGAGAACTGCTTCGTAGATGAACCACGCACACAGTACGCGGCTGGCGAGACCGCCGCTTGCTTGTTGGTCATGAGCACCTCAGATGAGTCGTTCAGATTGTAATCATCGCGACCGCAGCCGCGGCGATCGCCATCCCAGTAAGCTGCCGCCGCGTTGGCCGCTCATGCAGATGCCACGCCGCCAGCAGAATCGTTCCCGCCGGATATAGCGACGCGAGCACCGACGCGATGTCCAGCCGGCCCGTGCGCGTTGCAGCGATGAACAGCAGGTTGCCGCCGGTATCGAGCACCGCCACCCCGAGCGCCCAGACGACAGCCATGCGCGTGAGCTTCGGCGCGGATTGTGCTGCATCTCCCGCGCGCTTCGAGCGAGCACTCACAAGGACGAGCAGCAACGCGCACGTCACCAGGCTCCCCGAGCGCGCCATCGCCATCGGCTCGACGACGCCGAGCGGATTCGCCAGCCGCAGCGCGACGAAGTAGATCCCGAAGCCGATGCCGCCGATCAGCGCGAGCGCCAGCGTTGCGCGCGAGCTCTCGTCGGCTCCGATCCATCGACCGCGTGCGTGCTCTCCGGCGACGGCCCAGCGGCGATCAGCCAGATCGCAGCGAACGCGAGCGCGAAGCCGCAGATCCGCAGCAGCTCCAGGCGCGCCTTCGAGGAAGCTCGACACCGCCGCCGGAATCGCCGCAGCCAGCAATCCGCTGAGCGCGGCCGATCCGCCCATCGCTCCGCGCGCGAGCGCAATGTAGAAAGCCGTCAGCGAGATGCCCGCCGTGACACCTGCAACCAGTCCCCACGCCAGCGGCGCGCCATGCGGCAGCGGCGCATGCCCGGAGCAAGAATCGCCAGCAGCACGGCGAGGCTGGACGCATGCGCGATCAGCACAACGCGCAGCGCGCCCGCGGTGCGTGCCGCCGGCAGACTTCACGCCCATGCCGCCGGAGAAATCACCGCCGCCCCAGGAGGCGGCGGCTGCGAGTGCAAGCAGAATATTGGCCGACAGCGCCGGCGCCACGCACAGCCGTCACGGCTGCGGTGGCGGGTGGTGTGCGGCGTGCCTGCGGCTGCGCCGGCTGGTCTGTCGGCGGCTGCGAGCTCGACTCGCCCGCCTGCGCGACCGGCATGCGCCGGATGCACATTGCGCGGCGTCGGATAGTAGCCGTCTCGGCGCGATCACGGTCAGGTTCGGCCGCATCACGCGAATCTCCAGCGAGCGGAAGCGGCCGTCAAGCGGATTCGCGTGCGTGTAGTAGCCGACCGTGTACTCCGTGCGCACCGTCTTCGGTGATGTCCGCAAAGCTGTTCTCGATGCCGCGCGGACGGAACTCAGGATCGTCTGGCCGCCGGTCGCGTAGGCGATGCGCGGCAGCGCGTCATCGCGCATCGTCAGCGGCAGATGGATGCGGTCCAGGAAGCCCATCCCCGGCATGCTGGAGTCGCCCACCAGCGTTGCATACACCTGAACCTTGTTGGTCTGCAGATAGTGAATGAGTTCCTTCTCCTTGACCTTCGATCCGTACTCCTTGCCGTCGGAGATGACGTAGAGCACGCGCCGGCGCTTGGGATCTACGGTTGCGAGCGACTGCGCCGCCGTGAAGATCGCGTCGAACGAGCGGATGGAACTCCTTCTCGGGCGTCTGGTAGATGCTGTTGCTGCCCGCGGACCGGCTGCGTGTTCGGATCCACCTGCCTGATTGTTCTTGAGCGTGGTCTGCGCCAGCGGGCCGCCCAGCTCCATCACCGGCTCACGGCCCGAGCCTTTGGAGCGCTCGAGAACCGCCGCCAGCCGCCGCGCTCTGCGCGGCCGTGAACGTCGTCTGCTGCACCACGCCGTTGTTGTATGTGTAGACCGCAACCTCGTCGTACGGCGCAAAGGCGCCCTGCAAGCGCGCCCAGCGACGCGTTGATCTTGTCCATCGTGTCCTGCGTCACGCGTCTGGTCGATGACGAACGCGACCGAAAGCGGGAACGGATCGTCGTCCAGAAGCGCGATGTGCTGGCGCAGTCCGTTCTCGTAAACGCGCACGTCGCGCCAGGTAAGGTCCGGCACCAGGTTGCCCTTCGAATCCTTCACCGTGAACGGCACCTGCACGAAGTCAACATGGACGGCGCTCAGCGTGTAGGCGGTCTGCGCTCGCCTGTCCCGCCGCCGGAATCTCGGGCGGAGTCTCCTGCTCGCCGCTCTGCTGCGGCGTTGGCGACGAGGGCAGCTGGTTCGTGGGCACGATCCCGCCGTTGTCCGCGGCAGCGGCATCCGGCGTGTTGCCGGCCGGCGGCTCGGGCGCCATCGGCGCGGGCGGCGTGATCGTATTGACCTGCGGCAGCGTCTGCGGAGCCGGCGCGCTCGGCAAGCCAGCCGAGGGTGCACTGGGAAGCGACTGATTCTGCGCCGCCGGGCTCGCGTTCTGGCCGGCCTGCTGCGGCGCCGCGCAGGCAGGCCGCCGAACCCGCTCCGGCCAGCAGAATCGCCAGCACACCCGCGCCTATACTCTGTCTTCCCAACACCATCCGTTGCTCTTCCCTTCCAACGCGCGCCGATCCCGCGCTCCCACCATGGGCCGCTGAGGCTGCCTATTGAGACTATCAGCCGCACGCTTTGGGTGCAGCGCGGCCGCCTCTGCTGTTCAGACGCGCGGCTAACCTCGCCTGTTGCGCCGGATGCAGGCCGGCCGCTCCCATCCGCGCGCCGGCCCCTCGCTGTCGCCTAAACACCCCCTCCGGTCGTCTAATAGGACTGTATGCCCCACGTTTCTCTGCGCCCCCTCGCAGCTCTTCTGCTCGTGCCGTTCCTGTTGCCCGCTGCGCGCCTGTGCGCCCAGGACGCTCCCTCCGTCGATGCTCCGCCGCCCGCGCAGCAACGCGCCCAAGGCGCCCGAGCCGATCGAGAGCGGCGAGACCCTGAAGGTCAACGTCAACCTGGTGAACGTCTACTTCTCCGTGCGCGACAAGAACGGCTTCGTCACCAGCCTGCGCAAAGACGACTGCCAGGTCGCCGAGGACCACAACGCCGCAGACGATCAAGCGCATGACGCAGGAGAAGAACCTGCCCCTCACCATCGGCATCCTGCTCGACACCAGCGGCAGCCAGACCAACGTTCTTCCGCTCGAGCAGGACTCCGGCGCGCGCTTCCTGCGCGAGGTGCTCACGCCGAAGGACGAGGCGTTCCTCATCTCCTTCGACGTCAACGTCGATCTGCTCTCCGACTTCACCAACTCGCCGCGTGAGCTCGCGCGCGCCATCCAGAAGGCCAGCATCAACGCCGGCGAGCTCATCCGCCGGCGTTCCCGGCATCGGCGGCGGTCCGTTCCCGGTCAACGACCCGCGCGGAACGCTGCTCTACGACGCCGTGTATCTCGCCGCGCATGACAAGCTGCAGTCGCAGACCGGCCGCAAGGTCCTCGTCATCCTCACCGATGGCCAGGACCAGGGCTCGCAAGTGAAGATCAAGGACGCCATCGAAGCCGCGCAGAAGGCCAACGTGATCGTGTACCCGATTCTGATCGCCGACCGCGAAGCGTATCTCTCGCAGGGAGAGATCTACATGGGATCGAGCGCAATGTCGCAGCTCGCCTCGCAGACCGGCGGTCGCGTGATCAACGTGGGCAATAGCGGCCGCAAGCTCGAAGACGCCTTCGACCAGATCCAGGACGAGCTCCGCACGCAATACCTGCTCAGCTACACACCGACGAACAAGACCGCCGACGGGACCTATCGCAAGATCGAGCTCGATTGCGGCAAGGGCCTGAAGGTGCAGTCACGGAAGGGCTACTACGCGATCGCGGGCGACAGCGAGGGTGGCAGCACCATCGAGTAGAAGTGCCCCTGCTCCATTTCCGAAAACGTGTTCTTACGCTTCGATCGCGCCGGTGTAGACAGCCATCCCCGCAACAGCATCCACTCCCATTGCGTCCAGCTCATCGATCTCCTTGCGCTCCTTGATACCGCCCGCAACGATCAACTGCTTCGCCGTTGTTGACCGAAGCGTCGCTGCCACATGCATCGGAAATCCCTGCATCGTGCCTTCGGTGTCCACATGCGTGTACAGGAACGCCCCGCAGTAGTCCTCGAGCCACGTGATCGCCTCTTCCGGCGTGAGATCGACCGATTCCTTCCATCCCCGCACAGCCACGCGGCCATCCTTTGTGTCGACCGAGAAGCACAGCGCATCTTCTCCGAGCTGCTTCTTCAGGTCCGCCGCGAACTCCAGCCGAATCAGCCTGTGCTTGCGCGGAGTAATCAGCGCAAACTCCTGCGCGCCGTCGGAGAACTCGATCGCATTCGGATCGCGCTCAGGCTCCGCACCAAAAAGCGACGAGCCATAGATGACGCGCTTCGCTCCCGCATCGAGCAGGCGCTTGCCATCTTCCGCCGTGCGAATCCCACCGCCGACCTGGCACGGCAGCCGCTTGCAGAACATCGTGATCAGCTCGCGGTTCGATCCCTGCCGCATCGCCGCATCGAGATCGATCAGCTGAACCAGCGGATACTTCGCGAACCGCTCGATCCAGTAGTCAAAGTCGTCGAAGCTGAGCTTGAGTTTCTCGCCCTGGACAAGCTGGACGATCCTGCCGCCCATGAGATCGATAGAAGGAATCAGCATGAAATTATCTTCGCAGGTGCGCGCAGCGTGCTCTCAGGCGGCCGCCTCTTCAAGCGCCTCGAAGCACGCCGCCATCTCCGCCTGCAACCGCATCGCCGGAATGCTCTGAAGCGTGTTGATCAGCTCCCGCCGAACTCCGGCTCCAACTCTGCCGGTGCGCTGGATCTCGCGTAGTCAACGTGCAGAGGTCGTCCTCGTAGCACTGCATCGCGCGCACCGTCTCGAGCAGCGCATGCAGGTTGTAGTAGGCCGGTGGAAGACCGCGCCGGGGCGTCGCAGATCGCTTCCGCACAGGGCTTCTTTGCTTTCGCCATACATTCGCTCCTGAAGCGTTGGATGCAGCGCAGTTCTGTGCAAATCTGCATGGACTTCTCAGCAGGGGTACCGCATCGGTACACCCGCCGCCGCAATCTCCGCCTTCAGTGCGCGCGAGTCCGTAATCCCGAAGTGGAAGATGCTCGCCGCCAGCGCCGCATCCGCCTTGCCGCGCTGAAACACCTCAGCGAAGTGCCGCGCGTTCCCTGCACCGCCAGACGCGATCACTGGAATCTGCACGGCCTCGGAGACGCGGCGCGTCAGCTCGCAGTCAAAACCGTCGCGCGTCCCGTCGCAATCCATTGACGTCAACAGAATCTCTCCCGCTCCGCGCTGCTCCGCCTCGCGCGCCCACTCGACGACGCGCCGGCCGGTCGGCTTCCGTCCGCCGGAAACGTAGACCTCCGCCTCGCCGACCGGATCACCTGCGCCTTGCGCGCGGCGCGCATCAATCGCGACAATCACCGCCTGCGCACCGAAGCTCGAGCCAATCTCGCCAATCAGCTCCGGCCTCGCAATCGCCGCCGAGTTGATCGACACCTTGTCCGCTCCCGCATCGAACACCGCCGCCGCGTCCTCCGCGGAACGAATCCCACCGCCCACCGTGAACGGCACAAACAGATTCGCCGCCGTGCGCTTCACCGTATCGAGCAGCGTCCCGCGGCCCTCGTGCGTCGCCGTGATATCCAGCAGCACAATCTCATCCGCACCCGCCGCAGCATGCCGATGCGCCAGCTCCGCCGGATCGCCGGCATCGACGATGTCCACGAACTGCACGCCCTTCACCACGCGTCCCGCGCGCACATCAAGGCACGCAATGATCCGCTTCGTCAGCATGTAGGCGCTCAGCTAACGTCTAGCAGCTCCAGAAAATTCTTCAGCACGTGCAGACCAGTCTCCGCCGACTTCTCCGGATGAAACTGCACGCCCATGACGTTGTCGCGCTCTACCGCCGCGGTAAACGGCCCGCCATAGTTCGTCGTCGCCGCCGTGTCCGCCGAAACCGGCGCTCGCCACGAGTGCGTGTAATACACGAAGCTGCCCGGCTCAATGCCCGCGAGCAGCCGCGAATCCGGACGAACGTCTTCCAGCGAGTTCCATCCCACGTGTGGCGACTTCAATTGCTCGCCGTGTAAGCCGCCGGAAATCGCTCGCACTTTGCCGCAAAATGGCAAAGCCCTTCCGTCGCTTCCGCCTCCGTCGAACCCTCATACAGCCACTGCAACCCCACACAAATCCCCAGAAACGGCGTGCCTTTCGCAATAGCCTCGCGCGTAGCGTCCGTGAGCTGCAGATCGTGCAGCAACTGCGTCGCCCGAAAATGCCCGACACCCGGCAGCACAATCTTCTCCGCGCGCAGCACATCCGCAGGCGTCTGCGTCACGATCACGTCATCCGCGCCGAGATACCGCAGCGCCTTCACCACGCTCGTAAGATTCCCGGCCTTGTAATCGATCACGGCGATCATCGTCGCGCCCGCTTCGCATCCACCCGCGGCCAGTACTGAAATTCATCCTCGTAAAGCTCACCGGATAAATCCGCCACACGCACCGTCAACCGCGCCTGCGCATCCGCAATCGCCTTGTTGTAGATCGCCGGCCCGATCTCCTGCACAAAAAAATCCAGCAGCAGACCCGCCGGAAGCTCGCCGATCGACTCCGGCAGATTGCGCTCAAAGTACCGCTGAATCGACGCAATCGCTTCGCCACGAGCCTGCTTCGAGAGCTCGATGCTCATAGCAGCCCCTTCGTGCTCGGCAGCAGATCGCGCATCCGCTCATCGCGCGAGCACGCGCCGCGCATCGCGCGCGCAAACGCCTTGAAGATCGCCTCGATCTTGTGATGATTCGAGCGGCCATACATCGTCTTCACATGCACGTTCGCCTTCGCTCCACGTGCAAATCCGTCGAAGAAGTCGGTCACCAGCTCGCTCTGCAGATCGCCCACGACGGGCACATTCACCTGGTCGTCGACGACGCAAGCCACGCGCCCCGACAAGATCCACCGCGCACACCGCCAGCGTCTCATCCATCGCCATCACAAAATATCCCGCGCGCAGAATCCCACGCTTATCGCCCAGCGCCTCCGCGAACGCTTCGCCCAGCGCGATCCCAACATCCTCAACCGTATGGTGCTGGTCCACATCCAGATCGCCCGCGCACTTCAGCTCCAGGTCAAAGCCTCCGTGTCGCGCGAAGCTCTCCAGCATGTGATCGAAAAAGCGAATTCCCGTCGAGACGCTGTACTGTCCCGTGCCGTCCACATTCAGCCGCAGCGAGATCTTCGTCTCCAGCGTATTACGCTCGACGACTCCCACGCGCGCTCCGGCAACCGGCGCATTCCCCGTTCCGAGCTCTTCGAAGATGTCACTCACGCGGTCCCCTCTTCAGCTTGGCAAACTGCGCGCCGGCAAAGCCCAGCAGCACCAGCATCAGCGCAATCCACACCCACACAAAATGCGGGAAGCGTTGCGCGAATATGGCGCAGGGCGCGCCCATGCACGCGACACACGCGGCCAGCGTCACTGCCCTCCGGCGTTCCGGTTCCATCGTCATTCGGATCCTCCTATCGCCCACGTGCTCGCCGCGCCCCCAGCGTGCGGCTCGCGATCCACACAAACAATCCCGCGAACACGCACAACCCAGACCACTACGAACGCGGTGAGATAGCGCGTATGCGCCAGCCGGTCCACGCCGAAGATCCCGATAATCCCGAGCAGCGGGATCACCGGCGCAATCACCAGCGGCTTGCTGCGCTTGGCCACTATTCGAACTCCCGCTGCTCAGCCGACGTTGCAATCGGATGCCGCGATTCGGCCGGCGTCCACTGCATCTCCGCGATCACCGAGCGCAACGCCTCAATGCCGCGCGTGACATGCTCTTCCACGCCGATCGTGAAGCGCACATATCCGTCACATCCCGGATCAGTCGAGCGGTCACGCAGCAGCACGCCGCGTTCCCGCATGCGCGCGCAGAGCTCCTTGTGGCGCGGGCCGATGTCCATCAGAACGAAGTTCGCTGCGCTCGGCCAGGTCCGCACGTTGAGCTCGCGAAGGGCTTCGAAGACGCGCTCGCGGCCCTGATGCACCTGCGTGATGTACCAGTTCAGATATTCCGTGTCTGCCAACGCCTCAGGCAGCACAGCCAGCGCAACACCGTTCACGTTGTAAGGCGAACTCACCTTGCGCAGAAAGCTGATCAGCCGCGCGTTCGCGAAAAGAGCGCCGACACGCAGATTCGCTAGCCCATATGCCTTCGAAAACGTGCGCGCCACAACCAGGTTCGGATACGTGTTGATGTCCGGCAGGACCGTGTCGCCGTAGAAGTGGAAGTACGCTTCGTCCACCATCACAACGGCCTGCGGTGCGGCGGCCGCGAGCGCGAGCAGGTGCTCGCGGTTGACGGTTGCGCCAGTTGGATTGTTGGGCGATGCCACGATGATGAGCCTCGTGCGCGGCGTGATCGCAGCGAGAAAACGCTCGAACGGAAACTCGAGCGAGTCATCGGTCTGGACCTTGACGAGACCGGAGGTCATCATCCCAATGCAGACGTCGTACATGAAGAAGGTCGGCGTGCAGATGACAGCCTCGTCGCCTTCATCGAGGAACGTGCAGGCCATCAGATGAATTGCTTCGTCCACGCCGTTGGTCAGGATCACCTGGTCCGCCCCGACGTTCAGGTGCTCCGCGACAATGCGCTCCACCGGCTGGCGCTCCGGATAAACTGTCAGCCCTTCAGCCGTGATCTGCCGCAGCTTCGCAATCACGCGCGGCGAAGGCGCAAGCGTGTTCTCGTTGAAATCCAGCCGCAGCGCATTGCGCCCGGCAAGCGGCGGATGATACTCCGGCATCGCGAGCACACGCGCGCGCGGCTGCGGCAGCGTTGTTGGTTGCGGCTCCGACGTCTGCTTGCCGTCGAGCGCGGCGGCGTTGTCCATCTTCTGTTCGGTCGCTAAGCTCATGGTTCTTGCTCTTATCTCATTCGTACGCGCACACTCTCGGCGTGGGCCTTCAGGCCCTCCGCTTCGGCCAGCGCAATCGTGTGGGGGCCCACTTCGCGCAGCGCTTCGCGAGTGTACTGCTGCACTGTGATCACCTTCACGAAATCCATCACGCTCAGTCCGCCACGCACGCGCCCGTTACGTCCGGTCGGAAGCACGTGGTTCGGCCCCGAGACGTAGTCACCCATCGACTGCGGCGTGTGATGACCTACGAACACGGACCCCGCGTTCTTCACCCAGCGAAGATCCGCGCCCGTATCGATCGTGAGGTGCTCGGGCGCAAGGCGGTTCGTCAGCGCGTGCGCTTCGTCGGCGCTGGCCGTGATGAACGCAACGGCGTTCGCGCTCAGCGACTGCTGTGCGATGACATTGTCTTCGGCCAGGCGCTTGGCTTCGAGCACAACCTCTTCGGCCAGCTCCGAACTCGATGTGATAAAGATCGCCAGCGCCTCAGGATCATGCTCGGCCTGCGCAACAAGATCGGCAGCGATCCCGTTCGCATCGCCGATCTCGCTCATGACTACAATCTCGGTCGGTCCCGCGGGCATGTCGATGCCCGTCTCAGCAGAGACGATCGCCTTCGCCGCAGTGACGTAAAGATTGCCCGGCCCAACGATCTTGTCTACCGGTTGAAATGCTTTCCGTGCCGTACGCAAGCGCAGCAATCGCCTGCGCGCCGCCGATCCGGTAGAACTCCGCGATGCCGCAGAGATACGCAGCCGCAAGCGTCTCCGGCGCCGGCTTCGGCGAGCAGACCACAATGCGCTCGACGCCTGCGACCTGCGCCGGCGTAGCCGTCATCAGCAGCGTCGAAGGCAGCGGATACCGCCCGCCCGGAACATAGCAGCCGACGGACCCGAGCGGCCGAACGATCTGTCCAACCTCCATCCCATCCGTCGGGCGGAAGCTCCAGGCATGCGGAAGCTGACGCTCCGCGAACGCGCGGATGTTCGCCTGCGCCAGTCGCATCGCCGCGCGCAGCTCTTCGCTGGTCGACTCCCACGCGCGCTGCATCTCGTGCTTCGAGACGAGCAGCGGAGCGTCTGCTGAAAGCCCATCAAGCTGTGTGGCGTACTCGCGGAGAGCAGCATCGCCGCGCTCCCGAACTGCAGCGAGAATCTCGCGCACGGTCGCGTCCACCTTTGCGGTGTTCGTCGCGCCGCGCGCTTCGAGCTGACGAACGACCGCTTCCGTCGCCTTCGCGTTCTCGCCGAATGTCTTCAGAATCTTCAATGCAAATTCCTTCGTACTGATTAGCGGCGCGGCCGAACCTTCGAGAGCGGTGGCTGATATCCAGAAGGCGGCGTCGGGACGCCGCGGCCCGGCTTGCGCATCTGCTGCTGCATCACGCGCCGTTCAAGCCGCGAGCCCGTGGCCACCGCACGCTTCGCTGCCTGCTCCGACGCGGGATACACCCGCTTGGGATTCTTGGGATCGAGAACCACCGGCACGCGCACCCCGGGACTCATGTTCTGGCCGGGCTGCGTTCGCGTCTTGATGACCACGTCGCGAGTCTCCGTGCTGCCGGGCTCCTGCACGCGCAGGGTCACCTTCTCCACGTCAGTCTGCGGCCTGCCGAAGAACTTGACCGGTTCCGCCGAGAGGAACGTGGCGTACACAACGACACCCTCGCGATCGTACTTCTTCTGGCGATGGCGCTCGATCAGGAACGTCGCGACTCTCCAGATGATGAACGCCAGGCAGAGCGCGCTGATGATAATGCTCGAGATCTTCATGATGCTGACTCCTGCTACAGAACGACCTTGCTACAAAACAACGCTCTACAAAACAACTTTGCTGAGCGGATACTCAACAATCCCCGTGCCACCCGCGGCCTTCAGACGCGGGATAACGTCACGTACAACGGACTGCTCGAGGATGGTGTTGACGGCGACCCAGTTCTCGTCGCGGAGATGCGAGACGGTGGGCGAGTTGAGCGCGGGCAGAACGTTGAGCACGGCGTCGAGATTACGCTTCTCGACGTTGAGCATAAGCCCAACCTGGTTCTGCGCGGCCATCGCGCCGTTCAGCATCAACGAGAGCGTCTCGATCTTCGCGCGCTTCCAGGAATCCGCCCACGCTTTCTTGTTGGCGATGAGCTGGGTCTCGGACTCCATAAGCGTTTCGATGATGCGCAGGCGGTTGGCGCGCAGCGAGCTTCCGGTCTCGGTGACCTCGACGATGGCGTCGGCGAGTGTCGGGGGTTTTACCTCCGTAGCTCCCCAGGAGAACTCCACCGTCACCGGGATCTTGCGTTCCGCGAAGTAGCGCTTCGTGAACTCGACAAGCTCGGTGGCGATGGTCTTGCCGGCGAGGTCCTCGGGCTTCTGGAAAGGTGACTCTTCGGGGACGGCGAGCACCCAGCGCACTGCGGTGCGGCTGGCCTTCGAGTAGGTCAGCGACGTGACTCGGTGTACATCGGAGTTGTTCTCGAGGACCCAGTCGTTGCCGGTGAGGCCGGCGTCCAGCGCGCCGTGCTCGACGTAGCGGGCCATCTCCTGCGCCCGCACGAGCATGCACTCGATCTCCGCGTCGTCGATGGACGGGAAGTAGCTGCGGCCGCTGGCGTAGATGTTCCATCCGGCGCGGCCGAAGAGAGCGATCGTGGCGTCCTGCAGGCTACCTTTGGGGATGCCGAGCTTGAGCTTGTTAGTCGCCATTTAGCGGCTCTCCTGAATGATCGGCTTGGTAAAGCAGCTGACGGTGCCTTCGTGGCAGACGAGGCCATCGCCTTCCACCTCCACGCGGAACAGGAGAGCGTCGTTGTCGCAGTCAGTGGAGGCGGAGATGACGCGGAGTCGGTTGCCGCTGGTCTCGCCTTTCATCCAGAGCTTGGAGCGCGTGCGCGACCAGAAGGTGACGAAGCCGGATTCGAGAGTCTTCTGGTAGCTGAGCTCGTTCAGGAATCCGAGCATGAGGACTTCGCCGGTGTTTGCGTCCTGCACGATGCCGGCGATGAGGCCGTTGTCCTTGGCGAAGTCGAGTGTGGGCTGCGCTGCTGCGTTCGTCATTTTCGTCCTTCTTTGATTGTGAGGGAGGTGGCGCCCGCGCAGCAAAAAGCCCGCTCGCTGGGCGCGGTGGCGGGCTGGGTTCCGGATCGTGCTGAAGCTTAGGAGAGCTTCTCGCCGGGGACAGCCGCCGTCGCGCGGTGCGCGTGGTGGTGGTGTCCGTGATGATGGCGAAGGCTCATCGAGTTCTTAGGCTAAGGAGGACTGCGGCGGATGTCAAACCGCGCGGTGTTGGCTGGTGAGGGGTACCCCTCCCCCCCTCTAATTTTTCCCGAATCTTTGGAATCAGGCATTTGCAGGAGGGGTGTGGCTGCAAAATATTGATTCCAGAGATTTAGCGCGCAAAATCTCTGGATTGAATATTTTGCGAACGATTGAGCGGTATTCGACCGATGGTTCCGTTCAGTTTTGACTTAAAGCAGAAAGGCTGCGCGGGTGGCAGCCCTTTCGGTCAAACTCGGTAATTCCATTATAGCAATTCGAGTGAAATTAGCCTGCAGCGGTAAGTCGCGCATTTTGTGTAGTTTGGGCAGGATGGGGCTTGACAAGGATTTCCTGTGGATTTCCGGGTTGCGAAGGGCGGGCGGCGGGACCGATTGGGCGGGCTGGAGGTGGATGCGATGGGAAAGTCGGGGCGGACCTTTGGCGGGGCGAAAAGCGGGGTTCCGGAAGACGGCGCGCGGTTTGCATCTCTTAGAAGAGGCGGAAGCCCAAAAGGAGAGATCAGGATGCCGGATTATCGGGTGCAGGCAGGCGAGTCACAGGAAGATCAGGTTACGTCGGCGATTGAGAAGTACACGTCCAAGGCGCCGTCGAGCGCGTTTCTGGCGCTGGCGATTGCGGCTATCGGCGGGTCGGTCGCATGCGCGGCCATGCGGAAGGAGCATGCGTCGCTGTTTGTGGGGCAGTGGGTGGCGCCCTTCCTGCTGCTGGGGATCTACAACAAGATGGTTAAGCAGCATGGGTCGGACGCGACGACGAAGCGGCCGGTGAGGAGCCGGGCGAATCAGACCGGCTGAAGAGAGCTAGCGGTGTGGGAACCCAAGTCTCAGAAGCGAGACCTGGGGCACGCGCGGGGTAGTGGAGATTGGCATCGGGACATTCCCGGTGCCTTTTCTCGCGCGTCTTAACGCGCGATACCCCACCCTGCCTTCCGTTCGGAAGCCGAGGGTGGGGCACCCGGATTGTCGGGGCCGAGCATCGTGCCGAACTCAGGTCTCAGACTCGAGGCCTGGGCACCCGGTGTGTGGTGGTTCAGCGGTGGAACGCGGGGACGGATTGCATGGCGTCGAAGAAGCGAAGCAGGGCCTGGAGCTCGGCGGGGCTGAAGGCGGCGAGCCGCTCGTGGACCTCGACGTCTGTGCCCTCGTAGATGGCGGAGAGCTGGCCGAGGCTCTCGGCGACAAGGTGGATGAGCAGGCTGCGGCGGTCGGCGGGGTTGGGCTCGCGGCGGATGTAGCCGGCCTTCTCGAGGCGGTCGAGCGCGACGGTGATGCCGCCGCTGGAGAGCCCACACCCCTGCGCGAGGCGGCCGGGTGTGGTGGACCCGTAGATGTGCAGCAGGTGGAGAAGCTGGATGTCCGTCAGCCCAAGTCCAACCTTTTCTGCAATTCGGATGTTGAACAGGATGCCGGTTCGCATTAGCTTCCGGAACTCCAGGACCACTTGCTCGGCCGCTGTCGTCGGGGGACGCGTGAAGGGTTCTTGGAATGGATGAGCCATAGTAGCCGCGGGAAGTTCGCTTAGTGTACACATATCTTCTAAAATAAGATTTATGTTCTCTAAGCGAAGCGGAAAGTCGGGCCTGGGCAGCGGAGTTCTCGCGCGTTGGTACGATCGCACGAACCGCCGCGACATGGTCCATGTGATTAGACATGCGAGGCGGGTTGCGGGACTGGTTCGGCCTGGCGGAGAGTTGCTGGATATTGCGTCGGGGCCGGGGTTTCTGTCGATCGAGCTGGCGAAGCGCGGATTGAAGGTTACGGGCGTGGAGATCAGTGAGAGGTGGATCGAGATCGCCCGGAAGAACGCGGCGAAGGCAGGCGTGAACCCGGAGTTTCGTCTGGGTGATCTGACGGCGCTTCCGGTGGCGAGCGGGAGCATGGATTTTGTGGTGTGCCGCGCGGCGTTCAAGAGCTTTGCCGAGCCGGTAAAGGCGATGCAGGAGATGCGGCGGGTGCTGCGGCCGGGCGGGACGGCGCTGCTGCTCGACCTGCGCAGCGACGTGCACCTGAATGTGGTGAGGCATTACGTGCAGGGCCTGGGTGCCGGGTGGGCGAGGCGGTGGTTGATGATGCTGGTGTTCCGAAAGGTTCTGGTCAGGCAGGCTTATACGCTCGAGGAGATCGAGCAGATGGCCGATGAGGCGGGATGGGTGAACGCCGAAGATCCGGCGGTGCTCGATGGGGTTTGAGGCCTGGGTGCGGAAGTAGGGGACGGGCCACCCTGCCCTTTCTTGCGAGCTACCACCCACCCCAGCGAGCAAGCTCGCCGGGGACCCGGCCGCGCGCGACACCCCACCCTTTCGCGATGAAGCCGTGAAAGGATGGGCCACTCTGGTTCTGGGTCGCCCGGGGCACCCCGGGGCGCGTTACTCGACGGGGGTGAAGGTGAGGGCGTTGTTTTCGGCGATGCGGACGTTGCCCGTGGTGACGTCGTAGATCCAGCCGGAGATGGTGAGGTCGCCGGTGGTGAGGGCGGTGGCGACGGAAGGGTGGGTGCGGAGGTGCTGGATCTGGAGGAGCACGTTTTGCTCCGTGAGGACATCGTTCAGCGGGCGCTGGTGGTGAGCCTCGATCTGGTGCTCGTGCAGGGTGCGGGCGACGGCCAGGGCCGTCTGGGCGTTGGTGAGCCAGTTGCGCACGCTGGGCATTTTGGCGGTCGAGGATGGGTCGAGCAGGGCCTTCATGGCGCCACAATCGGTGTGTCCGCAGATGACAACGTGGCGGACGGCGAGGGCGGCGACGGCGTACTCGATGACGGCGGAGACGCCGCCGAGCATTTCACCGTAGGCGGGGATCATGTTGCCGATGTTGCGCAGGACGAACACCTCGCCGGGACCGGTGGACGTGAGGGCGTTGGGGTCGATGCGGGAGTCGGCGCAGGTGATGAAGAAGGTGTGGGGGCGCTGCGGCTCGTTCGCCGCTTCGGCGAAGGACGGGAAGGTTTCGGTGCGGAAGCGGCGGATGCCGTTTTTGAGTTGTTCGAGGACTGGATCCATGTCAACGTCAAGGATATCGAAGTAAGAGTGCCTGGTGCTTAGCGGCGACTGGAGCGGTGATGGCGAAGTTGTTTCGGATCAACAACGCGGTCCAGCGCGATCCTGCCATTGATGCGTGGATGAACGAGCGTCGAGGGCAGTTGGGCGAGATGGCGCGCGAGTGGTTTGAGACGATGCGAGGGTGCGGGGATGAGGTTCGGGAGTCGCTGCATGACGGTTGCCCGACGGCGTGCCTCGGGGATATGCCGTTCGCGTACGTGAATGTGTTCAGCGCACATGCGAATGTGGGGTTCTTTTACGGAGCGGCGTTGAGGGATCCCGGGCGATTGCTGCAGGGTTCGGGCAAACTCGGCCGCCACGTGAAGCTGCGGCTCGGAGAAGCGGTCAACGGTGCGGCGATGAGAGAGCTTATCGAGGCCGCCTGGATGGATGTGAAGGAGCGCGTCGAGAACGGCTGAGCGAGACGACTGCTGGCGAACTTATGCTGCGCGCCACTTAATGTTGCAGCCGATGGAGGGGCGCTGGTGGCTGGGGTCGGGGCGTTTGCCGGCGATGACGCGGTCGAGGGCGGAGCGGAGGTCGCGGCCGGTGACGGGCGTGTCGTTGCCGTAGCCGTCTGAGCGGCGGGGGCGCGAGTCGTCCAGCTGGCCGCGGTAGACGAGTTCCATGGCGCCGTTGAAGAGGAAGAAGTCCGGCGTGCAGGCGGCGGAGTAGCTGCGGGCGACCTCCTGGGTTTCGTCGTAAAGGTAAGGGAAAGACCAGCTTAGGCGGTGGGCCTGGGCGCGCATGTTTTCGGGGGAGTCGTCCGGGGGACGTGGCGACGTCGTTGGACATGATGGCGCAGAAGGCGATCTGGGAGGCGTAGTCGCGGGCGATGTTGGCGATCTCCTGCTCGAGGTGCTTGACGTAGGGGCAGTGCGGGCAGAGGAACATGACCAGCAGGCCGTGCTTTTCTGCGGGGCCGCCGTGGACGGCTATGTTGTTGGCGTCAGATAGGTTGGCGTCCCAGGCAGAGGCGAAGACGTCGTCGCGGGAGAGGGCGCGGCCGGTGAGGACGTCGGTGAGTTCGAAGGCGGGGGCGATGGTGCCGAGCTCGACCATGGCGGATTCGGTGCGGGACATTCTGGGGCTCCTTTGCCGGGGAAATGGCAGGGAAAGATGATATCGCTTCCCCCGTGTCACCCTCCCGCAGGCGAAACGGGCGAAAAATGCGTGTTCAAAAAAGAGGGGAAAAAGAGCGTTTTTGAGTGAATTTGAGCGGTTTTGGAGTCTGATTACTTTGGTCGTAGTATCACCTGAAAGTAACCAGATTTCTGCCCCGGGTAACGTTGCGCCTGACCCAAAGGCGGCATAGCGTAACCTAATAGTGGGACGGTCGTCTAACACCCCGAGCGCGACGCCCGCGCCCCACCAATACAGATTCAACAAACGAGACCCCCGCTTGCGACCCCATCGTTTCGGCCCCTTCACGAGCTTCGGCGTGCTTTTGTTTGCAGCCACCGCAGCGATCTTTTCCATCGGTTCAGCTACTTGTTTTGCAGGCCCCGCTGAGGCGCAGAGTGATGCGTCGACGGCGCTGGCTGCGTTGCGTCCCGAGATGCACCGGCGGGTGGCGGCGAATCCTGATTTCAGCGCGAAGGTTCAGCTGGGCGGACATCTGCCGGGGTGGGCGCGTGCGCAGAATATGGCCGGCGCGATGGTTCCGCTGAACGGGCAGATGCATGTGACGGTGGTGCTGAAGCGCGATGCGGCGACCGAGAATGCGTTTGAAACATTGCTGGAGGCGCAGCAGACGCCGGGGACGGCGCTGTATCACCAGTGGCTGACGCCGGCGCAGTTGGGCAGCATGTTCGGGGTGGCGCCGGCGGACTTGCAGGCCGTCGAGAGCTGGCTGCAGCAAGAGGGATTGACCGTAACGCGCGTGGAGCCGAATGGCGTGCTCGTGGATGTGGCGGGCAGCGTGGCGGCGATCGGGAATGCGTTCCGGACGGACTTTGCGGAGTTCAATGTTGGCGGCGAGGCGAGGCTTTCGGCTACGCAGGAGCCGAGCGTTCCGGCGGCGCTGGAAGCGGTGATTGCGGGCGTGCATGGGTTGACGCAGAGCAGGTTGCGTCCGCAGAACGTTGCGACGGCGGTGAAGGCGGATGCGGCGGGCGTGAGCCGTGTGAGCACGGGCGCGAAGGCGATGACCAGCGGCAATCCGTTGCTGACGGCGACGAGCGGGCAGCACTTTCTTTCGCCGAACGACTTCAGGACGATCTATGACCTGAACCCGGTGGTGGCGGCGGGGAATACGGGCGCGACGATTGCGGGCAAGGCGCAGCGGGTGGCGATTGTGGGGCGGTCGCGCGTGGCGGCGACCGACATCAGCCAGTTTGAGAGCCTGACCGGACTGCCGACTGCGCAGCCGAATGTGATTATTCCGACCGGCGGGATCGATCCGGGAACGACGAACGGCGGCGACCAGGATGAGGCCACGCTGGATGTCGATCGCGTGATGGGAACGGCGCCGGGTGTGGGCGTCGATCTTGTTGTGAGTGGCGACTCGAACACGGTGAGCGGGATCTATACGGCGGCGGCGTACGAGGTGAACACGCTGGTGGACCCGATCATGAGCATCTCGTTTGGCGACTGCGAGGCGGATGCGGGACAGCAGGGCGTGGCGGTGTGGGACACGCTGTTTTCGGCGGCGGCGGCGGAGGGCATCAGCGTTTTCGTGTCGAGTGGTGACTCGGGCGCGGCTGGATGCGACGGCGACAGCACGAAGATTCCGGTAACGCAGAGTGCGAGCATTAACTACATCTGCTGCAAGTAGCTACGCCACGTGTGTGGGTGGGACGGAGTTTGCGGATACGAGTTCGGCGGGGAGCTACTGGAGCGCGCAGAACGGGAGCGGCGAGAGCTCGGCGACGGGATACATTCCGGAGGGCGCGTGGAATGAGCCGACCGTAGGAACGACGTACCAGGCGGTGGGGACGGGCGGCGGAGCGAGCCAGTATGTTGCGAAGCCGAGCTGGCAGACCGGGGCGGGCGTGCCGCAGGATGGCAGGCGCGATGTGCCGGATGTGAGTTTGAATTCAGCGTCGCATGACGGGTATGTGGCGTGCCTGGCGTATGCGGGTGGGGACTGCTCGAAGAGTGAGTTTGAGGTGTTTGGCGGAACGAGTGCGGCGGCGCCGGGGATGGCTGCGATTGTGGCGCTGATGAATACGGCGACGGGATCGGCGGCGGGCAATGTGAATCCGCTGCTGTACCGGCTGGCGGCGAGTTCGCCGAGTGTGTTCCACGATGTGACGGAGGGGACGAGCGGGGTTTCGGGCTGCTCGGTGAGTGTGCCTTCGATGTGCAATAACAGCACGCCGTCGGCGGCGGGGCTGACGGGCGGGCTGTCGGGATACCAGGTGGGCGCGGGGTTTGATGAGGCGACGGGCTGGGGCTCGGTGGATGGAGCGAAGCTGCTGGCTGCGGCGGTGAATGCGGGCGGAGCGGCGGCGGCGACGGCGACGACGGGCGGCTTCACGATGGGCACGAGCGGGAGCTCGGTGACGATGGCCGCGGGCGCGACGAGCGGGAACACGATGACGGTGTTTGCGACGGCGACGGGCGGGTTTGCGGGTGTGGTTTCGCTGAGCTGCACGGTGCAGGGCGCGGGCACGCTGATGCCTGGGTGTGCGGTGTTGCCGGCGAATGTGACGCTGAGCGGCGCGGCTCCGAGCGGGAGTGCGACGGTGACGATCTCGTCGCAGGCGGGGAGTGCGTCGGGGAGTGCGTGCGGCGGGAATGGCGGGACGCCGACGACGAAGCTGGGCGGTATGGCGGGGCTGGGGATGGCGCTGATGTGCATGCTGCTGGTTCCGGTAGCGCGGCGGCGAGAGCTGCGCGGTCTGCTGATGGTGGTGGCTGCGGCGGCGGGGATGACGGTGATGACCGGATGCGGCGGGGCCTCAACGGCCGCTGCTACGACGGCGAGCGCGAGCTGCGCGGCGCAGGGGACCTCTGGGACGACGGCGGGGACCTACACCGTGACGGTGGCGGGCAAGAGCGGCGGTACCACGCAAAGCACCAGCTTCACGGTTACGGTTCAGTAGCCCGGACGGTACGCTGAGGGCATGGGCGGCGGAGCTGAGGGCCAGAGCCTCAAAGAGGCAGAGGGCCGGAATCTGTATGGGCTGAAGCGGCCGGGGCGGCGGCTGGCGGATGCGGGTGTGGCGGATCGTGAGGCGCTGCCGGTGGGGCCGAACGGGCGGGCGCTGTGCCGGTGGTGTCAGCTGGAGATCCTGGCGAAGCGGCGGCGGACCTTCTGCTCGGATTACTGCGTGCATGAGTGGAGGCTGCGGTCGGATCCGGGGTATCTGCGGGACCAGGTGTTTCTGCGCGACAAGGGTGTGTGCGCGGAGTGCGGCGTGGACACGATCCGGGCGTATCGGGAGCTGAAGCGGAGCAGAGGCGAGGCCCGGGCGGAGGGGCTGGAGATGTGGGGGCTGCGCAGTGTGGGCGCGCGGAGGTCGCTGTGGGATGCGGACCATATCCGGCCGGTGGCGGAGGGTGGGGGCGAGTGCGATCTGGATAATCTGCGGACGCTTTGCCTGATGTGTCACCGGGAGGCGACGGCGGAGCTGCGCAGAAGGATGGCATTACAAGCGGCGCAAAGAGGTGGGCGATTGTGATCAGGGGCCGAGTTGCTGATCG
The DNA here is from genome assembly GCA_963777205.1 of uncultured Acidobacteriaceae bacterium. Taxonomy (GTDB): domain Bacteria; phylum Acidobacteriota; class Terriglobia; order Terriglobales; family Acidobacteriaceae; genus Granulicella. The sequence continues at coordinate 1,417,594 of CAVZPQ010000001.1, read as the reverse complement.
ATATCAGGCCAGGGTTCCAGCTCGGCAGCGGCTGTGGCGTGGAGATCGGGCTCATCGAGCATAGGTGCTTGATCGTGGTGAAGTACCGTTTTCTGGTGCGCTCCGCGAGGCCAGTTCACAACAATCGTTTCAGCGATGCGGTCGTGCACGGTCATGCGATTGCGGTTCATGAAGTACTGGAAGAAGCCGAAGCCGCCTTCCAGCAGGGAGGCTCCGTATCCGAGTGCGCGCTCGACGGATTGCCACCAGCCGAGTTCGCGGTGAGTGAGCGAGAGCACGCGAATCTTCATCATCCATTTGCCCGGCGTTTGGCCTTTACCCAGCTTCAGCAAGACTGCGAAGAAGACGGTGGACTCGAGGATTTCCGCGAGTGAATCCTTGGCCTGGAGGAGGAACCAGGCGAAGCTTCCCTGTGGGGCTTCGATGTCATGATGGCCGCCGATGTGGAGGACTTTTTTCATGATGGCGATGAGAACGAAATCGATGGCGATGGCGTAGAAGCGCCGCTGGAAGGAGGCGAGCGGGAGCCGGTTCAGCTCGTCCATGCGCGGCGTTTCGTGCGCTTTGTAAAAGCGTGGGGCCTTCTTCGGTTTTCCCATGACAACACTTTACCGTGGGTTGCGGCGCGGGGAGGAAGGTTAGTCGCGTGGCGCGCAAATCTGGAGCAGTGAGGTTGATGGAAGTCCCTGCGGTGGTGCACGCACCAGAACGATGTGGAGGGCCAAAGGGTTGCAGAGTCATCTGGGCGGGCATTAGCCAGAGAGTCGACATCAGGGTCGCCAACACCCGAAAGGTGCAGGGTTGCGGGGCGGCTCGGTGGCGAGGGATGCGGGTGGAAAGCAAAAGGCGCAGCCGATGGGCCGCGCCTTTCGAGCAACTTCAGGGATTCAGCTTAACGCTGAGGTGGGGGAGGCGTTGTGGGGGACTGAGTCTCGGTGTGGGTCTGGGTGTCGGTGTGGGTCTGGGTGGTGCCGTCGGGGCTCGTCGTGTCCTGTGAGTTGGAGGTGGTGCGCTGGCCGGCGACGGGGTTGCCGTTCGAGTCGTAACGGGTGGCGTCGGTCTTGTGCTCGCTGTCTACAGTGGTGCCGTCGGGCATGGTGGTGTGCTGCTTACGCTTCGCCTTGTGGTGGGTCGATGACTGCGTGTTGCCGTAGGCGTCGGTCGAGGTCGTGTTTTGCGTGGTGGACTGCGTCTGTTGCGTCTGGGTGTCCTGCGCCATGGCGCCCGCAGTCAGAAACGCAAATGAAAGGGCCGCTGTTGCAAGGGGTTTTAACAGTTGCATACGGGTCTTCTCCTGATAACTCGTTCCCGGGCCGGCGAATTTGTATGTCTAGCTAAGTGCGTGCCGGGTCCCGCTTGGTTCACCCGCGGCTTAACTTCAGCCACGGGTAGTTTGGATGGCAGGTTGGCTGCGGGTGAGGCCTGTTAAATCAGGCTTTTTGCTCCGGTCGCGGGGCGATGGATGTGGGTTTGGTTGCCTTGGGCTGGGGGTGGCGGCGGGGTGCGGGCGCAGCTGCGGGCGGGAGCGTACATCATAATGGGTCTATGAAATCGAGAGGCGAGCAAGGGAAATCGCAAGGCGAGCAAGCGGGGAAACCCGGAAACGAGCGAGCGGGGAAACCGGCGAAGGACGAGGCGGCGCGCGGCGGCGAACGGCTGCAGAAGATCCTGGCGCAGGCTGGGGTGGCGAGCCGACGGGCGGCTGAGCAGATCATCCTTGACGGGCGCGTGCAGGTGAATGGGCAGACGGTGACGGAGCTCGGCACGAAGGCTGATCCTGCGCATGACCACATTCGGGTGGATGGGAAGCTGCTGCAAGGGCGCGAGGCGGAGCGCTACTTTCTGATCAATAAGCCGCGCGGGTATGTGACGACGCTCGAGGACCCGGAGGGACGGCCTACGGTGGCCGACCTGCTCGCAGAGTCGGCGCAGAAGAAGGTTACGGGTGAGCACCGGCGGCTGCCGCGGCTGTATCCCGTGGGGCGGCTGGATTATCTGAGCGAAGGCCTGCTGCTGATGACCAACGATGGCGCGCTGGCGAACCGATTGTCAAAGGCCAGCAACGGGGTGCAGAAGACGTATCTGGTGAAGGTGGCGGGCAAGCCGAGCGACGAGGCGCTGGACCAGCTGCGGCGTGGGATCATGATCGACCGCGGGCGGCTGAATGAGGTTCGCGCGGGGAGGCGGGACCGCGTGATGACCCAGCCGGCGAAGATTGAGCAGGTGCGCGGCGGGGATAATCCGTGGTTTGAGGTGACGCTGACGGAGGGAAGGAACCGGCAGCTGCGGAAGATGTTCGAGGAGATTGGGCACCACGTGGAGAAGATTCGCAGGATTGGGTATGGGGCGCTGGTGCTGGATGTGCCGCCGGGTGGGTTTCGGGAGCTTACGCCGGGCGAGGTGCAGGCGCTGAACCGGGCTGCGGCGGGCAAGCCGGTCGAGCGGAAGAAGACGCTGCCCGAGGCGGCGCAGTTGAAGAAACCTGTACCGCCGAAGCGAGGGTCCAAGGCCCAAGGCTCAAGGGCCAGAGGGCGACGGGGTTAGCCGGCCAGAACGCAAAGCTCTCGCGCGTCTTAACGCGCGATACCCCACCCTCTTCGCTGCGCGAGCCGAGGGTGGGGCACCCGGATAGGTGTGAACTGGTTTAGTGGCCCCACTCGATGTGGCTTACAACGAGGGTCGAGGGGCATTTGCCGGTCTCGGCGCCGAAGGAGGTCGAACCGCCGACCTCGCGGCCGGGCTTGAGCGGCTGCAGGATCATGTCGCGGCCGATGGCCTGGCCCTGCTGGATGGCAGGACGGTAGGTGTAGGTGAACTCCAGCGAGCGGAGCGTGCTGGCGCCCGAGTTGCGGATCATCCAGGTGCACATATTGTCGTTGACCTGGCTGAAGCTGACCTCAACGCCGTTGGCGTTGGGCAGTGCCATCCAGGGGCTCCAGGTGGCGCGGGTGGCTGCGGTACCCAGCGTTGGGACGAGGACGAGAGCAGCGGCGGTAATGGCGATTTTTGCGATCTTCAACATAAGGGGCTCTCCTTGCAACAGATAGGCTTCTGAATCTGGCGTACTGATCCTGATTCTGTCCTGGCCGAAGAAACTCCCTGCCAGCCTTTCAGAAGCCCTGCGTTGAACCGGGGCGTTTGCCCGGCACCTGCGAGTTTGCTTCAAAAGGCCAGCCAGTACGAGTAACCCGGCAGAGACTGGAACCTTGGTGGTACTTCCTGCTCCGAACTGGGGGTTGCCAGATTCGTTTGGTTATGCTTCTTGATCCTGAGTATAGGCAGGTTCCGCGAATTCGCAACGTCTCTTTGGTCGGCACTTTGGTACTGCGGGAAAAAAGTGACTTATGGAGGCAACCTTTTTGATGAGGTCGCCGCGATTTGTTGGGAGCGGGGGTACGACGGCGAACAACGCATGGGGGCGCGATTCCTCTCCAACTCTTTCGAGGTGACTTTATGAAGATTTGGAAGGGTTTCGTTCCAACGATCGCCGCAGCCGCCATGGCCTTCGGCGTCTCGCTACCAAGCCAGGCGCAAGTCGGCATTGGGGTGCAGATTGGGCCGTCGCCGGTGTGTCCGTATGGTTACTATGACTATCCGCCGTACCAATGCGCACCCTACGGCTACTACGGGCCGGAGTGGTTCACGAATGGAGTGTTTATCGGGGCAGGACCGTGGTTCCATGGGCCGCGCGGCTTTTACGGCCATGTGGACCGGCACTACGATCCGCACTACGGCTACCACGGCGATTACCCGCGGCATGACGAGCATTTTGACTCGCATCGCGATTTCCATGACTTCCATGGGACGTATATGCGCGATGGACATGGTCACGAGCGCGGCGGCGACGATCACGATCACCGCTAACCATTAGCCCGCTTTCGAGCGGGAAAAGCAGGAGAGCACTGCAGAATGCCCGGAGGCCGAGACGGCTTCCGGGCATATTTGTTTGCTGCGGTCGGTTAAGCGGTGAGCGGACGACGCCGCAGACGTCCGGGCTGGCGGAGGTACTTCCAGAGGTCGGAGAAGACGCCGAATACGCTGAGGATGAAGATGAGCCGGAAGACAAGGATGGCGCCGTGGTTCAGGTCCGCGAGCTTTTGCGAACCCATTGTGGCATTGGTTGCGATGAGAAGCTGTGGAGCGAACGCGAGGAGTGAGACACCCACGGCACCCAGGACCTTGGCGGCGATGTCGAGCGGCTTGACCCAGGGTTGGGCACCGGAGCGAAGCGCGAGAATGCGAATGAAGAGCTGGATACACAGTACCGCGAGGAAGATGGCATAGAAGGAGCCCCATACGGGCGCGAGGCCGATTCCCATGGATTGGAGGACTCTGGCACCGGGGCCGAGGATGAGGAAGTAGTGCGTGGGAATAGCGAGGACGTAAAGCATCCAGAGGACGTGCAGCCCGAGTTCAAAGAGGCGAACGTTGAAGGATTTCTCCTTCACGCCTTGTGGTTTCAGGGCAGGCAGCTTCGCGGGATCCCACTGATCGAGGCAGGCGTGGATCGATCGGCTTGTTGCGCGCGTACTCGATGATGGCGAACGCAATGGTGACCACGCCCCAGCACATGAAGAGGGCCGGGACGAGGCCGAAGAGGGCCCGGAAGATTTGGCCTGCGATGTCGCCCTGCGGAGGCGAGAAGAGCATGGTAGCGGCGTTGCCGATGGCGTACACGATCACGACCAGCGGAAGCACCCGCTTGAGCGTGTACCAGTAGACCGGAAAGGTCCCCGGCCCGATGAGGGAACGCTGTGGAAGGTAGCGCAGCGCGACGGCTTCGGGCTTTCCGTGCAGTTTCAGCAGGGCGGCCACGTCGGCGTCGTCCAGAGGCCTGCCCCACTCGGCGGCGCGTGCATCCATCTGCTCCTCGAGTTCGCTGCGCAGTTCGGCCAGGATGTCGGCGCGGGGCTCAGCGGGAAGGTATCGTCCGATCGCCTGCAAATATCTTTCAATGAGTTCCATCACGATCACCTTTCTGGAGCGCGTCACTCTGGTTGAGGATGTTGTCGAGAGATGTGTTGAGGCCGCGCCACTCGGCGAGGAGCTGGGTAAGCGCTGCCTCGCCGGCGGGCGAGAGGCGGTAGAACCGCTTTTTGCGGCGGTCCTCCTCGCGCCACTGGCTGGTCAGCAGATTCTGCGTCTCGAGCCGGCGCAGCAGGGGATAAAGCGTGCTCTCCTCGATGGCCAGCCCCTGATCGGAAAGGGCCTTGCGAAGGGTGTAGCCGTAGTGCTCGCGGGTGAGCTGGGCGAGCACGGCGACGACGAGGCAGCCGCGCCGAAGCTCAAGCCGGAGAGAGTCCAGCGCGTCGCTCGGCGCCTGGAGGGCGGGTGGTTCGGGCGGGGTGTTGAGGATCGAGGCCATACTGTATGGAATATACTGTACGGCACACACTATGCGCTGTCAAGTAGATATTGCGGGCTACTGCCAAATGAAAGGGCCGCCGAGAGGGCGGCCCTGCTTTCGATGAATTGAGTTTTGTTAACGCGTGTGTGCCGAGGTGCGGGCGGAGGTGTGGGCTGCGGCGGTTCTGTGCGCGGCCGGCGTGGACTCAGTGACCCACTGCTTTGCCTGGTCGATGGCGGCGTCGAGCTGGGAGACGTCCTTGACCTGGATCCAGCGATGGGGCGTGGCGACGATGATGGTCGGGGTTTCCATCAGGTTGAACTTTTTGCCGAGGTCGACGTCGGCATCGATCTCGCGCTGGAGCTGGCCGGTGGGATCGACGACGAAGGGAAGCTGCTTGCCGTGCTGCGCGAAGAACTGCTTGGTGAAGTTGAGCAGGTCATCCTGGGAGGCGATGCGGTACTGCGCGGCGAAGACCTGGCGGCGGTAGTCGGTGGCGAGCTCGGGCGAGACCTTGTCCTTGAGGTAGCGCGCGTAGAGCGCGGCCTGGTGGCTCCAGATGTGGCCGGGGATGAGGAAGTCGTACTCCTCAAGCGGAATGTGGTACTGCGCGACGGCGGCATGCACGAAGGGGAAGGCGTGGGCGCAGGCGGGGCACTCCAGGTCCTCCCACTCGAGGATGGCGAGTTTGGCGCCGGCGGGGGGCTTGAACATGGAGGTGTCGGTGAAGTGGTCGACCTGGTTGGGAGGCACGGAGATCTGCGCGACGGCTGAAACCGCCGGGACAACCGAACCAATGAGGGTAAGGGCAAGCAGGCGGCAAAGACTGGAAGGGCGCACTCGAGGAAGACCTTTGGGAGCAAAGTGTTGCTCGTCATTATTGAATCATCAGAACTCCCGCTGCGCCAAACGATCGCGGGTTGGGGACGTGTTTTCCCGGCTTCGTCCCCTGTTTTCCGGGGGCATTTTGCCGGGTGCGGGACACGGCCCGGTGCTATGCTCGGAAGCGAAGGAAAATCGAAATGCTGGTTGCGCTGGCTGCGATCGAAGTTGTCACTCTCGTCACGCTAATTGTTGTTGTGGTGCTGCTGGTGCGGCGCGGTTGGGTGTCTACGGGCGCCGGGGCCCGGGCGGAGCTCGACCCGCGGGTTGCGGCGGCGCTGGGGGAGATTCCGACGCAGTTTGCGCGGCTGGAGGCGCGGATTTCCGCGACGGATGAGCACCTGCGGGCGGGCGTGGCGCAGCTTCGTACGGAGACGGTTGCGGAGGCGCAGGCGGGGCGCGAGGCGGCAGAGCGGTCGGCGGCGGCGCTTAGGGCGGAGGTGCTGGGCAGCGTGAATGCGCTGGGCGAGACGCTGCGGAGTGGGCTGGACAGCTTTCGCACGGACAACGCGCAAGGCGCCGAAACGCTCCGGGCAACAATCGATCAAAAGCTCGGCGCGCTGAATATGGATTTCATCGCATTCACGACCGACATGGCGAAGGAACAGGTCGAGAACCGTGACGCGCTTCAAAAGAGCCTGGCCGAGCTGCGCGCTACGCAAGTAAGCGAGCAGGAGAAGCTGCGCGAGAGCGTGCAGCAGCGGCTTGAACTGCTGCGCGATTCAAACGAGAAGAAGCTCGAACAGATGCGGGCCACCGTAGACGAAAAGCTACAGAGCACGCTCAACCAGCGGTTGACGGAAAGCTTTGGACAGGTGGCCACGAGCCTCGGCGACGTGCAAAGGGGGCTTGGCGAGATGAAGGAACTGGCCAACGGCGTCGGTGACCTCAAGAAGGTGCTCACCAACGTGAAGGCCCGGGGCAACGTCGGCGAGTTTCTGCTCGAGCAGCAACTGGAGCAGATGTTCTCGCGGGAGCAATTCGGCAAACAGGTGCAGATCAAGCCCGGCAGCTCAGAGCGCGTCGACTTCGCGCTGAAATTCCCCAACGGCCCAGGTTCGACCGTGTTGCTGCCCATCGACGCCAAATTCCCCCAGGACATTGGGCAGAAGCTTATGGACAGTTACGACAACGGCAGCCCGGAGGAGCTTGCCGATGCCCGGAAGCTCTTCGACCGAGCCATTCGCGCCGAAGCGCAGAAGATATGCGACAAGTATCTCGACCCGCCTACAACCCTGCCCCATGGGATTATGTTTCTGCCCACCGAAGGCCTCTATGCTGAGGTCACTCGCGTTCCCGGACTGCTCAGCGACATCCAGCAGAGATGCCGCGTCACCGTGGCGGGCCCGGCGACTTTCATGGCAATCCTTACGAGCTTCCAGATGGGCTTCCACACCTTGGCCATCGAGAAGAAGGGCAACGAGGTGTGGAACGTGCTGGGCCGGGTGCGCAGCGAGTTTGAAAAGTTCGGCGGCCTGATGGAGAAGGTCGAACGCAATGTGGGCACAGTGCAGAACACGCTACAGGAGATCCGTGGTAAGACCACTACGATCAACCGCTCGCTCAAAAACGTCGCCCGTCTGGACGCCGATACGCCGTCGGTCGCACTGATGGCCGATAGCGTGCTGCCGCTGCTCGCCGCGGAAGAGGACGAGTCGCCGGTATAGCCGTGGGGCGGTTCTGGATTTTGCAGGGAGGGTTGATGGGTGCTCGGCTGCAGGCGGCAGTCAGCGGGCCCATTTGACGGGGAGGGCGTGAAGCCGGACCGTCACAGAGCATCGGGCTTGCGCCCGGCAGGTTTTAGAAGGGGCCCTGCATGGCCGGCTGGCGGTGCGCGCGACGTCCGCTGTCACGGCGGAAGGTGCGCGTGCGGCACATGGCGCATTCCCAGGGGAAGACGCCGAGCATGGGAAGTAGTTGGAGCTGGGTCCATCCTCTGCGGTTCAGGCGGCGAAGGTGGTCTGAGCCGCACCCTTTACAAGTTCGCTTGCTCAACGGAGTGGACCTCCTCAAACGAGAGGCATCGCCGGACCGGGCTCCGCGCCCGAGCTTGCCGGGCTGGGTGGAAGCGGAAGGAGGTGCCTTTTTGTGGCCTCATGGTAGGTGCAGGCAGACCGAAGGAACAGCGGATAAAACGGCAGGGAACCTAATCCGCTAGGAGCGAAAGCCGCAGGAATCGAAACGGCAGGGACCCGGTTAGGTGCCCTGCCTCTCCTGTGATACCCGCGATTCTGCCGAAGGGTGGGGAGCAACACTATCCCACTGGCGTCGGGCAACATGACAAAAGGTGGAATCGGGTTCGCCGTCTGGGTGAATCGAGATGGCGGAGTATGGTGATGGAAGTGCCTGTCGATCCCCGGAGCTGGGATTCTTTACACCATCCGGGGTCGTAAGTATCCTTGCACACTGAGGCATTTGCAGAAGACAGCCCTTCGAGGGCACACTCGGAGTCGGAGTGACTCAGAAGGAATTCAGAGGAGATCAGAAAAATGGCAGCAGTTGATGAGAAGGTGAAACAGATTATTGTCGAGCAGCTTCAGGTGGATGAGGCTGAGGTCACCCCCGGCGCGAGCTTCCAGGAAGATCTTGGGGCGGACTCTCTCGACGTGGTCGAACTGGTGATGCAGTTCGAAGAGGCCTTCGACATCCAGATTCCTGATGAGGACGCGGAGAAGATCAAGACGGTCAAGGACGCGACGGAATACATCGAGAAGCACCAGAAAGAGAAGTAGCGGACGGGCCCGTCTTTGGGTGGGCCGCAGCGAACTCGCTCAACGAAAACATGAGCGCCTACAAGGAACGTAGCGATGGATCAGAGACGCGTGGTCGTTACCGGCCTCGGCGCCCTGTGCGGGGTCGGTAATACCGCGCCTGAAATTTGGGAAGGCCTGATGGCCGGCCGCTCCGGCATGGCCGAAATCACTGCATTTGACCTGACCGGGCACTCGGTCCGGTTTGCGGCCGAGGTGAAGAACTTCGACCCGCACAAGTTTGTGGAGAAGAAGGAGGCCCGCAAGATGGGCCGCTTCATCCACTTTGCGATGGCGGCGTCCGATGAGGCGATGAAGCACTCGGCCCTGGATGTCACGCCCGAGGTGGCGGACACGGTGGGCGTGCATATCGGCTCGGGCATTGGCGGGTTCGACGTCATTGAGCGCGAACACACCAACCTGATGAATGGCGGGCCGCGCAAGATTTCGCCGTTCTTCATTCCGGCGTCGATTGTGAACCTGGCGGCCGGGCATGTGTCGATCCGTTATGGGGCGAAGGGGCCGAACGAGGCTACGGCGACGGCTTGTACGACCTCGGCGCACTCGATTGGCGACGCGTTCCGGATCATTCAGCGGGCTGATGCGAACGCGATGATTGCCGGGGGGGCGGAAGGGGCCATCACGCCCATGGGTGTGGGCGGCTTTGCGGCGATGAAGGCGCTCTCGACCCGGAATGATGACCCGACGCGCGCGTCGCGCCCGTTCGACAAGGACCGCGACGGGTTTGTGGTGGGCGAAGGCGCGGGCATTCTCATCCTGGAAGAGCTCGAGTTTGCGAAGGCGCGGGGCGCAAACATTCTGGCGGAGATTATCGGCTACGGGATGTCGGCGGATGCGTTCCACATGACGGGGATGGCGCCGGAGGGAGAGGGCTGCTACCGGTCGATGATGCATGCGTTGAGAGTGGCGGGCATCTCGCCGGACCAGATCGATTATGTGAACGCGCACGCTACCTCCACGCCGCTGGGCGATGCGCTTGAGTCGAAGGCGATTGAGAATGTGTTTGGCGAGCGGGCGCGGAATCACACGCTGCTGGTCAGCTCGACGAAGTCGATGACGGGGCACCTGCTTGGCGGCGCCGGGGGACTTGAGGCGGTGATTACGATTCTGGCGATGCAACACCAGATGGCTCCGCCGACGATCAACCTGGATAACGTCGACCCGGAGTGCCGGCTGAATTATGTTCCGCATAAGCCGCAGCCGTGCAAGATTGATTACGCGCTGTCGAACAGCTTTGGGTTTGGCGGGACGAATGGGTCGCTGATTTTCAAGCGGTGGGGCCAGGACTAAATCTGGTTGGTGCTGCAGAAAGGGCCGACTGAAGTCGGCCCTTTTTATTTTTGAGGAGCCGTTACGGCCCATCTGAAGATGGGCCCTTCCGCCGGGACTGCATCCGTTTTCAGGTCCGAAGGAGCTCGGCGGAGGTACGGACGGGGTCTTACGAGCGATCTGAAGATGGGCCCTTCGCGGGCGCGGTTCCCATCTTCTGCCGCACCTTGGTTTCCAGTCCCATGGCGTCGAACGGCGCACGCACCTTGGCATCGTTGTCGAAGTAGACGTACACGTCGCGCGGGCAGGCACGGGCCTCCTTCTCGCAGGCGCGGCGGCCTTGGCGCGGCCGCCGGTAGCCCAGGCGACGACGCGCTCCGCCCATTCATCGAGCGCGACATCCTCATAGCCGCTGACGTATAGCTCCTCGGATCCGTGCAGGCGGACGTAGACGAATCGGCGGTCACGTCGAACAGCAGCGGCCAAGCCACGGTGTCGGCGACGACGAGGCCGATGTCGTGCTTGCGGAGCAGCGCGATGAACTCCGGCGCACGCAAAGCTTTCGTGGCGGATTTCGATGGCATGCCGGATCGGCGTCGGGCGCGGGACGCCGGGAAGCAACCTCGGTCGCTGCCCTGCCCTCCAGGCGGTCATCGTGCCCGCGAGCCAGCGCCGCGGCTTCGGCGTGCGTGCGCGGAAGCTGGTCGAAGAATTCGCTGAAACCGTGCGGGTTCGAAGCGCAGTCTGCGGCGGAAACTGCCAGAGGATGGGGCCGAGCTTTTTGCCGAGCTCGAGCAGGCCGCTGGCGAAAAAGTTGGCCAGCGGCTGCTCGACGTTGCGCAGCTTGAGCATGTGGGTGATGATAGCGCGAGCCTTTGACGGCGAAGACAAAATCATCCGGCGTCTGTGCGCTCCATTGACGAAAGACTGACGGCCTCTGGAGCGAGTAGAAGGTGCCGTTGATCTCGACGGATCGAAAACTTGCTCGCGGCGTACTCCAGTTCCCGGCGCTGCGCGAGCTTTTCCGGGTAGAACACTCCCCGCCAGCCGGCGTATCGCCAGCCTGAGATCCCGATCCTTACGGCGCCCGTTTTCATCGGCTTCGCATCTCCATTCACTGGGATGCAAGGTGCCGCAACCGCTCGTCACATAGCACGGCATCCTAGCGATCTATGGATCACGCCAAGTATCACGTGAAGCCGCTGATGAACACGCCCGGTCGTGCTGACGCCGGACACGACGATCGCCGTCGACGGCGAGTCCATTCGCGGCGGAGATGGGCGAGCCGCTGATCGAAGCCGCTGAACCGCGCAGCGGCGATGCGTCGGCAGACCAGTGTCCCGCAGGTCTGCTATCTGCCGCCGATGGGCGCGATCGGCTCCTGCGACACCTGCATGGTGGAGGTGAACGGGCAGCTGGTGCGGGCCTGCGAAACGCGCGTGGAGGCGGGGCAGGTTGTGGTGACGCGAGCCGACCGCGCCGACGTGGCGCAGCGCGAGGCGTTCGACCGCATGCTGCGAGAACCACGACCTCTACTGCACGGTGTGCGACAACAACAACCAGAACTGCACGGTGCACAACACGACGGCGGAGCTGAAGGTGGAGCACCAGGCGCGGCCAGTTCACGCACAAAGCCGTATCCGCAGGACCACTCCAATCCGTTCTACCGCTACGACCCTGACCAGTGCATCCTGTGCGGGCGCTGCGTGGAGGCGTGCCAGAACGTGCAGGTGAACGAGACGCTGACCATCGACTGGGAGCGCGAGATGCCGCGCGTGATGTGGGATGGCGGCGAGAAGATCGACGGCTCCAGCTGCGTCGAGCTGCGGGCACTGCATCACTGTGTGCCCGTGCAATGCGCTGATGGAGAAGGGCATGCTCGGGCACGCGGGCTATCTCACGTCGCTGCCGCCGAAGGTGCTCGACGACATGATCGAGGCGGTGAAGGGCGTCGAGCCGTCGACCGGCTATCCGCCGATCCTGGCGCTGTCTGAGATGGAAGCCGAGATGCGCAAGCAGCGCGTGAAGCGCACCAAGACCGTCTGCACGTACTGCGGCGTGGGCTGCACGTTCGACATCTGGACGCGCGACCGCCACATCCTGAAGGTGGAGCCGACGCACGGCCCGGCGAATGGCATCTCGACCTGCGTGAAGGGCAAGTTCGCGTGGGACTTCGTGAACTCGCCGGACCGGCTGCGCAAGCCGCTGAAGCGGCGAGGGCAGACACGTTTGTGGAGATTGAGTGGGACGAAGCGATCGCAGATTGTTCGCGGACAACTTCACGAAGATCAAGAAGGAGCATGGGCCGGATGCGCTGGCGTTTATCGCCTCCTCGAAGTGCACGAACGAAGAAAGCTACCTGATGCAGAAGCTGGCGCGCGCGGTGATCGGCACCAACAACGTCGATAACTGCTAGCCGCTACTGCCAGACGCCGGCCAGCAAGGGCCTGTCGCGCACGGTGGGGTATGGCGGCGACTCGGGCTCGATTGCGGATATCGAGATGGCGGACCTGGTGATCATTGTCGGCTCGAATACGGCGGAGAGCCATCCGGTGCTGGCGACGCGCATGAAGCGCTCGCACAAGCATCGCGGGCAGCGGCTGATCGTGAGCGATCTGCGCAAGCACGAGATGGCGGAGCGCGCGGACATGCTTCATGCGGCCGAATCCGTCGACCGACGAGGTGTGGCTGTCAGGCGGTGACGAAGCACCTGATCGACACGGGGCGGCACGACCAGGCGTTCATCGACAAGTGGGTGAACAAGTGGGACGAGTACCGCGCGTCGCTCGAGCCGTACACGCTGGAGTATGCGGAGCAGGTCACCGGCATTGCCGGTCGACACGCTGAAGCAGGTTGCGGATGAGATTGCGAAGGCGGAGAGCGTCTGCATTCTGTGGGCGATGGGCGTGACGCAGCACTGCGGCGGGTCGGATACTTCGACCTCGATCTGCAATCTGCTGCTGGCGACGGGCAACTTCAAGCGGCCGGGGACGGGCGCGTATCCGCTGCGCGGACACAACAACGTGCAGGGCGCGAGCGATTTCGGCTCCATGCCGGATGTCTTCTCCGGCTATCAGAAGGTCGACAACGCGGACATTCGCGCGAAGTTCGAAGCCGCACTGGGGCGTGACGCTGCCGACCACGCCGGGGCTGGACAACCGCGAGATGATTGAGGCGATTCACGAAGGCAAACTGAAGTCGCTGTACATCAAGGGCGAGGACACGATCACCTCCGACGCGAACGCGAATGATGTGCGCGAGGCGTTCGCGCAGCTGGATTTCATGGTGGTGCAGGACATCTTCTTTTCGGAGACCTGCAGGTATGCGGACCTCGTGCTGCCGGCGTGCCCGTCGCTGGAGAAGGAAGGGACGTTCGTCAGCACGGAGCGCCGCATTCAGCGGCTTTATCAAGGCGTTTGAGCCGCTGGGCGACTCGAAGCCGGACTGGGAGATCATTCACGCTCATCGCGCAGAAGCTGGGCGGCGCGGGCGGGTGGGACTACAAGCATCCTTCGGACGTGATGGAGGAGGTGGCCGAGCTTACGCCGACGTTCGCGGGCGTGACGTACGAGCGGCTGGAGGGCTACAAGAGCCTGCAGTGGCCGGTGGCGAAGGACGGCACCGATGAGCCGCTGCTGTATCACGGCGAGAGACGTTTCCGCTTCCCGGATGGCAAGGCGAGCTTCCATCCGCTGGAGTACGTCCCGCCGAGCGAAGAGAAGAACGAGACCTACGATCTGCACCTGAACAACGGGCGCCTGCTGGAGCACTTCGAGCAGGGCAACATGAGCTATCGCGTGCCGGGCGTGAAGGAGATTACGCCGGAGCGTTTTCGTCGAGGTTTCGCCTGAGCTGGCGCAGGAGCGCGGCCTGGAGACCGGGCAGTTGGTGCAGCTCGAAAGCCCGTATGGCTTCGTGCGCGTGAAGGTGCTGGTGACGCACCGCGTGCGGGCAAGCAGATGTACATGCCGATGAACTCGATCGCAGGAGCCGGTGAACAAGATGACCAGCTCGCACCTGGACCGCGCGACGCATACGCCGGCGTACAAGGAGCTCTCGGTGAAGATGACGGTGCTGCCGGAGAAGGGCGAGCTCGCCGCTGCCGCGGCGGAACTTCCGGTTCGGCACGCGCACGCCGACGGACGGCGTTGAGGTGGAGAAGAAGCGCGCGCGCGCCGACTACCACGTGCCCGGCACACGCGCGAAGGACAAGCTGGTGCAGATCGAGACGATCCGTCCTACGTGAAGGGAGTGGTTAGTCGTTAGTAGTTAGGGAAAACGACCGGCACCAATCAGATCGACTATCCGCCAAGCAGTAACTAATAACCAGTCGAGGACCCAATGGCCGCACCTCTCACGTTCAAACCCGACCCGATTGATCCGAAGAAAGAGCTTATGCAGCGTCTGGAGGAAGCTCCGCGGGAGCACGCGGAGGCGCTGCTGGCCGCGTGGGACCTTCTTGAAGCCTCGCACCAGAAGGGCATCCTTGACCTCGCGCAAGGGGTGATTGGTGGGCGGGACATTATCGCGAGCAAGGTTGCGGAGGGGATGAACTCTCCGGACGGAATCAATGTCATCCGCAACATGATCGCGCTCGGCCGCATCCTGGCGTCGATCGATCCCGAGATGCTGTACAAGGTTTCGCGCGCGCTCGACCGCAACCCGCCGCGGGTTTACGGCGCTCAGGACAAGGCGCCGAGCCTGCTCTCGCTGTTCCGCCAGTTCCGTGCCGAGGATACGCGCCGCGGTCTCGGCGTATGGGCTGGACGTGCTCGCGGCGGTGGGTGCGGCCACGCGCGAGCCGTAGCGGCCGAGCGGGTACTCCTTTTAGCTAACAATTTTCATGCGAAGAGACCTCCTGACGGAGCTACACTGCCGTCAGCTTCCCTTCAGTCCAGGAGATCTCGCATGACTCAGGCAGTCGCCTCTGAACAACGTCCGCTCTCCGAGGTCGCGCGCGTCGTCGACACCTTCGTCGCGCCCTCAAAAACCTTCGCCGATATTCGTCGCAGCGCCAGCTGGTGGCTTCCGTTTGTCCTCGCGGTTATCGTGAGCATGCTCTTCAGCACGGCGGCCGGCAAGCAGATCGGCTGGGAGACGATGGCTCAACAGAACATCGCGAAGAACCACTTCGCCGCCGACCGGATCAACTCGTTGCCCAAGGACCAGCAGGCCATCGCGTACCAGAACGCCGGCAAGCAGACGAAGATCGTGAGCTACGCGTTCCCGGTGCTGATCATCGTGTTTGCGCTGATCATCTCGCTGCTGTGGTGGGCATCGCTGAACTTCGGCCTGGGCGCCAATGCGAAATACTCGCAGATCCTGGCGGTGTACTTCTACGCGGCGCTGCCCAAGCTGTTGATTTACATTCTTGCCGCCATTCTGCTGTACGCCGGAGTTGGACTGGATAACTTCGACATGCAGAATCCTGTGGGCACGAACCTGGGCTACTACCTGCCCGCGACCAGCCCTGCACTGCGCGCAGCGGGCAGCTTCATCGACATCTTCGGGCTGTGGGCGCTTGCACTCGCAGTGATTGGGACTGCCATCGTCACGGGGAAGAAGTACGCTCAGACCGCGATTGTCGTGATCGGATGGTGGGTTCTCGGTCTCATCCTGACGACGGCTGGCGCGGCGTTTACCGCGTAGGATCGTGCAGAACGCGAAACGGCCCGGCGAGCTGCCGGGCTGTTTGGTGTTGTGCGTCTGTTGCGTTCAGAGGCTGGTTTCGAGCGAGTTGAAGAGCTGTTGCGCTGCACGCAGGCCGGTGCGTAGCGCAGCATGCACGGTGCCCCAGTTCCCCGTGGTGTCGGTGTGCTCGCCGGCGAAGAACAGGGTTTTGCTCTCGGGCTGGCTCATCTCCGCGGGAGCGTCCAGCGCGCCGGCCGGGACGTAGCTGTAAGCTCCGAGCGAGAACGGATCTGTCTGCCACTCGTGCCGGTGCGTGGCGATAAGAGCGTCACTCACCTGCTGCTGCGGCAAGCCGAAAAGCTGGGCCAGTTCGCGGCACGCTTGCTCGCCGAGCTCGTCTGCATCGCGGCCGACCATCTCTGCGGCACGCGGGCCGCCGATCCAGCCGGTCAGAGTTGGGAGCGCCTCGGGCTCAGGATGGCGCGTCCACCACACGGGCGGCATGCGCCGGAAGGTGAATAGAAAGCTCATCGTGCGGAGTGCTTTCTTGCTCAGGCACTCGGATTTTTCCCACCAGGGCTCGCTGAAGATCATCGTGAAACGCTCGGCTGAGCCCATTGCGAGCCGGCGCGCGTGTGCGATCGCGGCCGGCTCGGGATCGAAGCGGATTCCGCCGGCGCGGTTCACGTTCTGCAACACGCCAAGAGGGAGCGTGATGATGCAGCGCTTCGCGTGAAACACTCCGTTGTTGGTTTCAACCGTTACTGTGCTGGCGTTCCAGTGAACTGACTGGACAACAGAGTTGAGCCGAAGCTCGCCGCCACGTTGCTGGAAGCGGTTGGCAAGATAGGTCACGAGCTGCGAGTACCCGCCCGAAACGTGCCAAGTGCGATCGCCTTGATTCTGTTTCTCCGCCTGCTGCTGAATTCCGAGCGCGCGGGCGCTGATGCGGTTTGCGTCTGCGGCGTTGAAGCCTTCCACGTAGCCTTGTAATGCGCCGCGTTGTTGTTGTGGAACGTCGCTGGTGCGAAGCCAGTCGGCGAAGCTCATGTCGTGCGGCAGATCGGCGAGTTGATCAAGGATGTCGAAGTCCGCGCCGCCTTCGGTGTCGTCCTCTTCTGTGAGTTTGCCGTCGCGGTCCTCACGCAGCAGCGCGCCGTCGCGCTCGCTCGTCTTTGCACCAGCGTCTTCGATCAGGCGCCACAATACGGGATCTTGTCCATGAACGAACTCTGCGCCGAGTTCCACGACGCCTTGAGGTGTTTGCAGCGAATGGATACGTCCGCCAATGCGGTCTCGCGCCTCAAGCACTGTGCAACGGACGCCGAGCTCTGCCAGCATGCGCGCGGCTGCGAGGCCGGCGATACCTGCGCCCAAGATGAGCACTTCAGCGGTTTGTGCTGATGAGTTTTGTTCCGCCATGACGTCTCTCAGGATCTCATCTGCGCCACAGGATCGGGTTCACCGAAGCGGGCGCGCACCAGTTCCATCGCCTCCTCGCTCGTTGCTACGGCGCCTTCGAGCTGCGCGTCTTCGGCCGTGGTCAGCATCTCGCGAAATTGCGGGCCGGGTTTGTAGCCGGCGCGGATCAGATCTTCGCCTGTGATGAGCAGCGGTGGCTTGATTTCGATGTTCGCCGAGCTGCTCGTAGTTTTCCTTTGCGTAGTCGTACATGTTGAGCATGCGGTGGGAGCTCATTACATCCGCATAGTGGAGCGCGAGATGCTCGTCGAACTTGGGGAGGCGCAGGAAGCGTTTGAGCGTGGACTGCTTCATCTTCTGTACGTCGCCGAACTGCATGTGATGTTTGATGAGCGCGAGAATCTGCGTGCATTCCTCGTTGGAAAAACGCAGGCGGGTGAGAATTGTGCGCGCGATGGCGACGCCGACATCGACGTGGCCGTTGAAGCGGATGCGGTCGTCTGGACGCGTGGGATCGGGCGGCGTGAAGGTGGCGGGCTTGCCGATGTCGTGCAGCAGCATGCCCCAGGCGAGGGTTGCACTGGCGCCGGCGGGAAGGTGCTCGAGCAGCATGAGTGTGTGGGTCCAGACGTCGCCTTCGGGATGGAACTGCGGCGGCTGCTCGACGCCTTTGATTCGCGCGACTTCGGGAAGGATTTGGGGCAGCAGGCCGGTGGCGTCGAGCAGCTCGAAGCCGCGGCGCGCGGCACCTTCGGTGAGGATCTTTGTCAGCTCGTCGCGCGTGCGCTCGCATGAGACCTGGCGGATGGTCGCGGCGTGCTGCTGAATTGCGGCGAACGTGTGGGGCTCGATGGTGAAGCCCAGCCGCGCGGCGAAGCGGACGGCGCGCAGCATGCGGAGCTTGTCTTCTGCGAAGCGGAGCGAGGGCTCGCCGATGGCGCGGATGATGCCTGCGGCGAGGTCCTGCTGGCCGCCGACGATATCGAAGACGCAGCTTGCGAGCGGGTCGCCGCGCTCGAAGGCGATGGGGTCGAGCAGGAGGCCGTTGATGGTGAAGTCGCGGCGCTGCACATCTTCGGCAGGATCGGTCGAGAACTGGACTGCGTCGGGGCGGCGGCCGTCGGAGTACGCGCCATCGCTGCGGAAGGTCGCGACCTCGGTTGCGATGCGCTGGTCGTCGATCTTATCGATGACGAGAATCACGCCGAAGTGCGCGCCGACAGCTTCGGTCCGGGGGAATGCCTGTTGCACGAGGTCGGGCGTGGCGGAGGTTGCAACGTCGAAGTCCTTGGGGGTGTGGCCGAGCAGCAGGTCGCGCACACAGCCGCCGGCGAAATAGGCAGCATGGCCCAGCGTGCGCAGGCGCTCGGCGATGGCGAGCGCGGCGCGGTACTGCGGAGTGTCCAGGCGAGCCATGGTGGTTGGATGCGCGGCCGTTCGAGTGAGCACGGGCGCTCGGGAGCACGGTCAGGACCAACGTATCACTGTTACGCGGACTGTACGATGAGGGGGTGCACGGCGAATTGAACGGCCTGATTCTCGGTATCGAAAGCTCCTGCGATGAGACGTCGGCGGCGGTGGTGCGGGGCGGGCGCGAGGTGCTGGCGAACGTCGTGGCGTCACAGCTTGTGCATGCGGATTACGGCGGCGTTGTGCCGGAGCTTGCCAGCCGTGAGCACCTGCGCGCGATTGTGCCGGTGGTGCGCGAGGCGATGCGGCGCGCGGGAGTTGGTTATGAGGAACTCGATGCAGTCGCGGTGACGGAAGGACCCGGGCTCGCGGGCGCGCTGCTGGTAGGAATCACGTTTGCGAAGGGCGTGGCGTTCGCTGCGGAGCGGCCATTGATTGGCGTGAATCACCTGGAAGGCCACATCCATGCTGTGCTGCTGGAGGCGGAGAGCGCGTTTGCGTCTGCCGATCCGTTGCTTGCGCTGGTGGTGTCTGGCGGGCACACGCATCTGTATCTTGCGAATCGGAAGAGCGATGGAACCTGGCGTTATCGGAACGTTGGGAAGACGTTGGACGATGCTGCAGGAGAAGCGTACGACAAGGTTGCGAAGCTGCTGGGTTTGCCGTATCCCGGTGGACCGTGGATGGACGCGCTCGCCGCGCATGGAGATCCGAAGGCGGTGCCGTTTTCGTTTGCGCAGATCAAGCGCAAGGCGAGCGGCCGCGCGCCGGTGAAGCTGTCGCGGGATGGTGTTGACGTCGATGAGGCGCAGCGGTTTGATCTTTCGTTCAGCGGGATTAAGACGGCGGTGCGGAGGCATGTTGAGCTGCACGAGATGCGCTCGCGGATTGCGCAACGTGAGGCGGAGTTGAGAGCTGAGGGGCTGTTCACGGCTAAGCCGTCGGACGAGCATGCGGTCGACGCTGCGCTCCTATCACTCGATCGGGAGACGCTGGATCTGATTGCGAGCTTTCAGGCGAGCGTGACTGGGTATCTGACGCGGACGACGATGGCTGCGGCCGAACACTTCGGCGCACGGGGGCTGATCGTGAGCGGAGGGGTTGCGGCGAATCGCGAGCTGCGGCGGCGGATCTCCGAAGCTGCGGGTGCCCAGGGCGTGGCTGTTGCGTTTCCTTCGATTGCGCTTTCGACCGATAACGCGGCGATGATTGCGGCGGCGGCGTGGCCGAAGCTGGTCGCCGGGCAGTTTGCTGCGGATACGCTGGAGCCGACTCCGCAGCTTCGGCTGGGATGAGACGGCGCATTGCACTCTGGTCAGGCTAGAATCGTTTGAGCAAGATACATCGAAAGAAGCCCACGGGTGCACGGCTGCGATGCCGCTCCTGTGGCACCTGATTCCCGCGTGGCACTTCGACTCTTCAACACTCTTTCCGGACAGATCGAGCCTTTGTATGCCGCCGATGGCGAGGCGCTCCGCTTTTACTGCTGCGGACCGACCGTGTATGACTACGGGCACATCGGCAACTTCCGCACTTTTCTGCATGTGGATGTGCTGCGGAGGGCGGCGCGACTGTTTGGGCTGAAGCTGCGTCACGTGATGAACGTCACGGATGTGGATGACAAGATCATCCGTAACGCGGCGGCGGCGCAGATGCCGATCGGGGAGTACACGGCGAAGTTCGAGCGGGCGTTTTTTGAGGACATGGACGCGCTGGGGATCGAGAAGCCGGAGGCGATTGCGCGCGCGACCGAGAACATCGACGACATGGTGCGGCTGATTGAGCGGCTGGCAGCAGAGGACATCGCGTATCGCGCGGAGGACGGCTCGTGGTACTTCCGGATCGCGCGCTTTCCGGAGTACGGCAAGCTTTCGAAGAAGGACTTCGAGGGCATTGAAGACGGCGCGCGTGTGGATGTGGATGAGTATGACAAGGACGCGGCGCGGGACTTCGCGTTGTGGAAGGCGACCAAACCGGGCGAGACGTCGTGGCAGACGGCGCTGGGCGACGGGCGGCCGGGGTGGCACATCGAGTGCTCGGCGATGGCCATGAAGTTTCTGGGCGACTCGTTCGATCTGCATGCGGGCGGCGAAGACCTGATGTTTCCGCACCACGAGAACGAGATTGCGCAGAGTGAGTCGGCTACGCATGAGAGCTTTGCGCGGCACTGGTTTCATGTGCGGTTTCTGCTGGTCGAAGGCCGCAAGATGTCGAAGTCGGAGGGCAACTTCTACACGCTGCGCGATCTTCTGCTGAAGGGCTACCGGGCTTCGGCGATTCGGTTCCTGCTGCTCAGTGTGCCCTACCGGCATCAGTTGAACTTCACCTTTGATGGGCTGCGCGAGTCAACCAATGCGATTGATCGTCTGCGCACGTTTCAGGCGCGGATTCGGGATGGGCGCTGGCCGGAGGACGGCGGCGATCCTGCCGTTGCGGAAGCGATTCGGACGGGAGATGAGAAGTTTGTGGCCGCGCTTGCGAACGACCTGAACACGGCCGAGGCGCGGGCCGCGATCTTCGACATGCTGCGTACGGTGAATGCCGCGGCGGATCAGAACAGGCTGACTCGCGGGGACGCGGAGGCTACGCTCGCTCTGCTTGAGAAGTTCGATTCAATATTTGCGGTGCTTGAGGATCGTGATGCGGAGCTGACCCGGAAGGCGCTCGCGTGGGCTGAGGCTGAGGGACGGATGGGCGATGCGGACCCAGAGGTGATCGCGAAGTTTGGCCGGGAGGGGCTGAGCGACGCGGACATTGATGCTTTGGTGGCGGAGCGTACGCAGGCCAAGCGGCAGCGCAATTTTGCGCGCGCGGATGCGATTCGGAATGAGCTTCTCGCGAAGGGCATTCTGCTCGAGGACTCGAAGGATGGGGTTCGGTGGAAGCGCAGCTAGAGACTCGGCGCTTGCTGAGATGATCGTGCGCGTGGCACTGCGTAGAGACACAACAGAATGCAAAGGGCGATGCCGGCAAAGAACA
Organism: uncultured Acidobacteriaceae bacterium; assembly: GCA_963777205.1. Taxonomy (GTDB): domain Bacteria; phylum Acidobacteriota; class Terriglobia; order Terriglobales; family Acidobacteriaceae; genus Granulicella. The sequence goes on along the minus strand of CAVZPQ010000001.1, from coordinate 1,395,883 downwards.
GATAATCTCCGCAGAGGCTGACCAGACCGTGCTGGCGATGATCGAGTGGCGGCCAGCGATTCGCAACGGCAAGCACGCAGGCACAGAAGCAGATCCATGCTGTCCTTGGCAGGCGCGCCGCTACCGTCAACAGCAGAACTGCGGGAAAGAAGAAATACCCGTAGTGGTGCTCCCAGGAGATGGGTGAGATGAGTACGGCGACGCACCCGAACAGCAGAAAATCGGCGATCGTTCCCGGCCAGCCGAGGCGCGGGGGAAGAAGCAGTCCGAGCACGACGAGCACGGCTGAGAAGCAGCTGCTGATGATGTAGATCGCTGGTCTGTACGGCGGATAAACGGTGTAGCTCCACGAAAGAGAATCGCCGTTTCGAAGCAGGCGGTTGAGGAGACCGTTCATGCTCTGGTTCGCCCAGAGGGACTCACCGTGGCGGCTCAAGTAGCTGAGCACTGGAAGGTAGTCGAGATGGTTTGTTAATCCAAACCGTGCGATGGAGAGCAACAGAACGACAGCGGAGGTGATGAAGAAGAAGGCAGTGAACCGCCACTCGCGCCGCAGAATGCCCCACACCAGAAAGATCGCCAGCTGAGGCTTGAAGACGCAGGTCAGCGCGAGGACAAAGCCTGAACAGCCCTTCTTTCGCGCGAGCCAAAATAATGCACTCAGCTCCCAGAGGAACGTGAGGAGCGTCTGGACCTGGCCGCGGTAGAGCGCCTCGGCAAATGGAAGAAAGAGGATGCCGAGCACGGCGATCGCGGCAAGCTCGAGAGCATCAGCACGCGGCCGTAGAGATCGATAGAAGACCACGCCGAGGGCGACGCATCCCGCCCACGCGAGCAGCAGAAGTATTTTCCAGACGATCCCTGCGTTGAGGCCATGAGCGCCGAGCGCATTCAGTCCCTCTATGAGGAACAGCGAGGCTGGTGGATAGATGAACTTCTGGTGTTGGCCGAAGAAGAGGAAGGGATAGATCCGGTGGCCCGCGCGGAAGGCGGACTCACCCATCTGCATGTACAGGGTGGAGTCAGTTGCCGCCGGTGCAACAAGCGCATGACCCAGGATGTCCAGCGTGGCCGTGTCCGTCTGACGCGCGTACCGGACCAGCAGCAAGAGCGAAACTGCAATCGCGACGACCGCGAGAAGCAGCAGGCGCATCTTCGCTGACTTGTGCTGATCCGGGCTGCGCTCGTCCATTACGAATGTATGGTCTCACGCGGAGTTCAAGCTCAGAACCTCAAATCGAGCTCTCCCGTTACGTTGCGGGGCGAGACGTAGTGGGTACCGGAGAAGGTCGACAGGAAGTTGTACAGAGCGTACTTGTTCGTCACGTTGATGGCGGTCAATTTCGCGCCGAACTTGTAATGCTCGTTGTGGCCGAAGTGGGCGATGTTCTCGTCACCGAGCTCCATGTCGAAGAGATTGCGTGGCTGAATGCGCTGCGGATTGTGGTCGTTGTCTTCCGTGCCGGGCGCGGGGATGCGCACGAGCTGCGATGTTAGCTGGCTGGCGAGGCACGCGCTGCCGGGGATCGGGGTGGTCTGCGTGGCCCTTACACCGTTGCAGGTGAGCCCGGCCTGGAACTGCTCGTCGGGCGTGAGGCTGCTCAGGCTGATCCCGGGCTGGCCATTCAGCGTGATCGAATACGGCTCCGCAGTTGCTGTTCGGGTCGGTGACGCCGTAGCAGGGCACCGAGCCCGCGACCATGCCAGAATCGAAACGCCAGTTGAACGAGTAGTAGAGGCTCTTGCGGAAGGGCATCTTGTATTCGAAGTGGGTGGTCTCGTTGAACTTTTCATCGTGATCGATGCGGAAGGCATATCCGCCCGGCGCGCCGATCGTCGTGCCCACACCGCCGATCTGTGGATTGAAGAAGCGCGCCGCGACAGACGACATGCTGACCTGCGCGGAAAGTCCCTTCAAGGGAGTGAGGGTGGCGCCGAGGGTCCAGCCGGGAATCTTCGAGTTGTGCCACTCGATGGGGAAGGTAATCGGGGTGGCGCCGAGCACGCTGAAGTCGAAGCCGTTGTGGGTGTACTTCCAGATGTACTCGGCGTTGAGGACGAAGTGATGGCCGAAACTCTGCTGGAAACCGGCGTGGAATTCATTGCGGGCGCCGGGGTTGAACGGAGCGGGCGTGCATGGGCCGATGCTCGAGAAGATTGCGTACAGCACGGGGTCATAGCATCCCTTGCTGGAGAGCACGAGGTTTTCGTTGAAGGGCGTCTCCTGCGTGCGTGCATAGGACAGGCGCAGCACGGTGCCGGGCCTTGGGATGCTGTATGCGAGGCCAAGCCGCGGCTCGACTACACGCTGAATCGCCAGGCCGTTGTAGATGTCACCACGGATGCCGGCGTTGATGACCCAGTGACCGGCCGTGATCTGATCTTCAGCGTAGAGCGCGAGCTGCTTCACGTCCGTGTGTCCGTGCCATGTGTAGTAGGTTCCGCCGCGGGTGAGATCGTAGGGCGCGAGCACTGGGTTGTAGGCAGGATTCATCGAAGTGCCGGCAGTGTTGCAGGGCAGAGCCTGCGACGGGTCCTTCACGGGGCTGCCGGTCGAGTCGAGGCAGGGCGCATTCAATCCAGGATCCACGACGCCGAGCGTGTCGTTCTCGCGCAGGAAGGTCTGCTGGTACATGCCGCCGAGCTTTGCGTTGTTGTGGCCTCTCACGTAGGAGATGTCGGCGCGGAGACCGGCGTTAGCGAGCGAACGCGCCTGGATGACGCTCTCCTGCTGAATGGGTCCGAAGTCGTTGAGAGGGTTGTTGCTGGGGTAGTAGTTGTAGCCGTCGCGGCGGAAGTAGGGCGCGAAGTTGAGCACGCTGGTGGTGCCGAAGGTGTGGGTGTAGGTCGGCGCAAAGTCTACGGTCTCGATCTTGGATCGTTGATCGGTTGGTCCGGAGGTGAAGTGGTTCTGCGCAAAACCGTACTGCGTGTCGTAGGTGTTCGGAGTCTGGAACCAGGAGCGCGTGTACTGCAGGTTCGTATGGATCGAGCTTGTGCCGCTGAGGTTGAAGTCGACGCGGTCGAAGAAATTCTCTTCGTTGCCCTTGTCGTGATAGACGGCAAATTCGGGCGCGTCGAGGAAGCGGCCGGATTCGAGCCCGCTCACGGAGATAAAGTTTCCCCAGTTCTGTGCGCCGTACGCGAGGTCGCCGGAGAGATTGCTGGTGCCGAAGCTTCCGTAGGAGAGAGTCACATCGCCGGTGGGCTTGGTGACGCCCTGGCCGGAGCGCGTGGTGGCAACGATGACGAGGCTCGTCTTATCGCCGTACTCCGCGGGTGGCGCGCCTTCGATGACTTCCATGGACTGCACCGCGGAGGCCGGAAGCTGGTTGGAGAAGACTTTGCTCTGCTGGTCGGTGATCGGCTGGCCGTCGACAGAGAAGGACACCTCGCCGTGGTCGCCGAGGCCGTGAATCTGGCCGTCGGAGTCCGCCGCGACACCCGGAGAGGTTTCGGTCACGATGGCGCTGAGCTGCGACGATGCACTCTCGATCGGGAGAGTGCTGATGGTGGAGCGATCGATGTCCGTGTGCGCGCTGGGATCCTGCTCGATGAGGTCTGCGGGAGCTTCGACCGTCACCGTCTGGTTGGAAGTGGCGACCGCGAGCGTTACGGGTACAGCCTGCGCTACCGCCGAGTTCACCTCAATGCGCTTGGTGAACTGCTGGAAGCCCGCGCTCGAAGCCGTGAGTTGGTAGGGATTGAACGGCACGTTCGTGAACTGAAAGTGTCCCGCGCTGTCGGTGGTTTGCGTGCGCGAATAGCCGCTGACCGCGTTGGCGATGGTTACGGTTGCGCCAGGGACGACGGCGCCGGTGGGATCGGTGATGGTTCCCGAGATGCTTCCGGAGTTGCTCTGCGCCTGCGCGCCGGACGCGAGCGCGAGAAGAACGGCGAAAATTCCAAACAGGCGGCACAAGCGAGATGTCTTCAACAATGTTTTCACGGAGGGGGATTCCTGTCGGTCTAAGGCGGAAGCCCGGCAGCCGTTGGCTTGCCAGGTACCGAGCCCCGGCGTCTCTATGACGGACGCCGGAAAAGCTGATGGTGATGCCAGCGCTCGCTCATGGGAGCGGGGCTGATTTTCACAGGGCTCTAGGGTCTTGGCGATGAAGGCGGCGGCCGGCTGAACGCAGCGAAGGTCCAGGGGCTCTGCGGCTTCCGGCTGCAGGCGGAGGGGAGCGCGGTCTCTCCGTGCAACCCAGAGGGCAGCGCGGCGAATCCTGCGGCGGGCAGTGCGGAGTGCATCGCGACGCAGAGTGGGCAGGCGTCCTCGCTGACGGCTCCGTCGTTATCTACATGTGCGCCGATCTGGGTTGCATGATTCGGCAGCAGATCGCCGTGAATGTGGGCCGCCTGCGCGACGCCAGCCACGCTGACGAGAAGCACGCACACGAGTGCGGCGAGGCGCAGCCAAAGAGGCTGCGGCTGGGCGCCAGGCACGCGTTGGCTCGTCCGTTGCACGCTATTGTCAGTATGACGTGATTTTGGGTGCGCTGGACTCAGGCCGTCGTAAATCGGTTGAGTTCAGATAGATCGCTCAGCGAGTTAGGTCTTAAGCGCGCGCGTGAGTGCCGGGACGATCTCGAACAGATCGCCGACTGCGGCTACATCGGCGACCTCGAAGATTGGCGCGTCCGGGTCCTTGTTGATCGCGATCACGGTGCGTGCGCCCTTCATGCCGACGAGGTGCTGGATAGCGCCGGAGATGCCCACGGCCACGTAGACCTTCGGCGCGACCGTCTGGCCGGAGCTGCCAACCTGGCGTTCCATCGGGAGCCAGCCCGCATCGCAGATGGGCCGTGAGGCGGCGAGTTCCGCGCCCAGCGCGCCCGCGAGCTCCTGGACGATCGGGAGGTTTTCCTGCTCTCCGATGCCGCGGCCGACGCTGACGATCACCTGGGCCGAGCCGAGGTCGACCGTGCGGGCGGCCTCGCGGAAGGGCTCGCCGGGATTGGTGCGAATCTGCGCGGCGTCGATTTGCGGAGCGAACCTGCGCACTTCACCCGCGGTGCCGCCGGCGGTTGCGGCATCTGCTCGAAAGCTTCCGGCCTGCACGGACAGGAAGCATGGCCCGTCGCCCGCGTGCCGGTACTGAGCGTTCAACTTGCCGCCCATCCACTGCCGCGTAAAGGTCGCAGCACCGTCGCTTACGTTCAGCGCGATGACGTCGCTGATGAGGACCTGGTTCATGCGCGTGGCAAGAGCCGGCGCGTAATCGCGCACCTGGTAGGTGTGCGGGAAGACGACGTATGCGGGCTTTACGTGCGCGACGAGCTGCTGCAGCGCAGCCACGAATGCGTCTGCCGTGTAGCGCGCGAGAACTGGATCTTCGACCGCGTGCACCACGACGCCTTCGCCCGCGAGCTCGGCGGTGCGGGTCGTCAGGCTGTCAGCCGTTCCGAGCACTGCGACCTCACAGGGCATGTTCAACTCGGTGGCCAGACGCTTGCCCGCGGCGAGGGCCTCGCGGCTGATGCGGTGCCATCCACTCCCGGCCTGTTCCATCACGACGAGAACGCTCATCCGATCCCCACCTCCGCCTTCAACCGCTCGGCGATCTTTGCTGCAATCTGGTCTGGCGCGCCGGTCAGCACTTCCGTCTGCCGCGTGCGCTCCGGAATGGCAACGCGAACGACCTCATCATGCCGGGCTGCAGCCGCCGCGGGCTCGAGCTGACGTGTCTCCTTGCTGCGCGCGCGCTTGATGCCCATGAGCGTGGCGTAGCGCAGACGGTTGCCGCCGGATTGAATTGTCAGCAGTGCGGGCACAGGCAGTTCAATCTGCTGAAACCATCCGTCTTCGAGCTCGCGCTTGACGCGAATCTGCTTCGCTCCGGCTGCGGCTTCGACGCTCAGAACGAGGGTGACATGCGGCAGTCCCAGCAACTCCGCGAGTACCACGCCGGTCTGTCCGGCGCCGAGATCATCGGACTGCAGTCCGGTCAGCACGAGGTCCGCGGATTCCGCGCGTACAGCCTCAGCGAGCATCTGCGCAACCCCCAGCGTGTCACGCGAAGCGAGAGAGCCGGAGCCTTCTTCCGGTGTGAGGATGTGCAGCGCGCGATCGGCTCCCTTCGCGAGCGCCTCACGCAGTGTCGATTCGACGCGCTCCGGACCGGCGGAGAGCACGATCACCTCGCCCTCGCCCAGCCGCTCTTTCAGCTGCAGTGCTTCTTCCAGCGCATACGCGTCGGGCTCGTTCATGGTCCAGGCCGCATCGCCCGTATCGACACCGCAACCATTCGCGGCAACCCGCACCGGCGCGTCGCGCTCCGGAACCTGCTTTACGGCAACAACAATCTTCATCTACGCTCCACCACCGCGCCTTCGCGCAACCGAAGGTTAACTCATCGGTGCAGTCTCTGTCTTCACCTGCTGGGCGGAGATTGAACGCGCGGTAAGTTGTGCGATATCCAGCACGGCAGCGGGTGCATCGCCGGCGATGGCAGCGGTTGCGTCGCGGAACATGGTGTTGCAGAACGGGCACGCCGTGCCGATGGTCTTCGCTCCGGTGGCAAGCAGTTCCTTCGCGCGCACGTTGCTGACGCGCTCGCCGGGTTCTTCGCCGAGAAACGCCAGGCCGCCACCCGCGCCGCAGCAGAAGCTGCGCTCGCGATGCCGCTCCGCTTCGACGAGTTCGCCCGCCTTCTTCACGATTTCGCGCGGCTCGTCGTAGACGTCGCGATAGCGCCCGAGATAACAGGGGTCGTGATAGACGATTGCTCCGGCATCGTTAGTGGGAAGCGCGTCCGCGTGGCGCGCCATGAACTCCGAGTGGTGCTCGATCTCCGGTGCAACGCCGTACTCGCGCCAATCGGTCGCGATGGTGCGGACGCAATGCGGGCAGATGGCCACGATCTTCTGCACCTTGGCCTGCGCGAATGCCTTCAGGCCCTGCTCGGCGAGCGAGCCGAAGACGAGATCGTTGCCCAGCCGGCGCGCGGGATCGCCCGTGCAGCGCTCTTTACGAAGCACGCCGAAGCTTGTGCCGAGATGCCGCATCACGCGCGCGAAGTCCGCGATGATCTCGCGACCCTTCGGATCGTAGCCGCCCATGCAGCCCAGCCAGAGACAGTACTCCTGTGAGCCGTCGAAGACCGGAAGCTGTTCGCGCTCGATGAACTTGTCGCGCTCCATCGCGGACATGCCGAGGGCGTTGCCTTGCTTCTCGAGCGAGAGGAAGAGCTTGGTTCCGTACTTGTCCTCCCATGCGCCGGTGTTTACGGCACCGCGCCGCAGGCCAACGATGATCGGCAGATGCTGCACACCGACAGGGCACTGAAACTCACACGCGCCGCAGGTTGTGCACTCGAACGCAGCTTCCATCGAGAGCCAGTTCGCCGGTGGGTTGTCCGGCGACGGATTCGCTGCCGCGTCGCGCAGTTCATTGAGAAGCGGAACATCACTGGCGGGACCGAAGGCATTCAAATAACCGCGCACGCCGAGCGCAATCTCCTTCGGGTTCAGGACCTTGCCTGTATTGGCGGCCGGACAGTGCTCGGTACAGCGTCCGCACTCCACGCAACTGTAGGCCTGCAGCGCGGTGAGCTGCGTTATGTCCTTGCCGGCGAGCAGCCCGAAGTCCTCTACGGTTTCGGACTCACTGAGCTTGGGGATCTCGGAGAAGACGGGGCGTTTTACGAACACCGTGAACGGGCTGAGGACCAGGTGCAGGTGCTTCGTCCCCGGGATGATGGGCAGGAAGACCAGCAGCGTGAGCGTATGCACCCACCACCAGGCTTTCACTGCAATGCCGTCCGCCGGCACGGTGAACGCGGCGAGATAGCTCACCATCAGGAGAAAGATCAGCCCGGCGATGATTCCCGATTCGATCGAGACCTTGGCACCGAGCCATCGGGGCCGCACGAAGAAGCGGCGCACAAAGAGTCCGGTAATGCCGACCGCCACCAGCAGCGCCCAGATCCCGGCGAACCAAAAGTAAAACGTGCCGATGAACCCCGTGTGCTGGAGCACGCCGATCCGCAAGCCGGTCAGCAGGTGATTCGTCGTGACTACGGCGAAGGCCAGAAATCCCCAGAAGACGAAAGCGTGTGCCAGCCCGGGCAGCGGCCGCTGCTTGATCACCTTGCTCTGGCACAGAATCTCGGAGACGAACTCCCATATGCGCCTGCCGACCGGCGCGAGTGTGAAACCGGCGTCCTTCTTCGCGTGCAGGACGTTGTGCGCGATGGGCCGCATGCGCCACAGGAAGACCGCTAGCGACGCCAGGCATAACAGCAATAGCAACGCCATCTCGGCGACAGAAAAATGTAACGGCTCAGATAGTTCGATTGATGCCAGCGCCGCCGCGCCGATGCCACACCCCACGCTTGCCTCCGCTCAACTCGAGCCACGATAGCAGGCTGATCGTACGTTGCGCAGCCGCGCAGTCCTGCGGCCCGCAAAAAGCGAACGGCGAGCCGAAGCCCGCCGCGCCAGAAATCAAAAACCGTTCTGCTTATTTTCAATAGCTGAAGAACTCATTGATGCCACGCCGCAGCCGGATCCCCCGCACGTAGCAGAAGGCGGAGAGCACGAACAGCAGGATGTCCCAATCGAGCATTGGGCGATCCCAGCCCGGCGAGTAGGTCGCGTCCTGGCCAGCCCAGAGCGTTACGAGCAGGGCGATCAGCAGGAACTGCGTGCCCATTACGAGAAACAGCTGTCCGCGGCGCCGCCGCCGGTCCAACAGGTCCACCTGTGCCGGGGAAAGATCACGCTCTTCGGCGGGCAGAATGGGATTCGCCATCGATCCAGAACTCCTGTGTCAAAACTGTGATCGCCAAGCGCTCGGGTGCCGAAAAGAAACAGCTTGCGCGAACGCCTCTATTACACCACAATCGCTCGGCCGCCGTCCGGTTCGGAAAGCGGCAGGCATCCGGCTCAAAAGCAGCCAAATCGCTCCGGTCACAGAAAGGCTACGGACTGGATTCCTGTGACGTCGAAGCGCTTGCGGCAGCGGATGTTTTTGCAGCCGACCATGTCATCCCGCCGGACCATGTAGCTCTGGGCCTTGGCGAAACGGGCCCGGTCGCGGTCGTCGGCGCCGCGTGGAAGCTGCGGCCGCTTGCTTCGGATCAGCCAGCTCAACTGATACTCGGCCGACTGCCCACAGTGTGGGCAGGTCATGGTATGGCTCCGCTGTTCGGTCCTCTCGTCAAAAAAGTCGCGCTCTTCCATCGCTCCCTCCGAGCGTCTTCTTGTAACAGCTTGGATGCGCGCCCGCATCTCTCTGAACTCTCGGCCAGTATGCTACAACCGCGACGCAACGATGGGGTACGCTGTAGCCCGGGAGTAACGTAGATGCCAAAGAAAAGACGACGGCCGGCTATCTTCTCCGCCACAAAGGCCGTGAAGGCGAACGCCCGCGAGCGCCTGGGTACGCCGCCGCCGGAACGCGTGATCCCGGACCCGAAGCAGAAGGCCGCAGCCCAGCCGAAGCATAAAGAGACGCTCGCAGACCTGCTCGAACGGACGGAGGATCGATGAATGCCTGGAAGGTTGCACCTCTCCTGCTGGCGACTTCTTTAGCTGCCCCCGCTCAACAGATTCAAATCAGCCAGCAGAACAAGACCATTGCCATTTCAACCAGCGACGATGCCTCCGCACTCGCCGATACCGCTGTCGTAACGGTCGGCTTTTCGACCTGGGGCAAGGACCAGGTCAGCACGTACGCGGAGGCCTCGAAGACCTCCAACGCCATCTTTTCGGCACTCGCGGCCGCCGGCGTTCCCAAAGAGGCCATCACCAGCACCGAACAGCGCCTCAGCCCTATTCAACCCAATAGCGACGAGGACAAGACCCGCTACGCTCAAGGACTGCGCTTCTCGTTCTTTCAGTCGTGGCAGGTCACGGTTCCGGCGTCGCAGGCCGCTTCCGCCCTTCACGTCGCCATCGCCAGCGGAGCCAACAACAGCGGCGACATTCAGTGGGAGCTGAAGCACGACGACACCTTGCAGGCCGAAGCGGCACGCAAAGCGCTCCAGCATGCCCGTGAGATCGCCAGCCAGATGGCTGCCGGTTTGGGCGCGAAGCTCGGCCCACTCGTCTACGCGAGCAATCAGACACCGCCCCGCGGCATCTTCGCCAATATGGGTTTCGGCAATGTGACGCTTAACACCGAGAGCGCCTCGTTGGCTGAGAAGGTCAAGAACCTCGCTCCGCTCGCCATCACGCCGGAGCGCATCACCAAATCCGCGACTGTCTACGCCGTCTTCGCGATCGAGTAATCTGCGGCCTCCACGCCTATGCCCGTCTTCGAGTACCGCGACCTCCGACCTACGGCTGACGCCGAGCATCTCTACACCGAGTGGCTCGCCTCGCTCGACGCAGCCTTCACGAGGGATACGACCTACGAAGCACGCTCCGAAATCGTTCGCGACACGCTGCGCAATATCCTTCCGAACTCGCTGAGCACCATCACGCGCGCCTGCCTGGACCCCCGCAACATCACGCTGGAACCCGAGTACTACGGCGACATGGACCCTGCCCGCTACTATCCGCGCAAGCCGCTGATCTGGCTCTGGCTGCAGTTCGATGCGTCGCCGCTTGGAACGAATCAGTGGCTCGGCGAGCGGCTTCGCAACATGCTGGGCCGGCATATCTTTGTGCGCATGGGGCAGCGCGTGCGGATTTTTCAGCACGTCCAGTTCAGCTACGGCTACAACCTCGAGATCGGCGACGACTGCTGGATCCACCGGCACGTCCTGCTGGACGATCGCGGTGGGATCACGCTGCACGACGGCTGCAGCATCTCCGATTACGCCAACATCTACTCGCACACGCATGATCTGGTGGACCAGCGCAACGTCTCCAACCTTCGCACGGAGATCGGCCCACGCGCCCGCATCACCTACCACGCCACCGTGCTGGCCGGCAGCAGGATCGGCCCCGACGCCATGCTCGGGGCTTTAGGCCTGGCTACGCACGATATCCCCGAGCACACCGTCGCGCTCGGCATCCCTGCGAAGCCGAAGCTCAAGAAGTAACCCGAACTCTATCCCGGACCTTCCCCACTTCCTGGCCGAGTCAAGGTGGTTTGCACTCCCGGTACCTGCATGTCCTAATGAGAACAAGATCGCGTTTAATGGCACAGCATCTATTCCAGCTCGCGACGGAGTTCCACGCTTGCAAACAACATGTCTCACAGCATTGGTTACCGTTGCGGTCGCCGCCATCACTTGTTCTGCGCAACAACATCCCGCCCACTTGACTCCGCATCAATGGATCGCCGACTACAACAAACCCGGTGATAACTACAACGGCCATATGCACTGGGTGGTCAACAGCGATGGGACGGTCAGCCGTTTCGTCCCTGGTGGGGAACTGGAGCCCGTTCCTGGACTCGCCCATGTCATCGCGTTGGAATCGACGAACTCCTACATGCTTGCCTTGAAGGACGACGGCACAGTCTGGGGCTGGGGTCACGCCGGCAACGGAGAGCTGGGTGATCCCCACTTCAATAAGCCGCGCACCGAGGATCCCATCCAGGCGGACATTTCCGATGTGATCGCGATCTCGACCCTCGGCGAAAGCAGCATAGCCCTCAAGCGCGACGGAACCGTTTGGGTGTGGGGCGACATACGAGACGATTTTCCGCACGCTCATTACAAGCGGCCGCCCGGACCGTATCATCCGTTTGCCGAGAACGCTGATCCGCTTCAAATCCCGGGCTCACGGACGTCAAAGCAATCTCCGGCAGATTGATGCTGAAGAGCGATGGCACGGTATGGACATGGAAGCCGCGCCCACCGCGCACCGACAAACCCGAGGGCGCGCTCATCCAGATCGAAGGCATCCGTGACGCCGTGATGGTGTCGGACCGCGAATCTGGCGGGTCTGCTCTCCTGCGAAATGGGACGATCATGACCTGGGGCAAGAACACGAAAGGTGAACTCGGCAACGGCGAGACACGCTCAAGCGAGCTCGACAAAGAGGTCGCAGCACCGGTCACCGTCAAGAACGTCGCCGGTGCGGTGGATCTTGACTGTCGTCACACTTGTTTCGCAGTGCTGCGAGACGGCTCAGTAAAAGCCTGGGGCTGGGGTGCCATCGGGGGCATGGGTTCTGGGCGTCCCGGAGGCAGCGATATAAACTCCACGCCGAAGCTGGTGCCTCTCCCTAAAAACGCAATCTCCGTGAAAGGCGGTCCGAGCTCGGGATTCGCGCTGATGCAGGACGGCACCATCTGGGGATGGGGCGCCGATGTTTCAGCTGCAGGCAAACCTTACTTTCAGTCCTGGACGCCACTGAAAGTGGGCACCAGGAACTAAAGAAGGCGCGCAAACCTCAACTCAAGAATAGCCGCGCCTACCAGTACGCCAGCGGCTCCGGCAGCGCGGCGCCGCACGCGCATTTGCCATCCGGCACCTCGACCGACGCCATCTTTTCGCACTCCGGACAGCGCACACGCCGTGCGTTGAGGTGGTGCGGCGTCCACACACCAGTCATTCCGCCGACGCCGTAGTCCCCCGAGCCAAAATATCGCCCCACCGCCGCCCGGTGCTCGCCCGTATGCATCAGCGGCTTCATGGACTCCGGCGTCTCCCACGCGGTGATCGTCATCATCCGGCCTCCCACCGTCGCGGTCACCGCGCTGATGAAACCCGGAATCGCCAGCGTCTCCTGCAAAATCTTTCGGCTGCTATCGCGGATCGCAAGCTCGTCCTGCTTGTCGCGCGCCGAGATGAAAGTGATGCCAAACGCACCCGGTACGGCCCTGCTCCCGTTGCTGACGCGCAAACCGGTGCCAAACTCGAATGGCCCAATCGCGTGCGGCTGCACGATCACATCCAGCCCCAGGGCACGCGGCACAGCCGCCGAATCGAAATATCCCTGCACCGAGCGCAGCTTCCCGCGCTCGACCACTGCTATATCCACTCCGCGCACCTCCACCGCGCGCCCCGTCGGCGGCAGGCCCATCATCGAACCCGCATTGATTCCGCGCATCACCCACTCTGCCGAGACCGCACCATCAGCCTCCAGCATCCGCCCCATCTCAAACGAGAGGTCCGGAAATGCGCTCCAGAGTCCGCGTGCATACTCGGCAATCGCCGCCCCGGTGAGCGGCCCCGGCGTCGTCGGATCACAGTACGTCCCGCGATCGCCAAAGGTCGCGACAATCGCGTCCGCATCATGCCGGTTCCACGCATCGGCGTAGCTTTCAAAAACTTGCAGAGAATTTGAGGTCATCGGCGGATGCTAACGCGCGTTGAACATCATTCACAACCAAATACTTCCACGCGCCGCGCGCCTTGCCCGCAACGCCGTCCGGTACTCTAGGAATTGATGTCTCCCACTATTGCGCTCGTCATCTTTGAGCTCGTCGTGATGGTTCTCTCCATCTGCCTCCACGATTCGGCACAGGCCTGGATGGCCAATCGCCTCGGCGACCCCACTGCCCGGATGATGGGCCGCATCTCCATCAATCCGCAGAAGCACTTCGACTGGTTCGGGATGGTCATCTGGCCGGTGCTGTTCATCTTCCAGTCGCCGCTCGTGCTCGGCTGGGGCAAGCCCGTGCCGATGACGCCGCGCAACTTCCGGCGCCCCTCACGCGACGAGATGGTCGCGACGCTCGCCGGGCCGGCCGTGCAACTGCTGGCCGCCATCGCCGCGCTCATCATCCTCGTGATCCTGCGCTACACGCAGCACGATTCCATCCTCTCGCTGCTCATCGCCAGCCAGCTGGCCCAGCGCAACCTCGCCGTTCCGCTCAACAACCTGCCCGCGATTTTTCCGCTCTATCTCTTCCTCTACTTCTGCATCCTGGTCAATTTGCTGCTCTTCGTCTTCAACCTCATCCCGCTTCCGTTCCTCGACGGCGGCAAGATCCTGACGCACTACCTTCCGTACAACGCCGCCCAAACCTACCAGCGCTTCAGTATGTGGATGATGATCGGCTTCTTCTTCCTGGGCTTTTACGTGATCATGATCGTCTTCGCCCCGCTGATGACGATCTTCAATCACCTGCTCTTCACGCTTTGAGCGCAAGATTTTCGCGGGTCAGTCCAGCAGGGCGTCGACCTCGCTCCACTCCACCTTCTCGGGCGAGCCTGCAATGTGCGTTGTCCCTCACCACGGGGCCACGCGGAGCAGACGATGACCATCCGTGAGCAACTTGAAACCTGACAGCACACAATGCGTACCACCTTGGCCGGATCGTTCTGCTGCGCCAGATGGCCGGGAACTGGCCGCCGCCGTCGGGCGGATTCACGTGCTAGAGAGCTACGGGTTCATCGCTGCACGGGCACACAGTTGAGGCGTAGCATCGCCTTATGCAGGACAACTCTTTGTTCGCCGAGCCGCTGCGGCTCGCCATGCGCCACGCGCTCGCGCATCTTGACGGGCTTCGCGAGCGCGGCGTCGATGCCACTGCTTCGGCGGAAGATCTGCGTGGGCGCATCGATGTTCCGCTGACAGATGCAGGCGTGGCACCCGAGCAGGTCATCGAGGAGCTAACGGCAGCGTGCGAAGGCGGCATCGTCGGCAGCGCGGGACCGCGGTTCTTCGGGTTCGTGATTGGTGGATCACTGCCGGCGGCGCTTGCGGCGGATTGGCTCACGTCGGCGTGGGACCAGAACGCCGGGCTTTATGTGATCGGTCCGGCTGCGTCGCTGGTTGAGGAGGTTGCGGGTACGTGGCTGAAGGAGTTATTCGGCTTGCCCGCGCAGGCGAGCTTCGCTTTTGTGACCGGATGCCAGATGGCGCACGTGACGTGTCTCGCGGCGGCGCGGCACCGGGTACTGGAGCGCTGCGGATGGGATGTGGAACGCGATGGTCTGGGCGGAGCTCCGGCGGTGCGGATTCTTACCAGCACAGAACAGCACGCGACTGTGCCGCGGGCGGCGCGATTGCTCGGCATGGGAACGAAGTGCATTGAAACGCTGCCATGCGATGAGGACGGGCGACTGCGTGCAGACGCGCTCGAAGCCGCGCTGAAGCAAGGCGCGGGCGAACCCACGATCGTGGTTCTGCAGGCCGGTGATTTGAACCGCGGTGCGTTCGATGATTTCAGCACGCTGGTGCCGCTGGCGCAGGAGCACGGCGCGTGGATCCACATTGATGGAGCGATGGGTTTGTGGTGCGCGGCGTCGCCCAACTACAGCCATCTATTGCGCGGCGCAGAGGGCGCGGACTCCTGGAGCAGCGATGGGCATAAGTGGCTGAACGTGCCGTATGACTGTGGTTACGCGTTCGTGCGCGATCCGGACGCGCACTTCGCCTCGCAGGGCGTGCATTCTTCCTACCTGATCCAGGGTGCGGGAGCGCGGGACCAGGTGGACTGGACGCCAGAGTTCTCGCGGCGGGCGCGTGGGTTTGCGACGTATGCCGCGCTGCGGCAGCTGGGGCGGAGTGGTGTTCAGGAGCTTGTGGACCGCTGCTGTGGTGTGGCGCGTGCGCTGATTGAAGGCATGGGCGCGCTCGACGGAGCGAGGGCTCTCTGCCCGCCGCTGATCAATCAAGGCATGGTGCGGTTCTTCGATCCGCGACCTGGGGCGACAGACGCCGACCACGACCGCATGACGGATGTCGTCATCGCCGCAGTGCGAGCAACGGGCGAGGCGTTCTTCACTCCGACCACATGGCACGATGTGCGCGCGATGCGCGTCAGCGTGTCGAATTGGCAGACTGCGATGGAGGACGTCGATGCGGTGGTGGCGTGCGTGGCGAAGGTGCTCGAGACGGAACGCGCGAAAGTTCTAGACGGTGGACTCTAGCAGAGGAACCGATTCGTGGGGTGTCGGCGTGGCCATTCTGGCGCCGCGCAGCTTACGGTTCATCGGCTCCGAGAACCAGCGGGCGAGGGCCCATGCAAGCGGGGTTGCGGCGAGCACGGTCGCGCAGACAAATGCCGCGATGATGCCCCGTGAAGCTCCGTGCGGAAACAGGCGCGTGAATGAGGCAATGCCGGCGATCACGACGAACTCGTGGGAGAGATAGAGCTCGTAGCTGTGGCGGCCGAACCAGCGCAATGGAGCGCTCCAGCGGGAGCCGCGCCTGCGGCGAAGCGTTACGGCGGCCATGACGAGGCAGACTGAAAACGCGAGCAGTGAATCGTCTGTTCCGCTCTTGCCGAGTGGGCGCAGCAGGTGATCCCATGTGGGCCAGAGGGCGATCAGCAAAATGCCGGCCCAGCCTACGATCTCGATCACGCGCAGCCATGCTGCGCGCATGGAGCGGCGCGAGAGGTGATCGACGATGAGTGCGGTGAGGCAGCCGAGCGCGATGGACGCCATGCCGGCGAGATAGGAGTTCTCCGCCTGGAGGTCGGTCCTGGCCCAGACGACGCGCGCGAACGGTCCGAGTGCAAAGAATGTGAGCGCGAGTGTGATCCAAAGCCAGCGGCCCGCGCGGCCGGCGCGAAAGAGCGCGAGGCTGATGAGCGGGAAGAAGAGATAGAACATCTCCTCGATGGAGAGCGACCAGAGGACGGTCCAGCAAGCGGGCAGATACTTGTTGCGGGCCGCTTCGAGCCAGTTGAGGTGGAACGTAAGCGCGGCGACTAGGGCGCGCGGCAGGGTGAAGAATTTTGGGTTGATGCGGAAGGCCTCGGCGTGCGCGAGGTGCAGGATGCTGAGGACGGCGAGCAGAAGCAGAAGCAGCGGCATGATGCGCGCGAAGCGGATGCGATAGAAGATGCCAGGGCGAAGATCGCGCAGAGAGCCGAAGCGGCGCAGTGACGTGAATGTGATCAGGAAGCCTGACACGGCGAAGAAGGTGGTGACGCCGTTTCCGCCGTTGAAGAAGACGAGGCGGCTCAGTTCGCGGGGCCAGTGCGCGGCGAGCCTCACGCCGGCCAGCGCGAAGCGGATCCAGATGTGGAGCAGAATGACGGCGAGGATGGAGAGGCCGCGCAGAACATCGATGCCGTCGAGACGGGGGACGGCGGGGTTGAGGTTTTGCTCGGCGGGCACTGGGTGGATTGTATCGAGCGGGCCGGGGCTAAGCCCGGTTCATTGAATCGACGCGTATTCAGCTGGCTGAGGGCCGCTGGTAATCCCAAAACAGAACGGAGGCCCGAGGGCCTCCGTTGTTGTGATCGGCTGCAAGCTACGATCGGCTGAAGCCGGTCGAGCTTGCGTTGAATTAGTGCGTCGTTGTGGACGGGTGCGCCGGAGCCGACGGCGCCGCATGATGGGCGGCCGGTGTCGGAGCCGACGGCGGCGGAGCCGCGATGCCGGAGCTGGTGTTATAGGCGTTGACGACGGCCTGGCTGATGTCGGTGCCAGGCTGCCACCACATCACGGGGTTGGGCGACTGCTGGTTGGGCTCGATGTTGACGATCATGGTGAAGCCGTTGTCCTGCGCGTACTTCACGGCAGCGGCGCCGACCTTCTGGGAGACCTTTCCGAAGGCCTCCTGCAGGTCGCCGTTATAGGCGTTCTGCGCATCTTCGGCGTCGCGCTGAAGCTGCTTCTCTTTTTCGTCGATGGTGCGCTCACGGCGTGCGCGCTCCTCGTCGGTGGTGGTGGCGGGCAGGGCCTGGAGCTGCTTTTTGAGCGAGTCGACATCGGCGCTGAGGCTGTCGATCTCGGACTTCTTGGGTTGGTACTTCTTCTGGATGTCGGCGACCTGGCGCTGCATCTCGTTGGTCGCAAACACTACCTGCTGGAAGGCGATGATGGCCACCTTGGCGGGGATTGCCTGCGGGACAACGGGAGCCGCGGCCGGGGCTGCTGCAGCGCCGGTGTGGGCGGCGCCGGTTGCAGCCTGCGCGGTAAGGGAGGGGACGGCGAGGCCTGCGGCCAACGCTGTGGCAAGGACAAGCGAGCGATTCATGCTGAGATTGGTGCTCCTTCGGGATCGAGAACGTGGTTTTGCGCAAATCGGAATGTCTGGAGCTGCGCCACTCGGGCAGCGTCGCCCACCATCCGCACGGCCCCAGCGATCAAAACAATGCTCGCCGGGGACCCCTGTTGTCCTGCTTTGCTATCGTTCGCCAGCCTGGAGGCGGAGAGAGGAGCGGGCAAGTGCTGCGGGGCCGACTGCAAGGAATTATATAAGAGCGGCGGCGGACGCGGTCAAACGGGAGGGTGGCGGGGGCGGGACTGCGAGGTGTGAGTTCTCAGTTGTGAGTTCTAAGTTGTAAGTTCGCCGTTCGCCGTTCTCGGTTCTCCGTTGTGAGTGGCGGCAGGCGTTTTGAGGGTTGCGGCAGGCATTTTGAGGTACGGTGGACGGCCGTGAGCCGATAACCCGTTCCAAGAACCTTGGAAGGCCCGGAGCCGCCTCGAACCTTGGAATGTACAACCTAGAACTCACAACTTAGAACCGCTCAGGGCCGCTCAGGGCTCCTCCCGGGTTCCTTCCGAAAACCGGAAGCATTGTGGTCTGTTTCTCCGGATTTGAATAGGCGAACATGGCGAGGGAATGGTTTTCTAATAACTTGGCCTGCGGAGAACTTTGGTACGCGGATTGCTCTAGGTAAGAATGTTCGAGCCTTGCGCCGTTACCGCGGAGCAGAGTGGTGAACGATCCGGCGGTGATTAGAGACCTCGATATAAAGCGAGGCGCGGCCCGAAGGATCAGCTCCGAGGGGAGCATTTCGGAGGCCAGTGACTGGCCTTGTAAGGGTCTGAGGGCCATCTTCCGGGGAGGGGAGATGGCCCGATGGCTTTTACGAGCCAGCCCGGGGGAGCCAGTCAGCTGGTTGGCGAGTCAGCTAGTCAGCAGCTCACCGCGGAGGGGTTGCTGAGGGGCTACACGGTAGCGCAGGTGACAGAACTCGAAGAGCTTGCATAGAACTTGCCCCAGCGATATACTTGTACTGTTCCGGGCGCCGAGCGCATGGGGCCTTCCTGGTGGCAGGATTGGGCTGCACGAGGCTACGAATCCCAAGGCTCCACGACTCGTAGACGCCCGCAGTGGGAACAAGGATATCTCTGGAAAATCGAGAGGATGGACGGTCGCCGGAGCGGTATCTGGCAGAGAACCGTCCTGTGCAGGGCTACAGAAGCCCGCGGCAGGGATCATGCAGGATGACCCGTGCGGGTCGAAGCAAGGCGGCGGAGATTTCAAGCGCGAATGCCTGAAGCGATCGCGACAAGAGATGCAGCCGCCAGATAGATAGAAAGAAAGCCGTTCCAAGAGCCCAGGAATTGAGATCGCTGGAAGACTCTCCTGTTCGGACCGCGGCTCGCGCCGATCGTGACCAAGGCGCGAGGCAAGGGGCCGTGTGTCGAGAGCTTCTAAGTGAGCTGGTGAAAGAGCTTGTGGACAGGACAGCGTAAGGGGAACCAACAGCAACCATGTCAGAACAGAATTTAGTAGACGCTCCGGAGCAGTTTGGCGGCGACGGGTATGAGGCCGAGTTCGACGGCGGTGCGGGCAGCGAGAACGGTGGCCCGGCGGCCCCAGGGATGGGGCAGAGCAAGAGCAGCCGGCGGCGGCGCCGCAAGCGGAAGAACAAGCTGGTTGTCGCGGCGCCCGGCTCAGGCGAGCAGGGCGTGGCGGCGACGATCTCGGCCGGCGACGACTCCGGCAGCGCAGCTCCGGCGACCATTGTGATGGAAGGCGAGAGCTTGGCTTTGGCCAGCGGAGCCCAGCCGCAGCAGCAGCCGCGGCGTCCGCAGCCGCAGGGCGGACAGCAGCCGCAGTTTGGACAAGGCCAAGGTGCCGGCGGCAAACGGTGGAAGAAGAAGTTCCGCGACCGCGAGCGCCGCGTCCGCAATGACAACCCGGGGAACGAGTTCCGGCCAGAGAATGGCGGCGGCGGTTACAGCAACGGAAACGCTGGTTACGGCGGCGGAAACGGGCATCGCCAGGGGCTACCGGACAACTTCGGCAACCTGGTCGGCGGTTTCAAGCGCAAGAACAAGGGCGGCCAGCAGAAGGACCGCGGCTTCGTTGGGCCGATGGACCACAGCTATCGCGCAGGCGATGCAAACTACGCGGACGCTCCGCCATCGACGATCCAGCTTCATGGCCATCGGCGTCATCGGCACCAGGGCGATAACCAGCCGCTCGACTTCTCGGGACCGCGGCCGGTGCCGATTGCGGAAGACGCGCAGACGCATATCTATCTGTTCATCGAAGATCTGTTCCTGACGGCGAAGATCAACGAGTCCGCGCGGAAGCTGGGTGTGAAGGTGGCGTTCATCAAGAACGACAAGGACGCGCTCGCGGAGCTGACAAGCGGAGAGGATGAGAACCGCCCGAGCCTGATCGTGTTCGACCTGAACAACGCCAACGCGAAGCCGCTGACGACGATTCCCAAGCTGAAGGCCAAGCTGAAGCGCGGGACCTCGGTGGTCGGATTCCTGTCACACCTGCAGGGAGACCTGAAGGCAAAGGCAGTGGAGGCCGGCTGCGATGTGGTAATGCCGCGCGCGGCGTTCAGCCAGAATCTTCCGAACCTGCTGCGCCGGTACGGGATCGATGATGAGGAAGAGGTTAATTTCAACTACTGAGCGAGTTAGCGAGTAGTCACTTAGTGGGCTGGCTAATTAGCGAGCGAACAAATTAACGCGGTTACCAGATTCGCACAAAGCCTCGTTGCTTCTACACGCAAAAGCACAAAGCGCTCCGGTTTCGGAGCGCTTCTTGTTTTACCGGAGCAGCATAGTCGCGAGCTGGCTGACTCGCTGACTCGCTTCACAGCGATGACTGCGAGGTGTCCTTGAAGAAATCGAGTGTGAGATCGATTACGTTGTGGTCGCGGTCGGTGGACGGAGCGAAGGAGTAGTTGAGCCCCTTGAGATTGGCGCTCTCCTGTACCTTGGCGTGCAACTCGTCGATCGCGATCTGGTCGTAGACATCGCCGGGTGCCAGGGCCAGCAGATTGCGGACCTCGGCTTCCTGCGAGGGCGAGAGATTTCGCACGGTGACGGTGCGCAGCCGGTACTGCGGTCCAGTGACGGTCTCAAGGCGGTAGTTGGCCGTCGCGTGCTCGGGGTCGAGCTCCGGCTTATCGACAAAGTGAACCGATGCGTAGCCGGACTGGAAGTACACGGTCATGATCGAGCTCTCGAGCCGGTCAAAGGCGTACGGGGTGGCAACCTCGCCAGCCTGGAGATCGTAGTAACCGGAGAGGTCGCGGCCGTGCAGCAGCGGGCCGCCATCGGCCGAGATCAGACCCACGTGATAGAGCGGACCGGAGGAGATCTCAGCCTTCATCGGCACGTAGTAGGTATCGCCCTCACGCATGGGATGGAGCGCCGTGACGACGACCTCGGCGGAGAGATATCCATGGCGCTGCAGGGGTTCGGCGAGCTGATGCGCCTGGAGCGGAATCGCGCCCGCGTCAAACGGCTTGCCTTCCATCTGGTGCGCGACACGCGAGACCAGATCGCCCTCAGGCGAGGCGTCCAGGTTGATGCCGCCGACGAGAATCTGCGGGGACGCGATGCTGAACGTGATGTGCGGCCGCTGTAGCGAGCCCGGGAAATAGAACGGCAGCGTCTTCATGAACGCCGAAACTGCACCCGAGGTCGCCGACGGCTCGTCTGTAACGACGGTGGCGCGAATGCCCTTGGCGGCGAGCATCGAGGTCAGCTCATCGCGGACGCGGGCCTCCTGTGCGGAGCCGCGGCCGACCTCGTCACCGAGGCTGGGGATGCGGTGCTTCAACTCGGCGCGGATCTGTCCGTCCGTCCACCAGGGGAAGTTGCTGAAGCTATAGGGGAGTTTCTCAGAGATGGGCTGTGGGGCCGACTTCACAACCTGCGCAAAGCCGGCAGGTGCGGTGGCGGTCAGGAACAGGATCGAGAGAAGGCCGGTCGTGAGGGATGCCGTTCGCATACAAGGTGCCCAACCTGAGAATATGACACTTTCGGGGTATGCGTTGCATATTTTGTGGGACTTCTACGGTACGCCGGTAAGTGACTTTTGGTGGCGTGAACATATTTCGTACCGTGGGATGAACCACGGGAGTAACCCCCACCTCAAGTTTCACTTGAGGTATTCGGCGGCTAAAGCAGCAACAAGGCTGTGAAAGGATCAGGCGGTGCGCCGGGCAGCGGCATTTTGCGCCTGTGCGTGCCGGCTTTGGATTTCGAGAAAGCATTGAATGAGTGAAAGTGCGGCGGGCGTGACGCCGGGCAGCCGGCTCGCCTGCCCGAGGGTGGCCGGCCGGACGCGCCCGAGCTTCTCCTTCATCTCGCGGGAGAGCCCGGAGACGGTGGTGTAGTCGAAGGTGGCGGGGATGGGCCGGGCCTCGTCGCGGCGCAGACGCTCCATGGAGCGCTGCTGCTGGGCGAGGTAGCCGGCGAACTTGATGCCGGTCTCGACCGTCTTCATCTCGTTGCGGACCCAGGCCGGGAGCCGGCCCGACGCGGGGAAGTCGACCGCATTCAGCGCGGCGAGCCACGGGGCCAGCTCCGGCGTGTTGCCGAGCCGAGCCATCAGTGCGGGAATGAGCAGCTCGATCGTGACGGGCGGCCGCTTGAGCAGTTGCGCCGGCGCGGTCGCCCTTCAGCGGGAGCGCGCCGGCATCGTCCGGCCATGCCGCGGCGAGCGCTGTCGCTTCGGCGTCGTTCAGCCTGGCAGTCTCGAGCAGGTTCGCGAACGCCGCTGCCCTTCCCTGCTTTGCTTCGAACGCGGCCCACGCCGCATCGTCGATCAGGCCAAGCCGGCGGCCGTGCGGCGTCAGGCGCGTGTCGGCGTTGTCGATGCGGAGGTGCAGGCGGAACTCCGCGCGCGAGGTGAACATGCGGTACGGCTCGTCGGTGCCCTTCGAGATCAGGTCGTCGATGAGGATGCCGGTATAGGCCTCGGTGCGGTCGAGCGTGAAGGTGTCAGCCTCGCGGTGTTCGGGCATCGCGCGCGCAAACAGCGCGGCATTGATCCCCGCCATCAGACCCTGGCAAGCGGCCTCTTCATAGCCCGACGTCCCATTGATCTGCCCTGCGAGATACAGCCCCGTGAAGCTCTTCACCTTCAGGGTGCGGTCGAGCTCCGTGGGGTCAATCGCGTCGTACTCGATCGCATAGCCGGGCCGCAGCATCTCCGCGTTTTCGAGCCCCGGAATCGAGTGCACCATCGCGGCCTGCACGTCCATGGGCAGCGAGGTGCTCATGCCGTTGATGTAGACCTCGTGCGTGTTCAGGCCCTCCGGCTCGAGGAAGAACTGGTGCGAGGTCTTGTCCGGGAAGCGCACGATCTTGTCCTCGATGGACGGACAGTAGCGCGGGCCGATGCCTTCGATCTGGCCGGTAAACATTGGCGAGCGGTGGACGTTGTCGCGAATCAGCTTCAGCGTTTGCGGGGTGGTGGTCGCGATGTGGCAGGAGACCTGTGGAAGCGGCGGCTGCCAGTGCGCGGCGCCTTCCGCCGCATTTCCTGCAGCCGGCGTGCTGCGGAAGCTGAACGGCGTGGGGTCGGCGTCGCCGGGCTGCTCTTCAAACTTTGTCCAGTCGATCGTGCGGCCATCGAGCCGCGGGGGCGTGCCGGTCTTGAGGCGGCACCAGCGCAGGCCCAGCTTCTTCAGGCTCTCGCCCAGCAACACACTGGCCGGTTCACCGCTTCGCCCCGCGGTGTACTGCTGCTCGCCGCAGTGAATCAGCCCATTCAAAAACGTGCCCGTCGTCACCACCACAGCCTGCGCGTGAATCACGCGGCCGTCGCGCAGCTTCACGCCGGTGACGCGCTGACTCGCTGAGTCCGTGCTGAAGCCGGGAGCTACTGCCGGCTCGACAACAAGGTCGACGACCTCCGCCTGCTTTATGAACAGGTTCGGGATGGACTCGAGCTTCTCGCGCATTTTTACGCGGTAGAGCGCCTTGTCGCACTGCGCGCGCGGCGACCAGACGGCCGGCCCGCGCGAGGTGTTGAGCAGGCGAAACTGGATGCCGCAGGCGTCCGCGACCTCGCCCATGATGCCGCCGAGCGCGTCGACTTCGCGGACCAGGTGGCCCTTCGCCACGCCGCCGATCGCCGGGTTGCAGGACATCTGCGCGATGAGGTCGAGGTTCAGCGTGAAGAGCGCCGTGCGCAGACCCATCCGCGCAGCCGCAGCGGCGGCCTCGCAGCCTGCGTGGCCCGCGCCGACGACTAGAACATCGAATTGTTCTGAAAAGGCCACTCGTTCCAGTTTATCGGACAGCGCAGCCCCTCTACGCGCCGAACTGCCGCAGATGATGGTCCAGATGCTTGTACATCAGCGTCGACCACTCGCTCGGCTTCAGTACCCCAAAGAATGGATGTGGATGCTCGGAACACGCCTTCTCCCCGCCCGCCACAAACCGGTCCAGGGCCCCTAAAAGCCGCGTGCGCGAGCCCTCCAGGTCCGCCCCATCCTTCACAATCAACACGGGTGCGGTCGGTGAGTTCCGCTTCATCTGCGCACCCTCCTTCAGAGCCATGGGCTTCACCACCCCGCCCAGCAGCCGCCCGATCAGCACTCGTGGGGGCTTCAACTCGCCCGTTCCCATCTCCAGTCCGCGCGCACAGTGCTCCATCATCTGCGTCGCCGACATCTTTCCCCACTGCCGCGCGCTCTCCGCATTCACGGAGCGAATGCGCGCGCGAAACTGTTCAGCCGTCGCCGGATCGAAGAGGTCTTCCATAGCCGAAGACTATAGATAATTCGACCGGCACCCATTAAAGCTTGGGGCGAGTGTGCCCAAATCAGTGACGAATGGTATGGCGACCGTTGCAGCCCGCCAAGTACTATGCAGGGACAATCATTCACGTTCGTTTTTGTCGCAAGGGAGCAAGTTGATGAGGTTCACTAAAGCTTTCCCTGCAGCGATGCTGTGCTGCGTCGCTGCCTGTGTTTCGGGCCAAACCCCACACCATTCCACCACCGCCGCGCACAAACTCAAGCTGCCGGAGATCAAGTACGAGAAGTACACGCTGCCCAACGGCCTGACGGTGATCACGCATGAAGATCACCGGCTGCCGCTCGTCGCCGTCGACCTCTGGTATCACGTGGGGCCGCTGAATGAGCGGCCGGGCCGCACCGGCTTCGCGCATTTGTTTGAGCACATGATGTTCGAAGGCTCGGAGCATGTCGGCGAGAAGGCGCACATCAAGTACGTCGAGAACGCCGGCGCGACAGACGTGAATGGAACGACCGACTTCGACCGCACCAACTACTTCGAAACCATGCCGAGCAATCAGCTGCAGCTCGCGCTGTGGCTGGAGAGCGACCGCATGGGCTTCCTGATGGAAGGCCTCAACCGCACACTGCTCGGCAACCAGCGTGACGTTGTGCGCAACGAGCGACGCCAGGGTGAAGGCCGTCCGTACTACGTCGCGAACGAAGCGATGATGCACACGCTCTTCCCGCAGGGCCATCCGTACTACGGCAACGTGATGGGCAGCCATGCAAGATATCGAGTCCGCTCGCATCGCAGACGTGCGCGACTTCCATCAGCAGTACTACACGCCCAACAACGCGTCCATCGCGATCGCCGGCGACTTCGATCCCAAGGCGCTGCGCGCTCTGCTGACGAAATACTTCGGGCCGATTCCTCGCGGGCCTGTGCCTCCTCCTGTCAACGTCACCACGCCTCCGATCACGTCGCAGAAGCGCGTCACCGTCACCGATACCGTGAAGCTTCCGCAGATTCGTTTTGCGTGGCTCACCCCGCCGGCCTACACGCGTGGCGCCTATGACGCGGACGTCGCCATCTACGCGCTCGGCGAAGGCAAGGCGAGCCGTCTCGATGAGGCACTCGTTTACAAAAACCAGCTCGCGCAGAGCGTCACCTGCGAAAACGACTCGCTCAAGCTCACCGGGATGGCGCAGTGCATCATCACCGCGCGTCCCGGGGTGAAGCTCGAGGACATCGAAGCTGTGTTCTGGAAGGAGCTCGCGCGGCTGCAGCAGGAAGGACCGACTGCGGAAGAAGTTGAAGCCGCGAAGACCGGGGAGCTGACCGGAAAGATCAGCGGCTTACAGCGCCTCGGTGGATTCGGGGGCGTCGCCGACACGCTGGACGAGTACAACCAGTACACCGGCGACCCCGGCTTCCTTCCCAAAGATGTAGCCATGACCGAAGCCGTTACGCAGGCCAGCGCGAAGGCCGCCGCGGTGAAGTACCTCGCGTCGAACGCGACCGTCGTCGTCTCCTGCGTTCCCGGACAGAAGGAGTTGCACGATGTGCCGCGCAGCCCCGAGGACACCGACGCGAACGTGAAGATCACGAATCCCTATACCGCGGCGTTCGAGACCTCGCAGGAGTGGCGCAAGGAGCCGCCCAAGGCCGGCCCTCCGCCGACGGTGCATCTGCCTGTGCCGGAGACGTTCTCGCTGGATAACGGGCTGAAGGTCTACCTCGTTGAGGAGCACGCACTGCCGATCGTCTCCGCCTCGCTGGTGTCACGCGCGGGCAGCGAGACCAATCCCGCCGACAAAGGCGGACTCGCAACCCTGGTGGCCGAAACCATGGGTGACGGCACCGAGAGCCGCGATCTCACCAAGCTCGCCGACGATGAAGAGCTGATTGGCGCGCGCATCGCACCCAACGCCAGCATGGATGGAAGCTCCGCCGGCCTCACCGTGCTCACCAGCAACGACGATCGCGGCATGGAACTGCTGGCCGATGTCATGCAGCATCCGGCGTTCCGCAACGAGGATCTCGACCGTCGCAGGAAACAGCGGCTGGTTCGCATCGCGCAGGAGACCGACTCGGTGCAGATGATGATGAACCGCGTTGGGCCAAAGCTCGTGTTCGGCGACAGCCCGTACGGTGCCGCACCTACCGGAACTACCGAAAGCGTGCAGTCGCTCACTCGTGACGACGTGACGAAGTTCTACGCAGAGCACTTTGGGCCCGCGGACTCCGCGCTGATCCTCGCCGGCGATATCACGCCGGCGGAAGCCCGGCGCCTTGCCGAGCAGTACTTCGGCAAGTGGAGCGGAACCGCGACCCAGGCCGTCACTCTGCCGCCTGCGCCGGAGATGCAGCCGACGCATGTCGTCATCGTGGACAAGCCCGGCGCGCCGCAGACAGCTCTCGCGGCATTCGGAATTGGCGTCCCGGCCAACTCGCCGGACCTGCCGGCGTTGCAGGTGATGAACTACACGCTCGGCGGTGCGTTCGCTTCGCGCATCAACATGAACCTGCGCGAGCAGCACGGCTACACCTATGGCGCGAGCTCCGGATTCCGGATGTATCGCGGCGGCGGTATCTTCCTGGCCGGCGGCCTGGTGCGTACCGACGTTACCGGCCCTGCGGCGAAGGAGCTGATGAAGGAGGTCAGCCAGTTCCCGTCCAATCCGCCAACGGAAACCGAGCTGAACTCAAGCAAGGACGCGCTGGTGCAGTCGTTGCCCGGTGAGTTCGAGACGACCTTCTCCGAGACCGGAGCGATGAGCTCAATCTTCCTCTACGATCGTCCTCTCGACTACTACGCGAAACTTCCGGAGCGTTACCGCGCGGTCACAGCGGAGGACGTTGCGCGCGTCGCAAAGGAAGACCTGCATCCTGGCGACCTTGTCATCGTGGCTGCGGGCGATCGCACGAAGATTGAGCCGGCGCTGAAGGATGCGGGGCTCGGGCCGGTTGAGGTGCGGGATATCAATGGCGATCTGGTGAAGTAGGCGCGGAGAGAGTTAGGAGTTAGAAGTGAGGAGTTAGCGAGGTAGGAGTTAGGGATTTAGATCAGACGAGCTATCCTCACTCCTAACTCCTAACTCCTAACTCGGACTCGCAACTCGCTAACTCGCTCCAAAAATCGCGAGCGCCTTCTGCATTGTCTCGGGGCTGTCGACGTGGGCGGTGATCAGGTTCTTGTCGATCTTGTGATTTAACCCTTGCAGGACTTTCCCGGGGCCGACTTCGATGAAGTGAGTGGCACCG
Organism: uncultured Acidobacteriaceae bacterium; assembly: GCA_963777205.1. GTDB lineage: Bacteria > Acidobacteriota > Terriglobia > Terriglobales > Acidobacteriaceae > Granulicella. The sequence goes on along the minus strand of CAVZPQ010000001.1, from coordinate 1,368,132 downwards.
GAGTTGCGCAGGAGCTCGATGCACTCCACCCAGCGGACCGCGCCGGTGACCTGGCGGATGAGGGCGTCGCGAATCTCGGGGCCGCGGTGCAGGAGGCGGGCGTCGACATTCGCTGCGACCGGAAAGGCTGGGTCGTTGAAGCTGATGGACTCGAGGGTGCTGGCGAGCTGGTCCTGGGCCGGTTGCATGAGCTTGCAGTGAAACGGCGCGCTCACGGGAAGCATCAGGGCGCGTTTGGCTCCTGCTTCCTTGCACAGCGCGGAGGCGCGCTCGACGGCGGCTTTGGTTCCGGAGATGACGGTCTGCTCGGGCGAATTCAAGTTTGCGGGCGCGACCACGGCAGCGACGCTGGCGGCGGCCTGGGTGGGGGTCTCGGCGGGGTGGTGGGGGTTGTTGAGGGCCTCGATGGCGGGGGCGGACTGGGCGGAGGGGTCGGCGGGGTTGTCGGGCGGAGGCGGTGATAGCTCGTCGGCGACGCGCGCGCAGATGTCGTTGATGCGGGCGGCCCCCAGGCCGAGGATGGCGGCCATGGCGCCCTGGCCCGCTGGGACGGCCTCCTGCATGTAGCGGCCGCGGGCGCGGACGGTGCGGACGGCATCGGCGAAGGTGAAGGTGCCGGCGGCGACGTGGGCGGTGTACTCGCCGAGGGAGTGGCCGGCGGCGAAGGCGATGGGGATGTTGCGGGCAGCGAGCTCGGGCTCAAGGGCGCGAAGGGCGGCGATGGAGACGGTCAGGATGGCGGGCTGGGTGTTCTCGGTGAGCTTGAGGTCTTCCTCGGGGCCGTCGAAGATGAGCCGCGAGAGCGGGAACCCGAGGGTGGAGTCGGCCTCGTCGAAGACGGCGCGGGCGGCGGGGACGGTGTCGTAAAGGGCGCGGCCCATGCCTACGAACTGGGAGCCCTGACCGGGAAAGAGGAGGGCGAGCTGTGGATTCTGGTTTGCTGTCGAGTCGGATTCGGTCATGTGAATTTCAGGTTAGATGCTGGAGCCCCCTCCCCCGCCTTTTTTGCGCAAAGTCTTCGAGCGAGAGACTTTAGGGGTGGACTTCAAGGATCGCTTAGACGATGAAACCCGGCGGTTGGCCGGGTTTGGTGCTTAAGTTCATTGTAGATGGTGTGTCAAGCGCAGGGTTATTCGATCAGGCCGGTGATGAAGGTTTGCTGGGCCTGCGCGGAGGCGAGGGAGTAGAGGGCGAACTGGCGGCTGGAGCGGGCGCGGAGCTCGAAGAGGAGGTCGGCGCGGTGCGAGTCGTTGGGGTCGACGGCGTCGACGAGGCGGAGCCAAGGGGTGCGGTCGAGGTGGTGCTCGTCGGTGACCGACGAGAGCGAAGTCTGGAGCTCGCCGGAGGGGAGGCGCTGGGCGACGACGGTGACGTGCACCACGGGGCCGTCTGTATTGTCGGGGCCGGTCGTGGGGACTGCGGCGGAGTAGACGAAGGTGGGCAGGCCGCCGTAGCTGAGGGTGTAGCCGGCGAGCTGCTCGTCGCCGAAGGCGAGTGGAGCGGCTGCGGCGGATTTGGATGTGGTGTGGTGCGCGCCGTGCGCCGTGGAATGTGTGGCGGAGCGGGTTCCGGTGGCGGATTTGGATTTCGCGGTGGCGTGCTGGCTTGAAGCCGTAACAAGCTTCGGGCCGGTAGCTGGCGCGGGCGCGGCGGTCAAGTGGTTGGTCGCGAGGTACTGGCGGACGAGCGGATGCGCGAGGGCCTGCATGGCGGCGAGGGTCTGGGCGCGTTCGGTGGGCGAGTCCCAGTCGCGGGCAAAGACGTGCTGCGGGGTTGTGTTGGGGTCGGAGACGGCGACGGCCTGGTGGAGGTTGGGGGGAAGGCCGGTGAGTTGCGGGGGCGCGGTGGCGGATTCGATCTTTCCGCGGTGGAGCTCGGGGCGGTCGGGGTCCGCGTTGAGGGACGTGGACATGGGAGCGACGTAGGAGCCGGAGTCTTTCGACTTTTTATGCTTCTTCTCGTCGGGAACATTGCGATGGCCGAGGGTGGGGCGGTCCGGATCGTCCTCGATGTCCTTTGTGCCGGGCGATGAGGGCGCGTTGTCGGTGGAGTCGGCGTCGGAGGTTCGCTTGGTCATGTGCGGACGGTCGGGGTCGTCCGGGGGTGCGGGCGAATCGGATTTCGCGACAGTGGTTGTGTCGCCGCTATCCGCATGGCGGGAGGGGACGAAGTGCGGCGCGGGGTCGCTGTCGTCGGAGCCGACGATGGCGGTGGTGGGGCCGACGTGCTCGGGGAGCTTGTGGACCGGGCTCGGCGGAGAGCGGAAGATAGCGGCCGTAGCCGTACCAGGCGCCGAGGGGGTTGTCGTCGGCGGAGCTGCGCTTGTCGACGATGTCGCGGGCGTAGTCGAGGTCGAGGGTGCCGAAGGTGTCGCCGGAGTGCTGGAGGGCGTAGACGGTGCCGGTCTGGAGGGCGAGGGGGATGGGGTCGGCGAGGAAGACGCCGGCGTCCTGAAACTGGCTGTTGGTGAAGACGGAGACGGGGATGAGGCGGGCGGCGTCGGGCTTGGCGAGGTCGCCGGTCCACTCGTAGACGCCGACGGCGCGGGTGACGCGCTGGGGGTGGTCGACGTGGTGGATCTGGCCCGCGAGTGGGGCGGATGTGGGGAGGGTGAGGGCGAGGGTGAGGCAGGGGCCGATGATGCGGAGGGAGCGCATGGCTGGTTAATAGATTAGACGGGAGGAGGGCGGTGTGGTTGAGGCTGGGTGGCCGTGGGAGCCCACGTCTCAGAATCGAGACGTGGGGCGCCCGGCGGGTGGGGACGGAGACGTCCTGCGAACCCACATCTGGCTTTGCCAGATATGGGGCACCCAATTCCGAACCACGTCTCGGAATCGAGATGTGGGGCAGTCACGCGGTGTCGCGGTTTGTTATTCGAGGCCGGGCGGGGCGGGGTGGTCGCGCGGGCCGATGAAGGCGCCGGCGAGCATGGCTGCGGGGAAGGCGAGGGCCGCGGCTATGAGCAGAAGGGTGGATGGAGCAGGGGCGGCAGGAGTTGAGGCGGCGATTGCGTCGGCGGTGACGGCAGCGCAGTGGCCGGTGGCGGGCAGGGCAAAGGCAAAGGCAAGCAGCGCGGCGCTGCCGAGGGTGCGGATATGGGTGAGGCGCATAACAACGACTCCGAAACGTGTACTTCAGCGTGCTTCAGCGCAGAAAGGAACACACGGCCGAATCGGACTCCGGGCGAGCTGTCGCGACGGATGAACCGGCGACAGGGCAGAGAGGGATTGTTGACCGCGCAGTACCGGGCCCTGGGAGAATTTGTGATCTACAGGAGCAATTCGGCGGCCACTCGCGATGGTGAATATATCGGCTGATTTGTGGGGAAGCGGGACGAATGTCCTGAAAATATGCAGGAGATTGCGATGGCAACAAGGAAAGTGTTTCCGATAGTGAGGACAGTGGCCGACTGTGAAACCTGGGTGCGCGGCAGTAAGAGCAGGGCGAAGAATTTGGACTGCTGCAGGAGCGAGCGGGGCGGTCGAAATAAGCGTTGACATTGATCGGACGCAGGGAGCAGTATCTACGGCCTAGTCCCCGATTCAGCTTGCATTTGTCTCGACCGAGCACGTTCTCAGGGCCGTGTATTTGCTGTTGTGATCTCGTTCGAAGGAGATCGTTATGCGCGGACGCGGGCTGGTTTTGCTGATTTGCGCTCTGGGTTTTGGCGCGGGTGCGGCGCGCGCCGATACGACCTACTCGTATACGGGAACGCTGGCGAGCCCGGATAACAATTCGGGGACGTTCGACTCGAGCGATAGTTTTCTGCAGAAGATTACGTTGACCGGAACCTCGAATGTGACGCTGCAGACGTATGGGTTCGGCGGCGGGACGAATGCAGCGGGGATGCCGATTCTTCCCGGCGGGACAGCCCCATTTGTCGGGCTGTTCAGCGGGACCGGCAGCGCCGCCGTTTTTATCGACGGGACCTCGCTGCTGTTCGGGAACACGGCCGGGTGTCCGCCGGCCAATGCGGTTTCGGATTTCGGGGACACGACGTGCGGTGACGTGACGTTGAATTTCACCGGCCTGGCTGCGGGCGCGTATACGGTGTTGCTCTCTGACGCTGCGTACTACCCTTGCCCGGCGGGGAGCGCAGGATGCTCGACGCTGGGTGACGGGGCATTTGACTTCACCAGCGGGTACTTCTGCAACCTTGCGGACGTGGACACGGGAGATTCATGCCCGAATACCAGCGGGGCGTGGGCGCTGGATGTGACGGTGAGTGGGGCGACGGCGGCGCCGACTCCGGAGCCGGGATCGCTCGTGCTGCTGGGCACAGGACTGCTGGGCGCGGCCGGGGCGTGGAGAGGAAGGCGCCGCTCTAACAAACAAGCGGCGTAGACGGACGGCAGGGCAAAGAGCAAGAGCTTAATGCAGCGGAATTCAGGCGCTTCTTGTACGGGCTGAATCGGGCCGGGTGGTACGGGCTTGAGAAGGAATCCGGAAGGGAGAGAAAAGATGACGCTTGTTAAGAGGGCAGCGGCGGTTTTGGGAACCGTGCTTGCGATCGCATTGATGGTGGCGATTGTGTCTCCGAAGACGGCGCATGCGGTAGCCGCGGCGCTGGTGCAGATTGTGCCGGGCACGACGACGCACATGGGCCAGAACGAGGGCCAGTTGGTGATGCTTCAATGCACCGCGTCCAATGATGGCTCATGTTATCTGATCAACTCTAACGCAGAGTTCACAGTGACAAGCTATGTGGTTCCCTCCGGATACACGCTGATCGTGACGGACTGGGAGTACTCGGCGCAGTTGGGCGGAGCGGCGGGCGAGATGTCGTTCGATAACCTGTACGTCACGCTGTCGGGGGGGGCACGTGAGATCGTGGGCAGCCAAGCGGTTACGGCGTCGGGCGGATATGTCTACATGCACGAGAGATATGAGACGGGCATCAAGGTGGCCTCAGGATATGGATTGGGGGACACCCTGGCTCTGTACAACGGGGGCATGGCGTATCTGCAGGGCTACCTGGTTCCGAACTAGATAACGCATTACTCGAAGCGCATTGGCGAGCGCTGAGACGGTCAGCGCTCGCGCCGGTGTGCCTTCCGTGTAGTTAGCGGGTCTTGCGGGACTTTGGGTTGGAGACACGCTCGGGGAGTTTGAGCCCTTTGCTGGCCTGCTCCCACTCTTTTACGTCGACGCCCTGCTTCTCGAGCTTTGCACGGTTGGCTTCGAAGTAGCGGCGCTGCGCTTCGCTTTTGAATGGCATGGATGACTCTCCGCATAGGTTCGATGCGGTGGTGTGAGCTTGTGCGGGGGAGGGGCGAGCGGGCGCGGAGGTTCCGTGGGAGAATTTTGTTGCCCGGAATTGGCTGCAGGGCGGGAGTTTTGAGATGAGAAGAGGCTCTATGAGGGTGCAGCTGGCGGGATCGGTGAAGAAAGCGGTTTCAGGTGCGGTTGTGGTGGTCGCGATGTTGGCGGCGGTTTCGGGGTTCGCGCAGACGGCGCAGGGGGCGGCTGCGGTGGGGGCTCGGCCGTGCGATTTGTTTGCGGGCGCGACGCCGTGTGTGGCGGCGTTCAGCACGACGCGGACGCTGTACCGCGAGTACGCAGGGCCGCTGTACCAGGTGACGCGGGTGAATGACAACAAGACGGCGGACATTGGGCTGACGGCGGATGGGTATGCGGATGCGGCGCCGCAGTTCAGGTTTTGCAGGGATACGTTTTGCGTGATCTCGAAGATCTATGACCAGAGCCCGAACCACAATGATCTGACGCCGGCGCCTCCGGGCGGGGCGATGCATGGGCTGGGGCCGAATGGGTATGACACGCCGGCGGTGGCGGATGCTCTGCCGGTGACGGTGGGCGGGCACAGGGTGTTTGGGGTGCTGGTGAATCCGGGGACGGGGTACCGGAACGATGTGGCGAAGGAGACGGCGGTGAATGGGCAGCCGGAGGGCGTGTACATGGTGACCTCGGCGCTGCATTTGAATGAGAAGTGCTGCTTCGATTTTGGGAATGCGGAGACGAATAACCTGGACAATACGGCGGGGCACATGGACGCGATCAACATCATGTGCCACGGGACGCCGTGCCGGCCGGATGCGGGGCTGGATATGGAGGACGGGATCTATGGGCACCTGGCGGTGCCGGCGGGGACGGTGTTCGTGACGGATATGGGAGCGTGCGACGGGCAGCGCAGCTATGCGATTTATCAAGGGAATGCGCAGACGGGCGGGCTGACGACGACGGGTGTGATCCCGCTGCCGAAGGGAAACTATTCGCCGATGAAGCAGGAGGGGGCGATCATCCTGGGGATTGGCGGGGATAACAGCGATGGGGCTACGGGGTATTTTTTTGAGGGCGTGATGACGAAGGGGATGCCGGATCAGAAGGCGATGGAGGCGGTGCAGCGGAATGTGGTGGCGGCGGGGTATGCGGGGCAGTTGGCGCCGTAGGTGCTAGTCGCCGGGGGCGGGTGTGGGGGGCGGCCCGGGGAAGTTGGCGCGATAGTCGGGGCGGGTGGGGCGGTGGATGCCGAGGGACTCGAGGATCATGCGGGTCCAGCGCGGGAGGGCGCCGCGGAGGCGGTCGAACATGAGGTAGATGACCGGGGTGGTGAAGAGGGTCATGCACTGGCTGACGATGAGGCCGCCGACGATGGTGACGCCGAGAGGCTGGCGAAGTTCGGAGCCGGTGCCGGTGCCGAAGGCGAGTGGGACGCCGCCGAGCAGCGCGGCCATGGTGGTCATCATGATGGGACGGAAGCGCAGCATGCAGGCTTCGTAGATGGCGTCCTCGGGGGATTTGTGGTGCTCGCGCTCGGCGACGAGGGCGAAGTCGATCATCATGATGGCGTTTTTCTTGACGATGCCGATGAGCAGGATGACGCCGATGATGGCGATGACGGAGAGGTCGATCTTGAAGATGAGCAGAGCGAGGAAGGCGCCGACGCCGGCGGGGGGCAGGGTGGAGAGGATGGTGAGTGGATGGATGAAGCTCTCGTAGAGGATGCCGAGGACGATGTAGACGGTGAAGAGGGCGAGGCCGAGGAGGATGGGCTCGGAGGAGAGCGACTGCTGGAAGGCCTGCGCGGTGCCGGCAAAGCCGCCTTTGATGACCGAGGGCATACCGATCGAGGTGCGCGCGTTTTCGATGGCCGTGGTGGCCTGAGAGAGCGAGACGTTGGGCGCGAGATTGAAGGAGAGCGTGACTGCGGGCGAGCCCTGCTGATGATTGATGGCCAGCGGAACGCGGTCGGTGACGAGGTGCGTGACCGCGGAGAGTGGGATCTGCGCGCCGGTGGATGACTTGACGTAGATCTTGCTGAGCGCGGTGGGGTCGTTCTGGTAGTCCTGCGCGACCTCCATGATGACGTGGTACTGGTTGAGCGCCTGGTACATGGTGGAGACCTGGCGCTGGCCGAAGGCGTCGGAGAGCGTGGAGTCGATGGCGAGGGCGGAGACGCCGAGGCGGGAGGCGGTGTCGCGGTCGATGACGAGGCGGGCTTCGAGGCCGAGGTCCTCCTGGTCGGTGTTGACGTCGCGGAGCTCAGGCAATTTCTGGAGCGCGGCGAGGAGCTGCGGAGACCAGGTGTCGAGCTGTTGCTGGGTGTCGGCGGTGAGGCTGTACTGATATTGCGCGGCGGAGGAGCGGCCGCCGACGCGGAGCTCCTGGGAGGACTGGAGATAGAACTTGACGCCGGGGAGGTTGGTGGTCTTGGGGCGGAGGCGGTTGATGACCTTGTCGGCGGTGTCGCCGGTCTTGAGGCGCTGGTCCTCCGGCTTGAGGACGACGAACATGCGCGCGCTGTTGGAGGCGCCGCCGCCGGGGCCGCCGCCGCCGAGGAAGCCGAGCACATTTTCAACCGCGGGATCCTTTTGCACGGTCTCGGCGATCTTGGTCATGCTCTCGCGCGTGCGCAGGAAGGAGGCGTCCTGCTGGGTCTGGAGCGAGCCGTTGAGGCGGCCGGTGTCCTGCAGGGGGAAGAAGCCCTTGGGAACGATGATGAAGAGATAGACGGTGAGCGCAACGGTGAGGAGAAAGACGACGAAGGTCGTGATCTGGTGGCGGATGACCCAGCGGAGGCCGCGCTCGTACTCCATGGTGAGCCACTTGAGGTGCCGCTCGCCCATGCGGTAGAACCAGCCCTTGTGGACCGAGGAGATGGGCTTGAGGAATTTGCCGGCGAGCATCGGCGTGGTGGTGAGCGAGACGATGAGCGAGACGACAATGGCGGCGGAGAGCGTGATGGCGAACTCGCGGAACATGCGGCCGACGAGGCCGCCCATGAGCAGGATGGGGATGAAGACCGCGATGAGCGAGGTCGACATGGAGAGGACAGTGAAGCCGATCTCTTTGGAGCCGAGCATGGCGGCTTCGAAGGGCGCCATGCCCTCTTCGAGGTGGCGGGTGATGTTTTCGACGACGACGATGGCGTCGTCGACGACGAAGCCGGTGGAGATGGCGAGCGCCATGAGGGAGAGGTTGTCGAGCGTGTAGCCGAGCAGGTACATGATGCCGAAGGTTCCGAGCAGCGAGAGCGGGACGGAGATCGACGGGATCAGCGTGGTGCGGCCTTCACGAAGGAAGAGGAAGACGACCAGGATGACGAGGATGATGGAGATGATGAGGGTGCGGGTGATGTCGCGGACCGAGGCGCGGATGGTGCCGGTGCGGTCGAGCACGACCTGAATCTTGATGGCCGGATTGATGGAGGCCTGGAGCTGCGGGAGGATGGCGAGGACGTTGTCGACGGACTGGATGACGTTGGCGCCGGGGGCCTTGAAGACGACGACGAGGATGGCGGGCTTGCCGTTGAAGGTGCCGCCGGTGTGGATGTCGGCGACGGAGTCGTACGACCTGCGCGACGTCGCGAGATGCGAACGATGCCGTGGTGGCGGACGGGCCGGAGGTGGGCGCGCGGGAGGTCGCGAAGTTGTTGACGGAGGATGTTGTGGAACTGGTGGTGGACGTCCCGGAGGCGTTGCTGGACGACGCGGCGTTGCCGGTGGAGGCGTTGGAAGTTGTTTGGCCGGTGGTGCTGCCGCTGCTGCTGGAAGTTGAGGTGACGGCGGAGGCGACGGATTTGGGGAGGCCCGTGGCCGCGGAGCCGTTGGAGACGGGACCCTTGCTGGTGGCAATGATGAGAGGAGCGTAGGCCGCGGCGCCGAAGAGCTGATCGGTGGTGGAGAGAGCGATGCGCGAGGACTGGCCGTTGATGTAGCCGGTGGGCTGCATGACGTTGAAGGTGCTGATGGCGGTGCGGAGGTCCTCGAGGGAGAGGCCCTTGGAGGTGAGGAGGTAGGGGTTGACCTCGACGCGAACGGCGGGCGAGGAGGAGCCGCCGGTGAAGACCTGGCCGACGCCCTGCACCTGCGCGATCTTCTGCGCGAGGATGGAGTCGGAGGCGTCGTACATCTGCGATTTGGTGACGGTGTCGGAGGTGAGCGCGAGGATGAGGATGGGCGAATCGGACGGATTGATCTTGCGGTAGGTGGGATTGGACGGCATGTTGGCCGGGAGCTGCGCGCGCGCGGCGTTGATGGCGGCCTGCACGTCGCGCGCGGCGCCGTTGATGTCGCGGTTGAGATCGAACTGGAGGATGACGCTGGTGGACCCGGTGCCGGAGGTCGAGGTCATCTCATTGACGCCGGCGATGCGGGAGAACTGGCGCTCGAGCGGCGTGGCGACGGCGGAGGCCATGGTCTCGGGGTCGGCGCCGGGGAGCGATGCGCCGACGGAGATGACGGGGTACTCGACTTCAGGGAGGGAGGAGACGGGGAGGAGGTTGTAGGCGACGGCGCCGGCGATGATGATCGCGATGGAGAGCAGGAAGGTGGCGACGGGGCGCTTGATGAACGGCGCGGAGAAGTGGACGGTGTCGACTTCGCCGGAGCTGGACTGGCCGAGGGGAGCGTCGGAGAGCGTCTCCTGGCGGTGGAGCTTTTCGCGGTCGCCGGGAGTGGCGCGGTCGGAGGGCGCGTGGTCGCCGGCGATGTCGTCCGGGCCGTGCACGCCGCGAGCCTTCGTCGCGGTCGCCGGGGCGGGCGTGGTCGCGAGGGTCTTTGTCGCCGGGTTTGGGGTCGGTGAAGCTCATGGTTAGGTGCCGGTTATTGTTGTGCGGTACTGTCTGCCGCCGTATTGCAAATCCTTCAATTTCGACCATCTGTTCGTTGTCGAATACCGCAAAGATGACGGAGATGCGGTCCTCAAATCCAATACTGCGCAACCCCGGGCGAAGATGTTCGCGGCCTTCTCCTCGATGGGGAGCGATGGCCAAATCACGGCAAAACTGGCGAACGCGGCGAATGTATCGGTCCGCTGTGCGCCTGTTTGAATGAAGTTGGATGAAGTCGTGAATTTCATTGAGATCGGCTCGGGCTTCCGGCGCGTAGTGGACCTTGTAACGTTTCACTCGTCGTTGTCGTCCTCGCTGCACAGAGCCTTTGCAAAGCTTGTTCCTCAGTAATCGCGCGAGAGGGGTCGGCGCGCATGGCGTCGTATCGCCGAACACCTTCCGTGGCGATCCACTCGCTCAGCTCATCCTGATTGACCGGCAGGGAAGAGGATTTCGCGACTGCAGGATGGATTCGATGTACTCGCTCTCAGCTGGCGTAGGCGCCTGCAGCGACCTGGTCGCGCGAGGTGCTTCGCTACGTCTTTGCGGGAGCGTGATGGTGAGTTGAAGTGTTTCGTTCGCATTTGTAGCTGTAGCCACGAGTCCTCCTTCTTCGCGAGTATGCGCAGTCTAGTCTCCGTGGGCGGGCTGCGGGAGGCCGCTGCCGCCGTTGTGGTCGGGTGGGTGTTTGCCGCCGTGGGTGTGTTCGTAGAACTCTTCGTCGGCCTTGGCGGTGCCGAGGTACTTGCGGCCGATGCGGTCGAAGAAGAGGTAGACGACCGGCGTGGTGAAGAGCGTGAGCACCTGCGAGATGAGCAGGCCGCCGATGATGGTGATGCCGAGGGGGCGCGGAGCTCGGAGCCGGTGCCGGTGCCGAAGGCGAGCGGAACGGCGCCGAGCAGCGCGGCCATGGTGGTCATCATGATGGGGCGGAAGCGCAGCAGGCAGGCCTGGTAGATCGCTTCTTCGGGCGTCATGCCCTGCTCGCGCTCGGCTTCGAGCGCGAAGTCGATCATCATGATGGCGTTCTTTTTAACGATGCCGATGAGAAGGATGATTCCTATAAGCGCGATGACGGAGAGCGAGTTGCCGGTGAGCAGCAGCGCGAGGATGGCGCCGACGCCGGCGGAGGGCAGCGTGGAGAGGATCGTGACCGGGTGGATGTAGCTCTCGTACAGGACGCCGAGGACGATGTAGACGGTGATGAGGGCGGCGAGGATGAGGAGCGGCTCGTTGGTGAGCGAGGCCTCGAACGCGCGCGGCGGTGCCCTGGAAGGCGACGTTGACGCTCTGCGGCAGGTGCATGTCGCCGACGGCCTTGTTGATAGCGTCGACGGCGTCGCCGATGGATTTGCCGTGTGCGAGGTTGAAGCTGATGGTGGTCGACGGGAACTGGCCCTGGTGGCCGATGGACGAGCGATGTGGGCTGCTGGGTGAAGGTGGTGAAGGTGGTGAGCGGGACCTGGCCGCCGTTCGAGCTCTTGACGTAGAGGTTGTCGAGCGAGTTGGTGGTGCGCTGGAAGTTGGGCGCGACCTCCATGATGACGTGGTACTGGTTCTGCTGGGTGAAGATGGTGGAGACCTGGCGCTGGGCGAAGGCGTCGTCGAGGACGTTGTCGATGGACTGAGGGGGTGACGCCGAGGCGCGAGGCGGTGTCGCGGTCGATGACGAGTGTGGCGCCGAGGCCGTTGATCTGCTGATCGCTGGCGACGTCGGTGATGACGGCGCCCATGGTCTTGAATTTGTGCGACGAGCTGGTTGGTGACGCTGGCGAGCTCGTTGGGATCGGGATCTTCGACGGAGTACTGGTACTGCGTGCGCGAGATGCGGTCTTCGACGGTGAGGTCCTGCGCGGGCTGGAGGAAGGTCTGGATGCCGGGGATCTGGTTGAGCTTGGGCTGCAGGCGATTGATGATCTGGAGCGCGGAGGATTTGCGCTGGTCGCGGTCCTTGAGGTCGATCTGGATGCGGCCGGAGTTCAGGGTGGAGTTGGTGTTGTCGATGCCGATGTAGCTGGAGACGGAGACGACGTCGGGGTCCTGGAGGATGGTGCGCGCGACGTCCTGCTGGCCGCGGGCCATGGCGGAGAAGGAGGTGCTCTGGTTGCCCTCGGTGATGGCCATGATGACGCCGGTGTCCTGCGACGGGAAGAAGCCTTTGGGCACGTAGATGTAGAGCAGCAGGCGTGAAGACGAAGGTGGCGGCGGTGACGAGGAGGGTGAAGGTCTGGTGGCGGAGCACCCACTGGACGCCGACGCCGTACTTGGCGATGGTCCACTCGAACCACTCTTCGCTCTTGCGGTAGAACCTGCCCTGCTCGGAGCGGGGCGTGTGCTTGAGCAGCTTGCGCGGACATCATCGGCGTGAGGGTGAGGGAGACGACGGCGGAGACGAGGATGGTGACGGCGAGCGTGACGGCGAACTCGCGGAAGAGCCGGCCGACGATGTCGCCCATGAAGAGCAGCGGGATGAGCACCGCGATGAGCGAGACGGTCAGGGAGAGGATGGTGAAGCCGATCTGCTCGGAGCCTTTGAGCGCGGCGTCGAGCGGGCGTGTCGCCCATCTCGAGATAGCGGTCGATGTTCTCGATCATGACGATGGCGTCGTCGACGACGAAGCCGGTCGAGATGGTGAGCGCCATCAGCGAGAGGTTGTTGAGCGAGTAGCCCAGCATGTACATGATGCCGAAGGTGCCGACGATGGAGAGCGGCACGGCGACGGCGGGGATGAAGGTGGCGCGGAGGGAGCGCAGGAAGAGGAAGATGACCATGATGACGAGCGCGATGGTGAGGCAGCAGCTCGAACTTGACGTCCTTGATCGAGGCGCGGATGGTGTTGGTGCGGTCGGTGAGGACGCGGAGGTCGACGCCGGCGGGAAGCGACTCGCGGAGCTTGGGCAGGAGCGCCTGGACCTCGTCGACGACGCCGATGATGTTGGCGCCGGGCTGGCGCTGGATGTTGATGATGATGGCGGGCTTGACGTAGGCCTGCGAGGCGGGCACGTGCTGGACGGTGCCGTCGGGCTGCTTCTCGTCGTGGGCGGGCTGGCCGGCGTAGCCCATCCAGGCGGCCTGGTAGAGGTTTTCGGCGGAGTCGACGACGTTGGCGACGTCCGAGAGCCGGACGGGCGAGTTGTTGCGGTAGGCGATGATGACGTTCTTGTAGTCATCCGCGGACATGAGCTGGTCGTTGTCGCCGATGGTGTAGGCCTGGCGCGGGCCGTTGAGCGAGCCCTTGGCCTGGTCGACGTTGGCGGTGCCGATGGCGGAGCGGATGTCTTCGAGCGAGAGGCCGTAGCTGGCGAGCTGCGCGGGGTTGGCCTGGATGCGGACCGCGGGCTTCTGGCCGCCGGCGATGGAGACGAGGCCGACGCCGGAGAGCTGCGAGATCTTCTGCGCGAGGACGGTGTCGGCGAGGTCTTCGACCTTTTGCGAGCGGGACGGTGTCGGAGCTGAGCGCGAGGGTGAGGATGGGCGCGTCGGCCGGGTTGACCTTGGCGTAGATGGGCGGGTTGGGGAGGTCCTGCGGGAGGTAGCTGTAGGCGGCGTTGATGGCGGCCTGGACGTCCTGCTGGGCGACGTCGATGGACTCGGCGAGCGAGAACTCGAGGGTGATGATGGAGCCGCCACCGGAGGAGATGGAGGTCATCTGCTGCAGGCCGGGGATCTGGCCGAACTGGCGCTCGAGCGGACCGGTGACGGTCTGGGCCATCACGTTGGGGCTGGCGCCGGGGTAGTAGGTCTGGACCTGGATGATGGGGTAGTCGACCTCAGGCAGCGCGGAGACGGGCAGCTGCCAGCCAGGCGACGAAGCCCGCAAGCAAAATGGCCACCATCAGAAGGGTGGTGGCCACGGGCCGCAGAATAAATGGCCGTGACGGACTCATCAGTGCCCTCCGGCGGTGGAGGGTGCGGATTGTCCTTGATTCGAACCGGGCTGGCGTGGGTTCTGGCCGGCGGTAGCGGAGGGATTGCCGGCTCTGGGCGGGCGGGACCGGCGAGGCGTTGGGCAGGCCTCCGGAACCGGCCGGCGGGCGCGGTTCCAGCGGCGTTGGGATTGGTGCTGGCGCCGAGGGAGCTGGAGCTGCTGCTCCGGGGCGCGCTGCGGGCCTGGGTGGGCGAGACGGGCGAGCCGTCGACCAGCTTCTCCTGGCCGTCGACGACGACCTGGTTGCCGGGCTGAAGCGTGGTTTGCGAGAGCACGGAACTGGTGCCGATGGTGAAGTCCACGTGCACGGAGACCATGTCGGCGTGGAACTGCTCGCGCGGCTGGCCGTTGGGCCCGCTGCCTTCCTCGGATTCGTCACCGGTGGCAGCTGGTGAACCGGGCGCCGCGCTGCCGGAGCGATGGGCTGCGCCGCCGGAGCGACGGCCGGAGGAGCTGGCCGTGGTGTTGCCGGTGCGTGGCCGTCGGTCGGAGGTCTGGCCGGGGAGGTTCTTGAGCTTGTCCTGCGGCGTGGGGCCGGGGTTCACGACGAAGACGTAGTCGCCCTGGTTGCCGTTCTCGATGGCGGCAGTGGGAACGACGAGCGCGTTCTGGCGCTCGGAGAGGATGAGCCGCACGTTGACGAACTGGTTGGGAAAGAGCGAGCCGTCGGAGTTGTCGAAGATGGCCTTGAGCTTGGCGGTCCCGGTGGTGGTGTCGATCTGGTTGTCGATGGTGAGCAGCGTGCCGGAGGCGATCTTGTGGGCGTCGGTGCGGTCGTAGGCTTCGACGACGAGCTTCTTGCCGCCGCGCATGGCCTGACGGACCTGCGGGATCTGGTCTTCAGGGAGGGTGAAGATCATGGCGATGGGATGGATCTGGGTGATGACGACGAGCCCGGTCGTGGCCCCGGCGTTGACGATATTGCCGGGATCGACCTGGCGGAGGCCGACGACGCCGTCGATGGGCGAGTAGATCTTGGTGTAGCCGAGATTGACGCGGGCGGCTTCGATCGCGGCCTGGTCGGCCTTGATGGAGCCGGCGGCCTGACCCTGATTGGAGACCTGCGCCTGCTGCTGCTCCTTGGAAACCACGCCGGCTTGATAGAGGGCGGTATAGCGCTCGGCTTCCGCTTGCATGTTCTTCAGGTTGGCTTCGTCCTTGGCGAGGGTGCCGAGGGCCTGGTCGAGCGTGGCCTGGTACGGACGCGGATCGATCTGGAGCAGGAGCTGGCCCTTGCGAACCGTCTGTCCTTCACGGAAGTTGACCGCGAGCAATTGGCCGCTGACGCGGGCCTCGAGCGTGACCGTGTTGTAGGCGGTGACGGTGCCGAGCGCGGTGAGGAAGACGGGGACGGTCTTCTGCTGGACAGGCGAGGTCTGGACGGGAGTGGGACGGTTGGCAGCGGCGGCCTGCTTGGCGGCCTGCTGCTCCGCGGCCTGGTTGTTGGCATGGATGCGCCAGACGATAAGGGCAATGATGGCGAGAACGATGAGGCCGACGATGATGAGACGGCGGCGGCTGCCGGGGCGGCGTCCGCCGGGCTCGGAGGCGTGCTGGGGCAGGAGATGCGAGGGGTCAGAGACGAGAGGCGGCTCAGGTTGCGCGGTGGTCACACGCTGAAAGGTGCCAGCAGCATTCTGGCCGGAAGAGGCAGACATGAAGGTTGAAAAACTCCTGCGAAACTATTGGAACAAGTCTACTAAGACGCCCGGGACCCCAGCGCGGTGGGCCATCCCGCGCGACAAGTGTCGATTTCGGACGGACGAAGCGGCGCCTGCCCGATGATACAGACGGTATAGTGACGAAGAGCGCACGTTCAAGGTTTCGGAAGCCCATGATTTCGGACAGCGGAGTACAGTCGGCCGAGCGACCTGCCGCGGCGGAGAAACAGATGCGGGCTGGTGCCGGAGGAATGGATGGCGCGGGCGCGGTGAGGCCGGTGCTCGCTCCGGGTGTGCCGCTGTGCGTGGACCTGGACGGCACGCTGGTGAAATCGGACACGCTGGTGGACTCGGTGCTGGCGCTGGCGCGGCAGAGGCCGTCGGATATAGTTCGTATTCCGAGCTGGATTGCGCAGGGGAAAGCCCAGTTCAAGAAGAATGTGACGGCGGCGGTGGAGCTGGATGTGGAGCATCTGCCATATAACCGGCCGCTGCTGGAGTGGTTGCGCGCAGAGCATGGCGCGGGCAGGGCGATCTACCTGGCGACGGCTGCGGATCGCAGGCTGGCCGAGCGTGTGGCGGAGTTTCTGGGAATCTTTGCGGGCGTGCTGGCTTCAGACGGGCAGACGAACCTGGCCGGCAAGAACAAGCTGGAGGCTTTTCGGCAGCAGTTCGGCGAGAGGTTCTGTTATATCGGCAACGCGAAGCCGGATGTGCCGCTGCTGTGCGCGTGCGAGAGCCCGATGACGGCGAATCCGCACCGTTCGTTGACGGCGGGGCTGCGCAGTGCAGGTACGAAGGCGGCAGCGAGTTTTGATGACCGCACGCCGACGATGAAGAGCTGGGTGCGGGCGATCCGTCTGCACCAGTGGGCGAAGAACACGCTGATCTTTGTGCCGCTGGTGCTGGCGCATGCGTGGACGCTGCCGACGGTAGCGGGCGGCGTGGTTGCATTCATCAGCTTCGGTCTGTGCGCGTCGGCGACGTACATCATTAATGACCTGCTGGATATTGAGGCCGACCGGCGGCATCCACGCAAGCGGCGACGGCCGTTTGCGGCGGGAGATATTTCAGCGATTGCCGGTGTGATGGCCGTGGTGGTGATGATGCTGGCGTCGTTTGCGCTGGCGCTGCTGGTTCCGCAGGTGATTCTTCGGTTGCCGGGCCATCATGGACGGCTGCTGCCCTACTACTTTTTGGCCTGGCTGGCGGTGTACACGGTGACGACGCTGACGTACTCGATGTATGTGAAGCGCGTTCTGCTGCTGGATGTGTTTGTGCTGAGCGGGCTGTACACGGTGCGGATGCTGGCGGGCAGCGCAGCGACGACCATGCCGATCTCCGAGTGGCTGGGTGCGTTCAGCGTGTTCTTCTTCCTCTCGCTGGCCTTTGTGAAGCGCTTCAGCGAACTGGAGGGCCTGCGCGAGCGCGGCGGTGCGGCGGTTGCGGGTCGCGGATACCATATTGGCGACCTGGAACAGTTGCGCGCGTTTGGCACGGGGTCGATGTTTGCGGCGGTGCTGGTGGCGACGCTGTATATCTCGAACCCACAGACGGCGCTGCTGTATGGGCATGTGCTGCGGCTGTGGCTGGTGATTCCGATCCTGCTGCTGTGGCTGAGCCAGGTGTGGATGCTGGCGAGCCGCGGGCAAATGCACGATGATCCGGTGGTGTGGGCGATTACGTCGAAGCGGAGCTGGCTGCTGGGTGGGCTGATTGCGGTGGTGGTGTGGTCGGCGCTGTAGGGCACGTAAACTGGTTTGAGACAAATGGATTCGACACAACTGACTGACTTTTCTCCGGCGGCACTGGACGCGGCGTTTGCGGCGGTGGAGGCCGAGGCGCGCGCGCAGGTGGCTGCGCCGGATTTTGACGCGGAGGCGTTTCGGCTGGCGTGGCTGGGGCGCAAGCAGGGACGGCTGAAGGCGATCTCCGACGCGTGGCTGAAGGCGGCGCCGGCGGATTCGAAGCGGCTGATCGGGCAGCGGTTCAATGCGCTCAAGGAGACGATTGAGGCGGCGGTGGAAGCGGCGGCTGCGCCGAAGGTGGCGAGTGAGGCCCAACTCGGCAGCAAGCTCGACATTACGCTGCCGGGGATTGCGCAGAGGATTGGAGCGGAGCATCCGCTGGTGCGCACGATGCAGGAGATCGTGACGGTGTTTGAGCGGATGGGGTACTCCGTCGGGCTGGGGCCGGAGGTCGAGAGCGATTTTTATAATTTCGAGGCGCTGAATTTTCCGCCAAACCATCCGGCACGCGATACGCAGGACACGCTGGTGATCGCGGAACAGGAGAAGAAGCCTGCGCGCGAGCGGTTGCTGATGAGGACGCATACGTCGCCGGTGCAGATTCGGTCGATGCTCGAGCAGGAGCCGCCGCTGCGGCTGGTAATTCCGGGCAAGGTGCATCGCAATGATGCGGCCGATGCGACGCACTCGCCGGTGTTTCACCAGGTGGAGGGGCTGTGCGTGGATACGAACATCACGTTCAGCGATTTGAAGGGCACGCTCGATCATGCGATGAAGGCGTTCTTCGGGTCGGGCGTGAAGACGCGGTTCTTTCCGTCGTTCTTTCCGTTCACGGAGCCGAGCGCGGATGTGCAGATCTCGTGCATCTTCTGCGGAGGGAAGGGCTGCCGCAAGTGCAAGCACTCTGGGTGGATTGAACTGCTGGGATGCGGCATGGTGGATCCGGCGGTGTTCGAGGCAGTGGATCAAAAGCGCGTGGAGATGGGACGCGAGCCGGCGTATGACACGCGGCGCATCAGCGGGTTTGCGTTCGGCATGGGCGTGGACCGCATCGCGATGATGAAGTACGGCATCAGCGATATCGGGCTGCTGTACTCGGGCGATGTGCGGTTTCTGGAGCAGTTCGCGTAACAGCGCAGTTAGGCGCGCTGTGTTCCGCCGAGCGCGGTGAGCGTGGCGACGATGTTCTCGGAGTTGCGGGCGAGTTCGTCTTCGGTGAGGGTGCGGTCGGCTGACTGAAAGACGACGCGCGACAGAAGAGAGTAGCTGCCCGGCGCGATCGCTTTGCCTTTGGGGTCGCGGAAGATTTCGATCGGCTGGACGCTGCGGAGCTCGGGGATGGCGAGGCCGCTGATGGCGGAGGCGATCTTTTCCCAGCGAACGGAGTTGGGGAAGATGAACGAGAAGTCGCGCTCTACGGCTTGATAGCGCGAGAGCTCACGGATGGTGGGCTGGCGCAGAGCGCGCGTGAGGAGTGACTGCGCGTGCACTTCTGCAATCGCGCAGGGCTGGCGGAGTTTGCGGCGCTGCAGCTCTTCGGGGCTGAGCTCGCCGAACACTGCGATCGGGTTGCCGTCGAGGAGGGCGCGAGCGCCGCGGCCGGGAGCGATCCATTTCGGGAGCTCGCGCGCGTCGAAGGTGACAGTGCCTGTGAATTTGCTGAGCAGGGTTTCGAGCGCGCCCTTGAGCTCGAAGATGAGCGCGTCGGCTGTGTTGTGGAGTGAGCTCGTGACAGCGCCGCCGGTTGCGCCGATGGCGAGGCCTGTGGCTTCGTGGACCTCGGCGTTTGACCCGGTGAAAACGGTGCCGAGCTCGAAGAGGCGAACGGTGGCGACGTCGCGGTGCAGGTTGTGCGCGAGCATGGTTGCCATGCCGGGCGCGAGCGACGGGCGCAGCATGCCGGCCTCTTCGCTGAGCGGATTGCCGATCGCGACGGAGTTGTTGATGGCTGCGAAGGTGGCGGCTTCATCGGCGGAGACGAAGGTGCTGGAGATGGCTTCGGTGTAGGCGAGCGCGCGGAGCGTGGTGCGGATGGTGTGCTCCTGCTCGGCGTGCGGCTGCTTGATGACCGCGCCGGCCCAGGCGGGCAGCGTGTCGGCGAAGCGGTTGTAGCCGTAGACGCGCGCGACCTCTTCGATGAGGTCGATCTCGCGCTCGAGGTCGAGACGCCAGCTTGGAAGTTTCACGGCGTACTCGCCGGCGCGGGCGCGTGTTGGTTGCAGCTCGCAGCCGAGCGCGGTGAGGACCTGCTCCACGACGGCTTCGTTGAGGCCGGAGGTTGATTTGCCTGAGGCGTCTTCGAGCACCGCGTCTTCCCTGGTAGTGCCGAGGATGCGCTGCACTTCGGTGACGCGAAGGACGATGCGGTCGCGGGCGGCGGTTCGTGCTTGCTGCTCGGGGACGATGACGTCGGCGAGTGGGCCGGTGACTTCGCCGCCGGCTTGCTCGACGACGAGGCGCGTGACGAGATTGTTGCCGAGTGGGGCGGCGTTGAAGTCTGCGCCGCGCTCGAAGCGGTGGCTGGCGTCAGTGTGGAGGCCGTGGCGGCGCGAGCTGGCGCGGATGGCGGCGGGCGAGAACCAGGCGGCTTCGACGAGGATGTTTTTTGTTGTTTCGGTGACGCGCGAGTCCCATCCGCCCATCACTCCGGCGAGCGAGAGCGCTTTCTTTTCGTCGGCGATGACGAGGTCGTCGGGTGTGAGTGTGTGCTCGCTTCCGTCGAGAAGCTTGAGGCGCTCGCCGGCGCGCGCGCGGCGCACGACGATGCCGCCTTCGAGTGTGTCGAGGTCGAAGACATGCGTGGGCTGGCCCATCGCGAGCCAGCCGAAGTTGGTCGCGTCGACGGGGCCGGAGATGGGCTTCTGGCCGATCGCGGCGAAGTAGTCGGCGATGAGGCCGGTTGCGGGTTTCACGTTTACGTCGCGGATGATGCGCGCGGTGAACCGGCCGCAGAGCTCGGGGGCTTCGATGCGAACCGGGAATGCTGCGCCTTGGCGGGTAGCGTTGACGGGCGCGCCGAGGGATTCCGTGAGTGGATGCAGCGCGACGTTGTAGATGGCGGCGGCCTCGCGCGCGATGCCGTAGTGGTTCATCGCGTCGACGCGGTTGGTGGTGATGTCCATCTCGAAGCGTGATCCGCCGATGGATGCCGGGAATATGCCTTCGACGGCAATTCCGCGCAGCGTGAGGTCTTCAGCGAGCTGCGCGTCATTGACCGAGAGCTCAGGCAGGTACTGGCGAATCCATTTGGAGAGAATGTTCATCTGTGATTTTTTGCGTGCGGTGTTTCGGTTTTATTTATTGTCGCTTTCTTTCTTCCAATCGTCGCCCGGCATGATGCGTTTCATGAAGTCGTCGAACAGCGGAACGGTGAAGGCAGTCTCGCCGTAGTTGGGGCTCCAGATCATGCCGCGGTTGATGAGGGTCTGGCGGACGGCGGCGAGCGCGGTGACGGGTTTCGAGAGCGCGTCCGCGATGTCACCGGAGCGGTGCGGGCCGGGGCCGAGCTCCGCCATGGCGCGAAGATAGCGCTTCTCCATCGGCTTGAGACGGTCGAAGCGGACGCGGAAGAAGCTTTCGTCGAGCGCGGCGATCGCTTCGATGGAGGCTGCGTCGACGTCTTCGGCGGTGATGGGCGAGCGCTTGGCGACGTCCCAGGAGCAGCGGCCCCACTCCTGCAGGAAGTACGGGTAGCCTTCGGTTTTGGCGATGATGGCGGCGAGCGCGTCGTCCGTGAACGCGACGCCGTTGGCTGCGGCGGGCTTGGTCAGGGCGATGGCGGCTTCGGTTGCGCTGAGCGGGCCGATGGTCGGGAAGTCGAAGAGGCGCTCGGCGTAGGATTTTGCCTCTCCGGCGAGGCCGCGGAGCTGCGGCAGGCCGGCGCCGACGACGGTGACGGGGAGCTGCTGCTGGACGCAGCGGTGGAGGGCGGCGATGAGCGCGGCGAACTGGTCCTGCGGGAGGTATTGGAGCTCGTCGATGAAGAGGACGACGGCGGTGCCGGCGGATTTGGCGGCGCGGCCGACCTCTTCGAGCAGGGTGGTGAGGTCGATTTCGAGGTCGCCGTTGTCGGCGAGCCCGGGCTCGGGGATGGCGTCGAAGCCGACCTCGAGGTCGTGGTACTTGACCTTGAGGGCCATCGCGAAGCCGGCGAGCGCGCGCAGGCCGCGGGCGACCGCCTGTTTGGCGGATTCGGTGCGGTTCAGGTGGAGGAGCGCGAGGCGGAGTTGCGGGGCGATCAGGGCTGGGAGGGAGCGGTTCTCGGGCGTCTCGGAGCGGACCGTGCAGAAGCCCTCAGCGTCGGCGTCGCGGCGGAGCTGATCCAGCAGGACGGTCTTGCCGACGCCTCTAAGCCCAACCAGCAGAGCGCTTTTGGCGTGGCGGCCGAGGCGCAGGCGGGCCAGGGCGATGTGGATGTCCTCGCGCAGCTTGTCGCGGCCGGCGAGCTCTGGGGGCGATGCGCCGGCTCCGGGCGAGTACGGGTTCAGGATCGGGTCCATACCGGTTATGAAGAGCTTATCAAGTTATGGCGGATTCGATAAACTTCAGAACGTTTTCATAACCGACCGGGCAAGGCTGCAGCGCGAGGCGGCGGAATGGCTGCAGTCTCCGTTTGCGATTCTGTCCGATGAAGCACTCCAGGTGACGACGGCAATGAAGCTGCCGACCTTCCGCGTCGAGAGCATGACGTTGCTGAACGGCTCACGCTCGTGATCGAAGATGGGGTCATCCGGGATGTGCTCTATTCGGTGTTTCCACCGGGTCAGAGTGCGTGCGAGGTGATCGCGTCGCTCACGGGCGCGGATGATAACGCATCGTGAAGGCTATGGGAGTGGCGAAGGGGATTCGTCGAGGTTCCTTTGCGAATTGAAGTCCGATAATCCACGATTCGAATCGCTATACTCCGATTTGAATCGGGGGTCCGTAATGGCAACAGCGGTGGTGAGTGCAGACGAATTTCAAGCGCTGGAGCAGAAGGTGCTCCAGACGGTTGGGCTCATCAAGAAGGAGCGGGAGGCGCGGGCGCAGGCCGAGGCCGAACGGAATGAGGCGCAGGCCGATCTGGCTGCGCTGAAGGAGCAGATCCGGGCCCAGACCGAGACGGCGAGCTCGGCGACGAAGGAACTGGAGAGCCTGCAGCGCGAGCGTGAGGCGGTGCGGCAGCGCGTGGAAGCGATGCTGGCCCAGATGGACGAGCTGTTGTAGTGGGGATGAACTGCTGTAGCTGAAGGAATTTTCCGGGGTCGCAATGCTCGAGAGGAGGCAAGGATGCCGCAACTCGCAGAGGCAGCAACGAGCCCGGGAGTACCGATGCATGAGCTGTTCGCGAGAGCAGATGAGGAGAGGGAGTTGAGCGAGCAGGCGATGAGAAGCGCAGCGGAGATGAGCCGGGCCGAGCAGATGGCGCGCGATACGGGCGCGGTGGTGGTGGACATCTACGACCAGGTGTACCAGTTGCGCGGGACCGATCCGGAGCACATTGAGAAGCTGGCGGGGATTGTGGACGCGAAGAT
This sequence comes from uncultured Acidobacteriaceae bacterium, assembly GCA_963777205.1. Lineage (GTDB taxonomy): Bacteria > Acidobacteriota > Terriglobia > Terriglobales > Acidobacteriaceae > Granulicella. The sequence goes on along the minus strand of CAVZPQ010000001.1, from coordinate 1,345,212 downwards.
GCGGGCGGTGTCGGCGCAGGGGACGACAGTGGATTCGCTGCGGGTTGCGGTGCTGGCGGCGCTGAATATTGCGGATGAGCTGACGGCGCTGCGGGCGCGGTATGACGCGCTTTCCGGCAGCCTGAACCAGCAGCAGACCAGCGTGCGTTCACGCGCGGGATCGCTGATGGGCATGCTGGACGAGGTTCTGGAAGAGCGCAAGGCTGGGTAGCTTCAGGCGGGAACGGCGAATGAGCGGCGGGAATACTTCTGCTTATGGCGCAGGCTTGCTGAGCAAATAGCGAAAAATAAGTCTTGCTGCGAAGCGCGAATGCCGGAATGATGGTGGGCGGCTGTTCTCACTCATTCGGGAGAATCTCTATGCCTCTGCTTCGTCGCTTATTCGGTGTGACCGCGCTGATCTTCAGTGGCGCCGTTCTGATGTTTTCCGCACAGCATTCCGTTGGGCAAGCAGCGTCGGCTGCGCCGGCGAACGAGCCCTCCGATACGGCACCGTATACCAGGAATGAGAAGTGGATTACGGCGATGCGCCAGGCGCAGGCGGAGATGCGCTCGCACAGGCCGCAGTTCGCGAAGGATGATTACAACAAGGCGAACAAGATTGCGGGCGGCTCGTGCTGGGAGTGCCTGGATGGCATGTACCGCGCCGAGATGGGTGAGGGCGACTACAAGGCTGCGATCGAGACAACTGCAAAGCTGGAGTCCATGGCGAACTCACCGATGGAGAAATCGGTAGCCGAATTCGAGCATGGAGATGCGATTTACGCGAAGGCCGGCGATAAGCCGAAACCGGAACAATTGCAGCAGGCGCACGATTCGTTTCAGCAGGCGCTGACGAGCTATCCGAAGAATCTGCCGGCCATGTTCCGCGACGGTGAGGTGCTGGCGCGGATGGGCAAGATGGATGAGGCGAAGACCTGCTTCACCAACTGCGCTGCGCTGGCGAGCCCTAAGGACCCGGCACGTTTGCGCGCGCAGCACTTTGCGGAAGATCCGAAGCTGTCGCTCGAGAAGCGCGCGCCGGCGTTTGAAGTGACGGCGCTCGATGGATCGAAGTTCAACCTGGATGCGATGGGCGGGCGCGTGGTGCTGATCGACTTCTGGGCGACGTGGTGCGGCCCTTGCAATCAAGAGTTGCCGCACATGAAGAAGATTGCGAAAGAGTTTGCGGCTGAACCGCTGGTGATTCTCAGCGTGAGCTTCGACTCCGACGACGCAAAATGGAGACAGTTCATCCAGAAGAACGAGATGACCTGGATGCAATATCGCGACGCGGATCACGGGTTATCCAACGCGTTCGGCGTGAGCTCGATTCCACGGTACTTCACGATTGACTCGGATGGTGTGCTGACTTCGGTGATGGTGGGCGAGGGATCGGACGTCGAAGGCAGACTTAAGAAGCTTCTGGCGAAAGCGCACGAGGCGCAGAAGCAGCGGCTTGAAGCGGCTGCAACTGCGCCTTCGGGTCAGTAGAAAGGTTAGCGGTTGAGGTCGTGGAGGGTTTGGCCGGCGGCCTGCGCGAACTTGCCGACACCTTCCTTGACGTTCCCGGCAAACTGATCGCCTGCGCCTTCGTCGGCGAGATTCTGATTTCCGGTGAGATTGCCGAGACCTTGTTTGACGCGGCCTGCGACGTTGCTGCCGAGGCCGGTGACGCGCTGCTTACTGCCCCACCCGGCGGTGTTGCGGGCGGCGTCCTCAATGTCGTCCGACCCGGTGGCGTACTGGGGGCCGGGCGCATTGGAGATGAGGTAGACGGCGAGCCCGAGTCCGATGCCTCCGGCCAGCCATGCGAATGTCTTCATAAGGAATTCCCTCCTGTGTTTCAGATGCCGGTCAGCAGCAGAGGGGCGGCATTGGAACTGGCGCGGCGGAGGTTGCCTGGAGGGAATGCCTAGAATCAATGAGGTGAGCGGGGCGGGCGGACAGGCGTTGGCAGGCAGGGTGGATGTGGTGGTGCTAGGCGCGGGCGCCGCGGGGATGATGGCGGCGCTGGAAGCCGGGCGGCGCGCGCGGCGGGTGCTGCTGCTGGATCACAATGAGCGGCCGGGCCGAAAGATTCTGATCTCCGGCGGCGGGCGCTGCAACTTCACGAACATCCATACGCGTGCGGAGAGCTTCCTGAGCGAGAATCCGCACTTTGCGCGGTCGGCGCTGGCGCGGTATACGCCGGCGGAGTTCATTGCGACTCGTGGAGCGACATGGGATTGCGTATCACGAGAAGACGCTGGGGCAGATGTTCTGTGATGGCTCGGCGCAGCAGATTGTGACGATGCTGGAGCGCGAGTGCGGCGCGGCGGGTGTGCAGATGCGCTGTGGTGTGCGAGTGTTCGCGGTCGAGCAGCGGAGCAGCGCGGGTGATACGGATCGAGCGCGGTTTCGCGTGCAGACCAGCGAGAGCGAAATTGTTTGTGAAGCGGTGATCGTTGCGACCGGCGGGTTGTCGATTCCGAAGATGGGAGCTACGGGATTTGGGTATGAGCTCGCGCGCCAGTTTGGGCATGCTGTTGTGGAGCCGCGGCCGGCGCTGGTTCCGCTGGTCTTCAGTGCGGAGGAGCGGGAGCGATGGTGCGATCTGACGGGTGTGTCGGCGGAGGTGGTGGCGCGCGCGGCGGATGGGAAGACGAATCGCAGGCAGCGCTCGCCGGAGTTCCGCGAGAAGCTGCTGATCACGCATCGCGGGCTGAGTGGGCCGGCGGTGCTGCAGCTTTCGTCCTACTGGCGGCCGGGAGAGGCGGTGCGGTTTGATCTTGCGCCGGGGCGAGAGGTGTTTGCGCCGATGCGCGCGAAGAACGCGAGGCGCGATGCAGCGGCAGCGCAGGCTGCGTTGCGGGAGGTTCTGCCGGGGCGGATGGCGGAGCGGTGGGTTGCGGTGATGACGCGCGATCCTGACTGGACGAATGCGGGGCTCGACCGGCTGGAGCACGCGGTGCATGAGTGGACTGTGCGGCCGGAGGGGACGGAGGGGTTTGCGAAGGCGGAGGTGACGGCGGGTGGCGTGGACACGCGTGAGCTCGACGCACGCACGATGGAGAGCCGGCGTGTGCCGGGGCTGTACTTTATTGGCGAGGTGGTGGATGTGACGGGGTGGCTGGGAGGCTATAACTTCCAGTGGGCGTGGGCGAGTGGAGCAAGCGCGGGGCGTGCGGCGTGAAGATCGTGCATCGTGCGGGAGCGCGCTTGCTTATTGCACGATGAGCGTCAGGTTCACGGTGCGCGAGAGGCCCGCGGCTGAGGCGGTGACGGTGAGGTTATAGGTGCCGGGCTGCGTGGGTGTGGAGGAGCCACCGCCTCCGACGCCGTTGCCGGGAATGACGCGCGAGGAGCCGCACCCGGCGAGTGTTGTAAGCGTGGCAATCGACAGGATTGCAAGCAGCAGCGGGGTGAAGCGGCGTCGCTTTGCTGCGCACGCCAGAGGAAGAAACACGAAGGCCAGGAACACGCTGGTGTCGCGCGTGCGCGAAGCGGTGGTGTGTGTCAGTGCGGTGGTTTGAGATGTGCCGGTCTGGACGGTCGCGGAGAGGGTGTACGTGCCTCCGAGGCTCGATGCCGTGGGGTTGATGCTGCAGGTGCTGTTGACGGGCGCGCCGCTGCAGGCAAGCGAGACGGCGCCGGTGAGCCCTTGAATCGATGTGAGGAGGAGCGGGTAGGTTGCGGTTGCGCCGCTTGAGACGGTGATGCTGGTTGCGCCGTTGGTTGCGAGGTTGTAGTCGATGCCTGTGCCGGCGAGGTTTGTCGTTTGGGTGCCGGACGGCGCGTCGTCGGTGAGGGTGAGCGTGCCTGAGATCGCGCCCGGGCTGGCGGGCGAGAAGACGACGGTGAGATTGCAGGACGAGGCGGGAGCGAGCGTTGTGCCGCAGTTGTTCGACGCGAGTAGAAAGCCGGCGCTGACTGCCGCGTTTGTGAGGTGCAGCGGAAGGCCACCGTTGTTAGTGAGCGTCAGGGTTTGCGCGGGCGCTGTAAGGCCTATGCCCGTTGCAGCGAAGCTGAGCGCCGCGGGGCTGAGGGAGACGCCCGGCGGAGCGACTCCGATGCCGGTGAGCGAGACGGTTTGCGAGCGGAACTGGTCGGTCATGGTGATGGTCGCGCTCCGCGTTCCGACCGCGGTGGGGGCGAATGCGACAGAGATCGCGCAAGTGGAGTGCGGGTTGAGCGATGCACCGCAGGTGTTAATTGCGGTGAAGTCGCCGGCACTGATGGATGCAGTAATGAGTGTGAGGGCTACGTCGCCGCTGTTCGTAACCGTGACCTGCTGGGCCGCGCTGGTTGAGCCGATCGCCTGCTGAGTGAACGTCAGCGATGCAGGGGTGAGGGTGTCGGTTGCGGGCGCGTTGCCCGTACCGGACAGCTGTGCGGTCTGCGTGCCGGCGCTGTCACTGATGCTGAGAACGCCGCTGCGTGTGCCGCTTGCGGTTGGTGTGAAGCTGACGGAGATGGAGCAGGAGGTTTGCGCCGCGAGCGTGGGGCCGCACGTGCTCGCGGTAGCCGCGAAGTCGCCGGTGATGGATGGTGATTGGAGTGTTGCGGGATTGCCGCCGGTGTTGGCGACCGTGATGATCTGCGCGGCGGCCGTCTGGTTCACGAGGGTCGCAGGAAAGCTGAGTGTGAGCGGCGTGAGCACAACCGCAGCGGCTGCGGTTGCGTTGCCGGTGAGGCTGACGGTCGCCTGTCCGCCTGGGATGTTGGCGTAGACCGTGAGCTGGCCGGAGCGCGTGCCGGCCTGTGTGGGAGCGAAGCTTACGTTGACGGTGCAGGTGCTGCCGGTCGCGAGTGTCTGGCCTGCGCAGTTGTCGGTTTCGGTGAAGTCAGCGGTGATGTTGAGCGTGCTGAACGTGACGGGCTGGGTTCCGGAGCTGGTGACCGTGATGGTCTGCGCGGCGGATTGCGTTGCGACAGCCTGTGCGCTGAACGTAACGCTGGCGGTCGAGAGCGTGATTGCGGGAGCCTGGATCGAGGTTGCATTGAGGAGAGGGATTTGCCAGAGGCCGCGGCCGTAGGTTCCGGCGCGCAGCATGCCTTCTCTGCCGTCGCCGGTCGGCATCTGCGCGGCGGCCTGGAGTGACGTAACGGGTGCGTTCGGAAGCCCGGTGCCGAGCACGCTCCAGCAGTTCGTGGACGCGCAGCTTGTGACGCTCTGCGTAACGAAGATGCCGGTGTCAGATGCGACATAAACGGTGTTCGCGTCGTTCGGATCGACGACGACGGCGTTTGCGGGGGCCTTCGGCAGATTGGAGTTGATCGCGGTCCAGTGCGCGCCGAAGTCGGTTGAGCGATAGATCTGGCCGCCAGTGCTGAAGCCCATGACTGTCGCGTAGACGGTGGCCCCGGTGGGATCGTGAGGATCGGCGACGAGCGACGAGATGTCGAACGCGCCGGGATTGAAGACGTGCGCGTTGGCTCCGTCGTTAGTGACGGGTGAATGCGCAGCGTCAGTCCAGGACGTCGACGATGATGCGGTGTTCGCTGACGTGGTGACGAAGAGATGGCCGGCCACTCTGCCACCGCCGCCGTCGAACTGGCCCGCCATGCCGGCGTAGAGCACTGTTGAGCCGGAGCTCTGCGGGTTGCCGGAGGACGCGAGCGGGCCGCCGGCTGCGAGGGAGCGGACCATCGCGGAGGTTGTGGTGCATGGACCGCCGGAGCCGTCGAAGGCGGGGCTGAGTGCGTTGGAGGTGCTCCACGTAGAACCGTCGGACGCGACGCCGCGCCACACGCGGCAGGTGGCGAGGACGAGGTTGGTTGTCTCGGCAGGATCGAGCAGCGACGGTGCGTCGAGCAGCGCCTGGTCGTTGTTGGTCTGAGGGCGCGCCGATCGTTGCAGGCGGAAGCAGGTTGGTTGTCGTGCAGTCTGCGCCTGCGGTGCAGGCCTTGAGATTCACGCCGGCGCCGATGGTGATGAACCAGTTGGCAGGATTGTTCGGATCAATCTGCGGGATGCCGCCTTCGCCTGCCGAGAGCTGTGGCCATGCGGCTGCCGAGCCAGCGGCGGAGGTGCCGGCCGTGCCGTTCGCGCCGAGGCCGGCAATGATCGTGCCGGGCTCGGTTGGGTCCTGCGCGAAACCGACGACCTCGGCGAGTGATCCGCCTGCGCCGATTGCGGAGTTGAGATTGTCGAAGTGCTGCGCGTCTGTGGCGGAGCAGGCGCGGCCCGGTTTCATTGACGCCGTCGGTTGAGCGCCAGAGGCCGCCGTCGTTGCCGATAAGCACAAGCTCCGCGCCGCTGGTGAGCGAGGCCGCGACGGCGTGCTGCGCAGGTGCGACCGCTGCGGGCGCGTTGCAGCCATTGATTGAGTTGGTAGTGTTCCGCAGGGTGCAAGTGGAGGAACCGGAGGTCATCGCGCAGCGGTAGAGATCGACGGTGCCGGCGAAGAGCAGCGTTCCGCCGGAGCCGGAGGGTGCAGCGGCAAGTGACAAGATTGTAGCCGCCCTGCAGGATGGCGCTGCTGCCGGAGCCGACGTCGAGCGCGCCGTTGTCAATGCGCGCGTGCCATGTGGGCGCGGAGTTCGTGCAGGAGCCGTTGGTCGCGTTGCAAAGGTCCTGCCAGAGACCCTGGTCGTTTTCGTTGCTGTCGATTGTGAGCGCGTAAAGGTCGCCCGGTGACGGGCTGCACGGCGAGCGTGCCGCGGAAGATCGGGCAGCTTGCGCTTCCCTGCCCGGTGCTGGCAGCGGGACAGTTGGCAGATGTGAGCGCAGTGCCCGGCTGGTTGGCGAGGCGTGTCCACGTCTGGCCGTCAGCAGAGCTGTAGTAGCCGTGGCTGCGTACGGCGGCGAAGAACATGTGGCGCATCGAATCCCACACGACAGACGTAGCTGCGTTGCCGAGTTGCGCGGTGCCGCTGGGCTGCGGAGCCTGCACGAGCTGCGCGCCATCGTAGATGGTGCTCATGTGCCAGGTGAGGCCGCCGTCGGCGGAGTAGTAAAGGCCGGGGACGGACGACGAGGGTTGGGCGTTGACGGTCGCGGCTTCCGGTGACACAGACATTGCAGCGACCACGAGATTGGTTGAGGCGGTGCTCCAGGCGAGCGCGGCGGTCGAGAGTCCGGCGAAGGTGTTGTAGTAGGTGTTGCCGCCGATCTTCTCCTGCGCGAGCGTTGCGATGGTCCAGGTCTGGCCGCCGTCGGTGGAGCGCAGAATTCCCTGGCCGTAGTAGGAATCGGTTGCGTCGTTCGGGTCGCCCGTGCCGGCGAGCACGACGGGGTTGGGCGCGGGCTGCACGGCGACGGCGCCGATGGAGAGCGATGCGATGGTGCTCGAACCGCCGTTGATGCTGAAGACGGGCAACGTGTCGGTGAGCGGAGTAAAGGTGATGGCCGCAGAGTGGGCCGGCGGCGTTCGTCGACTTCCAGACTCCACCGCCGGTGGTGCCGAGATAGACGGTGCTGCCAGTGGTGTCGTTGGGGTCGACCGCGATGGCCGTGATGCGGCCGGTGATATTGCCGTAGAGCTGCGTGGCAACTGAACCGGGACCGAGTGGCTGCCAGGACGCCGTTAGCGATGTGGGTGTGCTGTGTGCGCGTACGGAGGCGCGGCTGAGAAGCTGTGCGTGTTGTGCTTCGGCCGTTCGATCGCGCGAGTGCGGCGCTGGTGGAATCCTGGGTTGTCCGTTGGGCCAGGAATTCGCGCACGCGCTGCTGATTCCGGGCGGCTGAACCGAGCTGCGCGTGTGCCGCAGCGCTACAGCATGCGAGCGCGAGTGCGCCTGCAACGCAGCGGGAGATTCCGGCGTTTAGCCCGGTGGTGATTCGGCCAGGGGCCGGAGAAGAGCATGCACGAAGGCGCAACGGCAAATGCGGGTCCCGGGACCTCCACTGTTCTGTTCTGCGACAAAGGCTCACACCCCATGCAGAGCAAGTGAAGGCGCACTCCACGCTTCGAAAAAGAAGAGCTTTCTAACCTGGAGTGCAGGTTGGATTAGCGCTTTCTAAGGAAGCGAGGCATAGCGAGTGTAGCAACGGGTCTAAGGCTATGCATGTGCCGAACATGCAGCGGTTAATCACACGTTCGTTGCAGCGGGTGAGAAACGGTGCGCGTTTGTGGCTGTCTACTCTCTACTCACTATCTGGAAATTAATTTGCACGTTCAGGTAGACGGGGACCGGTCTCCCGTTCTGCAGTGCCGGTTTGAATCTGTACTGCTTCACCGCCTTGAGAGCCTCCTCATCCAGACCCATGCCCACGCCGCGCAGCACGTGTACGTTCTGCGGCATACCCTCTTTGTCAACGATGAGCGCAACGATGACCTGACCGGAAAACTTCGCCTTTCTCGCCTGCTTCGAAAACTTCGGGTCCACCATGTGGATCGCAACCGGCGGCTGTACAGAGCCGCCGACCTGGGTAGCGGCATTTGGATTCGCGGCGGTCGTCTGGGCCGAATCGCTGGTCTTCGTCGTCCGTTGAACTTGGCGCCGGGACCGTCGAATTCGGCCGGCTGCGGACGGCATCTCCTGCGCGGAGCAGACCACACCAGCGAGCATCAGAGCGAGGAGAACGCAGTTCCAGCGGACAGGAATTTTCATTCGTTGGAATCTCCGCAAGAACTACCGTCCGCCCTGGTTGTCCCGGATGAACTGTGCGGTGCGTTCGTGAAGCGCCCTGAGCGCGTCCTCGTTGACGTAGACCATGTGCCCGGTCGGGAAGAACTTGTAGTCGATGTTCTTCTGGAGATCGTGCGGGATGGGCAGGTGCTTCATCTCGTACTCTGCACCGAAATAGAGCGTGCCGAGATCGAAGTATCCGCCCATCAGCAGCACGTGCATGTTGGGATTGACCTTCATTGTGTAGGCGATGTCGCTCATCACGTTGGTGCTGGTGCCTTGCCATCCCTCGGGGCCGTAGCCGTGATGCTTCATGTCCCAGTTGAAGCCGGGCTCGCGCGCGCTGGGGTTGTAGGTCATGTTCTCGCCGAATTTGAGCGTCTCGTGCGCGTAGGTGTTCATTGCGGCCAGGATCGAAGACTCGATGGCCTCGGTGAAGGGATCGTAGTCGGCGTCGCGTGAGAGCGGATCCATCGCGGGCCCTTCGTAGCGTGAGTCGAGCCTGCCGGTGGTGATGTCGGAGGGGTCCTGCAGGTACTTCGCGAACTCCGCGCCGGTGAGACGCAGGTTTGCCTTGATCCACAGCGAGGCGGGGACACCGGTGTAGCTTTCGAGCTTCGCCGCGACGGCTGCCTTGCGGTCGGCGCTCAGGTCTGCGCCCTGCAGCAGCGCTTCAGCGTAGTCGGTCAGGGCGTACTGTTCGACCTCATGGATCCAGGGCTCGAGCGTTGCAGGCTGGTTCGCCACTTTGTGGTGGTACCAGGCAGTCGCGGCGAAGCTGGGCAGCGCGAGGAAGAAGCCGTTCTCGGTGCCGGGGTTTGCGTCGGAGCCGTCGGCCGAGTTGTCGAAGCTGAGGATCTGGCTGAGGAAGACGACACCGTTCAGGTCCACGCCGTGCTCTTGCAATCTCCTGGCGAGCACCGCGTCGCGCGTGGTGCCGTAGCTCTCGCCGAAGAGGAACTTGGGCGACTCCCAGCGGTTGTACTTCGTAAGGAAGCGGCGGATGAAGCGATCGAAGGCGCCGGCGTCCTGGTCGATGCCGTAGAAGGCCTTCATCGCGTCCTTGCCTTCGACGCGGCTGTAGCCTGTGCCGGGCGCGTCGATGAAGACAAGGTCCGCGGCGTCGAGCAGGCAATAAGGATTCGGCGCGATCTTGTACGGTCCGCCCGCGGGGTGTTGCAGGTCAGGGATCTGCACGCGCACCGGACCCATGCTGGTCATGCGCAGGTACATCGTGGCTGAGCCCGGGCCGCCGTTGTACATGAAGACGATGGGCCGCGTGCGCGCGTCGGCGCCGTTCGCGAAGTAGGCGGTGTAGAAGAGGCGCGCGGTCGCGGGGCGGTCCTCGGGCTTGGGCGGGAGCTCGACGCCCGAGCCCGGCAGGAGCTCGGCCGTCGAGACCGATCGTTGCGTCCTGGGTGTCAGTCGAACCGACGGTGAGCATGCCGGCAACGGCGTGATAGCCGATGGCGCGGCCGGCGACTGTGACGCTGCCCTCGGAGCTTGAGTCCGGCGGCAGAGCGTCCGTCCTCTTCTCAGGTTCGGTTGTCACGGTGGAGCTTGTTGTCGTCGTGGTCTTCTGAGGCGGTTGCTGCGCGGCGGCAGAGACGGCGAGCACGAAAACGGAAAGGGCGAGGTTCCACTTAAGACAAGTCTTCACGCGTGACATTTCCTCCTGAGGATGCTCACAAAGCAAATTTGCAGAGGCGTCGATTCTACGCGATGGAGGCGGGTTCGAGCTTGCTGACTTCAACCAGGGTGGAGTAGAAGGTCGCGCCGCCGCCCATGTCCGTCAGGCGCTGGCTGGTCAGCTCGTTCACGTTCACGCCGTCGCGCGAGAGCTTCGCCCAATCAAGTCGCGAGGCTACAGTGCCCTCGGGGATGGAGTCGCTGATCCGCGCGGTCAGGTTGATCTGCCCACGGTCGTTCCACACGCGCACGGCTGTCTCCGGTGGTGATGCCGCGGGCTGCCGCGTCGGCGGGACGGATTTCGAGGATGTCGCGGTGCTTGCGCTCCATCTCGCGATGCTTGGGTATGTTCGCGAAGGTGGAGTTCATGTAGTTGTCGTTCTTGCGCGCGAGCATCTCCAGCGGAAAGTTCCTGGTGGCTTCGGCGTTCGAGCGTGATTCTGTTGCCGCGTGCCACTCGGGAAGCGGGAGCAGATCGGCGCAGCCGCTCGGAGTGCCGAACCACTCATGCGTGCTGAACGGCAGCGACTCGCCGCGCTCGTTCTTCGGCAGCGCGAGCGGGGCCATGCCGTCGCGCTCGAGGCGCTCCTTGGTGATGCCGTCGAACCAGGCGTGCCCGCTCGAAAGTGCCTGGGTGATGAGCTCCTCTTCGCCGTCGCGAAACGCTGGCTTCGTCAAAGCCCATGCGGCGCCCGAGTTCCGCGAAGATCTGCACGTTGGATCGCGCTTCGCCGAGCGGCTCGATCGCACGGTTGGAGATCTGCGCGACGTAGTGGCCGTAGGCGCCCATCAGCTCCTTGTGCTCGAGGAAGGTCGTGGCGGGCAGCACGATGTCGGCGTAGTCCGTGGTGTCGGTGAAGAACTGCTCGTGCACCACGGTGAAGAGGTCGGCGCGGCGCATGCCCGCGTGCACAACCTCAGAGTCCGGCGCGACCGCGGCGGGATTTGAGTTATAGACGAACAGCGCCTTCACCGGCGGATCGCTCAGCTTCGTCAGCGCGTCGCCAAGCTGATTCATGTTGACCAGGCGCGTCGGGCCGCCCAGCGGGCTCGCATTCATCAGCTCCGGCATTTGTAGCTTCTGCTGCGCGAACGGGAAGGCCGGCGCTGGTTGAAAGCTGCATCCCGCCGCCGCGCTGCATCCAGCTGCCTGTGATCAGCGGCAGCATCGCCACAGTGCGCGCTGCTTCGCCACCATTTTCGCCGCGTTGAATGCCGTAGTTGAGCCGGATGGCCGCCGGGGCGCGTCCTTCGCGGCCCGCTTTGCCGTAGGCGAGCGCAAGAGCTTCGATGGCTTCAACGCTGAGGCCTGTGATCTTCGCCGCGCGAGCGGGAGAGTGCTGAAGAAGCAGAGCGTGATCGCGAAGCTGCTGCCAATCATTTGTGAACTCGTTCAGGTAACCGCGATCCTCGAGGCCCTCGCGGAAGAGCACCTGCATCATCGCCAGCGCGAGCAGGCCGTCGGTGCCGGGACGAATCTGCAGGTGCTCGTCTGCGAGTGCGGCCGTGCGCGTGCGATACGGATCGATGACGACGAGCTTCGCGCCGTTCCGCCGCGCTTCTTCGATGAACGGCCACAGGTGGATGTTGTTGCCGTGAACGTTGCCTCCCCACACGATGATCAGCCCGGCGTGCGCGAAGTCCTGCGGTGGCGTGCCGAGGCGCGTGCCGTAGATGCTCTTGAGCGCAGCGGTTCCCGCGGCGGAGCAGATGGTGCGGTCGAGCTGCGACGCGCCTAGCCGATGGAAGAACCGCCGGTCCATCGAGCCATAGCCGAGCTGGCCGATGGTCCCCGCATAGCTGTACGGCAGAATGCTCTCCGGCCCGAACTCTTCTGCGATGGCTTTGAAGCGCGTGGCGATCTCGTCGAGGGCTTCGTCCCAGGAGATGCGCTCGAAGAACTCCGGCTCGCGGCCTTTCGGCAGCGGACCTTTGGGGATGCCGGCGCGGCGGCGCATGGGAAAGAGCAGACGCTCGGGAGAGTAGACGCGGTCGAGATAACGCGCAACCTTGCCGCACAGGAAGCCGCGCGTGACCGGATGCGCGGGATCGCCGGCGATTTTGAGCGCGCGGCCGGTGAGCTGATCGACCGTCACCAGAACGCCGCAGGAGTCCGGGCAGTCATGCGTGCAGACGGCGTGTACCGTGCGCGTGCTGGCAGATTCCGGGGCCATAGCTATATTCTAGGCGTCCGTAGCCTGACATTACATTGATTTCTGCCGCGAACGCGGTCCGGAGAACACTATGCCGACATCCCGCATCACGAAGTGGGGCCTTGCTTTTGCCCTTTGCCTCATTCCCGCGGCCTCGATCGCCCAGAATGCGCCTGCGGCGGAGCGCAACGCGATCCTCGCGATGTTGAACCGCCAGGCCGCCGATTGGAACCGCGGTGATCTGGACGCATTTGCAACGGGATACAAGCACTCGCCGGACATCCTGTTCATGGGCCGCACGATCCGCCACGGTTATGACCAGATGCTGGACGGGTATCGCAAGCGCGTTTTCAAGCCGCGAGAAGATGGGCAAGCTGACATTCAGCCGGCTGGATGTGCAGCCGCTGGACGAGCACTTCGCCACCGTGACAGGCCGGTTTTATCTCGACCGTACGGCGGCCGCCGGAGGTGATGCCAGCGGCTACTATCTGCTGGTGCTTGAGAAGACGCCCGGCGGATGGAAGATCATTCGCGACGACACGACTCAGGACGCAAAGCCTCAGCGCTGAGGCCAAGCACCCGCGCGGAACTCGTATGATGGTGCTGTTCGGAGGAGGCCTATGCGAATTCCTCTCATACTGATTGCGCTGGTCGGGTTGGCAGTGCCGGCGTGCGCTGCCGCACAGGACTCCGGTCCATTGTTTACGGCGACACGGCAACAGCTCGACGTGGTGAAGGTGATTCTTGCGCAGCGCGATGCCTGGAATAAAGGCGATCTCGATGCTTACCTTTCGCACTACAAGGACGCGCCGGACACACAGGCAGTGCTGGCGAACCTGGTGCGCGGACTGGACAACATCCGGGCAGCCTACCGGCTGAACTTTCCGAACAAGGAAGCGATGGGCGACATCGAGGACAGTGATGTCGGGGTTCGCGCGTTGGGAGACAACTTCGCGCTCGCCACCGGGCGCTATCATCTGAACCGGTCGAAGAAGGCCGGAGGGCCCGTCGATGGCACATTCTCCGAGCTGTTCGAGAAGACCTCCGCGGGCTGGCAAATCATCTTCAGTGAGAGCACATGATTCCGGATCACACGCGCGGCACTTCCGCGAGCTCTCCATTGCTGCTTGAAGCACATCACCTGGTTAAGGAATACGGCGCCGCACGCGTGGTGGACGATGTATCGCTCGAGCTCTATCGCGGCGAAACGCTGGGCGTCGTAGGTGAATCGGGCTCAGGCAAGAGCACAGTCGCGCGCATGCTGCTGCGGCTGCTGGAGCCGACATCCGGGCGCATCCTGCTGCATGAGACAGAATCGGATGGCCCCGCGCGTACGTTCGATCTGCTTGCGCTGCGGCCGGAAGCGATGCGACGTCTGCGCCGCAAGCTGGCGATCGTCTTTCAGGATCCATACGCCGCGCTCGATCCGCGCATGACCGTTCGCCAGACGCTATGCGAGCCGTTCGCGATTCACCGCGAGCAGCCGCAGGAAGGAATCGAAGCGCGGCTCGCGGCGATGCTCGCTGAGGTGGGGCTCGATGCATCGGCGCTGCAGCGTTACCCGCATGAGTTCTCGGGCGGGCAGCGGCAGCGCATCAACATCGCACGCGCGCTGGCGCTACGGCCGGAGCTGCTGGTGCTGGATGAGCCGGTGAGCGCGCTGGATGTTTCGGTCGGCGCGCAGATCATCAACCTGCTGCGCGAGCTGCAGCAGCGCTACGCGCTGACCTGCCTGTTCATCTCGCACTCGATGCCGCTGGTGCGCTATCTATGCCATCGGGTGATCGTGCTGCAGGGCGGGCGCCTGGTCGAGCAGGGCTCGTGGCAGCAGATCTGCGAATCGCCGAGCGAGCCGTACACTCAGCAGTTGCTGGCCGCCACGCCTGAGCTGCCGAGCGCCCATTAGCCGGCGTTCTGCTTCTGCGCCTCGAGGTCACACACATTGCGCAGGTAATCCCAGGAGTAGAGCCCGGCCTCGTGGCCGTCATTCCACTTGAAACGCAGAGCGTATTTGCCGACGGGCTCTACATCGTTTGGGCGCGGCGGAGCTTCGTACATCGGCAGCAGTGAGTTTGGTTTCGGCTTTGCTATGCCCGGTGCGCGTCCTTCTAATCCACGCGACTCGTGGCAGGTGGCGCACGGGCAGGCGGCGCGCAGCCAGGCGAAGCTCCAGTGGCTGGTGTGGCCGTCGCGCCATTCGATCGTCATGCCGGAGCCGCCGGTCCTGTCGATGCGCACCTTCGCAGGGCGGATCGCATCGCCGCTCAGCCGCGACGGCTCGGTTTGCGCGGCTTGTTCGGCGCTGACGATCTTGAAACCTTCGTGACTCATTGGACGTCTCCATTTTATGTCTTGCTTGTTTTTCTATCGCTGCGTCCAGAAGAAGTAGCCTGCGACCACGCATCCGGTCGCGACCACAACCAGGCGCAGGACGTCGCCGTTCATGCGTCGCGCAAACCGGGCGCCGATCCATCCGCCGAGTGCGGCGAACGCCATCGAGACAACGCAGTAGTGCCAGACGATTGCGCCGCGCACAATGAAAGTCACAATCGCGCAGAGGTTGGACGTGGTCGCGGCGACGACCTTCATGGCATTCATCGCATGCATGCTCTCCATCCCGAACAGCGCAAGCACCGTCATCACGAGAAAGCCGCCTCCAGCGCCGAAATAGCCGATGTAGAAACAGATGGGAAACAGCGCCAGCGCCAGCGGCAGCATTGCAATCGGGCGTTCCGCGTGGGGGTGCTCCGTCCGGCGGCGCAGCCATTTCGAGAGCGGGCCGCTCGCGCCGAAGATCAGCGTGCCCATCAGGATGAGCCATGGAATCAGATGCAGAAACGTGCGCTGCCGGGTGTGCAGCAGCACCTCGGCGCCGCTCACTCCCCCAATGATGCAGGTCACGATAACTGTTGGCAGCAGGTCGCGGCGTACATCTCCGCGCAGCGTTGCCAGCGACGTAAGCTGGCCCGGCCACAGCGCGACCGTGTTGGTCGCATTCGCCTGGACCGGCGGAACGCCCATGCCCAGCATGGCAGGGAACGAAAGGAACGATCCGCCGCCCGCCATCGCATTCATTACGCCGGCGATGGTCGAAGCCGCTACAAGCCATACGTAGCGCTCGTGCGGGAACAGAGATAAGACCATCGTTTGATTCTATTCGGCTGGTTCTGTGCAGTTGGCCAACTGCGCCTTCATCAGCGCGCCGCGCGTTGCGATCAGGTCAGACCGGCGAGCCGCAGCGCCTCATCCACCGTCTTCGCAATCAACAGACGATGCCGGTTGCCGCGCAACATTCCTTCGCGCTCGCAGACGTCGAGAAACGTCAGCATCGAGTCATAAAAGCCGGCGACGTTGAGCAGAACGACGGGCTTCTTGTGCAGATTGAGCGATTGCCAGGCTAGAACCTCAAACAGCTCTTCGAAGGTGCCGAAGCCTCCAGGCAAAGTGATGAAGGCATCCGCGCGTTCTCCGATAAGACGCTTGCGCGTGTGCATCGTATCAACAACGTGCAGCTCGCTCAGGCCGTCGTGCGCAATCTCCTTATCGACGAGCACATGCGGAATAACGCCGACGACCCGCCCGCCCGCGGCGAGCGTCGCGTCTGCGACTGCGCCCATGAGACCGATCTTCGCTCCGCCGTAGATGAGCCCGATGCCGTGGTCCGCCAGAGACAGCCCGAGCTCCACCGCGACGGCGCGGTAGACGGGCTTCGCCCCTTCCGCGGCGGCACAAAATACCGCGGCGTTTTTGGCTCGTTGCTCGGCGGGCAGCATTGCCTAAAGCATATACCGCCGCGCCTCGGCCACCGCAGCGCGGACGGCTGCCGCGCATCTCGCAAATCAACTTCGAACGAGTGCTTGCGGCCGTTGGATCGCCGCCAAAAAATGGGCTCGTGCCCACATGAAGCGAGCACGAGCCGTCGAGTCTCGTTTATCAGCGCAGTGCGATCGTGGTGCCCTTCAGGTCAGAATTCACGGTGGCCAGAACCGTTCCTTCCGGTAATGCCGCCGTGGCTTTCGCCACCGTCACGGTGTCGCCGATTTTCAGGGTGACATCGACCGGCTTACCCGGTTCGAGCGTCATCTCCTGAGCGCCTGCCTTCACGGTCAGCGGATCCTTGGAGTCGTTGCGCAGATGGAAGCTCACCATCTGCTTGTCCCTGCTGAACATCTTTGCGTGCACGGGTATACGCAGTGCAGTCATCGGTGCAGCGTATACGCTCTCGCCGGCCATCAATACAGCGGCCAGCACCATGGTCGTTCCCATAACGCGACGAATCATCTCTCTACCTCTTCTCGGCGCAGCCCAAAGGTTCTCGGTGAAGCGCGAAAACTTATCAGTGAAGCCCGAAGGCTTGCCCGTGCACCCCGCCATGGATCGGAGTGCTCAGCGCACTTATCAATACGCATTGAGGAGGCGATGGTTCCGTGCATTCACGCATTCTCCACGGCATTCGTCACGAAGATCTGTGCATTCGTCACAGACTAGAATGGAGGTGTGGCCGACCTTCTCGCCAACATGAATCCGCAGCAGCGCGAAGGCATCCTCTCTGTCGACGGCCCGGTGCTTCTGCTCGCCGGTGCAGGCTCCGGCAAGACGCGCGTGATCACGCATCGCATCGCGTACCTGATTCAGGAGCGCGGTGTCAGCGCTGACAACATCCTCGCGGTGACGTTTACGAACAAGGCCGCGAAGGAGATGGAAGAGCGGGTCGAGAAGATTCTTGGGCACTCCACGCTGGCGAAGCCCACGCTCGCTACGTTTCACAGCTTCTGCGTGCGCGTGCTGCGGCGCGATATTGAAGCGCTGCGCGTCGGCGGCAAAGGCCTGACGAAGAGCTTCGCGATCTACGACGAGACCGATCAGCAGGCGGTCGTGAAGCAGGCGCTGAAGCGGCTCGGCGTCGATGACAAGCAGCTGAAGCCGCGCGTTGCGCTCGGGCGGATCTCGTGGGCGAAGAACCACATGATCGATCCGCAGGAGTACTTCCTCGCATCGACCAATCCGCTTGAAGAGAAGATCGCGCACATCTTCAAGATCTATCGCGATGAGCTGTTCAAGGCGAATGCGATGGATTTCGACGATCTGCTGCTCGAGACTGTGCGGCTGCTGAAGTCGTCGAGCGAGGTGCGCGAGCGCTACAACCGCAAGTACAAATATCTGCTGATCGACGAGTACCAGGACACGAACCGTCCGCAGTATGAGCTGATGAAGCTGCTCGGCACGCATGGCAACGTGTGCGTCGTGGGCGATGAAGACCAGTCGATCTACAGTTGGCGCGGCGCGGACATCCGCAACATCCTTGAGTTCGAGAAGGATTTTCCGAAGGCACGCACGATTCGGCTGGAGCAGAACTACCGCTCGACGCAGGTGATCCTCGAAGGCGCGAGCGCGGTCGTAGCGCAGAACACGCAGCGCAAAGGCAAGAACCTGTGGACCTCGCGCGAAGGCGGATCGCTGATCGGTTATTACGAGGCTGCCGATGGGGAGAACGAAGCGCTGTTCGTCGCGGACCGCATTCAGCAATATCTGCGCGAGGCGGGCGAGACCGAAGACCTGCCTCGCTGCGCGGTGCTGTATCGAACCAACTCGCAGTCGCGGCTGGTGGAAGAGGCGCTGCGGCGGTATCAGATTCAGTACCACATGGTCGGCGGCTTCAGCTTCTATGACCGCGCGGAGGTCAAGGACATGCTCAGCTACCTGAAGCTGGTGCAGAATCCGCATGACTCGATCGCGCTGGCGCGGGTGGTCAACTCGCCGCCGCGCGGCATCGGCAAGACGACGATGGACACGCTGGAGCGCATCGCGCTGACCACAGGCATGAGCACGTGGGATGCGATTGCGCGTGCGACCGAAGAGAAGCTGCTGCCGGCGCGTGCGCTGTCTGCGCTGAATACGTTTCGCAAGCTGATCGAAGACGCGCGCGCGATGCTGGGGCCGGAGTTCGCCGAGAAACTGGCGGCCGATGCTGCGCCGGACTTGCGCGATGCTGCTGCTGATTTCGCTGGAGCCGAGGACGCGAGCTTCGATCCGGGCCAGCTTGAGGCGGCGGATGATGCTTCGGTTCGAGCTTTCGCGTCGACGCAGCCGAGCCGCCAGGGCCGCCCAGCATCGCGAATGATGCGAACAGCGACTTCGATACCAGCTTCAACTTCGGGTTCGACTTTGGGCCGAGCGAAGAGATCAGCACGATTGCGCCGGAGAACGCCGCTGACTGCGGCGCACGATCGAGTTCAATCCGTTTGCGCCGGTGGCGATGAGAAGCCGCAGTCTGCGTCCGACAAGGTTCGAGAGAAGAACCGGGCCAGGCTGGAACGGATTGCTGCCGGAGAAGAGGAAGAGCTCGATGCGGCAGGGAAACCGGCGTTTCGCAAGCCGGGCGATCCGGCAACGCTGCCGGAGCTGATCAAGTTCCTGAACGATCGCTCGGGTTACATCCGCGCGCTCGAAGATGAAGCCACGCCGGAAGCCTTCTCGCGGATTGAAAACCTGAAGGAACTCGCGAACGCCGCGCAGGATGCGACTTCACGCGGCGAGACGCTGGCGGAGTTTCTCGATCATGCAGCGCTGGTTTCGGATGCCGATCAGTACTCTGCCGAGGCGCGTGTGACGCTGATGACGCTGCATGCGGCGAAGGGCCTGGAGTTTCCGCTAGTGTTCCTCTGCGGGATGGAGGAGGGGCTGTTCCCGCACTCGCGCACGCTGATGGATCCGACGCAGATGGAGGAGGAGCGGCGGCTGTGCTACGTGGGCATGACGCGCGCGATGGACACGCTGATCATGACGCGGGCGCGGTATCGTCGCCGCTATGGCAACGACATGCCGGAGGCGAGCACGCCTTCGCGGTTCCTGGAGGAGGTTCCGCCCAAGCTGATCGAGGACCTCGGCTCCTCGGGAAGCTACGGCGGCGCGCTGGACTATCGCAATGCTTACGCGACGCCGTATCCGCAGCGGCGGCGGTTCGGCTCCGGCGACGGTGAAGAGTCCGGTCGGCATTACTCCTACGAAGACGAGTCTCAGGAGCCTGGAGGCCGTGCGGCGACGCGGAACTATGCTGCACAGCGATTCGGCGCGAGCCGCTCACGCGCGGGCTCGGGTCCGCTCGACAACACGGCTGCGTTCTTCGGCAAGGGCGGCACGGTCGAGTTACAAGCCCGGCGAAAAGCGCTTTCCTGCGCGGCCGAAGATGGACATTCCAGCGCCGACGGGCCGTACCGGGCTGGGCAAAGGAGTCCGCGTGCGGCATCCGAAATATGGCGAAGGCATCCTCGTCGCCCGCGAAGGCGAAGGCGACGACGCGAAGATTACAGTACAATTTAGCGGGTACGGCACGAAAAAGCTGGTGGAGAAGTTCGCCCAGCTTGAGCGACTGTAAAACAGCAGAATGCGTTCTCAGCAGGCGTGGAAGACGCATCTTGTATCGCGGCCGGCAAATTTTTTTGGAAAGAAGATCCTCACTCAGACATGGCAAATACCAAGAGCATCACCGATAAAGATGAGCGCAAGAAGGTAAAGCGCGCGGCGCGCAAGAAGGCCGCTCCGAAGGCCAAGCGCACTACCCTCGCGGCAGCAACAAGGCCAAGGTCAAGAAGCTGCGCGCGGCCAGTCGAAGCGATAAAACGACCGCAGAGAAAACTTTCGGAAAGACCAGCCTAGACGGGCGAAGCCTCAGCTTCGCCCGTCTTTTGCTGCCTGCGTCGATTCGCGCTCCGTTCCGCATACAATCAGCTTCAACTCCGTCATGTCCGAGGACCGACCGCCCTGCCTCCTGCTACTCACAACCGGCACACCGTGACGAAGCCGCGTCAGATCTTCGCCACGAAGTCGATCGACAAGCTGATCCGCGAGAGCGAGCAGCCGGAGACGGCGCTGAAGAAGACGCTCGGGCCGGTGTCGCTGACGGCGCTGGGCATCGGCGCGGTCATCGGTTCGGGCATCTTCACGGTGATCGGCACGGCCATCGGCGGCAATCCGGCGAGCACCGCTTCGCTGGCTGAGTCGCCGGTGATCGATTTGTTCCTCGGCTTCCTGCACGGGACGGCGGGGCACGTCGCGGGACGGCCCGGCGCTGGGCCGGCGCTGGCGCTGAGCATGATTCTGGTCGCGATCGTCTGCTGCTTTACCGGGCTCTGCTATGCGGAGCTGGCCAGCATGATCCCGATTGCGGGCTCGGCCTACACCTACACGTATGCGACGCTGGGCGAGCTGATCGCGTGGATCATCGGGTGGGACCTGATCCTCGAGTACGCCTTCTCGAACATGAGCGTGAGCGTCGGCTTCGCGGCGCATTTTGTCGATCTGCTGGATTGGCTCGGTGTGCCGATGAGCCCGAAGTGGCTTTCGCCGGCGTATCTCCCGCAGGGGCTCACCGACCTCACCGGCAACGTCATCTACAAGCCGGGCTGGCACTTTGGGTTCAATATCCCGGCGTTTATCATCGTCATCCTGCTGACGGTTGTTCTGGTGCGCGGCATTCGCGAGTCGGCGCGCACCAACAACATCATGGTGCTGATCAAGATCGTCGCCATCATCGCGTTCATCGCCATCGGCATTCACTTCATTCATCCGAGCTACTACCACCCGTTCTCGCCGAACGGCTGGCCGGGCGTGCTTGCCGGCGGCAGCATCATCTTCTTCACGTATATCGGCTTTGACTCCGTCTCGACCGCAAGCGAAGAGTGCCGCGACGCGCAGCGCACGGTGCCGATCGGGATTATCGCGACGCTGATCGTCTGCACGGTCCTGTATATCGGCGTGTCGCTGGTGCTCACCGGCATTGTGCCGTGGCAGACGGTGATCGGCGACGCGGCGCCGGTGGTGAATGCGCTGAAGCGGCTGACGCTGCAGACGCACTCGAGCCTGCTGCACTGGACGCGGCTGGTCGTGCTGCATCGGCGCGATCATCGGCATGATTTCGTCGATCCTGGTGTTTCAGCTTGGCCAGGCGCGCGTCTGGTTTGCGATGTCGCGCGACCGGCTGCTGCCGGATGTCTTCTCGAAGGTGCATCCGCGCTTCCGCACGCCGGCGTTTGCGACGTGGGTTGCGGGCGTGCTGGTTGCGATTCCCGTCGGGGCTGCTTCGACGTGGGCACGCTGGCCGAGTTGTCGAACATCGGAACGCTGTTTGCGTTTGTGCTGGTGTCGATCGGCGTGCTGGTTCTGCGGCGCAAGCAGCCGGAGCGGCACCGCGGCTTCCGCGTTCCGGGCGGGCCGGTGTTCCCGGTGCTCAGCGTGATCTTCTGCATCCTGCTGATGGCCGGACTTCCCGTGCGCACATGGGAGCGGTTCTTTATCTGGCTGTTCATCGGGCTGTTTGTGTACTTCCTCTACAGCCGCAAGCGGAGCGAGTTTTACCGGGCGAGGTGACCACCCCTCCCCCCCCCGGATTTTCGGCTGATCTTTGGAATCAGCAGGATACGAGAGGGGCGTGGCTGCAAAATATTGATTCCAGAGATTTAGGTTCGAAAATCTCTGGAATCAATAATTTAGCTGGAATGGCCGACAGCGGCGAGGCAAATGGCTGCGCGGCCGGTAAGAAAACCAAGCCGGCGCGGCTCTGCAGAATAACCGGTGCGACGAAAAGCAAGAGGCCGCGCGCAGCGGCCTCTTCTGATCCGATAACTTAATTGTAGAGAGTTGAGCGGAATTATTTCCGGATATTTTTGCGCGTCGTAAGTCGCCCGTGCGGTAAGGCTTCGGGGAGATTTCCAGAGGCTCGGGGGCTTGACAGCAATTTTGATGAGCACCTTCGCGAGTGGGACGGCGAAGTTCTGCGTCTATCTCTATGTGGCAAGTGCGATTGAGTTGTACCAGGCGCGGCAGATGCCGTTCTGGATCAAGACTGCTTCCCCCCTGAAGCTCGCGATCGTGCCGAGGCCGGACGGTGGGGAGTGGTTAAAAGAAGACATCCGCCAGCTGAAGAGCGAGGGCATCGACGTTCTGGTTTCGCTTCTGACGCCGGAGGAGGTCCGTGAGCTGGGGCTGGAGCGCGAGGGTGCTCTGTGTGCCGGGGCCGGAATTTCGTTCGTCAATTTCCCGTTGCCGGAACACCAGGTTCCGCCTTCGCGATTGTCTTTTCTGACGTTTGCGCAGTTGCTTCACCGGCGCGCGAGTGAAGGGCTGAGCGTCGGCGTGCACTGCAGGGAGTGCATTGGAAGATCGTCGGTGCTGCTGGCCACGGTGCTGCGGCTCCAAGGGCTCTCGGCCAAGGAGGCGTTCGACCGGATTTCGGCAGCGCGTGGGGTGCGCATTCCGGGGACGGCAGAGCAGGCGCGGTGGGTTGCCGGGCTGGCGATTTGAGGACAGGGAGCCAGCCGTTTTGCGAGTCAGCGAGTTAGCGGGGCGGTTCTGAACGGAGCAGCGCGTCGGCGATAATGGCCTTGATGCCCGCACTGGTTGAAGCAATCAACGTAAAACGCAAGATGCTCTTTGAGCATGAGAATGTTCCGTACGCCTGCCTCGACGCCGACGTTTCGACACCGACAGCGCGCGGCGGCCAGACGCTGGTGCGCCTGAAGATGCGCAACCTGCTGACCAACGCGGTCTTCGACAAGACCTTCAAGGCCGGGGATAAGTTCAAGGAGCCGGACCTGGTCACGGTGCCGGCGACGTTTCTGTATCGCGATGGTGATGGATTTCACTTCCTCGACCAGGAGTCGTTTGACACCCTGACGCTGAGCGAGCAGCAGGTCGGCGACGCGGCGGATTTTCTGATTGATGGCCTGTTGCTGCAGTTGCACAAGTACAACGGAAATCCGATCGGGCTGGACCTGCCGACGCATGTGGACCTGGAGATTGCGTATACGGAGCCGGCGGTGCGCGGCGATACGTCATCCGGGGCGACGAAGATTGCGCGGATGGAAACAGGGCTGGAGATCAAGGTGCCGCTGTTTCTCACTACAGGAGAGAAGGTGCGCGTCTCAACCGAAACGCGCGATTTCTCAGGTCGTGCCTAGCTGAGACGCCGCTTCCGCAGCAAACCCGCCACGCCAAACGGAGTCATGCTGATTACGCCCACAGCAACCGCAAGCAAAGCTACGCGCATGATGGTTCCTCCAGTAAGGTGTGAAAGGTGTTGCCCAGCCTACTGGATTCGCGCTTAGGGCCAGGAAATCTTTGGTAAGTTAGCGCTGCCTGTGACGTGAACTCAGAGGCTGAAGCTGATGCCCGAGGAGACCGGCAAACTGTGAATGCGCTGGGATCAGAGGTGTCGGCGAGCTGGGCACCACGGGCGTGAATGCGGCGATTGCGAATGCTGTGTTTCACGCGAGCGGGTGCGGTTGAGGAGTCTGCCGATCCGGATTGGGTCGATTCCCGCTGAGGCGCTGCGGGCGTGAGTTGCTGGACGCGAGCAGACGGGCCGGAGCTACTCGGTTTGCGACCAAACGCCGAAATCTGCGTCTATTACACTAAGAAGTAGGGAAGACCATGAGAACCATCGACGCAACACAAGGCATACGCATCCTCGACAGCCGCTCCACGGCCAGCCTGCTCAGCAAGGTGCTGTGGATTACGACGGCCGGGTTTCTGTTCACCGCTGTCGGCGCGTACCTGTCGCCGGCGCTGCTGGGCGGGGTCAGCTACATGGGCCTGTTCATCGTGACGTTCGGGCTCATCTTCGCGATTAATTTCGCAGTGCGCCGGTCGCCGGGCCTGGCGCTGGTGCTGTTCTACGGGTTCACGCTGCTGATGGGTGTTGAGGTCGGGCCGCTGATCAAGGCTTACCTGCACGTTCCCGGCGGCGCAGGGATCGTCTTTGAAGCCGCGATGACCACCGCGCTCGGCATGGCGTGCATGGCCCTGGTCGCGCAGGTTGTGCGGTTTGACTACCGCCGCGTGTACAACTACGTGATCGCGGCGCTGTTCGGGCTCATCATCATCGGCGTGCTGAGCATGTTTGTGCACTTCGTCAGCCCCGGGCTGTACGCGTGGGCGACGCTGGCGATCTTCAGCGTGCTGCTGCTGGTCGACTTCATGCGGCTGCGCGACGGCGCGATGGGCTTGAGCCCGGTGCAGATGGCGCTGAGCATTTACCTGGACGCGCTGAACATCTTTATCGCGCTGCTGCAGATCTTCGGGAGCAGCAATGGGAGCGGCAATCGGCGAAGTGGCGGCTGGCGCTAAGCGCTCAGAAGTTGGTGAGAAGCCGCTGGATTCGTCCGGCGGCTTTTCTCTTTTGGCAGCGGTCTTTTCTTAGCCGCTCTTCTTCGCGGTTTCCTCGTCGGGGATCTGCTTGTTGCGCCAGCGGCGGATCGGCTCGCCGACAATCGTCATCAGCAGCACTGCGGCCATGATGATCCCGACGTCCCGCCACTGCTGCAGTGTGCCGAGTGAGATCAGCAGGGTCGTGGAAAGCGCGGCGGGTTGCGTGGCGCGCAGCAGCAGGGTGAAGAAGACCGTGAGTGCGGTCGAGAGCACGGCGGCCTCGACGCGCGGAAGCTGGATATGGCGCGCGGAGACGGCGGGCGTGTACCAGGCATGCGTGATGAGCAGAGCCGCGAAACCCGCAATCACTGCAATCAGGTGGCCGACGATGACGTTATAGGGCCGGGCGCTTTTGCGGTGGGGCTGCTCGATCATCTCGTAGGCCGTGGGCCCGAGACTGGTAAACACCAGTGGCTGCTGCGCGAGCCAGGCCGCGATCGACACCACAAAGATCAGCGCCGCTTCGCACACAGGCGCAATCTTCAGGTCGCGCTTCTGCTCCGGATTCATTGCACGTCCTCAACAACTTGGATGCTGGTTGGCGTGCGGTCCTGCGGCTTCGCTCGGAAAGCGACCCGCTACACTAGGCAGATGGCCCGGACCCAGAACGCTCCGCAACCCGACCCACGATCGTGGCTGCGCGGGCTTCCGAAGGCGGAGCTGCACCTGCATCTTGAAGGCTCCATCACGCCGGCCACGCTGCTCGAGCTGTCGCGCACGAATGACGCAACGCCGCTGACGCCGGCGCAGGCGCGCGAGGTGTACCGCTACCACGACTTCCCCAGCTTCCTGATGAGCTTCAAAGCCGTGACGGAGCGGCTGCACACGCCGGCCGACTACGAGACGATTACGTACGCCATGCTGCGCGATCTCGCCGAGCAGGGCGTGCGGCACGCGGAGGCCTATATATCGATCGGGATCCTGTACCGCTTCGGGCGGCTGGATGTGGACGAGGTGATGGCCGCGATCGAGCGCGGGCGGGCGCGCGGCTGGGACGACTTCGGCGTGTCGCTGCTGTGGATCATCGACGCAGTGCGGCACTTCGGTGCGGAGGAGTGCGCGCGGGTCTTCCGCAAGGCTTCGGAGCTGACTCAGCAGTACCCGTCGGTTGTCGGTGTGGGCATCGGCGGCGATGAGGCGCGGGGGCCGGCGCACGATTTCCGCGAGATCTATGCCGAGGCGAAGGCCGCGGGGCTTCACCTGACCTGCCATGCGGGCGAGTCGGTGGGACCGCAGAGCATCTGGGCGGCGATCAATATCGGCGCGGAGCGGATTGGCCACGCGCTGACCGCCCAACAGGACCCGGACCTCATTGAGGTGCTCGCCGAGCGCCAGGTGCCGCTGGAGCTGAACGTGACCTCGAACCTGCGGACGGGGTGTTGCTCGAGCCTGGAGGACCACCCGGTCCGGCGCTACTTCGAGGACGGGCTGATGGTGACGCTGAACTCGGACGACCCGCCATTCTTCGGCTCGAATCTGCTGGACGAGTACCTGCTGGCGCATGAGCGGTTCGAGTTTCCGCTGGACGCCATGCGCGAGCTTGCTGCTAACTCGATTGAAGCGAGCTTCTTAGGGCCG
The DNA here is from genome assembly GCA_963777205.1 of uncultured Acidobacteriaceae bacterium. Lineage (GTDB taxonomy): Bacteria > Acidobacteriota > Terriglobia > Terriglobales > Acidobacteriaceae > Granulicella. The sequence continues at coordinate 1,319,053 of CAVZPQ010000001.1, read as the reverse complement.
GAGCGGAAGCTGGCGCTCCTGGGTGACGTCGAGCGCTATGGGTGGTGAGGTACAAACCTCGTGCCCTAAACCCAACTGTGGTAAAAATGACACACCTGTCCGACTGCTTCGGGATATAGTCTGGGACAGTTCACGAGCACGTTTCTGAGTCCCGAACTCCAATTCGAGCACACGATCCAGTCGGCGCTGTCATTCAGCGGCATCGGCCTTCATTCCGGGGCGGAGGTTTCTCTCAAGCTCATCCCGGCGCCGGCGGGCTCGGGCATCGTTTTTCGGCGGTCGGATCTCGACAACTTTGAGATTCCGGCGACGGGGCGAAACGTCGCAAAGGTTTCCTACGCCACCAGCCTGATGCGGCAGGGAGTGCTCATCTCGACGACTGAGCACCTGCTCTCGGCGCTGGTCGGCCTCGGCGTCGACAACCTGATCATCGAGATCGATAACCTCGAGGTGCCGATTCTTGATGGCTCCGCGCGCCCATACGTTGACGCCATCCTCGCCGCCGGGCGGAAGCGGCAGCGCCGGAAGCGCGAGTACATCCGGATCCTGAAGCCGATTGAGGTGCACGAGAACTCGGCCGCCCAGAACGGCATCCAGACCAGCAAGTTCATCGGGCTGTATCCGGGTGACGGATACCAGATCGATTACACGATCGACTTCCCTTCGCCGATCGGCCGCGAGAGCCTGCGCGTCGACCTTGAATCCGGCGATTACGAATCGCTGATTGCACCGGCGCGCACGTTCGGCTTCCGCGAAGATGAGGCGATGTTGCGCAACATGGGGCTGATACGCGGTGCTTCACCGGAGTCGGCGATCATCCTTACGCGGCAAGGTGTCGAAAACGGCCCGCTGCGCTTTGATGACGAGTTTGTCCGGCACAAGGTGCTGGATCTGATTGGCGATCTCGCTCTGGCGGGCCGCCGCATCTGGGGGCGCGTTGTGGCCGAACGCGCCGGCCATGCGATGCACACCGCGCTGGTGCAGCGGCTGCTGCGCGACCGCTCCGCCTGGGAGTTCGCAAATCGCGCGCAGCTTGCCGCCGATCCGATCACCGAGATACGAACGCTCGAAGAGTCCGCGGCGTAGCTTCTGTCTGCGCTACTCCTCCCGGTGGACCTTGCCGGTCCGCGGCGACCTGCCGCGTCGACTCACCTTTCGCGCCCGAGCCTTCATCTCCACACCCATCGCCAGACCAGCGAACCAAACCTGTAGCTGGAGCCTCATTGCGGACCTCCGGTCATATGTCTCCGCCGGGAGTATTCCTCCGATTTCATCGGATTGCACTGACAAGCTCCGTCCATCCGTCTACATCTTGCGCGCCAGTCGCTTAGCGACATGCCGTTGTGCCGATGGAGCAATTGCCAAGCTCCCCGGCCGTAAAGAACGGCTAATCCGCAGGAATGGAAGCGAAGATTTGCGGAAATAAGCCGGGCCACAAGCGGCAGAGGTCAGCCTAGCGCAGCGCGACCTGCATCAGCCTGTTTGGCACTACGGTGCACGCTTCCTCGCTGGGTGCGCGCCAGATGCTGCCGTCGGCAAACGTGGCGCTCACCAGGTGTACGCGCGTGATCGTTGCCGCCGGCCCAACCAGCAGGTCGCCGCCAATCCGCATGGCAGCCACACGATCCAGGTTGAATGTCTTCGCACGCTCCTGCGGCTGTGCTGTGTTCGCGACTTGTATCGCGTGCAGCCCGAGCGGAAGGTAGCTGACCTGTAGCTCCAGCCCCTTCACCGGGTTGTGCCGCCCTTGAAACTCCACATGAATTCCAAGCCCTCGCGGTGGGGCGAGCGCAGCCGTGTCGTCTCCAAGCGCAGTCGTCCAAACCGTCGCTCCGCCGGTTGCCTGCTGGCGGGCCTGTAGCGCGCCGGGGCACGAAGATCCGTTCAGCGTGGCAATCACTCCGTGCAGGACGATTACAGTTTTCTGCTGCGCCTCGGTGGAGGTCTGCGGCCCGTTCGAATTCGCCTGTTGCGCGTGGGCCGCACCCGCGGCAACCATCAAACCAGCCATCACAACTGCACCGAATCGCATAGGGCCTCCTCAACTGCGCATCCATTTTGCGCCTGAATTCTCGCCCCGGTCCACAGGAGCGCACAGCTTTTGGACGTACCATGGACGGCGAATGTCCACGCACTTTTCACCGGCTGCCATGGCTTTCCTGCGCGGCCTGGCGCGCCACAACGATCGCGAGTGGTTCAACGCCCGCAAGCAGGTGTATGAGCGCGAACTGAAAGCGCCGATGCTTGCGCTGGTGGACGAGGTCACGCAATCGATGGCCGATTACGCGCCGGAACACATGCGGCCGGCGCACAAGTCCATGATGCGCATCTACCGGGACATCCGCTTCTCGCCGGACAAGCGGCCGTACAAGACGCATCTCTCGGCGTGGTGGACACGGCGCGGGATGGAGAAGACCTCCGGCGGCGGCTTTTATCTCGAGATCGGGCCGAAGCGCTGCTTCGTTGCCGGCGGGGTCTACATGCCGGAGCGGGATCAGCTTCTCGGACTGCGCCGCTGGCTCGCCGACGATCACGCGGTCTACAGCGCGCGACTGAAGAAGCTCCTGAAGCCGCGCTCGGCGCGGGCGCCGCACTTCGAGCCGATTGATCCTGACGCGCTCTCGCGCGTGCCGAAGGGCTTCTGTTCCGAGCATCCCGCCGCCGACCTGCTGCGCGCGCGCAACTGGGGTGTGCGCTGTACACTTCCCACCGCGCTCGCTCTGGAGCCCGCGCTCGCGCCCGAGATCATCACCTGTTTTCGGCTGATGGCGCCGCTGGTCGAGATGCTGAACACTGCAATCCTGTCATCGGGCTCGCGCTCAGAGGAGCCGCTCCGGCGAGTTCGGGCCAACGCCTTTCTGTGAAATTCCTGTTGGGAATAGCGCATTTCGGTCTACTTTTCCGCTTAAATAAGGCTAATTCTAGGTACTTTCGGCGTAAAACCCTAAAAATACCTGTGGAAACGGGTGTTTTGTCATTGACAAACACCTGCTAAACAGCGATGGTGAATCACGGCGCGGTTCTCCGCACCCGCATAAACACTGACTAATTGGTGCGGTGCAGAAGGCGGCAAGCGGGTTCCGGGGCCCCCCGGGCGGAGGTTGTTTATCCACCCGGGTGGTCACGACGGCCCTCAAATCTGTTTCATAAAAAAAGGAGTCCCCTCAATGGCAAAAGGCATGACCAAGACACAGCTCGTCCGTCACCTCGCGGAGAAGAATGAGCTCACCAGCAAGCAGACCGCCAACTTCATGCAGATGCTCGCAGACACCGCGGTCAAGGAGACCAAGAAGAACGGCGAGTTCACGATTCCCGGGCTGGGCAAGCTGGTGAAGGCGGAGCGCAAGGCGCGCATCGGCCGCAACCCGCAGACCGGCGAGGCCATCAAGATCAAGGCCAAGACCGTTGTGAAGTTCCGCGTCGCGAAGGCCGCCAAGGACGCGATCGCTCCCCCGAAGAAGTAGTTGCAGAGTTCTGCACTCGCAAGCTGGCCGGAGCTCGCGCTCCGGCCTTCGTGTCTCTGGGCTGCGTAAAGCGAGCTTTTTGCTTCGTTGTTATTAGTGCCCCGCGTGCATGCCCTTGGGCGGCTTCGGGATGAAGAAGAGCAGCGGGATCATGAAGGCGCAGAAGACGGCCATGTCGTAGATGATGTCCACGTAGGAGAGCATGGCGGCCTGGCGGTGCATCTGGTTGTAGATGAAGGCCTGCGCCTGATGGATGGCGCCGACGGATGCGCCGCCGAACGGGCCGCCGCTCGGCCCATGGCCGTTGCCCATCTTGAATCTTCCCGCGAGCGCCGTGACCTGCTGGGTGAACGCAGCACTGCCCGGGTTCATGTTGCGGACGATAGCCGTTTCATGCGCAGCTGTGCCGCGAATCAACATGGTGGCCATGAAGGCTGTGCCCGCGGATCCGCCGACGTTGCGTGCAAGATTGGTGAGCCCCGAAACGTCGTTGCTCTCGCTCTGCTTCACGCCGATGTACGAGATCGTGTTGATGGGGATGAACAGGAACGCCAGGCCGGATGCCTGGAAGCAGCGCATGAAGACAAGCTCGCCATAGCTGAGGCCGAGGTTCATTTTGCCCATGTACAGCAACGCGATGGTCAGCATGAAGAAGCCGAAGCCGATCATCTTGCGGTGGTCGACTTTATTGGAAAGAAAGCCGACGATCGGCATCATCGCCATCATCATGAAGCCGGCCGGAGACAGGACTTTCCCTGAGAGCTCCGCGGTGTACCCGAGCAGCGTCTGGACGAACTGCGGGATCAGGATCGTGGTCCCGTAGAGCGCGAAGCCGAGCACGAACATGAGGGTGAAGCTGATGGCGAAACTTCGTCGCTTGAATAGCGTGAGGTTGAGAATCGGGCGCTCACCCACGCGGAGCTGACGCAGCTCCCACCAGATCATCACCACAAACGCGATAACGCATGCCGCAGCGAAGAAGGTAATCAGATGCGAAGCGAACCAGTCGTCTTCCTGGCCTTTGTCGAGCACGAACTCCAGTGAGCCGAAGGTCAGCGCGAGCAGGGCAAACCCGAGCAGGTCCAGCTTGATGCCGCCGCGCTGTGCTTCGCGCACTTCTTTCTCGATCCATGGCGGATCTTCGACGATGCGCGAGGTGAGGAACAGTGACAGCAGGCAGACCGGAACGTTGAGGAAGAAGATCCAGCGCCAGTTGAAAGTTGTCCGTGATGTAGCCGCCGAGGGTGGGCCCGATGGCCGGCGCGCACACCACGGCGAGGCCATACATGGCAAATGCCTGCCCGCGTTTGTGGGGCGGAAATGTGTCCGCGAGGATTGCCTGCTCGCTGGGTGCAAGGCCGCCGCCGCCGATGCCCTGCAGCACGCGAAAGAAGATAAGCATCGGAAGCGACTGCGCCATTCCGCAGAGCATGGAGCTGATGCCGAACAGCGCCACGCAGATCATGTAGAACTTCTTGCGGCCTATGAAGCCGGTGAGGTAGGCGCCAGCCGGAAGGACGATGGCGTTTGCCACCAGGTAGGCCGTGATGACCCAGGTTGCTTCGTCCTGCGTAGAGCCAAGGCCGCCGGCGATGTGCGGCAGCGAGACGTTCGCGATGGAGCTGTCGAGCACCTCCATGAACGTCGCGAGCGTTACGGTCATGGCGACAACCCATGGGTTGGCGCGCGGCCGCCACGCCATCGGCGGGGTCATGGGCTGCGAGCTGCTCTGGACCTCGGTTACGGTTGCGGTGGCCATTCGGGGCTGCTGGTTCAGATAGTACGGGGCACCGTGGGGATTCAGGAAGTTTCGCCGTGACTTGTGCCCGAAGGCCATCAGAGCCGATGCTGCCGCCAGAATGCTAGGCTGGATGTTCGGCGGTGCGCCGGCGTTTCATGAACCCTGACCTCGAACATCTCGTAATTCTTCAGGCGCAGGACCTGGAGCTGCAGCGTCTCCGGCAGGAGCAGGCCGAGGCTCCGCGGCGCGTGACTGCCGCCGAGGCGGCGCACAAGGCTGCGGAGCGGACGCTGCAAAAGCTTCGCGCTGATCTCACAGCCGAAGAGAAATTGCGCCGCAGCCAGGAGCTCGATGCCGATCAGCACCGCGGCAAGATTACGCGGCTTCGCAAGCAGCTCGACGCGGCGACGAGCGCTGCGCAGGTGACGGCGCTCGAGCACGAGATTGCGTTTGCGGAGTCAGCCATCCGCAAGCTGGAAGATGAAGAACTGGCTTCGCTCGAGCGCACGGAGACCTTCGAAGCGGCAGAGAAGACGGCGGTTACGGCACTTGAATCGGCGCGCGCCGCGCTGGATGCGGAACGGCTGCGGGCGCAGGAGACGGTTCAGCGCACGCGCACGAACATCGAGGCGATTGAAGGCGAGCGCATCAAGCTGCGCTCACAGATCAGTGAAGCGCCGCTTGCGATGTATGACCGGGTAACGAAGGCGAAGGGCAGTGGACTTTCGGAGGCCATCGATCATAAGTGCTCGGCGTGCCAGATGATGGTGCGGCCGCAGCGCTGGAACGATCTCACCTCGCGCGAGCATGAGGACACGATCTTCAACTGCGAGAGCTGCGGCCGGATTCTGTTCTGGGACCCGCGCCGCGACACACCGCGCTCCTGGGGTGCGGGAGATCGCCTCGCTGCAGCCGCGGAGCCGCGTACATGAGCGTGCAGCACAACGGGCCCGGTCAAGCACGCAGCACACACGAACGGCGCATCATCTGCGTGGACATGGACGAGGTCATCGCCGACGCGCTGGGCGAACACCTGCTGCGCTACAACCGCGACTTCTCGGAGCGCCTGACTCCGGCCGACCTCGAAGGCCGCTGGCTGTGGGACTTTGTACCGGCGGAGCGGCAGCAGGTGCTTTCGGACTACATGATGTCGGAGGACTTCTTCGCTGTGCTGCGCGTGATGCCGCACGCACAGCGAGTGCTGGAGCGGCTGCAAGCGCGGTTTGAGATTTACATTGCCACGGCGGCGATGGAGGTGCCCTCGAGCTTCAACGCAAAGTTCGAGTGGCTTAAGCAGCACTTTCCATTCATCCCGCCGTCGCACATCGTCTTCTGCGGAAACAAGAGCATTCTGCGCGGTGACTATCTCATCGACGACAATCCGCGCCAGCTTCGGCTGTTCCACGGCGAGGGCATCCTGTTCAGCTCGCCGGCAAATGCACGCGTGACGGGCTTCCGACGCGTGCGCGACTGGCTGGAGATAGAAGAGCTGTTTCTGAGTGTGAACACGCGCTGAATGACGGAGGGCACATGGTGAGTGCCATGTGCCCTTCGGGGAAGCTCGTCTGACAATTACCGCGGAATCAGCGTGCGCGCTTCTTGCCGTAGCTGCCGTTCGCGACCGCCTGCGGCTGGGGCGCCATTCGCACGGGCGCCTGGCTGGCGCGCATCGGCTCCGGGATGGTGAGGATCAGGGCCGTGCAGGGCTCGTCGCCGATTCGCTCGTAGCTGTGCTTCACGGACGGGTCGAAGTAGACCGCATCACCGCGCTCGAGTATTTCGGTGCGTCCCTCGTGCATCAGGCGAAGCCGTCCGCTCAGCATGTAGAGGAACTCGGCGCCGGTGTGCTGATGTGGTGACGGTGAGCGTCCGCCGCCGCTGACGAACTCGGCCACGTAGGGCGCGATCATCTGCTCGGTCGGGACCTGTCCGAGGCTCTCGAAGAAGTAATCCGGTTCGGCGGCTCCGGTCTGTGGCAGGCGCTGGCGCTCAGAGGCACGCTGGATGCGGAAGAGTTCGGGGCGCTCCGGCTCAAAGAAGTAGCTCAGGTCGCGCGAGAAGACCATTGCGATGCGGGCGAGATTGCGCAGCGTGGGAACGACGCGCCCGGTCTCGAGCTGCGAGAGGAAGCTGGCGGAGAGTCCTGTGTAGCGGCCCAGTTCGACCAGGCCCATGTGCTTGCGCTGGCGGAGGAACTTGATGCGCTCGCCAATGCGCTTACCCTCGATCAGCGCCTCGGCGGCTTCCGGAGGCACGCCGCCGTCCGGCTGAGTCTCCGGGCGGTCCGCGAGCCCTACGGCACCGTTCGGTTCAGCGTCCTGCGCACGCTTATGTGGCGCACGTGTTTCGAGCATACGCATGGCCTGCGGTGAAAGCTCGATTCGCCCATTGCGCGGTCCGGGAACCGACGATTTGGGGTTACCGGCATTGGCAGGAAATACGACCTCCAGCCGGCGTTGGCCGTTCAGGGGGTTCGGTTGTTCAATCATGAAACTGGCCCTCAGGAGCTGTTTTTGCGTGCGGCACGGCCCGGGTCGCACCCAGCCACTACCGCTTAGAGGGATGTTTCCATCGCACGAAAAGGATGTATCCGCAGCCGGAGAATGGGAAGCCGGTGTGCTCAGCCTGTTACGCGACGGAGCCGGTGACGGGCGAATTCTCCTGAAGCAAGAAAGAAGAGGCGGCCAGGTTTGGCCGCCTCTCTATCCACTGGCTGTTCACGCCGGGTTTAGCGCCGGCCGTGGAAGCCACCACCGTGGAACCCACCGCCGTGGAAGCCACCCCCGTGGAAGCCGCCATAGTGGCCGCCCCAGCCGCCCACGTAGCCGATTCCGACGCCCACGCCAAACGGATAGCCGTAGAACGGATACGCATAGTACGGATATCCCCAGCCCCATGGGTAGGCGCCATAGGCCCAGTACGGCGAGCCATAGAAGCCGTCCCCATAAGGACCATAGCCGTAGAAGCCTGCGCCGCCCTGGTCCGGGTTCATAGGCGGGGCGAGAAGATCCATCCTCGCCTCATAGGGCGGGAACCCCTCGCGGCTTCACGTCCGTTCCGTTGAAGACGACCTTGTGGTCCTCTTTGATCTTGAGAGGCTTGTCATTGGAGGCCGTCTGCGTCGCCGGGAAGGCCAGCGCTTCGCCTTTCAGAACACGCGCGGTGTCCGTCTGGGCATCGAATGTGTAAAGCCCGTTTTTGAGAAGCTGAGTCTGTCCGCCCGGCAGATCGACGAGAATCAGGACATCTTTCGCGGGTTTATGTACGTTGATGTTGGCGACGCCGCTCTCGACGCTGAGTTCCAGCTTCTGCGGGTCAGAGCTCACCTCACGCACGCTGCTGTGCGGTCCAACCCGCAGCAGCACGCCGGGGATCGGGATCGCCGTCGCGTCATTGGCGGCCGGCGAAAGCGTCTCTCCTGGAGCGAGCGTTACGCGCCTCTCTCCACTCTGATACTGGCCCGCATAGGCACGTTGGATGGGAGCGGCGTGCTGGGCCGCATCAGGCTGGCTCTGCGGCGCCTGGGCCGCGCAAACTGCAGCCACTGTGGTCAGGGCCGCCGCTGCAATGATTGTTCTAAATTGCCGTACCATAATTCACTTCCTCTGTTTATTTAGATGGCATCTCGAAGAAAAAGTTCCGTCCCTGTACTCTGGCCTGCAGCCGCTGTGACGCGCCGAGGCGTTAGTCGTTCAGCCGACAATCTGCTGAATATTTACGGACAAACCCGCGCATCCAACGTGGAAGGATTGCACTGTGACCGACGCTTACCTGAACCGCATCGCCACCGCCGTTCCTGACCACGACGTGCATTCGGCGTTCGTGGCGTTTGCGGATAACCTGCTCGCCGAGGCACCTGAGGCCCGCACGCGTGCGCTGTTCAACCGCATGGCCTCACGTTCAGGCATTGCGCACCGGTATTCCATCCTGTCGCCGCAACCTGCTCCCTCGCTCCCTTCCGACGCGCCGAACACAGAGTTCTGGGTCAACGCGCATGAGTTCTACCGCCGGGGTGAGTTCCCGGACACCTCGCGGCGCATGGAAATTTTTGAGCGCTTCGCTCCGGTGCTTGCCGGGCGTGCTCTGGACAGGCTGCAGCTCACGCCGGCTGAGCGCCGCTCGATCACGCACGTGGTGGTCACAACGTGCACCGGCCTGTATGCGCCGGGGCTGGACTTCGACATCGTGGACCACCTCGGGCTGTGTCCTTCGGTCGAGCGCACCGTCATCGGCTTCATGGGCTGCTATGCCGCAATCAACGGCTTGAAAGCTGCCCGGCACATCATCCGCTCCGAGCCCCACGCGCGGGTGCTGATGGTGAACCTGGAACTCTGCTCGCTACACCTGCAGGAGAGCCACGATCTTGAGCAGGTGCTCAGCTTTCTGCTCTTCGCCGACGGATGCGCGGCTTCGATACTTTCCGCCGAACCCACGGGTCTCTGTCTCGATTCGTTCCGCGCTGTCATGGTTCCGGAGACCCGTGAGCTCATCACCTGGAAGATTCGCGGGCTTGGGTTCGACATGTTCTTGTCCGGCCAGGTTCCTTCGGCGCTGGTGAAATCGCTCGAGTCCTGTGGGGCCGACATCCTGGGGCGCTACACGGCGGATGACGTGACCCTCTGGGGCGTTCACCCTGGCGGCCGCACGATCCTCGATGCCGTGGAGCGCGGTCTTGCTCTTCCCCCCGAGGCGCTCACGGCCAGCCGCAGCGTGCTGGAGCGATTCGGAAACATGAGCTCGGCGACTGTGATGTTTGTCCTTGAAGAGCTGATGCGCAAGGCTGAAGCTGGTGAGCGGGGCTGCGCGATGAGCTTTGGCCCGGGCCTCACCGCGGAGACGATGCTCTTTCATGCTGCCTGACCAGACCACGCCGTTTCCGGCCGCTCCACTCTCGTTCGACCGCAGGGCCGAGCCGGCAGAGCTGCCGGAGCTGATGGACCAGCCGTGTTCGTACGAGGAGTTCCGCGATTGCCTGCGCGATCTGGCTGCTGTGAATCGCTTCACGCGGGGTTACCAGCCCACACTCGCTTTTCTCGACAAAATCGTGAGCCGCGCACCGGCAGTTGAGCGGCCGCTGCGGATTCTGGATGTCGGCTGCGGCGGCGGGGACACGCTTCGTGCGGTTGCTCATTGGGCAGCGGCGCGCAAGCTTCAGGTTGAACTTACCGGGCTCGATCTGAACCCACACGCGGCGCGGGCGGCGCAGGAATTCGGCGGCAGAGACTCGGGCGGGGCCAAGATCACCTTCCTTACCGGCGACGTCTTCGCTTACTCGCCGGAGCAGCAGCCGGATGTCATCGTCAGCGCGCTCTTTACGCATCACCTCAGCTCGCGCGAGATCGTCCGCTTCCTGCGCTGGATGGAAGAACGCGCGCGGTTCGGCTGGTTCGTCAACGACCTTCAGCGGAGCAAGCGCGCCGCCTTCTGGTTCCGCTTTCTGCCCGTGATCTTCCGCTGGCATCGCTTCGTTCGCTATGACGGCCCGGTATCGCTGCAGCGCGCGTTCACTTCTGCGGATTGGCAGAGCTATCTCGCGGACGCACAGATCAACGAAGCGCGCATCGAATCGCACCCAATGAACCGCCTTTGCGTTGCACGCATTCGTGAGCTTTCATGATGGCTCCGGGCCAATTTGATGTGGTGATCATCGGCGGCGGTCCTGCCGGCTCGGCCGCAGCGATCGAACTCGCACAGGCAGGCGTCCGCGTCGCTCTGCTGGAACGGACGCTTCATGCGCACGACAAGGTCTGCGGCGACTTTCTCTCCGCCGAAGCCGTGTCGATGCTCGATGCGCTTGGGGTTGTTCCGGCCAAGCTGGGCGCTGTTCCGATCCATCGCGTCCGGCTTGCAGGTGCGCTCGGCACGTCATCGGCAACACTGCCGTTCGAAGCGCAGTCGCTTACCCGGCGAGTGCTCGATGAAGCTCTGCTGAACCGCGCGGTTGCTGCCGGAGCTCGCGTGCTGCGGGGCTACGCCGCGGAATCGATCGAGCACAAGAACAATGCCTTCTGGGACGTGAGCGTCACGGATCGGAGCAGCAGGGATAGGCTCAGCGCGCCGCAACTTCTCCTGGCCACCGGAAAGCACGATCTTCGTGGCTTTCCGCGAGCCGCAGGACCCGACGCGAACCTCGTCGGGCTGAAGATGTACCTTCGGCTCGCGCCCACGCAGCGCGAGGAGCTTGGGAAGACGATCGAGTTGGTGCTGCTCCGCGGCGGCTACGGTGGCCTCAGCCTCGTCGAGGGGCAAACGGCAAATCTATGTTTCGTCGTGCCACGCGATCTTCTCCGTAACCTGGCGCACGGGTGGCCGGGACTCCTCGAGCTGCTCAGTCGCAATCGACACCTTCGCAAACGGCTGGCAGGCGCCGAGCCGCTGCTGCCGCATCCGCTTGCCATCAGTCCCATTCCATACGGCTACCTTCGCCGTCACGCGATTGCGGAGAATCTCTTCGCGGTGGGCGATCAGGCGGCCGTGATTCCATCCTTCACCGGCGACGGGATGGCGATCGCGCTTCACAGCGGCCGACTGGCGGCGCGCGCCATTCTTGGGGGCCGCTCGGCCGAATCCTTCCAGGTGGATCTGCGCCAGCAGCTTGCGCCTCAGGTTCGGCTGGCAACGGTGCTCTCCCGCGCGCTGATTAGCCACCCGCAACGGGGTGCGGCTGAACTCGCAGCTCGCCTCTTCCCCTCACTTCTGCGCTCCGTGGCCACCCGCACGCGGCTGCCAGCCGAGTATCATCTCGCCCCGGATCACGAAAAATCTTGCGCCGCCGCCTGACACGCGTATTCTGTTCCGCATGGCCCCGCCACCCCTGACAGCAGCCCCTGCGCGCAAAGCTGTGCCCGCAGCGCCGGGCAAACGATCCTCGACACCTGCGGCTGCGGCAAAATCGGCAGCTCATTATTCGCCCAGGGTCGACGCCTACATCGCCTCCGCCGCCCCGTTCGCCCAGCCGATTCTGACTCATATCCGCGAGCTGATTCACAAAGCACTGCCGGATGTTCAGGAAGACATCAAGTGGTCCATGCCGTTCTTCATCTATGGCGACCTGATGCTGGGCAACATGGCCGCATTCAAGCAGCACTGCAGCTTCGGCCTCTGGGGAAAGGAAGCCGCCGCGAACCTCCGCGCTGACGGTCTTTACGACCGCAAGGCGATGGGGCAGCTTGGCAAGATAACTTCGGTGGATGCCCTGCCCTCGGATCGCGATTTTCTGCGCTATATCCGCTCCGCCGCCGAGGAGATCTCGACCGGGGCGCGGAAGCAAAACTACTCACGCCCGCAATCCAGTAAACCCAAGCCTCCGCCCGAGGTGCCCGCCGCGCTCTCTGCTGCCCTCAAGAAGAACAAGGCAGCTGCGGCGCAGTTCGCGGCTATGCCGCCGGGTTGTCAACGTGAATACTGCGATTGGATTGTGGAGGCAAAACGTGACGACACGCGTGACAAGCGCGTAGCCACCGCCGTCGAATGGATATCCGAAGGTAAACGCCGCAACTGGAAGTACGAATGCTGAGAACTCTCCCCGTCTAATTCTGCACGGCCCCGTCCCAAGGTCACGGCCCCTTATCCCAAACAGAGTCTTCCCCGAGACCAGAACGAAATGATCCCCCGCACGTCTTCCGCCAGAGCTGTTAGCCCACCCCTCGCGCCGCGCGTTCCGCGGCAGCGCACTGCGGCCGCGCCTCCCACCCTCCAGCCGGTCGCCATCCTGCCGTTTGAGGCTGAGCAGTTCCGCGGCGAATTGCAGGCCTGGTACCGCACGCATGCGCGCGAGCTCCCCTGGCGCGGCATCCGCAATCCGTATGCCACCTGGCTATCGGAGATCATGCTCCAGCAGACTCGCGTCGCGACGGTCATCGAACGATATAACGAGTTCCTGCGCCGGTTCCCGACGCTCGAAGCCTTGGCCGAGGCCAAAGAGGAAGATGTTCTCGCGCTGTGGAGTGGGCTGGGCTACTATCGTCGCGCGCACCTGCTGCATCGCGCCGCGCAGTTCGTGCAACGTGAGTTCAATGGCAAGCTTCCACGAACGGCGCAGGCGCTTCGCACGTTGCCCGGCGTCGGAGAGTACACGGCGGCCGCCATCGCCAGCATTGCCTTCGGTGAGCCTGTGGCTGTGGTCGACGGCAATGTCGAGCGGGTGCTGCTTCGTGTGCTCGGCCGCGCGGAGAACCGGTCCGGTTCTGCCCGCGCCAGTCTGAGCCGTGTGGCGCAGGCGCTGATGCCTGAGCCGGCAAAACGCAAAGACCGAACCAACCCGCCGGGCGACCATAATCAGGCCATGATGGAGCTCGGCGCGACGATCTGTCTGCCGCGCCAGCCTCTCTGTCTCGAATGTCCGGTTTTCAGCTTCTGCCGCACACGCGGCGAGCACGCCACAGTGGCCCGCGACAAGCCGCAGAGCCGGATCGTCGCGCACCTGCTGGTCCTGCGGAAGCGCGGCACGGCGACGGAGGTGCTGCTCATGCGTCGGCCCAATAACGCGCCGCTGATGCCGCGGATGCTCGAGCTTCCGCCGCTGCCGCTGGAGGCCGTAGAGGGCCGTGAGCCCGTGCTCCGCCTGCGTCACTCCATCACGAACACCAACTATTACGTTCAGATATTCGCCGAGAGTGCTCCCGGCGTTGCCCCCGTTCCGCTCGCAAGGGCGGGCGACGACGAGACGGAAAACACGGCTGCAAATCCAGGACTGGATCCGGCGGCGCTCCAGCCGGAGCTTCACGCGACCGCGCCGGTCCTCAACAATGCGGCCGCCGTTACCCCGGGTATCCTGCCGGACCATGTGCGCGACCTGGTGTCGTTATCCGCGCGGCCCTCGGTCGCAGCACGCGCCCAGAAAAATTACGGCGATGAGCCTTTCATCGCCGATCCGGCGGACATACCTGGGCTCGATGTCGATACCCGGCTGACCGCTCCTGAAGGCGCGCTGCTCGCGCAGGTTCCTACGGCAGAGTCCGATCTGGAGTGGACGCCGGCAAACCGGCTGGCGTTCCTGCCGCTCACCGGGCTTACGCGCAAGGTCCTCCAGCGGCTCGGCGTGATGACGCTGCCACGCGTGCAACTCGCCTGAGCTGCTAGCGCGCGGCTGCCCTCTGTTTGTTCAACTCGGCCTCAAACGCCGCCTCGCGCTCAGCAACAGCGGCGCGGTAACCGGCAGGGTCGATCCACACCGCGTCACCCTGCTGCGGCATGCGCGCCAGCTTCGCCAGCATGCCGAAGTACTCACCGTGCGCGCCGAGAAAGATGTCGCACGGAAGCGCCTTCAGGACAGCGAACGTGTGCGCATAATCCTGCGCAATCCCGGGATAGGATGCAGGCTTCCCGTGCGCTGCAATGAGGCGGAATCCGGGATTGACGTTCCAGCTTCCGACGATGACCACGTTGCGAAGCTGCGATGCGGGCTCGCCGGGGACATGCACGCGCATCGTCCAGGTTGTGCATCCGCGGGTGTGGCCGGCCGTCTTGTGTGCTGTAAGGGTGACGCCGCCGAGCGTTACGGTGTCGCCGTCGTGCAGAACGCGATCGACGTGCGCGGGAGGATACTGCGGCTTCGGTCCGCCATACGCGAAGTCCTTCGCTCCGCCGGATTCCACGACGGGCACATCGCCGTCCATCACCATGTACTTCGCGTGCGTCTCGCGGAGAATCTGCGCGCTTCCCGCGTCGTGGTCGGAATGCGCATGGCTGATCAGCAGAATCTTGATGTCGCTCCAGCGGAATCCAAGCTGCTCGACGGCATGACGGATCTGCGGCGGCGAGGTCTCGAGGTTGGAGTTGATGAGGATGTCGCCCTGACGCGTGGTGATGAGGTACGACGCCAGATCACGGCTGCCGACGTAATAAAGATTGTCGGCGATGCGGAATGGCGTGACAGGTGTGGTCCATTCCGGGTGCTCATCCGCGTGCAGAGAGCAGGAGAACGCGAACAGCAACGAGAGCATGAGTGCAACGCGGCGCATTGGTTATGGCTACCTCATCGTGCGGTGCACGGGATTGTGGAGACACGCTGCCGCATCCAGGCAGTCAATATGAAAGCAGTTATTCGAGTGCCGCGTTCACATCGCGCACCAGATTGCGGATGTAGCTGCGGCGATTCAGCAGCGCCACCATCGACTGTTTGGCTGCATCTTTCGCGGCGGAGTCGTTCGCGTCCTCGGCGGTGTCCCACTCGGCCCATAACGCCTCGAGCTGCTGCTGGGCGTCATTGAGCATTCCCGTAAACTTCGTGCGCGCAGCTTCGAGATCGGCGCGCGTTTGAGGATCGTCATCGCCCATCTGCTTCGCCATCCGCATCTCTTCGAGCTGCATGTTCAGCTCGAACGCCTCTTCGAGCAGATCGGGCGGCGCAACCTGCTTCTTCTCCGTACCCGCAGCGCGTGCGGCATCCGTCGCGGCACGAGACTGCTCTTCGAGCTGAATGCCTTCCAGCGCAAGCAGATATTCAGTTCTCGCGATCGGGTCCTTCAGCGTACGATAGGCGTCGTTGAGCCGCGAGCTCGCAGCCAGTGCCGCGTCCTGCTCCGATTGCGGACGCGAGGCAAAACGGTCCGGATGCAGCCTGCGTGACTGCGCATAGAAGGCTTTCTCGAGTGCCGCGGTGTCGATCCTCAAATGGCGCGCAAGGCCGAACAGTTTGAAGTAGTTCTGTGCGTCCGGGTTCTGGGTCATACATCTTTAGAGTACGTCGCCGGGCCCGAAATTCGAATCCGTCCCGCAATCACATCCAGGAGAGACTTATGCCAAAGTTTGTAATTGAACGCGAGCTGCCGGGCGCCGGCAAACTGACAGCGGACCAACTGCAGGGCGTCTCGCAGAAATCATGCAGCGTGCTTCGCAGCCTGGGACCGGACATTCAGTGGGTGCAATCGTTCGTGACCGACGACAAGATCTATTGCATCTACAACTCGCCTGATGAGGCGACGATCCGGCGGCACGCTGAGGCGGGCGGGTTCCCGGCCAATTCGATTCAACAGGTGAGGTCGGTGATCGATCCCACGACGGCGGAATAATCAGGCTTCGACAGTTGCCTGGCGCCGGCGCCGCCAGGCGTCAAACCAATCAATCGCAATGCTGGCGATCATGTAGCCGAGCATCCTCTCGGCATATCCGGGTAGGTCCCTCACGTGAAGCCACCGGTGATGCACGACAAGGCCGTAGATAAACAGCCCAAAAGCGAAGGCGATTGAGCCATACAGCGCACGTTTTATGAACGCCCGCGTCAACATGGGAACCAGCTTACGCCGAGAAGCTGCTACCGCAACCGCAGGATTTCGTCGAATTTGGATTGATGAAGTTGAAGCCCTGACGCATGAGGCTCTCTTCATAGTCGAGCACCATGCCTGCCAGATAGAGGAAGGACTTCGGGTCAACGAAGATCCGCACCGGCTTGGCTCCGCTGGGATCGTTCGGGGTCTCCAGACCCGCGCCGAAGACGAAGACGCGGTCGCGCTCGCGGGGCTGCGTGTCAAAGCGGATGTTGTAGCTCAGCCCCGAGCAGCCGCCGCCCTGAATGCCGAGGCGCAGGCCGCCAGCGTCCGGCGAGATGCCTTCCTTGGCCAGCGCAATGCGAATGCGCTTCAGCGCGTTCTTGGTGATCTCGACAGCGTTCTTCGCGTGGGGCTCAAAGCCTTCCGCCGTCAGACAGCGTCATCGCGGCAAACGGATCCTTCGCATCAGGCCGGGAGGCCCCGGGCTTGGGAGCGGAAGTGCCGGGTTGGAGAAGTGTCGACATCGCGATCTTCTTACATGCGAAAG
The DNA here is from genome assembly GCA_963777205.1 of uncultured Acidobacteriaceae bacterium. GTDB lineage: Bacteria > Acidobacteriota > Terriglobia > Terriglobales > Acidobacteriaceae > Granulicella. Next base: position 1,302,091 of record CAVZPQ010000001.1, on the reverse strand, counting down.
CCGGCGGAGCTTTAGACTCGCCGGCCTTCAGAGTGATCGAGCCTAGTTCGCAGCTGCGGCAGTCGCGGCCGGAGCAGCCTCGCCGACGTGGTTCTTCTTCTTCCAGTCGCCGATCGCCGCGCGGATCGCATCCTCAGCCAGCACCGAGCAGTGAATCTTCACCGGCGGAAGCGAGAGCTCCTTGACGATGTCGGTGTTCGAGATCTTCAGCGCATCCTCCACGGTCTTGCCCTTCACCCACTCCGTCGCGAGCGAGCTCGAAGCGATCGCCGAGCCGCAGCCGAACGTCTTGAACTTGGCGTCCTCAATGACCTGGGTTTCTGGGTTCACCTTAATCTGGAGGCGCATCACGTCGCCGCACTCCGGTGCGCCGACAAGGCCGGTTCCTACCTCGGTCGAGCTCTTGTCGAGCGTACCCACGTTGCGGGGGTTCTCGTAGTGGTCAACAACCTTGTCACTGTATGCCATAAATACCTCGATCGAGCGAGACTCGCTGCCTCACGGCAGCCAGGATCCCACTCGTTTCTTCTCTCTTAGATGATAACTCGGACTGTTTCGGTGCGAAAGGGCTGATTACTGGGCAGCCGACCCGGCTGGAGTGACGTCATCGTTCGACCCGTCGCCGTAGGTGGGGTAAGGTACCGGCATACGGATTGACGGGCATCGTTTGCAGAGTCGCGAGCTCCTTCTGGACCTCCGCCCAGGCCGCGGGATCTTTCTTGGTCGCAAACGGCAGCGAAAGATCGGAGTAATAGGCCAGAATGTCCGCCTTGATTCCGGGCGGAATTGACACGGTCGGGGTCGAGGTCAGATGTTGCAGCAAATAGGCATACGTCTGGTCTGTAAGCGAATACCCGGCCGGTCGCACCGGCTTGCCGGTGTCCAGATCGCGGTTCAGCAGCGGATGATGAGGATCGGGAGAATCGCGGGGCACAGCCTGCGCGGATCCCGGTTTGGCGGGCAACGGCTCCGTCGGCGGCGGCAGCGCGTGGGTGTCGGAAGCCGCTGCCTGCTGCGCGGTCGGCCGCGTAGTCGGCGGCGGCGTGAACCGCCGCAACGCATGATTCAGCGCGTCCGTGGAGCGGATCACCGAGTGCACGTAGTCGAGCTCCGTCTGGCTGGTCGGCCCCTTCACGGCGACCAGCCGAATCGGACCAACCTTGGGCAGAATGAACAGCAGTCCTGCCAGCGTGTACGTAAGCGGGCCAGCATGCCTGCGGTACTCGGCCCAGTGGTTCTCCTGCTTCACGGCCGCCACCTCTGCAATCAGCCGCTGCACGTCCGGGTCATTCATGATGTCATCCGGCTCGTGATGCCGGTGCAGCAGCGTCGTCGAGTACGCAATCCGCGGGATAAACCGATGCACCGCCCACCGATAGCCGTTCACGTTGAGGCGCTGATGGCGCGTCTGCGTGAAGTCCTCACGCAGGCCGTAGGTCTGGTAGAAGGCAAGCGCAAGCTGCCGGGTTGGCACTTCCAGCCCCACGTGCCGAAGGTAATGCACCGGAGCGAACCGCCCCTTCGCGATCTCGTCGATGTCGAACGCAAACTCGGTCTGGACGTGCTGGTGCTCCCCCTCGGCGTAATTCACAACCTTTCCGTACTTCGCGCCCAGCTTGGGAAACTCCACCGGCACGGCGAGATTCGTAGCCTCCGAGTGCCCGACGGAGTCGCCGATGTAGTGCGATAGGGCGCCGATTGCGAAGGCAAGCTCGTCTGCATTGCCGGCATTGCGGAACAGGCTGACGACGAAATCCCCGGACCGAACGTAGTGCGTCAGATCCGAAAAGTTCTTGTCGCCGAACGGGTAGTAGCCGATGTCCTGAATGACGCAGCCACCATAGGCATAGGCGCGCGCGTGTTCGAGCTCCTCCGGGGTGATGGTCGGATACCGGCTCTTCAGCAGCGGAACGATGGACGCGTCCCAGGTGAGGTCGATGAGCTGCTCGTGTGTGAGCACCGAATACGACCACGCGCACCGTGGCGCGCAGAATACGCAGACGAGCACGACGAGCAGGCCCTTCAGGCGCAAACGCATATGCACTCTGATGCGAAATTTCATCGCGAGTGAATGGCGGAGAACAGACGAAAGTTGTATCAGGAGAACGCCCGATAGAACACGTACAGCAAGGCGATCACGAATGCCCAGAAGACGATGTGGACCGGGATATTTCTCTTTCGAACCTTTGACGAGTACTTTGAGCGCGGTGCCATGGTCACGGACATAGTAGCGCAGCTCGCGAAGATGCGCGCGCTGGCCGGTTCGATAGCATAAGAGAGATGCTGACGCTGAATAGTCGAGAGCTGCGGGTACTGGGCTCCTTGATGGAAAAAGAGATGACGACCCCGGAGTACTATCCGCTGTCGCTGAACGCGCTGGTCAACGCCTGCAATCAGAGGTCCAGCCGCGACCCCGTGATGGAGCTGAGCGAGGCCGATGTCCGCACGGCGCTCTTCGACCTCGAGAAGCTGGAACTCGTGCGCGTGCTGGCCGACGGCCGCGTCTCAAAGTTCGAGCATCGCGCCTACGACAAGCTCGCAATCCGCAGGCCGGAAATCGCGGTTCTGGGTCTGCTTCTGCTGCGCGGACCGCAGACCGCAGCCGAGCTCCGTGGACGCGCCGAACGCATGTACAGCTTCGACGACACAGCGACCACAACAGCAGTCCTCGAGCGGCTCGCCACTCGCGAAGATCCGCTCGTCGTCCAGCTCGCGCGCCAGCCAGGCGCGCGTGAGAGCCGCTGGATGCACCTGCTCAGCGGTGACGTGGAGGCTTCGAACGCTTCAGGGGTAACTGCATCAACGGCTGCTCCCGAGATTGGGCTGCAAGACCGCGTCGCCGCGTTGGAGCGTCTCGTGCAATCCCTCGAGGAGCGCGTGCGCGTGTTGGAAGACTCCCGCAGCTAACGTCCGGACTTGGCTGTCAATAAGCTGTGGCGGGGTGATTCCGATAAGGCTGGCGAGTTGGAGCTCTTGCGCCAAATCAGACCCACAGGGCAGCTATACTTCAGAGGCGCATCGATGATTGCTGCTGGTAGCGAACTTTCAAGTACCCGCACCCGCGATTGCTGTTGCGCAGAGCCGTTCTTCGTGTATTCAGAGCGATCTTTGCCAGTGCGGGATGCATCAGAGTGAAACCTTCATCCACGCGCGACATGCAGAACCTGGATCTGCTCCGCAGTCTTGCGGTGATTCTGGTGTTCGTCGATCACCTCTGCATGTGCCTGCACATCGAGCACTTTCACGGCTGGTATCTGCCGGCGATGGGCATCGCCGGAGTGTTCATGTTTTTTGTGCACACGTCCCTGGTGCTCATGTGGTCGCTGGAACGTAAGCCGCACACGCTGGACTTCTATATCCGTCGTGTCTTTCGAATTTACCCGCTGGCCATCACTGCCCTCACAGTGGCATTACTCACGCATCTTCCGGTCTCTCAAGGAACACCGCCGGATTTTGCGTTCGTTTACACGCACACCACCTTGGCACAGAAGATCCTGCATTATCTTCTTCTTCAAAATCTGCATCACGGGAACACGATCGTCGGTGTGATGTGGACGCTGCCGCTCGAGATGCAGATGTACATCTTCCTTCCGGTTCTCTTCTTCTTTGTCCTGCGGAACTGCAGCTTATGGCCGCTTCTCACGATTTGGGCGCTGGTTGTATTCACGTGTTTCGCAGTGTTCCGCCCCTTACAGATGAACCTCGTGACCGCTGCTCCACTCTTTCTTCCCGGCATCATGGCGTATGTGGGATTTCAACGGCGCCGCGCCGTGTTGCCCGGCGGTGTCTTTCCGGTCTATCTCTTGTTGCTGCTTGGCGCTTACATGGCTCATCCCCGGCTGTGGACAGGATGGCTGCTGTGCCTCGCGCTGGGACTCGGCCTGCCGTTCTTCCGCCAGATCCGTACGCCGGGCGTCGTCGAATGTACCCGTCGGGTCGCCAAATACTCCTATGGCATTTATCTCAGCCACGTGTTCATCATGGTGATTCTGTTCGCGTATGCGCCTCGCCTCAGCAATTCTGTGCGGATAATAGTGGCGATTATTGCGACCTATGCCATCGCCGCCGCGCTGTACCGCTGGATAGAGCGCCCGATGATCCAGTTGGGCGCTGCGGTGGCGGCCAAAGCAGAACGTTACTACGAGCAGAAACATCCTGACGCAGAACACTCCCTCGCCAACGTCGGCTGAAAGACACCCTTAACGCAACCAGGTGAGACGAGAGAGCTCGCCTCACCTGGCATTTCACAGCGCCGCCCTTAGTGAGCGGCCCACTCGATCTTCGTCAGGTCAATGCCTTCCTTGACCATCTCGTACAGCGGCGAGAGTTCACGCAGGTGTCGCACGACGCTGATCAGCTTGTCCGCGACGTAGTCTACCTCGGCCTTGTTGTTAAAGCGGCCGATGCCGAAACGTATCGAGCTGTGCGCGACATCGTCGCCCAGTCCCAGCGCCTTCAGCACATAGCTCGGCTCGAGCGTCGCCGACGTGCAGGCTGAGCCTGACGAAACTGCAATGTCGTTGATGCCCATCAGCAGGCTCTCGCCTTCAACGTAGATGAAGCTGATGTTCAGGTTGCCGGGCAGATGGTGCTCCATGTTGCCGTTCACCTGGGTGAAGTCAAGTGCCGTCTCAAGCTTCTTGCGGAGGTAGTCGCGCAGGTCCTTCTCACGCGCAGCCTCGGTGGCCATCTCTTCGCCGCAGATCTCGCAGGCCTTGCCGAGCCCAACGATGCCCGGCACGTTCAGCGTTCCCGAACGCATGCCGCGCTCGTGCCCGCCACCGTTCTGCTGCTCGGCGATCTGCACGCGCGGATTGCGGCGCCGCACGTACAGCGCGCCCACGCCCTTCGGCCCATAAATCTTGTGCCCGCTCAACGAGAGCACGTCGATGTTGTCGTCGATCACATTCACCGGAACCTTCCCCACAGCCTGTACCGCGTCGGTGTGGAAGAGCACGCCTTTCTCATGGCAGAGCTTTCCGATCTCGCGAATCGGCTGAATCACGCCGATCTCGTTGTTCGCGTACATGATCGTGACCAGGATGGTCTTGTCGTCCATCGCACGGCGCAGGTCTTCAAGGTCGACCAGCCCATCCGCCTGCACCGGCAGATAGGTCACGCGGTAGCCCTGCTTCTCCAGCTTCTTGCACGTGTCGAGCACGGCCTTGTGCTCCGTCACCTGCGTGATGATGTGGTTGCCGCGCTCGCGGTACATCTCCGCGATGCCCTTGATGGCGAGGTTGTTCGACTCCGTCGCGCCGGAGGTGAAGATGATCTCCTTCGCCGTCGCGCCAATCAGCTTCGCAACCTGCTCGCGCGCCTTCTCGACCGCGCCCTCAGCTTCCCAGCCGAAGCTGTGATTGCGGCTCGCCGCGTTCCCGAAGATCGTCGTCAGGTACGGCATCATCGCCTCGAGCACCCGCGGATCGAGCGGCGTCGTCGCGTGATTGTCCATGTAAATCGGCAGCTTGACGCCGGGCGGCAGCGCCTCGTCGGTGTGCGTAACGTTCATTCCGAGTGTCTCAGCCATGATGTGTGCTCCTAAAATCAGCGCTTGGCGCCGTGTGTGATCTTGACTTCTATTCAGGGCTCAACGCCCAGCGTTCAGAAAACTCTAAAGTGCAATCGTGACCAGCCCTGCGGCAACCGGCGCGGGCGGTGTGTCGGCTTCCTCGGTCTCAGCCAGGTCCGCGATCCTGATCCCGCTGAGCATGTCTTTGATCGAATCATTTACTTTGCGCAGAGGTTCTTTGATGGTGCAGGTGCCATGCAGGTCGCAGGTTCCATGAATCGTGATGCAACTGGTGATAAACAGCGGACCGTCGATCGCGCGAATGACCTCGAAGGCGTTGATCTCCGCTGCCGGCCTGGCCAGCGAATACCCGCCGTTCGTGCCCGCCGTGGAAACCAGAATGCCCGCGCGTGTAAGCGTTTGCAGAATCTTCGCAAGCAGCTGTGGCGGAATATGATAGGCCTCCGCGATCGCCTTCGCCGACGCGCTGGCGGAGTGCGCCAGCCGCCCGTTCGCCGGTTGCGCCTGCTCGGCGAGGAACTTCAGGGCCATCAGCCCGTAATCCGCTTTTTTGGTCAGACGCAGCATCGGTAATATGGCCACACGCGGTACAAAACACCTGGGCAGACACAGGCAAAACAGTGCTTTTCGGCCGTTCTCAGTGTACGGCCCGGCGAGAACCGAAAGCAAGACCAATGCGGTCTGAATTCACCCGGAGGGCCGCCCAAAATGAGCATGAACGACGCCGCTCAAGTAACGATCAGGCCGATGCACCCCCGCGATGCCGAAACAGTCGCGCGTCTCGCGAGCGAGCTGGGCTATGACCGCACTGCCGAGCAGGTCCGCGACTGGCTTGCCGCTCACCGCGACACACAGCGGCAGGCGGGTTTCGTGGCCGAACTGGGCGCGGAGATCGTTGGCTGGATCGAGGTCTCGCTGGAGTGGCGCCTGCAGTCCGACCTCTTCGGCCTCATCGGTGGTCTCGTCGTCCGGGACGAGTTCCGCGGGGCCGGAATCGGAAAGCGGCTCTGCGAATGCGCCGAAGCCTGGACGCGGGAGCACGGCGCAGCGAAGATCCGCGTCACCTCCCGCAGCACACGGGAAGGCGCGCACCGCTTCTATTTGCGGGATGGTTATCGGCAGAGCAAAATTTCCATGGTCTTCGAGAAGACGCTTGACTCCTGAAAGCATTGCATCCCAAACAGCACAAATCAGATACCATGCAAATCGCGCCCCTTGAAGACCGTCCACCAGCTTCGCTCTGCGCCGAACGTGCTCACCATCCTTCGGCTCTTCACGGTTCCCTTCCTCGTCATCGAGATCCTCGACGGGCACTGGAAGGTCGCGTACGTTCTGCTCTGGCTGGCCGGCCTGTCCGACGGTCTCGACGGCCTGCTCGCCCGCGCCCTTAAGCAGCGCACCACGCTCGGTGAGTTCCTCGACCCGATCGCGGACAAAGCGCTTCTCAGCACGCTCTTCCTTGTCCTCACTCACGTCGGCATCATCCCGCGTTATGTCACGGTGCTCGTCTTCAGCCGTGATCTCGGCATTCTGCTCATCTCGACGCTGCTGTACGTAACCAACCTGGTGCGCGACTTCCGCCCGAGCTGGCTGGGGAAGAGCAACACCTTTCTGCAGATCCTGACCGTGCTGTTGATCATGACCTCAAAGATGATTCACGGGTGGAACCTCGCGCCCGTGACATTCTGGCTGTTGCGCGCCATTGCCGTTCTCGCGCCACTCTCAGCCGCGCAGTACGCCTGGATTACCCTGCGTAAACTGCAGGCCCAGGGAGACAACCAGGTCGCAAGGGAGGCGAAAGATGGCCAATGAGCAGAGAGGAGCAGCCTGGCTGCTCGCTCGCAGCGCACTTACCGGGGCCCTCGGCGGCCTGCTGTTCGGCTTCGACACCGCCGTAATCGCCGGCACCACGCACGCGCTGCAACTGCACTACGCGCTCACCGAGGGCCAGAAGGGCTTCACCGTCGCCGTCGCGCTGTACGGCACGGTGGCCGGCGCCATCCTGAGCGGCCCGTTCGGTCAACGGATCGGCAGCCGCGCCGCCCTGCGCTGGATGGGTCTGCTCTATGTGATCTCCGCACTCGGCTGCGCGCTTGCCGGTTCGTGGTGGACCTTGCTGTTATTCCGCGCGCTCGGCGGAATCGGCATCGGCGGATCGTCCGTGCTCGGCCCCGTCTACATCGCGGAGCTCGCGCCCGCAAAATCGCGCGGGCGTTTGGTCGGCCTCTTCCAGATCAACATCGTCATCGGAATTCTGCTCGCCTATCTGTCGAACGCGATCGTCGCGCATCTTGTCCCGTCGCTCGCAGTCCAGTGGCGCTGGCAGTTCGCCGTGGGCCTTCTGCCGGCCGTGCTTTTCCTGATCCTGTTGCTGTCTGTTCCACACAGCTCGCGCTGGCTCGTATCGCAGAGTCGCTTTGAAGAGGCGCAACGCATCCTCTTCCAGTTGGGCTCGCCGGATTCAGAAGCCGAGGTGGACGCCATCCGCCGCTCACTCGAAGCCGAGAGCGGCGCCGCGCACGATCACCTCTTCGTACCCCGCTATAAGCTGCTGATCTTCCTCGCTGTCTCGATCGCCTTTTTCAACCAGCTCTCCGGCATCAACGCCATCCTTTACTACCTGAATGACATCTTCCGGAGTGCCGGGTTCAGTTCTGTCAGCGCAGACCTGCAGGCGGTCTTCATCGGCATTGCCAACCTGCTGGCAACGCTGCTTGGAATCAGCCTCATCGATAAGCTCGGCCGCAAGACGCTGCTGCTGATCGGCGCTGTCGGCGACGCGATCTGCCTTATCGGCGTGGCGCTTGTCTACACCTCCGGCTCTCACCAGAATCTCTTACTGCCGCTGCTCATCGGCTTCATCGCTTTCTTCGCGATCTCGCAGGGCGCCGTGATCTGGGTCTACCTGAGTGAAGTGTTCCCGACCAACGTCCGCTCCAAAGGCCAGGGGCTCGGCTCCAGCTCGCACTGGATCATGAACGCTGCCATCGCGAACGTCTTCCCGATCGTTGCGGCCTACAACCGCGCCGCTCCGTTCTGGTTTTTCGCCGGCATGATGATCGTCGAGTTCTTCGTCGTCCTCACCATCTATCCCGAGACAAAGGGCCAGAGCCTCGAATCGATGAGCGCGCATCTCGGCCTGCACTGAACCACATTGCGGACCGCAAGCGGACGCTCTGCTTACGCCCGCGCCCGATTCGCCGCACGCCAATACAGCAGGAATCCCAGCACATTCGCGATCACGGTCGCTCCCATGATCTTTCCTGCAAATCCGAGCGGGCTCGCCACATCAACGAAAGGATAGGCATTCAGCACAAAGGTGAGAATGCAGGTCAACCCGCCGAGCACGCACCATGCGACGATCCATCGCGGAAGCTTGTTGCGCAGCTCGCGCGCCCCGAAGATCCCAATTGCAAACATCGCCATATAGGCGAGCACGTAAAACTCGGTCGACGCATTATTCAACACGTCGAATGCTTCTGCCGCGCGCACGCCAAGGGACCCGCAGACCAGCATCGCAGCCACAACCGCGGTCGTGAAGTAGATCGAGTTCGCGGGCGTGCGGAAGCGCGGATGCAGGCGCGTGAACCAGCGCGGCGCCAGATGATCCCATCCGGCCGTCATGGGCAGGCGCGTGACTCCGGTAAATAAATAGCTGCACGCGCCGAGGATTCGAATCTGCAGCAGCAGAATCGTGACTCGAGCCAGCAGTGTTGCCAGGCCATTGCCCTCAAACGCGAGCCGCAGCGTCTGCGGAATCGGTGCGATGTAATTGATCGCGGTGGCCGGATTCGCATTGTGAAACGCAAGCACCGATCCCGTGCCGAGCATAAACATCGCAAACACAATCGGCGTTGCGATCACCACGCTTCGGCTGATGTCGCGAGCAGCGGAGTGCGTCTCGCCCGCGAGGATCGCGATGTACTCGAGCCCCGCAGACGCAAACAAAATCTGTCCCATCAGCGCCAGCGAGTGTTTATCCGTATGCGGCAGCGCGAACGTGAACGGCCGGAAGTGCACCGGATGTCCATGCAGCAGCGCCCAAACTGGCGCAGCAATCAGTAGCCCGAAAGCAAGGATCATCGAAGCGCCGGCAATGTTGTGGATCCACTTGCCAAGAGATAGCCCGCGCACCGCGCTCCAGGCGAGCAGTATCACGAGCACGGCAAGCAGCGAATAAACGAACGCATGATTCTCGGGCAGCCCCGCGGCCGAGGGCCCGATCATGTACGACATCTCGCTCGGTATCTGAAACAGAATCGTCGCGATACTCGAGAGCGCGTACAGCCAAATATTCCACGCCGTCATAAACCCGACCGCATCGCCGAACGCAGCCCGCGCCCATACGTACAGCCCGCCTTCAAGCGGCATCACCCGGTTGAAATAAAACACCGCGAACGCCACCGGCAGATAAAAGCTCACCAGCGCGAGCAGCCATACCAGCGTTTGTGCGCGTCCAAGTCCGGCCGCCAGCCCCACCCATGAGCTGCCGACGACCGTCAGGACCTGCGCGAACACGAGGTCGCGCAGCCGCAGCTGGCGCTTCAGATCGTGCTCTGCGGCATGCACGCCCCTGGCATCAGTCTGCAGTGCCGCTTCACTCATCCCAGCATCCTCGCACAACTGTTTGCCTCAACGACCCCGGCGTCTGGTCCGCCAGCGTGGATGCAATAATCACTCGCATGTCGAATCCCACTGCTTCCAACCGCGGCTGTCAGCCGCCGCACGCTGCTCTCCGTGTGTACCGCGGCCGGGCTCGGCCATACGCTGTTTCCGGGAGCTCTGCTCGCGCTCGTCTCGTCACCGCAGGCCGCAGCTCCGCCAGGGAAGGCTCAGACACCCGGCTCGGCCGATCAAGACCTGCGCGGCTGGCCCGCGATCACGCCAGCGATGATCGACGCCGCCGCTGTGATTGCCGCGGTGCATATCACCGATGAGCAGAAGCAGATGATGCTCGACGGGCTCGTCGGCCAGCGCAACAGCTGCGCTGCGTGTTCGCGAGTTGCACCTGGCTAACGGTATAGCGCCCGTCGCGATGACAAACCCCATCCCCGCCGGCACGGTTCCTCCCATGTTCGAGGAGGCCAAACCAATTCGCCTGGGTGCTCCGCCGAGCATCGCGAAGATCATCGCTGAGGCGAACAGTCCCGCCGAAGACGGCAGCAGCGATGCCTGGGCATTCGCCACTGTGCGCGAGCTCGGCGTTGCTCTGCGCCAGCGCAGGACAACCTCCGTCGCGCTGACGAAGATGTATCTCGCGCGCCTTCGCCGCTACGATCCGCTTCTGAAGTTCGTCATCACCTACACCGACGAGCGCGCGCTGAAGCAGGCCGCGCAAGCCGACCGCGAGCTCGCCAGCGGACACGATCGTGGCCCGCTGCACGGAATCCCGTGGGGCGCGAAGGACCTGCTTGCCGTGAAGGGCTATCCCACAACGTGGGGCGCGGCCGGATTCGAGCACCAGATGATCGACGAAGATGCTGCGGTCGTGAAGCGCCTCGACGCCGCCGGCGCAGTCCTCATCGCGAAGCTGACCATGGGCGCGCTGGCGCAGGGCGATCTCTGGGGGTACCCCGCAGAATCCGGCAAGCCCGGGGGCCGCACGCGCAATCCATGGAACCCTCACCAGGGATCGAGTGGAAGCTCCGCCGGTTCGGCAAGCGCAGTCGCGTCAGGCTGCGTCGGGTTCGCCATCGGAACCGAAACGCTGGGCTCCATCTCATCGCCGTCCACCCGCTGCGGCGCGACAGGCCTGCGGCCCAGCTTCGGTCGCGTGCCTCGCACCGGAGCGATGGCCCTCTCGTGGTCGATGGACAAGATCGGCCCCATCGCCCGCTCCGTTGAGGACTGCGCGCTCGTGCTGCACGCCATCGGTGGCCCGGACGGCAGAGACCTCAGCGTGCACAGCGGCGCGTTCAACGCCGACTTGACGATCGACGTTCGCAAGCTGCGCGTGGGCTACATCAAGTCTGCCTTCGACACGCCGACACTGCAGCCGCTGCCCAAAGACGAGCTCGCAACGCTCACCGAAGCCGACCGCACGAAACACGAAGCAGAGCACAAAGCGCAGTTCGAGCGCCGCGCCTATGACGCAAAGTATGACTTCGCAACGCTCGACCGCCTGCGTGCAATCGGCATCAAGCTCACGGCCTGCGAGATGCCCGGCTTCCACTTCGGCTCGCTCCTGAGCATTCTGGAAGCCGAGGCCGCGGCAGCATTCGATGAGCTGACGATCTCCGGCCGCGACGCTCTACTCGCCGGCCAGAAGCCCTTCGACTGGCCCAATCAGTTCCGCATGGCGCGCTTCATCCCGGCCGTCGACTACATCCAGGCCCAGCGCGCACGCGCGATCGCCATGCAGCAGATGTACGAGCTCTTCACCCAGTTCGACGTCATCGTTTCGCCCAGCGGAGGCACGCAGCTCACCGCGACGAATCTCTGCGGTCAGCCGGCCGTCATCGTGCCGAACGGCATTCGCGGCGACGATGCACCGCCTCCGCCCAGCACCGAAGACGGCGCGCCGAACAACGTCGGCGGTCCGGGAACGCCAGTCTCCATCACGTTTCTCGCGCCGCTCTACGCAGAGGCCGGCGCCTGTGCACTCGCGAACGCATATCAACAGCACGCCGGCTTCATGAACCTGCATCCCAGGCTCGCTTGAATCCCACCCGGCGCCTGCCCCTAAGCACCTTTCGCGAGCTCCGCCTTCACCAACTCGCTGACCATCTTTCCGTCAGCGCGGATGCCGCTCGCCAGAATCCGCTGCTGCGCCACCTTCATCACCGCGCCCATGTCCTTCGGCCCCGGCCGCTGGCCGCCACCGCCCTTGGCGATGTGCTCGATCGCCTCAAATACGATCGCGCGCACCTCATCTTCACCGGCGGCCTTCGGGAGATAACCCTCAATCAGCCCGATCTCTACCTGCTCTTTCGCTGCAAGCTCCGGCCGCCCGCCCTTCGTAAATTGCTCGACGGATTCCCGCCGCTGTTTCAGTAGCGTCGTCAGCACAGCCTGCTCCTCCGGCGGCGTCAGCGGCTCACGCTTGTCGATCTCCTTGCCCTTCAGCGCGGACTTCACCATACGCAGCGCCGTCACTTTATCCTCTTCGCGCGCCTTCATCGCTGTGATGATGTCCTTGTTCACGCGATCTGCAATCTCCGGCATCTCGCCTCCTTTATGCTCCAACTCACCAGCTTATCAACCCGGCCTCACACGCGGCTGCCGATAAAATCAGAGCATGATTCGCAAAACGCGCCTCTTCACGCCGGGTCCCACACCTCTTCTCCCTGCCGCGCAGTTCGCGATGGCGGCCGCCGACATCCACCACCGCACGCCTGAATTCCGCGCGATGTACCAGCGCGTGCTCGCGCAGCTCAAAGAGTTCGTCGGCACAAAGAACGACGTCATCATCCTCTCGAGCTCCGGCACCGGAGCCATGGAAGCGTCTGTTTCGAACCTCACCTCGCCCGGCGATCGCGTCCTTGTGCTCTCCGCCGGCAAATTCGGCGAGCGCTGGTCGGCCCTGGCGAAAGCCTTTGGCTGCGAGGTCGACCTCGTCAGCAAGCCCTACGGACAAACCTTCTCGCTCGACGAAGTGAAAGCCGCACTGAAGCTCGAGACCCGCGCAATCTTCATCCAGGCTAACGAGACCTCGACCGGCGTCCGTCATGACGTCGAGGGCGTTGCAAAACTGCTGAAGGACCAAAAGAGCGAAGCGCTGCTCATCGTAGACGGCATCACCGGCCTCGGCACCTCCACGCTCGACATGGACGCTTGGGGGATCGACGTTCTCATCGGCGGTTCGCAGAAAGCAGTCATGATTCCGCCCGGCCTCAGCTATCTCGCCGTCAGCCAGCGCGCGTGGGACCGCATGGAAGCCACCTACAACCCGCGCTACTATTTCGATCTCCGCAAGGAACGCAAGAACGCGAAGAACGGCGAGAGCGCCTACACGCCGGCCGTCGCGCTCATCGCCGCGCTCGGCGCCGCGCTCGACTGGATCGCCGGTCAGGCCGACGGCGATCTCGTCAAGGGCCGTGAAAAGCTCGTCGCGAACGCAGAACTCATCGCCGAAATGACACGCGCCGCCGTCACGGCACTCGGCTTCAGGCTGTTCAACGCAGCCAACCCGGGAGCCGCGGCAACCGCCATCTACGCACCCGAAGGCGTCGACTCCGGGCTGATCTGCAAAGAGCTGAAATCGCGTTTCGCTGCAGTCATCACCAACGGCCAGGGTGAGATGAAGGGCCAGATCTTCCGCATCGCTCACCTCGGCTTCTTCGACTATCTCGACACCATCGCGCTGATCGGCGCGCTGGAGCAGGTCGTGGTCAAGAGCATCCCCCAGCTCGGCGCGAAATTCGGCGACGGCCTCATCGCCGCGCAGAAAGTCTTCGCGGAACGTACAGCGAAGTAAGCGTAACTCAAGCAGAATCAAAGCGGCAGCTTCGGCTGTCGCTTTTTCCTGTAAGCGACCCTGATTCTCACAGCTTCCAAATCCTGCAACACACCTACACTGACATCACTCTCTTCGGAGTTCCCCACGCATGGCCGCACAACCCATTCCCGTGTCCCTGAACGACGGTCTGCCCGCGTCCGTGCAGACCGAGGTCACGGTCCTTGGCGCCATGCTGCTCGACGCGATGGCCATCGTCGACGCGACCGAAAAACTCCGCCCCGAAGACTTCCTCCTCGACTCGCACCAGCGCATCTACCGCGCCATCCTCGAGCTGCAGGCGTCGGCCACGCCGTCGACACCATCACCGTCATGGACGCGCTCAACCGCCGCAAGGAGCTCGACGCCATCGGCGGCCCCGCATACCTCGCGTACCTCACCGAAGGCATCCCGCGCCACCCCAACATCGAGTCCTACGTCCGCATCATCAAGGACAAGAGCCTGCTCCGCCAGCTCCTCGGCATCTTCAACGAGGGCATGGCCGCCGCCGCCGACCAGGCCGAGGACGCAACCACGGTCCTCAACAACGTCGAAGCCAAGCTCGCTGACGTAGCCGACTCCGCGATCCAGCGCGGCCTCTCCGCGATCCCCGACATCGTCGCCAACAGCTTCGGTTCGATCGACGCGCTCTACGAGCAAGGCCGCGAGGTCACCGGCCTCGCCACGCACTACATCGAGTTCGACAAGATGACCTCCGGCCTGCAGAGCGGCGAGCTCATCATCATCGCCGCGCGCCCCTCGATGGGCAAGACCGCATGGGCCATCAACATCGCGCAGAACTGCGCCGTCCGCGACGCGAAGGTCGTCGCCGTCTTCTCGCTCGAAATGTCGCAAGGAGTCACTGCTGCGCCGCATGCTCGCGACGCGAAGCGATGGTCGGCTCGCGCAAGCTGCAGACCGGCTTCATCCCGCGCGAGGACCGCGGAAAGCTCGTCAGCGCGCTCGACCGCCTCATGTCCTCGAAGATGTTCGTCGACGACACGCCCGGCATCACGCTCGCCGAAATGCGCGCCAAGGCTCGCCGCCTGCGCCAGCAGGAAGGCGCGCTCGACCTCATCGTCATCGACTACCTGCAGCTCATGACGGGCTCCGCCGGTTCGTCCCAGAAAAAATTCGAGAACCGCACCCAGGAGGTCAGCTCCATCTCGCGCGGCCTCAAAGCGCTCGCGAAAGAGCTAAGCGTGCCAGTGGTTGCTCTCTCGCAGCTCTCGCGTGGAAGCGAGCAGCGCACCGGCGATAAGAAGCCGCTGCTCTCCGACCTCCGCGAATCAGGCTCCATCGAGCAGGACGCCGACGTCGTCGCGTTCATCCATCGCGAGGAGTACTACGACCGCGAGAACGAAGACCTGAAAGGCAAAGCCGAGATCATCATCGCCAAGCAGCGCAACGGTCCCACCGGTTCGCTGCAGATGGCCTACCTCGCCGACTTCACCCGCTTCGAAAACCTCGACACCATGCACGGCGAGGCAGGCGGAGACGCGTACTAAGCCAGACACCCATAATTTGCTGCCCTCCTGACACACTCCTGACAGTATGCTGTCAGCAGTCCCGTTCTACTCTGCGATTCGTAGTCAACATCACAGAGGAGAACAGTCATGAGCAAGTTTGAAGCGAATGCAATTACCTGGTTTGAGATCCCGGTTACCGACATCGATCGCGCACGCGGCTTTTACGAGAACGTGCTGGGCTCCGAGCTCATCCCGTACCCCGGCGGCGAGCCATGCCTCATCTTCCCGGCCAAACAAAACGGCGTCGCAGGCTGCATCGTTCAGCGTCCCCAGACCAAGCCGGCCACTGACGGAACCATCATCTTCCTCAACGCCGACGGCCAGCTCAACGCCGCCGTCGATCGCGCCAAATCGACCGGCTCCAAGGTGCTCGTCCCGCGCACCGAGATCCCCGGCGGCTTCGGCTTCTTCGCCTGCATCACCGACTCCGAGGGCAACCACGTTGGCCTGCACAGCCGCGGCGACTAGCTCGCTCGCCGCAACGGAGGCCCACGTATGAGGCGCGCTGACCGCCTCTTCCGCATCGTCCAGATGCTACGCTCCGGACGCCTGAAGACCGCCCGCGCACTCGCCGAGCGGCTTCAGGTGTCCGAGCGCACCATCTACCGCGATGTGCGCGATCTCCAACTCGCCGGCCAGCCCATCGAAGGTGAGGCGGGCGTCGGCTATACGCTGCGCCGCGAATTCGACCTGCCGCCGCTCATGTTCACTCCTGAAGAACTCACGGCACTCGTTCTCGGCGCTCGTCTCGTCGAGGCCTGGGGTGGAGCAGAGTCCGTCAGTGCCGCCAAATCCGCGCTCGCCCGTATCGAAGCCGTGCTTCCGGCCGAGCTCGCCGCGCGCCTTGATGCGATCGCGCTCTACGCGCCCG
Source organism: uncultured Acidobacteriaceae bacterium (assembly GCA_963777205.1). Classification (GTDB taxonomy): domain Bacteria; phylum Acidobacteriota; class Terriglobia; order Terriglobales; family Acidobacteriaceae; genus Granulicella. The sequence continues at coordinate 1,285,724 of CAVZPQ010000001.1, read as the reverse complement.
GCTTCAAGATGCCGATGGCGCATCGCAAGATGCTCGACCAGTTGCACGCTGCCTGCCTCAGCCGCACCGTACTCGAGTTCAGCTACACGCGCCTCGGCGAGGACGCCTCACGCGCCGAGCAGCGCATCGTGCGCCCACTCGCACTCGCGTTCTGGTCTGGTGTCTGGACGCTCTCCGCCTGGTGCGAAACCCGCAACGACTTCCGCAGCTTCCGCCTCGACCGAATTGAATTACTCGTCGTCACCGAACGCATCTTCACGCCGAAACGCGGTCAGCGCTTCGAAGACCTCATGCGCCGCGTGCGCGCCGAAGCCGCAGCTCAAAACAAAACGGCCGCTACTCTGTCTCGCCCGGCGTCAGCTTCGGATTAATCTTCACCTTCTGCTGTTCATACGGTCTGCCCTTGGCCAGCGCCGTTTCGAGCTGCTGATCGTATCCGTAGATGTCGTTGAAGAAGTGCATCGTCCCATCTTCATCGGCCTCCGCGGTCAGATACGTGATGTTCACCGTCAAGGTCTTCTGCAGTCCAACCTGCTTGTTGTCCTCCGGCTGGCTGCCGTCCGTCGGCCCGAACATCGCCTCGTGAATCTTGTCCGCGTCCCAGTCTCCCTGCCCGTCGAGCACCCAGTCCGCCATCTTCTCCGCATCATTCAACCGAATGCATCCGTGCGACCGGTCACGCCGGGTCAGGTTGAACAGATTCATCTCCGGCGTCGAGTGCATGTAGACGTCATACTCGTTCGGAAACATGAACTTCACCAGCCCCAGCGAATTCTTCGGCCCCGGCTTCTGCCGCACGTTGTAGCGCCCATGCACCAGGTCGTCCACCGTCCATCCAGTAACCGGTGTGCCGTCCGCCTTCGTCACCTCGTAATTGTTCTTCTCCATGTAAGCTTCGCCGCCGCGAGCCGAGATGTTTCACCAGCTCCTTCTTGATGATCGAAATCGGCAGATTCCAGAACGGCCGGAAGATCACATACCGCATCGTGCGCACAAACATCGGAGTGTCGTGATTACCCTCAGCCTCGCCATCCACAACCTTCATCTTGAACACAAGATTGTGATCCTCGTCATACGTGCGTACATAGAACTCCGGCAGGTTCACCATCACACGTGCCTGCTGGAAGTTGTCCGGCAGCCAGCGCCAGCGCTCCAGCGCATCATCAATCTCCTGCACGCGCCGGCTCATCGGAACATTCAGTGCATCAACAGTCAGCTGCGACAGCTTGCCATCGTCAGTCACCCCGTTGCGCTCCTGATAGTGCTTCACCGCCGCGGCAACCGTCGAGTCGTACTCCGCGGGAGCCGGCGTATTGGCAGGCGCATCGCCTTCCATCTGCAGCCTCGCCCACAGCTCCGGTAGCGCCGCATAACTCCCCTTAGCAATCGGCTTTTTTACCGCAGGCAAAGGCTGCGGAGCATTCCCATTCCGCTCTGCTGCTGGGCCATGGCCATATATTTCGGCAGCGCCTGCTCCGTCGCCTTATATATCGGATTCTGCGGCTCGAGCTTCGCGATCTGATCATCGATCTCATGCGCATCCGCATCCACGAAATCGTTGTCGATCAGCGACGCCACATCGAACTTCGCCCGCCGGCTCGGCACATCGATATCGAAGTTCAGCGACTGCGGATTAATCCGCCCCAGATGAATGTCTGACAAGTAGCGCATCAGCGCCACAGTCATCGCGACGTCGAACTGCGCAACCTCGTCCTGCGCCTGGTCCGAATCATCATGTCGCCTTACGAATCTGCTGCAGCTTCTGAACGCGCTGTTGCCAGCGGTCTGCATCGTAATCCGCCGGCACAAGCCCCTTCTGCGCCGCATTCGAAAACAACTGCATCAGCGCGTTCGCCGATTCGGTCGGCTTCAGATCGCGCGTCCACGCCAGCTCATAATTGCGGCCGTCGTAGAACTCCTGCACCTGCTGCTGAAAATCCGTGTAGTCCGGCCAGCGCATTCCTTGCAGCTTGTTCGCGCCCACCAGCGCAGAGATATTGTCCGCGTAGTCGGTCGTATTTTCCTTGGACTTCGCGCGCCGATGGTGGAACTTCGCCCATACGGCCTTGAAGCCGCCGCGGCAGCCGCCAAGTGGAAGAAGGGAAGCCAGCAGGAGAAAGGCAAACAGGGAGCAGAGCGTGCGTCGTGTCATCAAGTCAGTGCAGCCTCGGGAGTCTCAGCAACAGCGTAACCGGGCTGTCAACGTTTAGATGCACAAACCGACGTGTCGCCTGAAGAACACTCCCGCCTCAGAATCCGCGATCTAGACCGTCAGCCCGGCAAGGCTCGTCCAGCAAAGCGCCGCCTGCGTCACCAGGATCGCCGACGCTCAGCGCAAGAAACAGCTTGCGTTGCCGGCTCTCGAGAATATCCGCGAACACCCCACCGATAAACGTAAACAGAAACGGCAGCGCCCAAACCCACGGCGCGCTGACCACCTGGGTCGTGTAAAGAAGAAACAGCACCACCGTCATAATCAGCGGCGTCGTATTGCCGAAGTACCGGCTAGGCCGGCTCGTCGCATACACCACCAGCGCCACCGCCAACGCAACCACAATTCCGGCATCCGCATGCGATGTGCAGAAGCTTCTCAACCCCGCCGTCGTAAACCAGAACCGCGCGCTCCCTCCCGTGAACACATACACGAACGCCGACGGCCGGAACCCGAACGACGCAAACAGGATCACGAATGCGCCCAGCGCAGCGAAGATCATGATCTGCATCACGTAGCTGCGCCGCCGCTCCGCCAGATAGAGCAAGAACGCCAGCCCTGCGAAGAACCCGACAATCGCCGCCAGCAGATGCGCCGCGGCCGTCAGCCCCAGCGCCGTCGCCAGCAGCACAATGCGCGGCTTCCACTTGGTGCGCGGCCCCTGCAGCGCATGCGCCACGCCGATCGCGGTATACACCAGTCCATACAAACCCCACAGCGCCAGCACCTCATCATTCGGGTGAGCCGCATACCGCACGACCTCCGGACAAAGCACATACAGCCCCAGCGCAATCGCTCCGCCCTCATTCCCAAACAGCCGTCGCGACACCCACCACAGTCCGCCGCCCGCCCATATCGCGAACAGCACAAACGGCAGCCGCATCAGGTACTTCACGTAGCTCAGCTCATGCCGAGCCTCCCACGTCGTCCCGTTCAGCGAGCCTCCGCTGTACAGCCGGTTCTCCGGCTTCCGAAAATGATCCACGCCGAGCAGCACCATCCGCTGGGCAGTCAGTGGCAATCCCGCCAGCCTGTAGGCGAACGTTCCATCGCCGTTCAGGTTCCCGCACGTCGTGAAGTATCCCTGGATCGCCGACGGCCGCTCCCACATCTCGCGCCCGCACCGCGCGTAGCGGTAATCATTCGCATCCAGCGGCTGGTGCGCAATCGTGTACAGACACTCCGCAAACAACAACAAAAGAAGCACGGCCGCGACACGCTGCGCTCGGCCGAGCACAAAATTTCGCAATCTCACTCATCTAGGGTACAGGTCAAAGCTGGGCCGCTACAGGTTGAGGCGTGCGCGCCGCCTCGCCCCGCGCGCCGCCTTGTAACCTAGCTCTGTATGGACTCGCTCACCTTCACGCCCGGCCGCGCCAAGCTCACCTCGAACTCGCCCATCGTTCCCTGGCAGGTTGTCTTTGAAGACGAGGGCTCCGCCGGGTACCTCTATGCGTGCGACCGCTCCTGGCCCAGCGAAGAGCAGAGCATCCTCGACGCCATGCTCATCTATAACGTCCGCTCTCTCCCGGACTCCGACCGCGAACGCCTCGCCGCCATCCAGTGGTCCCGCGACGGCAAGCAGGCCGTCTTCTACATCGACGGAACGCCGCAAGGCTTCATCGATTTCGCCGCGCGCGAGAGCTTCTGCCGCTCGAACTTCCCCAACTTCATGGAGCAGAAAGGCGATGTCTGGCGCAAGTCCTCCGCACGCCTGGGACGAAGCGAAGATCCGCAGCTTCGAGGCCGCGCTCTATCACTGAGGTGCGAGATTTTAGAATCAAGATTTTAGATGTTAGAAGGCCCGATCAACCCGAGTCGCGACCATGAAAAAAGGGCGCCGGCTTATAAACGCGGCGCCCTTTCTAACATCTAAAATCTGCAATCTGAAATCTACTTCTCATTCAGCGGCTTGGCCTGCTTCTCATGCATCGAGGCCTTCACCGCATCCGGCGTGACATTCGCCATCGCGCCTTCCATCTTCACCTTCCAGCTCGCCGCATACACGTGCTTCTCGCCCTTCATCAGCGCGTCGAAGCCTTCCTTCGCCACATCGTACGGTTCGGAATCCTTCTTGCCTTCCGTTCCAACCTGCGTATTGTCCATGCCCGCGCGATGAAAGAAGTCTGTGTCCGTCGGTCCCGGCTGCAGCACAGTCACCGTCACTCCATGGTCGACCAGCTCCATCTCCGCGCGCAGGCTCTTCGCAAACGACAGATCGAACGCCTTCGATGCCGCATACACCGCCTCGCGCGGCGCCACCATCTCGCCTGCAATCGACGACGTAATCAGGATCCGTCCCTCACCCTGCCCAAGCATCTTCTTCACCGCGTGTTTCGCGATGTGCACCGTGCTCTCGCAGTTGAGCCGGACAAGGTTCAGTTCTTTATCTAGATCCGTCTCGTAGAACAGCCCGCCGACGCCCACGCCCGCATTGATCGCAATCGCGTCCAGGGTCCGCCCTGTGCCTTCCACCGCCCGCCAGAACTCGTCGCAGCCTTCGCGCGTCGCCAGGTCCGCCTGCACCTCGGTTACGTCGACGCCCAGTCCTCGCAGCGTGTCCGCGGCATCCTCCAGCCGCTCCCCGGCCGAGTTGATGACCAGGTCAAATCCGTTTTCGGCGAACACCTTCGCCAGGTTGAAACCAATTCCGCTCGACGCGCCCGTTACCGCCGCTAAACGCTCTGCCATTTCCAAACCTCCCGGGGGCACTCGGCCCGCGTTAGGCGTTGGATGCGACGTTCCTCACTCCTCATGGCGCGGCTTTTTGTGGGGTCAAACAGTGCTGGCAGGCTTCGTGTTAATCCCAGTCTTCGTCCTTCTCCGGATGCCACCGGAGAGTCATAAGACAAGGCGATAAGACCATCAACACAAAGACAGCAGCTACAAGCAAGCTGTGCATTTCGGCTCCGTTTCAACCACGACAGGGCCCTACTTTCTCGCGCGCCGAGCCTCGCGCGACACCCCCCAAAGGTGGACTCGCCCGAACGGAAGCATCACCCCCCACCCCCGCTTCGGTCCACAGCGTCTATCGTTTGACTGAGTCCTCCGGTAGCAGAAACAAGAAGTTACCAATTACAAACGAGGCTGCCGCCTCTACTGCTACCGTCTACCAATCTACTGTCTGTATTTTGGTGCCGAAGAAAGGACTCGAACCTTCACACCCTTGCGAGTACATGGACCTGAACCATGCGCGTCTGCCAATTCCGCCACTTCGGCTCACATCAGCCGGACGCCCACCGCGCCTGCCCCGTGAAGCCCTAGTGTTTCAAACCGGTCACCCCCTGTCAATTCCATCGCCGCCCGCGTAAACTGTGCCAACCAGTTCGCGTCTTCTCTCAGACAAGAACTCTCAAGCGGCAAGGGAGCATTGTTGCGCACATGAGTGAGCCCTCGACGGCCGGCCCATCCACGGCATCGTCCCAGCAGATTCCGGAGGAGCTTGCGCTCGAGATCCGCCGCATGGCGCACGATCTCTCCAACGCCCTCGAGATCATCGTCCAGACCAGCTACCTGCTCTCCATGGCCGAGCTCAAAGAGCCCGCCAGCGACTGGCTGCGCATGCTCGAATCCGGCGTCAACAAAGCCCTCGAGCTCAACCTCGAACTCCGCAGCTACATCAAGCAGCACACGCCCAAGTAGGAAATAACAGCCTGAGGCCGCACTGGCAAGGTGGAGCGACGTTTTGAAGGGGCACGGCTTCAGCCGTGCCGTTCAACCGCCGAAATAGGGACCGGGCTTCAGCCCCTGAGGGAAGCTCACTGCAGCTCAATTCGCCGCCGCAATCGCCGCCACAATCTCATCCATCACCTTGCGGTCATTCGACCCAACCGGCGCATGATCATCGACAAAGATCGAAAAGATCACCTGCTTCCCGCTCGCCGTATCCACATACCCTGACAATCCCCGGCTCTCGCCCAGCGTTCCCGTCTTCGCAAACAGATGATCCTTCAGCGGCGCATCCGCAAATCGCGACGCCAGCGTTCCATCCTCGCCCCCCACCGGCAGCGCCGCCTTCCACTGCGCAAACCACGGCTGCTTCGCCGCATACGCCAGCAGTTGCGCCGTCGCCCGCGGCGTCACCAGATCATGCCCACTCAACCCCGACCCGTCATAAAAAACAAAATCTCCCGGATCAAGCCCGGCATGCAGCAGAAACGCCCGCCTCATCCGCGCGCCCTGCGACCGTCGTTTGTCCCGGGCACACGTTCAGCAGCCCCAGCCTGTGCAGCAGCAACTCCGCATGCAGGTTCTGGCTACACCTTCAACGTCAGCGTGACATCTTCAGCCAGCGGTGCGGATGCATGCGAAGCCAGCACTTCGCCACTGATCGTCGGGAGCATGCAGGAGCAGCCGCATCCTACGCTCGTATCCGCGCCCGTCCGTGACTGCTCGCACTCCGTCAGGGTCGCGCATCAACTCTGACTAGAAATCCATGGCCATCATTCACCTCGCCGATGCAGCACCGCGGCCTCGCCACTCACCGCAACCCCGCGCTCCACCAGCATCTGCTTCAGCGCCATCGCCGTATACAGCGCCGGATCATCGATGCTCACATGCTCCACATCCGGCTGCGCATCGACCGCCATCGACCCATACACCCGCAGCACCCGGCTACCCGGCATCCGCTCCACATCCACATGGCTGCCCGTCCCTGCCGGCGTCACCTGCACCTGCGAATCCACCGTGTAATACGGCACGCCATTCTGTTCAAGCGTCACCTTCGGCATAACTCCAGGCTTTCCTCCCGGCGCTCCAGGCAGCGTCCCCGGCGTGATCGTCAGCTTCATCTCGTTATCCGCAATCGTCAGCGCGCTCACCGGCGCCCCATAGCCCCACACCAGATCGCCCACGTCCCAGCTATCCGCAAACGGCTGATACGCGAACAGCCAGTCATCCCCGACGATCCGCCCCGTCACCCGCTTCACGCCCTTCGCCACAAGCTGATCCGCCATCGCGCGCAGATCATCCAACCCAACCGGCTGCAGGCTGCGGTCCCTTCGGCCGCAGCGCCGGCGCCACATACGGCAGATCATCGCTCGCGAGATTCGCATCTCCCGCGCCCACAATCGTCAGATCGCCCTTCACCGTCCCATGCGCATCCAGCTCGCCGACAATCTTCGTCGTCACCGTCGCATCCGGACCAATCAGCGCCATCGCCGCCGCGGTCGTAAACAGCTTCGCGTTCGACGCCGGCCGGAACAGCTTCCCCTCATCCATGCCCATAAATTCCGCCGGCGTCCCATCCATCGCCGTCACCGCAATGCCCCAGTGCGCCCGGCTCACCGCTCGGATCCGCCAACAACGCCGCAATCTGCTCCCCCAGCGGCGTCGCCGTCCCACTCGGAAACACCGGATGCACCACCGGAGCCGCAGGCACATCCGCCGTCTGCGCCGCGCAACAGCACACGACAACAGCTGCCCAGCGCCGCGCCACACATTCCGCGCGCCACCTTCATCCACACAATCTTGCATGCAACGCAGTCTACGCGAGCCCTGTTTTGTTCCGCTTGCGCCCGCGACATTCATCCGCGCCAAAAATTCCGCCCCATTCTCCGGACAGATTGCCGACATTCGTTCACATCTCCATGCGCGATTATGTCTACAATGGCGCCCATGTCTTTGGCCGCACGTCCGCTGTACCGCTGGCAGCTCCGCACTCGCGCGCTGCAGCTCGGTACCCGCACGTCGCCTGATGGCCATCATCAACGTCACCCCCGACAGCTTCTCCGGCGACGGCCGCACCACCGCCGACGAGGCCATCGCCTCCGCCATCCACGCGCACGACAACGGCGCCGACATCCTCGACCTCGGCGCCGAGTCCACCCGCCCCGGCGCCATGCCCATCTCCGCCGCCGAAGAGCAGGCCCGCCTTCTCCCGGTCCTCGAAGGTCTGCTGCGCGAGCGTCCCCACGCCATCATCTCCGTCGACACCTACCACGCCGTCCACCGCGCGCGCCGCCCTCCGCGCCGGCGCCGAAATCATCAACGACGTCTCCGGCCTCGAGTGGGACACCGACATGGCCCGCACCGTCGCCGACTCCGGCTGCGGCGTCGTCCTCATGCACACCCGCGGCCGGCCCACGCAGTGGAAGCTCCAGACCCGCCTTCCGCCGCTCCAAAGTTCTACCCATCGTCTTCTCCGGTCTCTGCGAGCGCCTCACCCTCGCCGAAGCCTCCGGCCTCTCCAGCGACCGCATCCTCATCGACCCCGGCTTCGGCTTCGGCAAGGTCGACAACGAAAACATGGTCCTGCTTGCCGGCCTCTGCGCGTCTGCACGAGCTCGGCCGCCCACTGCTCGTCGGGCTCTCCCGCAAAGGTTTCCTCGGCAAAGCCGTCAAGCATCTCCAGCCCGACGATCTGCCACTTGCCGACGCCCGCCGCGTCGCCACCATCGCCGGCAACGTCGCCGCAATCCTCGCCGGCGCACACGTCATTCGCGTCCACGATCTCCAGGCCGCCCGCGAAGCCGCCGCCGTCGCCGACGCCCTCCTCGACGCCGAAGAACCCATGCTCCAAAAAGCCGTCGGCTTCGACGCCTAAACAGGAAGAAGAAAAGAGCAGGGCACACGCCCCGCTCTCATCTGCTGTTCATTTCTCGTGTTGCAATGGAGTCCATGCAAGCGGCGCGAAGCGCGTCCGCTCCATGCAATGGCTCCATGCAATGGTCAGACCGTCATGACCTCTTTCTCTTTCGCCTTGAACAGCTCCTCGATCCGCTTGATCGACGCATCCGTCAGCTGCTGAACCTCATCATTCGCGCGCTTCTCGTCATCTGCCGAGATCTGCTTGTCCTTGGCCGCCTTCTTCACCGTCTCGTTGCCATCGCGGCGAATATTGCGGATCGACGTCTTATGGTCCTCGAGCACCGTCGCCAGGTGCTTCACCGTATCCCGCCGCCGCTCCTCGGTCATCGGCGGAATCGGCACGCGAATAATCTTGCCATCGTGGTTCGGGTTGAACCCCTGGTTCGACGCCCGGATCGCCTTCTCGATCGCGCCCACAATCGACTTGTCCCACGGCTCGATCGTGATCAGCTGCGCCTCCGGCGTCTTCAGCGTGGCAACCTGCGACAGCGGCACCTCCGAGCCATACTGCTCCACCCGGATCGCTATCCAGCATGTGGATCGACGCCCGCCCCGTCCGGACGCTCATCAGGTTGTTGCGGAAGTCCTCCACAGCCTTGTCCATCCGTGTCTTCAGCTGCCCGGAGAGTCCCTTCAGCGCCTCAATTCCAGCCATTCCTGTCGCCATCGTCCTGTTGCCTCCTGCCCGTTCTCTGGCGATTCTAAACGCACTTGCGGACCCCGTCCGGCCCTGCCGGCGCAACCCGCCTGAAATCATTTCACTACGACCTTTGGTGTAGCTGAAAGCGATACCTTCGTGGCGAAACCCCGAATTGACGCTAGCCATCCCACGCCCGTATTCTGACATCACGTATTCAAGGCAGCGGTTATCCCTGCCCTGTACGTAAAAAGGGCGCCAGAGCATCCGTAGCCCGAAGAAATTTCCCCCGGTGTCACGGGCCGCACGCCCGGGGCAGAACGGCAAGCAGAACGCCAGAACAAGGACCGGAATAAGGATCGATGATGAAAAAGACCATCCTGTCTCTAGCGCTTGCGCTCCCCCTGATCCTCGCTCTGCCGGCCCATGCCCAGAGCGGATGCGACGATTCGCCCGAGAACCCCACCCTGGTCCTCGCCGGCCTCGCCGGCGGAGTCTTCGCGGTCTCTTCACTGCGCACGCGCGTACGCGCACGCCGCGGATCCAAAGCAGAAGTAAGCTCCCCAAAATTCCGTCTACCCCGTCGCCCCCTCACGCCACAGGTGTCTCTCCTGTAATCTGGCCGCAGCGTGCCCGCGTCCCTCCCAAACGTGACAGACCCGCCAGAGCGGCCAGACGGCGTGCGCTCCCGCCGCGACATCTCTCTTCCGCCCCACACCGTCGCCGCGCTCGCCTGCCTCGCCGCCACCGCCGGCCTGCTCACCATCTTCAGCTCGGTCCGCATGCTCTGGACCATCTGGCGCACCGACGACCTCAAGTCCATGGGGCTCGTCGTCCCCTTCGTCTGCGCCGCCCTCATCCTTCGCGAGTGGCGCCGCCTCGGCTGGGAGACCGAAGGCACCTGGTGGGGCTTCGCCGTCCTCGCCGCCTCCGCCGCGCTCATGTTCCTGCGCGACCAGACCCTCTTCATCGTCACCGTCAACAAGGACTGGCTGCTCCAGATCCCTCCGCTCCCGCTCGTCGCCGTCGTCTACGCCGCCGGCATGGTGCTCCTCCTCGGCGGCAAGCGTCTGCTCCGCGCCGCCTGGTTTCCCGTGCTGCTCATGTGGGCCGTCATCCCCGTCCCGCAAACGTTCAGCCGCTATATCGATCTCCCACTCCAGCACGCCGCCGCCTCCGTCGCCCGCGCCTTCGCCCACGCGCTCGGCCAGCCACTCACCCAGGACAGGCTCCGCCTCATGTTCACGCCCGAGTTCGGCATGTTCATCGCGCCCGGCTGCAACGGCATCCGCGGAGCCATCACGCTCGGCCTCGCCGCACTCGTCGTCGCCTATCTCTACCGCTTCCGCTGGGCCTTGTTTCCCCCCGTCGTCATCGGCGCCGTCCTGCTCGGCTACGTGTTCAACTTCCTCCGCCTCTGCCTGCTCGTCGTCTATTACAAGATCGCGCTCGGCCACACCTGGTGGCAGAACCACGCCCGCCAGGCCGACCTCATCATCGGCGGCTGCCTCTTCGTTCTCGCACTCGTCATCTTCTTCGCCGTCGCGGACCGCCTCCGCCGTAGTCCGGAAGCCCCGGCTGATGTCCTGCCCGACCGCCCCGTCGTAAGCCCTCCGCAGCGCCTCGCCGGCCCCTTCCTCCTCCGCATCGCCGCCGTGCTCGCGCTCTCGGCCATCTTCGGAGCCGAAGCCATCCACGCTCTCCGCCTCCAGGCCCGCTACGACGCGCAACGCCCCACACCCGCCGGCCTCCCACAACACATCGGCAGTTACAACCTCGTCCGCACCTGGACCGACACCACGCTCGAAGGCGTGGTCGTGTACGTCTGGGGAGACTACGCTCTGCCCACCGCTCCCGGCGCAGGGCCGTCACCACATATAGCCCTCGGCATCTCGCCCGAGCTCGGCGTGCACGACGCCGAGGTCTGTCACATTGCGCGCGGAGAAGATCCCACCTGGCACGGCCAGATCGCCGCACCCTCACCCGGCGGTCAGATCGACCTCACCGGCGCGGCTTACAACAACGGCGTAACCCAGCGCCTCGAAGCCTCCACCGTCTGCGACGCCGGCGCCTGCCGCCAGTACTCCGAGACCACCCAGCACGTCACGCTGCTCTTCGCCCGCCCACACCGCGAGCTTCCCATGTCCGCCGACCACACCCGCAGCGTGCCTGTCCTACTCAAAGTGGAATCGCCTCGACGCCGTCTCACCCACGTCCGTCATCGAGCCGCAACTCGCCGCCGCACTCAAGGCCTTCCTCGCGCAAGCCAACCTCGTCCAGATCACCGCGCCCTACAGCACCCGCTGACCCGACCGGCCACAACTCTTCCACTCAAAACTGAACAAAACCTCTCGTTTCCATTGCCGCAACCGTGACTCTCGTTCGCCCTCCACGCCACATCTCCCCTATAATCAAATTTCCCGCCGAGAGCGTGCAGGATCAAACATTTTTCCTGAAGGTCTGGCCCCCAGGCACCGCAGCATCGGGAACAATGTTCAGAGCAAAACAGCAGTGAGGGTGTGGTTATCTTTACCGGAATGCGAGTGAGCGCAAGCTCCCTGAAGTGTACGTCCCAGCCTGTGCGCATGCGCTCGAGCCGCTTTGCTCTCCGCTGTTCTACGGCGTTCCTTTCATTGCTGCTCGGCGCCGTCGCCCTTGTATCTGCGCCCGCCTCCGCGCAGATACAGGCCCGCCCGCAGTTCCAGGCCGCGCCCTCCACACCGCAGATCCTCTGCCCCGTGCAGGTCATCGGCAACCGGCGCATTCCCAAAGAATCCATCCTCGCCCGCACCTACCTGCAGCCCGGCGATACCTACGACCCCGCAGCCGTCGAGCAGACCTTCAACTCGCTCTGGAACACCGGCTACTTCGACGACGTCCGCATCGAGCGCGTCGACGATCCCAAGTGCGTCCAGCTCCTCGTCTACGTGCGCGAGAAGCCCACCATCCGCGCCATCAACTACGTGGGCCTCAACTCCTTCTCCGTCTCCGACGTTCTCGACCGCTTCAAGAAGGAAAAGGTTCCGCTCTCCGTCGAGAGCCAGTACGACCCCACCAAGCTCAAGCGCGCCGAGGTCGTCCTCAAGGAAATGCTCGGCGAGCACGGTCACCAGTACGCCGTCATCCGCACCGAGGTGAAGACAATCCCTCCGGCGTCCGTCGAGCTCACCTTCCACATCAAGGAAGGGCCTACAGTCAAGGTCGGCAGGATCGCCTTCACCGGCAATCAGGCACTCAGCTCGCGTGAGCTCCGTTCGGCGATGCACTTCTCGAAGCCGATCGGCATCCCGCACTCCATCTTCCTCGAGAACATCTTCCCCCGCACCTTCGACGCCTCCAAGCTCGACGAAGACGCCGAGCTCGTCCGCGAGAGATATCGCGAGAAGGGCTACGCCAAGGCCAATACCGGCGACCCCGAGACCAACGTCCGCAACGCCGGCGGCATCAACCCCTTCACGCTCCACCCCTCGCACGGCAAGCGCGTCGACATCCTCATCCCCGTCGAAGAGGGCGAGCGCTACCGCCTCGGCCACATCACCTTCACCAACAACAAGGCCTTCACGCAACACCCGCGCCCTCCGCGCCCAGTTCCCCATCAAGGATGGCGACTGGTTCAACGGCAAGCTCTTCGCCAAGGGCCTCGAGAACCTGAAGAAGGCCTACGGCAGCCAGGGCTACATCAAGTTCATCGGCGTCCCCTACCCCACCTTCGACGACGCCCACCACATCATCAACCTCAACGTCGAGTGCGATGAGGGCAAGCAGTTCTATATCTCGCGCATCGAGTTCTCCGGCAACACCATCACCCGCGACAAGGTCATCCGCCGCGAGCTCATGGTCGAGGAAGGCCAGGTCTACAACTCGCAGCTCGTCGACCTCTCGCTCCTGCGCCTCAACCAGCTCAACTACTTCGATACCCTCAAGACCGACCAGGACGTCCAGCCCACCGAAAACGAAGACGCCGGCACCGTCGATCTCCTCTTCAAGCTCAAGGAGAAGGGCAAGAACTCCATCGGCCTCAACGGCGGCATCTCCGGCCTCTCCGGCTCCTTCATCGGCCTCAACTACGAGACCAACAACTTCCTCGGACTCGGCGAAACCCTCTCCGTCAGCGCCAACATCGGCGACCTCTCGCGCAACGTCAGCTTCGGCTTCACCGAGCCCTACCTACGCAACAAGCCCGTCTCGCTCGGCATCCAGGTCTTCGACCCGAAGATGGACTACAACCCGGCCAAGAGCTACGCGATCACCAACGGTCAGAGCCCCAACCTGACCAACGCGCAGCAATCTCTCCTGACCAACTACAACCAGTCCACCGAAGGCCTGACGATCTCCAGCTCCACCGCGCTGCGCAAGCTCTTCCGCCGCTCCGGCGTCGCCCGCGTCGGCGTCTCCTACTCGCTCTCGCGCTCCGGCATCACCACCTTCAACGACAACACCCGCAACGTCTTTGAGACCCTCGCCTTCCGCGCCGGCATCGCCGGCCAGAACCAGCTCAACGGCATCATCACCTCCATCATCACGCCCAGCTTCAGCTTCTCCACGCTCGACCGCGCCGAAGGCCCGCATCGCGGCAAGGACCTGAACGCCGCCTTCCAGTTCGCCGGCGTCGGCGGCAACACCAAGTACTTCGCCCCCACCATCGCCTGGCGCCAGTTCTTCCCGATGAAGGGCCTCAAGCGCAACCCCGACGGCCGCAACGTCCTCGGCTATCGCATCCTCTTCAACGAGGTCACCGGCTTCGGCGGCGAGGTCGCGCCTCCCTTCGCCCGCATCTACGGCGGCGGCGAAAACGACGTCCGCGGCTTCGACATCCGCGCCTCCTCGCCCTACACCTTCATCCCCACCCGGACGTTGATGAACCTGGAGAACGGCGACAGCCAGCCCTGCGTGCCGCGCGACCCCTCCAACCCAACCAACAACCTCTGCGTCCAGATCCCCATCCCCGTCTACCGCCTCGCCTCCATCGGCGGCGACACCAACATCACCTCCAACGTCGAGTACCGCATCCCCATCGTCAGCCAGGTCGTCTTCTCCCTCTTCACCGACTTCGGCCTGACCTTCGACACCCAGCCCGGCCAGCTTCGCCAGAGCGTCCTCGGCATCTCCGCCCTCAACGCCCCGCTCTACGGCTGCCCGCAGTTGGTTAACGGCAACTGCATCGGCGGCTCCGCGGTGAAGTTCCCGCTGCGCCTGCAGGAGGTCCCCGGAACCAACTTCGTTCCGCGCATGTCGAACGGCGCCGAGATCTCCTTCGTGCTCCCCATCGTCAACGCGCCGTTCCGCATCTTCTACGCCTACAACCCCCTGCGCCTCTACAAGGACGTCTCGCAGCGCTCCGCGCTCTGCCCCAACAACCCCAACAACAACTGCGCCGCCTTCCAGGCTCTCTTCCCGTTCCAGAACGCCCCCGGAGCCGCAGCCTACACCTACTCCCAGGCCATCCAGTACTACGGCGCCGACTACATCCTCCGCGAACCCCGCAAGACCTTCCGCTTCACCGTCGCCACCACCTTCTAACCGGAAACCCAGCTCGAGCGCAAGCCGCTCAGAAAAACGAGGGGCCGACTTCAGTCGGCCCCTCTTCCTACTTAATCTCCTAACTCCTACTCCCCACTCCTCACTGCGTCGTCGTCGTCGGCTCCCCCGTCATCGCCCGCTCCACCACCTCCTGCACAAACTGCACGTGGATATGAATATGCTTCGCCACGTCCGGCAGAAACTCCGCGACAATCGTCCCCACCGGGTCCGCCGCAATCCCAATCACCACCCGCTTCGCCCGTCGACCGCCCATCCGTCTGGATCCCCGGCACATACAAATTCGAGAGCTCCGCTGAGATCGGATACGTCAGCAGCGTCGCGTAGTTCGGCATCGGCCGCCCATCGTCATGCTGCGAGACATACGTGTGCTCCACCGCATGCCATATCCGCCGCTTCATGCTCGCCTGCGGCAGCCGGTGATAGCGCGGGTCCTCGCGCACCAGCGACGGAATCGCATACGTCGCAAGGAACTCGCCCTGCGCTCCCTCCACCAGCCCATATCCCGTCAGCCTCCCCCACCCCTTCAGCCCCGGCCCATACGGCGAGTGCGAATTCTTCGCCACCGCAAAGCCCGAGTACGCCGCCAGCGTCACAATGTTGAACGGATCCAGAAAATCCCGAATCGCCAGCACGCCCTTCTCCCTCGAGTTCAGCGGCTGCACATTCACCGACGTCACAATCGGTGAGATCGGGTTCTCCGGCATGCACGGCGGCGGGCCTTGCAAGCGCGTCTCCTTCGCCTTCGCCCCTGGCTGGTCCACGTCCTTGCACGGCCGCATCGCCGGCGTCCGTGAACCGCCACTCTTCTGCGCATCCGCGTCGCCGCTCGCGGCATCCTGCACCTGCACGCTCGACGCAACACTGGGCGCATCGGGCAGATTGTCGTCCTGCACCGCCCACGTCTGGCAAGCACCTGTCGCGCTAACCCCGAGCAGCGCCATCAGGGCGGCTGCAAGCAATCCGTTCTGCCGCCCCGTATCGACGCTCGTCACCCTCGCCCACCCCGCGCCTAAACTCCGGCCCATTCCGTTGCAAACCCTTCGCCACCAAAACACTCTCGATCGTCGCCGCCGGAAACCCTGATCGAACCCCAAACCGAAGCCCAGACCGGAGCCCTCGGCCAATGATCACTGCGTGTTCTGTCCGTGCTTCAGCCGAATCGCGCGCAACAGGTCGCTCGTAAACTCGTCCATCACAAAGCTCAGCGCCGCCCCTCCCATCGACCCGCCGAATCCGGCGAGATTGTCATGAAAGTTCCGGTTGCTCTTCGGGTAGTACAGATTGTTCAACGCCGTTCCGGCCGCCTGGCCCAGGATCAGCGACGTATTCATCACCGCATGCCCATCCGTGCTGTCGCGCGTCACCAGCGCTCGCGTAGCCGCGTACCACACCCGCCGCGGAATGCTCGACTGCGATCCCAGCGCAAAATAACGCGGATCCTGGTGGAACCAGACGGCGAACGGGCCGTCCGAAAGAAACGCCTGGCTGCTGTCCCGGATCGCCGCCGCTCCCAGCCGCTCGCCGAACGCGCCCCGATCCGTCCCGTAGTTCGGCTGCCCGTTCGTCAGCTGGTCCCACCCCGCCGAGGTGAAAAAACTCACCACACTCGTCAGCGAGTACAGGTTGCGTGTCGCCAGCGTGATCTTGTCCCACTTATGGATCTGCGGCGTCGCCATACCCGCCGGAATGATCCGCGAATACATTGGCGCCATCGGCATCGACGTCGTCGCAGCCACCGTCTTCGACCGCTCCGTCATCAGTGGCTTGTTGCTTTGATCGGGCTGCTGTTCCTGCGGCTCCGGCGCATCCGGAAGGTTGATGCCCGACGACGCCTCATTCAATGCGTCCGATGCCTCGGTTGCCAGCACCCCGGGTGCCCCATTCACGGCGGCTTCAGCGCCGTGGGCGGGGTCGAAGCTCCTCAGCACCCTGGGTGCCCCATTCACGGCGGCTTCATCGCCGTGGATGGGGTTCAGCGGCTGCCCGGATCCGTTTTCAACCTCGACCAACTCAGGCTGCATCGCCACCCTCTGGCCGGGCTCCAAACTCATCCCGGAGCAGCACACCGCCGCTCCCGCCATCCCCGCCCCCACGAGCACCAGCCGCAACCACCGGCCTAAAAATCCCCAGGTACCGCAACGCCAAATAACGTTCATGACTTCCTTGTGCGCGTCGTTAAAATCTGGCGCTAGTAGAACGGACGCCATAGTTCATTCCATCGGTTGTACTTCCATGCACTTAGCGTCCCGAGTTCCGCACCTTTCGCGCCCCGCCAGGGTTTACCACTTCGACACAACGGCCGCCCCGTAACATTGACCGCCGCATAAATCCGCGCCCACCATCGAAGGAGGGCGGCGCCACCTCAGCCCAGGACACAGCCATGCCTTCCGCTCCCAATCAAAAGCCGCTCGAGCAACGCCTCGAAGAAGCCGCCCGCCGCGCCGAAGAAGATCTCCGCCGCTTCGTCCGCTACCTCGACGCCGAAGTCGTCCCCGAAGTCCGCCGCCACAGCTCCACCGCCCTCCGCTCCGCCGCCCAACACCTCCAACACCTCGCCGACACCATGGACGACGCCCGCTCCGGCACCTCCTCTGCCGGCCAGAGCGGCAAGGGAACCACCACGCCGCCCGCCACCCCCTCCGACAAGCCCTGATGCCCCCAGCACCCACAAGCCGGTGCCCCAACCCTGATCTGAGATGGGTCTGCCGACCCGCACCGAAGTCCCCCGGGTGGCCGACATCCCTGGCTTCAGCGGCTGCTCCAATCGTTGAAAGGGTGCGGGTATCGCGCGCCGTAAGCGCGCGGAGTAAGCGGCTTCAGCCGCTGAGGTCAGCATTCACGGCGGCTACGAGATCGTTCCGCGGCTCTCAGTCGCGTGCCCCATTCTTCCCGGCTTCTAGGTACCCCGAGGCTTCAGCCTCGGGTCTCTCAGAGCCGCCGCAGATTGAAACGGCCTTTCGCCGCGCGGTTGCCTTCTCCTCGCCCTCACCGGCTGCCATCACAACCGGCCCAAGCCCGCCTACCAGCCCCCGCCGCCAACATCCCGCCGCGCCGAGCCCCGCCCCGAACTCCCCGCTCACCCCGCCACTCCATCTCCCGGCCTCGACGACACCTCCGGCCCGCCCGTCTACACCGAAACCGGCCTAGCCTCCTGGTACGGCCCCAGCTTCAACCACCGCGCCGCCGCCGACGGCTCCCTCTACGACCAGGACGGCCTCACCGCAGCCCACCGCACCCTCCCCATGGGCTCAACCGTCCTGGTCACCAACCTCACCACCGGCCAGCAGGTCTACGTCCGCATCACCGACCGCGGCCCGTTCGTCCGCGGCCGCATCCTCGACCTCTCCATGGGCGCCGCCAAAGCCGTCGGCCTCTACCGCATGGGCGTCGGCCGTGTCCGCATCGAGGCCTTCGCCCATCACTCCGCCGACCCGCCCGGCCACTGGTGCGTCCA
Source organism: uncultured Acidobacteriaceae bacterium (assembly GCA_963777205.1). Lineage (GTDB taxonomy): Bacteria > Acidobacteriota > Terriglobia > Terriglobales > Acidobacteriaceae > Granulicella. The sequence goes on along the minus strand of CAVZPQ010000001.1, from coordinate 1,267,292 downwards.
GACCGGCCCCTTCAAATCCGAAGGCGACGCCCGCGACCTCAAGTCCGCTCTCCTCCAGCGCTACCGCGGAGCCCGGGTCGCTGAGTTCCCGGGTCCCACCGGCTACTGGGTCCGCATCGACCCCGCCAGCCACACCCGCACCGACGCCCTCGAGATCCAGGACTGGATCGGCAGCCCCGACCCCTCCGCCGTCCCCTACCTCGTCCGCATCGACTAAACGATCTCGGCACGCCGAAAACCAGAACCACCTAAGCCGTATTTTCAACCGCTTACAAAGTATTTTCTCGAACGACAACCCAAAACCAGCTTGTCAAGCCCCCAAACGCCTTATCCCTCTGAAAACAAACAAGAAAATAGCTGCATAATAATTTCCATCAACCCGCTATCATAGAGACAGAAGCAAAGAAGGGCTGCCGCGAGCAGCTATTTTCATTTCTGGTGCCCCGTGGCCTAAAATATTGATTCCAGAGATTTTGCGGCCTAAATCTCTGGAATCAATATTTTGCAGCCATCTCCCTCCTGCATCCTGCTGATTCCAAAGATTCAGCCGAAAACAGAGGGGGGAGGGGTACCCCCGGTCTGCTATACTGACTCCTGCTGTCTACCAGCAGTTCTACCCACAGGAACACCCATGCCAAAGCTAAAGACCCACTCCGGCGCGGCCAAGCGCTTCAAGAAGACTGCGAGCGGTAAGTTCAAGCGCGGTCAGACCAAGATGCGCCACATCCTCACCTCCAAGTCGAACCAGACCAAGTCCAAGCTCGGTCGCATCGTCCTGGTGAGCGAGGCCGACACACCGAAGGTCGCCCGCATGCTCCCCTACGCCTAAAGCGTAGCGAGCAAAGTATTTCGAATCGAGCCAAAGAGAAATAAGCCAAAACGAAGTTTTTGGAATATAGCTCCCAAGGGCCAGTAAAGCGTCGAGGCCCCTCGGAAAGCGCAAGCTTACCGATACCAGATTCGAAGCAGCAAGCGAGTGAAGAGGTACACCTTACCTCCAGCCGCTGGAAACGACGCAACTCAGCGATAGCTGAGAGAAAACAGGAGCACACGATGCCTCGTGTAAAACGCAGTACAAAGCGCAACGACCGCCGCAAGAAGATCCTCAAGCGCGCCAGCGGCTACTTCCTCACCAAATCCAAGCTCTATCAAGCCGCTCAGGAAGCCGTCGAGCGCGGCCTCAAGTTCGCCTACATCGGCCGCAAGCAGAAGAAGCGGCAGTTCCGCTCGCTCTGGATCGTGCGCATCGGCGCCGCCGCCAAGCTGAACGGCATGAGCTACTCCACCTTCATCAGCGGCCTCAAGAAGGCCGGCATCGGCCTCGACCGCAAGATCCTAGCCGACATCGCCGCCAATGACGCCGCCGGCTTCGCCGCTCTCGCCATCCAAGCCAAAGGTGCGCTGGAGCAGGCCAGGTCGCAGCGGGCTACCGCGTAAGTAACGCGTGCTACACACCAAGGGCGTGGCTTCGGCCACGCCCTTGCTCTTTCCAGCGAACGCTGCCCATGTCTACTCGGGATCGGCGTGCGTGGCATGGCCCAAAGTCACGCCACCATTGACGGTCTGGAACTCCAGCGTCGCTCCGCCACGGCCGAGGCTCACGTCAATGTGCTTGCGCGCCATCTCGACGCCCTGCATCGGCACGTTGATGGAGAGGCCGCCGTTGGTCGTCTGCGCCACGACGTGAGCCGAGTAGTGCGCCGGGAGGCCGATCGTAATGCCGCCGTTGGTTGTATTCGCGTCGAGACCTGCCCCGTCCCAGTGGTCTCCACTCAGCGCAACCGCTATGCCGCCGTTGGTCGTCCGAACGTGCACCTCGCCGCCCAGGTTACGCAGACTGATGCCGCCGTTCGTGGTCTCCGCCCTGGCGTTCCCATCAACCCCGCTGAGCTCGATGCCTCCATTCACGGTATGAAGCTGCTCGGCCACACGGCGCGGCACCAACAGGCGGAAGTTCACATACCAGCTCCGCCGGTTGAAGATCGAGCTGCCCGGGCCATCGGCATGGATCGTATCGCCGACGTCGATCTTGATCTCATGCGCGAGCGACTCAGCGTCGCCGCGGCTGCCGGCGCTCGCTACCACCCGAGCCTCCAGAGCGATATCGCTCCGGTCCTGCCCGATGACCTCGATGCCGCCGTTGCTGCTCGAAACCTTCACCTCTCCACGCGCGGGCAGCACCGTCTTGCGAAGCTCGCAGACGTGCTCCGTACCCATTCCGAACAGGCTGAAGTTGCTTTGTCCCTCACCGGCGTTGCAGGCGGCGGTTGTAAACGTCTGGGCATGCAGCAGCGGACTCAGCAGCAGGGCAGCGGAGCTTGCAAGAACAATCTTGTGCATAGTCATTCTCCGGACAAAGTTTGGGCCCGAGATGGATACAAGACGAATAGAAGATGGGTACGTGCTGAACGACCCGGCGGTTCCGCCGCAGTTGCGGAGTTCACGTTCGGGAACCACAGATCAGCGCTGACTCGCATGGTAGAACGATTGCATGAACTTGCGAGTGCTTCTTCTGTTGCCGGCCCTTTGTTGTTCGTGTGTGCTGCAGGCTCAATCGCCCGATGCCGGGCAAACCGCAACGCTCACCGAGCGCACCGCCTCGATGCAGCACATGCCCGGCCTGCTCCCGCTGGACTGGGACGCGAAATCCGGCAAGCTGTACCTCGAAATCCCGCTCACCGCAGACGCCGCGCACACGCGCTCCGAGGACCTGCTCTACACCGACTCGCTGCCCTACGGCATGGGCTCGAACGACGTCGGCCTCGACCGCGGCCAGACCACCGAAGGCCGCATCGTGCACTTCGAGCGTACCGGGCCAAAGCTCCTACTCGTTGAGCCCAACACCGCGTTCCGTACCAGCTCCACCGACCCCGCCGAGCAGCTCGCTGTCCGCCAGTCCTTCCCGGAATCCATTCTCGCGGGATTCAAGGTGGAAGCCGAGAGCCCTGACGGGACCGTGCTTGTCGACGCGACGGATTTCCTCCTGCGCGACGTGCATCACGTCAGCGAAGCGCTCGCCCGCGCAAAGCAGGGAAGCTATCACGTCGATCGGTCGCGCTCCACCATCGCACTCGATCGCACCAAGGCCTTCCCGAAGAACACCGAGATCGAAGCCGAGCTCACGTTCACGACCGAAGACATCACCCACGCGAACTTCGTCAGGGACGTCACGCCAGACCCGCGCGCCATGACCATCCGCGAGCACCAGTCCTTCATCGAGCTGCCGCCGCCCGGCTTCACGCCGCGCGCTTCTCGCCGCGCGCCGGCTACTTCCCGTCGAGCTACCGCGAGATGAACACGCCGCTCGGCGAGCCGCTCGATCAGCAGTTCATCCTGCGCCATCGCCTCATCAAGCGCGACCCGAACTGCACGCGTGCGTGCGTTGCCGTCACGCCGATCCAGTACTACGTCGACCGCGGCGCACCCGAGCCCATCCGCTCCGCTCTGCTCGAAGGCGCGCGCTGGTGGGACCAGGCCTTCCAGGCCGCCGGCTGGGCGCCCGGCACCTTCCGCGTCGACCTGCTGCCCGAAGGCGCGGATCCCATGGACGTTCGCTACAACATCATCCAGTGGGTGCATCGTTACACGCGCGGCTGGAGCTACGGCGCAGCCATTGCCGACCCGCGCACCGGCGAGATCATCAAGGGCAACGTGACGCTCGGCAGCCTGCGCGCGCGGCAGGACTTCCTGATCGCCGAAGCGCTGCTCTCGCCGTACTCGGAGCGGCAACACGCACTCAGACGCCGCTGCTGCAGATGGTGCTCGGACGCATCCGCCAGCTCGCCGCGCACGAGACCGGCCACACGCTCGGCCTCGCGCACAACTTCGCCGCATCCAGCTTCCCGCACCCGCCGACAGCAGATCGATCTCGGTGATGGACTACCCGGCACCGTGGGTCACGCTGAAGAACGGCGTCCCTGACCTGACGAAGCGTATTCGGCCGGGATCGGCACCTGGGACAAGGTTGCGATCGACTACGGCTATCGCGAGTTTGACCGCGATGGCAAGCCCGTAGAAGATCCCGCAGCGCTCGACGGAATCCTGCGCGACTCCGAGAAGACGGGTCTGATCTTCATCACCGATGAAGACGCACGCCCGATCGGCTCGGCGCATCCGCACGCGCACCTCTGGGACCACGGCGCCGATCCTGCGGCCGAGCTCGACCGCGTGCTCGACGTTCGCGCGGCGGCACTCGCGCGCTTCGGCGAGAACGCCATCAAGCCCGGAACGCGATCTCGCGCAGCTCGAAGACACGCTCGTTCCGCTGTACCTCTTCCACCGCTACCAGACCGAAGCCGCAGTGAAGGAGATCGGCGGCCTCGATTACCGCTACAACGTGCGCGGCGACGGGCAGCCGCTGCCAACCATCGTTTCAAACGAGCAGCAGCAGGAAGCAATCAAGGCCGTCCTCAAGACGCTCTCGCCCGAAGTCCTCACCTTGCCCGAATCGCTGCTGAAGATTCTTCCGCCGCGCCCTCCCGGGCTTCCACGCACGCAGGAGGATCTGCCCGCGGAGACTGGACTGACGTTCGATCCCGTTGCCTCGGCCGAAGCTGCCGCCGATATGACGCTCCGGCTTCTGCTCGATCCTGCAACGCGCATCGCGGATCGTGCAGTATCACATGCGCGTTCCGCCTTCGAGCACATCGCTGCGCGTGCTGATGGAAGGCATTTCGGCGGCAACGGCGCGGCGCATCGAAGGCGGCCACACGCTCTCGTCCGAGGTGGAGCGCGCCGCGGAATCGCGCGCTCTCGAAGCAATGCTCGCGCTTGCCGTGAACCAGCAGGCGTCCAGCCAGGTGCGCGCGATTGCCCGCTGGCACATCAACGATCTGCTGAAGCAGTGGACGTCCGAAGCGATGCCCAGTGACAGCGCCGAAGCAATCCATCGCGCCGGCATGATCGAGCGCATCCAGGAGTTCCAGCGCGATCCGCTGAAGTTTGTCCCTGCGAAGCCGATCGAAGCACCACCCGGAATGCCGATCGGCGAGGACGAAGAGTAGCTAGGAAGACAGCGGCGCAGTGATCGGCGCCGCGGCCGCTGCTGCCTTTGGCCGCTTGTAGAATGGCGTCGGAACGACCTTCGCCTTCACGCTCTGCCCGCGAATCTCGACGCCGACCTCGGTGCCGATCTCTGTGTATGCAACCGGAACGTACGCGAGCGCGATGTTCTTCTTCAGAAACGGAGCGGGCGAGCCAGAGGTAACCTCGCCGATCTTCTCGCCATCCAGCGACAGCACGGGATAGCCGTCGCGGCCGATGCCGCGCTCGATCATCTCGAGCCCGACCAATCTTCTCTTCGGCCCGCCGCTCTTCTCGATCTCCACAAGCGCATCCCGTCCGACGAAATCGGAGCCTTTGTCGAGCTTGCAGTAACGCCCGAGGTTCGCTTCAAAGACGTTGATCGTGTCCGAGATCTCGTGCCCGTAGAGCGCCATCGCAGCTTCCAGCCGCAGCGTGTTGCGCGCGCCCAGACCGCACGGTTGAATCCCGAACTCCGCGCCTGCATCGAGCACCTCACCCCAAACACGCGCGCTGGTCGGCTCGTCAGACGGAATGTAAATCTCAAAGCCATCCTCGCCCGTGTAGCCGGTGCGTGCGATCAGCACATTGTGGCAGCCCGCAACGGTGCCCCACGTGAACCAGTAGTTCTTGATGGGCGTGAGGTCCACCTTGGTCAGCTTCTGCAGCGTGTCCTTGGCCTTCGGTCCCTGGATCGCGAGCTGCGTGTAGTAGTCGCTGACGTCCATGATGTGCACGCCGCTCATGCCGCCGATCGTCTTGCGAACCCACTGCACGTCCTTCTCGCGCGTGCCGGCGTTGATCACGATGAGGAAATCGTTCTCGCCCAACTTGTGCAGCACAACGTCATCCACAAACGTGCCGTTGGGATACAGCATCGCCGAATAATGCGCCTGCCCGATCTGCAGCTTGCTCGCATCGTTCATCAGCAGGCGTTGCACCGCAGCCAGCGAGTTCGGTCCGCGAAGCTGAATGTCGCCCATGTGCGAGACATCGAACAGGCCCACAGCGGTGCGCACCGCCATGTGCTCTTCAATCAGCCCGCGATACTGCACCGGCATATCCCATCCGCCGAAGTCGACCATCCGCGCCTTGTGCGCGTGATGCGTGGAGTGCAGGGCAGTGCGGCGAAGTGCGGGTGTGGCGGGGCTGGTGGACATGTTCAAACTCCTCAGAGTGCGCGCGAACACCAAAACCACGTCGCGCGGCACAACTCTACGAGTGTAAATCGCTGCTGGCGCGGTTTACTTGCGCGCCGCCCGCACGAAGCTGCTCAGCGTGAAGTAGGTGAACAGCGCGCAGACGGCCACATAGGCCAGGAACTTGATATGCGCGGGCGCGCCTGTCGCGGCATGCAACCCGGCTCGCCCGCGCCACGCGGCTGCGCCCATGGTGAACGCGATGAGCGCAAAGAAAACCCCGGTGACCTGCAGCCAGATCACGCTCGAAAATCGCACGACCGGAGCGACCAGCGAGCTCTTCGCCTGGCGACCCGCCGCCCGCACCGTTTGGGCATCCGGCAGCCTCGTCGCGCGGGGCGTGTCCGGGCGAGATGCGGCGGCCGCTGCACGCGGCTCCTGTCGCTGAGCCGACACTGCGGTCGCGCGTGGATTGGGCGCCGCAGCTGCGTCCGCCGCCTGCATCAGCGTCTTCGCGGCATGTCGCGCGCCATACCCCAGCGCCCGCCCGAATTTCACCCGATCCATACAGCTAGTTTACGTGTCCAGCCTGACGAGAGTGGCCGCAAAACGATTTACGCGCAGCCGCCATCCAAGCTTCCTGTAAGCAGAGACGCGTAAGGAGAAGATTTTGAGCATGAAGACTTTTTTGTGGATGGCGGGAGCGGTCTGCGGTGCGGTAGCGGGCGTCATGATCTGGCAACGGCAGCGCAACGGTAATGTTGAGGACCTCGCAAATCGCCTGGAGTCCGCGTGGGCCGACCATCACACCGTTGCCTGACACGCGGCGTTTCATGTTGGCGCAGCCGCTGCCTCGGGGTAGTCTGTACAGTAGCTTTACCCGCAATTGCCGTTCCCGTTGTTTGGGAATACCCGATGCGGTCAGGGGCGTTCCAGCAGATGACGGGAGGTGGCGTTGAATCAACAGGTGAAGGACCTGATTCAGAAGCTCGGGGAGGCAATTCACGAGTCCGTTTCTGAGAGCGAGCAGATTGCGGGCGTTGTGCGCGAGATCCGCCAGCAGGGGTTTGATGTGCTGCTGATGCTTGAAGCGACCATCGGTCTGAACGAAGTGGAAGAGGAGACCGCGGACGCGGAGAATGGCGATGAGCCGGCGCAGGGTCCGTTTACGCGCAACGACCTCACCTTCCTGAAGTCCCTGCGCATCACTACAGAAGAGCGCGACGGCGGTTCGTCCTCCTAGGATCGTTCGCGCCATCTTCTCCCCGCTGTTTCGGCGCCTTGTCGCGGCAGCTGTACAATTCTGCTTCGCACCGTGCTAGACTCGTGCGTCCCGGCCTCTGAAATTTGCGTCAGACGGGAGTAGAACACACGAGGTAGCTGCAACGATGAGAGACACGCTGGGTGTTTTGCTCGCCGGTGGCGCCGGCGAGAGACTTTTCCCCCTGACGCGCGACCGCGCAAAGCCTGCGGTCCCCTTTGCCGGCCAGTACCGCATCATCGATATCACCCTTTCCAACTGCATCAACTCTGACCTGCGCCATGTCTACATCCTCACGCAGTACAAGGCGCTGTCGCTGAACCGTCACATCCGCGAAGGCTGGGGACCGGTCGTGGCGAGTGAACTCGGCGAGTTTATCGAGATCCTTCCACCGATGCAGCGCGTCTCCAAATCCTGGTACCAGGGCACGGCCGACGCTGTGTTTCAGAACATCTACTCCATCGGCTCTGAAGAGCCGCAGCACGTGCTGATTCTCTCCGGCGACCACATCTACAAGATGAACTACGCGCTGATGAAGGAGCATCACTGCAACTCCGGCGCGGACGTGACGCTCGCGACCCTTCCCGTCACACCGGATGAGGTATCGGCCTTCGGCGTCGTTGAAATTGCAAAGAACGGCGAGGTGATCGGGTTCGTGGAGAAGCCCAAGGAGACGAACATCCGCTCGCCGTTCAACCCGGAGATGGTCGATGTCTCGATGGGCATCTATCTCTTCAATACCGACGTGCTGATTCCGGAGCTGCTGCGCGATGCGGAAGACCCTGATTCGCGCCATGACTTCGGGCATGACATTCTGCCCAAGCTGCTCGGCCGTTTCAAAATGCACGCCTACAACTTCGTCGACGAGAACAAGCAGCGCGCGCTCTACTGGCGCGACGTGGGAACGCTCGAGGCCTACTACGAGGCCAACATGGACGTCGCTTCCGTCACGCCGACGTTCAATCTCTATGACAAGGCATGGCCGATGCGCTCGCGTGCGTATCAGTATCCGCCGGCGAAGTTTGTCTTCGGCGAGCCGGGCCGCACCGGCATGGCCATCAACTCGATCGTGTCCGCCGGCTCCATCGTGTCAGGTTCCGTGGTGCGCAATTCGGTGCTCTCGCATGATGTCCGTGTGAACAGCTACGCCGATGTGGATTCGAGCGTGATCTTCTCCCACGTCAACATCGGCCGCCACTGCAGGATTCGCCACGCCATCGTGGATCGCGATTGCCACATCCCCGACGGCACCGTGATTGGCTACGATCCCGCCGAGGACAAGAAGAACTACTTCGTTACCGGCTCGGGACTTACGGTGGTCACGCGCGACTACTCGCAGTTTGAAAACCCCGTCTCCGAGCAGTTCCTTCAGGTGATGTAGCCGAGTTCCTCCAGCTGGCAGCAGGCCCCGGCGCGCCGCGCCCTGACCCGTTTTGGCGGGTCTGCTGGTCCAATTTATGTACGTCTTTCCACAGTAACTAACCGCGTTCCCATGCGTCCAAACACCGAAGTTTTCCCTGTGTTTAGCAGGAATCGCGCAGGATTCCTCCTTCGGTCCAGGTCTAGGCAAGTCTTAGGCCAAATGGAGTATGGTGGACTGAGCACGGGGCCAGAGGCTGTGTTACGCGCATCGGCGTGGGCGGCTCGAAACCTGCGAGAGAACCCCTCCTCACGAGGAAAGGAAAATCAACGACTATGTGGAAACCGAACCAGCCTGGCAGTCAAACGCCTCCCACCCCTGAGCCGGCGCGTCCCCAGCCCCCCGCTGGTACGCCCGCCTTTGATGCATCCCGCACGGCCGGTGCTGCCGGCGCAGGCGCAGCCACCGCCACCGGCGAGCAGGCCACGATCGGCAAGAGCCTCGTCGTCAAGGGCGAGCTCTCCGGCTCCGAGTCGCTGTACGTGGACGGCAAGGTCGAAGGCGCCATCAATCTGCCCGGCAATCGCGTGACCGTCGGCCGCAACGGCCAGGTCGCCGCCAACATCATGGCGCGCGAGATCGTCGTGCTCGGCAAGGTGCGCGGCAACTGCCAGGCCTCTGACCGCGTCGACATCCGCAGCGAAGGCTCGCTCACCGGCGACGTCGTCGCGGCCCGCATCTCCATCGAGGACGGCGCCTTCTTCAAGGGCGGCATCGACATCCGCAAGCCCGGCCAGGAAGGCAAGGGCGGCGCAAGCAGCTCCACCTCCGGCTCGAGCTCAAGCTCCTCCTCGACAGCCTCGACCCCCGAGCCTGCAACCGCGGGATCGCACTAAGCACATTCCAACACGCAACGCAGGAAGGCCGCGCTCGAACCTCCGGGCGCGGCCTTTCTGTCTCTGGACACGATCAGCGAGGAACGCTGACGCGCAGCATCCGTTTGCGCTCGTTAATGCGGTTGAAGTGAAACTGAAAGTACAGCCCGCCGAACAGCAGAGTCCAGAACGCATTCAGCCTGAGACCAAGCGGCTCCGGCCCGTTGAAGTGCCGCAACAGCTCGTCACGAAACACAAACCGCGCCACGATCGCGAGCGCCAGCGCGGCGAGCCCAACGACCCTTCCCAACGCCGTCTCGATCACCAGCGGGCCGTTGAACGCGTTATACGCCACGCTGTGCCACTCGTAAGGCAGCCGAAGCACGTACAGAACAGCGACTACGACGTACAGCCCCAGCGCCGCGCTCCGCGCATTGATTCGCCGCATCCACGCCGCTTCCACGATGTCCCAGATCACGAAGAACAGGCCACCCGTGATGATGCCCAGGATCAGCGCGACCCACCACGGTAAATCGGGCGGATCGGGGTAGAGCGGCAGCGGCGCAGTGCTCGTGCTCTGCCCCGCCGCAGGAGGGAACAGCTCGCCGACCGGGCGCCAGTCGGCCGAGCCCTCAGCTTGCGCGAGATCGCCCGGCACGATGTTCCCGCTGGCGAGCAGCCGCTGCACCTCTTCCGCTGTGTATGGACCGAACACCTCAGGTCCGCGTGCAATCCGGTACGTCATTCCCATTATCTTAGCTGGCGCGTTCAGCCCTGCTTCGCCGCGCTCTCGAGCGACGCGATGTCCAGCTTCTTCATCTGCATCATCGCCTTCATCGCAGCCGGCGTCCGCAACAGCTCTCCAATGTTCTCCGGAACGATCTGCCATCGCAATCCGAAGCGGTCCTTGAGCCAGCCGCACGCGATCTCGCTTCCGCCGCCCTCCAGCAGCTTCGACCAGTAGTGATCGATCTCCGCCTGGTCCTTGCAGTGCACGAAAAACGAAACTGAGTTGTTGAATGCGTCGCCGGGGCCGCCGTTCAGAGCAGTAAACGGCTCGCCATCAAGCTCGAACGAAACTGTGACAATGCTGCCCTTCGGCCCCGGACCCGCGTCGCCGGCGCGCAACTCGCTCACGCGACGCGAGTTCGGAAACACGCCCAGGTAAAACTCGACAGCGTCTTCCGCATTATTGTCGAACCACAGAAACGGCGTGATCTTCGGCATCGCTCACCTCAGCGCGATACCTTACACCACCTGCCCGTTTGCATTCGCCAGCGTCGTGTCCTTCGCCGCACGCGACCATAGAATCCGCAGGTCGGTCACATTGTGCAGCGAGAAGTTCGGCTGCGGCGGAGCCGTGATCGCGAAGAAGTCCGCGCGGCGCACGTCCTCCAGCCAGAACGCCGGCCGCGGATCTGGCGTTCGACGGCGAGACCTCCACGTGGCTCATCTCCAGGTTCTTCAAATGCCGGACGAAGAATCCATTGCACGGCGTCGGCCCGAACCGCAGCAGCTCCGGATAAGCATCCTCAATCTCCGGCACCTGGATCGTGTGCCAGTCCGGCATCGGCTTCGAGTTCTCGCCCCAGCCGATCCGCATGTCCTTCGGCAGTCCGTGATGATCGAAGAAGCAGTTCGAGAGCTTCACGTCTTCGATGAGATTGTCAGGAATACCCGAGAACAGCGACGACGTAGACGACGCCCGAGTTGTGGCTCACCAGGTTCGAGATGAGCACGCGCCGCAGCGTGCCCTTGCGCAGCGTCTCCTTAGGATTGCGATTGCGCCGGTTCAAGCCGCAGAAACAGCGGCGCGTCGACGATGTCGCGCATCGTGTTGCCCGTAATCGCAATGTCCTCGAGAAACGCGCCATCGCTCGTCTCCAGCGAAATGCCCTTGCATCCCTCGATCACATTGCCCGTAATCGTGATGTTGCGGAAGCCGCCGTTCGACTCCGTCCCGCACTTGATCCGCCCATTGCGCGAGACGTGCGCATCTTCCGGAAACTTCTTCCACGTGCCCGCGTACACCGAGCCCAGCTCATACGTCCCGGTCACGTAGTTGTTCGCAATCGTCACGTTGTCGGTCGAGCGCGCATATCCCAGCGCATAGCTCGACTTCGGGCAGATCGCATCATCCCACGGCGAATTCACCGTGCAGTTCGAGACCCGCACATTGCGGCAGCAGTCGATGTCGAACCCATCCCGATCGGTATCGACCAGCAGGTTGTCGAGCGTCAGGTTGTCGACGCCCGTCGCGAGCAGCGCGAAGTGACCGCCCTTCAGGATCGAAAAATCCTGCAAGCGTTACGTTGTGGCAGTTCTTCAGCGCGATGGCCTTATTGCCGACGCCGGCCTGCTCGGCGACATACGTCGGGTAATCGCCGCGCGTCCCGCGCGACCCAAACGACAGCCCTTTGCCGTAGATCAGCCCCGTGCCGAAGATCCCGAAGTCATGCTCGTTCTCTGCCCACAGCAGCGAGTTGTGCCAGTGGTTGTGGCCGTAGTCCTGGTACGGCGTCCACGGGTCATTCGGCTCCGCTGCGTCATACGTCCCGCCGTTGTACCCCGTCGCCTCGCCCGTCTTCGGTGACTCCGCCGCCAGAATCGTGCACCCGCGATCGAGCCACAGATCGACATGGCTCTTCAGGTGAATCGAGAAGCAAAGATACGTGCCCGCCGGAAACACCAGCGTCCCACCGCCGGCCGCCGCGACGGCCTCAATCGCTCTATTGATCGCCGGCGAATCGACCGTCTTCCCATCTCCGGTCGCACCAAATTTGCGCACATCGTAAATCGCCTCGCCGGACGGCGCGGAGGGCGACTGAGCCAGCGCAACCCGGCCCACAGTGGAGGCAAGAACGATCGGAGAAACCTTCAGCAAATCACGACGCTGCATAGTGCCAGCCATAGTACCAGTCAGACATGTTGGAGCTAAAGTCAAACCTCTTTGCGGCTGGCGTGGCACGCCTCAACAGAAGGATTCCCGCTCACGCAGCACGCGCGAAATTCTACAGCCGCTCAATCCAGCGCGATCAGCAATCCCTCGCCCGCCTCAATCGTCACATCGCCATCGACGCGCGCGCCCGCTCCATCGAGCATCGTCGTCAGCACAACTGTCCCAGGCTCCGTCCGCACCGTCGCAACTTCGCTGCCGAGATTCAGCAGCACCTGGAAGTCCGTGCTCTCGCCCTCCGGCAACGCCACGCGCCGGTAGCGCAGCACATCCGCCTCGGCCTTCACGTCCGCAATCGCACCCGCGTGCAGCGTGTCATGCCTCCGCCGCAGGGCTAGCAGATGCCGATAGAGCGACAGTACCGACTTCGCATCGCCGCGCTGCGTGCCCGCATTCCTGCGTCGGCCAGTCGGCTTCGAGCGGCAACCACGGCGTCGCCTCCGGTGCCGTGAATCCCGCGTTCGGCGCATTCACCCACAACATCGGCGAGCGCTCCGGATCGCGCCCGCGCCCCTTGCCCGGCTCGTTCTTCTCCGCCGGGTCCTTCACCTGGTCCGGAGCAATCGGCACATCCTCCATCCCAAGCTCGTCGCCGTAGTACAGCGTCGGCGTCCCGCGCAACGTCAGCAGCAACATCGCCGCCACGCGCGCCTGCTTCGCACCGATGCGCGACGCAAGCCGCGGCTGATCATGATTGCCGAGCACATAGTTCGGCCACCCACCCGGCGGCAGCAGCGCCTCATAATTGCCGAATGATCTGCGCAATCGCACTCGCCGTCCACTCCGTCTGGATCAGATGAAAGTTGAACGGCAGGTTCGCTCCATTCAGCTCCTGCGTCTCGGGCGCGGGCAACTGCGCCGGCCCGCGCTGCACGGGCATGCCGTAGTACTGCACCAGCTCCGGTAGCGGCAGATAGATCTCGCCGATGAGCACGCGATGCGAGCGCGCCGACTTCAACTCCAGCGTCGACTGGCTCGCACTCGCCGCCTCTGCATCCGTCGGCTCCGGCAGCGTCGCACCGTAGCTATCCATCAGCCCGCGCATCTCCGCCACCACCTCGTGCGTCTCCGGCCGGTTCGAGTTGTACACCGGCAGCGTCGACGCAAAGTCATGCATGTCGCCGTGGTAATCCGGATTCGGCGGATTGTTCCGGAACTCCTTGTCCTTGATCAGCAGCCAAAGCACATCCATCCGGAACCCGTCCACGCCCTTCTTCAGCCAGAAGCGCATCGCGCCGTACATCGCCTCGCGTACATCCGTGTTGCGCCAGTTCAGGTCCGGCTGCTCTTTCAAAAACGAGTGCAGATAAAACTCCTGCGTGTGCTCATCCCACTCCCACGCCGGCCCGCCGAAGTGCGACATCCAGTTGTTCGGCAGCCGCTCACTCGCGGGCTTCCAGTCGTCACCGGGCGGCAGCGGTTTGTGCCACAGATACCAGTCGCGCTTCGGATTCGTCGTTCGAAGCACGCGACTCCACAAACCACGGATGTTGATCCGAGCTGTGGTTCGGCACAAAATCCAGGATCACGCGCAGCCCGCGCCTGTGCGCCTCGCCGAGCAATCGATCGAAGTCCTCCATCGTGCCGAACAGCGGATCCACTCCCGTGTAATCCGCCACGTCATAGCCAAAGTCCTTCATGGGCGACGGATAAAACGGCGAGATCCAGATCGCATCCACACCCAGCCCGGCAAGATAATCCAGCCGCGCCGTAATCCCCGGCAGATCGCCCACGCCATCGCCGTTCGTATCCTGAAAGCTGCGCGGATAAATCTGATAGATAACGCCCGTCTGCCACCACTGCAACGCTGCCATTGATCCCCTCGCCAACTTGGATGCACTCTCAGGCGTAGCATCAACCTCATGAGCGCCGCAACCAGCAACACAGCAGCGAATGCCGAACTCGATGAGCTCCTGCACGAGGCCGAGCTCGCCCACGGCCATCTCTGCGCCGGCCAGATCCTCGGCGTCCGCATGGCGATGCTCGCCATGAATCGTCTCGGCATCCACGAACCCGCGCAAGCGCACGCTCGCGAATGGCGAGCTCAACCCTGACCGCAAGCGCCCCGTCGTCTTCGTTGAAATCGACCGCTGCGCAACCGATGCCATCGCCGTCGTCACCGGCGCCCGCGTCGGCAAGCGCGCGCTCAAGCTGCGCGACTGGGGCAAGATGGCCGGCCACCTTCGTCGATCTCGACGCGAAGCTCGGCCCCGAAACGGAGCCCTCAGCATGAATACAAAGGCATCCGCATCGTCGCGCTCGAAGGCTCCAAGCAGCGCGCCCGCGAGCTCTACCCCGAGCTCGACAAGAACGAAGCCCAGATGCGCGCCTATCGCGAGCTTCCCGACGCCGAGCTCTTCTCCGAGCAGTGGGTCCGCGTGCCGCTCTCGCCCAGCGAGTTCCCCGGCTACAAAGGCGAGCGCCTCGCCTGCGATCTCTGCGGTGAAGGCATCAACTTCGACCGCTTCATCGAGCGCAACGGCCAGCGTCTCTGCCAATCCTGCGCCGACCCCTCATCCCTCTACTACCAGCCGCTCTAACTCGCGTCAGACGCAGCAAAGCCGCTCCATTCCGGAGCGGCTCTGTGCAACCTGCGAGGGACCTGTTACCGGCGACCGAAGTGCCCGCCGCGATCGAAGTGCCGGTCGCGATCGAAGCCACGCGCATACCCGCGGTCACGGTCAAAGTGCTGCTCACGCGCCCATCCGTAATGCGCCCGCCATGCGTCATAGTCGCGGAAGTAGATGCCGTCGTAGTATCCCGGCCCCGCGAACACCACCTCGGGAGCGGCGTACTCAGGAGCCGCATACACCGGCGCCGGAGCCACATACACCGGCGCGCCGATCGTCACGCCAAAGCGCACGCGCTGCGCCTGCGCCGCCGGAACCGCCATCAACATCGCAGCGCCCGCGATAGCTGCTCCTGCGAGTACCTTCGACTTCATGCCTGCGAACTTCGAGCTCAACGTGGTGAACATCATGACCTTACCTCCTGCCGGCGACTCATCATCACCGTTCAGTCAAGTAAACGCAGTCCGCCGCCGCGCAGTTGCGCGCAACCTTCCTGCGTCAGCCGTGTTGAGCTAAGTTTCCATTCGCAATCCCGCCGCCGGCCGCCGCTCTTATCGCCCGAACGTATACCGCAGCCCAGCCTGCACCAGCCGCGGGGGCGCGAGCGTGAGAATCGGCGTCCGTCCCGCATCGATCGCGCGATCAAGCAGATTCTGCGCGCCGGCAAACACACTCAATCCGTGCGTCACGTTCCGCTCTGCCGAGACGTCGAACCGCGCATACGGGTGCAGCAGAAACTGGTTCGCCGCATCGTCGAACTCCTGCCCCTCGTACGTCGCGATCAGATGAAAACTCGCCACATGCTCCGCCCGGTAGTTCACCGTGGCCGCCACCGACTCCCGCGGCACCTCGGGAATCCACTTGCCCGTAAGGTTCGCCTGCGCCGGGCTGCTCGAATTGAACGCCGTCACAGTCGCGACTGCGAGCTGATATCCCAGGCTTCGCATCCAGTCCTCTCCACGTCGCGCTCTGCGCTTCCACCATCAACCCACGGCTGCGAATCTGCCCGAGATTCTGCCGCTGCAATCGCTGGGTCGTTGCCGTTTGCGACAGCAGCACCGCGGAGATCGGCCGGTTCACCTCAGTCCAGAAGTACGTCGCGCGCAGTCTGCCAAGCTCGCGTCCATCCGCGCGCACAGGCGTAAACTCCGCGCCCGATTCCAACCCTGTCGCACGCTCCGACAGAAGGAAATTGTTCGCGATCGTTGTCTGCTGTCCCACCTGGCTCGTGCGATACAGCTCATTCATCGTCGGCCCGCGAAACGCTCGAAATGCCGTGCCAGTCAGCGCCACCCCGCGCGGCAGCTTGCGCACCAGTCCCACGCGCGGACTCACCATGATCTCGGCAAGATCCGTAAGCATCATTGCGCGAATATTGGTGCCCCTCTCTTCGGCATTGAAGGTCCTGAAGCTGTCCACGCGCACTGATCCCGACACCGACCAGGCGTTCGGCTGCCAGATCGCATCCACATACGCTCCAAGCTCCCGCTGCCGCGCACTAATGCTTGTCGTCGACACCACGGCGCCCCCGCTCACCGGCGACTCATCGTCCGTCGCGCGCACATCGCGCATGTCTGCTCCCGCCGCCGCCGTGACGTGATCGCCGAACGCGCGCGATATCTGCGCGGCAAACCCAAGCTCATCCGTCGGCACCTGCTGCAGCTTCGTGAGCGCCTCGCTATTGCGATTCGGCGCGATCGACGTAAAACTCTGCCGGTACCCTTCGCGCGATCCAAACAACCGCAGCAGCGAATGCATCTTGTGGACATCCGCATCCGCGCCGCCCACGTATCGCCACAGCCGCGCCGCATTGGTCTGCAATGGCGTTCCGTTGTCGCGCGACTCATTCATCACGTTGCCGCGCAGAAACGCAGTCCAACTCGCAAACGACGGAGGCGTACGCAGCTCCAGCCGTCCACTCTGCGACTCAACATTCGCCGGCACATCCACCGTCCCGCGCAGCGCAGGTGCAGTCGTGATGTAGCCCCCGGTCGTCAGAGCATTCGCCGCTGCCAGCGCGCCCATCCATCGGCCCGCCCCGTCCACTGTTCCGTCAAGCAAAGCTGTATTCTCACTCGCACCACTCGCCTCCGCGTTTACGCGCAGCGCATGCGGCTCGCGCGGCTCCACAGGCGCAATGTCGATCACGCCTCCGATCGCGCTCGATCCATACAGCTCCGCCGATCCACCCCGCACCAGTTCGACATTGCGAATCGCCGTCTGCGGAATTTCATTCCAGTGCACCCATCCGCCAAACGGATCATTCATCGGCACCTCGTCGCTCACCACCAGCGTCCGGCTCGCCGCAGTGGACCCCAGCCCGCGCAGACTCACGCCGCTACTGGTGGGATTCGCTGTCCACGAGCTCGTCCTCCGGAACAACTGAAATCCCGCCACCTGGTGCAGCGCATCGTCCAGCGTCAGCCCCGGCTCCGCTTCGATCTGCTTCGGCGTCAACACAGCCACGCTCGACGCCGCATCATTAATTCCCGCGAGCCCACGGTCGGCCGTCACCGTCACGTTCTCCGCCGCTGCAGCGTGCAGCACAACGCGTTCGGTCGCATCCGCCCGCACGCCGCTCAGCGTCGCCGTCGCAAATCCCTTCATGGTCACAATCATCCGAGAGTCTGCCGGCACGCTCGCACACGCATTCGCGTCCAGCGCAGCAGCCGTGCCACTCGGCATCAACACAGTCGCTCCGGGCAGCGGCAGTCCTGCCTCGTCCACCACGCACACCCGGGCTTGCTGCGCGTGCGCACCCAGCGCGAACACCGCAGGAAAAATCCAGCACGCGAACCACAACCGCATGCAATCAGGCTCTCACACCAATGCCACGCAAAACTCCAGAACTCACGGCGAGGCAGCCACTGTCTCAACGCCGCACTCCAACTCTCGTTGAGGAGCACACGCATGAGCACCGAACAGAATCCCGCCGGCCTCGCCGACCCCACCACACTCGAGCCCTACCATCGCAAATCCAAGGACTCCACCTCGGGCACCGGCGCGCCCGGCGAAGAGCTCCTCCAGGTCGTCATCGAAACCCCACGCGGCAGCCGCAACAAATACAGCTTCGACCCCGAGCAGCGCGTCTTCCGCCTCAAATCCGCACTGCCCAACGGCATGGTCTTTCCATTCGACTTCGGCTTCGTTCCCAGCACCATCGGCGGCGACGGAGACCCGCTCGACGTCCTCGTCCTCATGGACGAGCCAGCCTTCCCCGGCTGCGTCCTGCTCGTTCGTCTCCTCGGCGTAATGGAAGCCGAACAAACGGAACACGGCAAGACCAACAGAAACGACCGCCTCGTCGCGGTAGCGGAAACCTCCCAGCTCTTCGCCAACTTCAAAACCGTCGACGATCTCTCAAAACAGCTTCGCACCGAGATCGAAGACTTCTTCAACAACTACCACCGCCTGCAGGGCAAACAATCGCGCACACTCTCCTGGAGCAATCCGGCGACGGCAGAGCGCCTCATCCAGCAGGCTCGCGAGAAAAGCGCTCAGCCAGGTTGACGGCAGCTTCGCTCTACCGCCGCGTCCGCGCCGCTTCAACCGCCGCGCCCACACGCAGCACCGTGCTCTCATCGAAGTGCTTGCCCAGCACCTGCACGCCAATCGGCAAACCCGCCGCCGTCTCACCCGCCGGCACGCTCATCCCGCAAATGCCCGCCAGCGACGCCGCGACAGAGTAAATATCTTCGAGGTACATCTTCAGCGGATCATCCGTCTTCTCGCCCAGCCGGAACGCCGCGGTCGGCGTAACCGGGCACACAATCGCATCCACCTTCGCGAACGCCGACAAAAACTCGCGCGCGAGCAAGCGTCCGCACCTGCTGCGCCTTGCGGTAGTACGCGTCATAGTAGCCCGCCGACAGCACATACGTCCCGAGCAGAATTCTGCGCTTCACCTCCGCGCCAAATCCCTCATCGCGCGTGTTGCGGTACATCGCGAGAGAGCGTATCCGCATCCTCCGCGCGCAACCCATACCGCACGCCATCAAACCGCGACAGGTTCGCACTCGCCTCCGCCGTCGCGACCACGTAATACGTCGGCACAGCGTACTTCGTGTGCGGCAGCGAGACCTTCTCTACCGTGCATCCCGCCGCGCGCAAATCGTCCAGCGCCCGCTCCACCGCCGCGCGAATCTCCGGATCCAGCCCCTCGCCGAAGTACTCCTCCGGCACCCCAATCCTGAGCCCGCTGACGCCGCGCCCCAGCTCCGTCGACATAGCTCCCCACCGGCTGCTCCGAGCTCGTCGCGTCGCACGCATCCTTGCCCGCGATCACCTCCAGCACAGTCGCCGCATCCTCCACCGACCTCGCCAGCGGCCCAACCTTATCCAGCGACGACGCGAACGCAATCAGCCCATAGCGCGACACCCGCCCATACGTCGGCAGCACGCCCACGACACCGCAGAACGACGCCGGCTGCCGGATCGATCCACCCGTATCCGTTCCCAGCGACGCCACGCAGAATCCCGCCGCAACCGCCGCCGCCGATCCACCCGAGCTCCCACCCGGCACACGGTCCAGCGCGCGCGGATTCCGCACCGGCCCATACGCCGAGTTCTCATTCGACGAGCCCATCGCAAACTCATCGCAGTTCAGCTTGCCCAGCACCACCGCACCCGCGGCCTCCATCCTCGCCACAGCCGTCGCGTCATACGGCGGGTGATAGCCCTTCAAAATCCGCGAGCCCGCAGTCGTCTCCACGCCGCGCGTCACCAGCACATCCTTGATCGCAACCGGAACACCAGCAAGCGGCCCCAGCGGATCGCCCGCCTTCGCTGCCGCATCCACCCGCGCCGCCTGCTCCAGCGCGCGCTCCTTCGTCAGCGCAAGAAAGCTATGAATCTCGCCATCCGCCGCCGCAATCCGCTCAAAGTGCTGCTCCGCCAGGCTCACCGCCGAAACCTCACCCGAGCGCACCTTCTCCCGCGCACTCTTCAGCGACAGCTCTTCCAACGCGACATGCGGCGCCTCAATCATCTCTTCCCCAAACTCCCAACACTCAAAAGTCTCAAACTCAACAACTCACAACTCAAACTGAACGGAACCAACGCCCCACATCCCGCACGAGGCCCTGCAACTTACAACTTAGAACTTAGAACCTAGAACCTAGAACCGTACCCCTTCACCGCTCAATCACCTTCGGCACCTTGAAGAACCTTCCATCCGTCTCCGGCGCCTCGCGCATCACCTCGCCGCGATCAACCGACGGCCGAACCTCATCCGGCCGCAGCGTCTCACCGTGCTCCGCCGCAGCCAGCCCGAGCACCTCGCTCACCTGCGCCATCGGCGGAACCTCACGCGTATCCAGCTCATTCAGTTGCGCGATGTAACCCAGCACCTCATTCAAGTCCTTCGCCAGGCGCGGCAACTCCTCCGCCGTCAGCTCCAGGCTGGCGAGCTCCGCCACATGCCGCACATCTTCAATCGTTACCGTCGCGCCTTCGCTCATCGCTCTCTCCGCCGTGGATTCCGCTGCGCCGTCCGTCCGCTCACATTCTTCGGCGCAATCTTCTTCGCCGCTGCGGCCCCGCGCCTCGTCTCGCCGGGCCGGCTTCCTCGAAGTGTATCGTCTGCAGCCGCACGCCCGCGATCCGCCGCAGCTCTTCCGTAAGCATCATCCGCATCTGCGCAAACTGGTCGCGCCACGCCGGCGTCGAGCACCCGCACGTGCAGCACCCGTTCCGCGTCCAACCCCAGCACCTCCGCGCGCTCGGCCAGCACCGGCCCGCACGCCACTGCCCACGCCGCCGCGATCCGGTCCTCATCGGACAACGTCCGCAGGCTGCGCCCCAACGACCCGCGCAGCACCTCTCGCATCCCTTGCATAGCTTGATTGTAAGTCGACGCGCCGATGCATTCTTCCGCCGCACGCTCCGCACGCTCCGCATCAATACAGAACTGTCGCCGCCGCCGCAGCAGCCGAAGCGCAGACCGCCTCCGCCTCCGGCACCTTGCCCAGCACAAACGCGCGATATCGCTCCAGAAAGATCGGCGTGGCAAACTGCGCCGCCCATCTCCGCGCTGCCTGCCGGATCGAACCTCGCCTCCATCGATCCCTCCCACCGCTCCATCGCCTCTGCGAGCGCCGCCGCGCTCTGCTCGCTGAAGTACGTCCCCGTCGTATCCGCCGTCGCCTCACCGGCACTCCACGCGCCGTTCACCGTCTCCAGCGATCCGCCCACACCATACGCGATCACCGGCCGCCCACACGCCTGCGCCTCCAGCGGCACCATCCCAAAGTCCTCATCCGCCGCAAACAGCAGCGCCCTGGCGCGCGCATACTCCCGCCACAGATCGTCATTCGACAGCTCGCCCAGAAACTCAATCCGCGAATCTCCGTCCGCAATTCGCCGCAGCCGCAGCTCCTCCGGCCCCGTGCCCGCAATGCGCAGCCGCCGGTCCATTCGCCGGCACGCCTCAATCATGATCTCCGTCCGCTTGTAAGCAACCAGCCGCCCAGCGCAAAGATAATGCTCGCCCGGCATCTCTTGGGAAGCGCCCGCGGCTCTGTGTAAAGCGCCCGCGGCTCGATGTAAATCAATCGGCGGCGGCAGCACCTCCGCCTCACGCCCGTAACACCGCCAGATTCGCTCCGCCACATACCGCGAGTTCGCCAGAAAATAACTCACCCGCTGCGCCGCCTTCGCATCCCAGTCGCGCACCCGCGGCGCCGCCGCCGTAAACGCCGCGCGCGTCACGCCGCCCATTGCTTCGCGATACGCCTCGTACCCATCCCACAGGTAGCGCATCGGCGAATGGCAGTAGCAGATGTGCGTCGCGCCTTCCGACAGCCGCACACCCTTCACCGGCCCGCTGTCGGACGAGAGCACCAGATCAAACCCGCGCAGGTCCATCGCCTCCGTCGCCGCAGGGTACAGCGGCAGAAAATGCCGGTGATGCGTCTTCGCCAGCGGAAGCTTCTGCAGAAACGACGTATGCACTTTGCGATTAGCCAGCGTCGCCGGCAGCCCCGCCTCACTCGCCACCAGCGTAAAAATCTCCGCCGCAGGAAACAGCGCCGCAATGCACTCGGCAACGCGCTCTCCACCGCCGCGCGTAACGAACCAATGATGCACGACGGCAACACGCACAATAAAACTCTAAATCCTTACAGACACGAGCACGCCGTCTCCATGGAAACAACGCCAGCTGACTCGCTCTATATCGCCAGATCGGACTCTATCGGGATCTTATCGGCGGAATCAGCTTGCCTGTAACATAACCGCCATGCCAAAAGGCAAACGAGCCTTTCCGTTTCACCATCATCAGGTGAACGAAAAGATGTATTTTCTCGCCGCAGGTTATCGTCTGAAATCGCTGAATATTCCGATAGAAATCGCTTTGGCGTGCTCGCAAGTCTCGCGCCAGATGGAACCGCAAGGCCGCTCACAATGATGTATGTCCGCAAGCAACGCGGATAATCTATGTTACTGAGCAGGTGAATAGATGGGGCGTCATATTTTGCAGCTGCTCCAATCTTTATGAATCCAACTTCTTACAAGTCTTTTCCAAATTCGCAGGCGCTTGGCCAGTGGATGGCTGACAATCACGCCAGCGCAAAGGAGCTTTGGGTCAGAATTTATAAATCTGCTTCGGGCAGGCCCTCGGTGACCTGGGCCGATTGTGTTGTCGAAGGGATCCGCTATGGGTGGATTGATGGCCAGAAGAAACCGCTGGACGACAGCTCATTTTTACAGAGGTTATCGCCACGCAAGCCGGGATCCAGCTGGTCCAGCAAGAACCGCGAATATGCTAAGAAGCTGATTCAAGAGGGGCGCATGGCGCCAGCGGGACTGGCGCATGTTGAAGCGGCCCAACAAGATGGGCGCTGGGAGAAGGCTTATGCCGGCTCCGCGGATATGGAAATTCCCGAAGACTTCCTCTCGGCTTTGAACAAGCTTCCAAGGGCAAAGAAATTCTTTGCCACCCTGAACAGGCAAAATCTGTTCTCGATTTATTATCGGCTTCACACTGCCAAAAAGCCGGAAACGCGGGCCAAACGCATGGCCGAAATTCTGTCGATGTTGGAGAAAGAGACAAAGCTGCGCTGAAGACCGTTTACGCTGACAATCCGGTGATTTTATCGTTGAGTTAGCCCACGTCAGATCGACGATAGCTTGTGTCTTCCCAATAGCCTCATCCGCGGACATCAAGGCCATCAATCACGCTAGCTCAATCAGGTCATATCGGCTGTGGGCCATGATCCAGTCTCCGCCTTCGAGCTTTGAATCATTTGCCGGCCGAATTGCGTAACCATTAACGAGTATCCGGCTAATGAGTATCCGGCCTAGTACGCCCCGTCCCGGTTCACCACCGAGGACCACGTCCGCATGAGTATCTTCGTATCCGCCTGCAACGACCAGTTCCGCGCATACTCGCGGTCCAGCTGCACGCGCTGCTCGTACGTCAATTCACTGCGCCCGGAGACCTGCCACAACCCGGTAATGCCCGGCTTCACCGCGCAGTAGTCGTGGAAGTATTCACCGTATTTCTCCACCTCGGCGGCGACAATCGGCCGCGGCCCGACCAGGCTCATCGTCCCGTTCAGTACATTCCATAACTGCGGAAGCTCATCCAGGCTCGTGTGCCGCAGAAAGCGACCGACCGGCGTCACCCGAGGATCATTCTTCAGCTTGTGCGTCGCCCGCCACTCCGCGCGTGCCTCTGGATGCGCTGCAAGGTACCGCTCCAGCACTTCGCCCGAGTTGATGCACATCGTCCTGAACTTCCACATCGTGAAGAACTGGCCATGCCGCCGAATCCGGCGATGCGAAAACAGAATCGGTCCCGGCGAGCTCAACCACACTGCGGCTGCAATCACGCACAGCAGCGGCAGCAGCAGAATCGATAGAAACGCCACCAGCGAAACGTCTGCCCACCGCTTTACTACCCGGTAGCGAAACATCCGCTCGGGACCATCCGCCTGCGGGCGTATCCACACCGCGGCTCCCGAACCGGCAATCTCGGTTAGATCGAAGCTGCTCGAAGGAAATACCGCCGCGTCGGGTTCGTTAATGTGCAGGTCCAGCGACATCCGTCCTCATCACCGCTCCCCCGGAAGCCCGTTCCGCACTCTGCCTCCCCGGCAGAACACCGTTTCTTTTTGGGCAGAGTCCGAACGCCTTCTCCAGCCCTGAGTGCCAGTCAGACATGTCTTCCGGTGGGGGGACCAGTCGACCGTCTGCTCTTAGCGCCCGCCAAACCTCGGCAGGGGCAATCAACTGTGATTGGTTGCCTGTACAGTGTATCGTCCAACTCTCGCAATGCGATAGCTAAATCCGGTACACCAAAAGCGGAATGCTGAGTCGCGTACCAAAACGGGAAACGCTTCAACCTCCGCTCGCCTGCACATAGTCGCATATCCTATCCTCGTTCCATGACCGTTCGCGACACTCCCTTGCGTGATGTGAAAATCCTGCAACCAAAGCGCCATGGCGACGCCCGCGGATGGTTCGCCGAGCTCTTCAATACCGAAACGTTCGCCTCACTCGGCCTGCCCTCCACCTTCGCCCAGGACAACCAGTCCTTCTCCGCGCGCGGCGTGCTCCGCGGCCTCCACTACCAGCTCGGCCACCCCCAGGGCAAACTCGTCCGCGTCCTCTCCGGCCACATCTGGGACGTCGCCGTTGACCTCCGCCGCGACTCCCCCGACTTCGGCCGCTGGGCCGCCTTCGACCTCAAGCCCCGCAACGAGCAGGGCGAGCTCGAGCTCCTCTGGATTCCCGAAGGCTTCGCCCACGGCTTCCTCGTCCTTTCGGAAACCGCCGAGGTCCTCTACAAGACGACCCGCGGCTACTACCCTCCCGGCGAGCGCACCGTCGCCTGGAACGACCCGGCCATCGGCATCAGCTGGCCCGTCAACGAACTCCAGGGCGCCGAGCTCTCCGTCTCCGGCAAAGATTCCAAAGGGGTTCTCCTGCGCCACGCCGAACTACCCTGAGCCCCTTCCGGGTTCAACTTCGCCCAGACCCCCTGTACACTCCCGGACGCTTTAGAATCAGGACTTTGCAAATTGAAGTCCACCGCTAAACCCCGTTGATGGACTACTTTGCGCAAAAACAGGGAGGATGGGGGTCTACCCGGCCTCCCTCAACCACCACTCCACCTCCGCAAGCGACCCAACGGCCATATACTCGCCCGGGCAGGGAACTGATTCCGTCCCACGCAGCAGAAACGCCTGCCGCAGCCCCGCCGCGTTCGCCGCCGCCACATCCGAGCACCGGTCCCCCACCATCACTGACCGCCCCAGATCCAACCCATGCTCCCGCGCCCCGCGCAGCAGCATCCCCGCCCCGGGCTTGCGGTCCTCGTGCTCCCTCCGGTACTCGCCCACCCCGTGCTCCGGGTGATACGGACAGAAGTACACCCCATCCACCGCCACCGCCGCGCGCGCAAACTCCTCCTGCATCCACCTTGTCAGCGCATGAAAATCACTCTCCGTATACATTCCGCGCGCAATCCCCGACTGGTTCGTCACCACGATCAGCCGGTAGCCCAACGCCATCGCCGTCCTGCACAACGAGAACGCACCCTCCACCCAGCGCACATCCTCCGGCCGGTACAGATACCCGACCTCCTCATTCAGCACGCCATCGCGATCCAGGAACAACGCGCGTGCTGTGCCCGTCGCCTCCACGCTCATCGCCCGCTCTCCAGCTTCACCAGCGGTGTATGCTCCGGCACCACAATCCGCGGCAGCAGTCCCGCACCGCTCTTCTTCGCCTCCAGCATCCGCTCGATCTCCGCCATTACCATCGCCGGCGCCACCTGTCGGACGCATCCGTTGTGCTCGCACGGAGCATAATCGCGGCCGTCGTAGCACGGCCGGCACGCGAATCCCTCGCCGCCCCATAGCGCCACGCAGTTCTCCCGCTGCGGCAGGCGCCCGCGCGGGTCCGTCGGCCCAAAGATCGCCACAATCGCCGTCGACGTAATCCCCGCCAGGTGCAGCGGCCCGGTGTCGTGCGTCACCGTCACCTCGGCCGACTCCATCAGCGCCAGCGTCTCGACGAGCGAAAGTTTCCCAATCAAATCCGTCACGCTGAGCTCCGCGAACGATGGCGACGCCCACGCGTCATCCGGCCCACCGACGAGCACAACCTCAACGCCTCGCCCGATCAACACCGCCGCAACCTGCGCATAGCTTTCCACTGGCCAGCGCCGCAGCGCATCATCCCGCATCAGGTTCTTCGCCCCCGCCGGCGTCATCACCACGCGCGGCCGCGCCGCATCTCGCGCCAGCGGCGAAGGCGGCAAACTCTCCGCCCCCACCGGCGCCAGCTGAAACGGAGTCTCGGTATCCTTCCGCCCGAGCAGAATGCGCGCAAACTCATCCGTATGGTGACGACCCGGAAGAAGCGCAAATCGCCGGTCCGTCTCCGACAGCATCAGCTTCCGGCCCGCCCGCACTCCCGCAGTCAGCAGCCGGTAACGCCGGTCGTAATACAACGTCGCGCAGATCGCGTAGCTCGTTGCGCGAAGCCGCCGCCACAACGCCAGCACACCGCGCGATTCGCGCGCCCCGGCCGCCGCGCAGCAGCGCGCGCTCATCCACCTCAATCACATTCACCCAGGGATAGAGCCGAAGCACAGGCGCGACCACCGTGCCCGCAACCCAGTCGATCGCATACCCCTCGCGATGCAGCGCATATGCAGCCGGAATCGCCATGACCACATCGCCGATCGCTCCCAGTTTCACGATGAGCGCTCGTGGCGCGACACCGGCAGACTGCATGTTGCCGCTCACCGCTCCTCCTGAAATGCCATCGGCTCATCTCGTCGCCAGTCGCGCACGCCGCGCAACACTGCCCGTACTCCGCCGAAATTTCCCGTGAGCGCTCGCTTCGCTACTCTCGACAGCACGAACAGCGGCTTGGCCAACCATCGCGGCTGCCCATATCGGTCCAGAAACCGCAATCCCGACGCGGTCACAATCCGGTCCAGGCGCGCGCTCTTGCGCTTGGATGCCGAAGTCGACGGGTTGCTCGCGCCCTCCTTGTGCAGCACCGCCGTATCCGACGCGACCGCAAGCCTCCACCCAGCGGCCCGCGCGCGAAAGCACAGATCGGAGTCCTCGAAGTACATGAAATAACCTTCGTCCAACAGCCCGACCGACTCCAGCATGTCGCCGCGAAGCAGCACGCTCGCAAACGTCAGGTAGGAGTTGCGCCCTAACTCAAACGGCCGTTCGAAATGCCGCACGAATCCAGCCGAGCGCGTCGTCGATCCTCCACCCCAGGCCTGCACACGGGCCGGATCGGAGAAATCGCGCAACACCGTTCCCACAATCCCGACCTTCACATCGGCCGCGCCCGCGACGAGCTTGCGAAGCGTGTCGGCAGGCGAGATCGTGTCGTTGTTCAGCAGCCAGACGAACTCCGCCCCATGCTCCAACGCGTGCCGGATGCCAATGTTACTGCCCGCCGCAAATCCGCGATTCCGTTCCGCCACAAGCACCGGAATCTGCGGGAACGCGCCGCCAATCCGCTCCACCGAATCATCCGTCGACGCGTTGTCGACTACGACAATCTGCTGCCCCGGATAATCCTGCTTCACCAGCGACTCCAGGCAGCTCAGAGTGTCTCGCCATCCGTTCCAGTTGACGACCACAGATACGACCAGCGCAGCACTCACCTCTGCAGCGCCCTTTCGTTCCGCGTCCACCTAGTACACCTTTTCGTCCACGACGCGGCGGAGATAATCCGCATAACTGCTCTTGCCGAGCTTCGCCGCCAGCTGCTGCAACTGCTGCGCGTTGATATAGCCCAGCCGATACGCAATCTCCTCCGGCGAAGCCACCTTCAATCCCTGCCGCTGCTCGATCGTCTGAATGAAATTACTCGCATCCAGCAGCGAATCATGCGTTCCAGTATCGAGCCACGCCATCCCGCGCCCGAGCACCTCGGTCCGCAGCTGCCCGCGCTCCAGGTACCACCGGTTCACGTCCGTGATCTCCAGCTCGCCCCGCGGCGACGGTTTCAAATTTTCCGCCACGCCTATTACCTGGTTGTCGTAGAAATAAATCCCCGTCACCGCGTACCGCGACTTCGGCTTGGCCGGCTTCTCCTCCAGCGAAATCGCGCGCCGCTCCGCATCGAACTCCACCACGCCATAGCGCTCGGGGTCGTGCACGGGATACGCGAACACCGTGGCGCCGCTCGTCTGCACCGCTGCGCTCCGCATGATATCCGCGAATTCATGCCCATAAAACAGGTTGTCACCGAGCACGAGACAGCAACCATCGTCTGCGATGAACTCGCGCCCGATGAGAAATGCCTGCGCCAACCCGTCGGGCGACGGCTGCACCGCATAGCTGAAGCGCACGCCCCACTGCTCGCCCGAACCGAGCAGCGCCTCAAACCGCGGCGTATCTTGCGGCGTCGAGATGACGAGAATCTCGCGAATGCCCGCCAGCAGCAGCGCCGAGAGTGGGTAGTAAATCATCGGCTTGTCGTACACCGGCAGCAGTTGCTTGCTCACCGTCTGGGTCACCGGGTACAGCCGCGTCCCCGAGCCGCCTGCGAGAATAATCCCCTTCATCGGCGAGCCCCCGTTGCAACCTCGCCACGCGAAGCATAGTTCTCTTCCATCCAGCGCTGATAATGTCCGCTCGTTACATCCCTCACCCACGCGGCATTATCGAGATACCACTGCACTGTCTTGCGCAGCCCGGTCTCAAACGACTCCGCCGGCGTCCACCCCAACTCGCCCGAAATCTTGCGTGCATCGATCGCATACCGCCGGTCGTGCCCGGGACGATCCTGCACAAACGTGATCTGCTCCGCATACGGCCGTGCGCCCGGCGCGAGCTCATCCAGCAGCGCACAGATCGTCCGCACCACGTCGAGATTCGCGCGCTGATTGTTTCCGCCGATGTTGTACGTCTCTCCCAATCTCCCGTTGCGCAGCACCGCGCGAATCGCCGTGCAGTGGTCGACCACATAGAGCCAATCCCGCACCTGCTGCCCATCGCCGTACACCGGCAGCGGCTTGCCCGCGAGCGCATTCGAAATCGTCAGCGGAATCAGCTTCTCCGGAAACTGAAACGGTCCATAGTTGTTCGAGCAGTTGGTCACCAACGTCGGCAGCTTGTACGTGTGGTGCCAGGCGCGGACCAGCATGTCGCTCGACGCCTTCGAAGCCGCATACGGCGAGTTCGGCGCATACGGCGTGGTCTCGCTGAACGCCGGATCGTCCGGCTCCAGCGTGCCGTACACCTCATCGGTCGACACATGCAAAAACCGAAAGCTCTCGCGCTCCTGGGCGCTGAGTGTCTCGTAAAATTTCCGCGCCGCCTTCAGCAGCTGAAACGTGCCATCGATGTTCGTCTTCAGAAACGCATCCGGGCCCAGGATCGACCGGTCCACATGGCTCTCGGCCGCAAAGTGCACGACGGCCCGCGGCGCGTGTTCCCGAAAGATCTGCTCCAGCAACTCCGCATCGCAGATATTCCCATGCACAAACGTGTATCGCGAATTCTCCGCGAGCGAGGCGAGGTTGGCCGGATTGCCCGCATACGTCAGGGCATCCAGATTCACGACCGGAGCGCTCTCATTTGCGATCCAGTCCAGAACGAAATTCGATCCAATGAAGCCGCAGCCTCCGGTAACAAGAATCGGCTCTGCCACACTCATCCGGTCTGCTCCATAGCCACAGCTGTCCTCGCTCTGATCGATATACTGGGTATGGCTCAGTGTAACGCCACTCGCGCCTGCTTGCAGACGCCAGCGAGCGCGACATATCGCCCGCCTGCGCCGGAAATCCTACTTGCGAACCTTCGCCAATTGCGTAGCGGCTTTCTTCATCCTTCACTTCGTCTGGTCCTATTACAGAAACTGCTATCGCAAGGGTTTCCGGATCGACGTGTGGCACTACACGCTTCTTCAGATGCTGTTCATCACCAGCATCATGCTGCCGTTCAATCGGAGCCGTCTGAACATCATTTCGTTTTCTCCGACGATACTCAGCCACGCACTGCCGTACGTCGATCAAGCGTTCCTCATTAGCGCACTCGGCTACGGTTGCACCCTGCTCGGCGGCAGCCTCTGGCGTCTGCGGCTCGGAGTCGGCCTCCGCTCGTTCTACTCCGATCTGCTCAATCAGCCCGCGCGCATCGCTCTCGTCATGCTGCGCTCGCCCCGCCTGCTGCTCGCGTTCGGCTACGCCGCATTTCTCCTGATGTGTGCCGTCCTGGCCTTTTACTTCAGCACGGTTGGATTCGGCCTCAATCTCGAAAGCCTTCTCCTCGTCCGCCCGGAGCTCCGCCCGATCGCCCAATTCGCCGCATTCCTGGCGGTTACGATAGGCTCCTTTGCGCTCGGCCGGTTCGAGGTCCGCCGCGAGCGCTCCATGCTTCTGCTCAGCGGGCTGCTCGGTGTCGCCATGTTCTTCTACGGAGCGCGCGGGTTTCTTCTCGCGCTCGTTCAACTTCCGCTTATTGTCTGGCTGATGCGCCGTCGCAGACGAGTCAAGCTTTATCACCTTGCGATCCTCGTTGTCTTCGCGTTCACGGCATCGGTCGTCCTCGACGCCCTCCGCCACCACGTCTCAATCGGTCACGCCATTCTTGCCGCCGGCGCTCTCATCGCGTTCGGCAACAGCTTCTCCGATACGCGCGACTTCGCCGTCGTCCTCTCGTTCTGGAACCACAGCTTCTTCCTCGGCAAGACCTACCTCGCCGGCGTTCTGGCCTTCATCCCCCGGTTCATTTCGCCCTTTCGCGACAAGTGGGCGCTCGGCGTGGTCACCGCAACGATGGCCGGCCTCAATCCGCGCCAGCACGCCGGACTTCGTATCGGCAACTCCGGCGAGGCCTGATCTTAACTTTGGCCTTCCTGCCGTCATGCTGCTCGGTCTGTTTTCCGGAAGCGTGCTGCGGTTTATTGACATGCGCATCAAGGAGGCGATCGTGCACAGTCCGCGCGACGTTCGTCCCTACAGCTACTTCTTCATAGGCTCGTTTGTCGCTGTGCTCGTCAACAGCGTAGGTTTCTCCAGCGTCTACACTTCGCTGCTGCTGCTCTTCGCCGCGATCGTGCTTCTCGTGTTCTCGCGCTATATCAAGCTGCCGCTTGGCTGAGTCTGAAAAACTACAGCCGCCAGCTCGGTCTGCGCGCGGCCGCCGAAAGGCTCGAGAGGTCCTGCTTCCGCTCCGGATCCTCCTGCATCACGCGATAGCGGTCCTTCGCAAAGACCAGCACCACCGCGGCCAGAAACGCCAGCACTCCGCCAATCGCCGGCCCACAACTTCCGCACGGGAGTCGCCTTCTTCAGCGGCATCTCCGGATAGTCCACAATCTGCACGCCCGGCGTCGAATTCGCCTCGAGCTGCGTCGACTCGAACTGCTTCACGAGGATCTCGTACAACGACTGCTGATATTGCACGTCCCGCTGCATCCGCATGAACTCGAGGTTTGCTTCCGGGGCGCGCGCGGCGGAAAGGCCGGCACCCGCTCCGCCGCCGTTGCCGCGTTCCATTGAGGCCAGTTCGGCCTGCAGTTCATCGATCTGCGCACGCATCCGCACCACCGCCGGCGACTCGTCCGTCTGCGACTTCCGCAGCGCCGCCAGATCCACCTGCCGGGCCGTGATCTCCGCGCGCAGCTGATTAATAGCCTGCAGCCCCGCCTGCGTCTGGCTCTGCGCCGAGACCACGCCGCTCGACTTCTGCATCGCGGCCAGCGCCTCTTCCGCCTTCTCAAGCTGGTTCTTCGCGTCCAGAAGCTGCTGCTCGTAAATTGCGCGCTCCTGCCGTGCCTGGTCGATCGCCAGCCGATGATTGATGTCGGCAAGTGCGTCCAGGTACTTGTCCGCGATCGCCTTCGCTCGCGCACGGTCAGGGTCCTTCACAGCGAGCGTATAAAACCCCGCCGTATCGCTGGACACACTCGTGTGATTACGCAGCGTCCTGCGCGCCTCATCAATGTCCTTTGACCTGTACACCTGTTCCAGGTTGAGCGCGTGCAGCACCGCATCGACCACGGAGTTGCTCTTCAGCAATCCCGGATAGAGCGCTCCCGTGTTCGGCGTGCTCATCAGCGCGGCCAGAGGATTCTCTGAAACTGGCGCGTGCGATTGCGGGGGCAGGAAGACAGCGCTGGATTCATACTGCGGCGTCATCAGAAACGACAGCCCATACCCGAGCACCGCTCCACCAACCAACGCCAGCAGCAGGAACGGCCATCGCTCCAAAAAAGCGCGCACCACCCTCACAACATCAATCGGAGGTCCCGGGCCCTCCTCGCCATTCCAGACCGCCGTATTCGGCAGCTCCGGCAGCACGCTCTCTCGTGACGGATGCATATCTCTCATCACTGCTTGGCCAGCACCGCAATTGCCGCTGCGCTCAACGCCAGGTTGCCCGCAATTTGCGCAAAGTTCATCACTTTCTGCAATCCATTCCTCTGTAGCACCGGCGGCACCACAATCGTATCGCCCGGATAGATTGCCGCCTTCTTCACATCCGTATACTGCTGGCTGACAACCGAGCCATCCGCCCGCAGCACGAACATCCGCTTGTGGTCCGCCTGCCGGTCGGGCCCGCCCGCCTGGTGCAGATAATCCCGCACTCGCTTGCCCGGCGTATAGATAAACGCATTCGCGCTGTACACCTGGCCCTCCACGGTCACGTTCGAAGGCACCCGCGGCACAACAAACCTGTCGCCATCTTCGAGCGGTATATCCGGCACCGCGTCAATTCCCGTCGAGTCCGGCTTCAGGTCCAGCACAATCCGTCCAATCGGACGTATTCTCCGCAGCCTCTCCACAGCCGCACGCGTCGTCGCCTGCGACGCCAGCATCGTCGCCTGGTCTGTCGGACTCATCGCCTGGTTCGCTATAGACGCGGCGGTCAACTGCGCCTCCAGCTCATCCGCATACTCATAAAGCCGCTGCTGCTCCAGCCTCCGCGTCGACTCGCGCGTGAACTCCGACGCATACAGATACGCATCCGGCGTAAACCCGCCCGCACGCCGCAGCAACCCGCGCAGCGTCTCGCCCGGTTGCACACTGTACAGACCCGCGCCCAAAATCTCGCCTTCCAGCCGCACGTAGCGCGTCTGCTGCTGGCTTGGCACCCGGATGTCGGCCTTCGAAAAAATCGTCACCACATCGCCGGGCAGCAGCTCCACATCCTGCGACGCATCCCCATCGAGCACCAGCTTGCCCAAGTTGAACGGGATCAACGACGTCGTCAGCGTCTTCGCATCCTGGCGCTCGATGACCGCATACCCCCAGTCGATGTCCGGCGCGCTCAGCACCACATCGTTCTTCGCCGGGAACCGCGCCGACCCGCCGATCAGCGCGCTCGCCGCCGCTCCGTTCGCTCCGGTCGAGCCCTCGTTCTCCTGCTGCCGATTCTGCTGATTGCCACTTTGCAGCGAGCCCTCTGTCTGCGGCTGGGTAACCCCGTTCGTGTTCTGCAACGGCCGCCCCTGCTCGTCATACATCTGGGTCTGCTGCTGAGGCGCATACGGCTGATTGCCATACGTCTGCCCATTCTGCGTCTGAGTACCGGGCTGCTGCTGCTGCAAAGGCTGCTGCCCGCGCTGCTGGGTTTGCGGATAAAGTTGCGAGAGCATCTGCTGCCGCTCTGCTTCTTTCCGAACCTCCTGCGCCAGCCGGTCCTGCTGCGGAGCCTCGCTCTGCTCGAGCACAAACTGGCCCAGCTGATTCCGCTTGCGCCAGTAATCCCGCGTCACCAGCGACTCGCGGTTCGGAATCAGGTCACTCACCTTCATCCCCGGCCGCCACGCATACCGTCCTGGGTTCGCCACATTGCCGCGCAGCGTCACCGCATTGCGGAAGCGGTCAACCACCGCACGCACCGAGACGATATCGCCGCCCTGCAACGTCTCCGTCTTGCTCTGGTCCTTGCTCACCAGCTCCACATTGCGGTTCTCGTGCTCATAGACGCGCTCCAGCAGAACATCCGCTCCGCTGGCCAGCGCACTCTCGCCGCCCGCAAAATCCAGCGCGTCCGCGACGCTCGTCTGTCCCTTCAGTTCATAGATCGCCGGATGATTCACGCTGCCCGAGCACCGCCACCTGCGGCCCGGCATAGGGAATGAAGATCACATCACCCGTCGCCAGCGCGATATCGTGCGACTTGTCGCCATGCAGCAGCAGGTCGTAAAGATCGAAGTGGTCGATCGTCTCTCCATTGCGCTTCACCTGGATGTCGCGCACCGATCCCGTCGCGGCCGGCCCGCCGGAAGCAAACAGCGCATTCAGCAGCGTGCTGAGCGAGCTGATCGAGAAACTCCCCGGCCGCCGCGCCTGTCCCACTACAAACACCTGGATCGTGCGCAGCGCGCCCAGGCTCACACTCACGGTGAAGTTGCGATAGATCCGCCCCACCTGCCGGTTCAAAAATTCCGGAAGCTGACCGTACGTCAGCCCCGCAACATGCACCCTGCCCAGCTCCGGAATCTGGATGGAGCCGTCCCGATCGACAGTGAGCGTCGTCAGCCGGTTCACCTGCCCGGAAAGCTGCAGCCGAATCTCATCGCCCGGCCCGATGACATACGCGGGCCCCACCGGTACATTCTCGACCGGCGCAAACGTCGTGGGCACGCGCCGAAACAGGCTCGCTCCATAGATCTCCAACTGCTCGCCGGTGGTCGCCTCCACCATCTTCTGGAACGGGCTCAGCGGCTCCGGCGGAAGCAGCGGCTGTTGCTCGCTTGCCTGTAACTGCCG
Organism: uncultured Acidobacteriaceae bacterium; assembly: GCA_963777205.1. Taxonomy (GTDB): domain Bacteria; phylum Acidobacteriota; class Terriglobia; order Terriglobales; family Acidobacteriaceae; genus Granulicella. Next base: position 1,232,401 of record CAVZPQ010000001.1, on the reverse strand, counting down.
CGCCTCGGCTTCGCGTGCCAGCCGCGCCTGGCGCTCCAGGTCGGTCTCGCCAGCCTGCTGCTGCTCCTGATTTTCGGCGGAGATTGTGGTCGTGTTCGCCGGCGAAGGCAGCGTCGCCGTCGAAGGCATTTGCGTCTGAATCTGCTGATCCGTCGTCTGCGCCGCTGCCGTCTGGACAGCCAACACGCCACCCGCCAGGACGGCAAGACTGACAGCCAACGTGCGATAAGCATTGAGAGAGAAGCTAGAAAAAGGCCGCAGAGAAAAGCGGGAACAAACCAGCGGAATGCCAAAAAACTGCAGCTTCAATCGATACGGATTCACGCCTGGCGTAGTCCTCTTCACGAACCCAGCCCGCGCACCTCGGAGGAAGGCTTCCCGCATAGGTCCGGCTGCTCTGGGTCTACCCTGCCAGTCTATCCGAAGGCCGCGCCCACCGCCGCTATCCAGCCGAAACCTAGCGGGACCGCCACCGCACGTACAACGCCGCTCCGGCCGCGCCCACCACGCCCAGGATCGCCGTCGGACACTCCGGCGAATCAACGCACGCGCCCTGCGCATGCAACAGGGCAGGCACCGCCATCATGGAGCCGAGAAACACGATCCGGGTAAGAGTCTTCATTCCGTGGCCTTCATTGAAGCAAAACGGGACAGCAACTCCGCCCAGCATACCAGCCACGCCCCTGGCCGCGCCTCCTCCGAGCGCCAAAACCTGCACCACGACGGTCACCTGCTTCGCGCGACCGGCCTCGCAGCCGGGCTCGGCTCAGTCGAGTGCCTTGCGCAAGGGCTGGTCGTAATGCGGCTCGTTCCCGCGCGGGCGCTCCGGCGTCGGCGGACTATCGCACAGCGGCTGATCTGGCGGGCACTCGTTGTCGCCCTCCGGCGTGGCAACGGTGTCGGGCTCGGGATCCGGAACGAAATCCGGCGGGTCAGTGGGCGGGATGTCGGAGAACGGCTTCATCTGCAATTGGGATGCATCAGGCCGAAACTGCGGATGGCAGAGGCGCAGAGTGAAATTGCATTACGCTCCGCCGTCTCGCTCGTGCGACTGCACCTCAGCATCAATCGCGGGCGTGTCCACCCCGTCGATTTCAGACTGCTCCTCGCGGCCATAGTTCGGTGGCAGGCCGGAGATGCGGCCGTCAATCGCCACATTATCCGCGACGTCGCCCGGCACAGCGCCCGGGCCTTCATCTGAAAGATTCTCTTCGCTGTAAGGTTCGCCGTCCGCCTGCGCCTCATGGATGTTGGCGGACGTGGCGTCCTCTTCGGAGCGGCGGCCGGACTCTGCGGAACCCATCGGAATCTCCTCCTGGCCGAACTCGCCGGCGTCGGCGAACTCGCCAGCCATCTTCTCGAACTCTTCGATGCTGGGAAGCTCGTTCAGGTCCTTGAGACCGAAACGGACCAGAAACTCCTTGGTCGTCTTGTAGAGGATCGGCCGCCCGATCACCTGCTTGCGCCCGGCCGTCGCCACCAGCTTGCGCGCCATCAGCGAGCCGAGCACCCCGCCCGAGTCTACCCCGCGAATCTCCGAGATCTCCGGCGCGGTAACCGGCTGCTTATAAGCGATCACCGCAAGCGTCTCGAGCGCCTGCAACGACAGCTTCAGCGGCGGCTTCAGCGACTTCACGAAGCCGCGGACCGCATCGTGATACTGCGGCTTGGTCGCGAACCGGAACCCGCCCGCAATCTCGCGAATCTCGAGGCCTCGCTCGTCGCTCGCATAATCGTTCGTCAGCTGATCGAGCAATGACCTGAAGTAATCGCGCAGCCGGCGCTCACGTGCGCGAATCGCGGCGGCTTCGGCCTTTGCATCAGTTCTGGAAGCCTCGGCACTCTGCGCTGCCGGTTCAGCAGTTTCGGGCGTGGGCTCGGCGGCGTGCGCGACCGCCTGCCCGGCAGGCTGCGCCGGCTCGACCAACTCGCCTGTCGTCTCCGCGTTCAGCGCCTCGGGATCCGGCGCGCTCTCCGTCGCTTCTTCATCAAGCGGCAGCGACTCCTGTTGTGCGGCAAATGCATCGAGCTCCGCCTGCGCCTCTTCGCTCAGCAGGCTGACCAGTTGCGCGAGCGTGACAGGCTCTTCCGACGCGTAGATGACGGCTTCGATCTTGGCTTTCAGACTCATTGCAGACAGGCTTGAGTGTATCAACCGCGCGCGGTGTTAGCTTGGACAGCACACCGCTCGACTGAGGAGATTCCGCCCAAAATGCGCCGCCGCCAGTTTCTTGCCACATTGCCCGCCGCCGCTGCAGGAGCGGCGATCCTGCCCGGCCTCGAGCTCGACGCGCAGACCCCGGCCCCCGCGCACGATATCGAGCTGCCGAAATTCCAGGCCCCCGGCCAGGAGAAGTTCGTCCGCCCCGATGTGCACGCGGGCGACCGCCCATCCGGAGCGAGCTTCGCAACCCGCTCCGCCGCGCTCGGCTGCAACGGCGCGGCGGGAACGGCGCACCCGCTCGCAACCCAAGCCGCGATCGACATGCTGAAGCGCGGCGGCAGCGCGGCTGATGCAGCGGTCGCGGCAAATGCCGTGCTCGGATTCGTTGAACCCGTGAGCTCCGGGCTCGGCGGCGACTGCTTCGCCTTCGTCTGGGATCCGAAGACGCAGAAGCTTGAGAGCATGGCCAGCTCCGGCCGCTCGCCCAGGGGGCTGTCGCTCGAAACAGTGCAGAAGCATGCCGTCACGGTCGACGGCAAGCAGGTTCTGCCGCCCTTCGGTGCCGTCTCGGTCTCAGTCCCCGGCGCCCTCGGCGGGTGGTGGGCATTGCATCAGCGCTACGGGAAGCTCAAATGGGCGGAGCTGTTCGAGCCCGCAATCCACTACTGCGAGGCCGGCGCGCCGGTCCCGCAGATCATCGGCTTCTACATCAAGCGCAACATGGCAGCCTTCGTGCGCAACGCCTCGCGCATCGAGGAGATCGAGAACGCGAAGCACACCTACATGCCCGGTGGCCGCGCGCCCAACGAGGGCGAAGTCTTCCGCAATCCCGATCTCGCCCACACCTATCGCATGATCGCGCAGGGCGGACGGGACGTCTTCTACAACGGCCCGATCGCCGACACTATTCAGGCGTACTTCAAACGCATCGGCGGATGGATGACGCGCGAAGACCTCGCGGCCCATCAGGCGGAATGGCCCGCGCCGCTCGACTCCGATTATCGCGGCGTGACCGTCTACGCAATGGACGCGAACACGCAGGGACTCGCCACACTGCAAATGCTCAACATCATCGAGCAGTTCGACATGCGCGGCTTCGGCTTCCAATCGCCCGAGGCCCTGCACGTTATGGTCGAAGCCAAGCGCCTCGCCTACGAAGACCGCGCCCGCTACTACGCCGACCCGCACTTCTCAAAGATTCCCATCGACTGGCTGAAATCGAAGGAGTACGCGAAGCAGCGCGCGAAGCAGATCAAACTGGACTCCATCCTGACGCCCATCTATCCCGGTCAGGCGCCCAGCCACGGCGACACAACCTACTTCACCGTCGCCGACAAGGACGGCATGATGGTCTCGCAGATCCAGTCAAACTTCCGCGGCATGGGTTCCGGGCTCGTCGCCGACGGCCTCGGGTTCATGTTTCAGGATCGCGGCCAGCTCTTCAGCCTGCAGCCCGGTCACCCGAACATCTACGCGCCGGGCAAGCGGCCGTTCCAGACCATCATTCCCGGCTTCGCGGCGAAGAACGGCAAGCCCTGGATCAGCTTCGGCGTGATGGGCGGCGACATGCAGCCGCAAGGCCAGACGCAAATCATCGTCAACCGCGTCGACTACGGTCTCGACGCGCAGGCCGCCAGCGACAGCCCGCGCTGGCACCACGAAGGATCATCGCAGTCCATGGGCGAAGACCTTCCGAACCTCGGGCCAACCGGCATTCTGCGGCTCGAAGCCGGTGTCCCGAAATCCACGCGCGAGAAGCTCATCGCCATGGGATGGAAGATGGGCGCAAGCGACGGCGGCTTCGGACGATATGAGTGCATCGAAGTATCCGAGTCAAACTTCGCCGGCCACACCGACCGCGTGTACTCCGCCGCCAGCGAAATGCGCTGCGATGCAGTCGCGCTCGCGTATTAGCCAGCAGGCAGTAGCTGTGGGGCAAGCGCCAGCCGCTAAGAAAAGTTCACTGAGGACGGAGAACGGCACGAGAACTTACAACCTACAACTTGGCACCACTTCCCAACCATCCATGCCCGAATTCAACGTCACCCGCGGCGACATCACAACGCTCAACGTCGACGCAATCGTCAATGCCGCGAATACCTCACTCCTCGGCGGCGGTGGCGTGGATGGCGCGATCCATCGCGCGGCCGGACCGGAGTTGCTCGCAGCCTGCCGCAAGCTGGGCGGATGCGCAACCGGAGATGCGAAGGCGACGCCGGGCTTTCGTCTGCCCGCCAGGTGGGTCTTTCACGCCGTCGGGCCGGTGTGGAACGGCGGCCATCGTAACGAGCCCGAAAAGCTGGCGAGCTGCTATCGCCGCGCGATGGAACTCGCCCGCGAGCATCACGCCAAAACCATCGCATTCCCGGCAATCTCGACTGGTATCTACGGGTATCCAAAGCGTCCCGCAGCGGAGATCGCTGTGCGCGTGTGCCGCGAGATGGCGGACCAATGCGGCGTAGAAGGCGTAGAGTTCTGCTGCTTCGATGACCAGACAGCCGAGCTGTACGAGCAAGTCTTACGCGAGCAGGCCGGCGAGTAAGCGGACGCACAAAATCAACCCACAGCCGCGACCGCGAGCTAATCCATGAGTCGCTGCCGGCGCTCCACCCTGCCATGCGCAGCGCGCTCGTACTGCACCGGCCAGCTCATCGAGTAGCCAAGTTTCTCGGCCGCATGAATCGGCCAGTACGGATCGCGCAGAAACTCGCGCGCGAGCAGGACCACGTCAGCCTGGCCCTCCTCGAGGATGGCCTCCGCCTGCGCAGGTTCAGTAATCATCCCGACAGCTCCAGTCGCGATCCCTGCTTCGCGGCGGATGCGCTCGGCGAACGGAACCTGGTACCCGGGACCGACCGTGATCTTCTGGCGATGGTCGTTGCCGCCCGATGAGACATCGATCAGATCAACACCTTCCTGCTTGAGAAGCCTGGCGAACGCGACGCTGTCGTCAATCGTGAGTCCGCCCTCCACCCAGTCCACCGCGGAGATGCGTACCCAAACCGGAAGTTTTTCAGGAAACGCCGCTCGCACCGCGCGCACAATCTCAAGCGGAAAGCGGGCGCGGTTTTCAAGCGACCCGCCGTACTCATCCGTGCGATGGTTCGAAGCTGGTGAGAGAAACTCGTGCGCAAGATAGCCATGCGCACAGTGAACCTCCGCGAGCAGGAATCCCGCAGCGACGCTGCGCTTCGTCGCAGCCGTAAAATCCGCGATGACCTTGTCCATCGCGCCGCGGTCCATAGCATGAGGCAGCGGGTAATCCGGCGCAAACTTTTCGGCTGACGGAGCGACAACGTTCTCCCATCCACCTTCACTCGGCGGAAGAACTCGCGTCGGCTCCCACGGCTTCGCCATGCTCGCCTTTCGGCCCGCATGCGCGAGCTGGATCCCGGGAACGCTGCCATGCTCGCGCAGAAACTTCGCAATACGCGCGAGCTCCGGGATGTGATCGTCGCTTCCAGATGCCGAGGTCGCCCGGGGTAATGCGGCCCTCCGGACTCACCGCCGCCGCCTCCGTCATCACAACGCCCGCGCCGCCAATCGCGCGGCTGCCCAGATGCACGAGGTGCCAGTCGGACGCGAATCCGTCCACAGAGCTGTATTGACACATCGGCGACACAACAATGCGGTTCGGCAGCGTGATCGAGCGCTGCGGCAGAGGCGAAAACAGGAGCGGAGTGTTGCTGGAACTCATGCCCTATAGATGATTCGACAGCGATGAAAGAATCATCCAAGCTCACAGCCAGTGTTCGTCAGGTCGAAGCGGAGCGAACAGCGTGCAGGAACTGGCGCAAACGAACGGGATCCTTGCGCCCCGGCTCCAGCTCAACCCCGCTCGCCACGTCTACGCCCCAAGGTTTCAGCACACCGATCGCGGCCGCCACATTCCGCGAATGCAGTCCACCGGCCACGATGATCGGCGGCAGATCGGCTCCGCTGCTCGCTGTTGCTTTGCTGCAGGCCAGGTGAATCTCCTTTGCCGCGTGTTCCCAATCGAACGCCATCCCCAGGCCGCCGGACAGTCCTGTGCGCGCAGCGTCGATGAGCACCGCAAACAAACCCGGCGTGCTGAGCACGCGAACCAGCGATCCGGCGAAGTGCGCATTTTCCCCCGAGTGCACATTGAACGCCACCGTCTGGATGATCCGCACGTGTCCTTCAAAGGCTTCGTTCAGCTTCGCGATGAGCTCCGGCTGCGGATCGTGATGAAGCTGCGCGCCGCGCAGCCCCGCGATCTTCACCGCACGGATAATCTCGTCCGCGTCGGTCGTCGCGAACACTCCGAACGTCAGCACGCTATCCGGAAGGTCGCGCTGTAATAGGCGCAACCTGGTCGGCAGTCATACGCCGCCGGCTCGGCGCAAACACGAACCCCAACGCATCGGCGCCGAGCTCAGCTGCGAGCTGAGCGTCGGCGAGATTCGTATTGGCGCAAATTTTAACGAACATTCCGGCTACTCGCTCAACAATTGGCGCAGTGCATCGCCCGGGTTCGACTGCCGCATCAGCGACTCACCGACGAGAAACGCCTCATACCCCGCATCCCACAGCCGGTCCATATCAGCCCGCGTATGAATTCCACTCTCCGCAACGCGCACGGCCGATTGCGGAAGTCGCGCAGCCAGCTCCGCCGCGCGATCCAGCGAAACCTCAAACGTCCGCAGATCCCTGCTGTTCACACCAATGCACTCGCACTCCAGCGGCAACGCGCGTTCGAGCTCCGCCTCGTCATGAATCTCGCACAGCACATCAAGCTGATAACGCCGCGCCTCATCGCGCAGCGTGCGCAACTCACCATCCGTGAGCGCCGCCACAATCAGCAGGACCGCATCCGCCCCATGCGCGCGCGCTTCCACAACCTGAAACGGATCCACCATGAAGTCTTTGCGCAAGCAAGGCAGCGGCACGGTGGCAGAGGCCATCTGCAGGTTCAGCAGCGAACCCTGAAAGAACTTCTCGTCGGTCAGCACCGAGAGCGCAGCCGCACCGCCCTGCTGCATCTCCAGTGCGAGCGCCACCGGATCGAACTCCGCACGAATCAGCCCCTTCGAGGGCGAAGCCTTCTTCAACTCCGCAATAATCGCCGGCCCGTTCTGTGCCTTCGCCCGCAGCGCCTGCGCAAACCCTCGCGGCAGATGCGCCTGCGCCGCGCTCTCGAGCGCACCCAAATCAACCGTCCGCTTGCGCTCCGCAATCACCTCACGCGTGTGCGCAAGAATGTCCGGCAGATACATCGTGCGCGAGCTGACGGCAGCAGACCCCATACCTCAATGCTACGGCATCAACATCGAACACCCGCCACACGCCAGCAGATACGATAAACACGATGCCTGTAGTCACAACCCCAACCGACGCTCTGCCGCTCCCCGAGCGCGATGCCGCCCGCCCCTTTCGCGCCTATTTGTTCGATCTCGACGGCACCATCGCCGACTCCATGCCCGTTCACCTCATCACGTGGCAGCAGGCCGTCCGCGAGGCCGGCGGCGAGTTCCCCACAGAGCTCTTCTGGGCCTGGGGCGGCATCCCGCTCCCGCGCACCGTCGAGATGCTCAACGAGCGCTTCGGCTACCACATGTCCCCGCCTGAAGTCGTCCACCGCAAAGAGCAGCTTTACCTGACCATGATCGACCGCGTGCGCCCCATCGCCTCTGTCGCCGCGCACATCACCGAGCAGCACGGAAAAATCCCCATGGCCGTCGTCTCCGGCTCACCCTGTCTCACCATCAACAAGACCCTCGAAGCTCTGCACCTCAAGGACTGCTTCGACGCGCTCGTCGGCGCCGAGGACTACACCCAAGGCAAGCCCCACCCCGAGCCCTTCCTCACCGCCGCGCGCAAGCTCAACGTTCCGCCGGCCGACTGCCTCGTCTTCGAAGACGCCGACGCCGGCATCCAGGCCGCCGAAGCCGCAGGCATGGCCTGGGTGCGAGTCCCCGTCCACCCACTCGCACCCAGCGCCTGAGCCGCAAAACGCGCTACGCCTTGCCAGCCAGCTGCCGCAGAACGTACTGCAGAATCCCGCCGTGCTGGTAGTAGAGAATCTCCTGCGGCGTGTCGATCCGAATCCGCGCCTCGAAGGTCGTCTTCTTCCCGTCCGCGCCCGTCGCCTCCACGCTCACTGTCCGCCCGTTCTCGAGCTTCTTCTCCAGGCGCTCCTTGAATCCGACAATCTCGTACGTCTCCTCACCCGTCAGCCCTAGCGATTCCGCATTCTTCCCCGCCTCAAACTGCAGCGGAAGAATTCCCATCCCGACCAGATTCGAGCGATGAATCCTCTCGAAGCTCTCCGCGATCACCGCCTTCACACCCAGCAAGTTCGGCCCCTTCGCCGCCCAGTCGCGCGACGACCCCGAGCCATACTCCTTGCCCGCCAGAATAATCAGCGGCGTCCCACGCTTCGCATACTCCACGGACGCGTCGTAGATACTCATCCCCGAGCCTTCCGGCAGCAGCCGCGTCACGCCGCCCTCCGTTCCCGGCGCGAGCTTGTTCTTGAGCCGCACATTCGCAAACGTCCCGCGCACCATCACCTCATGATTGCCGCGCCGCGACCCGTACGAATTGAAATCGAACGGCTTCACATCATGGTCCGTGAGGTACTTGCCCGCAGGCCCGTTCAGCTTGATCGATCCCGCCGGCGAAATATGGTCCGTCGTCACAGAATCACCCAGCCACGCCAGCACACGCGCACCCTTGATGTCCTCAACCGCCGCCGGCGTCGCGCTCATCCCATCGAAGTACGGCGCCTTGCGGATGTACGTCGAATCCGGCTCCCACCCATACGTATCGCCGCTCGGAAACTTCAGGTGCTGCCAGTTCGCATCGCCGTCCGTCACCGTGCTGTACTGCTTGCGAAACATCTCCGAGTCAATCGACGACCCCACCGCATCCGCAACTTCCTTCTGCGACGGCCAGATGTCGCGCAGAAAAATTTCGCGCCCATCCTTTCTCTTGCCCAGCGGCTCCGTGTCGAAGTTGTGCTCGATATGCCCCGCCAGCGCATACGCCACCACCAGCGGCGGCGACATCAGGTAATTCGCCCGGACCTCCGGCGAGATCCGCCCCTCAAAGTTGCGATTGCCGCTCAGCACCGAAACCGCAACCAGCCCATGCTCCTCAATCGACTTCGACACATCCTCCGGCAGCGGCCCCGAGTTGCCAATGCACGTCGTGCATCCATACCCAACCGTCTGGAAGCGCAGCTTGTCCAGATACTGCATCAGCCCCGCGCGCTGATAGTAGTCCGTCACCACGCGCGATCCCGGCGCCAGCGAAGTCTTCACCCACGGCGGCGTGCTCAACCCCGCTTCCACCGCCTTCTTCGCGAGCAGTCCCGCCGCCATCATCACGTACGGATTCGACGTGTTCGTGCAGCTCGTAATCGCCGCAATCACAATCGATCCATTCGAGAGATACCGATCCGGATCAACGCCGAACCGCCCGCGCACCGTGTGCTCGTTATCTTGCGCCGTCACATTCACGCTCACCGGCACCGCCGGCGCCGGCACGCCCTCGGAGCTCGTCAGATCGCCGCCCGCCGATGCGTGTCCGCCCTCACCCTCCCAGCGCACCATCTGCCGCACAACGTTCTTATTCGCATTCGGTCCCAGCAAACTCGGCAGCACCTTCGCAAAGCTCTCCGGCGCCTCGCGCAGCAGCACGCGATCCTGCGGACGCTTCGGTCCCGCAACCGACGGCTGCACGCTCGCCAGATCAAGCTGCAGCGTGCCCGAGTACGTTGCCTCCGCCGCATCCGGCGTGTGGAACAGCCCCTGCGCCTTGTAGTACGCCTCCGTCAGCGCAATCTGCTCGTCGTTCCGCCCGGTCAGCCGCAGGTAATTCAGCGTCTCCGCATCCACCGGGAAGATGCCGCACGTCGCGCCATACTCCGGCGCCATGTTCGCAATCGTCGCGCGATCCGCAATCGGAAGCTCGCTGATCCCCGGCCCGTAAAACTCCACGAACTTGCCGACCACACCAAACTTGCGCAGCATCTCCGTCACAGTCAGCACCAGATCGGTAGCCGTCGCGCCCTCGCGCAGTTTGCCGGTCAGCTTGAATCCCACAACCTGCGGCACCAGCATGCTGATCGGCTGGCCCAGCATCGCAGCCTCGGCCTCAATCCCACCGACGCCCCATCCCAGCACGCCCAGCCCGTTAATCATCGTCGTGTGCGAATCCGTCCCGACGAGCGTGTCCGGATACGCCACCGTGAATTTATTAGCCCCGTTCTCCTCGCGCGTAAACACAACGCGCGCCAGGTACTCAAGATTCACCTGGTGGCAGATCCCCATCCCCGGCGGCACCACCGAGAAGTTCCGGAACGCCGTCTGTCCCCACTTCAGAAACGCATACCGCTCGCGATTGCGCTGAAACTCCAGCGCCGCGTTCATGTCATACGCCTTCACCGTCCCGTACTCGTCCACCTGCACCGAGTGGTCGATCACCAGCTCCACCGGAATCAGCGGATTAATCTTCTGCACCTCTGCCGGTCCGCCGCCCAGCGCCTTCATCGCATCGCGCATCGCCGCCAGATCCACAATCGCCGGCACGCCGGTAAAGTCCTGCATCAGCACACGCGCCGGCATAAACGCAATCTCGCGCGAGGGCTCCGCACTCGCATCCCAGTTCGCCAGGAAGCGAATATCGTCCGCCGTAACCGTCACACCATCTTCACGGCGCAGCAGGTTCTCGAGCAGGATGCGCAGCGAGTAGGGAAGCTTCTGGAGCTTCGCTCCTTCCACGCCGTCGAGCGCGCCGAGCCGGAAGTAGCGCACATTCTTGTTGCCGGATTTCAGCTCGGCGGCTGCGCCGAAGCTGTCACGAGGGGCATTTGAGCTGGCCATTTGGTTCATCTCCTGGGGCTGCCTCGGCGCTCTGGCCGGCCGGCAACGGATGAGGCTGCATCGGCGCGCCTCACGCGGCGCCGACGACAGGCGGACAATTCTGGATGATATCGAGTTTGAACAAAAGGTCGCGCGGCGTTCAGGAGATGGACCGCCCGCGGTCATGACGGCCGCGGCGAAAGCGCTTAATGGGAGCGCGCAGCATGATGCTAGTTTACCGCGTTCAACGCGTGCCCCGCACGTCACCAGCGGCGGCCTGCTCTACACTGACGGCCTTCTTGCGCCGGCTCAACACCGAGCTCCGCCGCCTCCTTCGTCCGCTCGCGTGATCAATCTTCTTCCAGAACGCCACGAAATAATCGACCGCAGAGATGATCGAAACCGTCGCCATCCAGTAGATCGCCGTCACCGCAATCAGGTGCACCCCGACGATGAACCCGCCCAGGTTCCAGTAGTCCCAGCGATGATTCAGGATCGCCGCAACGACGCTGACAATCTGGATGACCGTCTTCAGCTTTCCAATCTCACTCGCCTCGATCGTGAAGCCTTCGCTCGCCGCAATCGATCGCAGGCCGCTCACCAGGAACTCTCGCCCAATCACCAGCACCGCAATCCACGGCACCACCACGCGCGGGTTGTACGACACCAGCACGATATACGCGGCGGTCACCATCAGCTTGTCGGCCAGCGGGTCCAGCAGCATGCCCAGCGTTGTAATCTGTCCCCGCCGGCGCGCCAGGTATCCGTCCACCCCGTCCGTAATCGACGCCAGGATGAACAACCCCGAGGCGATGATCTCCTGCTCGCCGTGCACGCCGCGCATCGGAAACTTCGGGCTCAGCACCCAAATGAGCACCGGCACACAGGCGATGCGGCTCAGCGTAATGTAGTTCGGGAGATTCACGATCGCGCCAGGACACGCCGCACAAACAGCGCGTCAAACACTGCCATTCTGCCACACTGGCTTGGACGGCTGCGCTGCTGCATTGTTGCCATCAATATGTCCCGCCGGCGCTCGCGGCACTCACCCCTCTTCGTTATCCACGGGTTCTTCTGTCTTGGCCGAGGGCTGCTCCTTGAAGCGCAGCATCTTCCGGCCGCAACCGCGGCAAACCCACGGATAGAGCCCGTAGATCGGGAGAATCCAGCGCTCCCACGGCCCTACCCGGTGGATTCGTTGAAAGCGGCGTTCGCCGCATGCAGGACAGGCTCGCAACTTCACCTCAACATCCGTCCGGAGTCGCCCGGCCGCGGAACTATGCGTACATTCCGCGCTGCTTCGTGGTGAACGCCACGCGATCAATCGCCAGCATGTACGCCGCAATCCGATTGTTCACGCCGTGCTGTACCGCATATTGCAACACGGCCTCGAAGCTGTCCACCATGATGCGGTCCAGCCGCTCGTTCACCTCCTGCAGGGTCCAGAAGAAGCCCATCCGGTCCTGCACCCATTCGAAGTAGCTGGTCGTCACACCGCCGGCATTCGCCAGGATATCCGGCACAACGAACACGCCCTTCTCCTGCAGGATGTCGTCCGCGATCGGCGTGGTCGGCCCGTTCGCTCCCTCAATCAGAATGCGCGTCCGCAGATTCGCTGCATTGCGGCTCGTGATCACGTTCTCCGTCGCCGCGGGAATCAGCACATCGCAGGTCATCGTCAGCAGCTCGTCCTTGTCGGCAGCCTCGGCGCCCGGGAAGCCATGAATCGACCCGTGCCGAGCCTTCCACTCCAGCAGCTCGCTGATGTCCATGCCGTTCGCGTTATAGAGCGCGCCGTCATACTCGCCAATCCCGATAATCTTGTAGCCCTTGTCCCACAACAGCTTCGCCGAGTTCGAGCCCACATTCCCAAAGCCCTGCACAATCACGGTCGTGGACTCCGGCGACATGTTCAGGTGCTTCAGCGCCTGGTCCGTCACGACGCTCACGCCACGTCCCGTCGCCTCGCGCCGTCCCCGCGAGCCACCCAGGCTCACCGGCTTGCCGGTCACAACACTCGTCACCGTCTGCCGCATGTGCATCGAGTACGTGTCCATGATCCACGCCATCGTCTGCTCATTCGTGTTCATGTCCGGCGCGGGCACGTCCTTCTCCGGCCCGATGAACTCAATCAGCTCCGCCGTGTACCGCCGCGTCAGCCGCTCCAGCTCGCCCTGGCTCATCTTGCGCGGATCGCAGATCACGCCACCTTTCGCGCCGCCGAACGGAATATCGACCACCGCGCACTTCCACGTCATCCAGCTCGCCAGCGCGCGCACCTCATCCAGGCTCACATCGGGCGCATAGCGGATCCCACCCTTGCACGGCCCACGCGAGGCCGAGTGTTGCACCCTGTAGCCCGTGAAGACCTCAATCGATCCGTCGTCCATCCCCACCGGAACGTGCACGATGATCTCGCGCGACGGATAGCGCAGAACCTTCCAGAGCCCCGCGTCCAGATTCAACTTCCTCGCGGCCAGATCGAACCTCGCCGCCTGTGCCTCCCACGGATTTGTCTCTTTTTCCAGTGAAATCGGAGCCGTTGCTTCTGCTGTTGCCATGCCTGCTTCTTTCTGAGCACCGAGCTTATTTCCTGCGGTCCTCGTGTTGACGGAATCCGGACGCGCGGTAAGCGCTGCTCCTCCGGGTACCAGTTTCTCTTCGGCCATCGCTTCCTCCCCGTTCCTGCGGGCCCCTGTCTTGTATGACGCCCCCAATCCAACCGGGAGAAAACACTTCCGATCCTCGGCGGCGCTTCTGGCCAGCCCCCGGCGCCGGCGAGCGTCCTCTGCTCGCTCGGGCTGATCACAAACCCGCCGATTCTAGGCCTACATTCGTTCCGCTGGCAATGCCCCGCGCACCCTGTCAGACACCTCATTCCCGCCCCTGCGGTAACCTCATAACGATGCCCTCCGCGCGCACCCCAACTACCCCATCCTTCAATGACTTCGCCGAGCTCGCGCGCGCCCACACCCTTGTCCCCGTCACCCGCACCGTCGCCGCCGATCTCGAGACCCCGGTCTCCGCCTTCCTTCGTGTCGCCGCCGAGGAACCCGAGGCCTTCCTGCTCGAATCCGTCGAAGGCGGCGAGACCGTCGGCCGCTACACCTTCATCGGCATCCGCCCGTTCCGCACTCTCACTGCCCAAAACGGCAACATCACCGAATCCACGCCCGGCTCCTCCCCCGTCACCCGCCGCGGCGACATCTTCGCCGAACTCAAATCCTCGCTCGCCGGCCACACCCCCGCCCGCCTTCCCGGCCTTCCCCCCTTCACCTCCGGAGCCGTCGGCTTCTTCGCCTACGACATCGTTCGCCAGATCGAAAAGCTCCCCACCCGCGCCACCGACGAGCTCCACGTCCCCGACGCCCACCTCATGTTCTTCGACGAGGTCCTCGCCTTCGACCACGTCCGCAAAGCCATCCACCTCATCGTCACCGCCGGCGCCCGCACGCCCCTCGGCCCAGCGAACGGCGCGGGTGCCCCACGTCTCGATTCTGAGACGTGGGTTAGCAAGGCCTACGCCGACGCGAACACCCGCCTCGACCGCCTCGAATCCCTCCTCGAAGCCGCACTCCACAAACCCACGCACGCCCCCATCCCCGAGCCCCTCACCCTCGCGCCACGCACCCAGCCCGAAGACTTCCTCCGCGCCGTCGACACCGTGAAGGAGTACATCCGCGCCGGCGACATCTTCCAGTGCGTCCTCTCCCAGCGCTTCGACTGCACGCCCGGGGTCGACCCGTTCGAGATCTACCGCTCGCTCCGCATCGTCAATCCCTCGCCCTACATGTACTTCCTGCGCTTCAACCTCGCAGGGCAGGGAAGCAGCACGCGACCGGCGCACATCGTCGGCTCCTCCCCCGAGCTCCTCGTCCGCGTGCACGGCCGCCGCGTCGAGTACCGCCCCATCGCCGGCACGCGCCCGCGCGGCAGCGACGAAGCTCCACGACCGCACCCTCGAAGCCGACCTCCGCGCCGACGCCAAAGAAGTCGCCGAGCACGTCATGCTCGTCGATCTCGGCCGCAACGACCTCGGCCGCGTCTCCGACTTCGGCACCGTCCGGGTCAAGGACCTCATGTTCATCGAGCGCTACTCGCACGTCATGCATCTCGTCAGCGCCCTCGAAGGCACCCTCAAACCCGACCTCGCGCCCATCGACGCCCTGCGCGCCTGCTTCCCCGCCGGCACACTCTCCGGAGCACCCAAGATCCGCGCCATGGAGATCATCGAAGAGCTCGAGCCCGCCCGCCGCGGCGTCTACGGCGGCGCCATCATCTACGCCGACTTCTCCGGCAATCTCGACTCCTGCATCGCCATCCGCACGCTCTTCATGGACGGCGACCGCGGCCACATCCAGGCCGGCGCCGGCATCGTCGCCGACTCCGTCCCCGAGCGCGAAGCCGAAGAGTGCCGCAACAAAGCCGCCGCCGTCGTGAGAGCGATCGAGCGCGCCCGCTCAGCGTAATCGAGCGAGCTTCACCACAAAAAAACGCCGGCCTCCGAAGAGACCGGCATCCATGTTGCATCGGGGGAAAATCTGTTGCTTACAGACCCGTGGGGCTGCTCGATCCCGTCTGCGATCCGTTGTTCTCGCCGGTCGTCGAGTCGCCGCTGATGCCCTGGTTGACGACGATCGTCACAACCACGCGACGGTTCTGCGCCTGTCCGCTGCGGCTACGATTGCTCGCAACCTGCTCCGTGGTTCCCATCGCTGCAGGAGCCAGGATCCGCGTCAGCGGAACGCCAGCCTGCTGGATGATGGTCAGCACATTGTCCGCACGCTCGCTGCTCAGCCGCTGGTTCAGAGCCGGATTGCCAACCTTCGACGCATAACCCTGCACCTCAATCATCGCGCCCGGAGTATTCGCCGCCTGCTTCACGAAGTCAGTCAGCTCCTCCTTGTACTTCCGGTTGACCGCAGCCCGTCCATTCGCAAACTGAACCGTGTACGTTCCCTTGGTCGCGTACTGGTCCAGCGTTCCAATGCGCGTGTTCGTCTGTCCGATGGCCTGCGTGTTCTGGCCGGTCGCCGCTACGTTCTGTGCGAGTCCCTGCTTGGTCGCATCAATGTCAGTCCGTGCCGACGCCAGGTCGGACTGGCCCTGCTCGATGTCCCTGCGATCGCTGCGCAGCTGATCCTGCTGCTTCGCAACCTGCTCGTTCGTCGGATTCAGGCCGGCATCAATCTGCCTCGCCGTCTGCAGCGAGCCGCGCGAGAACTCAACCTTGCGCGCGATCACCTCATGATCCGGGTCGTAGTTTCCCTCAACCTTCACCTGCAGGCCGGGAACCAGTTGCGTGATCGCAAGATCCTTGTGGCTCCATCCCAGGAAGCCGCCCTTTTCCGTCGCCTTGGTGTCGTTCTGCAGAAGCACGGTCACACGCGGGCTGTCCTGTGTTCTCACCAACATCGTGGATCCGTCTCTGCCGATGATCAGGCCCTGAATCGTTGTCTGTTGCCCGCTGCCTTTCACGTCCTGGGCATTCGCCGGCAGGCCGAGCGACGCGAACATCGCCACTGACATGCCCAAACCACATACGCTTGTGAGTCGACGCTGAATGTTCATGAATATCTCCATTTTCTGAATTTCTAGATTCCTGAATTTCTCTAATTGCCGGCCCGCGGCCTCCGGAATTCCGCTCTAGAGCGACCGATTCACTCCGATCACGCTGCCAATGCGCCGCGTCCCGACCGAAGCTTCGGTTTTGACGCACGAGGTGCAATAACGGGGAGCAACAACTTGGATAAAGAGAATCGAAAAAAGAACCGTGTTCGTGAAATTTCAAAAACTTAGTGCGCGAAAAAAAATCTTTCAGGCAACCCTTAGGCCGCTTTTCTGTGGCGGGTGGGCCGAATCTCTGCTGCACGCGCCCGTAAAATGAAAGCTGAACAGTCTCCGTTCGAAACTCCCGAGGTTCGCCCTTCATCATGTCCGTCATTCTTGAGCACCTTCCAGTCGGCGAAAAGGTCGGCATTGCCTTCTCCGGCGGTCTCGACACCTCCGCCGCGCTCCACTGGATGAAGATCCACGGCGCGCACCCCTACGCCTACACCGCGAACCTCGGCCAGCCTGACGAAGAAGACTACGACGCGATCCCGCGCAAGGCGCTCGAGTACGGCGCCGAGACGGCCCGCCTCATCGACTGCCGGGCACAATTAGTCAGAGAAGGCATCGCCGCCCTGCAGTCCGGCGCGTTCCACATCTCCACCGCCGGCGTCACGTACTTCAACACCACGCCCATCGGCCGCGCCGTCACCGGCACCATGCTCGTCACCGCCATGCAGCAGGACGACGTCAACATCTGGGGCGACGGCTCAACCTTCAAGGGCAACGACATCGAGCGCTTCTATCGCTACGGCCTGCTCGTCAACCCCGGCCTCAAAATCTACAAGCCCTGGCTCGACTCCGCCTTCATCGACGAGCTCGGCGGCCGCGCCGAAATGTCCGCCTTCATGCAGCAGCGCCGGCTTCGCCTACAAGATGTCCGCCGAGAAGGCCTACTCCACCGACTCCAACATCCTCGGGGCCACACACGAAGCCAAAGACCTCGAGCATCTCTCCACATCGATGAAGATCGTCGCGCCCATCATGGGCCTCGCCTTCTGGCGCGACGACGTTGCAATCAAGCCCGAAGAAGTCACGGTCCGCTTCGAAGAAGGCTGGCCAGTAGCACTCAACGGCAAGCAACTCTCTGATCCCGTCGAATTGATGCTCGAAGCCAATCGCATCGGCGGCCGCCACGGCCTCGGCATGTCCGACCAGATCGAGAACCGCATCATCGAAGCAAAATCGCGCGGCATCTACGAAGCCCCCGGCCTCGCTCTTCTCTTCGCCGCCTACGAGCGCCTCATCACCGGCATCCACAACGAGGACACCATCGAGCAGTACCGCGAGAACGGCCGCAAGCTCGGCCGCCTCCTCTATCAAGGCCGCTGGTTCGACCCGCAGGCCATCATGCTTCGCGAATCCGCACAGCGCTGGGTCGCGAAACCCATCACCGGCGAGGTCACACTCGAGCTCCGCCGCGGCAACGACTACTCCATCCTCAACACCGAGAGCGCCGAACCTCACCTTCCACCCCGAGCGCCTCTCGATGGAGAAGACCGACTCCGCCTTCTCTCCACGCGACCGCATCGGCCAGCTCACCATGCGCAACCTCGACATCACCGACACCCGCGCCAAACTCCTCACCTACGCCGACACCGGCCTCATCACCCTCCCCAAAGGCAACGAGATGCCGAAGCTCAACAGCGGAAAGAGTGAATGACAAAGGCAGACATCATCGGCGTGCTCAAAGGTCTGGATGACGAATCACAGCGCCGCTGGATGTTTAATTTTGGCTATCAGCTGACCGTCTGGGCACGAGATTGTTACGCAAATGATTCAGGCGCAGGAGATACAAAAGCACTGATGGGCTTCAACGAAATTCAGCACCGGGTTTACGGGCGGATCGCGTCACTCAAGCGGCAGGAGCAATGGACAGAAGAGAGCTACATCACTGGCATTGTCGAATCCGCACAGTTCTATGGAATTGAGGGACAAGTTGGCGCAGCGCTCAAGAAATCGATTAACGAATTTCGAACTGTCAAAGACGTTTAAAAGGGCCCAACAATCCGCCGGAGGCCGATGTCTCGATTCTGAGAGGTGAGTCGATGGATCACGAACCCCACGTAATCTCGATCACCTTCTCCACATCCGGATGCAAACTCCTATGCACCGGACACGTATGCGCCGCGCGCTCCAGCTTCAGCTTGTTCTCCCCACTCAACTGCTGCGGAACATGAATCCTCGTCGTCAGCCGCGCAATCCTCCTCGGCCCTGACGTCGTCATCTCCTTCTCCACCGTCGCCGTCGCACCGGCAATCTCCAGCCCCAGCGTGCGCCCCATGATCGCCATCGTCGTCAGAATGCAAGTCCCCAGCGCGGTCCCCACCAGATCCGTCGGCGAAAAGCTCTCTCCGCGCCCCTGGTTATCCTTCGGCGCATCCGTGTTCAGCTCCGTCCCCGAAGGCCCATGCACCGCCTTGCAGTGCAGATCTCCCTCGTACTCCATCTGAATCGAAACCATTCGTTCTTGTCCTCGACTTCAATCGTAGGTGCCGAGACCGCACCGCGTAAAATCAATCTCAGCGATGGTCTTCGTCCTCGACAACTACGACTCCTTCACCTACAACCTCGTCCAGTACATCGGCGAGCTAGGCGAGTCAGGACATTCTCGTCCAGCGCAACGACGAGCTCACGCCCGACGACATCATCGCCCTCCGCCCCACGCGCATTCTCCTCTCGCCCGGCCCCTGCACACCGCACGAAGCCGGCATCCTCATCCCGCTCATCCAGCGCCTCGCGCAGCTCCCCGCCGCAGAGCAAATCCCCACCCTCGGCGTCTGCCTCGGCCATCAGGCCATCGGCGCGGCCTTCGGCGCCGAGGTCGTCCGCGCCCCGCAACTCATGCACGGCAAAACCTCCGCCATCGAGCACGACAACCGCACCGTCTTCCGCGACCTCCCGCAGCCCATGACCTGCACGCGCTACCACTCGCTCATCGTCCGCGAAGACTCGATCCCCGACACGCTCGAAATCTCCGCCCGAGTCGCCCCCAACTCCAACGCGCCCGACCCCGGCACCGTCATGGGCCTCCGCCACAAAACCCTCCCCATCGAAGGCGTCCAGTTCCACCCCGAATCCGTCCTCACCGACCACGGCAAACGCCTCATCGCGAACTTCCTGAAGCAGTAAACTCGGCACAATGCTTCGCCTCGCCCTCACACTCGCGCTGCTCCCCACGATCACACCAGCCTTCGCTCACGCCCAGCAGCCCACGCCCACTTCAATGGGCACCGTCCCCACCCGCGACGCCCTCGTCACCGGCGGCCTCGAAGTCCAGGGCTCGACCGCGCGCCTCCTCACCAACGCCAGCGTCACCGCCTACGACCACTCCGCCGCCATCTCGCTCGCCCGCGGCGGCGACGTCCTCGTCTGCGCCACCAGCCAGTTCCATCTCCTCCACTCCGGCACCGAAGAGTCACTCCTCTTCGGCCTCGACCGCGGCGCCATCGAGCTCCACACCAACTCCGCCCCGCAGGACGTCATCCTCACCCCCGACATCCGCTTCACGCTCGAGCACGCCGGCCGCTACGACCTCCGCCTCCGCGTCACGCCCAACGGCGACACCTGCGTCGACAACGCCGGCGCCTCCGCGCCCGTCCTCACGCTCACCGACCCCTACACCTCAGCGCAGTACCGCCTCATCCCCGGCCAGCACGTCATGTTCGAGCACGGCAGCCTCCACGAAGTCGTCGACAACGAGCGCTCGCCCTGCGGCTGCCCGGCACCAGCACCCGCGCAGCAAATCGCGTCCGGCACGCCCACCAACCCGAACGCCCCCGCCACGCCCACTACCGCCGCCGCCGAGCATCCTTTCCCAGCCGCGGCCAGCGTAGGCCTCGCGCCCACACCCGCGCCGCCGCCGGCCGCCAACACCACACCTTCCGGCGAAGCCCACACCCAGGTCTCCACCGTCTTCAGCTACGACGCGAGCCACCCCAACACACCGCCGCCCAGCACCCTCCCGCCGCCCGCGACCTACACCCGCGCAAACCGCCTCAACCGGCAGCCCGACCGGCACCGGCACAAGCACCAGCGCCGACTCCGCCGCCAACCCCGCCCGGCGCGCACGACCTGGTCCACGCGATCGGCCACTTCTTCCATAAAATCTTTCACCCAAAGAGCTGAGTGCCGCATTCGTTCACGGCACATCAGCTCCGCTCGAGTCCGAGGTCCATTCGGCCTCTTACTTGCGATGCAGGTTGAACCCGAACGCTCCCTGCACGCGCCCCTTCACCGCAAGATCGACCCACAGCCCGGCAATCTGTTCGAGATACCGCGAGTTACTCAGCGGCCCAACATCAACCGGCCGCATCCCTGTATCGGCGATCAACTTTCGCACGACCGCCTTCGCCTCGACATCATCGCCGCAGTACATCATGTCGAAGGCCGCATCGCCCATCAGCGCCGCGCCAATCGTGTTGAACGCCTTCACGACGCGTGCTCCGCGCGCCCAGCCCGCGATCGCGAGCCCCGCACTCCCGGCCTCCGGCACGACCACGCTCAACTCGCCGTTCAGCGGATTCACCGCATCGATCACCACCTTCCCGTCGAGCGATAAATCCTTCAGCGCCGACTCCACCGCCGGCCACGGCAGCGCAATCACAACCACCTCCGCGTCCTTCACCGCATCCGCGGGCGTCGCCACGCTCACGCCCGAATTCAGCGCCTTCTGCCGATCTTTGCTTCCCTCGCGCAGACCCGCGGTCACGTTGTGTCCCTTCGCGGCCCAGAGCCGCCCGAGCTGTGCGCCTACGTTTCCAAACCCAACAACTGCAATCTTCATCTCACGCTCCTTACGTAAGTATCCAGATGCGCGAGTTCTCATTCCGCTGCGATATAGTTCGCACGCGCCGACCTTCCGCTAACTCGCTAACTCGCTTCACCAGCTACAATCAATACACAGGGCCGCGCCTCTTCGCGCCCGCCCAATCCACCCGCAATTCAGGAGTTCCCTATGGCGATTCCCGCCACGCAGATGCGCCCCGGCATGATCATCAAGTTCAAAGACGACCTCCACCTCGTCTTCTCGGTCGAGCACCGCACCCCGGGCAATCTGCGCGCATTCATCCAGGCCAAGCTGCGCAACGTCCGCACCGGCGCCATGTACGTCGAGCGCTTCCGTTCCCCCGACCCCATCGAGCGCGTCATCGTCGACGAAGTCAAAATGGAGTACCTCTACAACGACGGCGACGACTACTACTTCATGGACCAGGAGACCTACGAGCAGACCCACCTCAAGCGCGACACCCTCGGCGACGCCGTCGAGTACCTCACGCCCAACCTGCTCATCTCCGTCTCCTTCCACGACGGCAAAGCCGTCGGCATCGAGCTCCCCACCGTCGTCGAAATGACCGTCGTCGAAACCGAGCCCGGCATCAAGTCCGCGACCGCCAGCTCCGTCACCAAGCCCGCCAAGACGGAAACCGGCCTCGTCGTCCAGGTCCCGCCGTTCATCAACGAAGGCGAAAAGATCCGCGTCGACACCGCCGAAGGCGCCTACATGTCCCGCGCCTGAACCTCAATCCGGCACCAAAGAAAAAGCCCCTGCACATCGCAGGGGCTTTCCTCTTTTCGCAAGCTGTTACATCAAGTCCGTGACGTAAAGAATGTAACCGGTCTCCGGGTCATACACGACAACGTACCCGTCCCAGTAGCCCGCCGCATACCCGTAAGGGATCGGCGGAAGACTTCCCCATGCTCCCGGAGGAACCGGCGAGAAGTATCCCAGGTCTTCGTATGGCAGGTACCCGCCCATCCGGAAAACCGGACGATGTGCCCGATCGATCCCACTCAGTCGGCTGCCGTAATAATGGCGCAGGACGTCGCGATCGTTCGACCGGAACGTGAACGTCGGCCGGTGCGCCGGAGGACGTCCCCACTGCTGCGGCCGGTTACCCGACCTGTACTGCTGGTCGCCACGATTTGAATCGCGCGTGTACTGCTGCTGTCCATGCTGGTCCCCGCGCTGCTGGTACTGCTGCTGGTTTCCGCGCTGCTGGTACTGCTGCTGGTTTTGCTGGGTCCGCTGCTGGTACTGCTGCCCATTCTGCTGGCTGGGCTGTCTGTTCTGTTCCCCGTGCTGCTGGTACTGTTGCCCGTTCTGCTGGTTCGGCTGCTGGTACTGCTGCCCGTTCTGCTGAGTCCGTTGCTGATACTGCTGCCCGCTCTGCTGACTCGGCTGCTGGTACTGCTGCCCACTCTGCTGGGTCCGCTGCTGATACTGCCCGCTCTGCTGGGTACCCTGCGGCCGAGACTGTTGCCCTTGCTGTTCGCGGTTCTGCGGCTGCTGCCCGGTACGACCGGCGTTCTGGTCCGCCTGCCGCTGCTGTCCATCGTCGTGGTGCTCGTCCTGAGCCACTGCCGTAAACGCTACAACGCAACACCCGATCACAACCGTCCTGAGGAATATCGTCCAACGTGCGCTCATCAAAATCCTCCACATCTTCCGGGAAATCCAGTGGCCACCTTGGGCTCCCCTCTTACTCAGATGCAACATCAAGCGCACTAGCAGTGCTGCTCCACAAACAGCCACCCAGCTCGCCTCGCCGCTTGCGAGACAAAAACGCCCGCCTCGCGTCCGTCATCTCCTCATCCGCGTCCATCGCAGTTCCCCAAAGTTTCTACTTGACACAATCAAGCCATGGCCATATACCTAGCAATGCTAGGTATCGTTTATGGCAAGTAAACCCGCCCCGCTCTCCACCCCCGAAGACTCCTCCCGCTGGGAAGCCCAGCTCCGCAAGGGCGCGCTCGAGATGGCCGCCCTCGCCAGCCTCGCCAACGGCCCGCTCTACGGCCTCGAGATCCTGCGCTTCCTTGAGAAGCACTCCAGCCTCGTCCTCGCCGAAGGCACCATCTATCCCATCCTCAGCCGCCTCAAAGCCGAAGGCCTCCTCTCCTCCGAGTGGATCGAGGCCGACGCCGGCCATCCGCGCAAATACTACTCACTCACCTCCACAGGACGCCGCCGCCTCCGCTCCATGGCCGAGGCCTGGTTCGACTTCTCCCGCGGACTCTCCAACCTGCTCAAACCTGTCCTCTCCAAGGAGGCCTCACGATGAACACCGCCACCACCAACCCTGAAACACAACGCAATTCGGAAATAGCCCAGTACCTCCTCGCCCTGCGCACACAACTCGCTCCCATGACTCTCGCCGAGCGCGAAGAGATCCTCCGCGAAATCGCCGCGCACATCCAGGACTCCGTCGCGCCATCTGCAGACCAGCCCGGCGAATCCGCCGCCGCCGTCATCGCCCGCCTCGGCTCCCCACACGATCTCGCCGCCCAATACAACGAAGGCCTGCTCCTCCGCCGCGCCACCCGCAGCTTCTCTCCGCTCTTGCTGCTTCGCGCCACACTGCGCTACGCCTCCAAGGGGGTCACCGGCGTGCTCGTCTTCTTCGCCGCCGTGATTGGCTACAGTATTGGAGCCGGCCTCGTCCTCACCGGCCTGTTCAAGCCCATCTCCCCCACGCATACCGGCCTCTGGGTCGCGAACGGGCACCTCATCGCATCCGGCACCACGCTCTATCCGCCCGCCTCTCCCGCGCACGAGATCCTCGGCTGGCTGTACATCCCCGTCGCGCTCATCCTCGGCCTCATAGTCTGCGCCGCCACGACCCTTGCGATCCGCGGCTTCCTCAAGCTCTCCCGCGCATGGCAGCATCGCCTCACGGCGCCCGCTCCCGCCGCCTTCGCGCACATCTGAATGCTCGCTCACCCCAGCACCGCCGCGCCCGCGCCTTGCGTCCGCGCCATGCATGCGCGACACTGACCCTTGTCTGAATGGTCCTCCACTTCCTCATCCGTGGCCGCGTGCAAGGCGTCGGCTTCCGCTGGTTTGTGCACCGCGAAGCCTCTGAGCTGGGCCTCCGCGGCTGGGTCCGCAACACCGAAGACGGAGCCGTCGAAGTCGTCGCCTCCGGAGACCCCGAAGACCTCGCCGACCTCCGCACCGAACTCCGCAAAGGCTCCCGCGGCTCCCGCGTCGACCACCTCATCGAGCACGAGCTCGACGAATCCGAAGCCACCAACCTCAAAGACTTCGAAATCCAGGGCGCCTGGTGACCACTTCGCTTTTCCTAACTCCTAACTCCTAACTCCTAACTCCCGAAAGACACATGCCCGAAAAACAAATCAACTGCGAGCCCCTCAAAAAGCTCATCCGCTCCGTGCCCGACTTCCCGCGTCCCGGCATCCTCTTCTACGACATCACCACCGTCCTCAAGGACCGCACCGGCTTCGCGCAGCTCATCGACGCCTTCGCCCAGTACTACATCGGCAAGGACATCGACGTCGTCCTCGGCATCGAAGCCCGCGGCTTCATCTTCGGCCCCGCGCTCGCCTACCGTCTCAACGCCGGCTTCGTCCCCATCCGCAAGCCCGGCAAGCTCCCCGCCGAAACCGAAACCGTAAAGTACGACCTCGAGTACGGCTCCGACTCCCTCCAGATCCACAAGGACGCCATCCGTCCCGGCCAGCGCGTCATCATCGTCGACGACCTCCTCGCCACCGGCGGCACCATGCAGGCCTCCGTCGACCTCGTCGAGCGCCTCGGCGGCCAGGTCGTCTCTCTCGGCGTAGCCATCGAGCTCGACTTCCTCAAAGGCCGCAACCGCTTCCCCACCTACGACGTCTTCTCGCTCCTCCACTACAACGAGTAGCGCACGCTACACTGCCTCAATTCCAGCAAGAGGTCTTCAATGCGGCACGTGCACTGCGCTCTCATCGCCTTCGCTCTTTCGCTCACCACGTCCGGCTTCGCCCAGGAAAGCTCCCCTTCGTCACCCGCTGTATCGAACCCATACTCGACGTCCTCTTTCGAGCAGCTCCGCGATGCAACCCAGCTCGATCGCAAAGACGCGCCGCCCTTTCACCTCAGGATCGATCTCCAGCTCTATGACCTCAAGGGCAAGCCGTCGCGGACCGGCACCATCGAAGAGTGGTGGGTCTCGCCGAATGAATACCGGATCGAAACCAACAGCGGCTCTCTGCACTACGTCACAGCCACAGGACAAAGCAATGTCGCCCCCCATCCAGACCGCGACAGCTATCTCCTGTCCGAGCTGTGGCAGAAGACGGTTCGCCCACTCGCAGATTTGCATCCCCTGGTCGCGCCCACAGAATCGAAACAGACCGTCGGCAACGCGCAACTGGACTGCTTCACAATGAGCCCCTTGGCTGACGCGAATTTTGATCCCTCGCAACCTGCACCCATGTACTGCACCGACCCGGGCGATCACCGCCTCAGACTCGTGCGGCATGGATTTCAGCTGCTCGTTCGCAACTCCCTCGGCAACTTTCAGGGCACCGAAGTCGCACTCTCGTCCAGCATCCTGTATCTCGGTCGTCCGGCCATCTCAGGAAAAATCTCCCTGCTTCAATCGTTCACTCCGGGTTCTGCCGGCTCCCCTGCGCTCGAAACCTCCGCCCCCGCCGCCGAAGTAAAAAGCACAGCCTCTGCAGCAGGCCCAGCAGGCAAAGTGACTCTGATCGCTGGCCGAGTTGCTGCCGGTCGCATCCTGGAGAGAACAAATCCCAGCTATCCTCCCGGTGCCCGCGCGGCCCACATCACGGGCTCAGTCCTCCTTCATGCCGTCATCACAAAAGAGGGCCGAATTGGCTCGCTCTTCGTCATCGCCAGTCCCGACGAATCTCTGTCTGGAGCCGCCATGGATGCCGTACGCACTTGGAAGTACGCACCCTATCTGCTCAGCGGCAAACCGGTCGAGGTCGACACCACCATCACCGTAAACTTCACTATGAACACCTTCTGAAGCGCACTCTCCACGCAAGCATCCAACCTCCATCTGCTCAAGACGAGGAGCCCTCCCCAATGAAATCCTTCGGCTACGCCGCCGCCCAAAAATCCGCGCCCCTCGCCCCCTGGAACTTCGACCGCCGCGATCCCAACCCCGACGACGTCGTCCTCGCCATCGACTACTGCGGCATCTGCCACTCCGACATCCACCAGGTCCGCGGCGAGTGGGGCAACATGCTCTTCCCCATGGTCCCCGGCCACGAGATCATCGGCCGCGTCACCGCCGTCGGCTCCGCCGTCACCCGCTTCAAGCCCGGCGACCTCGCCGCCGTCGGCGTCATCGTCGAGAGCTGCATGCACTGCCCCAACTGCACGCACGACCTCGAGGTCTACTGCTCCGACGGCGGCGCGCGCGACACCTACAACGCCACACTCCGCTCCGGCGAGCGCACCTACGGCGGCTACTCCGACACCATCGTCACGCCCGAGCACTTCGTCCACACCCTCAAGCCCGGCATCGACCTCGCCGCCACCGCCCCACTCCTCTGCGCCGGCATCACAACCTACTCGCCGCTCCGCCACTGGGGCGCCGGCCCCAACAAAAAAGTCGGCGTCATCGGCCTCGGCGGCCTCGGCCATCTCGCGCTCAAGTTCGCCCACGCCTTCGGCGCACACGTCGTCCAGTTCACCACCTCAGAATCCAAAATCGCCGACGCCAAAAAGCTCGGCGCCGATGACGTCGTCCTCTCCAAAGATCCCGCCGCCATGCAGAAGCACGCCGGCAGCTTCGACTTCATCCTCGACTGCGTCTCCGCCCCGCACGACATCAACGCTTACCTGCAGCTCCTCAAGCTCGACGCGACCCTCTGCCTCGTCGGTCTCCCCGACCAGCCGCTCGCCGTCTCGCCCTTCTCTCTGCTCGCGAACCGCCGCTCCTTCGCCGGCTCCGCCATCGGCGGCATGAAAGAAACCCAGGAGATGCTCGACTTCTGCGCCGACAACAACATCGCCGCCGAAATCGAGCTCGTCACCTACGACCGCATCAACGAAGCCTACGACCGCGTCCTCTCGAACGACGTCAAATACCGCTTCGTCCTCGACAACAAATCGCTGAAACCTGCATAATCTCCACCTCATGCACAGGTCAGTTCTCCTAGCGAAGCTGTCTTTCGTCGCCGTGATCTGTTTCGCTTTGCGGAGTCCCGCGCAACAACCCGCCGCTCCCGCATCCGCGGCATCCCAACCAGTCCAGCTCGTTCCGCTCGTTGTCGTCCAGGGCAAGCATCCTGCCGAAGTCGATCTCCTCGTCGACATCGATTCGACTGGAAAGGTTGTGCACTCGTCACTCGCTTCCGGTGACCCGAAGCTCTACAAAGCAGCCGCCAAAGCCATCAGCACCTTCCTCTACCGCGACCACACCGGAGTGACCGGTGCCAAAGCCCATGTCTCCTTCATGACCGCCAAGGACCTGCACAACCCGACGCCCGATTACCCGCCAATCGCGCGCGCCGCTCACGTCGCTGGCACAGTCGAACTCGCGGGCGCAATCCAGCCGGACGGCCATGTCACCGAAATCGCCGTTCTCTCAGGGCCGCCGATGCTGAGAGAAAGTAGTGTCGACGCACTAAAGAAGTGGGTCTTCCCAGCAAGTCAGCCGTCGGGTTCCGCTGCGCTTCCACGCGTCCTCGTCTTTTTCGACTACGACATCTGGTAGCTCACACCCACAGCGCAAACATCGGCGTATTCGCCTGAAACACCTTCGGCCGCACGCCCAGCCTGCCCGTCCCCGCATCGCGCGCAAACACCGCCACATTCCCGCTCCCACCCTGGTTACAGCACACCAGCCACTTCTTCGACGGATCAAACGCGATATACCGCGGCACCTTCCCTGCGCTCGGCAGCCGCTGCACCAGCGTCAGCAGCCCGGTGCTCTCGTCCACGCGCCACACCTCAACCGTGTCCGCCCCCCGCGTGCAGGTGTACACAAATCGCCCATCATCGCTCACCACAATCTCGCAAGCCGCATTCCCCTTCGTCCCCACGCCATGCGCCAGCGTCGAGACCACACTGTCCTCACGCAGTTTCATCACCGGCTGCCCACCCGAGACACTCCAGTCGTACAAATCGATCGTGCAGTCGATCTCATGAATGCAATACACCCACCGGCCATTCGGATGAAACGCCACATGCCTTGGCCCTGATCCCGCTCGCGCCTGCACCCGCAGTCGGCACGCGCACATAATCGCCGCGCCCCGGCCCAATCGGAAACACCAGAATCACGTCATCGCCCAGGTCGCACGCCAGCACATACGCGTCGCCCGGCGCAACGACCGCGCAATGAATATGCGCCGCATCCTGCCTCTCCGCCACCGGCCCGTGCGTCTGCTGTGTGTACTTGAACACCCCAATCGCCTGCGCCAGCGCGCCCACATTCGTCACGCGAAACGCCGCAAAGCTCCCACCGGCATAATCCGCGACAAACGCCATCTGGCCGGTCGGGTCCACCGACACAAAACACGGCCCATCACCCTGCGACCCCACGCGATTCAACGGCGTCAAACTCAGCGGTCCGCCCGTCGGCCGCGTCCACGTGAAAGCTCGAAACCGCCGCATCTGCCCCACTCGTCGAGTTCACCGCATACACCACCGGCAGCGTCGGATGCCTCGCCAGAAACGCCGGCCGCACCACCTCCGCCGCCAGCTCCACCGGCCCCAACACTCCCATCACCGGGTTCCACGCCGCGCGATAGATGCCTTTACCCGCATCGGTCCCCAGCAGCACGTACGAACCCAGCCCCAACCGCCCGCGCGCCTGCCCCCACGCCAACCCACGCAGCGCAAACGGCAGCGCCACCGCACTTCCAACAAACCGCCGCCGGCTATATCGCAGTTGCGTCTCTCGCACGAGGAATCCTCGGTTGTATCGCTTCTAGGTACCCCGAGGCTTTAGCCTCGGGTCTCTCCGCCAGCGCAAAGAAACGGGGCTTTAGCCCCTGGGGTTTGCTTCTCACTCGCAGCCAACCACTAACTAACCACTAACAACTAACGACTCGCTCTTTCCCCCACGGCGCCCTTCGGCGTATTGTCCCCCGCCCCAAGCCCCATCGACACCGCCATCGTCTCCGGCTCGCCCGGCAGCTTGAAGTCCAGCTCCGCCGGATGCGCATCCGAGTTCACCACAGGCAGCGCCGGCAGCCGGTCCACGCGGCCGCTCACATCCTTCGCCACCGCCTCCGCGTTCTCCAGCACCTCATCCACACTCATCGTGTAGAACTCGCGCCCATTGTCATACCCGGTCTCGATCAGATGCTTCAGGTACCGCCCCGCAGCCTGCGCCGCCATGTAATCCGTAATCACCTTGCCATTGCGCTTCTTCTGCTCCACCCACGAATCGTTCGGCATCGCAATCCACACCGCGCGCCCATTCACGCTGAAGCGAATATCCGTCGCATCCGCATGCCGCGTCGAGATCGCAGTCATCGTCGCCTTCCACACGCAGTGCAACTCTTCACCCGTCCATCGGTCCGTCGCTACAAAGTCTTCATACATGGCACCCTCAAGACTATCGGCCCCTCCCCCCGCACGCAACCGCCGCTCCCCTCACGGGCCCCACATGGACGCCCAACTACCCGACGCTGTCATCTCACCCCAAACTCCTGTCATCTCGACCGGAGCACGCAGCGCGGAGCGGAGAGACCCGGATTCAACCGGCAGCCCATCTACACTGAACCTGCGGCCCCGCATCTCATCTACCTCAACCTTGTCCGGAGGCCCTCATGCGTCCCCTTGCAATCCTGTCCCTCTTTGCCTCGCTCTTCGCCATCCCCCTGCTCGCGCAAGACCACGACAAACCCGCCCCCGACGTCCTCATCTTCACCAACGGCGACCAGCTCACCGGCCATCTCGAGCGCGCCGCCGGCGGCTCCGTCGTCTTCAAATCCGACATGGCCGGCGAGCTCACCATCTCCTTCGACAAGATCAAAGAGCTCCGCTCCTCCTCCAGCTTCTCCATGCTCAAAAAAGGCTCGCCCTCCCGCGCCAACCTCGTCGCCCAGGGCCAGGTCTCCGTCGCCACCGGCAACATAACCGTCTCCCCAATCGCCAGCGCCGCACCAACCGCCACCGCCGCAACCCTCCCCGTCAAAGACCTCGGCTTCCTCGTCGACACCCCAACCTACGACCGCGAGATCCACAACAGCGTCCCTCTCAGGAAGGGCTGGACCGGCGCCATCACCGCCGGCGCCACCTTCGTCCGCTCCACGGACGACAACACAGTCTTCACCGCCGGCATCGCCCTCGCGCGTACCGTCCCGTCCGTCGCATACCTGCCGCTGCAACAGCGCATGACCTTCAACCTCAACGAGACCTACGGCAAATCCACCTCACCCCTCATTCCCCAGACCGTGCCGCCGACCGCACCTGCCATCACCAAGACCGACATCTTCCACGCCGACGGCGAGCACGACTGGTACTTCACGCCTCACCTCTACGGCCTCGCCAATCTCTCCTTCGATCACGACTACGCCCAGGGACTCCAGCTCCAGCAGCTCTACGGCGGCGGCATCGGCTGGACCCCCATCCAGACCGCCAGACAGCAGCTCGATATCAAAGCCGACATCCACTTCGAGCGCCAGGCCTTCTTCATCCCCGCCAACGACGTCAACCTCATCGGCTCCATCTTCGGCGAAGCCTACAAGCGCACCCTTCCCGCCAAAATCGCGTTCATCGAGACCGGCACCTACACCCCCGCCTGGAACCACCCCTCCGACTACTCCGCCATGGTCACCGCCGGCATCGTCCTTCCCGCCTGGAAGCGCCTCGGCATCAACTTCAAGGTCACGGACGACTACCTCAGCAACCCCTCCCCGGGCTACAACCCCAACTCCTTCCAGTTCGTAACCGGCATAGCCTACGCCATCAAATAACCGGTAACGGCCAGGAGCTAACAATCACCACCGCCGTCATCCTGAGCACGCGATCCAAACCGCCGGCTTTAGCCCCTGGGGTATGCTTCTCGCCCGAACCGATCCACTTTTCCACCACCAAATCCTGTCAAGCCCCACCTCGCTAAAACCCGCATAAACACTGAGGCAAATCACTGCAATGGATTTCACTGAATTTGCTATAATAGAGTTATCGGGTTGAGGACAGAAGGCTGCGCACTGCGCAGCCTTTCTCATTTCTCAGCCCCGAAACACAGCAACCCACGCAAATTCTTCATTCCAGAGATTTTGCAAACTAAATCTCTGGAATCAATATTTTGCAGCCACACCCCACCCGCAACTCACTGATTCCAAAGATTCGCCCCAAAACAGGGGGGAGGGGTACCCCCGCTCACCGCCGCCCCCGCAGATGTTCTAATGAACGGATGCGAGCTCTCTTCTCCGCTCGCACGTCAGTACCCAGCAGGAGTTTGCACTCGATGGATCTTCGGAAGTTCGCGGCCCTCGCAGCGGTCACCCTCATCGCCGCCACCGCCGCCGCGCAAGTCACCTACAACCCTCGTCAGACCAACGCCAGCCGCGAGGCCCGCATCCAGCGCACCATCCACGAGACCTACTCCCACCGCTGGGAGGTCTTCGGCGGCGGCGCCTACCTGCGCTTCCGCTCCGGCGAGTACACCCAGAAGAACAACGAAGTCACCTGGAACGTCGCCACACACTACTTCCTCAATCCCAAGCTCTCCATCGTCGGCGACGCGCGCGGCATGTTCGGCAACGGCAAGCCACTCCACGGGCCCGGAAGCTCCATCACCCAGGCCACCCATCCGCAGATCAACGAGTACACCTTCACCGGCGGCGCCAGCTACCGCTTCTACGCTCAGGAGCGCGTCGCCCTCAGCGCCCAGGCCCTCGGCGGCATGGCCCTCGGCAACTTCTCCGGAGCCTCCAAAGGCCTTAACTTCCAGCAGACCGGCTTCTGGCAGGACGCCTGGCGCCCCGCCTTCATCGCCAACCTCTCCGCCGACATCAATCTCTACCCCAACATCGCCTTCCGCATCTCCCCCACCTACGTCCTCACCACCTTCACCAGCCCCTCCGGCGGGAACTTTCAGAGCAACGTTGGAATCAACGTCGGCGTCCTCTACCGCTTCGGCCACCAGCAGTAGGCCCGCAGGCGTAGCATAGAGGTATGTCGAAGGGCTGGGAATCGAAGAACGTCGAAGAACAACAGCAAGCCCAGCAGGTACAGAGCTCCCCCGCAAAACCACCGGGCGACCCGGGAGATGCGGCAGCCATCGCCGACCGCAAGCGTCGCATCCAGGAACTCGAGATGAAGCGCGAGCGCGTCCTCTCCGAGCGCACCTCCAGCCCCCACCGCCGCAGTGCCCTCGAGCTCGCCCTCGCCACCATCGAGCGCGACCTGGAACAGCTAGGCTGGTCGATCAAGATCTAGTGAGGAGTTAGAAAACCAGGACTCAGGAGAGCATTTCCTAACTCCCTGACTCCTAACTTCCTAACTCCCTAACTTTCCCTCTCGTCAGCACAAACGGATTCGCCTGCGCCACCGGCGTCAGCACCACCTGCTGAATCATCACGTGCGGCGGCCGCGTCGCCGTCCACACAATCGCATCCGCAATGTCCTCGGGCAGCAGCGGCTCGACGTTCTCGTACGTCTTCGCCGCGCGCTCCTCGTTGCCCCGGAACCGCACCTTGCTGAAGTCCGTCTTCACCATCCCCGGATCGACCGACGTCACGCGCACCCGCGTCCCATTCAGATCGATCCGCAAGCCATCGCTGATGAACCGCTCCGCCGCCTTGGTCGCGCAGTACACACCGCCGTTCGCATAGGCGATGTGCCCCGCAATCGACCCCAGGTTGATCACGTGCCCACTGCCGCGCTCCACCATGCCCGGCACCACCGCCTTCGTCACATACAGCAGCCCCTTCACATTGGTGTCGATCATCTCCTCCCAGTCCTCAAGCTCATCCAGGTACAGCTTCGTCAGCCCGCGGCTCAGCCCGGCGTTATTCACCAGCACCTCAATCTGCTTCCATTCCTCGCGGCAACGATTCAATCTGCCTTCGCGACCGCCTGCGCGTCGCGCACGTCCAGCGTGAAGCTGTGCACATCCTTCGCGCCCAGCGTGCGCAGCTCCTGCTCGATCGCCGTCGAGCTTGTCCGCGCGCCGCGCGCAGATCAACACCTTCGCACCTTCACGCGCAAACGCCTTCGCGGTCTCCAGCCCAATCCCCGCGCTCGCGCCCGTCACAAACACAACCTTGCCTGCCAATGAGTAGTTCGCTGAGCTCACGTCCGTCTCCTGTTTCCCTGTATCTCTACTGCTATTTCGTCGTTCTCTTTCTACACATACACGAAGACCGCGACAGAATCATCGCGGTCCGTGTGAATGCCTTGCTCCGATGAAAACTAGCGCGGGCTCGACGGCGGATTCGAGGTGCCCGTAGGATTCTGCGGCTGCTGAGGCGCGGGAGCCTGCTCCGGCGCCTGTTGCTGAGCAGGCTGCTGCGGCGCTGCCGCGGGGCCCGGCTCTCCTCCCGGCTCCGTCGTCTGCACTCCAATCGCCTGGCCCGAAACCACCAGGTTCACGCGCCGGTTCTGCTGCCGTCCCGCAGCGGTCGCGTTGTCCGCGACGAAGTTCGTCGCGCCATAGCCCTGCGCCGTCACGTTGGCCTGCGGCACACCATTCTGCACCAGGAAGTCCCGCACCGCATCCGCGCGGTTCTCGCTCAGCGTCTGGTTATACGCCGGCGCTCCGGTCGAATCCGTATAGCCCTCCACCTGCACCTTCAGGTTCGGGTACAGCGTCAGGATCGTCGCCACCTTCGCGAGGCTCACCTGCGCGTCAGGCTTCAGCGTGTACTTGTTCGTGGCGAACAGCACATCGCCCATGTGCACGATCAATCCGCGCGCAGTCTCGGTGGTCTGCAGCACGTTGTTCAACTGCGAGCGCAGCTTCTCACGCGTAGCCTCCGCGTCCTGCTGGCTCTGCTGAGCCTGGCGCTGCGCCTCGGCAGCCTGGGCGCGAGCGTTGGCGGCATCCGCTTCCGCGCGAGCCCTCGCTGCGTCTGCTTCGGCCTTCTGCGCCGCTGCACGGTCCGCCGCGGCCTGCGACTGCTGCGCCTCCAACTGCGATTGCTGCGCTTGCAATTGTGACTGCTGGGCCTGCATCTGCGCCTGTTCCTTGGCCAGCTGCTGCTGGCGTTCGCGTTCTTCCTGCTCCTTCCGCAGTGCGGTCAGGCGTGCGTCCTCAGCGCGTTCCACCGCCTCGCGCGCATCCGTGAACTCCATCTTCACGTCGCGGTGTTTGTTGTCCTGGATCGCCTGCGCGTTTTGGATGTCCGTTTGGACCTCCTGCATGATGTCCGCGGCGTACTTGTCCGCGCCCGCCTGCCGGGCGATGCGCTGCGCGTTGTATGCCTCAAAGAGCGGCAGCGGAATATGCTCACGATCCGTAACCGGCATCGGGTTCGAGTGCGCACCTTCCGTCGGCGCATACAGGCCGCGCGGAAGCAGTTGGTAATGCACGTTGACCGTTTCAAGCACGCCCTGCGTCCGGTCGGAGAAGACGTTCTTCAGGACCACCACATCGCTCGGCTCCGAAACCGCGAAATACGGCTCCGCCGTCACGATCATGCCGAACGACTGATACGAGCTCGTCACATCAAGACTGGCCTTATCGCCGGCCAGCTCCAGCTCGCCAAGATTCTGCGGACGTCCATCGGCCGAGATCGCCCACAGCACATACGTCAGATACTCCTTGCCGAAGCCGTTCGCCGGCGTCATCCCGGAGAACCTGACCGAGATGTGCGTCTTTCCGGTCTGCGAATCCACCTTCCCATCGCCGTGCGCATTCGGCATCAGCTCCGTGCCGATAAAGTTCACATGCGTGGATCCGCTGCGGTTCAGGTAATTCACCGCGTCCAGCTCTCGCTGCACGACCTTCACGTGGTAAACGTAGATCCCGTTCGGGCCCTGCTGAACTGCTCCCGGAGCAACCTGCGTGGGATTCGGCTCCTGCGCATACGTCGATCCAGCTATACACACCAGCGAAATCGCCGCCGCCGCAACCGCCAACAAAGTTCCGATTGGCACTCATGATCTTCTCGTTCTCCTTGCTCGGCCTGCGCGACACACGCAGGCAGCGCGCTTCCGTGAGCGCTCCTTCAAGTGCGATGCGCACAAAAGTCGAAAAGGTGGCCCAAATTTGCGGGCCACCTCCTGATTAGAAAAGGGTTGGAAAGCGTTGCCTCACGGGTTGCTTTACTGGCCCAGAATCGGCACGCCACCCACAGCCATGCTGTGCGCGATGCGCTCCTTCCACTCCTGCGGGCCGGTGATGTGCACGCTGGTTCCGTTGCTGTCCACCGCCACCGTCACAGGCATATCCACCACTTCGAACTCGTAAATCGCCTCCATCCCGAGATCCTCAAACGCAACCAGCCGCGAGCTCCGGATAGCCTTCGAGACCAGGTACGCCGCGCCGCCGATCGCCATCAGGTACACGGCCTTGTTGTCGCGGATCGCATCGATCGCCGCCACGCCGCGCTCCGCCTTGCCGATCATCCCAAGCAGCCCCGTCTGCTCCAGCATCTGGCGCGTGAACTTGTCCATGCGCGTCGCCGTCGTGGGCCCGGCGGGTCCAACGACCTCGCCATGCACCGGATCCACCGGCCCGACGTAGTAGATGAACCGATTCGTGAAGTCCACCGGCAACTTCTCGCCGCGGTTCAGCATGTCCGTCAGCCGCTTGTGCGCGGCATCGCGTCCGGTCAGCAGCTTGCCGTTCAGCAGCAGCACGTCGCCGATCTTCCACGTCGCGACCTCTTCGCGCGTCACGGTGTCGAGGTTCACGCGCCTGCCGCCGTGCGCTTCGTACGTCATCTTCGGCCAGTTCTCGAGCGACGGCGGATCGAGATACACCGGCCCTGAACCGTCGAGCACGAAGTGCGCGTGCCGCGTTGCCGCGCAGTTCGGAATCATCGCCACAGGCAGATTCGCCGCGTGTGTCGGCCAGTCAAGAATCTTCACGTCGAGCACAGTCGTGAGCCCGCCAAGTCCCTGCGCGCCGATGCCCAGCGCATTGATCTTGTCGTAGAGCTCCACGCGCAGCTTCTCGATGTTTGTTCGCGGCCCCCGCGCCTTCAGCTCCTGCATGTCGATCGGGTCCATCAGGCTCTGCTTCGCCAGCAGCATCGCCTTCTCCGCCGTGCCGCCGATGCCGATGCCGAGCATGCCCGGCGGACACCATCCCGCGCCCATCGTCGGAATCGTCTTCACCACCCAGTCGACAATCGAGTCCGAGGGATTCAGCATCACGAACTTCGACTTCGCCTCGCTGCCGCCGCCCTTCGCCGCAACCGTCACGTCAACCTTGTCGCCCTTCACCAGCGACACCTCGACGACGCACGGCGTGTTGTCCTTCGTGTTCTTGCGGCTGAACGCCGGGTCAGCCAGGATGCTGCCGCGCAGCTTGTTGTCCGGATCGAGCCACGCCTCGCGCACGCCCTGGTCGCACATCTCCTGCAGCGTCATCGTCGCCGGTCCATCGCCCTTCATCAGGTGGCACTCCAGCCCAAGCTTGATGAACATCGTGACGATGCCCGTGTCCTGGCAGATCGGCCGGTGTCCCTCAGCGCACATGCGCGAGTTCACCAGGATCTGCTTCATCGCATCCTTCGCCGCCGGCGACTGCTCCAGCTCATACGCCCGCGCGAGGTTCGTGATGTAGTCCACCGGATGGTAGAAGCTGATGTACTGCAGCGCAGCGCGCACGCTTTCGATCAGGTCGTCCTGTTGAATCGGTTTCATAAGGCACCCACAACTCCATTGTAGTCGCCGCTCTGCGCGCTCGTCGGTGCGCTGCGTGGCCTGTAGAATCGGGCGTTGGAGAGCCGTGAGCGAAGCCATCGTAGACATCCGCGGACTGCGCAAGGTATACCCCGGCAGGACGCCGGTGACCGCAGTCGACGGCATCGACCTGCAGGTTGCGCCGGGCGAACTGTACGGCCTGCTCGGCCCCAACGGCGCAGGGAAGACGACCACGATCTCCATCGCAACGACGCGCGCTGTGCCGACCGCCGGCACGGTGCGCATCGCGGGCGTCGACGTCGTGAAGCACCCCGCGATCGCGCGCCGCGCCATCGGTGTCGTGCCCCAATACAACACGCTCGATCGCTCCTGCACGGTTGCCGAGAACATTCGCTTTCACTGTCTCTACTTCGGAATGAGCGGAGCGGAGGCGCGCCGCAGAACCGACGAACTGCTGCAAGCAATTCCGCCTGCAGGATCGCAACAACGCCTACCCGCAACAGCTTTCGGGCGGTCTCGCGCAGCGGCTGCAGATCGCGCGCGCCATTGCGCATCGCCCGCGCGTGCTGTTTCTCGATGAGCCGAGCGCCGGCCTCGATCCGCAGAGCCGCATCGCCATGTGGGACGCCGTGCGCGCGCTGCGCCGCGAAGACATCACCGTGGTGCTCACGACGCACTACATGGAAGAGGCCGATGCGCTCTGCGATCGCGTCGCCATCATCGACCACGGCAGAATTCTCGTGGAGGACACACCCGCTGCGCTCAAGGCCAGCGTCGGCGGCGACAAGCTGTACGACCTGCGCTTACCGGATGCAGCCGATCGCGAGACGCTCGCGACGCAACTGCGTGCGCTCGCCGGCGTCACGCGTGTCGAGCCGATCGAGAGTGGTGTGCGCGTGCTCGCCCAAACGCGCGAGGGCCTGCTGCCGCAGGTGATTACGGCCGCTAACAGCTACGGTCTGCGCGACGTCACGACAGCCGAGCCCACGCTCGAAACAGTCTTCATCCGGCTCACCGGCCGCGATCTCCGCGAGTAAAGGAAAACGAATGGCGAGCATAGCCACAGCACCGGTGAATACCGCATGCCAGACGCGGAACCTACACGCGCGCGTTCCTCGGCCTGATGCTGCGCGATCTCTTCGTTCTGCGTCGCGAGCTCGGGCCCTTCATCGTCCGCGTTGCAATGAATCCGCTGCTGTTTCTGTTCGTCTTCACCTACGTGATGCCGCACATGTCCGGCGGCGCGGCGATGAACCCGACCGCCAACATGGCCGCCGCAGGTGGCGGAAGCTTCGGCACAGTGCTGCTGCCCGGCCTCATGGCTGTCGCGATCATGTTCTCCGGCATCGCGGCCGTGGCGCTTCCGCTCGCGCAGGAGTTCGGCATCACGCGCGAGATCGACGATCGCGTGATGTGCCCGCTGCCCATCGCCGCCGTCGCGTTCGAGAAGATCGTCTTCTCGGCGCTGCAGAGCATCGTTGCGGCGATCGTTGTGTTCCCGCTGGCGTACTACATTCCCAGCACGCCGGTTGCCGCGCACGTTGCGAGCTGGCCCTTCCTCATCGCCGTGCTTGTGCTTGCCAGCCTGCTCTCCGGCGCGCTCGGGCCTGACCATCGGAACGTCAGTCCAGCCGAAACAGATCGGCCTGGTGTTCGGTGTCGTCGTCGTGCCGATTACGTTCCTCGGCTGCGTCTACTACCCGTGGGCGGCGCTTGGGCATCTCCGCTGGCTGCAGATCGGTGTGCTCGTGAATCCGATCGTCTACATCAGCGAAGGCCTGCGCGCCGCGCTGACGCCCACCATGGGCCACATGCCGGAAGGGATGATCCTGCTGCTGCTGGTCTTCTTCCTTGCGCTGCTGACGTGGCTCGGAATGCGCGGCTTCCGGCGCCGCGTGGTCAGCTAAAGAGATCGGCAATTACTCCGCCGCGTAGGTGTGCTCAGGAGCAACTGGTGCTTTCGTCTCGCGGTTCGCCAGCTTCTGCGCGAGATCCCTCGCGATCAGCGCACCGTGGAAGCGCCCGTTCTCAATGAAGATCTCGTTCGTGCGCTCGCCCGCAACGATCACGCCCGCCAGATAAATTCCCGGCACGTTCGACTCCAGCGTTCGCCGATTGCACACCGGGCAGCGCGCGTTCTTCTCATCCAGCCTCACGCCCAGCGACTCGATGAATGAAAAGTCCGGGTGATATCCCGTGAGCGCGAAGACGAACTGGTTCGGCAGCATCTTCTCGCCTTCTGGCGTTCGCAGCTTCACCGTTGTCTTCCGTGATCTCGGTGACCGTCGTATTGAAGTACGCCGCGATCTCGCCGTTCTTAATGCGGTTCTCAATATCCGGCTTGATCCAGTATTTGATGTGCCGGTGCAGCTCCGCGCCGCGATGCACAAGCGTCACGCGCGCACCGTGACGCCACAGCTCCAGCGCCGCAATCGCAGCCGAGTTCTTCCCGCCGATCACCAGCACATCCTGCGCGAAGTACGGATGCGGCTCGTCGTAGTAGTGCTTTACCTTGGGCAGGTCCTCGCCCGGAATCTTCAGGTAATTCGGCAGATCGTAGTAGCCCGGTCGAGACAATCAGCTTGCGTGCGCGGTGCTCGTGACTGCGGCCGAACTGGTCCGTCGTGTGCACGTGAAAATCGCCGTCGGCACCCGAGATCCGATCCACATTCTGATACTGCAGCACGTTCAGCTTGTAATGCGCCGCAACCTTGCGGTAGTACTCGAGCGCCTCCGCGCGCGTAGGCTTCTGGTTCGGCGAAGGGAACGGAATGTTGCCGATCTCCAGCAGCTCCGGCGTGGTGAAGAACGTCATGTTCGCCGGATAGTGGAACAGCGAGTTCGTCAGGCAGCCCTTGTCCACCAGCACAACGTCGAACCCCTCGTTCTGCGCGTCGATCGCGCAGGCCAGTCCCGTAGGCCCGGCGCCAATGACCAGCACGTCGTGGAGTGCCTGTTCGCTCATAGATCAGATTGTATGGATGAACGAAAGGGCCGCAAGGATGCGGCCCTTCGAACAGTACGTTGAACCGAAGACTTATGCGTCGATGTCCACCAGCTTGTGGCTGATCGCAAACAGCGCAAGCTCCAGCCGCGTGCTAGACGCCGGTCTTGTCGAAGATGTTCGACAGATGCCGCTTCACAGTCTCTTCGCTGATCGTGAACTGCTTGGCGATGTCCTTGTTCGAGCAGCCTTCGACGATGCAGGTCACCACCTCGAGCTCACGCGGCGTCAGGCCGTAGGTCTTCTTCTCCGGCACGGCCGCGGCCTGCTGCATCAGGTCATGCAGCGCGGAGAGCAGGTTGACAACCCGCTTGCCGCCAATCCAGTAGTCGCCCGAAAGCACGGCGCGCAGGCTCTCGCCCAGGTCGCTCGCGACCGAGTCCTTCAGCACGATCCCGCGTGCGCCGATCTGCAGCGCCTCAATGATCTGCTGCGTGGAGATCAAGCTGGTGAGCAGCACGATCTTCACCCGCGGCGAGCGGTTCATGATCGCGCGCATCGCCTCCAGCCCCGGCAGCTTGGGCATCGCAAGATCGAGCAGCAGAATGTCCGGTTCGAGCTCAAGCGTCTGCGTGATCGCTTCGTCACCGTCGTTCGCCTCGCCGACGACGTCAAATCCCGGCTCGTTCGTGAGCATGTTTTTCACGCCGAAGCGGACGACAGGATGATCGTCGGCGACGACGATACGGATGCTCTGCCGCTTCCGGGAACTCCGGTCCCTTGTGGTGCGGCGTTCGGTTTGCGCAGTACAGGTGTGGGCATCGGCTATGGCCTCTCCTACAGTTTCTCGTTCAGCATACGCTC
The DNA here is from genome assembly GCA_963777205.1 of uncultured Acidobacteriaceae bacterium. GTDB lineage: Bacteria > Acidobacteriota > Terriglobia > Terriglobales > Acidobacteriaceae > Granulicella. The sequence continues at coordinate 1,191,455 of CAVZPQ010000001.1, read as the reverse complement.
AAGCCTCTTACACGCCGAATCGAAATCCGCAAGGCCGGAGGTATCGACAGCGGAACCCCCTTCGGTTGCAGCAGCAAGCGCCTGTAACTCCAGCGCTCCCACCATTCCGCAGCTTCCTTTAATCGTGTGGGCCTCGTGCCGGACAGTGGCCTCATCGCCGCGTTCGGCGGCCGTCGCCAATCCGCTGAATTCGCGAGCGCACGTCCTCCACCGTCATGTCATATAGCTGACGTAAAGAGTCGGCATCAATCTTCGCGCGCAGCTGCTCAAAGATCCTCTCGTCGAGCGGCGGCCGCCTGCCGCCAGCTCTCCTCCGCCTGCGCTGCTCGCGCGTCGAGTCGTCTGTTTATGCGCCCGCGCCTCTTCAATTGCGTGATCGAAATCCGCAACTGAAAAAGGCTTGCGCAGAGCGCCGTCAAACACTTCCAGCTCATCCGGGCGCGGCGAGCTTCCACTCATCGCCAGGATCACGCAATCCGCGCGAAGCGTGCCCTCTGCCCGCAGCTGCGTCAGCGTTCTGGCGAGCTCGCCGCCGCGCATCCCGGGCATCTGGATATCACAGAGAATCACGTCCGGGCGCGGCATGCCCTCGCGCGCAACCTGCAACGCCTCATCGCCGGAAATCGCGCGTGTGACCCTGTAACCCTCGATCGTGAGCAGCGCATCGAGAAGCTCACCCATGATCGGGTCGTCGTCCACAACGAGCACCCGTATCTCTTCCTGCTGGCCCATGTCACTTCAGATTAGCCCACATCAGCAGCTGCAGGCTCAAGAGGCATCACCCGAGATATGCCCCTCGCGTCTTGAGCACTCCCGCGAGCGCGCCGGCACGATAAAGTTAGGCCAGCCCCTGATCCAATGTGCTCACCGCTCCAATACGATCCGCCACCGCCGTGCGGCTATGACGAAGGTGAGAAGCATTGAAACTGTCACTCGCAGCGGCCTTGATCCTGTGGCAGTTGGGCTCCGCCGCAGCTCCGCGACCCTCGAGCCACCTGCTCTATCAGCGCGACATTCTCCTGCCCCAGCGAGCCTCCGCGGCAGGCCTGCTTTGTCCTGGACGCCACCGTCTTCGCTCACACCGAAAACTCCGGCGCGGGTGATGTTCGCATCTTCGGACACGCTGACCAACGCGAGTTCGAAGTGCCGTTCGCGCTTCTCGAGAGCGGACCTGCAACCCTCGATCCTGCATTAGCGACCGCCGGCAACATCGCATCGCACAACGGCGTGCTTTCGTTCGACCTCTCGATGCCGGCCGGTGATTACACCGATGTCGCGCTCAATCTAAACGCGAGAAACTTCCTCGGCGAAGCGGAGGTCAAAGGCGTGGATCGCCCACGGCCGCAGCGCGCGCCTCGGCACATATCCCGTATTCGATCTCACCGCGCAGGGACTCGCGCGCTCGACCGTTCTTTCGCTGCCGCAGTCGAGCTTCCCGCTATTGCACATCGAGCTTCGCCTCTTCGACCTCAAGGGCAATCCCATCTCCCCGCCGCCATCCATCCTCGCCGGCGCAACCGTCCCGCCCAGCCGCCAGGCCCAAACCGTCTACACAACCGTCGCCTCATCCACCGCAATAGAACAACAGGGCCACTGGTCGACCGCGACCATGATCGTGCCGCCACATGTTCCCATCGAGCGAGCGCGCTTTGTGCTGCGGCCCGAGCCTCACGAAGACTTTCTGCGCAATGCGACCATCGCGGCCACTCCGATGGAAAAAGGCTGGGCGGCAACCGGCGCGGCCGAGGGCGTGTCCGGCAATATCTTTCACGTGACGCGCAGCGCAATCGCCGGCGTTCCAGCGATCGACTCCGCCGTACTCACCATCAACACCGTGCTCGGAGCGAATCTCCGCTCGGCCGCGAAGATCGTCGCCGCGATAGACAACGGATCAGCGCCGCCGCTGCCCATCGATCGCGTCGATCTGCAGATGCGCCAGCGCAGGCTCTGCTTCGACGCCCGCCCGGGCACCACCTACACGCTCCGCTATGGTGATGCTGAGCTCTCCGGGCCGTCCTACAGCTATGCGCGCCGCTTCGTCCTCGCCGCGAGACCTGTCGTGGCCGCACTCGGACCCGAGCGCAGGAATCCTGACTACACGCGCCCCGGCACTGGCGAGCAACAGCAGAATCGCGGCCGCGAGCTGCCGTGGATTCTGCTGATCGCAGGTATCGTCGTCGCGGGCGTCATCGGCCTGCAGTACGTGCGCTACAAGCGCGAGGAAACACTATGAAGCTCTGCAACCTGACGAGAGCCGCCGCTTTGCTCGCCTTCGCCGGCATGCTCGCTTCCGGCAGCAGCAGCCCCACCCCCGGCGGACCTCGCTACAGCGCGTCAGGCCCTCGCCGCCAAGCAATACGCTCGCGCGAAGGAGTTGTACCGCGATCTGCTTCGCACCCATCCCGGCAGCGTGGACGCCGAGCTGGGCCTCGCCGACGCCGAGCTCGGCCTGCACGAGTACGAGGCCGCCGAGTGGGACTATCGCCGCGTCGTCGCCGCCCAGCCGCAGCTCTGGGTCGCGCACAAAAACCTCGTCATCGTCGAGGCCGAGCTCGGCCGCTGGCAGGAGTTCGAGCGTGAGCGCGCGGTGTTGCGCGCCGCCCGCGAGCGCGGCGCCCCCGGCATCAGCGCCCGCGAGAGCGATATCATCGACTCCTTCGAGGTGCCGGTCCACGGCAAACCCGAGCGCTGGATTGTGCGCGAGTACTACGAGCCCGTCGGCCGCTCGCAGGCCCGCTATAACTTCGAACACTTCTCACCCGAAGGTCGCGCCGAAGAATACGTTTCGCTCGAACCCACCGCGGCCGCCGAGGCAGCGCTCAAACCCGGCGACGTGCACATCGGCGCCGAGACGCAACTCCCGCCGCACAACACCAGTGGCGAGTTCTCGCTCAACTGGTACAGCGGCAAAGGTCACGGAACCATCGCCCGCTACCCCAAAGGCGAGCCAACCTACGAGCGCGCCCGCGCGGACCTCATTCGCTGGCTGCGCAACAAATCGGCGACGAAATCATGAAAGCTCTCGTAACCGCCGTAGTTCTCATTCACCTGCTCTGGATTGTGCTCGTGCTCGTCGGAGTGGTCTGGACGCGAGGCCGCCCCGTGTGGACCGCGATCCATCTCGCCTGCCTCGCCTGGGGAATCATCGTGGAGGTAGGCCCCGGGGATGCCCGCTAACCAGGCTCGAGAACTTCCTCGAAGTACGCGCCGGCGAGCACGCAATCGGCGGCAGCTTCATCCTGCATTGGGTGCAGGCGCTGATTTATCCCAACGCGCCGTACTGGCTCGTTTCGACGTTCGGTGTAGCAGCATGTTCGGTCATTCTCGCCATCTACGCCTGGCGCGCATGGTGCTGGTGGAGCAATCACCGCGTGTCTACCGTATCGCCGAATCAACCTCGCTGAAGTAGCTCGGCGGCTTCAGCAGCTCACGCGGCTTCGATCCATCCGCAGGCCCCACCAGACCATCTCGCTCCATCAGATCGATCAGGTGCGCCGCGCGCCCATAGCCGATGCGCAGACCGCCGCTGCAGCAGCGACGTCGAAGCCTTGCCGAACTCGAACACCAGCCGCACCGCATCATCGAACATCGGATCGTTCTCTTCGCCGTCGTTCGCGCTGCCCAGGCTGTCGCCCTTCTCGTCCTTCGGCCCTTCCAGGAAGCCGTCAACGTATTCGGCCTGCCCCTGCGCCTTCCAGAACTGCGTGACGGCGTTGATCTCCTTCTCCGTCACGAACGGCGCATGCACACGCTGCAGCCTCGATGTCCCCGGCGGCAGGAAAAGCATGTCGCCGCGCCCCAGCAGACTCTCCGCGCCATTCGAGTCAATGATCGTCCGCGAGTCCACCTTCGTCGCCAGACGGAAGCTCATACGCGTCGGAACGTTGGCCTTGATGAGTCCGGTGATGACATCCACCGACGGCCGTTGCGTCGCAAGCACAAGGTGAATCCCCACAGCGCGCGCCATCTGCGCCAGCCGGGTGATCGCCTCTTCAACGTTCGCCCGGTCCAGCATCATCAGGTCAGCGAGCTCGTCGATGATGATCATGATGTACGGCAGCGGCTCCTGGTTCACATCCTCAAACAGGTACTCGCTTCCGTTCTCAAACAGCTTGTTGAACTGGTCGATGTTGCGCACGTGGTTCGCCGCCAGCAGCTTCAACCGGCGCTCCATCTCCTTCACCGCATTGCGCAGCGCATTCGCCGCCAGCTTGGCTTCGGTGATGATCGGCGTAAACAGATGCGGAATGCCCTCATACATTCCAAGCTCGACGCGCTTCGGATCGACAAGAATCATCCGCACCTGTTCGGGCGTCGACTTGAACAGCACGCTCATGATCATCGCGTTGATCGCGACTGACTTACCCGACCCTGTCGATCCCGCAATCAGCACGTGCGGCATCGCCGCAAGGTCCGCCGTAACAATCCGCCCGTTGATGTCCTTGCCCAGCGCGATCGGCAGCTTCGACTTCGACTGCACAAAGCTTTCGCACTCCACCACATCGCGCAGCCAGATCGTCTCGCGCTCCGAGTTCGGCACCTGGATCCCGACCGTCGACTTGCCGGGCATGCGCTCGATCAAAATGCTCTCAGCGGCCATCGCCAGGCAGAGATCATCCGCCAGCCCCGTCACCCGCGAGTACTTCACACCCGCGTCCGGCCGAAACTCAAACGTCGTCACCACCGGCCCGGGATTGATCTGCTCCACGCTGCCGTTCACGCCGAACTCCGCGCATTTCTCCACCAGCAACCGCGCCTCTTCTCGCAGCGCATCCTCGCGCACCAGCGTCTGCACGGCGTCGCGGAAGAGCAGGGAACTCGACGGCAGCTTGTATCCCCGCACTGACTTCGGCGGCAGCGCAATCGCCCGCACATCCGCATCCGCTCTCCGGCCAAACGCGATGTTCTGCGCCGCAATATCCGCCACCGGCGAAGGCATCGGCGGAAGCTCCGGAACCGCAATTGCCTTCCGCGCGGCGGGCACACGCGCCGGCGCCGGCTCTGGCATCGCCACATGGCCAAGGTTCTTCGCGAACAGCGGCGACGGCGCATTGCGCTCCGGTGAATCCAGCCAGTTGTCCTCATCACGCGCTTCGCTGCGAGCCTCAGCAACCGAACGCTCCACATCCTGCGCAGCACGCACCGGAGCAGCGGCTGCAGCCAGCTGCGCTGCATAGGGCGCGGCCGCGGCCGCAGCTGTTGCCAGGCTGCTCACCACGGGCGCGTCGACCACCGTGCGCGGAATGTTCTGCCACACAGACGCCGTCTCAGGAGCCGCCGCCTGCGCCGCCTCCACCTCGGCCGCCGCTGCCGTCGCGCCCCGGCGCCGTCCAAACCACCCAAAGAATCCCGCCAGCAGCGAATCACCGCGCCTCTGCGGCTTCGCTGCGGCTGCCTGCTCGGCCGCGCGCTCGCGTGCGGCGATGCGCTCTCGCCGGCTCAGATACGCCGCATCCTCGTCCTCCACAGCGCTCACCGCATGCCGCTCTTTGCGCTGCGCACGCCGTTGCTTCCACGCCATGTACCGCTCGCGCATCCGGCGCACAAATCCAAAGTGCTCCGCGAACCACTCCGGCGCCGTGGCCAGCAGGAAGCTCGTCGTCAGGTACAGCGACAGCGCCACCATCAGCGCGCAGATCACCGCCGCGCCCGGGAAGTTCACAAACTCGATCATCAGGTCCGCAAGCACGCGGCCCTCAACGCCGGAGATCGGAATCGCTCCGCGCCACAGCATCTGTCCAGGCAGCAGCGCGATCGCCGCGGGCGCAAACACCAGCCACAGCAGCAAGCCCCCAGCCTTCACTGCAGTCGAACCCACCGGCCGCGACCGCAGCCACGAGATCCCAACCCGGCCAATCACCACCGGGCGCCAGCAGAACCGCCACGCCAAGCACCTGCAGCAGAATGTCGGCCAGATAAGCGCCGATTAGTCCGGTCCAGTTGTGCGCCGGATGGACCCCCGCGCCTCCGCCCACTGTATTCAGCGAAGGATCGGCAGGGTTATACGTAACCAGCGAGAGGAGAAGAAGGATCGCGGTCACCAGCACAATCAGCCCCAGCATCTCGTTGAGGCGGCGGCTGCGTGTCGGTGCAAGTACAAGTCTCTGCGACTTCATGGGATGGATGGGCGCACGCGGTCGCGGGCCGCCGCGCACGTTGCATTGCGCAGCGCAGGCCAACGGACCGAAGACCACCAGAGCTCCTTCATTGTTCCATACGCACCGCTGCGTTGCGCACTGGCTTGGGCCGGAACCAGACTGGTGACCGCCACCAACGTCGTATGGCCAACCCACCTGCGACCGGCCAACGCCGTGACCTTAACCGCGCATCCAGCTATATAAGCTCTGCCGCCGGGTACGCCCCGGGTGCGGTTGCTCATTTTGAGATGACCGGGGCGGGAGATTTTCGCGATTTCTCTCCCTTGCTGGCGGCGAAGGAGAATCGCGCTCAGCCCCAGACCCGGTCGCAAACTTTTTCAGGAACGGGGAAGAACGACATGGCAAACTCACTCGACGGGTCGGAGAAGAACCGGGATACCGAACGCGTCCTGCTCGACGTCATCAAGATCCTGCAGGATGGACAAAAGGGCTTCGCCGACATCGGCGAGCACATCAAAGACGAAACGCTGAAGCGCTACTTCCTCGCGGAGAGCCTCAAGCGTGCCAACTTCCGCGCCGAGCTCGAAAACGAGCTGCATCGCGCCGGCATGGCCGACGTGAAGGAGTCCGGCACAACCGCCGGCGCTCTGCATCGCACCTGGGGCGACGTCAAAGCCAAGCTCGGCATGGGCTCGGACTATGAGCTCCTCGCCACAGCAGAACAGGGCGAGGACGTAGCCAAGAAGGCCTACAAGGATGCGCTCGAGCACGATCTGCCGCTGCCCATCCGGCAGCTCCTCACCGAGCAGCAGTCGCACATCCAGAACGCACACGACTACGTGCGCAACCACCGCGACGAGAAGAAAGCCGCCGCATAAACAAACATCTGCCAAGCAAAGTTGCAAAGAGAGCGGCCGCGAGGCCGCTCTCTTTGCGTCTCAAATCCCGGCTCAGTAGCCGATGTGGTGCAGGTAGAACACAACGCCGCTAGCCACCACGCAATAAATCCCGAACCAGTACCACCGCCCGTTCTCCAGCCACGAGCTCAGCCAGCGCAGCGCAGCCAGCCCCGCGATGAAGCTGAGCACCATCCCTAGCAACCCCGCCGTCAAACTCGCGTGCAGGTTCGCAGGATGGCACCCCGGCGTCGCATCGTGCGCCGCGTGATACACACGCCACGCCTCACGCGCAACCGCCGGCGGCGTCAGGATCACGGCCAGCGCAAATGAAAACCGCTCCGCCCGCGTGCGCTCCGCCCCTGTCAGCAGCCCCGTCGAGATCGTCGCGCCCGAGCGCGAAAACCCGCGAAACGGCAGGCACAATCCCTGCACCGCGCCCATCCATCCCGCCTGTTTGAACGTGACATTCTCGCCCGACCGCGCCGCCGCGCGCTCATAACTCAGGTTGGCTAGCGGCGACTTGTTCCGCTCCTTCATGCCCGCGATCAGGATCAGCAGCCCCGCCGCAAGCAGCGCCGGCGCCACAAGGTCCAGCCGCGAAAAGATCGCTTCAATATCGCCCTTGCCATACGTGCACGGCACCACCGTCGAGCTCGTCGCCGCCGCAAGCAGCTCTTTCCTCTGATGATGCTCAATGACGTGAATGATCGGATATCCGATCACCGCCGTCAGCGCTGTCGCCCAGATCGCCCGCACAACAAATCGCTTGAACGCGTCCGCGCTCACAAAATAAGTCCGCTTCCACTGCCGCCAGAAGAACGCAATCACCGCGAACATCGTCCCGGTGTGCAGCAACACCAGCAGCAGCGTCATCTCCGGCGATGACGGATCCATTCCCAGCAGCTTCTCCGCCACCACCACATGCGCAGAGCTCGAAACAGGAAGCAATTCGGCCAATCCCTGGACGATCGCCAGGATCAGCACTTTGAAAAGAAGCATGCCCTGATTCTATCGCCGGCCTGCCGCATCTCAGAAGCCTATGAACACGATCACCCTCGAAGAGCATTTTGTGACAACAGAGTTCCTGAAAGCGACCGGTGCGCTCGGCGAAGACACACCCAGCGAGATCGCCCGCATGCGCGAGAAGCTGCTCGATGTCGGTGAAGTCCGCCTCCGCGCGATGGACGAGGGAGACGTCACGATGCAGGTTCTCTCGCTCGCCGCGCACGGCCTCGACAAATTGACCGCACAGAACGCGAACTCAGTGCTCGCCGGCGTGCATGACGAGGCCGCGGCCGCCGTGCGCGCCCATCCTGAGCGCTTCGCCGCATTCGCCACGCCCGGACTCCGCAATGTTCCCGCGGCTATCAAGGAGATCGAGCGCGCCATCACGCAGCTTGGCTTCAAAGGCGTAATGATCGACGGCACGATCGACAACAAATTCCTCGACGCGCCCGAATTCTTCCCTCTGCTCGAAGCAATCCAATCGCTGGATGTGCCGCTGTACATCCACCCAGCGCCGCCGCCGCCTGCGGTCGACGACATCTACTACGCCGGCCTCCCGGGAAACACCGGATTCCTGCTCTCAATTGCTGGCTGGGGCTGGCACTCGGAGACCGCCATCCACATCCTTCGCCTCATCGTCTCCGGTGTGCTTGACCGGCTTCCGAAACTCCAGATCATCATCGGCCACATGGGCGAGATGCTTCCGTTCGCGCTCGCCCGTTCCAATGCTGTGTTCAGCCAGGCAAAGCACCTCAAACGCAGCGTCGCCGAAGCCTTCTCACAACAGGTGCACATCACGACCAGCGGCTACTTCACCCGCCCGCCATTTGATTGCGCTCGCGCCGTCCTGGGTATCGACCGCATGATGTACTCGGTCGATTATCCGTTCAGCCCGACAACCAAGGGCAAAAACTTCCTCGCGCAGCTGGAGCTCAACGACAACGACCTCTCCGCACTCACGCACGGCAACGCCGCGCGGCTGTTGAAACTCTAGCGCGGCTCAGTCGCGGTCGCTTCCGTAGATCGGAATCCCCTGCTTCACGCGAAACGCAATGCTCTCCGCGCGCGCCGCGTAGTCCGACTTCGGATACCTCTGCTGCAACTGGTCCGCAATCGCCTGGCAGTTCTGCGCGGCCTTCGCCGCATTTTTCTTGTCGTCGTCCACGCCGTACATCGTCACCAGCACGCCCTGGCGGTACGCCGCGTCGTACAGCGCCTCGGCAGACTTCGGCCCATCCGGATACCGGTCCGCATACTTCAGATACAGCTGCGTCTCCATCTCCGGACACTTCGGCAATCCCTGCCAGTCGCCGCACAGCTTCTCATCGATCAGATCGAACGCCGCTCGCGCCGCATACGGCGAGTCCGGATACATCTTCATCACCCGCTTCAACGCGCCCTCATACAACTCCGGCCGCAGATACGCCTCCTGCTCATGCGCGCTCGGCAGCGAGCTGATGTCCCGCTTGTCCAGCTGCCAGCGAATATCCGCCGCCCTCCACGCCGACTCCGCCGCCAGCGGCGAATCCGGGAAGTAGTCCACCACGCGCTTGTACAGCAGGTGCGCCTCCTGCGCTGCATCCTTCGGCGGATGCGGCTGCGCGGCCTGCGCCTCCAGCTCCGCCGCCGCGCCGTACAGAATCGCATCGCCGTTCGGCGTCTTCGGGCCCACAACGCCCTGGTCGCGAATCCATCCCGAGAACTGATGCGTGGACTGGTTCGGGTCCTTGAACTCGGGCTCGGAGTCCGGATCCTGCTCTTCCTTCTCATCCGTGTTCGCAAAGATATTCAGCCACGCGCCATTGCGGTTCATCACGATGACCTCGTGCCCCGGCAGCACCGTTGCAATCGGCGGATTATTGCTGTCCGCCATCACATACAGATTTGCAACGTGCAGCACCGTCGCGCGCGCCGCGGGATCATACCCGTTGTCATCGTTGTTTTTGTCTTTCTTTTTCTGCGCGACCAGAAGAGCAGGGGAAAGCACCAGCAGGACAGCGGCGGCAAAGCGTGCGTAGGACATAGCTGAAAGATTAGACGTTGCCCACGCTCACGCGTGGACAGCGGCCGTTTCCTGCTCCAGCTCCGTCCGCAGCCCCGGGTCCAGGTTCCCGCCCGAGACAATCGCAACCACCCGCCGCGCCTCCGGCAGCTCCCGCGCATGAAACAGCGCCGCAGCCAGCGCGACCGCTCCCGAAGGCTCGGCCACCATCTTCGTCGCCCGCAGCACAATCCGCAGCGCCTCGCGGATCTCCTCCTCGGTCACGGTCACAAATCCGTCCACAAACTCCAGCACATGCCTGAAGTTCCGCTCGCCCATGGACTGCGTCCGCAGCCCATCGGCAATCGTCCGCGTCGTCTTCGCCGCCGGCCACTCCACCAGCCGCTTGGAATCAAACGACTCCTTCGCATCGCGCCGCCAGCTCCGGCTCACATCCCCAAACCTGCGGTGCCTCACGGCCCGTCCGCCCGCGCCGCCAGCTTGATACCCGTCGCCACGCCCGACAGCAAACCACCGCCCGACACCGGCGACAACACCAGATCCACCTGCGGGCACTGCTCCAGGATCTCCACCCCGCAGGTCGCCTGCCCCGCGATAATCGCGTCATCGTCGTAAGGCGGGACCATCACGTAGCCGCGCTCAGCCACCAGCTCCTCGGCCTTCTGCTTGCGTTCCGTGCTCGCCGGCCCGACCGTAACAATCTCCGCTCCCAGCGCCTGCGTCGCCTCGCGTTTCACCCGCGGCGCATTCTCCGGCATCACGATCACTGCCTTCGCGCCCAGCGCCCTCGCCGCATACGCCACACCCTGAGCATGATTCCCAGACGAGTACGTAATCACGCCGCGCTTCAGCTCCTCGCGCGAGAGCCCCGCAATCTTGTTGTACGCGCCGCGCAGCTTGAAGCTCCCGATCGGCTGCGCCGCTTCATCCTTCAAATAAATCTCGGCAGCAGCCTCCGACAGCTCCGGCCACCCTGCCATCCGCAGCCGCGCCCGCGACAACCGAAGCATCGGAGTCCGCACAGCCGTGCCCGCAATGCGCTCGCGCGCAGCCTTTATGTCAGCAAGAGAGATCAGATCAGGCATCTATCTCTACTTTACCTTCTGGCCTCTTCCACCCGACGCGAACTCCCCTGTGCTCGCGAGACAATGAAACCCATGACCTACGACGAAGCGCTCGCGCGGCTAGCCTCCATGGGCCCCGAGCTGCGCACCGGCAAAGCAGGCCAGCCGCGCAAGTGGTCGCTCGACCACATTCGCGCGCTCCTTCGCGAATTGGGGAATCCCGCATCGCGCCTTCCGCTCCGTCCTCATCGCCGGAACCAACGGCAAAGGATCAACCGCCGCCACGCTCGCCTCCATCCTCAACGCCGCGGGCCTCAAAACCGGCCTCTACACCTCGCCGCATCTGCTCCGCCCCACCGAGCGCATTCGCGTCTCCACCGGCACACCTCCCCAGCTCACCGAGATTCCCGACGACGACTTCGCCCGCCTCTTCACGCTCGTCGACACCTGCGCCGCCAAACTCGTCGCCACCGGCGAACTCCCCCACCCGCCCAGCTTCTTCGAGCTCCTCACCGCCATCGCCTTCTGCTTCTACGCCGAGCAGCACATCGACATCGCCGTCCTCGAAGTCGGACTCGGCGGCCGCCTCGACGCCACCAACGTCGTCGAGCCGCTCATCTCCGTCATCACCGACATCGGCCTCGACCACATCGAATTCCTCGGCAACACCCTCCGCTCCATCGCCACCGAAAAAGCCGGCATCCTGCGCCCCGATGGCGTCCTCGTCACACTCTCGCAACATCCTGAAGCCAACGCCGCAATCGGCGAGATCGCCATCAACCTCAACGTCCGCGGCGTCGACGCCGCACGCTGCCTTCCGCCCCGCGCCCCCTCGAGCCCCTCGCAGGATCCCAACGCTCCAAACGCCTGGCGCAATCAGTACACCCTCTCCATCGATGGCAAGATCATCCACGTAGACTCGCCGCTCGCCGGCCAGCATCAGCAGCGCAACATCGCGCTCGCCATCGCCGCAGCGCTCGAGCTCCGCACAAACCACGGCTTCGACATCCCCAACGCAAGCCATCGAGCAGGGCATCCGCGACACACAATGGCCCGGCCGCCTCGAGTGGATCGCATCCCCCACCGGCGCCGCGCCCGTCCTGCTCGACGTCGCCCACAACCCCGCCGGCGCCTGGGCTCTCCGCGCCGCGCTCGCTCAACTCCCCGACAACCGCCCCCGCACGCTTGTCTTCTCCTGCCTCGCCGACAAGCCCATCCGCGAGCTCGTCCAAATCCTCTTCCCGCTCTTCGACCGCACCTCCGCCGACCCCGCACGCGCTCGCGACCACATCATCATCACCCACATCGCCAGCGCCCGCGCCGCCAGCGTCGACGCCCTCCTCGCCGCCGCCGATCAGATCGACATCCCCGCCCTCACCGCGCCCGACGCCGCCTCCGCGCTCTCCATCGCCGAATCCGTCACCCCGCCCGAAGGGGTAATCGTCGCCACCGGCTCACTCTTCCTCGTCGCCGAGGTCCGGGCGCTGCTCCTCGCGCGTTTACGATAGCGACTGATGCCGCCCAACCAAATCCTTGAGCCGGAGGAGCACGCCCGCGCCGAAGCGCCGCACCACCCTGTGCCCTTCGCGCTCCGTTGGCTCACCTACCTTCTTCTGCTTCCACTCGTCGCGCTGGCCACCGCCTTCTTCGGCTCCATCTCACTTATCGCCGGCGTGTGGGACCGCTCCGGCCGCCAGCAGCATTCCATCGCCCGCGCCTGGGCCCGCGTCCTGCTTCGCCTCACGCTCTCGCCCGTCACCGTCGTCGGCCTCGAAAAACTCCAGCCGCTCCGCAGCCAGGCCAGCCACCGCCCGCTCGCGGTCTACGCCTCCAACCACCTCAGCTACTTCGACACCCCCATGCTCTTCGCGAAGCTGCCGTTCCAGTTCCGCATCCTCGCCAAGGCCTCCCTCTGGAAGCTCCCGTTCATCGGCTGGTATCTCCATCGCTCCGGCCAGGTCCCCATCGACCAGAGCTCCGCCCGCGCCGGCGTCGCCAGCCTCATGCGCGGCGTCAAGACCCTCGAGTCCGGCCTCCCGCTCATCCTCTTCCCCGAAGGCGGCCGCTCCGCCACCGGCGAGTTGAAGTCCATGGTCGCCGGAGCCGCCTGGATGGCCATCAAAGCCCAGGTCCCGCTCGTCCCCATCACCCTCATCGGCACCTACGAGCTCCTGCCCATCCACACCTACGCCCTGCGCCCCCGCCCGCTCAAGCTCATCATCGGCGACCCCCTCCCCACCACCGGCCTCGCCACCCGCGACGCCGACGCCCTCACCACCCGCCTCCGCAGCATCATCCACGAGACCTATCATCGCCAATCACGGTTGACTAAGCAGACTTAACTAAGCTGCTCGTATGAGCACCGTCAACATCCACGAGGCGGCAGAAACCCACCTCTCCCATGCTGGCTCGAGAACAGCCTTGCCGGCGAGGAGGTCATCACTCACGCTAATGCCGGCAGCCCCTGGTCAGGCTCTCCGCCGTTCGAACCCGCCAGCCCCACAAGAGCCGCTTGGCGGCTCATGGAGCGACATGGGCTTCAAAGTTCCTGACGACTTCGACACCATGTTTCAGGATGAGATCGAGGAGATGTTCTACGGTCAGCCTCGACGAATCCGCCCGATGAAGCTCCTCGACCGACACACATCTACTTCTCTGGAGCACCGTCGAACCCGAAAGCTATCTTCGTGAGGCACGCGATCACCTATGACGACCCTGCTAACGATCTCCTCTTCAGCGTGCCAGCATCTGGGAGATGGCTCTCAAAGCCACAGGGCTCCGAAAACCGCAACTTCGAGCTTCGAGCCCGCGCCGTTTCGCGAACATCTCTTTGCGAACCGGATTTCGCGAGCTCGCAATCTCCGAGCGAACATGCCATCATCGCGGGTACGCTTCCCGCCGTTCATCGTGATCCCGTTCGACCGGCTCCTCCTTGCACAGGCCACTGTCGAAGACGCTGACGCTTCTAACGTCGGACTCCGCCGTCACACGCTACCCGGCCCAATCCGTCTAGTCAAGTCGCCCATCTCATCCTGGCCTTTGCACTCCACGTTCCCCTTACAATCACCTCTGTGATCGCCCACCTCCGCGGAAGCATCCTCTCCAAATCCCCCAACGCCGTCATCCTCGACTGCAACGGCGTCGGCTACGAGCTCGCCATCTCCGTCGCGACCTTCACCGACCTCCCCGCCGAAGGCGCCGAAGCCCGCCTCCACGTCCACACCCACGTCCGCGAAGACGCGCTCGCCCTCTTCGGCTTCTCCGAGCTCACCGAGAAGCGTCTCTTCGAAAAGCTCCTCACCATCTCCGGCATCGGCCCCAAGCTCGCGATCACCGTCCTCAGCGGCATCTCCGCCGACCGCCTCGTCGGCGCGATCCGTGCCGGCGACCACGCCACCCTGACCAAAATTCCCGGCATCGGCAAGAAGACCGCCGAGCGGGTCGTCCTCGAGCTCAAGGACAAGCTCGACGACATGACCGGCACCACGCCCCAACAGCCCGCCGCTCCCTCGCTCGGCGCCGTCGCCGACGACGTGCTCTCCGCGCTCGTCAACCTCGGCTACCCGCGCCCCGTCGCCCAGAAGGCCGTCGAATCCGCCGCCAAAGATCCCGCCGTCGCCCAGGACTTCGAGCGCCTCTTCCGCGCCTCGATGTCCGCCGTCCGCTAGCGACGATAGGCTCTCAGCGGCTGCCCGTCTTCACCTCATCCTGCGGATTCGCCTGTCTCACCACCGGCGCATGAAACGCCCACGTCCGCTGCACATTGTCCTTCGCCGGATCGATCGACGGATCACGCACCGACTGCGACACAATCGGTCCGCTGACCAGGTAAACCGCACCCGTGGCCGTCGATCCATAAGTGCTGTTCTCGGTCGTAAACGCCAGGCCATTCGTTCCCCATCGAATGAAATGCGTCGGCGTTCCGACCACATTCTTCACCGTCAACGTAGAGATCGGCACGAATTTATTGATGTCGAACGACTCGATCGTGTACGTCCCGCTGCCATAACTCGAGTTCGACTGCCCGATGAAGTAGGCCTTCCCATTCGCGCCATCCGGCACCATCAACCCCGACGCCGCAAACGTCCCCACCTTCGATCCGCTCGCCGGATCGATGATGGATCCGTTGTCGTCATACACATACCCTGTCTTCGCGTCATAGTGGATGTTTTGGCCGAAACCGCCCGCCAGCCCGCCGTAATCCGTCACCTTTCCGAACCCCGAAGAGCTCACCGGAACCGTGTAGAAATCGAACCCGGTGTCCTCGTTATTCGCCGCAAACATCTCCGTGCCCGTGGAGTTCCACTGGATCGAGTCATAGAGCCCGATGCCGGTGCCGTTGCTGTACGTGCATCCTGACTGGATCCAGCCGCACAGCGCATTCGCTCTCGCGACGGCGTCGTCATAGATCACCACGCCGCCCTCTTCCGCGGAGAAAACCCCGGTGTACCCCGCACTACCGCAACAGTCCCATCGGCTCCGTTCGGCGCGGCCTGCAGGTCCATCGCGTAAAACGGCCCGATCGAACGAGTTCGAGCCCAGCGGAATTTTGATGTCCTTCCCCAGCCGCCGGCAAAGTGAACCGCTGCACATTCGAAGCTCCATTCAGGCTCACGTACAGGTACTTGCTGGTGCTCGAAACCGCCAGCAGATCCGGCTCACTCCCCGCGAACGCACTGGCGCCCAGGGTCCCATTCACCGGATCAAGTATCTGCACGGTGTTGCCGTTGCTCCCCACCGTGCTCGGCAGCGACAGATAGATCACCTGGTTCACCGGGTCCCACGCAAGGCTGTTCGCCTGGACCGAAACCGTGAGCTGCCCCACATTCCCGGCTGCAGTCACTGAAAACGAAAGCGCACCCGAGGTCCCGCCCCCCGGTGCAGGATTCACCACCGTGATCAAATCAGACCCCGGCCCAGTCAGCAGCGATGCCGGAATCTGCGCCGTCAGGCTCGATCCGCTCACGTACGACGTCGAAAGCGCCGCCCCGTTCCACTCCACGCTCGAGGAAGAGATGAAGTTCGATCCACTCACCGTAATCGAAATCATCGAGCTGCCGGACGTCGTCGACGACGGAGTCACGGACGTGATCGTCGGCACCGGGTTCGGCGAGCTCTGCGCCGAGATCGTGAAGCTCATCGCGCCCGAAACCTGTCCGCCCGCGCTCGATGGATTCACCACCGTCACGCTGATCGTTCCGGCCGACGCCAACTGGCTGTTCGTGACCTGCGCCTGCAGTGATGTCGAAGAGACAAACAGCGTCGCCTGCGCTGCGCCGTTGAACTGAATCTCCGCGCCCTGCGCAAAGTTCGATCCCGCCGCTGTCAGAGTCACACCCGCTGAGCCCACCGCAGCCGTCGAGGGCGTAATCGAAGAAAGCAGCGGCGCAGGATAGCTCGTCCCTCCGCCTCCCGGCGCGGGCGTTGTACTTCCGCCACAACCGGTCAAAACCAACCCCAACGCACACAACGACACAAGAGCAGTGAATCCTGCGCAACGACGCATCGAACCCTCACGGAAATTCCCCGCAGTAGAACGTATCGCGTCGCGATCGTCAAGCACCATCTGTACTGTTACTTGGCTTCGGAGCCCCTACGCCCGCCGGCGATACCGCACGCTGAACTGATACCCCGCGTTCGGCGGATACATCTCCGCAATCAGCTTCAGCCGCGCCGCCAGCGCCACCGGGGCCAGCAGCGGATACTCCCGCTCCCGCAGCTCCGAGTACTCAAAGTCCAGCGCCAGCGACAGCAGATAGATCGCGACGGCATCCGAGAACGCCGCCTCCAGATACACCTGCCGTTCCTTCTCGTCCACCACCGCAGCACCGGCAGCCCCAACGCCGCCCGCCTGCGCCTGGCCCTCACCCTGCGCCGCCAAAGCAACCGGCTCGCTCGAAAACGGCCGTATCCTCGCCGCGTAGCTGCGGCGCGTCCGCGGCTCATCCGGCTGCGCATTCGGCTCACGCCCAAACGCCAGGTTGCGCGACTCCCACGCATCCAGGCTGGTCTCGCCGCGCACTCCATCCACCGCCTGCTGCCACACCAGCTCCGCAAACGCGTCCGGCACGCCCACCGCATCCGCAAACGCGTGCGCCACATTGATGAAGAACTCGAAGCTCAGCGCAAAGCGGTCGCCCATCAGCCGCGTCGAGATAAACACGCCGCGGTGTCCGCTCCCCAGCTCCCGGTCCAGCGCCACATTGCGGTGGCAGATCGCCACCTCGCCCAGCTCATCCGTCCACGCCCGCGCCACCATCGCCTGCTCGGGCGACTGCGACGCCTTCTTCGCAAACCCCTGCAGCTCGTCAGGAGCGCCGTCACCCGCGCCGGCCGCCCCGCCCTCGGCTACGTCGCCTACCTCGCTCGCCTCACGCAGCGCCAGCGGCACAAAATAGTAGGTGTTCGCTCCCAGCGCCTGCCCAATCACCGCCGGAACCGCCTCCAGCATGCGGTCAAGGTCCGGCGCCGGCACGCCCGTCTCGCCAAACGTCGCAAAACGCACGCCGTTCGCCGACTGCCGCACCTCCGTCTCGCGCGCCACCTGCGCGGCGCGCACCACTTCCTCTCGCCGCGGCCCTCTCGGGTCGAGCGCCCCTCCGCTCATCACTACGCCCTGCAGGCCATCTGGCATCAAGGTTTATTCTAATTGAGATGGAAAGCATTCACGATCTTGCCCGCGCACGCCGCGAAGGCGTCGTCTTCGGTATCCCGCTGGGCGATCTCGGCTGGTTCTCCTCCCTGCTCATGGGCCTCGCCACCGGCTTTGCCGCGTTCTTCCTCACCACCTTCTTCAGCATCATGTCGCTGCTCGTCTACCGCATCTCCAGCGGCCACAACCCCGACTTCGCCATCGCCTACCGCGACATCGGCTTCCCCGTCGGCGTAGTCGTGCTGATCGCCGCCCTCAGCTACCTCGCGCTCCTCTACGCCCGCCGCATGAAGCGCCGCCGCGCACAGCACAGCTAGCGCAACCCACTCACAACCTCCGAGACGAACCCTCCTCGCCGCGCGTACACTCTCTCTTCGGGAATCCCCACACACATTTCCCAGGAGAGTCGCCTGATGTCCTTTGCCCGCCGTTCGTCTGCCGTCGCCGCCTGCGCCGTCGTCTTCAGTCTCTGTTGTTCGGCCAACGCCCAGAAGCGAAAATCCGCAGCCGCTGACGGCTCTGACCGCTCTGAAAAATCCCTCCCCAGCTACTACGGCCCGCAGCCCGCCACCGAAGACATCGACCTCAACATGTACGCCCGCATCCGCGAGGAAGGCCTCGAGCACGGCAAGGTCATGCAGTTCGCCGACGCGCTCGCCAACGGCATCGGCCCCCGCCTCACCGGCTCGCCGAACATGGCCAAGGCCAACGCCTGGACCCGCGACACCCTCACCGCCATCGGCCTCTCCAACGCCCACCTCGAAGACTGGGGCGACTTCGGCATGGGCTGGCAGCAGATCAACACCTGGGCCCGCATGGTCTCGCCCGACCCCGAGCCCCTCTGGATGCAGGCCTCCCCCTGGTCCCCCGCCACCAACGGCCCCGTCACCGGCGAGATCGCCTACATCCCGCTCCACGAGCAGACCGACCTCGACAAGTGGAAGGGCAAGCTCAAAGGCAAAATCGTCCTCCTCGGCGACATGCGCCCCACCCCCGACATCACCGAGCCGCTCTTCCACCGCTACACCGACGAAGAGCTCAAGGAGATGGAAACCGCCGAGCAGCCCCGCGAGCGCCGCGTCAACGGCCAGCCCATGACCATCGAGCAGTACATCGCCGAGCGCATGCGCGCCCTCCGCCTTCGCCAGCAGGCCGTCAAGATGTTCATCGACGAAGGCGCCGCTCGCCGTCATCACCCCCACCCGCGACTCCGCCGACGGCGGCGGCACCGGCATCATCTTCGACGACAACGGCGCCAACCTCGCCCGCGACGCGCAGAAGCCCGAGAACGCCGTCAAGATTCCCAACGCCGTCATGATGATCGAGCACTACAACCGCCTCGCGCACCTCGCCGAAGCCCACGTGCCCGTCACCCTCGAAGTCAACATCGAAACCAAGTTCACCGGCGATCACGAGCACGGCTTCGACACCGTCGCCGAGATCCCCGGCACCGACCCGCACCTCAAAGACCAGGTCGTCATGGTCGGCGGCCATCTCGATAGCTGGATCTCCGCCACCGGCGCCACCGACAACGGCGCCGGCTCCATCGTCGCCATGGAAGCCGTGCGCATCCTCAAAGCGCTCGACGTCCACCCCCGCCGCACCATCCGCATCGCGCTCTGGTCCGGCGAAGAAGAAGGCCTCTTCGGCTCGCTCGGCTACGTCAAGCAGCACTTCGGCGAGTTCGCCGCGCCCAAGACCCCCGACACCAGCGGCATGCCCGCCTTCATGAGCCGCAACAAAGGCCCGCTCACCACCACCAAAGAGTGGGACACGCTCGACGCCTACTACAACCTCGACAACGGCACCGGCAAAATCCGCGGCGTCTACACCCAGCAGAACTTCCCCATCGGCCCCATCTTCGCCCAGTGGATCGCGCCGCTGAAGGACCTCGGCGTCACCACCATCAGCTACCGCAATACCGGCGGCACCGACCACCTCAGCTTCGACGCTGTCGGCCTACCTGGCTTCCAGTTCATCCAGGACCCCATGGACTACGAAACCCGCACCCACCACTCCGACATGGACACCTTCGACCGCCTCCACCAGGCCGACCTCGAGCAGGCCGCCATCGTCGAAGCCATCTTCCTCTGGAACACCAGCCAGCGCGACGCCATGATGCCGCGCAAGCCCTTCCCCCACCCCGAGCGCGAGCACGAGCTCTCCGCGCCCATCCCCAACATCTACCCCAACGCGCAGGCCCCTGACACGCAAGTCCCGCCGCCCGACAGCGGCAAGCCCGGCGCCACACCCAACTCACACCCCTAACTCACACCCGCGTCTTCACCTCAATCCAAACGCATCCACAACCGGCGGAGAGCAATCTCCGCCGTTCCCTTTGCGACACGAAGCGCCGCGCGCCCACTCGCTGATAGAAAATCACGTCAACAGCGTCTAATCTCGGAACGTCTGTTGTCATCGCGCCAATGCTTGCCGCAATCGCTCTCGGCTCTAATCTCGAATCCCGCTTCGGCGGGCCCGCCGACAATCTGCGCGAAGCCATCCGCCGCCTCGACGACCTCGGCCACCTCGAAGCCGTATCCCAGTTCCACGAGACCGATCCCGTCGGCTACGCCAACCAGCCGCGCTTCGTCAACGCCGCCGCCCTGCTCGAAACCGAGGTGCTTCCCCTCGATCTCCTCCACGGCCTTCTCGCCATCGAGCACTCCATGGGCCGCGACCGCGCCTCCTCCCCACCCAAAGGCCCGCGCATCATCGATCTCGACCTGCTCCTCTACGGCACAGTAGTTCTCGACGACCCCGCCCTCACACTCCCGCATCCCGCCCTGCACGAGCGCCGCTTCGTCCTCCAGCCGCTCGCCGAAATCGCACCCTCGTGGCAGCACCCGACCCTGCGCCGCACGGTGAAACAGCTGCTGCGCGATCTCGACGACGAAAGCTAGTGCAGCGTCACAAGCCAGTCGCGCCCCTGAGCATCGCGAAAATTCACCGCCTTGCTGCTCATCGACTGCACACTCCCGCCCAGCGGCTCAGTCGTCGGCACATCCGCATCCGTGTAGCACGCCACCCAGTGAATGCAGCGCAGCTTCACCGGCACCCCGATCGGCTGCCCATGCTCAATCGCCATCAGCGTCATCGGCGGATTGTCATTCTCCAGCAGCACATCGTTGTCGTAGTTGATGAACACCTGCTCGCCATCAACCTTCTGCCCATCGCGCGTCGCGCTCGCCACCACATCGCGCACATAAACCCGCTTCCGTTCCACAACCACAAACACCACCAGCAACAACACCAGCACCGCAATAAACTTCTTCACCTGGTCTCCCCGAATTCCGCTCTACCCTCTACCCCTTACCCTCTACCCTCTGCCTTTCCTCGTGATACTCCTGCTCCGTATTGATCGCCCACACCTCAGCCTTATCCACGTGGCCCTTCGCCAGCCCATCCACCACCGCCATCGCCGTCAGCATCGAGTGGTCCTGGTTGTTGTACTTGTGCATGCCATTGCGCCCCACCAGGAACAGATTCTCGAACCCGTCCACCCACTCGCGCAATTCATCGAAACGGTTATACGTCCCAAAGTACGCCGGGTACGTCTTCGGCACGCGCACCACATGCGCATCCAGCACCTCGCTGGTCTTCAGGATCCCGATCTTCTCCAGCTCCGCCGCCGCAAACCGCTTCATCTCCTCATCCGGCATCGACCACAGCGGGTCCGTCTCGTAGCAGAAATACTCCAGCCCGATCCACACCTTCGTCGGGTCCGCCACCATGTACGGGCTCCAGTTATTGAAGATCTGCAGCCGCCCCAGCAGCACATCCGGCTCCTGGATATAGATCCACGTGTCCTTAATCAGCCCGCCGTCCGGCTCCTTCACCTCCAGCTTGTTCGCCAGCACGCCCACCGTGATGAAGTCGCGATACTCCAACCCCTCGCTCACCTCGCGCACATTCGCCGGCACCTGCGCTCCGCCATCCGCCAGCGCCCGCACCAGCTCCTTCATCGGCATCGTCGAGAAGAAATAATCGCCCTCAAACCGCTCGCGCTCGCCGCGCGCATTCAGCGCCTCCACCGCCACCACGCGATCGCCCTCAACATCCAGCCGGTCCACGCGCCGCCCCATGCAGATCTCGCCGCCGCCTGCCTGCACCTTGTCCGCCACATGCTCCCAAAGCTGCCCCGGCCCGAACTTCGGATACAGAAACCGCTCAATCAGCGACGTGTCCGTGCCCTTCTGCGCAACGTCATCCTCCGCCGCTCTTCGGCTTCGCCGCTGAACGCCTTCTTCACAAAGTGCTTCAGCGCCGTCGTCAGGCTCAGTCCCTTGATCCGCTGCGCTCCCCACTCCGCCGAAATCTGATCGCACGGCGTGCCCCACACCTTCTCCGTATAGCTCTTGAAGAACGTCAGGTACAGCTCGCGCCCAAACCGGTTGATCAGAAAATCCTCAAGGCTCTTCTCGGTCTCTGATCGGCCTCACACGCGCCGCCACATAGCTCACCCCGATCCGCGCCATCCGCGCCGGCCCAAGATTCCGGATCGTGTTCGCGCTCAGCTTGATCGGGTAATCGAAGAACCTCCGCAGGTAGTAGATCCGGCTCTTGCGCGGCCGGATCAGCATCACGTGATCGCTGTCCTCCGGCTCGCCGGCCTCGAACACCGTGTCCACCACCGGCGACTCATCCTCCATCGCCTCGCCCACCGCCGCATCGTCTTCAGGCTTGTGGCCGTCCGGCTCGTGCCCCTCAGGCTTGCGGCCCTCCGCTTCGCGCCCATCCCGCGCAGCGGCGGATGCTCCGGCAGCCGCGCCGGCACCTTCACCTGGTGCCGCTTGCCCTGGTAGCTGATCTCCACACCCGTCGGCGCTTCGCCGCTCGCCTCCGGCGGCATCAGGTCCATCCACCACTGCATCACGCGGTCGCTCTTGGAAAAGAACCGGTGCCCGCCGATATCCATCCGGTTGCCCTTGTAGCGAATCGTGCGCGAGATCCCGCCAATCTCCTCCGTCGCCTCAAGCACCACCGGCTGAATCTCCGTCTGGCGCAGCAGCTCCAGCGCCGCCGTCAGCCCCGCCGGTCCCGCGCCAATGATGATTGCCTTTTGCGCCACCGCGCCCTCAATTCCGCTGCGCGTCCGCGCGTCCACCAAAGACTACAGCAGCCCGAAACTTCCTTCGGTTCGATGCACCGCCCCACATGCCGGCTGCCGCGTGCCCCCCATCTCGAGCTATCGCGATCTGAGTTGGCACGCCTCCCCCACCAATCCGCGCGCCCCACATCTCGACTATTGAGATGTGGGTTTGCAGGACGTCCCGCCCCGCTTCGCTATACTTGAACCCACGGCTCACCTCGCAGGAGACGACCAAGTCTTTGATCCCAACCACCGAGCCTGTCCACGTCTCGTTCGCCCAGCGGCTTCGCGCGCATCTCGCCATCGTCCGCCTCGACCACTCCATCAAGAACCTCTTCGTCCTCCCCGGCGTCATCGTCCCGCTCAGCGCCGACCCCGCCCTGCGCTCCTGGCATCTCCTTCCGCAGCTCATCCTCGCCTTCATCTCCATCACCCTCGTCGCCTGCAGCAACTACGTCATCAACGAGGTCCTGGACGCGCCCTTCGACCGCCTCCATCCCATCAAGCGCAACCGCCCCGCCGCGCGCGGCCTCGTCAGCATTCCAGCCGCCTACGTCCAGTGGCTCGCCATGATGGTCGCCGGCGTCGCCATCGGCCTGCACATCTCGCGCCTCTTCGCCCTCACAGCCGTTGCGCTCTGGATCATGGGCTGCCTGTACAACTTCCCGCCCGTGCGCACCAAGGACGTCCCCTACCTCGACGTCCTCACCGAGTCGGTCAACAATCCGCTGCGCATGCTGCTCGGCTGGTACGCCGTCACCAGTCGTCATCGTCCCGCCCGTCTCGCTGCTCATCGCCTACTGGATGATCGGCTGCTACTTCATGGCGCTCAAGCGCTTCTCCGAGCTCAGCGAGCTGCACAAATCCGGCGACCACTCCGTCGCCGGCTCCTATCGCGCCTCCTTCAAGCGCTACACACCCGAGTCGCTGCTCGTCTCCGTCGTCTTCTACGCCTCGACCGCGATGCTCTTCCTCGGCGCCTTCATCATCCGCTACCGCATGGAGCTCATCCTCGGCTTCCCGCTCGTCGCCCTCACCATGGCCATCTACCTCCGCATCGCCTTCAAGCCGGAGTCCGCCGTCCAGAACCCCGAGAAGCTCTACCGCGAGCCGCTCCTGATGGCCTCCTTCGCCGCGACAGTGTTCGTCCTCGGCATCCTCCTCTTCATCCGCCTCCCGCGCCTCGAAAACTTCTTCACCCCGACCCTCCCCCAGAACACCACCGCCCCCATTTCCCTCACCGAGCCCGCCCCACACCCCGCTCTCAACCTCCAAGCTCGCACCTCGCAATTGAACGCAGCCTCCCGCTCGATCACGCCTTGCGCCTGATCCCCTCGCACCTGATCCCCTCGCACCTCGCTCTGCTACAGAACCGCCTCGGTCCCGCCCCGCATCCCATCCTCTCGACCGCACCCGGACCGCATGAGCCGCACCCCAGCCACATCCCGCGACGGAAAAATCCTCGCCGCGCTCATCCTCCTGCTCACCGCGGCCGTCGCGCTCGCGTGGTCGCACACCAAGCTCCTCTCGCAGGACGAAATCTTCGTCCTCCAGACCGACAGCGTCCGCTCCGTCACCCAGCTCATCAACATCCAGCGGCACTATCCCATCTCGCTCGACCCGCTCGTCTTCCATCTCCTCGCGCACGCCTGCACAAAGCTCCTCGGCCCCACACCGCTCGCCCTGCGCCTGCCGTCCATCTTCGGCTTCCTGCTGATGCAGCTCTGCGTCTTCCTCGCCACGCGCCGCATCGCCGGCGAGCGCGCCGCGCTCATCGCCATGGCCTTCCCGGCCTTCACCGCAACCCTCTTCTACGCTCCCGAAGCCCGCCCCTACGGCCTCCTGCTCGGCCTCTACGCGCTCGCCTTCCTCGCCTGGCAATCCGCCACCCGCGACCGCCCCACGGCTGAACCCCCCGCGCCCCGCACCCGCGCTCTCATTCTCCTCGCACTCGCCATCGCCCTCACCCTCAACTCGCACTACTTCGGCATCCTGATCCTCATCCCCATCGCGCTCGCCGAACTCGCCCGCACAATCCTTCGTCGCAAGCTCGACCTCCCCGTCATCGCCGCAATCCTCCTCGGCATCGCCTCCATCGTCTTCACGCTCCCCTTCCAGCGCGCCGCCGGCGAGTTCCGCAAGCACTACTACAACGCCGGAGCCATCACCCTCCGCGCCGTCTCGCAGGCCTACCGCTCCCTCTTCGTCAACTACTCCACCCAGCCGCTCGCCACCCAGCGCCTCGAAGACATCCTCCTCGTCGTCTTCGCCATCGCCGTAATCGCGCTCTGCATCCTTCGCCTGCGCCGCGGCGAAGTAAACCTCCCCACACCCGAGCTCATCTTCCTTCTCGCGCTCGCCGCACTCCCACTCTTCGGCGTCGCCCTCGCCCTCTCCGTCACCCACTCCATCGAGGTCCGCTACGTCCTCTCCGCCATCATCGCCATCGCCATCTTCTTCGCCATCGCGATCGGCCCCTCCGTCCGCACCCACCTCTCACCCACCGCAACCACCGCTCTGCTCCTGCTCGGCATCCTCGTCGCCGGATTCATCCGCGTCCGCGACCAGCAGACCATCACCGCCGAGCAGCTCGCCCTGCTCGACATGCCCCCGGCCCTCAAAGCACATCTCCTCTCGCTCCCCGATCAGCACCTCTACATCCAGGACATGGGCCGCTTCGAACTCGCCAGCTACTACGAGCGCGACCCCGAAATCCGCTCCCGCCTCGCGCTCCTCTACTCCCGCCCCGAAGAGCTCCGCTACGACCTCCACGACACCGCCTCCCTCACCGCCGAGCACATGCAGCACTTCACCGCTTTCCCCATCGTCTCCTACGCGCAGCTCAAAGCCACACCCGGCGCTCACATGCTCATCCTCTACCACTCCGGCTGGGACTGGACCGACCAGGCCCTCGCCGCCGACCACCTCCACATCACCCCGCTAGGCGGCGCACTCGACGGCGACGCCGTCCTCCTCGACTCCCCACCCACCCACTGACCCCCGACGGAAATAGAGAGCTTGAACCAGCATCACGCAGATCGCGAAGCACAGACCTATCGACCGCCGCTCCTCCATCGCCGCCGGCGCCGTCGCCTATCTCCTGCTGCTCGCCCTCGCCATCGCGCTCATCAATCCCTTCGTCAACACCGGCGTCAGCGACGACTTCAGCTTCATCCGCTCCGCCAAAGACTTCGCCGCCACCGGCCACATCATCTACAACGGCTGGTCCGCGCCCATCCTCGGCTGGATGCTCCCCTTCGGCGCCCTCTTCATCAAGCTCTTCGGCTTCTCCTTCCCCGTCGTCCGCATCGCGTCCTTCGTCGTCGCCGCCGCCAACGGCCTGCTCGCGCAATGGATTCTCCTGCGCGCCGGCTGCACTCGCGCCGTCGCCCTCCTCGGAGCCACCGCCGTCCTCTTCTCCCCCGTCAGCCTCCCGCAAGCCGTCCTCTTCTTCAGCGACGGCCCCGGCCTCCTCACCC
The DNA here is from genome assembly GCA_963777205.1 of uncultured Acidobacteriaceae bacterium. Classification (GTDB taxonomy): domain Bacteria; phylum Acidobacteriota; class Terriglobia; order Terriglobales; family Acidobacteriaceae; genus Granulicella. The sequence continues at coordinate 1,165,164 of CAVZPQ010000001.1, read as the reverse complement.
TTCTCGTCACCATCGCACTCTCCATCCGCATCCTCCGCGCCCCCACACCGCGCGCCACCCGCCTCTGGATACTCCTCGCCTTCCTCGCCAGCTTCTTCCTCGGCACCGCACGCCAGCTGCTCTGGATGTGCCCGCTCGTCATGCTGCCCTCCACCGTCTGGCTTGTGCGCAAGCGCAAAGGAGTCCTCCCCTTCGCCGCCGCCTGCCTCGTCCTCACCGCCGCCGCCATCGCCGGCGTCATGTATTGGTTCGCCCACCAGCCCTACTCACTGCCCGAGTCCGTCCTCGGCCACTACCCGCTCTCCGCCTGGGCCCGCTACCTCCTCCTCCCGCCGCTCGAGCTCGCCGTCCTGCTCGCTCCCGTCATGTCGCTCTTCCTTCTGCGGCGCGCCTCCGCCACCGGCCGCCTCGTCGAAGCCGCCGTCGCTCTCGCCACCCTGCTCCTCCTGCGCAGCAATCCCTCCGACCTCCTCCGTCTCGGCAGCCAGGACATCTTCGGCTCCGCTCCACAATGGATCTTCCTCCTCCTCGCCGCCTACGCCTCGCGCGCTCATCGTCAGAACCATCCGCGTCGCCTCCGAATCAAAAATCCTCGTCAACAACCCCGAAGACCTCACCCAAACCCCCAGCTCCCTCACCCTTCACGAGCTCTCCGTCATCATCGGGCCATTCACCATCGCCCTCTTTCTCCTGGCCATCACACGCGAGTCCTTCTTCGCGCGCTACCTGCTTCCAATCCTCGCCGCGCTCGTCCTCTGGCTCATCAAGCTATGGTCCGAGCAGCCACCCGCACCCAAAACGACCGCAAAACTCGCCACGATCGCTCGCAACCGTGCTCGTCGCGCTCTACGGCGCGTGCACCGTCATCGAAATGCACGACGTCTTCCGCAGCACCCAGGCCGTCCTCTCGCTCACCGACTGGTACACCGCCCAGGGCATGCCGCGCGACCAGCTCGAGGCCGGCTTCGCCTTCGACGGCTGGTACCAGATCGAGCGCACCGGATACATCAACGAAGTCCTCATCAAAGTGCCCGCCGGCGCCTACAAACCGCGCGACCTGTCCCCCGCCATGGCCCTCTGCCACAACTTCTTCCTGCCCTTCACGCCCTCCATTCATCCCGTCTACGGCGTAGCCCAGTCGCTCACTCCCTGCTTCACCGGCCCCGAGCTCCACACCATCACCTACAACACCTGGCTCCCACCGCACCAGCGCAGCTTCTTCATCGCCCGATTTGCCCCGCAATACGCCCTCCCGCCGCAATGAAGTTGCTTCCCTAACCTCACGCAAAGCAAAAGGCCGGAGCATCTGCTCCGGCCCTCATCTTCGTTCTACCTAGGCGCGAAGCGCGTCGGCTGCATGCAATGCCGCGTCCGCTGCATGCAATGCTGTCACGAACTCCAGCTTGCCCTTCTTGTCCGCGTCGATCACCACATGATCGCCATGCAGCACCTTGCCCTCCAGAATCTGCATCGCCAGCGGGTCCTGCACCAGCCGCTGGATCGCCCTCTTCAGCGGCCGCGCTCCATACACCGGATCGTACCCGGCCTTGAAGATCGCCTTCCGCGCCGCCTCCGTCAGCTCCAGCGTGATGCGCCGGTCCACAAGCAGCTTGCGCAGATCATCCAGCCGCAGATCCACAATGTGCTCCAGCTGCGACTCGTCCAGCGGATGGAAGACAACGATATCGTCCACGCGGTTCAGGAACTCCGGACGGAAGTGCTTGCGCAGCTCCTCCATCACCCGCGCCTTCGCGTCCTCGAAACCCTCTTCACCCTGCGCCCACGCCGTCGTCAGCGAACTCGCGCCGATGTTCGACGTCATAATCAGCACCGTGTTCTTGAAGTCCACCGTGCGTCCCTTCGAGTCCGTCAGCCGCCCATCATCGAGCACCTGCAGCAGCACGTTGAACACATCCGGATGCGCCTTCTCGATCTCGTCAAACAGCACCACGGCGTAGGGTCTGCGACGAATCGCCTCCGTCAACTGCCCGCCTTCATCGAACCCGACATATCCCGGAGGCGCGCCAATCAGCCGCGCCACCGCATGCTTCTCCATGTACTCGGACATATCGATGCGCACCATCGCCTGCTCGTCGTCGAACAGGAACTCCGCAAGCGCACGCGCCGTCTCGGTCTTGCCGACACCCGTCGGCCCCAGGAAGATGAAGCTTCCAATCGGCCGCTTCGGATCACTCAAGCCCGCACGCGAACGCCGAATCGCATTCGCCACAACCGTCAGCGCCTCGTCCTGTCCAACCACGCGCTCCCGCAGACGATCCTCCATCTGCGTCAGCTTCTGCACCTCACCTTCGAGCATCTTCGCCACAGGAATTCCGGTCCACTTGGAGACGATCTTCGCGATGTCCTCCTCGTCAACCTCTTCCTTCAGCAGCCGGTGTCCGCTCTCTGCCGTCCAACGCCGCTTCTCTGCAGCCACGAAGCCCATCCTGCTCAGCCGTCAGCTCTTTCAACTCCCGCTCCGCCTTCGGAATCTCGCCATACTGCAACTCCGCCGCACGCTGCAGATCGCCCTTGCGCGTCGCCTGGTCAGCCTCGAACCGCAACTGCTCCAGCCGCTCCTTCAGCGCGGCAATCTCGCCAATCGCTCCGCGCTCCTTCTGCCAGCGCGCGCGCAGCCCGGCCGCAAGCTCGCGAGTCTCCGCCAGCTCACGCTCCACATCATTCAGCCGCTCACGCGAGTTCGGATCGTTCTCGCGCTGCAGCGCATTCTTCTCAATCTCAAGCGATGTCGCCCGCCGCTCCAGATCATCAATCTCTACCGGCACGCTTCCAATCTGAATCGCCAGCGCAGCCGCAGCTTCGTCGACAAGATCAATCGCCTTGTCCGGCAAAAATCGATCGGAGATGTACCGATGCGATAACTCCGCCGCCGCCACAATCGCCGAGTCCTTGATCCGCACCTTGTGGTGCGTCTCATAGCGCTCGCGCAGCCCGCGCAGAATCGCAATCGTGTCCTCCACGTTCGGCTCGCCGACAAACACGATCTGGAAGCGCCGCTCCAGCGCCGCATCCTTCTCGATGTACTTGCGATACTCATTCAGCGTGGTCGCGCCAATCGCCCGCAGCTCGCCGCGCGCCAGCGCCGGCTTCAGCATGTTGCTCGCGTCGATCGCACCCTCTGCCGCGCCCGCGCCTACCAGCGTGTGCAGCTCGTCGATGAACAGAACAATCTGCCCGTTCGACTCCTCAATCTCCTTCAGCACCGCCTTCAGCCGGTCCTCAAACTCGCCGCGGAACTTCGCGCCGGCGAGCATCGAGCCGAGGTCCAGCGAGATCACGCGCTTGTCGCGCAGAATCTCCGGCACGTCGCCCTGAATAATCCGCCGCGCCAAACCTTCGACGATCGCCGTCTTGCCCACACCCGGCTCGCCAATCAGCACCGGATTATTCTTCGTCCTCCGGCTCAGCACCTGGATCACGCGACGAATCTCCTCGTCGCGCCCGATCACCGGATCCAGCTTGCCCTTGCGCGCCAGCGCGGTCAGGTCCTTCGCATACTTCTCGAGCGCCTGGAACTTGCCCTCAGGATTCTGGTCCGTCACACGCTGCGCCCCGCGCACCGCCTGCAGCGCCTTCAGGATCGCGTCATACGTCGCTCCCTGCGCCGCGAGCGCCGTCTGCACCGGCTCGCCCTTCTGCTTCGCCAGCGCGAGCAACAGATGCTCGGTCGACACGTAATCGTCCTTGAAGTTCTCCGCTTCCTTGAACGCCTGGTCCAAAACCTTCGTCAGCGCCGCGCCCATCCCCGGCTGCTGGCTCGCGCCCTGCACCTTCGGCAGCTTCGCGATGGCCGCATTCACACCGCTCAGCAACTGCTGCACCGGCACGCCCAACTTCTCAAGCACCGGCAGCACGACGCCTTCCTTGTCCTCCAGCAGCGCCGCCATCAAATGCAGCGGCAGCACCTCCGGATTGCCGTTCTCCGCCGCATGCTGCGCCGCTCCCTGGATCGCCTCCTGCGATTTCACGGTCAGCTTGTCCCACTTGATTGCCATCTCTTCACCCTCTCTTCGAACAGAACTCTACATTCCTTTAGATGTGTGCCGCACGCCTGCGATGCAACATCTTAGTGACTTACGCTCACATTTCCAAAACACCGCAAAATCCCTCAAAACTGCACAAAACCGTTCCAAAACGATCAAACTTGAAAAGCCAATTCGGCCAATTGCACACATTTTGCAGCATCGAGTGAGTCCCTCCCGCTCACATATTCAGTCGTGCAGCCAACGCATCGAACCAAGACGTAGAGCACCGTCCCTGCTCATATCGGATGCCGCCTGCCATCACCGTCCCACCGAAATCGCTTCCACCAGAACGCCGCGCCGTTGACTCGCTCGTCTGCGCGCTGCTCCTGGCCTTCATCGGCGGCGTGCTGGACGCCTTCCTCTACCTCGACCACGGCCGCGTCTTCGCCGGCGCCATGACCGGCAACGCCGTCCTCTGCGCGGTCGCCCTCCTGCACCACGGCACCCACGACGCCCTCATGCATCTCCTTCCACTGCTATGCTTTGCGCTCGGCGCCTGGCTCGCCTACGTGGCCGAAAGCCACATCCGCCGCCACGCCGTCTCGCTCGCCCTCACCCTCGAAGCCGCCTGCCTGCTGGCCGTCTCCTTCCTCCCCAACACCTTCCCCGACCTCCTCTTCATCGCCATCGTCTCCGGCCTCGCCGGCTTCCAGGTCGCCAGCTTCCGCACCGTCGACCACTTCGTCTACAGCTCCACCTTCATCACCGGCGAGATGCGCGAATCGCTCGACGCCCTCCACAACTCACTGAATCCAAAGACCCGCCGCAAAGGCCTCCTGCAGTTCCGCGACCTCGGCCTGGTCATCCTCCTCTTCCTCTCCGGCGCCGTCGCCGGAGCCCTCCTCGCCATCCGCATCGGCAACCACACCCTCTGGCTCCCCGTCGGCCTCCTGCTGATCGTCCTCGCCTTCGTCCTCCGCCGCGAACACAAACGCGCCTGAACCTCGCGCAGAAACAAATCAGGCGGGCAACAAAGCCCGCCCAAAACGCGTGATTCCTACAACTTACAACCTAGAACTTACTTCGCCTGCGCCTCAACCTGCTTCGACTGCTGCCCATTCATCCCCTGCCCAGCCTTCACCGTAATCTGCTTCGGCTTGGCCTCGGGCTTCTTGGCCAGCGAGATCGTCAGCACGCCGTCGGCGCTCTGCGCGTCAATCGAGTCCGTATCGACCGTCGCCGGCAGCGTGAAGCTGCGCACAAAGCTGCCGTAGCGCCGCTCGATCCGATGGAAGTTCTCTTCCTTCTCCTCGTTCTCGAACTTGCGCTCGCCGCGCACGGTAAGTGTCCTGCCTTCAACGCGAATATCGAGGTCATCCGCTTTGATTCCAGGCACTTCCAGCTTCAGCGCCACCTTGTGCGCGTCCTCATAGACATCCACTGCCGGAACGAAGTTCCCCGCGCCCAGCGTCTCACTCTCGCCCTCAAACGTACGGCCGAAGTCGCTGAAGATGGAGTTGAGCCGGTTCTGCAGGACCGTCATATCGTTCAATCCACTGCGGAACGGAACAAATCGTGCAATCGCCATCGTCTTCTCTCCTTTTCAAGCACTTAGAAGGTCTTGTGGGGGTCCTTCGGACCGTGCCCACATCCCTTTAGACGAGACTATAGCGCAAACGTTGCATGAAATCTACTACGAAGTCACTCACATATCACAACGGTTGATTCTGCGCGCGCCGGCATAGGTACTTCCCTGAAAATGCTCTACTTAGCTAGGCCAGCCGGTGCGCCGGACCGACCTACGCGCGCCAGATTCGCGCCATCGAAGCTGCCGCCCGGCGTCGCAGCTACCTGCCCGCGCGTCGCTCCCAGCATCAGGATCACCAGGCCGACCAGCACTAATACGCGCAGCACCGTCTTCATCGCGCTTCCGCCTCTCCGCACACACGTTGGCCCGTGCTCTCCATACGTCCCGCTGCACGCGGATGTTCCCGCTATCATTACCCTCATTCGCGCAATGAGACCTCTCGCCGCCGCCACGCTCGCTCTCTTCACCGCCACAACTCTCGCCCAAACGCACGCAACCTGCGCCCGGCTCGCCGATCCCACCCACTCCCCCGGTGCGCACGCGCCATGCGATGGTCGTCACCATCCAGCACAACGCGACCGACGCTGGCGTCGAAATCCTGCGCGCCGGCGGCAACGCGGTTGATGCAGCGGTCGCGGTCGGCTTCGCGCTCGCCGTCACCTATCCCGCCGCGGGCAATATCGGCGGAGGCGGATTCATGCTCATCCGCCCCGGCTCAACCGCAGGCGCGCACAGCCTTAAAACCATCGAAACCCCGCTTTCTCGACTTCCGCGAGAAGGCCCCGGCCGCCGCGAGCGCCAACATGTATCTCGACGCGCACGGCGACGTCATCCCGCGCATGTCGATCGACAGCCCGCAGGCCACGGGCGTTCCCGGCACGGTCGCCGGCCTGGTCTACGCGGAGCGCCACTTCGGCCGCCTCGGCCTGCGCCGCGTGATGGCGCCTGCGATCCGCCTCGCATCGCAAGGCTTCGTCCTCACAGATGAAGAGGCCCGCACGCTGCACTCGCGCAACCTGACGAAGTTCCCCACGTCGCGCCGCATCTTCCAGCGCGACGGCAACTTCTACGCGCCCGGCGACCGCCTCATCCAGCCCGAGCTCGCCGCCACGCTGCGCGAAATCTCGCGCAATCCCGCCAGCTTTTACCGCGGCCGCATCGCGCAACAGATCGCCGCGTACGAGAAGGCCAACGGCGGCCTCATCACTGCGGATGACCTCGCGCACTACCAGGTGAAAGAGCGCACGCCGCTCGTCGGCCACTACCGCGGTCTCGAAGTGCTAACGTCTCCGCCGCCCAGCTCCGGCGGCATCGTGCTGCTCGAGATCCTCAACATCCTCTCCGGCTACGACCTCACTCACCTCAACGGGCAAGCCACACCTGATCGTTCGCCCGCGCAGGTGCACTACATCACCGAAGCCTTCCGCCGCGCGTACATGGACCGCGCCGAGTATCTCGGCGACCCCGACTTCAATCCGCACATGCCGCTGAAGCAGTATGGCCGACCCCGCGTACGCCGCCGCATGGCGCAAGTCGCATCGACCCTGTGAAGCCTTCACCCTCTGCGACGCTCGTGCGCCCCGCCGGCTTCATGCCCGATCCGCCGAAGCTCGCGCCGATCTCCGAATCCAACCAGACCACGCACTTCTCCGTCGTCGACAAAGACGGCAACGCCGTCGGCGATGACCTACACGCTCAACTTCGGCTTCGGCAACGGCATGACCGTCGACAAGCTCGGCTTCCTGCTGAACGACGAGATGGACGACTTCACTTCGAAGGTCGGCGTGCCCAACGGCTTCGGCCTCATCCAGGGCCCGGCGAACGCGATCGCGCCCGGCAAGCGCCCGCTCTCCTGCATGACGCCGACGATCGTCAGCGAGCCACCGGTCTGCCACGTCCACCACACCAGAACGGTGTCGTCTCGATCGGAGGACGGCGTTGCCGAGCGGGACGTACAGACCACGTTTTTGAGTAGCCGCTGCACGCCCGGCAAACTGCGCCTCGTGCTCGGCTCGCCCGGCGGATCCACCATCATCACCACCGTCGCGAACGACCTGATCAGCGTCGTCGACAACGGCCTCGATATCCAGGCCGACGCCGACGCGCCGCGCTTCCATCACCAGTACCTTCCCGACACTCTGCAGTTCGAAAAGGCCTTCCCGCAAAACGTCGTCGACACCCTCACCGCTGCGGGTTACAACACGGAACGCGCCGGCGCCAAGGATTTCAATAGTCCCGGTACCTGGGGCGACAGCGAGCTCATCGCGCGCGATCCTGAAACGGGCGAACTCACCGGCGGCCAGGACCATCGCCGCCATTACGGCAAAGCGGCCGGCTACTAAATCATCCGCGACAACATGCCGCCCAGCACACTCGTGCTCGGCGCGCTTCCATTTTGCGCATAGTGCGCCATCACCATCGGCAGGATCGTCGCCAGCGCCACCTTGGCCACCTCCGGCGAGACGCCCGCGCGCTGCGCCACGCTGTCGAGTATTCCCGTGCCCTGTAATCCCGTCTGCACGTGGTCCGGCGTCATCTGCGGAGTCTGGCCGTTCTGCATCGCCTGCACATGGCCGCCGAGCCCGTTGTTCTGAAAGCTCTGCAACACCGCGCCCAGGCCGCCCGGATGCTGCTGGAGCGTCTGCATCAGTCCACCCGCAACGCGCGTGTTGGTGTCGCCACCCTGCGCCGTCTGGCCTCCGGCCATCGACTCCAAATCGTTCAGAATTCCCATCCGCTCACCTCACGAAAGATCTTCGGTAGTAGGATGCTCGCATTCCAATAAGCGAGGAGCAGAACATGGCCATTTCCGGGTCGACCATCATCCCCAGCCTTCGCTACCACGACGCGCACGCCGCGATCGACTGGCTGGTGCGCGTCTTCGGCTTCACAAAACAAGCTGTCTTCGAAGGGCCCAACAACACCGTCGCGCACGCGCAGCTCACGCGCGGCAAGGGCATGCTGATGCTCGGCTCCGTAACCTCGGACACGGGCAGCGACACCAGCTACGCGCGCCGCTGGATCGACGTGAAAGAGACCGGAGGACGCGAGACGGTTGGTCTCTGCATCATCGCCGAGAGCAACGACGACTGCGTCGAACTCTACAACCGCGTGAAGGCCGCAGGCGTTGAGATCGTGCAGGAGCTGAGCTCGCCCGAGTACGGCGGCAAGTCGTTCTCCTGCTGCGACCCCGAGGGGCACATCTGGTGGGTGGGCAGCTACAATCCGTGGGGCGAGCACGCACCCGCCGCCGAGGGCACCGCATGAGCAACAACCCTTACGCCGAAGACCTCGGCACGCACGATCGCCGTCGAGGTCATCGCTTCGACACCGCAAAGGCTCGAGGCTGTGCTCGCCAAAATGACGCACGAGCAGATGGAGTACCGCACCGCGCCCGGCAAATGGAATCTCCGCGAAGTCATGGCGCACCTCGCCGACTGCGAGATCGCATTCGGCTTTCGACTGCGCCAGGGCGCTGCCGGCGTCGACATCCAGCCGTTCAATCAGGACGACTGGGCGCGCAACTATGGCACCTACACCTATGCGGCGGCGATCACAACGTATCGCGCACTGCGCGCGTGGAACCTTGCGTTCATCCGGTCATTGACGGACGAGCAAAAGCAGTTTGAGGTAAGCCATCCGGAGCGCGGGACCATGAGCGTCTGGACCATCGTGGAGACCATGGCAGGGCATGACCTGCATCATCTCAGGTCGCTGGAGAAGCTGACTAGCTGAGTCGCTTTGATATGTCCGCTGGTCGCTCTAGTACATCCGCTGGTAGATGCGCGAGATGCGGTCGTGCCACGCGAGACGGTCGTCATCCATCCACGCCCACAGCAGCCCGAGGCAGACCGGGCAGGCAGCGATCAGCATCGCGAGCAGGCGGCGACGCATCGCACGGCGCGTCGGGGTTGCGTCCGCAAACGTGCACAGTGCTATGCGTGCATAGCGCATGCCCGGCGTGGCGTCGTTCAAGCAGAAGAACAGCGCCTGGTAGATCGTCGCCGCGATCGCGAGCGTGAACACGACCGCAACAGCGAGCATAGGCCGCGACATCGCCGTCAGCCCTGGCCCTGAGATCCAGGCTGCGATCGTCCAGAAGCCGATCATCGCCACGCCTATGCAGCAGGCGTCCACAACCGCGGACATGAGGCGGCGCGAGATGGGCGCGATGTCGACCAGGCTGGCTGTTGCCGCGTGCTGTTGCGGGCGCGGCGCGCGTGCCGGCGCGGCATCGAGCATCAAGCCCTGCCACCCCGGGGCCTCGGTCACCACTTCTTCGGCGGTCGCGGGGGCAATGGAGATCTGCTCGGGCTCGACCTCGAAGATGCGCAACTGCGGCTCCGCGACCATCTCTTCGCGCAGCGGGCCTTCGGCGAGCCGCGGCCGTGCCTTGCGCGCGGCCACCAGCTCGCGCGGAAACTCGATCAGGTTGGCGGGCAGCGGAAGCGTCTCGATGATGTGGTCCTCAAACTCCGGCGCGCGGCGAAACGCAATCTCCTGCTCCAGCTGATCGAGCTCGTCGAGCTCCTCGGACTCAAGTACTCGGCGCACGCGAGTCTTTCTTCGACGGCTCCGCGAGGCCAAAGTGGATCGGCGGCGCATCGTCATACAGCCGCACGGTCAGGCCGCCGGTTGAAATCTCCTTCACGGCTGGCTCAGGCTCGGCGAACAGATCGGCGGTCTCGGAAAAGAACTCACCTGCACGATGTTCAACAGCGGAGATTGCCGGCTCGTTCCAGGCCGCAGGCTGATTCCACGCCGCGGGCTGATTCCAGGCCGCGGGCTGATTCCAGGCCGCCGGCGCTGCCTCGACTCGCGGGTGCTCGAACGTCACCAGCGCAGGCTGCGGCGCCTCACACGCGCTCTCCCGCTCGCGCAACTCCGCGCTTCTCAACTCCTCCAGCAACTGCATCTGCGTATCGGCGATTGCCTTCGCATTGCGCGCTGCGATCTCCGCCTCGGCGCGTGCCTGCTCGATGGCGCGCTCAGCCTCAGCGGCCAGAAAGTCACGATAGCTCTGCGTCTGCTCGTAGCGCGCGCGCACCACATCGCGCACCTTGGCGACGCCGCGCCGCGACTCCCGCGCTGCTCGCGCCTGCTCCTGCCGGAGCGCTTCCTCGCGCGCCGCTTCCACCCGGGGTCCCCGGCCGGCTTGCTGGCTGGGGTGGTCCATGGCCTGCGCGCCGGCTCGCTTGCTCCGGTGCGCCGCCACGCGTGCGGCCGCGGCCTCGCGCAGCGAAGCCGATCCCATATCGAACAGCGTCGTTCCGTGCGCGCTGGTGGCAAGCCCGTCCGTTCCATTGGCGAGCCCGGCCGCGAGCAGACCGTCGCCGCCCACCTCTTCACTCACCCGGAACTCCGCGGAACCCTGCATCTTGCTGAGCCTCTACATCCCTTTGCGCTGCTGGAGCGTCACACGCGCGCCGCGCACAATCGTCTAATCTCAAGTCTGTGACCCGCGGCGCACCTCATCCACATCGAAATGGCAGGCATGGATGGCGTTCGCGGACGCGCTGGGCCGTACTGTCTATCAGTATCATCGCCGCTCGCGCACTTCATCCACAGCCGCTCTGTGCACAGGTGCCGAATGCGACACCTCCGGCAGCGTCCTCCGCCGCCGACACAACACAGGACACCATCCCCGACCTCTCGCAGATTCCCCGCGCCACGCCGCTTCCCCCCGCCACGCCACCCGACACCGTCTCGATCGACGCCGACACGCAGTCCGGAGACGGCAACGTCTACCTGCTTGCCGGGCCACGTTGAAATTCGCTACCGCGGCCACATCCTGCGCGCGGACACCATCTCCTACAACAAGGAGACCGGCGAGATTACCGCGGAAGGCCATCTGCATCTCTCCGGCGGCGAGAACGACGAGTACATCACCGCCTCGCACGGCACCTACAACCTGAGCAGCGGCACCGGCCGCTTCTATGACGTCACGGGCTCCGTCGGCCTGCATGGCGCCGCCGCGACGACCGAAGCCTCCGGCCGCACCGGCCTCGTCACGCCGAACCCGTTCCTCTTCTCCGGCCGCATCGTCGTAAAAACCGGCCCCCGCACGTACGACATCTACGACGGCTCGGTCACCTCCTGCCTGCTGCCGCGCCCCGACTGGCTCCTCACCGCCGGCCATCTCTCCGTCGACCAGGACCAGGCCCGCGCCACATCCTCCGTCTTCCACCTGATGGGAATCCCGCTGCTGTTCCTGCCGTACGTCACGCACCCGGTCGACACCGAGCAGCGCCAGAGCGGCATCCTGATCCCCGTGCTCGGGCAGTCGAGCACCAAGGGCTGGATCGTCGGCGAGCAGTACTACCTCACGCTGGGCCGCTCCGCCGACCTCACCATGGGCCTGCAGTACTACTCGCTGCGCGGCTGGGCCGAGTCCGCCACCTTCCGCGGCAAAGGCGTGGGCGACGACTTCTTCCAGGCGCACTTCTCCGCCCTGCAGGACCGCGGCTTCACACCGGAGAACGGCACGTACACCAACCAGGGCGGCCAGGACGTCACCGCCGCCTTCCGCAGCCAGTTCGCCGACCACACGCGGGTCGTCGGCGACGGCGAATACCTCAGCACCTACGTCTACCGCGAGGCGTTCACCGAGAACTTCAACCAGGCCGTCAGCTCCGACATCACGTCCATCGGCTACCTCACGCACCAGACCGACGGCCTCTCGCTGACCGCGCGCGCCGACCGCTACCAAGGCCTGAAGCGTGTGCCCATCAACACCTCGCCCGGGCAGGAGGTGCATATCCTGCACGTGCCGTCGCTCGACATAACGCAGCTCGACCGCCCGCTCGGCAAGACGCCGCTGCGCTTCTCACTTCACGGGCTCGGCCGCCGGGCTCAAGCGCTCGCAGCCCGACTTCACCTCGTCCGGCATCGTCGAGCGCGTCGACCTCCGTCCCGAGCTCTCGCTTCGCGCTGCAGCGGCGACGGCTGGCACTTCGCTGGCGTCGGTTGCCGCACGCGAGACGTACTACTCGCGCTCGCGTGCAACGCCCTACGCGCCCGGCCAGCCGCCGCTCGAGCTCACCGCGCCCGTCAACCGCTCCGATGTCGACGTGAAGGTTGACATTCGCCCGCCTGCCATCGAGCGCACCTTCGATGTTCCCGCACGGCTGCAGAAGTTCTTCGGCACCGAAGTTCGCCACACCGTGGAACCCGAGATCACCTATCGCAACGTTCACGGCATCGACAACTTCCTCTCGGTCCTTCGCTTCGACGACGCAGACCTTGCTGCCGACACCGACCAGCTCGAGTACGGTGTGACGCAGCGGCTCTTCTTCCGGCCGAAGCCCAAGCCGGTGAAGAACCAGCCCGAACTGCCCAAGCCTGCCCTCTGCATCTGCCAACGGCATCGAGCTGTCCTCCGCGCTCGCGCCGCCCGAGGTGCCTGACGTGCTGAATCCTTCGCCCGACCAGAGCACCGACGCGAACGGCATTCCCGACGCCTCTGCGCAGGCGCCGCAGTCGCCCACGCGGACTCGCGTGAAGAATGATCCCTGCGCGAAGCCCGCGGCGACCCAGCCGCAGGAGTGGTTCTCCTGGCGGCTCACGCAGGCCTACTTCTTCGACCCAACCTTCGGCCACGCCGTCATCACGTCGCGGCGCAACATCTTCGACACGACGCTCGATCTCTCCGGCGTCGCGTTCCTCACCGAGCCGCGCAACATCTCGCCGCTCATCTCGCGCGCGCGCCTCCGCACCTCCGGCCACACGGACATCGAGTGGGACTTCGACTACGACACCGGCGCGAAGAAGTTCACCAGCTCGAACCTCTACGTGGAGGCACGCGCGAATAATCTCTTCGGCGGCGTCTCATTCGCGTCGCTCAACGCGCCGGGGCGCTTCGCCACCGAGACCATCGACACCAACAACAACGACCAGCAGACGCTGGTCACGCTCTCCCACCTCGAACTTCAAGCAGATGCGCGTGCTCGGCGGCTTCGGCGACCCCAACCGCCCGGGGTTTGCAGCCGCCGCCAACGCCGGCCTCGACCTGAACCTCGGCACGCATCCAGTACGCCGCGATCCAGACGAGCTACAACTGGAACTGCTGCGGCTTTTCGGTCGAGTACCGCAAGTACGAGCTGGGCGCGGTGCGCAACGAGAACGCCTACCGCTTCAACTTCACGCTTGCGAACATCGGCTCGGCCGGCAATCTCCGCCGCGCGGAACGAATCTTCTAGCTCGCGATTGTGATGGCACAAGAAAATCGGCGTGTGCTTTTGCGCAGCACGCGAAGTGCAGCAATCCTTCTCCTCCTGTAAATCCAATCCGCAACAGGCCGCGTAGACATGCTGGGTACTGCATACAAGATGCGCCCCCGGAGAGGTTTATGGAGAATCAGAAAAGGACCCCGCTCGTCCAAAAAGCGCTCTCGCGCCGAGGCTTCTGCCTTGCGGCCGCCGCTACCGCAGCAACAACAACAGTTCTGCTGGCCGGGTGTGGTGACGACGGCAGCAGCAACAACAACAACGGCGGCGGAGGCGGAGGAACATCCAAGGTCACCGACGCCGATATCTTCAACTTCGCTTTGAACCTTGAGTACCTCGAAGCCGAGTTCTATCTTCGCGCTGCAACGGGCACCGGTCTCAGCGCTGCAGATACCGGAAACTCCTCCAGCAAAACAACCGGCGGGAGCCAGGTCCCCGGCCTCACCTCTATCCAGACGCAGTACATCAACGAGATCGCGCAGAACGAACTCGATCACGTGCGCGCTATCCGCGGCGTGCTGGGCAGCTCAGCGGTCAGCGCTCCGGCCATCGACCTGACCGCCAGCTTCAACGCTCTGGCCAGCGCCGCCGGCCTCGGCTCCACGTTCAACCCATTCGCCAGCTACAGCAATTACCTCATCGGCGCGTTCATCTTCGAGGACGTGGGCGTAACCGCATATCATGGCGCCGCCAAGCTGCTGAGCAGCAAGACCAACCTCACCGCGGCCGCTGAGATCCAGGCCGTGGAGGCTTATCACGCAGCCTCCATCCGCGCCCAGATCGTGTTCGCCGGATCATCGGCGATCTCCGCTGCAAACGCCGTCGAGGGCGTACGCGCTCAGCTGGGCGGAGGCAACGAGACCACACTCAGCGCCACCGGTATCACTGCCGCCGATCCCACCAACTCGATCGCCTACGAACGCACCACCGATCAGGTTCTGCACATCGTCTACGGAACGGGCGGCGGTGCGGGCGTAAAAAGCGGAACGTTCTTCCCCAGCGGACTGAACGGAAACATCAGCGTGACACAGGCCTAAGGGGGATATATGGCAACAGCAGAAACGCAGCAACTCGATCAAGTCATCGGCGGCAGCCGCCGCCGCATGATCACCCTCGGCGGCGCCGCAATGGCAACTCTTGCGTTCGCGTCGATCGCCAAGGCGCAATCCACGCTCACGGACGCCGACTATCTCAACTTCGCGCTCAATCTCGAGTACCTCGAGGCTGAGTTCTACACGCTGGCAGCCAGCGGCCAGACCATCGATCAGGTGGGTCTCGGGCTTAACGGCACGGGCACGCAGGGTACGGTGGCAACCAAGCCCGGCGGCCCGTCCGCATGCAAGGTTCCGTTCGCCAACACGCTGGTCCAGAGCTATGCCCAGGAGATCGCGACCGAAGAGCGCAACCACGTGAAGTTCCTGCGCGGCGCGCTCGGCTCGTCCGCAGTCGCGCAGCCGGCCATCGATCTCTACAACAGCTTCAACACGCTCGCCGGTCTGCTGGGGCTTGGCCTCACCTCGTTTGATCCCTTCGCCGACGACATCCACTTCCTGCTCGGTTCCTACATCTTCGAGGATGTCGGGGTCACGGCCTACACCGGAGCCGCACCCGAGCTCACGTCGAGCGGCAATCTGGACGCCGCCGCCGGGATCCAGGCTGTCGAGGCCTATCACGCAGGGCTGGTACGCACGACAATCTACGGCCTCGATCAGTCACCGACCACACTGGGGGCGGCGGGCACCGCAACCGCCGTGGCAGCCGCAATCTCAAAGCTGCGCGCGACTGTGGATGGATCGAATTCGATCTCTTCCACCAGGCGGGACGGCGACGACGTTGGGCTCGGCACGCAGCAGGTGCAGCTCAACGGCAGCTCCAATGTCACCGCCTCGGCCATCGTCAACGCCACAACCACCGGCTCCATCAACGCGCCCACCTCCGGCAACACGGCCGGATCGATGGTGTTCGCTCGGTCCGCACCTCAGGTCCTCGCAATCGTCTACGCCGGCGGCTCCGGCAAAGGCGGATTCTTCCCCAACGGGCTCAACGGGAACGTGAAGTAGCCTCCAGCTCTTTCGTCCTGAGGCAGGCCGCTCTGGCCTGCCTCTTCTTTTTGGCAGCATTCGCACGCAGCGTTGATGGCCGCGCAGACGGGCTGAATCGCGCTGTCTGGATGAGATAATCGAACTGTGCGTTTCCTTCGTTTTCCCCTCTCGTTTTTGTTTGCCCTGACCCTTGCCACCGCCGGTTGCCACGCCCAAACCCCGAGCCAGAAGCCGGCCCAGGCCAGCAGCCAGAGCGGCACGCCGCTCACTCCCGCCGAGCAGCACCGCGTTGAGGTACTGCTGCGCCAGAAGGCCAATCTGCCGCCCGGTTCGGTCGTGCACATCGGTCCGCGTACGCCGTCCGAAGTCCCCGGTTACGACAACGTCTCGGTGACCTTCTCAGCGGAGGACAAGACCTCAAGGCCGGTAAACTTCCTGCTTTCGAAAGATGGCAAGACGCTCGCACAATTCTCGAAGTTCGACCTCTCCGCCGACCCACGCACGATGATTTCGGATTCGGGCCGCCCGTCGCGCGGCGGCCCGGAGTCGGCGCCCGTTGTCATCGTCGGGTTTGACGATCTGGAGTGCCCGTTCTGCGCGCGTTTGCACGAGAGCATCTTTCCGGCGATTACGAAGCGTTACGGCGACAAGGTACATATTGTTTACAAGGACTTCCCGCTCGATCAGCACCCCTGGGCGATGCATGCGGCGGTGGATGTGAACTGCCTGGGCGCGCAGTCGCAGACCGGTTATTGGAATCTCGTGGATTACATTCATGCGCATGCGAGCGAGATCGGCGCTGATCCCAAGGACCCGAAGGCCGACAAGACGCTGCCTCGCGCCGTTGAGCAGCTCGATACGCTGACCAAAGAGCAGGGGAAGTCCCAGAAGGCCGATATGCCGAAGCTGGAGGCCTGCCTGACCAAGCAGGACACGGCGGCGATCGAGGCCTCGCGCAAGCAGGGTGAGGCGCTGAACATCGATTCCACGCCGACACTGTTTATCAACGGCGACAAGATCGATGGTGCGGTGCCGGTCGAATTTGTTTTCAGCGAGATCGATGACGCGCTGCGGGCCGAGGGCGTGCAGCCGCCGCCACCGTACGTCCCCCCAACTCCTCCTGCGACGCCTGCATCGACCCCGGCGAAGCCCACGACAAAGTAACCCGCGAACTTGACAAAACGCACCCCCAGAAAGCCTCCGCAATGCGGAGGCTTTCGCTTTGCCGGCGTGATCCCGGCGAGCTCAGGTCCAAGCCTAAGTTTCAATTTTGGAAGACTTTGCGCAAAAAGCAGGGGGGAAGGGGGTGCCGCGCGCAAAACCCAAAAACCTCACCCAAACAGCGTCGGACTCGCCGGATTGCGCCGCGGCATCTCGATCCCAAGATGCTCGTACGCAAGTCGCGTCGCAACCCGCCCGCGCGGCGTGCGGTCCAGGAACCCGATCTGAATCAGGAACGGCTCGTAGACCTCTTCGAGCGCGTCCTGCTCTTCCGCCAGCGCGGCGGCGAGCGTGTTCAGGCCGACCGGCCCGCCGTCGTACTTCTCGATGATGGTGCGGAGCAGGCGGCGGTCGAGCTCGTCGAAGCCGTGCGCGTCGACCTCGAGGAGTTGCAAGGCTGCCTGCGCGGTGGGAAGGTCGATGCGGCCTTGCGCGCGGACCTCGGCGTAGTCGCGCACGCGGCGGAGCAGGCGGTTGGCGATGCGCGGTGTGCCGCGGGAGCGGATGGCGATCTCGGCCGCGCCATCGTGGTCGATGGGCACGCCGAGCACTTCGGCGGAGCGCTGGACGATGAAGCGCAGCTCGTCTTCGGTGTAGAACTCGAGCCGCAGAAGGATGCCGAAGCGCGAGCGCAGCGGCGAGCTGAGCAGGCCGGGCCGCGTGGTCGCGCCGACCAGCGTGAACGGCCGCAGCTCCAGCGTGTGGGTGCGCGCGCTGGGACCCTGGCCGATGATGATGTCCATCTGGTAGTCCTCGAGCGCGGTGTAGAGCTTTTCTTCAAGCACCGGCTGCAGGCGATGGATCTCGTCCAGGAAGAGGACCTGCTTTTCGCGCAGGTTGGTGAGGATGGCGGTGAGGTCGCCCTGGATCTGCAGCGCGGGGCCGCTGGTCTGCTGGAAGGCGACCTCGAGCTCGTTCGCGATGATGGTGGCGAGCGTGGTTTTGCCCAGGCCCGGCGGGCCGAAGATGAGGACGTGATCGAGCGCTTCGCCGCGGGCTTTGGCGGCTTCGAGTGCGATGGCGAGTTGTTCTTTGGCTTTGGACTGGCCGATGAACTCGGCGAGGCGCTTGGGGCGGAGCTTCAACTCGAACTGCGAGTCGTCATCGACCGGGCCGGCGGAGACGAGGCGGTCGGGATCCTTGGACCGCGACTTCGGGCGCGGCGCAGCGGCTTGTCGGCGGAGTTGCGCGGCTTGAATTGGAACGGGGCAGGCACCTGAGGCGAGGATACGGCGAAGATGCTGGCGCGGCAATGCATGGTTTGAGGCGGGCTGTTGAAACTGTGGTGCAGACGCCAGAAGGCCGTCCCTGAGGACGGCCTTCTGATCAACGCGAAAGGTAAAACGACGAATGAAACCGGTGGTTGAGGCGAGTCACCCGCGTTCCTCCCCCAAGGAACGCGGGTTCCTGCCTCGCCCCCCGCATGCGAAGGGCAGTTGCGCTCCTTCCGCATGGTGCGCAGCTCCCGGATCAGCTCCGTTGAGGAGCCCCCGTGACCGGGGCCACGCTTCGTGCGAGCGCCCTCGAGAATCTGGACGGCGAGTGCCCTTTTGACCTGGGAAAAGGCTGGGCCTCAATGTCTCTTTCCTGTTGTGCGCTTCTTGAAGACAAACTTACGGGGAAATAGGCGAGGCGTGAAGATTGCAGTTGGTAATCTTGCGCGGAGCGTAGGTAACCAATAGGCGCGGTTCGGGTAACGTTGACTTTTTGGTGACAGCAGGCTATCCGCGGCTTTGCCCTCAGGAGCTGAAGCCCCCGTGAACTTCATCAGCGGGCTTGAGTAGTGCGTTCGAGGGCTATCGGCGCTCCAGAAGGACGCAGCCGTGCGGCGGGATGGTGACGCGAACGCGGTCTCCGTCGGGGAGCCGCTTGCCGGTCCAGACGTTCGAGAGCAGCGGTGTGGAGACTCGGTTTTGGTGGCGAAGCGCAGCTCGGCTGCCGAGCGATCAATGTTGCAGCGGAGCATCGCTGAGATTGAAGAGCGCGACAACCGTTGCCGATGCCGCCGTGCGCATTCTTGCACCTTGGCTCGCCACACGCGCAGGTCGCCGGATTCGAAGCCTTTCGACCGGGTGTCCTCGCTCGATGGCGTTCTGATCGATGGCAAGCACGTCGCGGTTGGTGAGTAGCTTGAGCGTGGGCTCGTCCAGCAGGGTGAGGTTGGCGCCGAGGATGAGCGGGCTTTGATTCGATGGACCAGAGGGTCATCACGGTGCGCTCTTCGTCGAGGGTGAGGCGGGTGTGGCGGGGCTGGCCCCAGCCGGGTGAGGGGCGGAGTTCGCCGAAGGGAAGCATGTCGGCGTCGGGCCACTGGCCGGACTTCAGATCGAATTGCGACCAGGCGGCGAGGTGGTCGAACTGGCCTTTGACGGATTGCGGGAAGCCGTCGGCGAAGTTGCCGCCGCTCCAGAGGTCCCAGAAGTCGTTCGAGATGCGCCACATGTTGGAGAGCGAGGCGACCTCGGCGGCGTGGGAGGGGTTGGTGGGGCCGGGTGAGAGGCTGAGGACGATCGAGTGGCCGGTTTCGCGCTGCACCTTGTCGATGGCGCGGCGGATCTGGCGAATCTCGCTAGACCTTGTAGGGGTGGTCGGCGATGCAGTCGACCTTGAGGAGGTCGACGCCCCAGCCGGCGTATTGCTGGATGAGCGAGTCATACCAGGCCTGGCCGGCGGCGTTGTCCTTGATGCCCCAGTTGGTTGGGTCCCAGCCGCAGGCGTCGGTGGTGTCGGCGGCGTCCTGCGCGTGAAACTGCGAGTTGGCGATGGGGAGGTTGCGCTCGACGGAGGCCCGGGGGATGCCGCGGACGATGTGGATGCCGAAGAGCAGGCCCTGGGAGTGGACCCAGTCGGCCAGTGGCTTGAAGGTGGTCTCCTGGATGGTGGCGGAGAGCTTCGGCGTCGGGCCGGTGTTGGCATCCGTGATGGGTCTGCCGGTGGCGGCGGACGGGAAGCGCGCGGGGACGGGCACGTAGCGGCCGTGGGGGTCGATGGCGTAGTGCAGCGTGTCGGGGTGCGGGCGATCCTCGGGGTTGAAGAAGAACCAGCCCTCGTCGATGACGGCGTAGCGCCAGCCGAAGGGAAGGAGCTTGTCATGCAGGACCTGGGCGTTGGCGCGGAACTGGGCTTCGGTGATGGTGAGGCCGTAGGCGTCCCAGCTGTTCCAGCCCATGGGCGGCGTGGGGGCCGCGGCGGCGGGGTTCTGGGCGGAGGAGAAGGCTGTGGAGAGCATCAGGACGGCGGGGAGCAGCAGGCGGATCCGCATGTCTGGGAGGATACCGGGAGTGGGGTTCGGCTGTGGGAAACTGCCGGTCGGCGACGAAGGGTGGGGTGGCGCGGGGTGCCCGGAGTGGGTCCTTCGAGCCACGCGCTTACCCCGGAAGGGTCAAAGCCGGGTGGGCTGCGGGCTAGAGGAGGCTAACACCAACGGGCCATCTATCAGCAAGAAAGCAGAGGAGTTCTACGCGGCAAGGCGGCGGAGATACGTCGTGTGGCGTACACGTTTTCCAGAACTGTTTACTCGAAAGTTACTTGGGGTAAGCTTTTGGGTACCCCAAGCGATTGTGTGCGGGACAGGGTCATCGAGTTTCGCATGGGCGGATGTCGCGCGCTAGGCGAAGATTCGGCGAAAACTGAATCCAGAACTCCCGCAATATATGCCTAAATCGTTCTACCGAAAAAAGTTCCTTTTGTTCGACCCCTGTGGGAAATTTTTCGTTGACACGGGGGTGGGGCGGGACTCTATAACCGCATAACTCACCCCGGTTGGACTCCCGGCCGGAGCTTTCGAAAGCTCAGGCGCGGCTGAGGTCCCCGGAGGTGAGAGCGAAGTTGAGGCCGGTGTCTCCCATGGACCGGCCTTGCGACCAACCATGACAACCGGCCTGAAGCCGGGGCAGATTGCGCCAGAGAGCGCATACGCTCCAGCCGGCGGCCCTCAGCAACCTGAGCGAGCCCCGATCCGCTGACCGCGTGAAAACGAGAGTGGCTCCGCAGGGGAGAAGTGTGCCCTGGAGAAGACGATGAAGCACTTTTGCGTTGAGTTGAAGGTATGCGAGGGATGCGGGGGGCTTTGGCTCCGCGCCCAAAACCATGGGGTGTACTGCAGGGCCTGCGCGTTGCGGCTGTCGGATTTTCCGGCGCCGCGCGGCCGCAGCCGGGCAGGACGAAAGCGGAAGGTGCGGTTGGTGGTGTGCGAAGGAGGGGCGAAGTGAGCGGTGCGGCCCTGGAGGTGAAGGCAAGGCGGGAAGTAGAAAGCCAGGCAGAACAGGCGATCGGAAATCAAAAGGAAGAGAGAAAGGCAGAAAAGGCAACAGAGCAGGGTTCAGCAATGGAAAGGAACAACGCGTTGGAAATCGGGTCCGGAAAAACAATCAATGGTCTTCGTCTGGTGCATGTTTCACGCAACGTTCGGCGCGCGGAGGTTCGCGAAGCAACGACGGGCCGGCCGGTGATGGTGGCGAAGATCTGGGCCGTGGCCGAGAGCTCTCCGGCGGTCGAGAGCCAGCCCGCTGCGGTCGCGCAGCCTGAGGCTGCCAGGCCGAAGCCGCAGGTGGAGCTGGCGTTCTACCGCAAGTACACGGAGGCGATGCTGCGGCGGTATCTGCAGGTCTCGATGGAAGTGGGGCGGGTTCCTTCGATCATGGGGCGGGAGTTGTTCCGCGGGCATGTCTCTCACTACAAGATGGAAGGCTTCGAGGATGGGGTGATCTTCTCGATTGATGTCGAGCGCTGCCTGGCCAAGCTGCGGAAGACCGATCAGCGCATCATCCAGCGGATCGCGCTGCAGGGCTACACGCACGAGGAGGCCGCGCCCTACTTGGCCTGTCGCTTCGCTCGGTGCTTATCTCAGAGCTACTGCGCGGCCATCGACCGCCTACGCGAGATCTTCCTGGCCGGCCGATCTTTTGAGAGCCTCAAAAAGCTGTCAAGAGGCGGAAACGGTGGAAAACTCCGTAAGCAGCTAGCAATCAGCAACTTAGCCGGGGCGAAAATCCGGAAATGGAATTTCACTCGGGTTGATATTCTAAAGAAGTAAAGATCAAGCGGGAGACCTCACCGGGGTATCGGTCGGGTCTCCCGCTTTCCATTTGCGGGGAACGGGCGATGCGTTGTGGAGGGAAGAGTCGGGGAAGGCAGTTGATGGCCGAAGCGGAGGAGCCGCAGGAGCAAAAGCCGCTGCGGCCGAAACAGTGTCACAAGTACGTGCAGAAGAGGGTGGCCGAGCAGTTTCCGGCGATTGTGAACGGGTTCATCGGGGAGGCGCTGAAGGGGAGCTGCCCGCATATGAAGCTGGCGATGGAGTTGCTGGACTCGGCGAAGGTCACTACGCGGCCGCGGAAGAGCTCGGTGCACATGCTGCTGGACCAACTTGGCGAATGATCGCGGAGAATTCCGAACCGAATGCCGGACGCCGGACATCGGATGCCAAGTAGTGTTCGCCGATATACTTAAGAACTCCAGGGGATGAGGATTCGTAAAGCTCTATCGACGGTGGTGCTCGGGGCGGCTGTGACCGGGTGGCTTGTGATGTTGACAGGCTGCTTCCGGACGACGCACGTCGTGCAGCGGACGCAGGCCCCGGACATGTACCGGTCGACGTCTGTGGAGCACCTGGAGGAGATCATCTCCGACCGGGACGCGGCCATCAAGACGCTGACGGCTTCGGTGCTGCTGACGGCAAGCACGGGCGGCGGCAAAGAAGGCAAGGTGGTCACGTACACGTCGTTCAAAGGCTACATTTTCGTGCGAAAACCGGCTGATTTGCGCGTCATTATGCAGCTTCCGGTGATCGGGTCGCGGGCGCTGGACATGGTCTCGAACGGCGAGACGTTTACGCTGGTGCACGCAACGGGCGGGTCACGGCGATGTATGGATTCAGGGCAAGAACACGGTCACGAATCCGTCGAAAAACGGGCTCGAAAATTTGCGGCCGCCGGTGTTTTTCGATTCGCTGCTGGTTCCGGGCGTAACGCCTGACGAGTTTGTCAGTCTGTCGGAATCGACGCGCGTTCTGGCGCCGGCTTCGAAACATCAGAACGCGATTGAGGAGCCGGACTACGATCTGGCGGTGCTGAAGCATGGCCCCGGCAACACGCTGCACCTGGAGCGGCTGGTGCACTTCAGCCGCATTACGCTGCTGCCGTTTGAGCAGGACATTTACGACGACAAGGGCGAGGCGCAGACCATTGCCACGTATGACAAGTACCAGGACTTCAACGGAATTCAGTTTCCGATGCTGATCGATATCAAGCGGCCGATCGACGAGTACTCGTTGAAGCTGCAGGTGACGAAGCTGACGCTGAATCAGGCGCTCGAGAATGATCAGTTTGAGTTGAAGATTCCGGCCGGGCGTCAAAGTGCAGCAGATGAACTGATGCGCGCTTTGTTCAGACGAATCTAGGCCAGGCCGGCGCGGTGGGCGTGGCTGGCGATTTGTTGATTGATCTCCAGAGCGAGCGCGAGTGCGGCGCGGCCGGCCTGGCCGGTGACGCGGGGCTGCGTGCGGTTGCGCACGGCGGTGAGGAAGTTTTCGATTTCGAGGCGCAGGGGTTCGGCGCGCGGGAGGTCGAGCTTTTCAAGCGAGAGCCCGCGGGAGGGATGCGAGCCTTCGGCGGCGGCAAGCATTGCTGGATTCAGCGCGGTGGTTTGACGCTGGCGCGGCGGTGAGCTGTGCGAGCAGTGATGGGTCGACTTTGATGCTTAGGAGCTCCTGGCGCGCGAAGTCGAGCGAGAGGTACTCGTGCGGCTGGAAGAGGCGCAGCTTGCGGACCTGCTCGGTGGAGACGCGGCTGGCGGTGAAGTTGGCGACGCAGCCGGAGTCGAACTCGACGCGGACGTTGGCGATGTCGACCTTGGGCGAGAGCACCGGCAGGCCGACGGCGCGGACCTCGCGCACGGCGGAGTTGGTGAGCGAGAGGACGATGTCGAGGTCGTGAATCATGAGGTCGAGCACGACGTCGACGTCGAGGGAGCGCGGCGTGAAGATGGAGAGCCGGTGGGCCTCGAAGAACATGGGGCGCGTGATGCGTTGGGCGGCGGCGGACACGGCAGGGTTGAAGCGCTCGAGATGACCGATCTGCACGATGCGGTGGTTGCGTTCGGCGAGTGCGAGGACGCGGTCGGCTTCGTCGAGTGATGCGGCAAAGGGTTTTTCGATGAGCACGTCGACGCCGGAGCTGAGCAGGCGCTCGGCGAGCGGCGGCGTGATGGATTGTGGGGGAGCAGACGGAGGCGGCGTCAAAGGGGGGCGCCGCGTTCCGTCTGCAGGGCTTCGTCGATGGAGGCGAAAGCGGGGATGTTGTAGAGGGTTGCGAACTCGGAGCGGCGCGCTGGGTCGGGTTCGATGAGCGCGGCGAGCTGGAGCTCGCCGGGGTAGAGGGATTCAAGCTCGCGATAGACGCGGAGGTGGTTGCGGCCGAAGGCGCCGGCACCGACGACGGCGACGCGAACTTTGTGTGAGGGCAAGCGGCTACTTCTTTGCGGACGGTGTGGGGGATTCGACGGCTTCGCGGCAGCGGCTGTAGAGCTCGAGCAGCTGCGAGATCTGGTCTTCGGACTTGGAGGCGGTGGGCGCGACGAAGCCGGTAGACGCCGTGCCGGAGCGGCCGACGTTGGCGTGCGGTGCGATGAATTTGAGCAGATCGAGAGCAATGTCTTCGGGGCGGCGTGCCGTGCTGGTGCTGGATTCCATGGTGGCCTTTCGAGAGATAGGACTGAAGTGATGGTAGCGACTCGCACCCCAGCGAACAAGTTCGCCGGGGACCTGGCGGTGCGGCGAACAAGCCACTGCGGTTCGCGCGCGGACGCCGATCGAGACAGTCCAGGGCATAAACGAGTGTCGGAGTTGCGACAGTGTTGACGAGAGAAATGGACGGGAAGAAGCCCGTCGAGGAGAAGCGAGGTGCGATGCGAGGAGTGAAGCGGGGATTGACCCTGGTGACGATTGTGATTGCGTTGCTGGGGACGTGCGTTGCGGCAGTGGCGCAGGTGGTGACGACGACGATCCAGGACACGGTGTACCGGGCGGACGGAACGCCGGCCAGCGGAACGGTGGTGGTGAGCTGGGGGACGTTTACGACGGCAGCGGGACAGGCAGTGGCTGCCGGGAACAAGGCGGCGACGATTGCAGCGAACGGCGCGCTGTTGCTGACGCTGACGCCGAATGCAGGCGCGACGCCGACTGGAAGCTACTACACGGCGGTGCTGCACCTGGACGATGGAACGACCAGCCAGCAGTACTGGGTTGTGCCGGTGAGTTCGACGCCGGTGACGCTGGCCACGATTGAGAACCAGGTGCTGCCGGCGAGTGTGGCGATGCAGACGGCGTCGCGGGCTTATGTTGACGCGAAGATTGCGCAGGTTAGCACCGGCGCAACGGGCACGACAGGAACCACGTCGTACGTGCCGACCACGGGCGGAACGATGACGGGGCCGCTGATTCTGCCGGGCGATCCGGTGACGCCGACGCAGGCGGCCGATAAGCACTACGTGGACACCAACATCACGCAGGTGACTGGAGGGCTGGGGCAGAAGGTGAGCCTGCTGCCGACTTCGACGCAGACGGTTGCGCAGCCGGCGGGAACGCAGCTGCAGGTGAATGCGCTGAACGGGTCGCTGTATGCAAGCCAGTTCCAGACGGGCGACGGCGGCAATGGTCTGGCCAACGCGCTGAGCCAATGCCCTGCATCGGGTGGCTGCCTGGTGACGGTTGATCCGAGCTATGCGTTCGCGGAGTCGCTGTATACGGCGCAGATCCCGAACTAGCG
The DNA here is from genome assembly GCA_963777205.1 of uncultured Acidobacteriaceae bacterium. GTDB lineage: Bacteria > Acidobacteriota > Terriglobia > Terriglobales > Acidobacteriaceae > Granulicella. The sequence goes on along the minus strand of CAVZPQ010000001.1, from coordinate 1,139,337 downwards.
GGCACGTGGTTGATCTGCGCAATGGGGCGGACTTCGAGACGTTTGTGAATCCGGTGAACAGCTCGGGCGGGAGCACGGCGGAGTCGCTGAGCCAGATTTCGACGAACACGGATGCGAACTCGGGCGTGGCGGGCAGCGGTGTGGGCAGCACGCGGTTGACGTTCAGCATGTCGAACACGGCGCTGACGGGTGGATCGAACCAACTGCCGGGGAATATCGAGAACGCGCCGTATGGCAAGGCGAACTACGGTGTGAGCCTGGAGACGGGCAACTACTTTACCGAGGGGCAGCATGTGCAGAACGAGCACGTGATCAACTGCTACGCGGTGGGCGATTGCCTGGAAGGAAGCTGGATGCTGACCAGCTCTGGCGGATATCGCGACATGGCGGATGAGGGAGCGCATCCGTTCGATCTGCAGGTGCAGGAAGACTGGCATGTCTTCCAGGGCACGTGTACGAGCGGGTGCACGACAGGCGCGACGCAGTTGATGACGAATGCGACGTTCGGCGGCGGGACGCAGGGTGAGGGACGGTTCCTGATCGACAAGAATCCGGCCAAGACAATTACGGCGGGGCAGATTGTGTCGGCGGGCGGGTCAGTCTTTGCGACGGTGAACTTTACCGGCACGAACTTTCCGGCGAGCGTGCTTTTTCAGACGACAGCTGCTGCAACCTCGCAGCCGAAGAATATTGCGCCGGGAACTGTGACGCTGCCGATTGCGACGAGCAATGTGCCGGCGGGGTTTGCGTCGAACACGAACCAGCTGACGGCGAACTCTGGTGTGGCGTGCGTTGCGGATACCAACGACTCACGGTTTCCGAACTTCGAGACCGCGAACTATACGGTTGTGGATGCGAGCCACATCACGCTGACGCTGAACAAGGTGCACGGATCGGGCGCGGTGATTGCTGTGGGCGGAATGTGCGGCTACGGGATCGAGCAGACGGCGGACACGGTGGGCGCGGTGCGGCAGATCTTTCCGATTGTGGGCACGGCGAGCGCGACCTCGCTGTACTACGCGGCGGCGAGCACGCCGGTGCTGGGCTTGACGAATGGGGCGAGCACGAGCGGGTTCCAGAACATCTCGGTGCCGATCTCGTCGCTGGTGCGCAAGGGAAATGTTGTAACGGCGACGCTGGCCAGCAACCTGCCCGTGGATGTAAACGGGCTGACGATGACGGTGAGCGGTGTTACGGATGCGAGCTATAACGGCAGCTTCCAGGTAACGACGAAGAACGCGAACCTTGTGACGTACACCGCTACGGGCGCGGACAGCACAAGCAGCGGAGGAACGCTGACGTTCCTGAACGGAAGCTACGTGCTGTATCCGATGGCCGAGGTGCTGGGCGTGTATGACGCCAGTGCGAAGCAGGTGGATGGGCAGTTCACGCTGGCCGCGAACACGGTGGCCTGGGCGCCGGGCGATGCTGTTGAGGAACCGCACTTCTATCAGCAGCTGACTGCAGCGGACAACGAATGGATCACGCAGTATGTGCCTCGGCCGATCCAGTACTCGAGCGCCGGCAAGCAGTACCTGGGAGAGGTTGGACCGGGAATGCGCGGCTGGCAGGTGCAGAACGGCGTTCCGGCGAGCAACTACCTGGGCGGCGGAGGAACCCACGAGTTGCCGGACGATGCCTATGTGGTCTCCGGTGCGTGGAGGAATGACCTTGAAGTGGATGCGGGAACGCAGGCGCTGATTTATGCGCACTGCAACCTTCATGGGTGCAACCGGTGGGACTCCGGCTATGACCTGTTCGAGCTGGATTCGGCGACCGGACAGGACGCGCTGTTTTACTCACCGCAGGTGAGTGAAGCGATCTGGACGTTGGGTGGACAGCAGTTCACGTTTGCGCCGACGGGTCTAACGGTTCCGGTTTCGCTGACACTGAACGGCGCATTCAATATGGGATCGATCACCGGAACGGGTGGGTCGAGTCCCGGATTTACGAGCTCGGGCACGGCGATCACTCTCGGTCAGACGGGAGATGTCTACGGCGCGACCTCGATGACTATCGAGAATCGGAGCGGAACGAACGGGGCGATGTTCACAGATTCCGGGCTGGACCTTGTGGACTTCGAGTTCAAAGGCAAATCGGGGATGTACAACGATCTCCGCAACGCCTTCAACAACTTTGGCCTGGGGTATGGGAATACGAACGGAGAGTTTCAGTTCTATTCCAACATTACGGCCAGCAGCCTGGGCACGTCTGACCTGCTTCTGGGACCGACGAGCGGGCAGTTTTATCCTGCGGGAGGCGGCGGGCTCTCGATCAACGTGGCAGCTGGAACGAACCCCAAGGCGGCTCTCGCGGTGAATGGCGGCGTGTCGGTGGGAAGCTATGCAGGCGGAACCACAGCACCGTCGAACGGCCTGATCGTGTCGGGGAAGGTTGGGATTGGAAGCGCGAGCCCGTCGGCGGCTCTCAGTGTCGGAGCGTCGAATCAGTTCACGGTGGATGCATCCGGCAACGTTACCGCGGCAAGCTACACGGGCGCTGCGACTGCACCTGCGGGTTCATGCACCACGAATGGCGTGTGGGTGTTCTCGCAGGACGGGCACGCGACGTTCTGCGCGGCGGGGACATGGGTGACCAAGATCTAGCAGAAGCGGCCGGCGGTGGAGCGAACCTGGGCCGACATCTGATAACGAGGAGATGTGCCGAAGAGACGGTTGAGCCAAGTGGATGTGTTGAGGGAGATGGGTCGCCGGATGGATCGGCGGCCCGATCTTTTGATCGGGTATGCAGAAAATCTGCTGCGGATACGAACGCGCGAAGGAGAGCTGCGGAGGCTGGTGCCGAATGCGGCGCAACGCGCGTTTGAAGAACGTGCGGGCCGGCAGAACATTGTGCTGAAGGCGCGGCAGATGGGCATCACGACGTGGGTTGCGGCGCGATTTTTTCTGCGCACGATTACGCGGCCGGGAACGCTGACGCTGCAGGTTGCGCATACGCGCGAGGCGGCGGAGTCGATCTTTGGCGTGGTGCGGAGGATGTGGGAAGGTCTGCCGGAGGATCTGCGCGAAGGCGCGCTGCGGCTGTCGCGCGCGAACACGGGGCAGATGGTGTTCGGGGAGATTGACAGCGAATTTCGCGTGTCGAGCGCGGCGGAGCTGAATGCGGGCCGCGGCCTGAGCGTGCAGAACCTGCACTGCAGCGAGGTGAGCCGCTGGCCTGGCGATGCTCGGATGACGCTGGCGGGCCTGCGCGCGGCGCTTGCACCGACGGGCGAGATGGTGATCGAGAGCACGCCGAACGGCGCGTATGGCGCGTTCTACGAGGACTGGAGCGCGGCGACGGATGACGCATGTGCGGAGAACGGGACGCAGCACGGTTTAGTGCGGCACTTCTTTCCATGGTGGATGGAGCCGGCGTATGTGGCGGCCCCGGTGGAGCACAGCGCGATGAGTGCTGAAGAGTGCGAGTTGATGGAGCGGCATGGGTTGAGTGCGGAGCAGATCGGGTTTCGGCGCGGGCTCGAGCGGACGTACGGTGTGTTGCGCGCGCAGGAGTTTGCGGAGGACGCGGAGAGCTGTTTTCGCACCAGCGGCGCGTGTTGTTTTGACGTCAATGCATTGGACCGGCGGCTGGCGGAGGTTGGCGAGCCGGTGGAGCGCAGGCGCGGCGGTGCGCTGCAGGTATGGCTGCAGCCGATGGCGGGGCGCGAGTATGTGGTGGCGGTGGACTCGGCCGGCGGCGGCGAGGACGGCGACTTTGCGGCAGTGCAGGTGGTGGAGCTGGGCACAGGTCTGCAGTGCGCGGAGCTGCGCGAGCGGTTGCGGCCGGAGGAGCTGGCGCGGGCGAGCGTGGAGCTGGCGCGTGAGTACGGCGGTGCGCTGCATTGCAGTGGAGCGCAACAACCATGGCGCGGCGGTGCTCGCGTATATGGAGACGCGCGAGCGGTACACGCGGGTGTACCGGCAGCACGGCGAGGCTGGATGGCTGACCACGGCGGCGTCGAAGCCGGACATTGTGGCGCGGCTGCAGGTGCTGTTGACGGAGACGCCGGAGCGCTTCATGAGCCGGCGACTGCTGGCGGAGTGCAGGACGTTCGTCGCGGATGAGCGTGGGCGCGCGGCGGCGGCGAGCGGATCGCATGATGACCTGGTGATGGCGATGGCGATCGCGCATGCGGTGCGCGCAGAGCTGCTACAACGAAGCAGAACGCGCGCGGCGTAGCGATTGCGCTACTCTCGATGCAGGAGAGCGGGCCTTGGCGGTTGTGGCGGTGCAGGCGATTCGCAGGATGCGCGGAGGGGCGCAGAGCCAGTTGATGCTGGGTGCGGACTCGAACCTGTGGGTCGTGAAGTTTCAGAACAATCCGCAGCATCGGCGCGTGCTCGCCAATGAGTTGATTGCGACGCGATTAGCCGAGGCGATCGGGCTAACGGTGCCGAAGAGCGATGTCGTCGAGGTGAGCGAGTGGCTGATTCGCAACAGCCCGGGGATGGTGGTGGATCTCGGCAAAGGACGGCAGGAGATGTGCGCGGCGGGGCTGCAGTTCGGCAGCCAGTTTGTTGGCGGGCTGATGCCGGGGCAGGTGGTGGATTATCTGCCCGAGCCGCAGATGGACGAGGTGCGGAATCTCGGCGAGTTTGCCGGGATGCTGGCGCTGGATAAGTGGACGGGCAACTGCAATGGACGGCAGGCGGTGTTCGAGCGGAGGCCGCGCGAGAGGAAGTATCGCGCGGTCTTCATCGACCAGGGATTCTGCTTCAATGCGGGCGAGTGGACGTTTCCGGATTCGCCGCTGCGCGGCGTGTTTCCGCGCAACCAGGTGTATGCGCGCGTGACAGGATGGGCGAGCTTTGAGCCGTGGCTTTCGCGGATTGAGGAGTTCGCGGCGGACAAACTTTGGAGCATTGCCGAGCAGGTTCCGCCGGAGTGGTACGGCGGCGATGTCGGTACGATCGAGCGGCTGATGGAGCAGATGCTGGCGCGGCGCGGGCGGGTGCGGGAGCTGATCGAGAGCTTTCGGGACTCGGACCGCGAGCCATTCCCAAATTGGGGCGCGGCGCAAGATGGAATTGTGGCCGAGGCGCTTTGCAGTTGCGGGGACGGCTGGCAATCTGGTGATGTAGGGAAAGTGCGTCGAGGGTAGAGGGTAGATAGCGGCGGTTGCGGACCTGGAGGAGACTGTTGGCGGAGCGTGTGCAGTGCGAGTTCTCTCTGATCCGGTATGTGCCGGATGTGGTGAAGGGAGAGTTTGCGAATATCGGCGTGGTGCTGCGCGAGGCCGGACGCGAGGGTGGCGCGACGGTCGGTTCACGCGCGACTGGAGCCGCGTGCGCTGCCTGGATCCGAACGCCGATGTGGAACTGCTGGAGTCGCTGGAGGCGGAGATTGCGGAGCGGCTGCGGGCCGGTGTGAATGCGCGGGTGAATGCGAAGCCGATGCTGGAGCTGCTCGAAGACACGCTGTCGAACAGTGTGCAGTTGACCGAGATGCGCGGGCACGCTGGCCGAGAGCCTGCCGGCGGAGATGGAGCAGCTGATGCGGATGTACGTTGAGCCGCTGAAGGCTCCGGCGACGCGGCGCAAGGCGAGTGGACGGACGGCGATTGCGGGCAGGATGCGCGATGAGTTTGAGCGCGCCGGTGTGTGGGGGATGATGCGCAAGCGGATTGCGGCCTCGGAGTACACGCGGCCGGGCGATCCGCTGAAGATTGACTGCGGCTACCGGAACGGCCAGCGTGCGGATGTTCCAGGCGGTGTCGCTGGAGAATGATGCGGAGTCGGCGAAGGGGCTGGCGTACTCGGCGGATGCGCTGCGCGCGGGTGTGAGCCGAGTGGAGGGCATTGAGTTGGAGCTGACGGCGATTGTCGAGCCGATCGCTTCGGTGAGCGATGCGGAGATGTACGGGTTCGGCGTGGGTGCGATGGAGAGCGCGGCGATTCGCGTGCTCACGACGGCGGACCTGGGCCGAGTGGCCGAGACGGCGCGGAGAGAGTTGCGGGTGTAGGGAAAGAAGTCAGGAATTAGAAGTTAGGAGTTAGCAAGTTAGGGAGTTAGGAGTTCGGGGTTAGGAAATATTCCTAACTCTTCGGCTCCTGACTCCCTAACTGTTTTTGAGAGGAGAGCGGATGGGTGTGGGTTCGGCGGTGAAGCAGATTTGGGACCGCGTGACGGGATTGGATGCAGCACAGGAGGAGGGCGCGCGGAAGACGGTTGCGGCGCCGCTGGTGGGGTCGATCTTCGCGCCGGTGCGGGGTGGAAGTGCGGTGAACTACGCTGCCGAAGCCGACTGCGGCGAATCTGCGGCGGTTTGCGGAGACGCCGGCAGCGAGGCGTGCGATCAACTGCATCAAGAACCGGATCGCGTGCATGGAGTGGCGGATCGAGACGCGGCCTGACGCGGGCGATGAAGATGCGGAGACGCGCGCGGATCGGATGCGTGCATTGCGGCGCGCGTTCGAAGCGCCGAACGAGAGCGACAGCTTTCGCACCTTCATCGAGCAGGTGATCGAAGACGTGCTGGTGGGCGGCTTCGGTGCGGCGGAGGTGGAGATGACCGGCGAGGCGGCAGCGCCCGTGCGACTCTATCCCGTCGACGGCGCGACGATCAGGATCAACGCGCATTGGAACGGCGATCCGGACGAGCCGCGCTATGAGCAGGTCACGGGCCGGCTGGGCAAGGATGCGGTGCTTCCGCTGCTCGACTCCGAGCTGATGTATGTGCGGCTGAATCCGCGCACGCACACGCCGTTCGGGCTGGGGAAGATCGAGGTTGCGTTTGAGACGATCTCGCAGTTCCTGCAGGCGCATCGCTATGCGGCGCGGCTGGCGGCGAACAGCGTTGTGCAGTATGCGCTGTGGATGCAGGACCGCACGCCGGAGCAGCATGAGCGGCTGATCCAGTGGTGGCAGGACGAGGTCGAGGGCACGGGCCGCGTTCCGGTGATGAGCTCGGAGACGCCGCCGCAGGTGCTGCGTTTCGGCGGCGGAACGGATGCGGACCTGCGCCTGCAGTGGCAGCAGTTTCTGCTGACGATGATTGCGAACGCGTTCGATCTTCCGGCGATGCTGCTGGGTGTTTCGGCGGATGTGAATCGCTCGACGGCGGCGGAGTTTGCGCAGGAGGCGTTCGACAACGCGGTGGTTCCGCTGGCGAAGCTGATTGCGGACCACCTGACGCGCGATGTGATCGCGAAGCGGCTGGGATGGAACGATCTGCGCTTCGTGTGGAGCGAGCTCGACAGCCGCGATGAGAACACGGAGCTGCAGATCCAGATGGAGCTGTTGAAGGCAGGCGTGCTGACGGTTGAGGAGGTGAGGATGATGCGTGGGCTGCCGGCGCTGCCGGTTGCGACTGCGCAGGAGCAGTAAAGATGAAAGTTAGGAGTGAGGAAGTTAGGAGTTAGGAGATGGGAGCTCGTTATTCGCTAACTCGCTAACTCGCTGACTCGCTAACTCCAACACAGCAGCCAGGAGGGGTGATTGAGAGAGATGGAGGCGCGGATGTGCAGGCCGCGCGGTTTGGCTGTGGCGGCGATGGCGGTGGAGTTTCCCGAGGTGAGCGGGCATCCGAACAAGCTGCCGTTTGAAGGGTGCCTGACGCTGGTGGATGTGCCGAGCGATCGTGCGCCGAGCGGAGCGCGCGGACATCGCGTGGTGCTGACGCGCGCGGCGGCGGAAGCGGCGCTGCCGAGCCTGCTGGGCATGGCGGTGGACTACAAGGCCGGGTGGGATGGGCATGACGCGCGGCAGAAGTGCGGCATCATCACGTCGGCGCATCTGGAAGGGCAGCGGCTGATGGTGAGCGGATTTCTGTTCGCGCGCGACTTCCCGGAGCTGGAGCGCAAGATGTGCGCGCCGCAGGTGAACGCAACGGACCGGGCGAGATGGGCATGAGCTACGAGCTGGCCGATGCGCACGTCGCGGACATGAAGGCGCAGGTGTGGACGCTGACGCGCGCGACGTTTACGGGCGCGGCGATTCTGCTGCGCGACAAGGCGGCGTACCGGAATACGTCGTTCAAGCTGCGCAGGCGCTGCAACGGGCGATAGGCAGAAGCGAACTGAGAGGAGAAAGAATGGAAGAGATGACTGCAGGTGAGTTGCAGGCAGCAGCCGAGAGGCTGATGGAAGCAGCGTCGGCGCTGGAGCGCAGCGTGGCGCAGATGGCGGCGCAGCAGGTCGCGCTTGCCGCCGAGGCGGAGTCGCAGGTGACGCGCATCGTCGCGACGGTGGAGACGCAGCGCGAGGCCGAGCTCGAGCGCAAGCTGGCGCAGGCTGAGGCGCGCATCGCCGAGGCAGAAGGAAAGATTGCGGAGCTGGTCGCGTCGGCTTCGACTGCGCAGCCGGCCGGGCGCAAGACGCTGCCGACCACCATGGCGACGATGCTCGCCAAGCAGGGCGTGGTGATGGATTCGGTCGAGGCGGGCGCGATCGATGGCGCGCTTTCGAGCCTGAGCATCGAGCAGCGCATCGCCGTGAAGGCGGAGCTGATGCGCGCGGGTGTGTTGAATCCGGCGGACCGCGGCTAAATCGCGCAGCTTGCAGCAAAGCCAACGCAGTGCAGACAGAAGGGCACAGCAGAGCGCTGTGCCCTTCTTCTTTGCAGATGAATCGCAACACCAAACTGAGGAGAATGAATGAACGCGAAGTTTACGGAGATCAGCGCAGCGGCAGACTACATCGGACCCGGCGCAGTTGAAGTTCCGCTTTACCAGACCGAGATCCTGGACCTGGTGCGCCGCCGCGGACCGTTCGGGCAGCGCATCAAGCAGGTGCCTGCGACCGGACATCCGTCGCGCTACTTTGAAGAGACGGCGATCCCTTCGCCTGCCGCAACGGCCGGCTTCATGGATCCGCGCAATCTCGTTCCGCCGGTCGTCACGCCGACGCGCGTGGAGCGCTCGGTTCCGCTGAAGGCGCTGGTCGCGCAGATCAACTACAACCTGTTCGATCTCGAGCTCGGCAAGCAGCAGGGCCAGTTTGCGTATCTGCAGGCGAAGGACCTCGCCGACACCGTCGACGGCGTTCTGCGCACGCATGACGTCGCGCTGTGGAACGGCACCGACACCAGCCTGAGCACGCCGACGACCGCGCAGTACTACGGCATCGGCGGGCAGATTGCCGCGGGCGGCAACACGACCACCATCGCACGTCGCAGTCGATCGTCGACGGTCTGAAGTCGACCATCGCGCAGATGCTTTCGAACACCAGCTACGGTGTTCGCCCGACGGCGATCTATGCGAACCCGGTGCTGCTCGACCTCATCGATCGCGAGATGAAGTCGGAGTTCAACGTGGTGCTGAACACGAAGGCGATCGAGGGCGGCCTCACGGTGAAGACGCTCTCGACGCAGGCCGGCGATCTTCCGCTGATCCCGGAGTGGACGCTGCCCTACACCGGCACGCCCGGTTCGGGCAGCGCGGTTCTGCCGGCGTACATCGTGACCGAGGACCTGATCGAGTACCACTGGCTCGGCGATCCCGAACCCGCGCGTGTTCCAGCTCGGCATGCCCGGTTCGCTGGCCAGCCAGTATGTCGCGGTGAAGTTCGGCGCACCGGTGGTGAAGGGCGCGAACTACGCGCACTACCAGGTGCTCGTCGACCGCGTAGACACGCTGCGGCGTTCGCGGAATGACGTGAACGCGTGAAGGGCACGGCCGCGGCGGAGGAAAACCAGCCTTCGCCGCGGCCCGCGCTGTTTCGAACGCAACGAGAATTTTGGAGGTGTTGATGGGCTATCTATTGCCCTCGGATTATGTGGCGTACGGGCTGACGGCCGACACGCAGGATGCATGGGTGACCGCGGCGTCGTCGATGATCGAGGCGTACTGCAAGCGGCCGACGCTGATGTCGGCGAGCTACACGGAGTTCGTTCGCGTGTCGCGGCACACACAGCGCGTGCGGCTGAGCTACGGGCCGCTGATCAGCGTGCAGACGGTGCAGGCGAAGTATGCGCGGCCGTCGCGGCTGTTCGTCGATGAGCAGCCGTTTGCGCCGGAGTTCGCCGAGGTCTTCGGCGCTTCCCGGCCAGTGGGCGACGGTCGATCCGACGACGCTTGCAGATCAATGCGCCGCTGGGCGAGTTCCGGTTTCCGTGGAACGTGATGGGCCTGCGCTACTGCGGAGGCTGAGGTGACGTACACGGCGGGGCTGACAACGGTGCCGGATGCGGTGAAGGTTGCGTGCGCGCAGATTGTGAAGAATGCGCAGGCGACGCCGGGGCTGAATGTGAAGTCGAGCAGGATGGACACGCTGCAGTCGCAGTATTTCTCGGACTCGCTGCTGGACACGCAGGTGAAGGCGATGCTGCGGCCGTACGTTGCGGAAAGGATGGCGTAACGTGGCGGATCTTTTGTGCAGTGATGCCGCGGTGCGTGCGGCCGATGCAACGCTGCGAGCGAGCGGCGGACGGGCTGTGCATGCTGCGCATGCCGGCGCCGGCGGTGGCGAACAACGATGGCGAACAGCTTGGGCTGGCGACGCCGCAGTTTCAGGATGTGGAGCTCGCGCCGGCGGTGTTTCGCAAGGCGGAGAGCACGAAGACGCTGCTGGTTTCGGGCAGCGCGGTGAAGGCGGTGCTGGGGACGCTGGAGTTCAACTCGGCGGAGGTGCTGTTTGAGACGGCGCTGGGTGTGGTGATTGACGGCGATTGTGTACACGATTCTGTCGAGCACGGCCGCGACGTCGGACGGCGCGACGTACGTGTACAGCCTGGAGCTGCGGGCGCCGGATCGCTAGGAAGTTTGGAGGATGAGTGCAGAACGCGAAGGACACGTTTTATGAGGTGCTGCGGACGCGCATTGCAGCGGCGAACCCGGAGCGGACGATTGTGCTGCGCGGCGTCGACGCGGCCGGGAGTGCTGGTTGAGGAGAACGAGCTGGTCACGACCGTGACGACGCCGGATTGCTTTCGTCTGCGCTGGCTGGATGCGACGGTGGATGCGGCGAATGCGCTGCCGGTTGCGACGATGACGTGCGAGGTGCTGTATGAGACGGCGGGGACGCCGGGCGTCGGCGGATTGGATCGCGGGCGGCTGCTGAGCGCAATGGATGCGGAGCTGGTGAATGCGGTGAATGCGTGCCCGCAGAACTCCGCGAAGCAGAACTATGCCGCGCTCGCGAACGGCGGAAGCGCGACCGCGATGAGCACGAACATCTGGTGGAGCAACGTTGTGCTCGGGCCCGCTGGTGGTGAAGGCGGACCGCATTGCACGCACCGCAAAGATAACCGTGATGAGCTGCGAGGAAGCAGGTGAGCTTTGAATGTAACGACAGAGACGATGCCGCCTGCGGTGCGCCGAGTGCGCGCGTACTTTGCGCCGGTGAATCGCGCGGCGAAGCAGCCGACGATCTTCGATCCGGCGCAGCAAGGAACGTTTGCGCTGGATGCGCCGCCGGCGCCGTGGATCGACCTGGGATGGATCAGCGGATTTCACGCGCAAGTCGGGAACGAAGATTGAGCCGGTGCGTGCGGGTGCGCCGGCAACGCCGCAGATGCAGAGCCGAACGCAGTGTGGATGCGACGCTCTCGTTTCAGTTTGCGAGCTGGGGCAAGCTGCAGATGGCGCTGGCTGCGGGCACGCAGCAGATGAATCTGCTGAAGACGCAGACGAGTGTTGCAGCGGCGGGGTCGGGCGGAGTTGCGATTGCTGCGGTTGCGCTGCAGACCGGGATCGACGGCGAGCGTGTTGCAGCTCGGCGCGGCGGCGGCGAACTTTGCGGTGGGCGAGCGGATCGTCGTCGACATCGACTACACGGGCCAGCTTGGGTTTGTGGGCAGCGGCGTGAGCGGAGCGTATGTGAAGAGCGCGCTGACGGATGTCGATTATGTCCGGCGCGTGTCGCTGAATGTGGCGCGCATCTCTGCGATTGCGAATGGCGCGGTCACGCTGGAGCAGCCGCTGATTGCGGGCGTGCCGACAGCGTCGATGAAGGTGAGCGGAGTTGCGGGATTCTGCGATCGCGAAGGATCGACGTTCTTCCAGGAGTGGTCTGCGCTGTTCGTCGCAGAGGGCCAGCAGGGCGAGCGCGTGCTGTGGCACTACCCGCGACTGCAGGCGATGGCGTCGGCGGCTGAGGTTTCGAGTGCGAGCGGCGGTGGCCTGGAGATGATGCGGCAGAGCGCGGCGTTTCGTGCGTTGCCGGTGACGGATGCGGTCGACGGCGAAAGCGTGGTGTGCTTCCGCAGCTTCGTCACGTGCTGAAGAACAGACTGCGCCGCTGAGCGCAGAGAGGAGATTGAGTTGCGAATCACAATTGACAATCTGGATGGCGCGGGAGCCGCGCGACTACACGGCGTCGATTGCGCCTGAAGGGCCGATCACGATTCAGCGCACGTTGAATGCGCCGACGCGCTGCACGGCGGAGCTCGTGGAGGGGTTGACGGGCTTCCATTGCCGGCGCGGCTGGGACGCGTGGTGGTGGATGCGGAAGATGGCACCACGCTGTTCACCGGATATCTTGCGACGGAGCCGGTGCGCATCTATGCAGGCGAGGCCAGCTCGGGCGCGGTGTATCGCGCGCGCGTGAGCGCGGTGAGCGATGAGTGGCTGCTGGACCGCGCGGGATCAGGAGCTGCGCAGATCGCTGGCCCTTCGCTGTCGCTCGATGGCAATCAACTGCTGGCGCGCATGGCGGCGCGTGCGCAGGCCGGACAGAGCGGAGGCGCTGACTGTCTCGAGCGGTGCGGGCGTGCAGACGAGCGGAGTATTCACAGCGCGCGCGGGTGTGCCCTGGAGCGTGAACGCAGGAGATGCCGCGGGCGCGGCGTACGGTGCGTATCGCGCGCTGAATGGGCAGATCATGCTGCAGCCCGCCGGCACGACGACGCACAGCTTCAGCGATGCGGATGGAACGCCTGAGTGTCGCCGAGCTGCAGGTGGGAGCGTGCGTGAGCTGGCGAACGATGTGACGCTGACCGGCGCCGAAGAGCCGGCGGCGTACATCAGCGAGTGCTTTGCGGGCGACGGCACGACGACTGAGTTCGTGCTGAGCGAAGCGGTGTTTCGCGACACAAAGCGGACGCTGATCAACGACAGCTTTGCGGGGCCGGCGATCGACACGACGGTGTGGCAGGCCAGCGACCCGGGAGCGCATATCTCGCTGGGCGCCGGCGGGCTGACGATGAACGGCGGCACGGGCCAGGACGGGCAGACGACGTTTTCTGCGCTGGATGCGATCGAGATTGGCGGCAGCGTTGTGGTGCAGCTTGGCGGGGTCGTGCTCGGGGCGGCGTCGGATGGAATGCTCGCGGGAATGTACGCGGGGCCGGTGCAGCTTGCGACGTGCTTTGCGGGATTTCGCGTGCGGCAGAGCACGAGCCAAACCGGCGGCGTGACGATCATCGTGCCGGTGCTGAACGGCGCTGAAGTTGGCACGAGTTTCACGCCAGTTGCGGGGCACATGTACACGCTGCGGCTGCGGCTGCACTGCGTGGAGATGCAGCGCGTGATGCAGCGCTACTACTGCATGGCGGATGGCGTGGTCGAGGGCTTCGGTGATGTCTCGGGCGCGGGCTCGCCGTGCGATGTGGTGTTCGAGCTGGTGGACGAGGGCGCAAGCTCCAACACGCCGGCGACAGTGCTGTACGACACGGCTGCGGCGACAGGCACACTGTCCGGTTCGCCGATGACGTGCGCCTTCGCCGCGGTGAATTCGACGCAGATCTATGGGTCGCTGCGATCGGTGCAGGTGACGCGGCCGGGCACGGCGTGGGTGGTGAGCACGCTGCCGGGTGGCACGAAGCAGACGCGACTGATCGGCGCTGCAGGTGAAGGCGTGGATTGCACGGTGACGTACGGCACGCAGCGCGGGAACGCCAGGGAAGGTGAGATTTCTTACCGGGCGCGTGCCGGTGGTCGGGCGAGATTGTGACGGTGCAGTACCGCAATCAGCAGCGGGCGGTGGCGCGAATGGCAGACGCGGCGAGTGTGACGGCGGAGGCGCAGGCGGGAGCGGCGGGCGGAATTGGCGGAACGAGCCGCTGGCTGGGCAAGGTGCTGCAGCCGGTGGCGCGATCGAGTGCTGATTGCGAGAGCGCGGCGCAGGCGCTGCTCGCGTTTGCAACGAGCCGAACGGCCGCGGTTGCAGGATCGTACACGGCGGTGAATCCGGCGGCGGACATCTGGCCGGGCGATGTGCTGGCGGTGACGAGCGACGGTGTGACGTCGTCGTTGCTGGTGCGCAGTGTCGAGGTGAAGGACGCGAACGCTGTTCCGGAGATTCGGACGTATGAGATCAAGTTCGCGAACGACTGGGCGACGCAGTGGGCTGACGGGCTGGGCCTGAAGCTGAGCGAGGCGATTGCGCCGGATGCGTTTCTGCCGGCGACGGCCGCGACGGCGCCCGCGCAGGTGCTGGCGAATCTGCAGCAGCTGACGGTCACGATCTGTGAACGGCAGTGAGATTCAGATTGATGCTGGATGCGATCCGCCGCAGGGTGGAGGGTTCGAGGTGCGGCGCGCCGACTGGAACTTCGGAGCGAATGTCGATGTGCCGGACCTCGTGTTGCGCAGTCCGGTGCGGGACTTTTCGATTCCGCGTGCAGCGCAGGTGGAGCGGTATTACGTGCGGATGTATGACGCGAGTACGCCGCCGCTGTACTCGCGGTTTTCGAGTGCGGTGTTTGTGGATGTGCCGCTCTCGTAACGAGGGGATAGGGATGAGGTGGTTATGACGGAGTTCGAGCGGCAGGTGCTGAGCGAGCTGAGTGTGCTGCAGGCACAGATGAAGGAGCTGCTCGGGATTGGACAGCCAGGACGGCTGCACAAGCTGGAGCAGCGTGTGGAATCGCATGAGCAGAGCGTGCAGCGGTTGAAGGGGTTGGGCGGAGCGTTCGGCGCGCTGCTCACCTTCGTGCACCTGGCGATTGCGTGGCTCGGCGCGCGGCACTGAGCCGTGCCCGGGAAGCAAAGGGGAGAACAGATGAATTTTCTGAAGCTGTTTCTGCGCGGCATTGGATTGCTGCCGAGCGTGATTCAGAGTGTTGAGGCGATGTTTGGTACGAAGTCCGGCGAGCAGAAGAAGCATGCGGTGCTGGGCATTGTGACCACGGCGATCAACATCGTGGATGCAGTCGAGCAGAAGCAGATTGTGGATGCGGACGGATTTTCGGCGGGGCTTGGCTCGATCGTCGATGGCGTTGTGGCGTGCCTGAACGCGAGCGTGTGGCACAAGGGCTAAACCAACAGAGTAAGAGGAGAAAATAGTGAGCGTTGCAACTGTACTGTCGACGGTGGGAAATGATATGAAGGGTTTTTACACGAAGCTGTCGGCGGATTTTCAGAAGGCGAAGCAGGCGTGGCTGATTATCTCCAGCCCGCAGACGCGCGCGGTGCTGCTGACCGTTGGCTCGGATGCGATCAAGACGGTGAAAGACGCGACCGCGGCTGCGCAAGGTGGTGGACTGTCGCTGACGCTGGATTCAGCGGTCGTGGCAGACATCAAGCAGCTTATCGCGGATGCCGAGACCGGTGATGGCGTGATTCAGTCGGATCTGAAGGCGCTGGGGCTGATCAAGTAAGCAAGACAAAAGCGGCAGACTCGATGAGTCTGCCGCTTGATTTCGAAGAACAAAGATCGTCTGCGCTTCGTTACCCGATGTCTTCGTTCCAGTTCTCGAGGTAGGACTTGAAGTCGCTCATGAACTTGCCGGCGTCGGCGCCGTCGATGATGCGGTGATCGAAGCCGAGGGTGAAGCGCTGGATGCTCCGGACAGCGATCGAGTCGTTGCCGTCCTTGTCGGTGAGGACCATTGGTTCCTTGTTGAGGCCGCCGATGCCGAGGATGGCGGACTGCGGCTGCGCGATGATGGGCGTGCCGAACTGCTCGCCGAAGATGCCGGAGTTGGTGAGCGTGAAGGTGCCGCCGGCGACGTCGTCGGGAGCGAGCTTCTTGGAGCGGGCGCGGTCGGCGAGATCGACGATGGAGCGCGCGACGCCGAGGAAGCTCTTGTCTTCGGCCTGCTTGATGACGGGCACGATGAGGCCCCACTCAAGCGCGACGGCGATGCCGATGTTGATGTTCTTGTTGTAGAGGATTGCGTCGCCCTGCGTCGCCGCATTGACGATGGGGTGCTTGCGTAGCGCGTGGACAGCGGCGCGCGTGATGAACGGCATGTAGGTGAGCTTCACGCCATTGCGCTGCTCGTACTTGTTCTTCTCTTTCTCGCGCAGCTTCACGATGCGCGTCATGTCCACCTTGAAGACGGTGTGGACGTGCGCGCTGGTCTGCTTGGATTCGACCATGCGCTTGGCGATGATGGCGCGCATCTTCGACATCGGGACAA
This sequence comes from uncultured Acidobacteriaceae bacterium, assembly GCA_963777205.1. Taxonomy (GTDB): domain Bacteria; phylum Acidobacteriota; class Terriglobia; order Terriglobales; family Acidobacteriaceae; genus Granulicella. The sequence continues at coordinate 1,123,092 of CAVZPQ010000001.1, read as the reverse complement.
GCTCGCCGGGCATGGGCGCGTAGGTGGGAGCGGCGGGAGCGGATGGTTTGGCGGGTGCTGCTGCGGCCGATGCTGCGGGCTGTGCGGCGGCGCCGCCTCCGCTGAGGTGCTGGGTGATGTCCTGCTTGGTGATGCGGCCGGAGGCTCCGGTGCCGGGGACCTGCGCGAGATCGACGTTGTTTTCGGAGGCGATCTTGCGGACGAGCGGCGAGGAGCGTGGCCGCTCGCCTGCGGACGCTGCGGCTGCGGGCGCTGCTGCTGCGGGCTACAGAAGCTGCTGCCGGCTTGGTCGGAGCGGCTGCGGGTGCGCTGGGCTTCGCGGCGGGAGCAGCTGCGCCTCCGCCGATGACGGCGACGACGGTGTTGATGCTGACGGTCGAGCCTTCGGCGGCCCTGATTTCGGTGAGGGTGCCGGCGGCGGGTGACGGGATCTCGGCGTCGACCTTGTCGGTGGAGATCTCGAAGATTGGCTCGTCGCGCTGGACGGTGTCGCCGACCTTCTTGAGCCACTTGGTGATGGTGCCCTCGGTGATGGACTCGCCCATCTGCGGCATGAGGACCTCGGTGCCGGGGCCGGATGAGCCCGAGGCGTGCGCCATTGCCCGAGGGAGCGAGCGCTTCCTGCGTGGCCTCCTGGTCGCGCACGGCGGTGTCGACCGCGGCGGGAGTGACGGTGTCTTCCTTGGTCGGCACGGCGCCGGAGTTCGCGGGAGCAGCGGCGCCGGCGGAAGATTTGGCGCCGTCCTCATTGATGGTGGCGACGACGGTGTTGATGCCGACGGTCGTGCCTTCCTGCACCTTGATTTCGCCGAGCGTGCCGGCGATGGGCGAGGGGATCTCGGCGTCGACCTTGTCGGTTGAGATCTCGAAGAGCGGCTCGTCGCGCTGGACGGTGTCGCCGGGCTTCTTCAGCCACTTGGTGAGGGTGCCTTCGGTGATGGATTCGCCCATCTGGGGCATGACTACTTCGGTCGGCATCGGGCGTGTTCTCCGGGGTGACAATCGGTGCGCAAGGCGCAATTGTGGATTATACGAGCGCAGGGTGGGGCTCCGCTCGGGCGTTCGGTTAGCGAACTGTGCCGGCGTGCCGTACTGGTTCCATGCGATCGCGGATTCGTGTGGAGCGGCAGGTCTCAACCGGGCATCGCGGCGAAGAACGCCTCATCGTCGGCGGAGTGCCAGTCGACCCAGGCCTCATCCGTCATGGATTGACGCCCGCTGATCAGGGGAACTGCGTCCGGCCCGACAGGATGACGCAACTGCCATGTGCCGCTTTCGACTACTTGCAGGACCTTTTCGGCAACCAGTGAAGTAGGCCGTGATTCCTCGAGCGACTTCGCGAAGAAGCCGGCTGTCCGCTCGCTCTGCCGATACTTCGATGTGCCTGCACGGCTGATGCGCTGGGCCATGGCCGTATCAATGATGCCAGGTTCGACCAGCGCGACACGAATGCCAAATGTCTTCATCTCGCCTGCAAGGGCCTCGGTCATGGCCTCAAGGGCCCACTTGGAGGCACAATATGCAGCAAACGGAGGCTGACTGAAGCGTCCGGCGACTGAACTGATCTGAACAATGCAGCCGCTGCCGCGTTCGCGCATCTGCGGCAACACGGCTTGCGTGCAGCGAATCGCGCCGAAGTAATTGGTCTCCATCACAGAGCGGAAGAGGTTGAGCGGTGTTTCTTCGACGGAGCCGACCGTTTCGATGCCCGCATTGTTTATGAGGACGTCGATCCCGCCATGCGCTTTTGTCAATGCGGGGATGCCTTCGGCGACGGAGTTGTCGGAGTCGACGTCCAGCGCCGAAACAAAGATGGATAGCTTTTCGCGCGCAGCGGTCTCTCCCAGGGCAGGCGATTGTGCGGGGTTTCGCATCGTGGCTAGAACGTTGTGGCCTGCACGTGCGAAGCAAAGGGCAGTCTCGAATCCAATGCCCTTACTGGTTCCTGTGATGAGAACGGTAGACATGACGGGCTCCATAGATGTGCGAAGTCGCCGGTTGGCGCGCTTTCGAAGGACGAGACCCGAGTGATTGAAGGTGGCTGAAGTCTATAGCACGCTCAGGATGTCAGGCCATCAGCGCGAGCATCTGTTCAAGAGACTCCGCCGCCAGCACCTGTCGCTGAAAGACATGGCCGAACTTTGCGGCCACGGAGTTTGCCGCCTGCGCGAGCGTTGGCGGGGGCTCCTGCGGCGATTCGAGCTCAAGCGAGGTGACGCCGCGGTCGGCGATGCCGCACGGGACGATCCAGTTGAAGTCGCGCAGGTCGGTCGTGACGTTGAGCGCGAAGCCATGCGACGTAACGGCCTGCGAGACGTGGATGCCGATCGCGGCGATCTTCTTTTCCGGAATGCTCCCGCCCGCAATCGTCCACACGCCGGTGCGCTTCGAGATCCGCTGCGCCGGCACGCCGAAATCCTTGCAGCTAAGGATGAGCGCCTCCTCGATGAGCCGGACGAAGTCGACCGGGCCGAGGAATGCGCCGCGCTTGTTGGGAAGATCGCCGCGGAGGTCGAAGATCGGATAACCGACCAGCTGGCCCGGGCCGTGATACGTGACCTCGCCGCCGCGATTCGTCTCGTGGATCTCGACTCCCTTGCGGGCAAGGAGTTCGTCGCTGGCGAGGATGTTCGCGCGCGTGGCGTTGCGGCCAAGCGTGAGGACCGGCGGGTGCTCCATAAGGAGCAGCGTGTCGCCGATCAGATTGGCCTTGCGCGCGGCGACGACCTCGTCCTGAATACGCAAGCCTTCCGCGTAAGGAATGCGGCCGAGTTGGAGCAGATGAAGGTGCATAGCGACAGAAGAGCCGGGCTTTTTTAGCCCGGCTCGTTTTTCTATTTTCCGTTAGACGTTAATCGCCATGCCTTCCACACTGGCGAAGCCATCCAGCAGCGCCTCATACAGCGTGGGGTGCGCGTGGATCGTAAACATCATCTCCTCGACGGTCGCCTCGAGCTCCATCGCGGTCACCGCTTCGCTGACGAGCTCCGTAGCCTGCGGGCCGATGATGTGCACGCCGAGAATCTCGCCGTACTTCGCGTCCGAGACGACCTTCACGAAACCATCGTGCGCGTCCACAATCGTTGCCTTCGAGTTGCCGGCGAACGGGAACTTGCCGACTTTGACCTGGAAGCCCTTCTCCTTAGCCTGTGCTTCGGTGAGGCCGACGCTGCCGATCTGCGGGTCGCAGTAGGTGCAGCCGGGGACGCGGTCTTTGCGGACCGGGCGCGCGTAATTGCCGGCGAGCTTCGAGGCGACGACGATGCCGGCCATCGCGCCGACGTGCGCAAGCTGCGGCAGCCCGGCAACGATGTCGCCGATCGCGTACAGCCCCGGCACCGCAGTCTCCATCCACTCGTTGACGCTGACGAAGCCGCGGTCGAGCTGCAGATTCACTTTGTCGAGCCCCGCGTCGTACGTGCGCGGCGCGCGGCCCACGGCGACGAGCACCTTCTCGGCTTCCTTCGACTGCGCCTTGCCGGAGCCGTCGACCCACGAAACCTTCGCGCCGGATTTGTTCTTCTCGATCTTCTCGACCTTGCATCCGGTGTTGATCTCGATGCCGCGCTTCTTGTACTGGCGCGTGAGTTCTTTCGAGACCTCTTCGTCTTCGACGGGCACCACGCGGGGCAGTGCTTCGAGAATCGTGACCTCTGCGCCGAAGCTCTTGAAGACTGATGCAAACTCCACGCCTACGGCGCCTGAGCCGATGACGATGAGTGACTTCGGCATCTTCGGCAGCGTGAGGATCTGCATGTTCGTGAGGATCGTGTCGTCGGCCTGGTAGCCCGGCAGCATGCGGGCATCCGAGCCCATCGCGAGCACGACCTTCTTCGCCTTCACGTCCGTCTTGGTCTGCTGCGTGAAGCCCTCGGCCTGCAGGTCGCGCGGCTTGCCCTTGTCTTCGTCGGTCACCTGCACCGTGAAGACGCCGCCGCTCGCCGGCCCAGTGAGCCGGCCGTGTCCGCGCACGACGGTGATCTTGTTCTTCTTCATCAGGAAGTCGAGACCCTTGGTGTGCTTTGAGGTCACGTCGTTCTTGCGCTTGAGCAGGTTGTCCCAGTTCAGCGTCGGTTTGTCCACGCCGTCGATGCCGAGCGTGTTCGCGGCCTTCAGGTGGTCCCAAACCTCGGCAGAGAAGAGCAGCGACTTGGTGGGAATGCAGCCCCAGTGCAGGCAGGTGCCGCCGAGCTTGTCGGTCTTTTCGATGAGGGCGACTTTGAGGCCGAGCTGTGCGGCGCGAATCGCGCAGGTGTAGCCGGCAGGTCCGCCGCCGAGGACCGCGAGGTCATAGGTTGTCTCAGTTGCCAAGGGAATGCGCTCCATTCGTAGGGGGCTTGTCACGCACTGCGTGCGGGGATCGATTAATAAGTTTACGCCTGCGTGGTGCTAGGACGCCTCGGGTTCGAGGCGCGCTCCGAACGGTATTCGATGCGCGAGCTGCCGCGCAAGATTCATTCGACAGCGATCAACACACAGCGCCGGGAGGGCGTGCACCCATGAACGATTACGAGTACAGCAGCACGGGCCTGGCGCTCACGCGCAGCTTCGAGGGTCTGCGGCTTGAGGCCTACCAGGATTCAGCGGGGATCTGGACGATCGGCTACGGACATACGGGACCGGAGGTACGCGCTGGGCTGCGCATCAGTGAAAGCCAGGCTGAGGCGTTGCTGCGGGCCGATCTCGCGTCGGCCGTGCGCTGCGTGCGCGGGGCGGTCAGGGTGTCCGTCACGCAGTACCAGTTTGACGCTCTGGTCGACTTTTGCTTCAACGCCGGGCGCGGGAATCTTCTGAATTCAAGTCTGCTGCGCGATGTGAACCGCGGCGAATTCGCCAGCGCCGCCGCGCAGTTCGGGCTCTGGGTCCACGCCGGCGCGCAAGGTCGTTTCCGGGCTGGTTCGGCGGCGCGCGGCCGAGGCTGCGCTCTTTCGAGGTTATGGATTTCCGGCCAGCATCGCGCCGGCGCGTGCATGCTGCACCGGAGCCGGCCACAGCCGCGGCGCATCCTTCCCCGGATGTGGGAGTGGCCGAACCCGGATCGGCACTGGCCTTATCGGCCCGGGTGACGATAGCCTGAAAGAGCTCTGGCGGCTCTCTGCCTCCTCTGAAAACCTGGCCCATGTTGAATCATCCCTCCCGAAACTCCGAGGAGAACGCAGAGGCACCCCTGTCCCTGCTTCGCCCGCTGGCGATCTTCTTCACGATCGCACTCCTGCTCGCCGCGACTGTCAGTCAGCCGGTTGACGCGGCATCGCGCGACCGCTCACTGCGGCATGCGCGGCCCGCGCACGTCCTGATGCACTCGTATGCGGTAACGCACGCGAGCAGCCGTAGAGCGCGGGCGAGAACTGCGTCCAGCCGTAGGTCCGCGGCACACGAGATTCGAGAACGCGCGCCGCGTTCGCGCGCACATCGCCGCAATGCAGTGGTGGAGCGCAGCGCGAGGCGCCGCCATGGCGCACGCTCCGTAGTGATCAGGGACGTGGCGATGAGCCGGCCGGCAGCAGAGCCGATGGCGCGGCCAGTTCCGGGAGTGAACGCGATCGTTGAGGCCGCGCCCGGCAGTGTGACGGCGGCCGCAAAAATGGAAGGAACGAATGTTCCGGCGAATCCGATCTCGGCAACGGAGCTAGCCGAAGGCGCCGTTCAGCCGCACGTATTTCCGATGTACACCCGCACTGGCCGGCTGATTGTGCCGGCGCCGCTGCGGGGGTCGCGCGAGATTCTTGTTCACCAGAACGAGATGGCCGACGCGGCTGGTCTGGAGCGAATTCAGAACGACGAAGATCTCGAGCGCCTGCGGTATCAGCATCAGCTTGTCGAGGTCGCCGACACGACGGCGCTGCACGTGAATCCTGAACTGCCGGAAAACCGCCGCTTCGCTCGTCCGTGGACGGCGAAGTTCGCCGGCGACATTGCGCGAGCGTACTATGCGCGGTTCGGCGAGCCGCTGGAGCTGAACTCGGCAGTCCGCACGATCTCTTACCAGCTTCGGCTGCAGCATGTGAACGGAAATGCGGCGGCGATTGCGGGCGATACGGCGTCTCCGCACTTGACTGGGCAGGCGATTGATTTCGGCAAGCGGGGCATGACCACAGCGGAGATCGCGTGGATGCGCCTGTATCTCACGCCACTGATGAATGCTGGTTTGATCGACGTGGAAGAGGAGTTTCAGCAGGCCTGCTTCCACATCAGCGTCTATCGCAAGTACACCGGCGGATCGACGGCCGACCTGGCACAGGCGCAGCTAAGGTCACGCGCGGGCGACGCAAACTAGAAGCTCTCCTGGGCAAAAATAGAAAGGCGCGGCCTCTGAGCCGCGCCTCAACTTTTTCCTGCGCGCTTACTTCTTGTTCGGATCAGGCGGAACCTTCTCGCCCTTCTTGCGCGCCTCTGAAAGCCCGATTGCAATGGCCTGTTTCGGATTCGTAACCTTCTTGCCGCTGCGCCCGCTCTTCAGTTTGCCTTGATGCATCTCGTGCATCTCGCGCTTCACCTGTTTGCCAGCGCCTTTCGAGTACTTGCGGCCGGAGCTCTTTTTGGAAGAGCTCTTCTTCGAGGAGGACTTCTTCGAGGAAGACTTCTTCGCTGAGCTCTTCTTGGAGCCCCGACTTCTTGAAGCCGCACTACTTCGACTGCTTGATTTTTTGCTGCCTGAGGATTTCTTGCTGGAGGACTTGCGTCCGCTGGATTTCTTCTTGCTGCTGCTTGCCTTTTTGGTTGCCATGTGGGTACTACCTCCCGTGAAGTTTGAGCATCACTGCACCAACTTCGTTGCATCGCGGACTCTTCATTCGTACATGCCTGAGTCGACGTTGCGAGGGAAGTTTACTTCCGAATCAATGGGTGCGGCGAAAAACCGCCACCGCAAACAGCGCGGCCGCACCAGCGAAGGCAACTCCGCCGAGCACCCAATAGAAGCGGCGGCTCTGGATCCGGAGCAATGTTCCGTTCTGCCAGGCCGCGTAGCTGACAGCTAAATCCTTCGCGAGCCCGGGAATCGTGATCGCACTGAAACGCCCGTCGCCTCCCGGCCCAGCAGGGAGCGAACCGAAGATGCGCTCCGGTTCCACCGGGCCTCCGTTGCGGTCCTTCGGAATTGCGGAGAGCAGCGAGTTCACCTCGGCGTCGCGAGCGTCGTCGAAGAGCGTTATGTCGGCGGTGTTCGGAAACAGCGTCGCCTTGCCAGTCATGTGCTTCTCAATCGCCGCGACACCGTCCTGGCAAACGCCGAGCGTGTAGTAGCCGCCGAACGGAAGGTTCGGCCGCCGCTGATGCTGATGCATGTAGGCGATGGTGAGCAGACCCGCGAGCCGCGTAATCTCCACGGCATCCGCTCCGGTATAGGTGTGCGCGACGCGCTTCAGCACCCATGCCTGGTCGAGCGTGTCCATCGTGCGCCACTCGCTCTTGCCGTCGATGCCGAAGTAGTAGCTGACGTCGGCGTTGATCTTCGGCCCGTGACCGGATGAATTCTTCGGCGCTCGTATCTCCCACTCGTATTCGGCATGGGAAACAGGAATGAGCAAAGGGCGTGCGCCGGCACCGAACGCGCCGCCGGTCTCCGGGACCGCAAACCCGCTATTAATCCAGAACGGCATCATCACGTCCTGGCCGTTGTAATGAAGATGTCCGAAGTTCGCGAAGTACCGCGCATCGACAACCGTGATCTGATGGCCTGTCTTCAGCAGCGCAGCCATCAACTCCTGCGGCGTGGCTGCCGTGTCGCCGTTCAGCTTCACGCGGAACGCCTTCGCGCCATCGAGCTCATTCGCCGCGAGCCGGTTCAGTGCCTCGGCCAGCCGCTCACTCTCGGAGTGCTCCGGCGCAAACTCGTTCGGTCCGTCGCCGCGCTCCACGTCATAGCCGAGCTCCGTGATGAGGCCTTCGGTTGTAAACGGCGGCAGCTCGGAGGGCCGGTCAAAGGAGGCCGTCTGCTCCTTATCGAATGCGTAGGAGCCGAGATCCAGAAAGCTCAGCCCACCGTCAGACGTGCCGGTATGGCCCGGATTATTCGCCGGCCCACTGCCGCCCACATGCCCATTCACAATCTTGTCGATCACGCCCACCGAGCGCGTAATCGCGCCCATCTTCCACCCGGGGAAGCGATCCAGGTCCGCCCAGTCTTTTCCGAAGATCAGCTTGCGCAGCTCGTCGACCAGGCCGGGCGTCAGCAGCGTCGGTCCGCGCTTGATCTCGGCTGCGCCGGTGATCTGTTGAATCACCTTCTCCGTGAAACCCGGCTGCGCTGAAAGCTCGCGCATCATCTGCGAGAGCAGAACCGTATTCGGAGGCATGGGTGATTCGGGCGGTGTGTGGTGTTCCTCGCAGCCTGAAACGAGCAGCATGGTCATGAGAAATATCGCCGATCGCCGAACCCCGCGCCGCGGCATGGCTGGAGCATACACAAAGCCCACGGCCTTGCAATCCCACCGCAAGCTGGCGGATGCGTAATAACATCCGCCATCAGGTTTGCATCGACCGGGATGACCCAGATTGCCCCAAAATATTGAATCCAGAGATTTTGCCAACTAAATCTCTGGAATCAATATTTTGCAGCCACGCGCTGCCGCAACTCACTGATTCAAAAGATCCGGCAAACAAAGGTGGGGGAGGGGTCCCACCATCACTGCGCGTCGAGCTTCTTCACTACCAGCTCATTCAGCAGCGCCGGATTCGCCTGCCCCTTCGACAGCTTCATCACCTGCCCCACGAAGAACGCTGCAACGGTGCGCTTGCCGCCCTTGAACTGGGCGACCTGCGCCGGGTTCGCAGCGATGACTTGGTCGATCATGCTCTCGAGCGCGGAGCTGTCGGTGATCTGCTGCGGCTTGTCCCGGTCGTAGATGTAGGCGAAGTCGCGGCCCTCAGCGAAGCACGAATCGAGAAGCTGCTTCAACTGCTTCGAGCTGATCTCGCCGGCTTCCGCAAGGTCCGCCGCGAGCACGATTCCGTCCAGCGACACAGGACTCTTGTCGAGCTCGATCTCCCCAGCCCGCAGCCGCATCGTGATCTCGCTGAGCAGAATGGACGCAACGCGCTTTGGCGACTTCGCGCGCTTCGCTGCCTGCTCGAACAAGTCACCGAGCTCGCGGTCGGTAGTGAGCGTCGCTGCATCCTGCGCGCTCAAGCCGTACTCGCTGCCCAACCGCGCACGCCGCGCCTCGGGAAGCTCGGGCATGCCGGCCAGAATGTCGCGCTTCCACGCCTCGCCAACAATCAGCGGCGGAAGGTCCGGCTCCGGGAAGTAGCGGTAGTCGTGCGCCTGCTCCTTGGAGCGCATGGAGAACGTGCGGCCCTCGGCGTTGTTCCACAGCCGCGACTCCTGCACGACGCGGCCGCCCTCTTCAATGACGCCGATCTGCCGCTCGATCTCGTACTCCAGCGCCGCGCGAATGTAGCGGAACGAATTAACGTTCTTAACCTCTGCCTTGGTGCCAAACTGCGCCGCGCCCTTCGGCATCACGCTGACGTTCGCATCGCAACGCAGCGAGCCCTCTTCCATATTGCAGTCGCTCACGCCCGTGTAGAGCAGGATCTCCTTCAGCCGCGTGAGGTACTCAAACGCCTCGTCCGGTGTGCGGATGTCGGGCTCCGACACGATCTCGATCAGCGGCGTTCCGCAGCGGTTCAGGTCGATGTACGTCCGCGAATTCGAATCCGCGAAACCGTCATGCAGGCTCTTGCCCGCGTCCTCTTCCATGTGCAGCCGCGTGATGCCGATCCGCTTCGACATTGCCCATCCGCATCCGGCACCGATCAACGACTGCCATGCTCCGCCAGCGGCTTGTCGAACTGCGAGATCTGGTAGCCCTTCGGCGAGTCCGGATAGAAGTAGTTCTTCCGCGCGAACACGCTGCGCGTATTAATCGTGCAGCCCAGCGCATTCGCCGCCAGCGTCGCGAACTCCACCGCCTGGCGGTTCAGCACCGGCAGCGCTCCCGGCAGCCCCAGGCACACCGGGCAGATGTGCGTATTCGGCTCGCCGCCGTACTCGTTCCTGCAGCCGCAGAACGCTTTCGTCTGCGTCAGCAGTTGCACGTGGACCTCAAGCCCGATGACAGGCTGATACTTGCCGAAAACGGCAGGGTCGAGGGTGGGAACTGCGGCCATAATTCGAGTCTATCAACCGCGCGCTTGTCCGGTTCACCGCGACTGTTCGCATCGCACAGCTTTCACGAACGCAAGCTGCATCTCACCGGGGGACACGACGAGGAACAAGGAAATGGCACAGCCCACAGACTCCGATCCAAAACCGCAGGAAGCCAAAGAAGCTCCGGAACCGAAGCAGGAGCACGACGAAGAGGCGAAGGTCGAAGCGCATGGCCCGCCTGAGCCCGACAACTCCGCCGCGCAGAAGAATCTCGAGCGGCCCAGCGCCGAAGAGATCTATCAGCAGGTCGCGCGCAACGCCAGGGAAGAGCTCAAACGGCGGAGCGTCTCGCTGGCTGTCTCCGGATTCACCGGCGGAACATTCATGGGATTTACCGCGCTCGGCGTCGGAATACTTGCGGCCATGCTGGGCACCGGGCCAAAAGCCTTCCTCGTTTCGCGGATGCTGTACCCGCTGGGATTCATCGTGGTCATGATTGGCCGCTCCCAGTTGTTTACCGAGAACACGCTCTATCCCGTCGCCCTCATCCTCGCGGAGAAGAAGGAGCTCTGGAACACGGTGCGCCTGTGGGCCATCGTTCTGCCCACCAATCTGCTGGGAGCCCTGGCGTTCGCGTTCCTGATCGGACGAACGCACGCCGCGCCGGAAAATGTGGTCTCCGCCATCACGCAGATCGGTGTTGAAGGCGTGCAACACCCGTTGTGGACCGTCTTCTGGTCCGCCGTCGTGGGCGGCTGGATGATCGCCACCGCCGCGTGGATGGTCTCGGGATCGCATTCCGTCACCGGCTCCGTCGGGCTGATATGGATGCTCACCTACGTCGTTGGCGCGGGCAAGTTCGCGCACTGCATCGCGAGCTCGTCCGAGATCATGATCTCGGCTCTCAACGGCGCGGTCTCCTGGACGGCCTATGGCCGGTGGCTCGGCCCGGCCGTTCTCGGCAATATCTGCGGCGGCGTTCTGATGGTGACGCTGCTCGAGTACGGGCAGGCCATCTACGGACGTGACATCGACGCCGAAGTAGGGCCGCCGCCCGAACAGTGAGCGCACTCGCAATCAAACGCGCCCGCGCAGGACGATAGAATGAAATCTGCATGATTCTGCCGTTCGTCCGCGAGTTGGTCGCGGACCTGGAACGTTCTCCAGTGCTTCGAGCGTGTGCGGCGCCATCTCGCGGGCGGCACGGGCCGGAGACGTGTGTCCGGACTCACCGCAACTGCGCGGGCGCTCTATCTTCCTTACTTCGTCAGCGCGGCCGACGCACCCGCGCTCGTGCTCGTCGCCGACAACAAGGCCGCCGAGACGCTGCACGCCAACCTGCTCGCCGCGACGCAGCTCAGCGGCGCGCTGCAGCCGGACGAGATTCTTCGCCTGCCCGCGCACGACGTTCTCCCGTTCGAAAACCTCTCGCCGCACTCCGAGATCCAGGAGCAGCGCGCAGCCACGCTCTGGAAGATTGCGAGCGGGCAGGCGCGGCTGGTCGTCGCGCCGGTTGAAGCCGCGTGCATGCGGCTGTTCGCGCGCGATCACTACGCCGCGCTCGCGCTCGCGCTTCGCCGCGGCGAAGAGCACATCCCCGACATGCTCGTCGATCACCTGATCTCCGTCGGCTACACGCGCGTCGACGTCGTCGACATGCCCGGCCAGGTCACCATCCGCGGCGGCATCCTCGACGTCTACGGCCCCGAGATGGAGCGGCCCGTCCGCATCGACTTCTTCGGCGACGAGATCGAATCGATCCGCCGCTTCGACCCCGAAACGCAGCGCTCCTCGACCTCGATCGACGAGGTGCTGCTGCTTCCGCTCACCGAAACACCTGCAACCGAAGCACTGCTCGAAGCGATCAACGCGCGCCTGACGCGCAGCGGATCCGCAGGCGCAGCGCTCGAAGGCGGAGAGACTCCGGCGGAGTTGCAGACGCACCTCGGCGGATCCAGTGCAGCCAGTGCGCGTGAGGCCACGATCTTCCCCGGCTGGGAGTTCTACGCGCCGGTGGCCGGTGCGCGCTCCACCTTGCTCGATCTGATGGGCCAGCACACGCGCGTCTTCGTCGAAGAGCCCGCGATGGTGCTCAACCAGGGCGAGCGCTGGTGGAACAAGGTCGAGCAGCGCCACGACCGCGCCGGCATCGGCTCGCTGGTGCGCGCGGAGGATCTCTATCTTTCGCCCTGGGAGCTCGAGGACCGCCTGCGCGCGTTCCCCGGCTGCGAGCTCGACCAGCTCGGCGCTGTCGACGTGCTCGAGAGCGACACGCAGCGACGCGCAGCGAGATCGAATTCGCCACGCGCCCCACGCTGCGCTTCCACGGCTCCATCCCAAGCTTCATCGACGAGCTGAAGAAGCTGATGGAGAGCGAAGCGCGCGTGCTCATCGCCGCGCCGAACCAGGGCGAGCTCGAGCGCCTCGCCGGCCTGCTGCAGGACTACGGCGTCCCGTACCGCATCGGCTGGCGCACGGACCAGGGCGCGTCCGCGACGGTCTTCTCCGAGTCCAGCTATCTCGCCGGCGACCTGCGCACGCCCGTGATGGTGCGTGCCGCGATCGCGAACGGCGTGCAGGTGCTCGATCTCGACCGCGCGACCGCGCGGCAGTTCATCCTCTTCGGCGCGAACGATCTCAACGACGAAGTCGACGTGCACGCGCGCCCGGTGCGCCGCGCGCAAGACCTCTGCCTTCGTCTCCGACCTGCGCGATCTCGCCGTCGGCGACTACGTCGTGCACGTCGAGCACGGCATCGCGCGCTACGACGGCCTGCGCGTCATCGACGAGAAGGCCGGCGGCGACTCAGCCAGCTCGAGCTGATGATCCTCACCTTCGCCGAGGACGCGAAGCTCTACGTTCCGCTCACGCGGCTCGACCTCATCCAGAAGTATCGCTCCACCGAAGCCGGCCCCGCGCCGCAGCTCAACCGCCTCGGCAACCCCGCGTGGTCCAAGACCAAGGCGCGCGTGAAGAAGGCCATGGAGGACATGGCCGAAGAGCTGCTGAAGCTCTACGCGCAGCGCAAGGCCGCGCTCGGGCACGGCGTTCTCGCCCGACAACAACATGATGCGCGAGTTCGAAGACGCGTTCGACTACAACGAGACCGACGACCAGCTCAACGCCATCGCCGACATCAAGTCCGACATGGAATCCACGCAGCCGATGGACCGCCTGCTCTGCGGCGACGTGGGCTACGGCAAGACCGAAGTCGCCATGCGCGCGGCGTTCAAAGCCGTGCAGGATGGCAAGCAGGTCGCCGTGCTCACGCCGACCACCGTCCTCTGCTTCCAGCACTTCGAAAGCTTCAAGCGCCGCTTCGCAAACTTTCCCGTCATCGTCGAGATGATCTCGCGCTTCCGCACGGCGAAGGAGCGGAAGGAGATTCTCGAGCGCGTGGCTGACGGCAAGGTCGACATCCTCATCGGCACGCACGCCATCCTCTCGCAAAGCCTGAAGTTCCAGGACCTCGGCCTGCTCGTCGTCGACGAAGAGCAGCGCTTCGGCGTGCGCCACAAGGAGCGCCTGAAGCAGATGCGCGCGGCGATCGACGTGCTCTCCATGTCCGCGACGCCCATCCCGCGCACGCTGCACATGTCGCTGGTCGGCCTGCGCGACATGAGCGTCATCGAAACGCCGCCCAAGGACCGCATGGCCATCCAGACGGTCGTCGCGAAGTTCGACGAGAAGCTCATCCGCACCGCCATCGAAGTCGAGCTCGAGCGCGGCGGCCAGACCTACTTCGTCTCCAACCGCGTCGAGACGATCTACGAGATGGCCACGAAGATTCGCGAGCTCGTGCCGCAGGCGCGCGTTGTCGTCGGCCACGGCCAGATGCCGGAGGCCGAGCTCGAGCGCGCGATGCTCGCCTTCATGAACGGCGAGTACGACGTGCTCTGCGCGACCAGCATCATCGAAAACGGCCTCGACATTCCGCGCGCGAACACGATCATCATCAACCGCGCCGACCGCCACGGCCTGAGCGAGCTCTACCAGCTGCGCGGCCGCGTTGGCCGCTCCAATCGCCGCGCCTATGCGTATCTGCTGATTCCGCCGGAGCAGCAGCTGACGGAAATCGCGCGCCGCCGTCTCGCCGCGCTCAAAGAGTTCTCCGACCTCGGCGCCGGCTTCAAGATCGCCGCGCTCGATCTCGAACTCCGCGGCGCCGGCAACATGCTCGGCGGCGAGCAGTCCGGCCACATCGAGGCCATCGGCTTCGAGCTCTACACCCAGATGCTCGAAGAGGCCGTTTCGAAGCTCAAGGGCGAAGGCCACGAGGAACGCCTGCAGGTCACTGTCAATCTCGGCATCTCGCTGCGCATCGACGAGAGCTACATCGCCGAAGAAAACCAGCGGCTGCGCATGTACAAGCGCATCGCCGGCGCAAGCTCCGAAGCGATGCTCACCGAGATTCGCGACGAATTACAAGACCGCTACGGCAAGCCGCCGGAGAGCGTTCTGCATCTGCTCGCCGTCGGCGAAATCCGCCTGATCTGCGAGCGTCTGTCCATCGCGCAGATCGAGCGCAAGCGCGTCGCGGTTGATGACTCCAAGAAGACTGCGCCTCGCACAGCAGAAGCCACCGGCGCGCCCGCAGACCGTGCAGTGGGCTGGCCGCGAGGTCGCGCGCCCGATGAACGCGTGGCAGCCATCGACAATGCTCAGCCGCACGCAGCAGCCGCTCGCCGGCCGTCACGGACAGGCCCCGCAGACCGCCTCGCTGCAGTTCTCCTCGCGCGCCGCGCTCAACCGCAGCGGCGAATCGAACGCCGCCAAAGCCGCGCGGGACGCCATCAGCCGTGCGCGCTGCCAACTCACCACTCGCGCAGGCCGGCAAGATGAAGCCGATGCGCGACATGCTCTTCATCACCTTCAGCGAAAAGCTGCACGCCGCGCCCTCCGAGCCCGGCAAAGGCATCAACGTCGGCGCGCTGATGAAGCTCGTCTCACGCAACGCGAAAAACGGCGCACAACTAACACCGCAAGGCGTCCTGCGCTGGCCGCTCTCAACCTCGAACGCGGAAACCGTGCTGAGCGAAACGCGCGAGCTGCTCGCCCAGCTCGAACAAGCACAGGATCGCGTGTAAACTGTCCGCCATGCGGCGTCTCGCCTTGGTGACGTTCGTGGCACTCTGGTTTGCGCCTCTCGCTTCGCACGCGCAAGACGTAGACCACCCACTGACTGTCGGCGGCGACGTGAAACCTCCCATCATCACGTGGCAGGCCGATCCCGCCTTCTCCCACATCACAATGCCTCACAAGGTGTCGCCGAGTTTCGTAATTTCGCTCGTCGTCGACGAGCAGGGAAAGGCGCAGAAAGTAGCAATGGTCCGCGGGATTGGAAAAGAGATCGACCGGCATGTTATTGAAGCCGTACAGCAATACCGCTTTAAACCGGCAATGCGGAACGGCAAGCCGGTCGCTGTAAAGCTAAACATCGAAATCGATATCGATACATTCTGACCGCGTCACTCATGCCTCGCCTGCTTTATCGCCGCCGCAGCACCAGCAGGATGATGATGATCAGCACGATCACGCCAATGCTGGGAAAGATAAAGAAGTGTCCGGTGCTCGAAACACCGGCAACCAGGCAGCCGGACAGCACGGTTGAGGAGAGCAACAGCACGAGCAGCGTGAGAGTTGTAAGCAGGGGCTTCTGCATGGTTGTGTGATGCAGGATGAAGAGCCTGCAGCGCGCATTACCTATAATGCCCACATGCCTGCTTCACGCATCGCTCTTGCACTCGCTGCACCTTTCTTTATGCTTTCTGCCTTTGCACAACACCCCACCGCCGACGGCGCGGGCCAGACCTTCAACACGCTCTCCGAGCAGTACTTCGAGCAGGTCTACTTCAAGTTCTCGCCGACGGCCGGCACCTCCGCCGGGCTGCATCAGTACGACACGCAGCTTGAGGACTACTCCGCGGCCGGCGTGCAGAAGGAGATCGCCGCGCTGCATGAGTGGGAGAAGAAGATCGGGGCAGTCGATGGCTCAGCGCTTGATGCCGAGCCCGCGGCCGACCGCGATATCCTGCTCAACTCCATCCGCGCCAGCCTGCTTCAGCTCGAGGTAATTCGCGGCTGGGAGAAGAACCCCGACAACTACTCGAGCGGCGTGACCGGGTCCATCTTCACCATTATGGAGCGCCCCTACGCTCCCGTGGACGTTCGGCTGCACGCCGCGATCGAGCGCGAGAAGCAGATCCCGCAGGTGTTCGTCGAAGCGCGCAAAAACCTTCAAGAATCCACCCAAAATCTACACGGAAATCGCGCTTGAGCAGATCGACGGCGACATCAGCTTCTTCCAAAACGACGTACCGCAGGCCTTTGCCGCGGCCACAGATCCGCAGCTCAAGGCAGAGTTCCAGAAGACCAACGCCGCCGTGATCGACGCGATGAAGTCCTACGGCGCGTGGATGAAGTCCGACCTGCTGCCGCGCTCCAATGGCGATTTCCGCTACGGCGCGGACACCTTCCGCAAGGCGCTTGCGTACAACGAAATGGTCGATATCCCGCTCGATCGCCTGCTGCAGATCGGCTACGACGACCTGCACAAGAACCAGGCCGAGTTCGCGCGTATCGCGAAGGAGATCGACCCCAGCAAGACACCGCAGCAGGAGCTCGCGGAGCTGGCCGCGATTCATCCCGCGCCCGACCACCTGCTCCAGGCCTTTCACGACCGCTTCAATTCTGAGATCAACTTCATCCGCTCGCACAACATCATCACCATCCCCAGCGACGTACAGCCCACGCTCGAAGAGACGCCGCCGTTCATGCGTGCGACCACGCAAGCTTCCATGGACCCGCCAGGCCCCTTCGAGAAGCATTCGACCAAGGCGTACTTCAACGTCACGCTGCCGGAATCAAACTGGCCTGCGCAGAAGACTTCCGAGTACATGGCCGCGTTCAACATCGGCACGATTGTTTCTACCAGCGTGCATGAGGCCTATCCCGGCCATTACGTGCAGTTCCTCTGGCAGCCGCAGTTCCCGTCGAACATTCGCAAGCTCATCGGGGCGAACACGAACATCGAAGGGTGGGCGCACTACTGCGAGCAGATGATGCTCGACCAGGGCTACAACGCGCCCGGCGTTGGCGCAAAGGACGAACATGAAGCCCGGCTCATCAAGCTCGGCCAGCTTCAGGACGCTCTGCTGCGCGACGCGCGGTTTGTTGTTGCCATCCGGATGCATACCGGAGTCGGTGGCGAGCTGACCATCCCGCAAGCCGAGGACTTCTTCGTCAACGAAGGCTATCAATCGCGCCCCATCGCCGAGGTGGAGACGAAGCGCGGCACCTCGGACGCGCTTTACCTCTACTACACGCTCGGCAAGCTCGAGATCATGAAGCTCCGCGCCGATGTCCAGAAGCGCGAGGGCTCATCGTTTTCCCTCGAACGGTTCCATGACGACTTCATGCACCAGGGATTCGCACCGATCAGGGTGATTCGCAAGGCGATGTTGCACGACGACTCGCCTGTACTCTAAGGCTAAGCCGCGCCGGAAGATTTGAGCTAAACCGCGAGCTGAAAAGACGCATCGAAGCCCTTGGTAGCTGTACAAGAGACAGCCACGTTCACACGAATTTATTCAGGAGAGCAGGACAACTGCAATGTCATCCATGAAGGTGCGCAAGGCCGTCTTTCCCGCGGCCGGCTTCGGCACTCGTTTTTTGCCCGCCACCAAAGCAACTCCCAAGGAGATGCTCCCGCTCGTCGACAAGCCTCTGATCCAATACGGCGTCGAGGAGGCGGTCGCCGCCGGCTGCACGGAGATCATCATCGTCACCGGCCGCGGCAAGTCATCGCTCGAAGATCACTTCGACAAATCCTACGAGCTCGAAACCGCACTCGAAGCCCGCGGCAAGACCGCGCTGCTGGAGATGGTCCGCGCCGTCTCGCATCTCGCCAAGATCAGCTACACGCGCCAGCCGGACGCGCTCGGCCTCGGCCACGCTGTCCTGCAGGCCAAAGCGCTCGTCGGCAATGAGCCCTTCGCCGTCATCCTCCCCGACGACGTCGTCGACGCGCAGGTCCCGTGCCTCAAGCAGATGGTCGACGCCTTCGAGCAAACGCAGGCGTCCATCCTCGCCTCTGAGATCGTCGAAGGCGCAGCAATCTCCTCCTACGGCTGCCTCGACTGCACGCAGGACCCGAACAATCCGCGCCTGCTCGACGTCCACAACATGGTCGAGAAGCCCAAGCCTGAGGAAGCTCCCAGCCAGCACGCCATCATCGGCCGGTACATCCTCACGCCGCGCATCTTTGAGATGCTCGAGCAGGTGCAGCCAGGATCCGGCGGCGAGATCCAGCTCACCGACGGCATCAAGGCGCTGCTCCAGTACGAGAAGGTCTACGGCTTCACGTACGAGGGCACGCGCTACGACGCCGGCGACAAGCTTGGATTCCTGAAGGCAACGGTCGAGTTCGCTCTGAAGCGCAGCGACCTCGGGCCGCGCTTCCGCGACTGGCTCAAGCAGCAGAAGCTTTTAGTCGGCGAGCGCACAAACCAGAATTTGCGTTCGTTCCTGCATCCAAGCACCCAGGTGGGGAAAACACGTCATGTCCGTAACACATCACGTCCATGGATAAGGGGATCGTAGAAGAGGACATCACGTGGCCTGAGAAGTTGAAGAAGGCGCGCGGCCGTCCCGGCGCCAAGCCGCGTTGGGCCTCCGGCGCGAAGACCATGGTGGGTACCGCGATCTCGGCCCGAAAGCCGCATCTGGTACACCGTCGAGAACGGCGCACTCGCTGAAATTTACTTCCCTGATGTAGATCAGGCGAACACGCGCTCGCATGCGGTTCGTCATCACCGGCGACGACGGCTTTTTCTGCTGACGATATCTGGGGCGCAGACCACAAAGTCGAGTGGATCGAGACGGGCGCTCCAGCCTGCCGCATCGAATCGTCGCTGCAAATCCGGCGCCTACCGCCTGACCAAAGAAATCATCCCCGATCCGAACCGCGACGGCCTGCTGCTGCGGCGGCCGTTTCGTCCCGACGGTGCCGCAGAACCTGCGGCTCTATTTGCTTATCGACCCGCACATCGGCGATCGCGGTGCGCACAACGAAGCGTGGGCCGGCAACTATAAGGGTGAGCCGATGGTCTTCGCGCGGCGCGAACACGTCTGCATGGCCTGGGCCAGTTCACCGGCGCCCCTGCAGTGCAGCGTCGGATACATCGGCAAGTCTGACGGGTTCACCGTTCTCGGCCGCGGCGATCCGCTGCCGGACGCCAACTACGCGCCGGACGGCAACGTCGGCCTGACCCTGGAGATCGACTACAAGAGCAACGGCGACGGCAGCTTTCTGATCTCGCTGGCGGGCGGCGACGACTCGGCAGAAGCCGGCCGACAGGCACGCGCCGGCCTGCTTCAGGACTACGAGACCGCGCGCTCGCTGTTCCTCCGCGAGTGGCGCGACCGCCAGGCCGAGTACCGCGCGATCAGCGATCTCTCCGGCCACCCTCTGGACATGTATCGCGTCAGCACCGCCGTGCTGGAGACGCATCAATCCAAGCGTTTTCCGGGCGGATTCGTCGCCGGGCCTCTCCGTTCCGTGGGGATTCGCGCGCGGCGACAAGGACATCGGCGGCTATCACGTGCTCTGGCCGCGCGACATGGTCGAGACGGCCATGGGCAAGCTCGCCAGCGGTGATGCCCACGCTGCGCGCTCGTCACTCTTCTTTCTCGCCTGCGCTCAGAACGAGGATGGCGGCTGGAGCCAGAACATGTGGCTCGACGGCACGCCCCACTGGACCGCAATTCAGATGGACGCCATCGCGCTTCCAATCCTGCTCGCCGACAAGATGCGCCGCGAGCACGCATTCATCGGCTACGATCCCACCGACCATGGTGCGCGCGGCCACCAGGTTCCTGCTGCGCCATGGCCCCTACACCGAGCAGGAACGCTGGGAGACCACGCCCCGGCTACTCGCCGAACACCATGGCCGCCGAAGTTGCCGCTCTGCTCGCCGCCGCAGATTTCGCCGAGCTCGATGGCAGGCACGATCACGCAGAGTTCATCCGCGCAACCGCCGACGCCTGGAACGACTCGATCGACGAACTCACGTACGTCGAAGGAACACCGCTGGCCCAGCGCCACGGCGTGCGCGGCTACTACATGCGGCATGACTCCGCCGCAACGCATCCAGGCGCGCGACGTCGGCCATCTGCGCATTCTCATGCCGAACGTGCGCTCCGGCCCGCCAACCCGTCGCGCGATCGACATCATTAGCCCGGGCTTCCTTGCGCTCGTGCGTTTTGGGCTCCGTCCTCCCGACGATCCTCGCATCGTCGACACCGTCAAGCTGCTTGATGCCACGCTGCGCTGCGAGATGACCACCGGCCCCGGCTGGCGTCGCTCCACCGACGACGGCTATGGCGAACACGCCGACGGCAGCCCGTTTGACAAGCGCGGAATCGGCCGCTGCTGGCCCCTGCTCGCGGGTGAGCGCGGACACTACGAGCTCGCCGCGGGCCGCCGCGATGTTGCGCTCGATCTGCTCAAGACCATGGCGCGCCAGACCAGCGAGTGCGGCATGATCCCCGAACAGGTCTGGGACGCCGCGGACATCCCTGAGCGCTTCCTCTTCAACGGCCGCCCCACCGGCTCCAGCATGCCGCTCGCCTGGGCGCACTCCGAGTACATCAAGCTGCTTCGCTCGCTGCACGACAACGCAATCTGGGACCGCACTCCGCAAACGCGAGCAGCGCTATCTTCGCGAGCGGCGCACCGCGAGCTTCCAGATTTGGACGCCGGAACAGCGCCGCGGCTGGCTCATCCGCCGGAAAGGACCTCCGCATCGATCTGCCTGTTCCCGCACGCCTGCGCTGGCGCTCCGGGAGATCGCGCGGCACCGCCGAGACGGCTCGATCGCGGGCTGGGCCTGCACTGCGCGATGATCCCCACGCGCGAGCTCTCGCCCGGAGCAACGGTGCGCAGTCGAGCTCGAGCTGCGGAGCAAGCCGGACGACGGCACGAAGATTCCGGCGGACGCTTCGTCGTGCGCGTGAAAGCCTGACGCGGCGAAACTCTGCTAATTTTGGAGCTGTCGCGCCGTGCTTTTACGCTGGCCGGCTGCGGTGTGGAGGTTCCAGGTGTTCGGCGGTTTCGGGTCACGGCAGATCATCGCGCGCTCGCTCCTGCTCGATCTGCCGTGTGTCTCGGCTCGATTTGTCTGCTCGCTCAACAACAGCAGCACCGGCCTATGGACGTTCCGAATCCCACGCAAACGACGCAGGAGGCCACGCGCACGCGGCTCATCCTGAAGGACGGCACGTATCAGCTCGTGCTCAGCTACACCGTTGTGGGTAACGTGGTCCGCTACCGCAGCGCCGAGCGCGAAGGCGAAGAGGAAGACGTCCCGCTCGCGATGGTCGATCTGCCCGCGACCGAGAAGTGGAAGAAGGACCACGAACCCGGCGCTCAGGCGGCTGCACAGAACGCGCCGCCGGTGCTCAGTCCCGAGCTCGCACGCGAAGAGGCAGCACGCGCCGCGCTCACGCCTGAGATCGCACCCGATCTCCGCCTGCCCGAAGAGGACAGCGTGCTCGCGCTCGACACCTTCCGCGGCGCACCGGAGCTGATCCCGCTGCCGCAGTCTGCCTCCGACCTGAACAAAGAGACCGCGCATGCCGTGCTCAAAGGCACGATCAATCCCGCGTCAAGTCCGCATCGCATGATTGACATTTCCCGCCCGCGCGCCGACATCCAGCTCCACGTCGCCGATCCGGTCTTCTACGTTCGCGTGAACGGCGGCAACCCCGACGATGAGATCACCTACGGCGGTGCCTTGACTGTCGATACGCATGGCGCCAGCGGACGCGCCACTCCGTCGGGCGGAGATCCGAACAATCCCTATATCATCGAGCGCCTCGATGCGCGACAGGATCTTCGGGTGGTCGACAGCCTTCGCCTGAATCTGCTCGGCACCGGCCGCACCCAGCCCGACATCATCGAAACGCGTTCGGAAGTTCTTCCGGGCGGCCACTGGATGAAGCTCACGCCACTTCAGCCGCTCGACTTCGGCGAGTACGCCCTGATTGAAGTGCTCGGCGCCAACGCTATCAATCTCGACGTATGGGACTTCGGCATCCACTCCGACGCGCCGGAGAACGTGGAAGCAATCCACGCCGAGCCCAAGCGCCCGCCGACGCTGCAGCGACACAGGTGAAGAAGAAAGTTTAGGAGTGAGGAGTTAGGAGTCAGGAGTAAAAAGCCTGCTTGTCAGCGCTGATTCCTAAGCCCCTAACTCGACCTGCACGCGTGCCGACGAGGAGTCACGACGTCAGGGGCGATTCACTGCTAACTCCTAATTCCCTGACTCCTAACTTTCCCCCTCACGCGTGCCGTGAACTCTTCGGCGTCGGCATCGACGTCAGCGCATCCGGATCGGCGACCGCAATCTGATCGCGTCCCCTCGCCTTGGCGTGATACATCATCGTGTCGGCCGAGCGAATGATGGCGTGCAACGTGTCGCCGTCCTGCGGATAGGTCGCCAGCCCGAAGCTCGCGGTCAGCTTCAGCGAAAGGCCTTCGCCGCTCAGAAAGTCATTCGTCCTGATCGCTTCGCGCAGCTTCATCGCGAGGTCCGTCGCGCACGGCTTGTCCAGCCCGCGCAGCAGTGCGACAAACTCATCGCCGCCGTAACGGAAGCCCGCATGATTCGGCCCAAGCGTGCGCTTGATCACATTGCCGACCTCGGCCAGCAGACGTGAGCCGACCAGATGTCCGTGCGTGTCGTTCACGCTCTTGAAGTGGTCGAGGTCGAGAAACAGCAGGCTGAAGTGCGGCTGAATCGGAATCACGCGCGGATCATTCTCCGCTGCAATCTCGTTCTCCAGCATCGTGTACAGGTAGCGCGAGTTGAACAGCCCGGTGCAATCGTCCGTAATCGTCAGGTGCTGGACGAGCTTGACGTAACGCGCGTTCGCCAGCGCAATCGCAGCGTAGTCGCACAGCACGCGCAGGAACGAGATCGACGAATCCGGAAGCAGATCCAGCTTGCTGTTGTGCAGCTGCAGCACACCGAGGGTGCGTCCGCCGTGCCGCAATGGAAGGCACGCGATGGATTGCAGGTGCAGCTCCGGATGCCGCCGCGCAAACACCGACCAGTCCGGGTCCGCCGTGACATCCGGCACAACCAGCGGATTGCCGGTCAGGGCCACATATCCCGAGATCCCTTCACCCATCTTGATGCGCAGGTCCTGGATGCCCTCGGTGTCGAATCCGGCGTGCAACGCGTAGTAGAGCTCGTTCGCCTCTTCGTCCAGCATCAGCAGTGACCACTGCTCCGGCCCGAAATACTCTTCCATCTGCGAGAGAATCGCACGGAGCAACGGCTCCAGCTCGAGGTTCGCAGTGAGAGCGCGCGCAACCTCGTGGAAGACGCGCAGGTGATCCAACTGCCTGCTGTCCAGAACTTCGGGATGACGCCTGTCTGCCACGTTCCTTCCTGTGCTTCGGGTCAGGACGTTCGACTCGTCGGTGCCACAAGGATAGCGTAGAACAAGCGCGGAGCTCCGCGTCATCTGTTGCGCAGGCGTTTGCATTGTAGGTGCATCGGCATCGGACAGCGGAAACCGCAGCGTGTCGCAGTCTCGAACAACGCGCTAACGCTCGCGCTTTACCCGCCGATGTGCACCATTGAGCGTGATGGCTTCAGGAAACCCGGCTCGCCGATATGGTGCCGCGCCTCCTTGCCATCCACAATTCGGCGAATGCGAGCGCGCAGCTCGTCATCGCTTTCTCCCTGGCGCATCGGGCCCACGAGGTCGTGGTCGCTCTGCGAGAACAAGCACGTCCGCACCTTGCCGTCCGACGTCACCCGCACCCGGCTGCAATGTCCGCAGAACGGATGCGACACCGGCGCAATGATCCCGATCTCGCCCACGCCGTCGTCGAACGTGAACCGCCGCGCCGTCTCCGACGCGTGATTCGCTCGGAGGGCTACGAGGGGACGGACCCGGTTCAGCCGCTCGATGATCTCGTCCATCCTGACCACCGCCTCCGGGGTCCAGGTGCGGTCTTCCTCGAGCGGCATCCACTCGATGAACCGCACAATCACGCCCTCACGCCGCGAGAACTCCGCAAAGGCCTCAATCTCGCCATCGTTGAACCCGCGCAGCAGCACCGCATTCACCTTCACCGGCCCGAGGCCGGCATCCTGCGCGGCGCGAATCCCGGCCCGCACCCGCTCGAAGCTCCCCGGCACGCGCGTAATCCGCGCAAACGTCTCCGGATCCACGGCATCCATGCTCACGGTCACGCGGCTCAGGCCGGCACGCTTCAGGTCCTTCGCCATCCCGGCCAGCAGATGGCCGTTTGTCGTGAGTGCTACATCCAGAGGTCCCGCATTCGGCTGGTCAGAGAATGCCGCGCGCATCCCGGCAATCTCGCGCACCAGATCCACCAGCCCGCGGCGCAGCAGCGGTTCGCCGCCGGTCAGCCGCACCTTCTCAATCCCCAGGGAGACAAACAGCCGGGCTATGCGTGCATACTCCGCAATCGGCAGATCACTGTACTGTGCGCCCTCGTTGCCCGTCCGGCAGTACACACACTTGTAGTTGCACCGGTCGGTCACCGACAGCCTGAGGTCCGTGATCTCCCGGCCATGCTTGTCCCGCAGCCGCTCCCCGGCCGCCGTACCCGCACGCAACTCCCCGCCCCAGTGCGAACTACGCACGGCAGGAATGGCGTCAAGAATCGGAGGCAGCGCGGCGGCCATAACGCAACAGTAATCCCTTGGATGCAATTCGGGAAATTACTTCCGGGCAGCCTCGGGCGTCCCGTTTCGCACCACCCGTGGCATACTGAGGCCACTCTTATGGAGGACAGCATCCGGAGTCCGCACCCCCAGCGGTCCACCGCGAGCTCGGCCGCCGGCCACCCGGCGCAAGCTCAGCATTTCCCTCCTGCGAGGACGGTATCGCGTGCGGACGTCATCCATCCCGGCATGGCTCGGGCATCATGCCTGGCCGCTCTGGCTGCTTCTCGCGGCCGTGGTGGCCTGCATTCTGCTCCTGCGGCTCTCCGCCTGGATCCGCGAACACCGCCTGCGGCGTAAGCGCGCCGGCATCACCCAGGAAACCTTTACCGCGCAGCTTCAGCAGTATGGCTTCGACCCGGTCATCACCTCGTCCACCTTCCGCTACCTGCGCGAGGTGCAACTTGTGCCGTTCCCGGTACTTCCGGGCGATGATCTTGAAAAGGATCTCGGCCTTGCCCCCGAGGACATCGACGAGACGGTCCGTGATCTCGCCACGGCGCTGCACCGCGAGTACAGCCGCGGTCTCCAGCCCATCCCACCTGTCACAGTTGAAGATCTGATCCGGCAGCTCCAGGCCTACCCGCGCATCCTGCGCAAGGGTGCCGCCTAGGCCTCAGCGCGGCTCGCAATTTCCGCCGAGCGCAGCCAACGCGACGCAGCGCGCTGCTTACTCCTCAGGTCCTGAAGAAACAGCAACTTGGCTACAGCGCCGCTAGATCCCGACGCCGAACTCCAGCTCCTGCATCCGGTCTCCTGAGTGAGAATAAAAATCGTACGGCGTCCGCCGGTTGAACTTGTACCGCTCCCGCAGTTCACGTCCAACGACGACCCCGATGGCCAGCACGGTAATCCCCGCTGAAACCAGTCCAACATTGCGCATAAGGGTCCCGCCCGACTCCGAAGCGAAGTCTTCGCTACCTGCGCTCGGGAGTGAGTGTTTGTATTTCATGCGATGGATGATACCGCACCCCTTTGAACCTTGTATCGATAGTCTCTACGACCTCTGGGTGAGCTACACACACTTCAATAACGTTACCTGCAAAGGCCGGTTCGCAACACGCCGGAAGTTGGATGCAGGCCCGAGACGCCGCGACGCGTCACTCTCTTGAAACCCAGTGCGGCTTTATTTGTTACGCCGCATCAGCTCTTCGCCGAACTCGCCGCGGGCGCCGAACCTGGCCCCGAACCGGAAGAGCTTGTCCCCGAACTCCCACCCGAGCTCGAAGCGCTCGAGGAATCCGACGAGCCCGAAGAGCTCGCCGCCGGGGCCGCGCTCTCCGCGGACTTTGCGCCCTCACCTGGCTTCGCCTCGCCGCTGCCACTGCTCGCCGCCGGTTTCGCCGAGGAGTAGAGGTCCTTGTACCAGCCGCCGCCCTTGAACTGCACAGCAGGCGCGGTCAGTGTCCGCTCCATCCGGCCACCGCAGTGGGGGCACTCGGTCAGCGGCGGGTCAGAAAACTTCCGGATCTTCTCGGTGCGGCGTCCGCACTCTTTGCATTCGTACTCGTAAAGCGGCATTCGGGGTCCTTCTGGCTAAAAAGTCGCTTATTGGGCGACAAAAAGCTCGCTGATATGAAGGATACAGTCTGCGGGACTGTGGGCTGCCTTGCGCTACGCACAGGTCGGGTGGCCCAGCCCTGGGGTCAGGCCCACGCCTTGACGTGCTACCTGGTCTGCTGGCGGTAGGCCTGGACGTTTGTGTTGTGCTCGTCGAGTCCTTTGGCGAACTTTGTGGAGCCGTCGGCGTTGGCGACGAAGTACATATAGTCGGTCTGAGCGGGGTGGAGGGCGGCCTGGAGCGAGGCTACGCCGGGGTTGCAGATGGGTCCGGGCGGAAGGCCCTGGTGGGTGTAGGTGTTGTAGGGCGAGTCCGAGTGGAGCTCGCTCTGATGGATGACGCCCGTCCAGGTGCCGTTGAGGAGCGAGGCATAGATGACGGCGGGGTCGGTCTGGAGTGGCATGCCGGCGTTGAGGCGGTTTTCAAAGACGCCGGCGACGATGGGGCGCTCGGAGTTGACGTGGACCTCGCGCTCGACGAGCGAGGCCATGGTGACGACGCGGTGGGCGTCGACGGGAGCGATGCGGAGACGGGTGGCGACCTCGGCGAAGCGCTTGACCATGGCGCTGAGCATCTCGAGCTCGGTGGTGTGGCGGTTGAATTTGTAGGTGTCGGGGAAGAGGAAGCCTTCGAGCGAGGGAGCGCCGGGATTCCAGGCGGAGATGAGCTCGGTGTGGGTGCGTTCGGCGTTGAGGAAGCTGGCGCTGGAGTCGAGCCCGGCCGCCTGCACGGCGCTGGCGATGTCGAAGATGTTGTAGCCCTCGGGGACGACGAGCGAGATGGTGTAGATGTCGCCATGGCGGAGGCGATCGAAGACTTCGCTGGGTTTCACGGGGTGGTCGAACTTGTACTCGCCGGCTTTGAGGGTGCCGCCGCGCGCGAGCTTCAGGGCGTCGAGCTCATAGCCTGTGCGGAGGACGCCGGCCTGTTTGAGCTGGCGGCCGATCTGCGTGGTGCTGGTGCCAGGTGCGATGTCGACGAACTGCGCGGATGTGGGGCCGAAGGGGACGAGGAAGAGGAAGCCCCATGCGGCGGCCGCGATGACGATCAAAACCAGCAGAACTTTGAAAACGCCGGCGATAAAGCGCAAGGGTCCACCTCAGCGACAGTGTAAGTCGCTGTTTCTTTGATTCGAGAGTGTTTTGTGCGGCAGTCCTCGGGTCGTAACCGTCGTTGCATGGAGCGGACGCGCCAAGCGCATTCTCAGGATTGTGGGGGGCTTCGCTGCGTCTTGAGACGACGTTTAATCGTCAGTCGATATAGCATTAGCGATACGGCGTGATGCAAGAGGACTCACCCAACGTTGAGCGGTTCATCCGCGACGAGATTGACAGTGTGCCTCACCTGGAGGCGCTGCTGCTGTTGTGGCGCAATGCGCCGAACTCGTGGTCTGCCTCACAGCTCGCGGACCACCTGTACATCCACGATGGGCAGGGGAACGCAATT
The DNA here is from genome assembly GCA_963777205.1 of uncultured Acidobacteriaceae bacterium. Taxonomy (GTDB): domain Bacteria; phylum Acidobacteriota; class Terriglobia; order Terriglobales; family Acidobacteriaceae; genus Granulicella. The sequence continues at coordinate 1,095,224 of CAVZPQ010000001.1, read as the reverse complement.
GCGGACGACCTGCACCGGCGTGGACTGATTGCGCGGGACGCGAACGGATCCTTCTTTTACGACGCGAACCGGCCGGAACTGAACGAGCTGGTGGAGGCGGTGGATGAAACGTATCGCCGCGAGCTGATCCGTATCTCAGGCATAATTCATTCCAAAGCCTCGCCTGGAATTCGTGCATTTGCCGATGCCTTCCGCTTCAGAAAGGAGAAGAGCTGATGGAGGCCGCTGTCTATCTGTTGGGCACCTTGGTTGTTCTTACATGCGGCCTGCTGCTGGCGCGGGGCTACAGGCAGTCGGGTCAGCGTCTTTTGCTGTGGAGCTCGATCTGCTTTTTCGGGCTGGCGCTCTCGAATGCACTGACATTTCTGGACCTGAGCGTGCTGCCGACGGCGATTGACCTTCATCTGCTGCGGCATGGGGTGACAGGGATCGCGACGCTCGTGCTTATCTACGGCCTGGTTTGGGATTCGGAGTGAGGAGATGATCGAGGGATTTGTGCTGGGAATTCTGGCCACCGCCTCGCTGGTTGTGGCGATGTTCTTTCTCCGCTTCTGGAGACGGACGGGCGACTTCCTGTTCATGGCGTTCGCGATCGCCTTCGCGGCGGACGCGGCGACGCGCACGATCATGGCGTTGAAGCATATTCCGAGCACGGGCTACTCCTGGGTGTACGTGGAGCGGCTGTTTGAGTACCTGCTGATCCTGCTGGCAATTTTGAGCAAGAATCGGCGGCGGTCGTCGTGACGACGTTTAGCGTGACGCGATGACGGAGCGAGTGCTGGCGCTGGATGTTGGCGACCGGCGGATTGGGCTGGCGATTACAGATCCGCTGGGGCTGACCGCGCAGCCGCTGTTTACGCTGCACCGGACGACGCTGCGGGCGGATTTGAAGGCGATTGCGAGATTTATTCGGCAGCATGCCGTGACGGTAGTGGTGGTGGGGAATCCGCTGAACGCGGATGGGACAGAGAGCAAGCAGTCGGCGAAGGCGCAGGCGTTTGCGAAGGCGCTCGCGGCGGAGCATCCGGAGCTGAAGCATCATCTGCTGGATGAGCGGCTGACGACGCGCGAGGCTCATGAGCTGCTGGACGTGGCCGGGCGCGGCGGGACCCGGCCGGCGGGCAAGGCAGCGCGCGTGAGCCGAACAGAGATGATCGACCAGGTTGCGGCGGTGCTGCTGCTGGAGGCGTTTTTGTCGGGTCGGGCGCGGGCCGGCGCTGCTGCCGGATCCAGACGCCGGGGCGGGGCACGAGGGCGGCGGAACGTAAGTAGATGAGCGGCGGAGGCTTGGGTGGGGCGCGCGCCGGGTCTCGTATAATGGACTTTTCATTCCCTTGAGCCTCATGTATCTCCGCGAGGCCGCGAGCAAAGCAGACCCGCGCATGCAAGACATCATGAAATCCCTGCAGGAGCAGATCAAGGTTCTTGAGTACGAGCTCACGACGGAGCTGCCGGCCGAGATCAAGAAGGCGGTTGCCCTGGGCGACCTGAGCGAGAACGCCGAGTACCACATGGCGAAGCAGCGTCAGGAGTTCGTGAACGCGCGCCTGGGCCAGCTGAAGAAGCGCATGGCGGAGCTGTCGCTGGTAAACATGGCGAATATTCCGCGCGATCGGGTGGGGTTCGGCTCGACGGTGGTGGTGCTGGATACGGGCAAGGATGAGGAGCTGACGTACAAGCTGGTGACGAGCGAGGAGTCGGATGTTGCCAAAGGGCTGATCTCGACGACATCGCCGATCGGGCGCGCGCTGATTGGGAAAGAGGTTGGGGACACGGCGACGGTGGTGACGCCGACCGGCAAGCGCGAGATGGAGATTCTGAAGCTGACGACGATCCACGACGGCGCGGAGTAAGTGAGAGATCAGATCAGACATTAGAGATTAGGAAGTGAAGAAGCCCTTGCCATCGGCAAGGGCTTTCGTTTGCTATTCCCTAGTCCCTACTTCATCAGCTTTCGTTGCAGGTAAACGAAGTTCATGGCATCCGTGTGGGCGGTTTGGCGGGCGTCGGCGCCGGAGCCGTGGCCGCCTTCGATGACCTCGTAGAAGTGATACGGCTCGTGGAACTCGGCCATTTTGGCGGCGAACTTGCGCGCGTGCTGCGGGCCGACGCGATCGTCCTTGGTGGTGGTCCAGATGAACGGGTCGGGGTAGGTTACGCCGGGCTTCAACTGCTGGTAGGGCGAGTGGGCCAGCCAGAACTGGAGGACCTGCGGGTCGGCGATGGAACCGTACTCGCCGACCCAGCTTGCGCCGGCGGCGATCTTGGAGATGCGGATCATGTCGAGCAGCGGGACCTCGATGACGACGGCGCCCCAGAGGTCAGGGTGCTCGGTCATCTCGACGCCCATCAACAAACCTCCATTCGATCCGCCCATGATGCCGAGGTGCGGCGTCGACGTAATGTTGCGATGGATGAGGTCCTCAGCCACGGCGGCGAAGTCGTCATAAATCACCTGCCGCTTGGTGCTGAGACCGGCCTCATGCCAGGCCGGCCCGAACTCGCCGCCACCCCGAATGTTGGCAAGGACGTAGACGCCACCCTTTTCGAGCCAGAGCTTGCCGGTGACCGCGTTGTAACGCGGCGTCTCGGAGACCTCGAAGCCGCCGTACGCGGTGAGCAGCGTGGGGTTCGAGCCGTCGAGCTTCATCTCCCTCGGATGAACAACGAAGTACGGGACCTTCGTGCCGTCCCTGGACGTCGCGAAGTGTTGCTCGACCACATCATTGCTGGCATCGAAACGAGCCGGAGCGGTCTTGATGGGCTTCAGCGAATTATTCGCGGAGTCGCCGAGATAGAGCGTTGCCGGAGTGAGGAAGCCCTGCGCGCTGAGCACATAGTGGCCGCTCTTCGGATCCGTCGAGACGATCGCGACGGCTGAGTTCTCCGGAAGCTCCAGCCGCTTTGACGTCCATGACTTCGCGGCAGGCGAGTAAAGATACGCGCGGCCCTGAACGTTATCCAGCGTGGTCAGCAGCAGGTTGTGCGGGGTGATGCCGGTCTCCTGCAGGAACTCGTGCGCGCTCGGCGCAAAGACGACGTGCGGCTTGAGCCGCGCGGGATCGCGCAGAACATCGGCGAGCTTCAGCTCCACGAGCGAGCCGGCGGGGATGGTCTGCCCGGCCCGCGGCGTCCAATCCTCGTGCGTATGGACCAGAACCCGGCCGTCGATCATGCCGACAATCCCGGCTTTCGATGGGATGGCAAGCTGCTTGAGGCCTTTCGGGGTTTCAACAAACGTCTGCGACGTGAAGAAGGTTACGCCGCGGCTGACCGTGACGAGCTTGTGGCCGGAGGCGTCGTGGACGACATACGGCTCGGAGCCGAGCTCGTCGGTGGCCTGCCCGCGGAAGATCTCGACGGCGGATGCGAGTGGCGTGCCGCGCCTCCAGCGCTTGATGACGAAGGGATAGCCGGAGTTGGTGAGCACTCCGCCACCCCAGTCGCGCGCGACGAGCAGAGTGTCTTTGTCCTCCCATGCGATGTTCTGCTTGCTGTGGTCGAGGACGAAGCCGCCGGGGACGAACTTCGCGTCCTTGAGGCTGAACTCGCGCGCCGTGGTCGCGTCCTCGCCTCCGTTGGACAGCATGGCCAGGCAATACTCGTCGTCCGGATAGAGGCAGTTCATGCGCCGGAAAACCCACTTGGCGTTTTCCGCGCGATTGAGCGCGTCGATATCGAGCAACGGCTGCCAGTTGGGCGCCGCCGTCAGATAGTCTTCGAGAGTGGTGCGCCGCAGCAGGCCGCGTAGGTGCTCGGCGTCGTGCCATTCGTTGTAAACCGCATCGCCGTTGAGCCGCGGCATCGCCAGCTTTTCAGGGTCGTTCAGAACCCGGAGCGCATCGGCGTAGTCGGTGGCGAAGTGCGGATCGGACTCGAACTCTGCGACGGTTCGCGCGTTCTGGGTCCTGACCCATTCCATGGTTTTCGGATTGGATGTGTCCTCGAGCCACAGGTACTTGTCTTCCGGTAACTGTGTCTGGGCCTTTGCTGTGATAGCGACGCCCACCGCCAATACCCCACTCCATACTGCAAACTTCCGCAGATTCAACGCTGGTCCCCTTTCGTCCGGAGTCGCCACTATATACGAGCGGCCGCAAACACCTTGCGAAGCGCGGCGGGTGACGGCAGGTCGCGAGCGGATGGGGTGCCCTGCGCGCGTTTGTCGTTCAGCGATACACTGAATCCGATCATGAAACTCGCCTTTGCTCTTCTACTCTCCGCAGCTTTTGTGTCGTGCGCGCAGGCGCAGAACGAACGTCAGCCACAGCCGGAGCCGGTTCCGATGCCGCCGCCGGTTGTTGCCCCGGTCGACAAACCATACGTCGGCCCTATCGATCTGAAGGTAGACGTCAGCAATGTGGTCGACCGTGTGGAGCGCGTGCATGAAGAGATTCCGGTCGTGCCGGGCTCGAAGGAGATGGTGCTGCTGTATCCGGAGTGGATTCCGGGTGAGCACGCGCCGAGCGGGCCGATCGACAACCTTGGCGGGATTGTGACGACGGTCGACGGCAAGCGCGTGCAGTGGACGCGCAACACGACGGACGTTTACGCGTTCCATGTGCCGCTGCCGGCGGGCGCGAAGACGGTGACGCTGGAGTTCGATTATCTGACTCCGGCGAAGTCGAGTGTGGGGCGGATTGAGTTCTCGGACGCGATTCTCGACCTGAAGTGGAACCAGGTGCTGATGTATCCGGCGGGATACTTCTCGCGCGACATTCCCTTTCGGCCGACGCTGACGCTCCCCTCGGGATGGAAGTATGCGACGGCGCTCGAGAGTGCTGAGCCCGCAAACACGCAGAGCAACACGCCGCCGAGCGATGGGGCCGTGCACTTCGCCGAGACGCCGCTGAATACGCTGGTGGATTCTCCGCTGTATGCCGGAGTGAACTTCGCGCGCTACGATCTTTCGCCGGCGGCGACGGATACCGTACACCTGGACATCTTTGCGGACAAGCCGGAGCAGGTGAAGATGACGCCCGAGGAGCTCGATCTGCATAAGAAGCTCGCGCTCGAGGCCGACAAACTGTACGGCTCGCACCACTACAAGCACTACGATTTCCTGCTGCTGCTGAGTGATGTGGTCGGTGGCGAGGGGCTGGAGCACCATCAGTCGAGCGAAGACGGAACGGGCGCTGACTATCTCACCGACTGGGATGCCGGCGTCGGTGGCCGCGATCTGCTGGCGCACGAGTACACGCACTCCTGGAACGGCAAGTTCCGGCGGCCGAACGATCTCTGGACGCCGAACTTCAACGTGCCGATGCGCGATGACCTGCTGTGGGTGTACGAGGGCATGACGCAGTATTGGGGCAACATTCTGAGCGCTCGCGCGGGTATGAGGACGCCGGAGCAGACGCGCGACATTCTCGCCTACACCGCCGCAAATTTCGCGGTCAGCCGCGGGCGCGACTGGCGTCCGCTGGTCGATACGACCAACCAGGAGACGGTCTCGCACCGGCGCCCGGTGAGCTGGGTGAGCTGGCAGCGCGCGGAGGATTACTACACCGAGGGCATGCTGATCTGGCTCGATACCGACACGAAGATTCGTGAGCTGACCGGCGACAAGAAATCTCTGGACGACTTCTGCAAGAAGTTCCTCGGCGTTTACAACGGCAGCTTCGTTACGGACCAGTACAGCTTCGACGATGTGGTCAACAATCTGAACGCAGTCGCTCCGTACGATTGGCGAACGTTCCTGCGCGAACGCGTCTATGAGCTGCACCCCGAGGTGCCGATGGGCGGCTTCACGCAAGGCGGATGGAAGCTGGTCTACAGCGACAAGCCGATCGCCTGGATGCAGAAGAGCCGGCGGGGCTCGGGCAACTTCTCGACCTCGCTGGGGCTTTCAGTCGGCGGCGGCCGCGGACAAGCGGCGGAACGTGCATCTTCCAGCGGGGCCATCAGCAGTGTCGTGTGGGGCGGCCCGGCGTTCAAGGCGGGGATAACTCCGGACATGGAGATCGTCGCCGTAAACGGCACGGCTTACACGTCCAAGGTGCTCTCGGATGCGATTCTCGCGGCGGAACACGATAAGCAGCCGATTCAGCTGGAGGTGCGCCGAGGCGACCTGTATAAGACGATCGCGCTGCCGTACTACGACGGGCTGCGCGTCCCCAGGCTGGAACGCACCCCGGACACCCCCGATTACCTCGACGAGATTCTCGCGCCGAGCAAGAGTCCGCTGCCGCCGATGTAAGCGCAGGTTGCGTGTGTCCGGTCCGGCAGGCGTGCTGTTTGCTTTAGACTGAGGAACGGCACAATGACCTGGACACGCGCATTCGGGAAGGGCAGCGGCTGGCTGCTGCAGAAGATCGTCAACGGGCTTGCGCTCTCGAAGATCTCGCCGAATACCCTGACGTTTATCGGGCTGCTGATCAATGTCGTCGCGGCATTCTTCTTCGGTTATGGGCGCGCGGACAATTACGTGCGGATGTTCCTGTACGCGGGCCTGGTGATCATCGGCGCGGGGCTGTTCGACATGGTGGACGGCCGCGTGGCGCGCCAGACGAACCAGGTGTCGGTGTTCGGCGCGTTCTTCGATTCGGTGCTCGACCGCTACTCGGATGTGGCGTTGTTCTTTGGACTGCTGGTCTTTTATGCGCGCGGGAACCGCTACTTCTATGTGTTCCTGGTCGCGTTTGTGATGACAGCGTCACTGATGGTGAGCTACACACGCGCGCGTGCGGAGGCGCTGATCGGGTCATGCAAGGTGGGCTTCATGGAACGGCCGGAGCGGATTGTGCTGATCATCCTGGGCGCACTGTTTGAGCGCTGGGACGCAATGCCGGCCGCGCTCTGGGTACTCGCGGTGCTGACGACGATTACCGTGATTCACCGGATTCGGTATACGTATCAGGAGACGGAGCGCCGGAAGCTGGCGGGCATCCTAACGCCTTGATTCCATCAACTCCCGTACACTCTCAAGTGCGATGAGCAGCCCGGCCAGCCAGACCTCCTCTAGAACCTCACACCCTGTCCTTCTCATTCACGGCGGCGCGTGGGCCATGCCTGACGACGCCATTGCGCCTCACGAGCGCGGCGTCGGCGCTGCCCTCGCTGCGGGCTGGGCTGTGCTCGAGAAGAATGGGTCGGCGATCGATGCGGTTGAGGCGGCGATCACGGTTATGGAGGACGATGACACCTTCGATGCGGGGCGTGGGTCGTTTCTGACGCGCGACGGCCGCGTGCAGCTCGATGCCTTGATGATGGACGGGGCGACGCTGCGCGCCGGTGGCGTGGCGTGCGTGGAGCGGCTGCGGAATCCGATCCAGGCGGCGCGGCTGGTGCTGGACAAATCGCCGCATGTGTACTTTGTCGGGACCGGAGCGGAGCGTTTTGCGACGCAGCATGGGATGCGGCTGGTCGATAACACGGACCTGATTGTGCCGCGTGAGCGCGAGCGGCTGATGCGCTTCCAGCAGGCGGAGCTTGCGGGCCATCCGGACACGACCTTCAGCGGCAATGCGGAGTTCATCTCGACGCCGCCGGCGGAAGCCGCGCTCGCGCAGACGATGCTGGACGCTGTCTCCGAAACGATGCTCGAGGCCGAGGTCGAGCAGGGGCTGGCGGACGAGGCGCGGCTCGATAACCCAACACTGCACTCGCACGACACCGTCGGTGCGGTCGCGCTGGACGCGAGCGGGAATCTCGCGGCAGGGACGTCAACGGGCGGCACGCTGTCGAAGGCTCCGGGGCGCGTGGGCGACAGCTCCCTGATTGGCTGCGGATGCTATGCGGATAATGAGTCGGCGGCGGTCTCGCTGACGGGATGGGGCGAGCCGATTATGAAGCTCGTGCTGGGCAAGTGGGCGGTGGACCGAGTGGCGGCGGGCAGCACGCCGCAGCAGGCTGCGACCGATTCGATCGAGTATCTTTTCAAGCGGCTCGGCGGGCACGGCGGCATTATTCTGCTGGGCCCAGACGGCTCGGTGGGGCTCGCGCACAACACGCCCAGAATGGCCTGGGGGATTGCGACCGGCGAAGGCAGGCAGCTCGGAACGACCCGCAACGAGTAAGCGCGCGCTCAGGGTTTGTATGCGGGGATCGCGTTGCCCTTCGCGGAAAAGTCGTTGGCCAGAGGATCATCCGGGAGCGCCTTGAGTCCAGCGATAACGCTCTCCGCGTTCATGATCGCTCCGGCTGCCGTGGTGTGCGTGTGTGGGTCGCCGAAGAGCGGCTCGACACCCGCCGCGCCAAGCGCGTCGTACTTGCGCGCCGTGATCTCGTTCAGATCGATGAATCCGACGTGCTGGGTTTCGGCGACCTCACGCGCCCAGCCGGCGTAGCTGTCGGTCTGGCGCGCGATCTTCCCGTCCTTCCAGATCTTGCGCGGCACCAGCGAGCAGATGATCGGCGTGGCGCCCTTGGCCTTTGCCCCCTTCACGTACTCGGCCATGTAGTAGCCGAAGGTGTGCACGGTCTCGTGCTGCTTCGTGATCGGGTTGTCGATCTCGCGCGTGTCGTCGCCAATACCCGGGATCGTTCCGCGGGCGCGTGCTGGATCATCGAGCGGCCCGCTGTCGTTGTGGCCGAACTGGATGAGCACGATGTCGCCGGGCTTGATCAGCCCGAGCACGTCGGCCCAGCGGCCTTCGGTGATGTAGGTGCGCGAGCTGCGGCCGCCGATGGCCATATTGGCCACGTTAACTTTGCTGAGGTCAAGGAACTGAGCGAGCTCGTCGCCCCAGCCCATCTGGTTGTGGGCGCCATCGCCGCGGCCGTTGCGCACGGTGGAGTCGCCCACCAGCCACACTGTCGGAATTCCCGGCTTCAGGTCCGCAGGCGCGCTCATATGGACACTGCGGCCCGGGTCAGTGCTGTCCGTCGGCGCCTGTTGCCCCGACGACGATGGCCCAGCAAGCAACGGCAGCAGCAAGCCCAGCAGCACTCCGTAATCGACCCTCATCCGGCGCCATCTCCAGCGTCTCTGCAGTTCCAGCGAACAACGGCCGGACAACTTGCATCCTACAGCCCTGAGGGATTTCAGGAGGAACTCATGCGTAAGTTCATTACGATTGCCAGCCTGGTGGCCGGAACTGTCGCCGCCTACATGATGTACAAGCGGGGCACGCCGGTTACGACGATTGCAAAGAAGACGATCACGAATCCGGTCGGGTCGCTCGTCGGCGAGCTGAAAAACGCATAACAGGCGCAGAATAGCTATAGCGCCTCGCCGCAGCCGTCGAGGCGGCGTTAGCAACTGTGAGCACAACAGAACTCTTCCACGACCCGGAGCATGCCGCTGACGCGGAGCCGTTTCGACAGCCGCTCACGCCGGAGCAGGCCGACAAGCTTCCGCATATTCATCGCCTGCTGCTGAAGCATTATGGCGAGCCACCGGCGCGCACGCCTTCGGATCCGCTGACCCAGTTCATTTATTCGCTGCTGAGCTCGAGGACCAAAACAGCGCAGTCGTTACAGGTCATGCGCGATCTGGAACGCTCGTTTGCAGGTGCTGGGCCCGGCGCATGGGAGCCAGTGCGCGATGCGTCGGTTGCCGATATCGAGCGCGCGATTCAGGTGGTTGCGTTTCCCGAGCAGAAAGGGCCGCGGCTGAAGGCCGCACTTGAGCAGATCACGGCGCGTACCGGTGCGCTTTCGCTCGACTTCCTGCACCGCTATCGCACGGACAAGATTCGTGCCTGGCTGGAGCAGTTCGAAGGAGTCGGCCCGCAGGTCTCCGCGGCCATCGTCAATTTCTCTACGCTGCGGCGGCGCGCGCTGTGCATCGATGCGAATCATCTGCGTGTCACGCAGCGGCTGTGCGTTGTTCCTCGCGCGGACGCGGCAATGACCGAAGAGCGCCTGATGCGGCTCGTACCTGAAACCTGGGACGCCGCGATGCTCGACGAGCACCACGCGCTGGTCAAGCTTCACGCTCAGACGCTCTGCACGTTCGAGAAGCCGCGCTGCGGCGATTGTCCGCTGCTGCAGATCTGCCCTACCGGCCAGCGGAACGTCAGCGAGTTGCGCTTGACCGCGCCGCAGGGGTGAGCCTGAGGCCTTCGCGTATGATTGCGCTCTCGTCGAGGCGCTCCAGCAGCTCCGCGATGCTCGTGTAGACCTCCACGCATCCGGCCTCCAGCAGCTCATCGTGCGTCCATCCGCCAGTCTCGACGCCGATGGTCCGCAGCTCCTGCCTTGCCTGCGGACTCCGCGTCATACGGCGTGTCGCCGAGTGCGATGCAGTCGTTGGCTTTCAGTCCGAGGCGCTTGAGAGTGGCGGAAAACACATCCGGGTGCGGCTTGGCGCGCTCCACGTCATCGGCCGAGGTCGCTTCGTCGAGCAGGTCTTCGACGTGCATGATCCGCTTGTAGTCTTCAAGGTCGCGCTTCTTTGACGAGCTCGCGAGCGCGAGTTGAATGCCGCGGCGCTTGAGCTCTTCGGCGAACTCGCGCACCTTGGGCAATGGCCTGACCTGTGCCAGAAAATCCGTGCGGAAGATGAACTCGCGGTACGTCTTCAGCGGCTCCTCGACAGCCTCGCGCTTCCACCACGGCACGAACACCGGGATTAGTTCATCGCCGCCTTTACCGATCTGCCGCCGCACCGCCTCCCGCTCCAGATGGATGCCCATTCCGGCGAAGGCGCGCTGCCACGCCTCGGCGTGAAGCCAGTTGCTCTGCACCAAAGTTCCGTCGATGTCACACAATACAGCTTTGACCATTGGATATCTCTCGCACCTGATGACCTAAGATGCAATCAGCGGCGGTTTCTGCCGCGAGCACCACGATGCAGACACTCGATCAGCTCAACGAATCTTTCGCCATCCCAGGCGTGCTCTCTTTCGAGAAACACGGCGATCTGATCCGCGCGCACATCACTACACCTCTTTGCAGCGGTGAAGTTTATCTGCAGGGCGCGCACATCACTCGATGGCAACCTACGGATCAGCAGCCGGTGCTATTTATGTCTGACAAATCCGAGTTCGCTCCGGGAAAGGCGATCCGCGGCGGTATTCCGGTGATCTTCCCCTGGTTTGGCGCGCGCACGGCAACGCCGGAAGATCCGCGGACTGACGGACCGTCGCATGGCTTCGCGCGCACGCAGAACTGGAAGCTGGACTTCGGCGCGTACGCCGCTGAGGAACTGCATCTCTCCTTCTCGCTTGAGCCCAGCGATGTGAGCCGCGCCCTCGGCTACGATCACTTCCTTGTGGCGTACCAGGTCACCTTCGGGCGCGAGCTTCGGCTGCGCTTATCCATTGCAAACGACGGCTCTGCACCCATGCGCGTCGAGGAGGCGCTGCATACCTATCTGCGCGTCGGTGATGCGGAGCAGATTCGTATCCATGGCCTTCTCGAAACGGAGTACATGGACAAGACCGCGAACTTTACGCGCAATGTGCAGCGCGAGCCAGTGCTGACGCTCACCGGCCGGATTGATCGTCCGTACCTCAATACAACATCGCCGGTCGTTGTGGACGATCCGGTCCTGAACCGGCGCATCACCGTGACCAAGGCGAACTCGAACACGACGGTCGTCTGGAATCCGTGGGCCAACTCCGGGCTCGTCGATATGCCGGAGAGCGGCTGGCGCGAGATGGTATGCGTCGAGTCAGCGAATGCTGCCGACAACGCACTGCTGCTGAAGCCGCGTGAGGCGCACGTGCTGGAGACATCCATTGCTGTTGAGAGGTTGAGCTGAGCGCGATGAGCTCGCGGCTGATACTCGCCTCCGCATCGCCGCGCCGCCGCGAGCTGCTTGCGCAGATTGGACTCACGTTCGATGTGCTGCCCGCGCACATCGATGAGACGCGCCGGACTGAAGAGGATCCCGCGGATTACGTCCAGCGGCTCGCTATCGAAAAGGCGAATGCAATCCATACCATTCATCCGGAGGCGTTTGTGCTCGGCGCGGATACGACGGTGGAGATCGACGGGCACGCGCTCGAAAAGCCTACGGACCGCGCGGATGCAGATCGCATGCTGCGCGCGCTCTCGGGCCGCACGCACCACGTTCACACCGGACTTGCGTTGCTGTCGCCGCATGGAACGCGCGAACATCTTGAAACGACGGCGGTCACCTTCAGCACGATTCCCGATGCTGAGCTCGACCAATACTTATCCGGCGCCGAACCATACGATAAGGCAGGAGCGTACGGGATTCAGGGATATGCGGCTCGCTGGATCCCTCGAATCGAGGGCGACTACTTCAACGTGGTTGGGCTGCCGATCGCTGCGACGGTACGGCTCTTGCACGAGCTTGGATACTCTTCGATCTAAAAGAATCAGAACTCGGCCTGAAGCATGCCCGCAAGCAGAGCCGTGCGTTCCACAAGGTGCTCGGCAACAACATACTCGCCGGGCGAGTGCGCACCACCGCCGACTGCCCCCATACCGTCGAGCGTCGGCACGCCCAGTGCCGCGGTGAAGTTTCCGTCCGATCCGCCGCCCGTCGCGGCTTCCTGCAGGTCGAGGCCAATCTCGGCCGCGAGCCGCAGCGCGGCCTTAAACAGCTTTACAGTGCCCGCGCTGCGCTCCATCGGCGGACGGTTGATCCCGCCTTCAACGCGCAGCGTGCAGGCTTCGTCACGCGTGCGAAGTTCGCGGAACATCTGCTCTACGCACGCGGCGTCTTCCATCGTGACGACGCGAACATCCACCTCTGCCCGGCATTCAGCGGCGATCACGTTGGAGCGCGTTCCTCCGCGAATCACACCGACGTTCACACTGCGACCCTTAGGTATGTCCGTCCAGTTCGACACCGCTTCCACGAGCCGCGCCATCTCGAGCACCGCCGAGTGACCTCTCCCGAAGTCAACTCCGGCATGCGCCGCAACGCCTTGGACCGTGAGCTCGATGTGGCCGACACCTTTGCGCGCCGTCTTGTACGCAAGCCCCTGCGCAGGCTCGACAACGAACACGGCCGCGGACTCACGCGCCAGTCGTTCCGTGTGCGGCCGCGAGGCCTCGCTGCCTACCTCCTCGTCCGGGTTGAGCAGAACGATCACCGATCGAGTGAGCGCGTTGAGTTCTAGCAATGCGGCGATCGCCTCGATCGCCATCACCACACCGGCCTTCATGTCGACGACGCCGGGCCCGAGAACTCGGATGCCGTCCTCCGCTTGCACCTCGCGGAAAGGCATCGACTGCAGCGTGCCGAGCGGATAAACGGTGTCGAGATGCCCGAGCACCAGTACAGGCTTCTCTACCGTGGGCGCACCGAAACGCAACTCCATAACGTCACCGAAACGCCCGCCATCGTGCCGCTGCACCTCAGCACCCAGCTCGCGCGCCCAGGATGCGACGAGGTCGGCGGCTCGATTCACCCCGGCGGGATTATCCGAGGGCGATTCGGTTTCGACAAGCTCACGCAAGCGGTTGCGCAGGCGTAGCTCGGACCGGCGGAGCGCCTCCACGATTAGGTGCATTTGCATGCATGGATTGTACGTGCGCTCTACTGCCGGAGCTCGACGCGCTATTGCCGGAGCTCTACGATCGTGGCGCCCTGGCCGCCCTCGTTGTACGGTGGCTCGGTTACGGAGATGACGTGCGGGTGCTTGCGCAAAAAGTCGCGCAGCGTGCGGCGAAGCACGCCCATGCCGACTCCATGCACGACACGAATGCGGGGCAGCCCCGCGAGGAAGGCGCGCTCCACAAAGCGCTCCACCTCCGCTTCGGCTTCATCCGCCGTTTGGCCAATGACGTTGATCTCGGAGCTGAAAACATCATCTTCGCCGGAGCTCGTTGAAAGCGTGATTCCGCCGCGACGCCGCAGGGCCGTAGCGGGCGGCTCGTGCACCGGCGTGATCTCGGCGATGTCGTTGTGTGGAACGCGCGTCTTGATCGCGCCGAAGCTGACTTCGAGCGAATTGGCGTCAATCACGCGCACCACGCGCCCTTCGCGATTGAGCGACTTGAGGCGGACAAGATCGCCCACCCGCGGCGCGGTGATTTTTGCTTCAGATGATTGGCTACTCCTGGAGCTGAGAGCACCCGCGGCGCCCGCGTTGTGCTCGGCAACTGTCGTCTGGAACTGCTCGGAGAACTCGCGGCGCAGGCGAGCGATCCGGAGCGCCGAGTCCCGCGCGATCTTCTGCGCAATCTTTTTATCGTCGATCTCCTTTACCGTATCGCGGAGCTGCGTCTCGAAATCTCGCAGGAGTCCCTCAAGCTTTCGCTCGAGCTCTCGCGTGCGCGCCTGCTGCTCTGCGCGGCCTTCCTGCTGGAGCTTCTGGCGTTCGTTGTTCAGCTTGCGCTCCGTCGCGGCAAGCTCTGCGCGCTCCGTCGTTGCAGCGGCGAGCTGCGCGTGCAACTCATCCAGGAAGCGGCTGATGTCCGCCTGCTGCGTCGTCAGCTGCGATCGCGCATTCGCGACAATCGCCGGGTCAAGCCCCAGCCGCGAGGCAATGTTGATTCCGGCAGAGGCTCCGGGTATGCCGAGGTGCAGCTCGTAGGTCGGCGTGAGTGTCGCCTCGTCAAAGCCGACTGCGGCGTTCAGCACGCCTGCGTGCCGCGCGGCGTAGACCTTGAGCGCGGTCAGGTGCGTCGTGATGATGCTGCATACGTGATGCTCGAGAAAGTGCTCCGCAATCGCGACCGCAAGCGCGGCACCTTCGTCCGGGTCCGTCGCCGAGCCGAGCTCATCGATGAGCACGAGCGAGCGCTCGTCGGCACGCTCCACAATCCGGTCGATATTGCGCACGTGCGCCGAGAAGGTCGACAGGTTCTGCTCAATCGACTGCGCGTCGCCGATGTCCGTGAAGATGCCGGTAAAGATCGGCAGGCGAGCGCTCTCCGCGGGTACCGGCACACCGGCCTGTGCCATCACGCTCACGAGGCCAATCGTCTTCAGCGCGACGGATTTTCCGCCGGTGTTCGGCCCGCTGATGATCATCTGCCGCTGCCCTGCGGGAAGCGCAACCGTCATCGGCATGATCCGGCCCTGCTCGGCGCGGAGCCGCAGCTCCAGCAGCGGATGCCGTGCAGAGACGACCTCCAGCTCTGCGCCGAGATTCGTTCGCCTCTTCTGCCGGTTCGCCATTCGCCTCTGGCGCACCGAGGAAGACCGGCCGAACACACTCAAGCTCCTGCGCAAACAGACCGATGGCCTGATGCGCATCAAGCTGCGACAGAATTTCCGCTCCGGACATCAGCGGCTCCGCGTGCTGCGCAACCGCTCGCGTCATCGCCACGAGAATGCGATGGATCTCGGCCTGCTCGTCATCGAGAAGCCGCGCGAGTTCGTTGTTCTGCTCGACCGTCTCCATCGGCTCCAGGTAGACCGTCTGGCCGGTGGAGCTGGACCCATGCAGGATCCCGCGCAGCTTGCGCTTGAACTCCGCTTTCACCGGAATCACGAACCGCTCCCCGCGCACGGTGATCAGATCGCCCTGCGTCGACCCGCCCTCACTCAGCTGCGCGAGCGCTTTGCGCAGGCTCTCCTCGATCACCCGGTGCTGGCGTGCGAGCGCGCGCCGGATCCGCGCCAACTCCGGCGAGGCATCGTCGGCAAGACTGCCGTCCGGCTCGATCTTTCCGCGCAATACGCGCAGCAGGCTCTCCAGGTTGTGCGCCATCAGCGGCGCAGACAACGCCTCGACAGCCGGCCAATTTTCCTTCAGGTCATCAGGGGGAGCGCCCACCAAACTGCGCCAGGCGTCAACGCGATCCGCATGCGCCAGGACAGCGAGCAACTCCGCCGGTTCCAGTGCCGCGCCCTCGATCCGCGCCTGCTCCAGCAGCGGCGCTGGATCCATCACACCGCGAAAGTCGAAGGTACCGCCGACAGAAACAAGCCGGCGCATCTCACTCGTCCTCTGCTGTTGCGCGCCGATCCAAACGGCATCAGCCGACGGTTCAAGCGCCAGCACGCGCCCGCGCCCAAGTTCCGAGCGGGCTCCGATGGCAATTCGCTCACGCAGCCGTTCCCATTCGAGCGCCGCGCCGCCGCGTTCGCTCAACTTTCCGGGCATGCCATTCTGGTCTGTAACCTGCACAGCTCCATTAGAGCCGATTGGAGCCGCGGGCGGTTCTCCGAGCCAGCACCCGCCGCCAGGAACCCGCCGAAGCTCTCCCGGCGGCTGCTGCTTCGTCTCATTGATAAGATGAAAGTCGTGACGATCCCCGCCCGGCTCGTCCCGCTGGGTCGCGCGTTGGCGATCACGGGACTCGGCCTCGTTCTCGCCCCGCTTGGTCAACTTCACGCACAGGCCGCCGCGCCTGCGCTGCCGCCCGCCTCCAGCAACCAGGCCGCGGCTAACGCAACCGCCCAGCAGTCCCACGCAACTGCTCCGCAGACTACGCCGGCGCAGAGCGGCCAGCCCGCCCCCGGGCTGCAGCCTCGCACCGAGGTTCCCACCGAGACTCTGCACCTGTTCTCGCGCGAAGTCGACCTGATCTTCACGGTCACGGATCGCCACGGCAATTTCGTTACAGGCCTGCAGCAGCAGGACTTCGGCCTCCTCGACGACGGCCGTCCTCCCTCCGCAGTTCGCCACTTCGCGCAACAGACGAACCTGCCGCTCCGCGTTGGCCTGATGCTCGATACATCGACCTCCATCCGCCAGCGCTTCCAGTTCGAGCAAGAGGCCGCAACCGACTTCCTGCTCCAGATCCTGCGCCCCGAAGACCGCGCCTTCGTCGAAGGTTTTGACGTCCAAACCGAGCTCAGCCAGGACTTTACGAACCGCATCGACCTGCTCGACACGGGCATCCGCAAGCTGCGGCCCGGCGGCGGAACGGCACTCTTTGACTCGCTCTACAAAACCTGCCGCGACCAGATGCTCACGCTTCAGCAGTCGAACGCGGTCCGCAAGGCCATCGTGCTTGTCTCGGACGGCGACGATAACTACAGCCGTGCGCTTGAGTCCGACGCCATCAAGGAGTGCCAGCGCGCCGAGACGATTGTGTACACCATCAGCACAAACTACGGCCCCAGCAAGGACAAGGGGGATGACGTTCTGAAGGCCATCGCCGACGCAACCGGCGGTCAGGCCTTCTTCCCCAACGCAATCGAGCAGCTCGCGACCGGCTTCCACAACATCGAGATTGCGCTGCGCAGCCAGTACTCGCTGGTCTACGTTCCCGCCGACTTCAAGCAGGACGGCAGCTTCCGAACCATCTACCTTGAAGCCCGCGATCCGCGCTACAACGTGCGCGCAAAAAAGGGCTACTTCGCCCCGAATGCGCAGTAGCAAAACGGCTGACCGCTCGAACCAGAACTTTCCGCCGGAATCGCCGTCTGAAGATGCATGAGAGTTCTGCGTCTGGCCGCGCCCGCCCTCGTCCTGGCCCTTTTCTCCGCGCTCGCGCTACATGCGCAGGATGGGGCAGACCGGCACGACCCGCCCGGCGTCGCCGAGGCACTCGGCAGCCTTTCCTCGCAGCGCGCTGACGCAACCACCATCACCTTCGACCGCGAGATGCTCGAGGCGCTTTTGTCCGGCAATCACCTCGCCGGCTTGAACAGCATTTCGTTCGAGCACTATCAGTACCCCGAACCCGCGTTCTACATTCCCGAAGAGATGCACGCGCTCGAGCAGGCGTACCGCGCTGCCGGCTGGAAGCACCTGGTCGACTCCAACGTGGGTCCGCGCGAATCCGCGCAGCCCACCAAACCCATCGCCGATATCTGGTTCCACTGGCGCGGCGGCGAGATCGACCACCTCACTGTCCTGATCCGCGGCCGCCGCGAGATGAACGTCATCCACGTGTCCGGGCTCTTCCGCCCGATGGACCTCGTCCACCTCAGCGGCCACTTCGGAATCCCGAAGGTCGACCCCAACGCCGTTATGGTTCCGGCGCCGCCGGGGCGCTAGCGCGGACTATCTCACGCCGGAGCTCGGCACCTCAAAGCGCCCTTTCGCCAAAACAAAAGCCGCCCGAATTCAGGCGGCTCATTGCTGCACTTCGAACTGACTAAAGCGATAGACGCCGGCGCATCGTGCCTGCCATGCAGAGCACGCCAGTGGCCAGCAGAACCAGGGATCCCGGTTCCGGCGTGGCGTTTGTCGGCGGCGTTGTAATCGGTGTGCCCGTCGTCGTATCCACAATCGAGAAGGAATCGAGGGTAAACGTCGGGTAGTCGTTCGGATTGTTGTCCTGGGGCGGGTAGGTGCTTGAGATCAGGTCATACGTGCCGGCCGGCACCCCGGAAAGGTAGTAGATGTTGTAGTCCGTAACCCCTGCGCCTGTCCCTGTCTGGAATGAGAAGCCGTTGGTGTCCAGCGCACCGTTATTGAGCAGCGGGAAATACAAATCATTATCGTTTGCCAGGTCGCCGATGGGAGGGAAGCTGAATGTGCCCAGCAAACCCGTGATGGGTACTCCATTCGCCGTTCCTGTCATGCTGTTGATCAAATACTTCCCCGATGTTCCAATTTCTGTGGCCGTGAACATTCCCGCGCCGGTGAATGAATATGCACCGGAAATCGTAGTTGTGCCCGAGCCCGAGTAGCTAAAGCTGAACGTATCCGCGCTGGCTGCAGAGCAGCAGAGTAGTGCAGCCAGACACATTCCCCAGAGTGTGACCCAGCGGAAACACCTCATCGTACCCCTCCGTTGGAGCAGGCCTTATTTCTGCTCCAACGAACAAAGATGCTTTCTTCCGAAGATTGGGTATCTGCTCTCGCCTAACGATGCATCCGTGATAACAAATACAGTAACCCCGACAACACAAGGCTGATGACGATGCACGTGCCTAAAGGGAACCACACCTGCACGTTGCGGCCACGATACGTAAGGTCGCCCGGCATGTGGCCCGGCCCCAGGCCAATGCGCTCCAGCCCAAGCACCACCAGCCCTACCACCACCAGAAGCAGCCCCAACCCGATAAGCAGCCGACCCATAATCCGCCTCCCGCAGCATCTGCGTAGCTGGGAAGTTAGATAGCCGAAATGCTTAACGAGGCAGCAATCCGTCCACCTCGATAACCTACGCGCGATAGCGCTGCATCAACGGCTACTCTTCCGAAGGATCGGGCTGCGGCCCCGTGAACGGCGAGCAGCAGGGCTTCATGACCGGCGCGAACTCCATATACTCCACGCGGGTCTGGTCCGGATCAAAGAGGTTGAGCTGAACCTTGCCGTCCTTGCCGGCTTGAATGCCGGTGCACATCTTCTCTTCGCAACCGTTCGCCTGCAGATCGTGCAGCACGGTCTGCATGTGCTCCACACCCAGCGAGAAGTGGTCGCTCATGCCGAACCCGCGCTTGTCCGGCGTCTGCGCGGGCATCATCATGTACTCGATCCAGTCGGTGCCGTTGGGCACCTGCATGCTCACCCAGTCAACGTTGCCGGGATGCATGGTGCCATACCAGTACGGCCGGAACCCGAGGATCTGCTTCCAGAATGCGTCTTCCTTCGCGCGGTCATGCACGATAAACCCGACGTGGATGATGTGATGGCTCGGCGCGCGCGTCGAGATTGGCGTCTCCGCAGCGATCTTCTGCTCAGGGCCGGATGGGCCCTTCTCGACGAAGATGACAAGATTGCCTTCGGGATCGTGCACCGCGAGCTCGCCCGGTTGCGGGCTCTCAATTCCGTTGACACCCTTCGACTGCAGGTAGCTCCTCATCGCGCCGAGGTCATTCACCGTGAACGCCACGGCCTGCATATACGATTGCCCATCCCGTGTGTGGCTCGGAATAACCTCGATCCACTGATGGTGATTGATCGGGAACACCATCGTGTTTCCGACATGCTTCTCGGTATAGCCCATCGTTGGACCATAGAAGTGCTCGGCCGCGGGAACGTCATCCGTGTAGACCCGCATGAACGCAATACCGGTGATCGCGGGTCGCTGCTGCGCGAACGCAGAGCAAGAGACGAAGAGAGCGGCTGCGAAAAGAGCGCGAAATCTCATGCGGGCCACTTTAGCGGATGGGGTGGGCGGGGTCAAAGGGTGGAACCTCGAAGACAGGCATCGCGCGAACAATATGAGTCGCTCACTCGATGTTTGCGTGCTTTTGCAAGTTATGTTTCATGCAGAGCAACTGGATGTTCTTCTCACTTATTGATGTTCCTCCCTTGGAGTAAGGGAGGATATGGTCGAAATGCAGATTTTCTGTCGACCCGCAGAGGACGCACTGACCGATGTCTCTTTTCCAAACAGCAAGCTTTACTGCGGCTGGAATCAGACGGGCATGCTCTTCGTGCAGTGGTGAGGCGCTGGCTTCGATCTCTTCGTCTACATCGTCGAGCAGTCTGAGCTTGAATTTGAAAATGCGTCTCCCGCCGAGCGTTTCCATCCAACTGTCCTCCAGCGCGAAGACGCCGTTGTAAGCCCAGATGCCAGACTTGATCTTCTCGTAAACGCGCACACGCAGGGCGTTCCGTTCGCCAACCTTAAACTGTTGCGCTGCTTCATGGAATAGGCCGTTCTGAGTCAGACGCCCCCACTTCGTCTCCAACGGTTGATCGACAACTTTGGGATTCGGGCGATCTCTAGAACGGGGTTCGTCATGTCCCTCATAGATCAGTACACTGCCGTTTTCTTCAAAGCGGTCGTCGTATGGGGCACCTGGACGAAAGGAGGACAGAACGACAGCATGATTTCCAGTGGTGCGGAAATTCATGCCGCGCTGCAATGACATGGACTCTCGCCCGCACATGTCATGGTGGCTGACGATATCGTTGCGCTTCATGTGCGACCATTCTGCCGGGTTTGAAGGTGAAAACACAAAATAAAGGCCGCCCGGGTGGCGGCCTTTATTTGTAGTCTTTGCGCCGAAGGCGCGTCTGCCTGGACGGCTAGTCCCCGGCGACGAGGTCTTCTTCCTTCGCCGCACGTACCGGAGCCGCCACAGGCTTGATCTCACCTATGCTCACAAACCCGGCGATCTCCGGCTCCTTGAGGATCTCCTTGCGGTAGAGCTTGGCCATCTGCGCGTTCTCGGCGTCCTGCTTGATCTTCGCGTCACGGGCGCGGATCTTCTCCTCGCGCGCGTTCTTGGCGATGCCGGACTTCTCGAACGTGTCGTTGGCGGCGGAGTTGACGTGCTCTTCGTTGAGGACGAGGTCGTACTTGTCCTGCTTCTCGAGCCCGACCTTCTTGCCACCGGCGAAGATCTCGTGACGGCCGTGCTCCTCATACCACTTGGTGAGCGTGGCGGTCATGTGCATCTTCTCGATGATGTTGCGCCAGCCGATGCCCGTGTTGTACGCGCAGAAGCTGATCTCGCCCTCTTGCGTGGCATAAGGAATAATGCACTGTTCAGTCCGGCGGAAGTCGTAGTTGAACAGGTCCTGGAACCACATGCCGGCGATGAACAGGAAGTTCCAGCGGTCCTTGCGGCGCTTCTCGATGTCCTCCTGCGTGCGGTCCGCCGTGACCTTGCCGTAGTCGCGCCCGGTCGCGCCGAAGCACTTATCGAACTTCTCCAGCAGCGAGAAGATGCTGAAGTGCGTGGGTGCGTTCTTCGGCTCGTAGTTGCGGATGAGTGCGAGGCCCGCGCCGAGAATCGTCAGGAACTTGCCGCGCGAGGCGTCGTTCACCTTGGCGATGTCCTTCGCCAGCTGGTCGGCGTTGAGGAACGCGGTAACCGGTGCCGCTTCCTTGGTCTCCTTATCGATCATCAGCGCCATGCCGATGCCGCAGTTCGGGTGGCACCCGCAGGACAGTTGACCCCAGTCGTGCTGCGGTCCGTGCACCAGGTCCGCCCAGTCCGAGAAGGTGGACATGAAGCTGATGGGGAACCAGTCGCGCGTGCTCACGCCCATGCCCGTCTGGTCGCGAATGTCGTGCGCGAGGTGCGAGAGCGTGTAGCGCTGTGCCTGACGACGCTCGTCCGAGATCGCCTCATCGCGCCCCGTGAACGAAACCGGCTGGAACGAGAGGAAGTTGATCTTCTTCGGGTTGTCGAGCGCGAACTGAATAATGCGGCCGACCTGCTCGTTATTGATGCCGTTGACGATCGTCGTGACGGGAACGATGTCGACGCCGGCCTCGTGCAGGTTGTGGATGGCCTGGAGCTTCACGTCGAACGCGTTGCCGACCTTGCGGTGCGAGTTCGCCGCGTTGCCGATGCCGTCGAACTGCAGGTAGGCATAGCGCAGACCGGCCTCAGCAGCGGCCTTGGCGAACTCCTTCGACTTCGCGAACTCGATCCCATTCGTCGCGGCCTGGACGGAGTTGTAACCAACCTTGCGCGCGTACGAAACAGCGTCGAGGAAGTACGGTGACAGCGTGGGCTCGCCGCCCGAGAACTGCACCGACATCTGACGCCGCGGCTTGATCTGCACCGCGTTGTCGAGCATGGTCTTGATCTCGTCCCACGTCAGCTCGTGCACGAAACCGACCTGGTTCGCGTCCATGAAGCACGGATCGCACATCATGTTGCAGCGGTTGGTGAGGTCGATCGTCAGCACTGACCCACGACCGTGGGTCACGGTCGACGTGCCGTGATTGTGCAGCTTCTCATCGTTGTGCGCGCGGATGTCGCGGCCGGGGAAGACGTCTTCGAGGTGCTTCATCATCGGCGGATCGATGGACATCACGTCCTCGAAGTGGCCGTGGATCGGGCAATCCTTCACCATCAGGATCTTGCCGTCGCGCTCAATGATCTGCGCCTTGATCTCGCCGACCTTCTCGTTGAGAAGAATCTCGTGCGGCAGCTTGCCGTCGATGATCTGCTGCCGGATCTCAGGCACGCACTTGGGGCAGAGAGAGTCGGTGGTGCGCGGCCAGCCCAGCGGCGGCTTCTCCTTCTGGTAGCTCTTCAGAAGAGGCTTATCCGACCACTTCGGCGTGAAGCTCTTGTTGGGGCTGATGGAGTTCAGCTTGTCAAACACTACCCAGCTCGCGCGTGCTCCGAGCACTACACCTTTTTCGAGGAGCTTCACCGCTTTGCCCATGTTGTTCGTCTCTCCTGAGAAGACTTGTTGCAGCATCCTGCAGAGTTCTTGCTGGCTTCACTGCGGGCGTCGCCCGCGTCCATCGCATCGGGTCCGGGCTATCGTGGTAACCTCTGGCCCAAGAAGTACATGCCGTCAGTCCTTAAGATGCCCGACCACGTGTCAGGGTACTGTTTCTGGCGGTCGAAGTCGCGTTCCGAGCAGCGAACGGGGAAATGGTGCAGCGAACGGTATCGAGACGGCGTTTGGCAGCATCCGGCATTTTGGTCGCATCGAATGGGGTGAACGGCTCACTCGCCGAATCAGCGCGCGGAACGAGCCTTGTATGAGGAGAACGACAGTGTTGGGCTTGCATTCGGGCCGCAGATTTTGGATGGCCACTTTGTTGGTTGGATCATTTGCAGGCGGGCTGAAAACAGCAGGTGCAGAGCAGCTTCCGGCTTCGCTGCGCGGAACCTGGCGCATCACCAGAATTTTGCCGACGACGAATACCGGGTGCTGGACGCGTGACGATGCCCGCTCCCTGGTGGGCTCCACGCTGACTTATTCGCAGAGCTGGATGCGGTGGCGGGGTGGGGTGGTGCCGCTCCAGGACATCGATACGCGCCGGGTGACTGCGGAGGAGTTTCGCAAGGAGAACGACGGCACCCCGGAGCCGGCGAGCTTCGCGCAGATCGGTGTCCGGGTGCCGGCCCTGACCGAGGTGGACATGCAGCATGAGGATGCGGCTGTGCTGCCGGCGAGCACCGAGATTCCGGGCGATTCCGTGCTGATGGTGGCGCCGAACCGGATTGTGGTGAGCGCCTGTGGGGTCTATTACGAGGCGACGCGAGCGAATTCGCGAATCGAGCGGGCGAGCGGACGCACGGCCCGAGCCGGCTCAGAGCGCGCTACCGGGCGCTAGCCCCCTTCCCCTGTTGTTTTTGCGCAGAGTCTTCAGAACAGGAGAGTTGTGGGTGGACTTCCTGCTCGCGTTCTCGGCAAAGTCTCTCGATTCAGCAACTTACAAGCAAAGTATTGCATTCAGGGGAGTTAACAGGTGGGGGGTCACTTTTGCCGCGGCAGCCAGCAACCCTAAATCTTGGGAAGCACGCTGGCAGCGAGCGCCTTCTCGGCGGCTTCATTGTCGTTGCGGCTGGCGTTCGGGATATTCACCTGGAGCAGCAGCAGGTGGTGCTTACCAAGCGCGTAGAGATACGCCGTTGAGCCGGCCGGCGAGGTGACGAAGAAGGCGTCCTCGCCAACGCCGGTCACCGAGGCGAGGCGGCCGGTGTTGGACATCTGGGCGCGCGTGACATTGAAGGTGTCCCGGGGTTTGAGGCTGACATACACCCGGTCCTCGCCTTTGGCGTCCTTCCAGGTGCAGTCGGGCGAGTCTTTCGTGCCGCCCGGGACCCCAGGGGTGACGGCACCATTCAGGAGCGGCTTGATCTGGTCGGGGGTGAGCAGGCTGCAGGGGGACTGCGCGTGCGCGGCGGCGACAAGCGTGGCTGTGGCGGCGAGGGTCAGAAACGTGCGGATCATGTTGGGCTCCAGTGATTTGGATGCCGATTCGCCTGAACCATCGCCAGACATCACATGTCCGCCGCGGAGCTTAGCCAGTGGATCGCTACTTGACGCCTTTCTCCGGGTTCCAGGATCCCTGCAGCTTGCGGACATAGACGATCTCGCCGATATGGTAGGCGTTGTGCGTGCCGACGTGCGCGACGGTGTTGGCGCCTTTGGCCAGGTCGGCGGAGGACGCGGACTGGACCCACTGCTCGAGACCGCTCATCACATGGTCGAGCCGTGCGACCAGCGCACTCCACTGCGCGGGCGTGATCTGGTTGACGTCGTAGCCGACGAACGTGTCCTCGTTATTACCGGAGTAGGCGGCGGCCTTTTCGCCTTTGAGGTGCGCGAGCGCGTTCTCATTCCAGTAGATAAGGTGTGCGACGAGCTGGGCGGGGGAGTGCATCTGGGCGGACTTGGCATCGATGCCACCGGCGGTGGGCGTCCAGCGGGCCTGCTCGGCGGTCAGCCCGGCCACGGCTGTGTCGACGGGACGAACCACTCTGCCTTGTCATGCGTGGAGTGAAGCTGGGCCAGCAAGCACGGCGCGGAGGTCCATTGGCTTGGGCTGCGGCGACTGAGCGAATGCAAACGGGGAAACGGCCAGCAGAGCGAGAAGAGCGAGCAGTTTGCGCATGCGCGCCATTCTAGCCGTAGGCAGTGGGGTTCGGCGGAATTGGCCACGAGGCGAGGGCCGGATGTGACGAATGGCTGAATCGCCCATCTGCGTTTGCCTGCCCGGCGCGATTTGTGGTGAGCCGCAGCGCGCGAGATCGGCTTGGCGATCGATGAGGCGGGTATTGGTCGAACCCGGACGGTGGCCCCCGGAAGTTGTGTTGGTGCTGGTGATGCCCGGCGGTAGTCTTGCGGCGTTCGGCGGATTAGTGTTTTCGCGAATACGCGAGGTGCACATGAAAGCTTTTCGAAGCGTTCCTGCGGTGCTCCTTTTGTTGAGTTGTACATCGCTCGCCCAGACGACCTCGACGCAACCGGCGGAGCCTGCCCCGCAAGCCTCGCTTGTACAGCAGGCGGTGCCTCCGCAGGAGACCGCGCCGCAGCAGCCGACCGTGGCCGAGTCTCCGAAGGCGGAGCCTGCCGTTCTGCCCGCCGCGACAGCGGAGACACCGGCGGCAGCCATACCTTCGACCCCACCCTCTGCGGAAGATTCAACCGAACCACCGACGGACGCGGCCACTGCAGGCGCATCCGATGTTCCCGCTGCGACTACTGTTTCGCCCGCGCCGGTGTTCGGGCCGGGGGTGAAGCTCTTCGTAGAGCCCATGAACGGGTTTGGGGATCTGGTGACCGAGGCGATTACGAAGAAGAAGGTCCCGGTGGTTCTGGTGGACGAGCGCGAGAAGGCCGACTTCGTGTTGACCGGCGAGGCGCACGTGAAGAAGCCGGCGTGGCTGAAGTCGAACTTCGTCTACCTTCACGGCCAGGCAAACATCTCGATCGACGATGCTCATACTGGCGAAATGGTGTTCGCCTATACGGCCAAGCGGGTGGATGCGAACCTGCTGGATGGTGAGGTGTACAGCATGTGGGCGGGAGGCTGCGCGAACCATCTGAAGAAGGCGCTGAAGAAGAAGTGAAACGGGACGACGTCCTTAGGACCGCCTGCTCGGCCCGGGCGAACCGCGCCGTCGCTCGAACGGCGACGATCAAATGAATCACTTAGCCGGTGGAAGATAACGGACAGCGTAGAGGTTGAGCCGCGGCCGCAAAGGCCAGGGACGGTACTGGACGGGAGCGAACGGCGCTCTGCCGTAGCAGGTATCCGGAAGGAACGAGATGCCGTAGACCGCATGGACGTGCGGTGTTCTCTCATTCCAAAAGACCGGGCAATTACCCGACGCGGCCGGAGGCGGGGGAACGTATGCGTCCGCCGGGTTCTTGATCCGGGGATCATTGATGTAATCCGCGTGGTCCAGTTCGGTGTCGAGGTTGTAATCCCAACCGCCGTCGATTGAGGTGAAGGCGACGCCTTTGGAATGCAGCTCATCGGCCAGATCCACGCGTGCGCGGTCGAGCGCAAAGGTGTTGTGCGTGACCACCGTCCCGTACGCAGCCATGAGAATGACGAGGAGAACGGCCGCGCGCGGCAGCCTGCTGCCGATTTTTTCCTGGTAGAGGCGAACGAGAATGATGGCTGTTGGACCGAGAAGTCCGATGGCGTAGCGATCGAAGATGGTGTGCGTGGTTCCGACGGCAGCCATCAACAGCAGGAAATACGCGGCGGAGAACGGCAAAAAAAGAATCCCAAGTTGTTGCCAGGAGAGGCCGCCGTCTGTCGCGCGTGGCGCTGACGATTTTGCTCCGCGCAGTTGAAGGACAACGGCAACGACCCCAAGCAGTCCGCCAATACAAACGATGGTGAGGAGAATCAAGGCGCCGGTGTCCAGGAGCATGGGGGCGCCGGGCACAGTCGTGAAGACTCCGGAGGGAGTGAGCCAGCTTCCCGCGTTGCCGGCGGTCGGTTCCAGGCGGAGGTCCGGGTTGGGCCCGTTGCGCGAGAGGAACGCCAGTACGACGTAGGCGAGGAGCATCGCCAGGAGCGGGAATCTGATCGAGGCACGGCTCCTGAAGATGCTTGGAAGGAAGATGGCGAAGAGAGGAAGGATCAGGAACGGGATTTCGAAGACGATGAAGCTTAACTGCCGTAAGGCAGCGTGCATTGGAAATGGCCGGACGATGAGCGGCACCGGAATAACATACGGCTGCCGGCTGAACCAAAGCATGCAGCCGAGAATGAGCAGGAACGCAATCGCCGTCGCAACCGCACCGCCGAGGAGTACACGTCTGCGGTGGCGTAGCAGGAACAGCGTGCAAGGGACCATCACCAGGGTGCCCAGCCAGGCGATCTGACGAGACGTGCCGAAGAGTGCGCAGGTGAACGCGGCAAAACAGATCCATCCGACTGCGGAGCGATCCGCCGATGCCTGGATCGCACGAACGCAGCCATACATACAGAGGGTTATGGCGAAGAGGCCGCCGATATCGCTCATGAATGTGGCTGCGAACATGAGGTAGATCGGCGAGATCACGACCGCAAGAGTGGCGAGCGTAGCGTTGCGCTCGGAGATGCCGGTTCGAACGACGGTGCGCTGAAGAATGAACGCCGCGACGACAGCCAGCAGCAGCGTGCTCATCCGGACAGACGTGTAGGAGTAGCCGAAGAGCTTGATGAACGGCTGCGCGAGGTAGATTTGCGCGATCACCATCGCGCCTTCCCAGCCGTTGTAGACGAGGTGGCCGGTGTTCGCGAAGGTGCGGGCCGTGCGGATGTAGGGCCCGTCATCGCAGACGTTCATGGTGGTGAAGGGGCGGCTGATGAGCTCGCAGGCCAGGACGGCCAGGGCGCAAAGCGTCGGCTGCAGATAGGAGCGGGGACGGTGGGTCATGCGGTTATTTGGTTTGAGAAGACTGGCATGAGTTGGCGCCGGGTGCTCTGGATCAGGTGAAGCGTGCGATTAGCAGTAAGGGTACCCATACCCCCCTCCCACCGTTATGGTCGCAAAATATTGATTCTATTGGCTAGTGTCGCCAAAATATTGCATTCAGATAACTTATCGGCAAAATATTGCATTTGGGCGAGTTATCAGGTGGGGGGGTACTTTTTTCCGGTGAGGTCAGAGTTTGGGGAGGATCTGGGTGGCGAGGGTCTTTTCGGCGGCCTGGGTGGTTTGCTGGGTGGTGGTCGGCTGGCTGCCAGTGGGCTGGGGGGCGTCGGGGAGGGTGACGGTGAGGAGCACGAGGTGGGTTTTGGTGAGGATGTAGAGGGCGGCGGAGGACTCGTCGGGGGAGACGAAGAAGGCGTCCTGGCCGAGGCCGGTGACGGGGGTGGTGTGGCCGCCGGCCTTCTCGATGTTGGAGCGGATGGTGCGGAACTCGGCGGCGGGGCGGAGGGCGATGTAGAGGCGGTCGGCGCCGTTGGCGTCGCTCCAGGTGCATTCGTTGGAGTCTTTGGCGACGCCCGGCTGGCCGGGCTCGACCGGCGAGTTGAGGACGGCTTTGATCTGGTCAGGGGTGAGGAGGCTGCAGGGGTCTAACGGAGTTTGCGCGTGGGCGGCGGGGATGAGGGCGGCTGCAGCGGCGAGAAACAGAGTGGCGCGGATCATGGTGGGCTCCGCTGAGGTTAGACGTGGGGAGTGGCGGCGGGGATTGGCGCGTCCAGTTATGCACAGGTTAGGGCCCAGAAGGGATTTCCGCAGTTAGTATTTGGCATGATGGCCCAGGTCCAGCAGTTTGAACACGCTCTGTTATCAAAGCGCTTTAATTGGGTCAGTGGGATTTTCCGGAACGAGTTGGCCACAGTAGCTTAGAAGGGATACACCCGTACCCGGCGAAATTGATCACAGAGCTTCCTAGGGCGGTGTTGGAAATTGCCAGCCGCGCACGGGAACGGCAGTTCTAGATCCTTTTTGCGGCAGCGTACGACGCTGGTCGAATGCCAGCGAAGGAGGTATTCCGTCCTTCGGGAGTCGACCTTAATCCGATAGCCTGCCTGATAACAAGAGTCAAAACCTCTCCACTACCCGCAGATTTGCTCAGTTCCAGATGAATCGAAATCGCTCTGGCCGCCAGAATGAGGCCCGCTGCGCGGTTCCCCGCCACTACCGAATTTGGACCATTGGTTTTCCCCGCCTGCGCAACGTGCTATTGCGCAGCTCAAGTCAGCGATCGGGATAGTTCCGGCCCATCATCGGGAAATTTTGCAGCTCGCGCTTTCCAGCATCATCGTGCGGGTCTCAAATCAGGACAGTGACACTCGTTATGCGGCAGTGGAGAAGAATATTACCGAGGAAAAGGTTTTTCGCGAATTTGAGCGTGCAGCGCGGCGCATATTTTCCGCTCTAACCGACCGCGATTACCGCTTGGCTCCGTCGGCTGTTATAGAGGGAAACGTGTTGAGCCTGAATCCCGAATGCATTCGGATGCCGATCAGCTTGGTCATCACATCTCCGCCTTATCCGAATGCCTATGAATACTGGCTCTATCACAAGTACCGGATGTGGTGGCTCGGATTTGATCCTATCGCTGTGAAACATCAGGAGATTGGCGCGCGCGCACACTTTTTTCAAGAAGCACCGCCACACTCACGAGAGCTTCCGTGATCAGATGGCGGGCACCCTTAAGCTTCTCAGTCGCGTGATGACGCGAGATGGGCTCGTCTGTTTTGTAATTGGTCGCTCGAAAATTCATGGGCAGATCGTGAATAATGCCGAGATTATTCAAAATGTAGCTGGCGCCTTTGGCTTCGAGCGTGAATGTGCCGCAGAACGGGTCGTGTCCCCGAACCGCAAGTCTTTTTTCAACCTGTCGCACGCCAACATAAAGACAGAGACGGTACTCATGTTGAGGTATGTGGGATAGGTATGCGCCTGACTTGGCATGATTATCAGTACTTCCCCTACGAGCGCGAGCTTGCTCTGCGAGAGGTCAATCGCTTCTCGGGCCTGCTAAGACATGCTTCGTAGACGGCGGAGTGGAGTTAGACACCTATGTTAGTTCGCACCCTGCGAAAAATCTGACCTATTTTGCTGGCTATAGAATGGTGCGGGGTATACAGCGACCGTGCAATCGCAGCTCGAAACTGCTGCTCGATCGAGCAGGAACAGGCAGGCGACCCGGTACTCAGTCCACGGCCTTCACGAGTACAAAGGAAAGTTCAATCCGCAAATTGCTCGCGCGATCTTGAATGTTTTTAAGGTTCAAAAATCGCAACGGGTATTTGACCCGTTCTCCGGAAGTGGGACCACCTTGATCGAAAGCGCTCACCTGGGCGCTTCCGGGTACGGAACCAATGTTAACCCGTTGGCAGTTTTTTTGGCGAATGCTAAGGTCTGGCCCTGTCCACTCCTGCGATTCAATTATCTGCGGTTCTTGCGAAGCTCGCGAAGCGACGGAAGCGGCCCGCGCACAGGCTTTCCAGCACCAAAGATGCTCTTCGGTTTCAGTATTTATCGGGTTGGTTTTTGGCGGATATCCTCGCTCAAATCGAAGGACTCAACGCTGTAATCCGCGGCGCGACAGGAGATTTGGCACCCGTTTTCCTTATGATCGCAAGTAATCTCCTGAGAGATTACTCGCTCCAAGACCCGAAGGACCTCCGAATCCGCAGGCGGAGCTCGCCGTTGCCGGAAGTTCCTTTCTTGGAGGCATTCCTCACGGCAGCGGAACAGTTTCTGGAACGTGTGGTTTCGGCACAGTCGATTGTGGGACTGAGGAAACGAAGCGGGAGTGCCGTTCTTCATGATATTTCGACTGGTGCGCCGAAGCGATCTTGGCGGCCTTTCGATGTGGCATTGACGAGCCCTCCCTATGCTATGGCGCTCCCATACATCGACACCCAGCGGCTTTCACTGGTGTGGCTCGAATTGGCCAGCCCCAGTAGGATCACCAGTTCGAATCGGAGCTCATTGGCAGCCGGGAGTTGCGCGGCAGGCGTGAGCTGGCTGTCACGGCCATGAACCTAAATGCAGATTCCCTCCGAGGCTGAATTCTGCTTAGACTTGAGCCGTGCCGTCGGTCCCGAAGACGGCTTCCGAAGGCGAGCAGTTCCTTCGCTCCTGTATCGCTATTTTGCCTCTATGCAACGCAGCTTTGCTTCAGTCCGTACGTTGATGAAGGATCAGGCGCCGTTCGCGTTGGTAGTTGGTCACAATCACACCATCTTGGGCGGCAATCGATATGACATCGACACTCCTAAACACTTGGCGAGCTTGGCCAAAAATGTGGGGTGGATACTTACCGAAACCATACCGCTGCAGACTTACCGGCGGTTTGGGTTCCACGTCACTAACGCCGTTGCCGCGGAAACCCTTCTCATCCTCCGAAATCAATGAACGAGCTAACTCTTCATCCGAACGTTTATTCCACCGGACACAGTAAGGGTCTGGTCCATCTGTGAACGCGTCTGGGTTCGCGAGCCGAAGCTCAGATCAACCTTCTACGTCATCTCTGGGTTCGCAAACTATAACGGAGGCGTGCGGTTCTTTCCGGTGTTTCGGCACCATGTGGAGCACGGTGGGCGAGTGGTTGCTCTATTTAGCGGAAGTACCCGCCAGAATCTTAAAGAGGAACGGGTCGTTAGAGAGCTTCTAGATTGTGGTGTCGACGTTCATATTGTGAATCGCAAGCGTCTGATGCACGCCAAGAGCTATGGATCCGATACAGGAGACGGCCAACGGGTGGTAGTAACTAGCGGAAATTTCACCGGCCCCGGAATGGCGCAAAACGTTGAAATGGCGGTCTATCTAGATGCGCTGACATCCCGTGAGTTGGGCTTCTCCTGGAGCAAGATGTTTTCTAACATTCTCGCCCAGAGTTGGGATATTCACCGGCCGTCACTCAATGATACGAGCGCGCCTGTGTGGCAGTTGCTGTACGACGAGGAGTCCAAGGCGATCGTGTTGGACGACAGCGACGAGGTAACCATGATCCTCAGGCTTGGCCATGCTGACACCGCGCGCATCTTGGCGTCGCCGGGATCAGAAGAAGGTAAGGGAACGCAGTATTTTTGGCTCAGCAAAGACTGCTACGATTTTTTTCCTCCACTGACGATCCTGAATGAGAGAGGAGAAAAACAGACCTACTCTTGCATCGTTCGGATGAATTTCGTCGATATCCGCAACGAGTCAGAAGTCCGGGTGACCTTTGAGGCTGAGAATAACTTGAGGATTTTCGGTTGGGCACGGCACCGCTGCGGTATACGGGTATAGCAGGTCCTGGTGACCTAGCGGCCATTTCACGCATTTGGCGAAGACCGGTACGAGCTCGTATCTATCCAAACCGGAGCTCGGCTTATGCTGCCCTCTCGCTGTACGCGACGAACTTCATCGGCCACCAAGGGAAACGGTCCGGCTTCATCCCTAACGCGGATTTTCAACGCATCACAGGTGCTTCGCTTGGGAGAGTGGCGTCGGCGTAACTTGATGTGCAAGTCTCGCTACGTCCAAGTCCATCAGCTCGTCACTGCACTAATGCGCCGTTTTCCCCGTTCGTTTTTGGGTCTTGGGGGGGATGACGGTGGCGCTGGCGACTTTAGTCGTCGGCTTTCGGAGATTCAGGAGGCGGACGCCGGAGGTGGAGCGGCCGGCGGCCCGGGACACTCTCTGGTGTCGATGCGGATGATTTTGCCGAACTGGCTGATGACCATCATCTCGGTGGTGTGGGGCGACCTTGCGGCTAGTGCTTCTGCGTCAAGCCTTGTGCTTCGAGTTCGCGCCAGATTTCGTCGACGGTGAGCTGGCCAATCCATTGCTGACGGTCGACGGTGTAGTCGTCTTTGCCGGAGCGGTGCAGCATGAGGAACCGGGCGAAGCCGCCGGGGCCGAGCTCGCGCGCGAGGATGCCCATCACGTGACGATCGAACTCCGCGTCCGTCATGTTCTGCGTTATCGCTTGATGAGCCATGGCTCTCTCCTGCCGATCCAGCTTACAGGATTCTCCACAGCCGGAGACGTTCCGGAGGGTCTGGCTGAGGCGCGCCGGAGGAATCGGTCGTCCACGGTGAGGAGGGTGGTGACATTCGCTTCTTCTGCTAACGCAAGGTGGAGGGCGTCGAACGGACCGTATCCTTCGGCCTGGAGTGCCGTAGCGCGGACGTGAGTGGCCGTAGTCGGTGGGACGATAGTCGATGCCAAGGACAACAGTTGAAGCGAGTCGTCACGCTTTCGTATGTTCGGATTTCGGCGGAGTTCAAATTCCACGATAGAGCTGCTGATCCACTCCAGGCTGCCGCCTGCAACGCCATCGAGAACGCGAGCGATGGCCTCGGCCTCAATCCGAATGCGCTCCTGCGTCTGATCGTCGGTAGGCCGATTCAGAACGCAGGAGTCAAGGTAGATTCGTTCGGGCATCCGGGATTCGGACCTACTGCACGAGCGTGCCGTTTTCCCCGTTGGTTTTGGGGTCTTCGGGGGGGATGATGGTGGCGCTGGCGACTTTGTCGTCGGCTTCGAGGTTCAGGAGGCGGACGCCGGAGGTGGAGCGGCCGGCGGCCCGGACACTCTTGGTGTCGATGCGGATGATTTTGCCGAACTGGCTGATGACCATCATCTCGGTGGTGTCGTCGACGAGCTGGATGCTGACGACTTTGCCGACCTTGGAGTTGGCCTTCATGTTGATGACGCCCTTGCCGCCGCGGGTCTGGAGCCGGTAGGCGTCGACGTCGGTGCGCTTGCCGTAGCCGTTTTCAGAGACGGTGAGGATGAGGCAGGGGGTGAGGCCGAGCTTCTCGTCGAGCTTCTGGAGCTTGGCGGCGGCTTCGTCAGAGAGCGCGGGCGCGGCGGCGGTGTCGTCGGCGGGCGCGAGGGAGAGCGGTTGGGCGGCGGCGGAGTCGATGGCTTCGTCGATGGCCTTCTCGACCTGGTCCTTGAGGCCTTTGGCGGCGGCGGCGGCGAGGCGCTGCTTGTTGCGGGCCTCGGGGGAGGGAGTGACGGCGGCGCCGATGACGTAGTCGCCCTTCTTGAGCGAGATGCCGCGGTTGCCGAAGGCGGGGCGGCCCATGGCGCGGAGGTCGCGCTCGTCGAAGCGGATGGCCATGCCGTCGTGGGTGGCGAGGAAGATGACCTGCTCGCCGTCGGTCATGCGGGCGGTGACGAGCTCGTCGTCCTTGTCGATGCCGATGGCGATGATGCCGCGGGCCATGACGTTGGAGAAGTCGCGGAGTGCGGTCTTCTTGACGGTGCCGTTGCGGGTGGCGAAGAGGACGAACTTGCCTTCCTCGTCGAGATGGCGGACGGGGAGGATGGTGACGACTTTTTCGCCGGGCTGGAGGTCGACGAGCGAGGCCATGGCCTTGCCCTTGCCGGCGGCGCCGACGTCGGGGATCTCGTAGACCTTGAGCCAGTAGACGCGGCCGGTGTTGGTGAAGCAGAGCAGGAAGGCGTGGGTGGAGTCGATGATGAGCTGCGAGACGAAGTCTTCCTCGCGGGTCTTCATGCCCATGCGGCCGGTGCCGCCGCGCTTCTGCTGGCGATAGATGGAGATGGGCGTGCGCTTGAGGTAGCCGGTGTTGGAGACGGTGACGGCGACCTGCTCGTCGGCGATGAGGTCTTCGAGGGTGAGCTCGGCGGACTCGTCGATGATGGCGGTGCGGCGTGCGTCGCCGTAGCGCTCGCGGATGTCTTCGAGCTCCTTGATGATGACGCGGCGGAGTTTTTTCTCGGAGGCGAGGATGGACTCGAACTCGGCGATGTTGTCGCGGACGGCGCGGAGCTCGTTGAGGAGCTCGTCGATGGAGAGCTGGGTGAGGCGGTAGAGTTGCAGCTCGAGGATGGCGTCGATCTGGCGGTAGCTGAGGATGAGCGTGCCGCGCGGCGTTGTTCGCGAGCAGGGCGGAGACGCTGCCGCCGGTGAGGTCGATGTCGTACTTGGCGGGGTCGAGCTTGACGCCGCGTGATCTCGGTGCCGCGGAGATTGATGCGGCGGTTGGAGAAGAACTGGAAGAGGTTCTCGCGGGCGTCGGCGCGGGAGGATGACTGGCGGATGATCTTGATGACCGAGTCGAGGTGGTCGAGCGCGATCTGGTAGCCGAGCAGGATGTGCTCGCGCTCGCGGGCCTTGTTGAGCAGGAAGGCGGTGCGGCGGCGGACGACGTCGATGCGGTGATCGATGAAGGCGTGGATGGCGGCGGGGAGCGAGAGCTCCTTGGGCTGGTTGTTGTGCACAGCCAGGAAGATCATCGAGAAGCTTTCCTGCATCTGGGTGTGCTTGTAGAGCTGGTTGAGGACGATCTCGTGCTGCGCGCCGCGCTTGAGCTCGATGACGATGCGCATGCCGTCGCGGTCGGACTCGTCGCGCACGTCGGAGATTTCGTCGATGGTCTTGTCGTTGACGAGCTCGGCGATTTTTTTGATCAGCGTGGACTTGTTGACCTGGTAGGGGATCTCTTTGACGATGATGGCCTGGCGTCCGCCGGTGATCTGCTCGAGGCCGCACTTGGCGCGGATGATGAAGCGGCCGCGGCCGGTCTTGTAGGTCTGGGCGAGATTGCCGCGGCCGTAGAGGATGCCGGCGGTCGGGAAGTCGGGGCCCTGCACGTGCTCGAGAACGATGGCGAGGTCGGGGCGGATGTCGGCTCTTTTCTTTCTGGATGAGCGCGATGGTCGCGTTGAGGACTTCGGTGAGATTGTGTGGCGGAATGTTGGTCGCCATGCCGACGGCGATGCCTTGGAGCCGTTGACGATGAGGTTCGGGATGCGGCAGGGCAGGACGGAAGGCTCGGTGGTGGACTCGTCGTAGTTGGGGACGAAGTCGACGGTGTCGGAGTCGATGTCGGCGAGCATCTCGCCGGCGATGCGCGTCATGCGGGCTTCGGTGTAACGCATGGCGGCGGGTGGGTCGCCGTCGACGGAGCCGAAGTTACCCTGGCCGTCGACGAGGATGTAGCGGAGCGAGAAGGGCTGCGCGAGGCGGACGAGCGTGTCGTAGATGGCGGAGTCGCCGTGCGGGTGGAAGTTGCCCATCACGTGGCCGACGACCTTGGACGACTTGGTGTACTTCTTGTTGAACTGCAGGCCCATCTCCTGCATGCCGTAGAGCACGCGGCGATGGACGGGCTTGAGGCCGTCGCGGGCGTCGGGCAGGGCGCGGCCGATGATGACCGACATGGAGTAGTCGAGATACGACCGGCGCATCTCCTCCTCGATGTTGATGGGCAACATCTGCAGGGCGCCGGGGCCGGTGGGCGCGCCGGGGCCGTCTCCGCCGCCGCCGGGGGGCGGGTTGTTGGAGTTGGCGTCCTGCGGGGCTGGGGGTTCCGTCTGAGCCGAGGGGGAGCTGGTTCTGATCGTCAGGCATCGTCAGCTTCTATTATAGGCTGTTTCGAAGGCGGGCGAAGGCCGGTGCCTACGTGTATACGCAGCTTGGAATCAGCGACTTAGCGCAGATCGACCCGCTACTTGAAATGGTGCAGAAAAGTAAAGGGGACAGGCCTAGGCCTGTCCCCTTTGGATGATGCTCTAAGTGCTAGAACATCAGTTTCAGAGAGAGCTGCATGATGCGCGGGTTGTTGCCGAACACCAGCTCGGGATGGCCGAACACTGAGCTCGGCTGTCCACCGCTGAGGATGGTCTGATAGCTGAGCCCGGTGTAGCTGTAGGTACCCGCGTCATCCACGGAACCCGAGACATACTGAGCGTGGTTGAGGGCGTTGAGCGCCTGCGCGCCGAACTCCAACGTATAGCGCTCGTGCACGGTGAAGCGCTTGTACGCGGAGAGGTCGAGGTTATCGATGGGCCGGCCCTCGAGCGTTTGGCGGCTGGCATCAGGCATGGCGCCGTTGCCGGCCTGGATGTAGTAGGCGTTCGGATTGACCGCAGAGTAGCCGATTACATTCCCACTCGCATCCTTGACTGAGGTAACCGCAGAGACGGTGTTCTTGACGCCGTTAGGATTGACGATCGGCCGACCGACGTAAGCTCCATCACCCGTGATCAGCGCATTGCTGCCATTGAGCACGGTCGCCCATTCCGGTGATTCGTACGTGTAGATAGGCGAGACGACCCAGTTACCGACCACGTTGCGAACCAGCCAGCTATGGTTCTTCGAAAGCTGGAAGTTGTAGTTCGCCTCGAAGGTCAGACGGTGGGTATGGTCGAGTACGGAGCGGCTGTACTCGGCACTCAAATCACGTGGGTTCTGTGGACGCCGGGGCGCCAGGGTAGTCGCGAAGACCTCGGCCGTGGCGTTATCCATAGCCTTCGACCAGGTGTAGGAGGCATTGAGTTGCAGGCCATTGTGCATCCGGCCCTGGAGACTTGCCACCAAGCCGTTGTAATTCGATCCGGAAAAGGGTTGGAACGAAGTGATCGTGGTGGTCAAGCCGGCAGCGAGGAATGCAGGCACAACACTGGAGTTCGCAGTGATAGCTGCCAGGTTGGTCGCGTTCGATCCCTTCCCATTGATCGCGACGCCGTTGACATACGTGGGCAGATAGTTCTGCGGCGTCGTCTTGGGCTGCTTGTTCAGCTGGTTCTGTGTCGGCAGATGCACGCCGTGGTCGCCGACATAGCCGATCTCAGCGGTCAGGCCGTTGGCCAGCTGGTGCTGGATCGTCAGGCTGTAGTTCTCGGTGTAGGGAACAACCTGATCGGGTACGTATGCCGAAGTGACTGCGCGAGCTGCCGCTGGGGTTGCGAAGGTTGTTGTGCCGGTGCCCTTGCCTGGAGGCAGGCCGCCGTTCTTCAGGAAGTTCGGAGAAGAATAGTCCGGGGCAACACCTTGGCCTACATCCTGGGTGGTGGAGAACTCCGGCGGGAAGGAAAGGACGCCGAGGTTATCGAAAAGGACGTCATAGGCCAGACCGTAGCCGGCGCGGATTGAGGTCTTCTGCGAGGGGGCCCACTCTACGCCGAACCGCGGCGCGAAGTTGGTATACGCCGGCTGCGGGGCATGGAAGGTAATCAGGCCCGGGACATTGGCGATGGAATTGAGTGCCTGCGCCCGCTCTCCAGTGGGAACCGACGTGAACTCATACCGTAGCCCAAGATTCAGGGTCAGATTGGTGGTTGCGCGGTACGTGTCGTTCACGTATCCATACAGCGCCATCTGATCGCCATAGTAGGTGTGGCTTCCGGAGGACCGCTCGGCAAAGTCGTTCGGTCCGGTCGCGTAGTCGTGCAGGTAGTCACTAAGATAGGACCACTCATAGTCACCACGCGCACGCTGCGTAAAGCCTTGGGGCGAAATGTACTTGCGCCCGTCAAACCCGATCTTGAGCGTATGGTGCCCCTTGGTATAGCTGACGTTGTCCGTCACCTGATACAGGTTCTGGATCGTAAACTGAGGCGCGTTCTCATCCGGTCCGAGGTAGGTGCCGCCGCCTCCGAGGTCGTAGAAGACGAGGTTCGGGAACGAGTCCAGGCCTGGGAAGCTCTGTGAACCGACAACGATCCGCTGCTCAAACCGGTTGAACCCGATACGCGCCTCGTTGACCAGGTTGGGCGTGAAGTTATGGAACTCTGAAAGAGCCACGAGATGAAACTTGGTGGGGTTCTGTGCCCAGAACGAGGGCAGCGGGGCAGCGGTGTCAGTAGAGGACACCCTGTTGTAGATATAGCGGCCGCGCAGGGTGTCGTTCTGGGAGATCGTGTAGTCCATCCCCCCGACGATTACATCCTGGTTCGTAAAGTTCGGCGCGCTGACGTTATAGCTGCCCAGCGTGACCAGACCTTGCAAGGTCCCGGTCTGGTTGTTGGTCGCTGGGTCTTCCGGTCCACTGTAGAGCGACAGGGACGTGGCGCCGCAGATATCTGCAGCATTGCCGGCATTGGCCTGGGGGATGTACTGCAGGAACTGAGCGACGTTGGTGCTGGAGTACCCCGGGGCACTCTGCTGGGCGGCGATAACCGCGCGGCCGGCCGTGTCCGGAACGCAGAGCGCATACGTAGCGTTCTGCCCAATGGTGTTCCGCTCATAGTTGCCGAAGAAGAACAGCCTGTTATGAATGATCGGGCCGCCTACCTCTGCGCCATAACGATTGTTGTCGTAGCGGCCGATCGGCTGCTTCGCTCCGGCAGTGCCGCCCGCGGCATCCAGGTCGCGGTTGCGGAAGTACTCATACAGCTTGCCGTGGAAGTGGTTCGTGCCGGAGATGATGTTGGTGTTGAACTGCGCGCCGGCCGAGTGACCAAACTCCGGAGAGAACTGGGTCGTAATGGCGGTAAACTCGCCCACGGCATCGTTCGGTACGTACACGAGCGGTCCCGTCGTGGACTTGTCGTTGTTGTCAATACCTTCGATCATGAAGTTGTTGTCGCGCTGGCGCTGACCTGCCACCGAGGGGCCGACACCGATGCCGACGCCGCCCGTCGAGCTGACGCCGGGAATCAACAAGCTCGTATTGATAACGCCTTGGCCGAACGAGGTCGTCGGGAGCGAGGAAAGCTCCTGCGACTCAAAGGTCTGGGTCAGGTTTTCGCTGGTCGTGTCGAGCACCACGCCCGCCTCGCCGGATACCTCGACCACCGTATTGTTGCTGCCCAGGGTCAGCGTAATGTCCTGCGTCGCCGTCGCGTTCAGCGCGATGGTGAC
Source organism: uncultured Acidobacteriaceae bacterium (assembly GCA_963777205.1). Lineage (GTDB taxonomy): Bacteria > Acidobacteriota > Terriglobia > Terriglobales > Acidobacteriaceae > Granulicella. The sequence goes on along the minus strand of CAVZPQ010000001.1, from coordinate 1,055,832 downwards.
AGCCCGAACGCTCGCGTTTGCGAACCCCGTAGCAGACGCGGCGATGTCATACACACCAGGCAGGAGATTGTCCGCGCGATATTCACCCTGGCCGTTCGAGACGACAGACGAAGTCACTCCGGTCGCTTCATTACGGATGCTGAGCTTGACGTTGGGGACCGCCGCACCTGAGGCGTCCTTCACGACGCCCGCCAAGTTACCGGTGGTCGCCTGGGCGTGGGCTGACGGGGCAAAAACCTGCAGGAGGGTCGCTGGGACCAGGGTCAAACCAGCGAACAGCGCACAACGGGCAAATACGCGGTTCATTCGCAAAAGAGTTTCTCCAAAATTCGATCTTTGGAGGATGAAGCTGCACGTTGATTGCCAAAGTCAGACCGGCCTGTTTACGCGGCAAAATTCGGCTTTTGTATCGTGAAAAGATGAGCTTCTATGGATTTTTGAAGTATTTGGCTTTCTGGCTCCGAGGGACGGAATGTCTGTTCGCGAGGACGAGCGCCTGGAATCAGGTGGCAAGGGGGTCTGGCGGGATCCAATACTGCCGCAGGATGATGCCGAGCGCGAAGGTACGATAGCGGGATGAGAGTGGGCCTGTTTGGCGGCAGCTTCGACCCACCACACCGCGCTCATCTGGCGGTGTCCTGTGCGGCGCGCGACAGGTTTGAGCTCGATCGCGTGCTGCTTGCGCCGGCGGGAGTACAGCCTCTGAAGCCGGAGGGCGCGCAGGCTTCGTTTCCGGATCGGCTGCGGATGGTCGAGCTGCTGTGCGAGGGCGCACGCGGGCTGGAGGCTTCGGCGGTCGATGCTCCGCGGGCGAATGGCGCGCCGAATTACACGATCGATTCTGTCCGCGAGCTGCGGGGCGAATTGGCAGACGGCTCGCCGCTGTTTGTCATCGTCGGCGCAGACGCGTTTCTGCAGATTCGCCGTTGGAAGGACCCCGAGGATCTGCTGCGTGAAGCGCGGTGGATTGTCGTCAGCCGGCCGGGATTTGATCTGCGCTCGCTCGACTCGCTTGGGTTGAGCTCCGACCAGCGCGCGCAGATTGAAGTTCTGGGCGATGTTGCGGACCCGGTCAGCGCGACCGAGGTGCGCGCACGTCTGCGCGAGCATGAGTCGGCATCGCAGCTTGTACCTTCGAGGGTGCTCGAGTATATCGAGGCGAATCATCTGTACGGGACTTGAAGCTGAGGATCGATGCGGGGGCGGACTCGGTGCGCTGGACGCCGGGCGCTAGGCTAGGATTAGACGAGGCTTTTGATGGCGACAAACGAGACCAACAGGATGCTCGCGGCCGCGGCCGCGGCATGCGAGGACAAGAAGGCGGAGGACATTCGCATCCTCGCGCTTGACCCGGCAGAGAGCGGACTGACTGACTACTTTCTGCTCTGCAATGGAACCAACGAGCGGCAGAACGTTGCGATTGCGGACGAGATTGAGCTGCGCATGAAGCGCGACTTCAACACGCTGCCGAATTCGGTTGAGGGGCGGCGGCAGGCGGAGTGGATTCTGCTCGATTACGTGGACTTTATCGTGCACGTTTTCTCGGCGGAGAAGCGCGCCTTCTACGGGCTGGAGCGGCTGCGGAAGTCGGCCACCACGCTGAGCGTGGACGAGCTGAATACGGAAATCAAGCAGCACATCGCCGATGCCCGGCAGAAGAAGACGCCGGCGAAGAAGACCGGCGGCTGAAGAAAGCTGCGGTAAAGAAAGCGCCGACTAAAAAAACTCCCGCGAAGAAGGCAGTTGCAAAGAAGAGCGCGAAGAAGCGCACGCGCTGAACGACGCGGCGGAAGCGCCGGGTCGTGACGCTCGGCGGCAGCCGACGAACAACAAAAAGAAAAGTGGCGGAGAGATAATCTCCGCCACTTGAGTTTTTGCTGTGCTTATTTGCTAGAAGTTCAGCTTCAGATCGAACTCCGTGGTGCGGGGCGCGCCCTCGGCGAAGGTGCCGATTCCGCGGGTCGTCCGCGCAGCGTCCCGAATGCCCTGGTTGTAGGGGCTGTTGAGCGAACCTGCACCGGACGAGTCGATCAGCAGCTGGCCCGACGGTCCGAGGAAGGCGCTGTAGTTCGCGAAGTTGAACACGTTGAAGAACGAGATACCCGGTTCGATACTGACCGACTCGGGCAAGAAGTGAACGATGCCGTGTCCGATGGGATAGGTGATGACTGCATCCATCTGACGCAGGGTGGGGTTCGGGAACGCGTAGCTCGGTGCAGGACCGAGGGTAGGCGTCACGGCACCAATCTGCAGCATCTCCTGGGCGGTGAACAGGCCGGAGTTCACCAGGGTGTGGCCGGCAGGCGTGAGCTGGTTGGCACTGGTGCCGTTGTAGTTGGTGATCGCCTGGTTGAGTGTGTTGGGCTTGATCTTGCGGCTGTAATAACCCTGCTCGGTGCCAGGAAGGAAGTCTCCAGTCGTACCGTCACCCGTGAGATCGGTCTGGAAGATCTCGCCGAGGCCGCTGCCGTCATTGCCCGACGTGTCCAGAGTAAGGGTGGTCGGAGGCGCGGAGTCGAAGTGACCAATGATGCCGATATGAGGTCCCCTCTTCACCGTGAACGAACCGCCGAACGACAGGATATGCGTGCGATCCAGGCTGCCGTAGCCCATGTATCCGCTCGGGTTGTTGTTGTCGTAGGCGCTCGCGAGGAAGAACTGATCCGAGCTACCGCCCGACGCCGAGGTGATGAATCGCGAGTAGGCGTAGGAAACTTCAAGCGTGGATTCTGCCAGCCCCGGAAGCGGGTTCGCCTTTTGCTCCTTGAAGTTGAACTGCAGGCCGTCGTACGCCGACTTACCGTCCGGGAACTGGAAGCTGCCCACGCCGACGTTCGGGTTCGCTCCTGGAAACGCCGCGCCACCGTTCGGAGTCAGGCTGGTCGTATAAGGATAAGCACCGGACTGAATGGGTGCCCCGCCTGTCAGGGTAGCAAGGGAGTCCAGGCCGTACTGCGCAAACTCGCCGATGGTAGCGCCGTTTGAGATGGCGCAGTCGATTGCCGCCCGGGAATAGGACTGCGGGCAGGTCGGATAGTCGCCCAGAGCAAGCAATACAGCGTTTTGGGCGGCCGTCAGGTTGAAGTAGCGCGCATCGCCGACGTGGTTGACGTCATGTGACTGGCCGATGCGCAGACCTGCGTTATGCACGTAGTCGATGCTGAGCACCATGCCCGTCTTGAGCTCCTGCTGCACGCCGAAGTTCCAGTTGATGGAGTACGGCGACTTGTAATCCGGGGCGAACAGCTGTGTGCCGCTCGACGCGCTGGCGTACAGGACGTTGCCGATGAAGGCCGGATTGGGTCCGGCGGTGGCCGCCGCAGCGGATTTGAAGTCATTCTCGAGAGTGAGAATGTCGCCCACGGCCTTGGACATGGGCTCGGTGCACATGGAGGGGACGGTCGTGGAGTAGATAGGGACGCCGGCGCTGTTGGCTGTGACGGCTCCCGTGCCCGGCAGGAACAGCGATGAAGCACCACCGACGCTCGGGCACATCAGGTTGTACTGGTTGAACTTGCCGGTGGCGAGACGCGCATTACGCTCAAAGAGGTTGTTGTTGAACACTGAGCTCTCGTAGAAGATGCCAAAGCCGCCACGGAACGCTGTGCGATTGTGCAGCGCGGCGGGGGCATAGTTGAAGCCGATCTGCGGAGCCACATTTTTGTTCGGTTGGGCCACGCGGCCACCCATGCCCGGAGCAAACTGGTCGAGCAGAGGAGCAGAGCCGGTGCACGGAACGCCGCCCGGGAAGCTGGATACAACGATGGCCGAGCATGGAATCACTCCAAGATCGGAGTCCGTACGGCCGGTGTCGCGATCGTAGCGAGCGCCAATCGACAGCGTAAAGCTCGGCGTGACTTTCCACGCGTCATTCACGTAGAACCCGGTGCGCCAGTCGCCCTGTCCGCCGCCGGGCAGACCGAACGCCGGCTTCTCGGTGTACACGCCGAGGTCATTGCCGAGGTAGAAGTAGCGCGGATGATAGCCATTCGAGAAATCATCCGGGCAAGGCGCCGCGCCGGCAACTCCCCCGCACCCCAGTCCGTTGGGATTCTTGGCCGTGGGACCGACGAAGAGCGAGGACGAGGTATTGCTCAGATAGACACCCGGGCCAGAGCCGAAGAACGCCGCCGCGCCGCCGCCCAGAATGCGGTTCAACGAGGCACCATACCGGATGTTGTGGCGGCCCTTGAGGAAGCTGCCGTCGTAACGAAGCTGCCGGTCTTCCTGGAACGTGTTCTGCGGAGCGTTGTCGTTCAAGCCGGTGCGCAAGTTGACCGCGCCATACGACAGATAAATTCCCGGGAAGGGATCAAAGGTCGATTTCGGATTCACATCCGGAATGATGAAGTTGTGGAACTTTTCGAAGCTGCCGCGGAAGCTGTGGGTGAAGCGGCCTTTGGCCAGGTCCACGCCGCCGGCAATGCCTGGGACGTTATCGCGATTCGAATACGTGGCGTAGTCAATGCCGGTCACGTAGCCGTTCGCCTCGTAATTAATACGGGCGAACATGTGCATGCCCCACGGACCGTTGTAGTCGAGCCGGCCGGCCAAGTACGTATCCCGGGACGGCGTCGGGATCGTGGGATAGGCATTGAAAATGCTGGAAGTGTCCACGGCCGTCGCACCGCTGCCGACCGCCCCATCATCCACCGTGGTCGGGACCGACGAGTCCTGCTTGATGCGCTCCACGTCAGCGAAGAAGAAGAGCTTGTCCCTGAAGATCGGTCCGCCAACGCTGCCGCCGAACTGGTTGCGCTGGAACGGTGGCTCTGTGCCCTTCACTGCGGCGAACAGCGCACGGTAATCCTGAAAGAGATAGAAGAGTTGGCCGTGGTACTGGTTCGTGCCGCTGCGCGTCGACGCGTAAACCGAACCGCCGCTGGTGATCATCAGCCGAAGGGTCGGCGACCGAGCGGTTCACCTGCATCTCGCCGACGGAGCCGGCAGCCACATTGAAGATTGTCGTGCCCACGGTCTCGTCGGTGATGTCCTGGCCATCCAGCACGATACGGGTGGTGCGGCCTGATGTGCCGCTGAAAGAAAGTGCGGAGTAGCCCGCCTTGGTGGGATCGAAGCCGCCGGCGCTGGAGTCGCCATTCTGCATCTGAACGCCGGGCTGCAGCTCCGCGAATCCGAGGAAGTTGCGGCCGTTCGTCGGCAACTGATCGATCTGCTGCGATGTAATAACTGCCGAGACGCCCACCTGCTCGGTGTTGACCTGGACCGCGCCCTCGGTAACCTCCACCGTCTCACTCGATTGCCCGATCGTGAGCTTGAAATTGCCGCCCGTCACCGTGCCCGTGCGGACCACCGTTGAGACTTGCAGCTTCGCGAACCCCGGAGCCTCGATGACCAGCTTGTAGTTGCCGGGAGGCAGCGGACCAATCGAGTAGAGGCCGGCACTGTCGGAGTGAATGGCGTTTACCGACCCTGTCCCGACGTTGGTGACAGTGATGGCCGCATTCGGAATGGCCGCCCCGGTCGGATCCGTCACCGTGCCCTGCAGAGATCCGCTATTAACCGAGATGGCCTGGCCGTAACAGAGAACGGGGAGAGTCAAAAGTAGCAATGAGAGCAAGAACTTCTTCATAAATACACTCCTGAGACCGATTTCACCCTGCAGATAGAGCACCGAGTTTCGCTTTATGCAAGCAAAGGGCCAAATTCCGGAAACGTGCAACTCCGATTGATTTAGCAACATCGGCGCGCGAGGTTTCGGAGGTTCTACAACATTTTGTAGATTCGATTGCGTCCACCCGCTATTCGTCATATAAAAATGTGGTTTCGTCCCTGAACTCGTCCTCGCGGGCTTCCTGCGGGCGCTCTCCGGTAATCCGCGGTTTAGCATCCGGAGAGGATGTCTTCCCCGGCCAAGTCTGAAGGTGCCGCACAGGGTAGCTCGCCGCCCGAGCACGACACGATCGCCGCAGTAGCCACCCCCCCGGGGCGCGGCGGGATCGGAATCGTGCGCCTGTCCGGGCCGGAGGCGTTGAAGATTGCGTCCGGGCTGGTTCGGCCGCGCAGGACCCTCGAACCTGGCCGGGCAGTGCTGGCCTCGGTGCTCGATCCCGCGAACCCCGACGGCGAGCCTATTGATGAAGCGGTCGCGACAAGCTTCGTTGCGCCGCACTCCTATACCGGCGAGGACGTCGTCGAGATCGCCGCACACGGCTCCCCCGTCGTCCTCGAGGCTCTGCTCCGGGGAGCGCTGGGCGCTGGCGCCCGCCTCGCCGCCGCGGGTGAGTTTACGCAACGGGCCTTCCTGAACGGCCGCATCGACCTGACCCAGGCCGAGGCGGTTCACGATCTGATTGCCGCACAGACCCTGGAGCAGGCGCGCATGGCGGCGCAGCAATTGGGCGGCGCACTGTCGCGGAGGGTTGCGCCGGCGAAGGAAGAGCTCGTCACGCTAATTGCGCTGCTCGAAGCCGGCATGGATTTTGCCGCAGGCGAGCTGGACGATGTTGACGTAATGCCCCCGCATCAGATTCGCGCTGCGATCGCCCGCGTGCGCGAAATTCTGCTCAATCTTGCGCGAAGCTATGCTCAGGGACATCGGCTGCGCGAGGGTGCCTCGCTCGCGCTGATCGGGCGGCCGAACGTCGGCAAGAGTTCGCTGTTCAACCGGCTGCTCGAACGCGAGCGCGCCATTGTGACTCCGGTGCCCGGCACGACGCGCGACACCGTCGAAGAGGTGACGGCGCTCGGCGGCATTCCGCTGCGGCTGATTGACACGGCTGGATTGCGTGTCGGCAGTGAGGCGCCCGCGGATGAAGCCGAAGCACTGGGGATTGCGCGCTCGCGTGAAGCGCTGGCCGATGCTGACCTGGCTATCGTTGTGCTGGATGCGAGCGCGGAGTTATGCCGCGAAGAGACCGAGCTGATCGAGTCGCTCGATGGGCGTCCGCACCTGATTGCGCGCAACAAGTCCGATCTGCTGAGCGAGCGTGGACCCGCTTCCGATTCCTGCGACGCGCCGCACTCACTGTTTACGTCCGCTGTGACGGGCGAAGGCGTTGAGGAGCTGCGCGCCGGCATTCTGCGTCTGCTGAGCGTGCAAGGCGAGGTGGTCGGCGGGGGCGTCCTCAACTCATTGCGGCAACAGGAGGCAGTTCAGGCGGCGATCGACGCGCTCACTGCGGCTGACGCGGCCAATGACAGCGGCGTTCCGCACGAATTTCTGCTCTCCGATTTGCACGACGCACTCCGCGCTCTCGACACCCTGACCGGCGCGACCACCTCCGACGACATTCTGAACCGGATATTTTCCACCTTCTGCATCGGCAAGTGACATGCGCATCCACCTCATGCAGCGGCAAGCCGACGGTCTCGAGTCCACAACCTACACCGCCTCTAATTCCTGACCATTCCGCCTAGCGCCATCGTGCAGCGCACACGTGTCGTATCGTGATTCCAGAAGGACTCGGGCCCGCACGGCTCGTACATCACCGCGCAAACGCTCTGGGTCGGCGGCGCAGCGTTCACGCAGCCAAGCCAGCCGTACAAGCTCCACAAGGACTACGCCTCATCACGCGAGACACACATCATGAAACTGCTCCGCTACGGCAATCCCGGTGAAGAACGTCCCGCCCTGCTGGACTCCACCGGCACGATCCGCGATCTCTCTGCGCAACTGGACGACCTCACCGGCGCGAATCTCTCGCCAAGGTCGCTCGAAAAAGTGCGCGCACTCGATCCGCAGCAGCTTCCCGCGGTGCACGGCAACGTCCGCATCGGCCCATGCGTCGGCTCAGTCGGCAAGTTCATCTGCATCGGCCTCAACTACTCCGACCACGCCGCCGAGTCCGGCATGGAGCTACCCAAAGAGCCCATCATCTTCATGAAAGCCACGTCGGCGATCTGCGGCCCGAACGACAACGTCATCCTTCCGCGCGGGTCCGAAAAATCCGACTGGGAAGTCGAGCTGGGCGTCGTCATCGGCACACGCGCAAAGTACGTGGCCGAACAAGACGCGCTCACCCACGTCGCCGGCTATTGCGTCGTCAACGACCTCTCCGAGCGCGCCTTCCAACTCGAGCGCGCCGGCCAGTGGGTCAAAGGCAAAAGCGCCGACACCTTCGGCCCCATCGGCCCCTGGCTCGTCACCGCCGACGAAGTTCCCGACCCGCAAAACCTCCGCCTCTGGCTTGAGGTCGACGGCCAGCGCTATCAGAACGGCACCACCGCCACCATGGTCTTCAGCGTGGCATACCTCATCAGCTATCTAAGCCAGTTCATGACGCTGCTCCCCGGCGACATCATCTCCACGGGCACGCCGCCCGGCGTCGGCCTCGGCATGAAACCGCCGCGCTACCTGCGCCCGGGCAACACCATCCGCCTCAGCGTCGAAGGCCTCGGAGAGCAGCACCAGACGGTAGTCAGCGAGGCCTGACCTCCCCGCATCCCGAGCAGTAACTGTCCCGACATTCTTCGGACAATCCACCGTGTGCGCTGAACAGCGCTGATCCATCCCTGGGGATATAGTTACAGCCGACCCGGATGATTCCCCACCTCAGAGCACTGGCAGGGCTCGCAATCCTGCCCTTCTACTTCATCGCTACCGTCGCTATCGGCTGGGTCACGCGGCGCAAAAGCGTCACTGCCAACGCATTCCTCAGCGCAACGCGCTCGCTTCCTCTGCCCATCGTCGTCGCTGCATACCTGGCAGCCAACTGCGGCGCGCTCGAGATCGTCGGCCTCAGCGCACTCGCCGCGCAGTACGGCATCGAAGCCTTTCACTTCTACTGGATCGGCGCGCTCCCCGCGATGGTCTTCCTCGCACTCTGGATGATGCCTGTCTACCGCGCCAGCGGCGTCAGCTCCGTCCCGCAGTATCTGGATGAACGCTTCGGCTCTGCCGTCCGTCTGCTCTACGCCTGCATCCAGGCCATCACGATGCTGCTCCTCGCCGGCATCAGCCTCTACGCCATGGCCCAGATGCTCGAGGTGGCGTTCGACTGGACGTTCGCGAGCAGCATCCTCACCTCCGCCGGTGTCGTTCTCCTCTACACATTCCTCGGAGGCGTTCGCGCCACCATCTACAACGAGGTCTTCCAGCTCGGCGTCATGATCGCCGGCCTCGCTCCCCTCGCCATCCGCAGCATGCGGCTCACTCACCTCCTCACCACCAACTCCGCTGAAGCGCGCAACCATCTCTGGTCCAGACTCCCCGGAGCCGCTTCTTCTGCACAACTCGATAAGCTCGGGGTCATCCTCGGCCTCGGCTTCGTCCTCAGCTTCGGCTACTGGTGTACGGACTTCGTCCTCATGCAGCGAGCCTTCGCGGCGCGCACCGAAGCAGAAGCGCGGCAGGTGCCGCTCTGGGCCGGCTTTGGAAAGATCGTCTTCTCAGGATTGGTCGTTCTCCCCGGCCTGGCCGCGCATCACCTCATCGCGAGCCTCGGCACAACCCAGCGCTTCGACCAGGCGCTGCCCGCACTGATGAAGCTTTTGTACGGCCCCGCCTTGCTCGGCATCGGCCTCACGGCTCTCGCGGCGAGCCTCATGTCCGGCTTCGCCGCAAACATCTCCGCCTTCGCCGCCATCTGGACCGAGGACATCTACCGTCCCTACCTGCGCCGCTCCGCACCAGACCGCCACTACCTCAACATCGGACGCACCGCGCTCATCGTCGCCACCGTTCTCGCCGCGCTCACCTCCTACCTCACCTTCTTCTTCACCGACCTGATGGAGAACGTGCAACTGATCTTCTCCATCTTCGCCGCGCCCTTCTGGGCCATCTTTCTTCTCGGCATGAGCTCCCGGCGCACCTCCTCGCGCGCCGCCATCATCGGCCTGGTAGCGGGAATCTCACTCGCCTTCCTGCACTTCGCGGCCGTCGCGCATGGCCTGCTGCACTACGGCAGCATGCTGAACGCCGACTTCCACGGCGCACTCTACGCCTTTCTCACCACCGTCATCGCCGCGCTCGCGGCCGAATACACATCGACACGCGTCCACATGCTTCCACCGCAAAGCCGGCTTGTCTTCACATGGCGCGCGGCGCGCAGCGGAGAGGGCGTGAAGACACTCTGGATCCTCTCCACCATCCTGCTCGCCGCATGCGCGCTCTTGAACTGGATATGGCGCTAGACAACGCGCCGCAGCCAAGGCACTCGCGGCGGCTCAACGCCCATAATCCGGCACCTGCAGATTGCCCACGCTGTTCGCGCGCTCTGAATGATTCCGTATACAATTCTCCAGACATCAACCGATCGCCGCAACGCAGAACATCTCAAGGAAACTCATGCCGACTCCGCTTCGCGCTCTCCTGCTCTGCTTCGCTTTGCTCACCCTCCGCGCCTCGGCTGAATCGACTCCACCTGCCCACCCCACCCTCACTGTGAGCGGGAACGAATTCCTCCTCGGCGGCAAGCGCTTCCAGATCATCTCCGGCGAAATGCACTACACGCGCATCCCCCGCCCGTACTGGCACGACCGCCTCCAGAAGGCCCGCGCCATGGGCCTCAACAGCATCACTACCTACGTCTTCTGGAACGTCCACGAGCCCCGCCCCGGCGTCTTCGACTTCTCCGGCCAGAACGATCTCGCCGAGTTCATCCGCGAAGCCCAGTCCGCCGGCCTGAACGTCATCCTCCGCCCCGGACCCTACGTCTGCGCCGAATGGGAGCTCGGCGGCTATCCCTCCTGGCTGCTCAAAGACCGCTCCCTCACCCTCCGCTCCACCGACCCGAAATACACCGCCGCCGTGGACGCGTGGCTCGCTCGCCTCGCCCAGGAAGTCACTCCACTGCTCGCGAAAAACGGCGGCCCGATCATCGCCGTCCAGCTTGAAAACGAGTACGGCTCGTTCGCCGAAAACAGCGGCGACGACAAAGCGTACCTGGAGCACCTCAAGCAAACTCTCATCGCCACGGGCATCGGCGACACACTTCTCTACACCGCCGACGGCCCCGCCCAGCTCCCCAAAGGCTCACTCCCCGAGCTCCCCGCGGTCATCAACTTCGGTACCGGCGACGCCCACCAGGCCTTCGCGCAACTCGCCCAGCTCCGCCCCGACGGCCCCCGCATGTCCGGCGAATACTGGGCCGGCTGGTTCGATCACTGGGGCGACAAGCATCACGTCACCGACGGCGACAAAGAAGCCGCCGAGCTCCGCTGGATGCTCCAGCAGGGCTACTCCGTCAGCATGTACATGTTCGAAGGCGGCACCAGCTTCGGCTGGATGAATGGCGCCAACTCCGACGGCGCCAACTACCAGCCCGACACCACCAGCTACGACTACGACGCTCCGCTCGCCGAGAACGGCGCCCCGCGCGCCAAGTTCTTCGCCTTCCAGAAAGCCATCGAAGAGACCACCGGTACGCACCCGCCAGCACTCCCGCACGACGCCCCACGCAAAGCGTTCCCGGTCTCGCCGCTCAAACTGTCCGCGTCCCTCTGGCGCAACCTCCCCACGCCCGTCAACTCAACGACTCCACTCACCTTCGAAGACCTCGACCAGAGCTACGGCTACGTCCTCTACCGCACCGGCATCGACGAAGGCGATGGCGGCAAGCTCATCCTCGACGGCCTGCACGACTACGCGCAGGTCTACATCGACCAGCAACTCGTCGGCACACTCGACCGCCGCCTCGGCACCAACTCGCTCGAAATTCCGCGCCAGACGCATGCCGCCACGCTCGACATCCTGGTCGAAAACTCCGGCCGCGTGAACTACACGAAGGTGATCCGCACCGAGCGCAAAGGCCTCACCGGCGCCGTCACGCTCGACGGCAAAGCGCCGCGCCACTGGGAGATCTACTCACTCCCCATGGCCGATCTCTCGCATCTCCGCTTTCTTGCCGAGCCCTGCACCGGCCCCTGCTTCTTCCAATCCACACTCACCGTCAAAAAGCCCGCCGACACCTACCTCGACACACGCGCGCTCCACAAAGGCTTCGTCTGGCTCGGTTCAACATCCAGCTCCACTTCCACCGCAACAAGCCCCACACCACTCGGGCGCTTCTGGTCCATCGGCCCGCAGTTCGCGCTCTACACCCCTGGCTGCTGGCTGCAGCGCGGAGCGAACACCATCACCATCTTCGATCTGCTAAGCGACTCAACCGACGCGCTCCGCTCCACCACCGAGCCCATCTTCTCCGGCGCCATCTCTGCACGCGACTGACGCGGCGTGCACGATCTAATGCCGATCACCGCAGCGTAACGAACACCGCAAAAAAAGAGAGGCAGGCGCCACGGGGAGCGCCTGCCTGTTTCACCTTTCGTTTCGGTTTACCAGCCGTGGTGCGCCGGGCATCCGTGCCCGTCGACAACGCTGGTCAGCACGTTATTGGCTGACGTGAGCTGCCGGCTGTAGCAATCGCCTTCCGAGTCGGTGAAGATGTAGCTCGCCGAGCTCTGCGCGCCACTGTGACCCGTGATCGCGCTCAAGCTGGAGTTGATGAACGACGTGTCGCTCGACTTCACCTCTTCCTGCGTATTGCTCGATCCGGTCGGGAAGCCGTTCAATGACGAGGCCTCCTGCACCTTGTAAGCCTGATCCACGCTCACAGTCTGCGAGAACGTTCCATCCGGGTTCGGCAGGAGAGAGTAGTCAACCGTCAGCGGGAACGAGACGCTCTTGTCTGTCTCCTTGCGCAGAATACCAAGCTGCTCCGTCGTCTTCTGGCTCACCGTACTCGTCTGCACACCGTTCTGCACCTCCGGAATACCGGACGCCGCCACATCGAACGTCTGCGTGCTGTTGAAGTGCACCTTCTCCGCGACGGTCGTTTCGACACGGCCGAACGAGGAGTCAACGTACCCGCGCAGCGTGAAGTTGCGCTCCGAATCAACCGACACCGTACCGACCGTGTCGCCCGAGCTATTGGTCGAAAGATTCTCCGATACCACCGGCGTGGGCGCCGCGCTCAGCGTGTTCTCCTCCAGAGCCCCATGCGTCTGCATCCGGAACGGGTCCGTGTACAGCAGCAGGTTGGAGGTCTCCCAGAAGTAGTTATTGTCGTTGTAGACGCTTATCGCGATCGTGTGCGGGCTGCCATCGCTCAGCATCCCGGCGAACGGCGTCAGGTCCACGCGATACGGCTTCATGTTCAGTGTCTGCACGCCCGTGATCGGCTCCCACAGGTACGGATCAATGCCGCCGGTGTAGATCCACGGATACACCGGAGCAACACCCGCCGGCTTGCCGTCGATCGTCACCTCCGTCTCGCGGAATGCCGTCCCGCCGCAGCTTTCGAGCGGTCCGGTCACATCGTTCGGCACGCACTGATACCAGAACTCATCGCCGCCCTGGCTCTGCGAGATCACATCCAGGTACGCCTTCACCGTATTCCGCGGCGCCGTGAACGTCGCCGTCACCTGATCGCTTCCCGTGTTCAGCGCGACCGCGTTGTTCGCTCCGCTCACAGGCACGACCACCTGCGGCACTACCGCTGGCGGATTCCGGAAGTTCGCCGGATAGAAGTACAGCTTCGCGGTCGCGTAGATGATGCCCGTGTACGTCGAGTTGACGATGTTGTAGATCACCGCATTGCCCGTCTCTGCGCTCTTGAAGATCGGCGTCAGGTCCGTCACATCGCGCTCGATGTGCCACGACGGGCTCAGCGTCGCGCGCGGCTCTGCCGTGGTGCCGTAGTAAATATTCGCGTTGCCCAGGTAGAGCGCCGCCGTGCGGTCATACTGCCGCCCCGCCGTCACCGTGAAGTCCATCGTGAGCACGACCTTCGACCATGCGCCCGGGCATGCCGCCGGCGGGGCATAGCTCATCGCGTGCGCGCTGTAATCGCCGAACTCCTCATTGCTGAACAGCGTCACAACGCACGGCGTCGTCGAAGGCCGCGACACCGGCGGCTCCGCCGTCGCAGGATTCTGAGAGCCGACGACCGGAGTCGGCGGTACCGTGCACCACCTGGCTCTGACCTGGAACCGTTGTGAAGCCTAGCAGCCCTATACCCAGGGCCACAGCGAACCGGTGCGAAATCCGCAGAGCGGTCGGAGAGATTTTCATAAAAGAGCCTCCTGATGCGAGTCGATTCACAGAAGAACTGGAGAGTCCCTCTGCTCCAACAAGTGCATTGCGCGGAACGAGAACAATCGGACCTCGCCGCCCGCGTTCGTTGCCTCAAGCCAGCAACGCCTCGGCACGGCCTTGGTCGCTTGGGAAGTGAAGATACTTCTGAAATGCCCAATCTGTCCAGAAAAGTGTTCGGAATGGCCAGATTCGGGAAATTCCGGCTCCGAATCGGCTAACGCGACCCGAATCTGCCCGTTTCGGTCAAAGCTGCACCGGTTATTGTGCGTCTATGCCGTGACCTGCCTTGCCCGAAACAGCGCTCCCTCGACCGGCGCCGCCGGATCCGTCTGGATCTCGGCCTCCGCAAATTCCGCACGCAACCGGGCGATCACCGCCTCGCGAAGCGGGCTCACGTGGGCCAGCACGCTGCCCGCGAATGCGAATCGCGCTGCAACGGCCGCGCCCTCGATCCGCTCCAGCTTGCGGTGGGTCAGCACAGCCATGCCCCCCAACTCCTGTCCTTCTCGAACCAGCAGATCGAACGCAACCTGATCGCCCGCCTCCGCGCAGGCCGTGACCAGCGGCGTCAGCGCCGCAAACTCCGAGAGGTCGCACGTATTCGCATGGCTCACCAGCTCATCCACGTCCGCCAAGCTTCCAGTGCGCGAGAACCGCCGCCAGCAGCGACGTCTCGCGCTCCTCGTCGATCGCCCGAAAGATCTCGCGAACTGCCTGCTGCCCAACCCGATGGCCCGACCCCTGGTCCGCCAGCATCGGCCCCCATCCGCCCGCGCCCGCCATGCGCCCGTTCGGCGCGCGCCCGCGCACGTTCGACCCCGTCCCGGCGAGAATCAGCACGCCGTGCGACGCCGGAAACGCCGCATCCAGCGCAATCTCCACATCGCCCAGCAGCAACAGCCGTCCACCCACTCGCGCCCCAAACTCCTGCCGCAACCAGTCCGTAACCAGCGGCACCGTCTCCCCCGCCGTCCCAATACAGGTCACGTCAACCTCGGCCAGCGAGCGCCCAGACTCCGCTTCCAGCTGCTCGAGCGCCCGCGTCAGGTTTGCCTTCGCCACCTCGGCGGCCACCCGCATCCGCTTGATGGTCCCGCCCCGCACACTCGCCAGCACGCGCGTGGCATCCGCCAGCACGTAATCCGCCTTCGTTCCCCCAGCATCGACAGCAAGATACAAGCTCACTCCACATCCCTCAGGTTCCGTGATCCGCTCCTAAGCTTAGCGCCCCCGCAGCATTTCAAAGCACTTACCCCAACGCGCCCGCCGATCACCTCAAAGCCAATCACCGGTCCTCGACCACCACCCGGAAACACACAAGACCTCCACTTTCCGTCCGCTTTGAGCATAAAAACGTCCGCTACGGCCATTTTCTCTGGACAAACCGCTCATTTCTGCATATCTTGGCAGTTCAAGCGAGCAGAATCGAGTCGAGAGGCGCGACCCCATACTCCCGACCAGCGCCGCGCCGGATCCCAAGCCGGCGCGAACCCACCTTCCGTGAGGCAACAAACGATGAACGTGTCATTGAAATTCGCGCTTCTCCCCGTGGTTTTGGCATTCGCGGCGTTCTCCGGCGCCCAGGTCGTCACCGGCGGCGTGACCGGAACCATCACCGACCCCAGCGGCGCCTCCATCCGAGGCGCAGCCGTCACCGCCCACGATCTCGACACCAACGTCTCCACCCCCACCACCACCAACGCCGACGGCGTCTATCACATCGAGCATCTGCCCATCGGCCGTTACGAAGTCATCGTGAACGCGACCGGGTTCAGCAAGCAGACGCTGCCCTCCTTCAGCCTTGAAGCCCTGCAGACCGTGACGTTCAACGCGAAGCTCTCCGATCGAGGGCTCGGCCGCCACCGTCGATGTCACCTCCGCCGCTCCCATCCTCGACACCGAGGACTACACCCTCAGCAGCACCTTCACGGCGAACACCATCGCCAACTTCCCGCTCAACGGCCTCGACTTCAGCGCGCTCACGCTCTTCACCCCCGGCGCCGTCAGCACCTTCGGCAACACCGGCACCGGCGTCATCGAGCGCGACACCTACTACAGCGACTCCGTCAACGTGAACGGCAACCGCGCCCAGGCCAACAACTACACGCTCGAAGGTATCGACATGAACGAGACCTTCAACAACGAGATCGCCTACAGCCCCTCGCCCTTTGCGCTGGACGAGGTGCAGGTGGTTAACGCGAACTCACCCGCCGATGTCGGCAACGTGAACGGCGCCGCAGTCATCAACGTCCTCCGCAGCGGCACCAATCACTTCCACGGATCGCTCTTCGGCTACCTGCAGGACTATCGCGCAAACGCGAACTCCTGGCAGAACAAGAACCAGACGCCAGTCGCTCCGAAGAACCCGTTTTCGCAGGACCAGTTCGGCGCCACCCTCGGCGGCCCGATCATGCACGACAAGCTGTTCTTCTTCGTCGACTATCTCGGCTCGCGCTATCACGAAGGCGGCATCTCCAGCGCCAGCCTGCTCACCGCGGCCATGCGGACCGGAGATTTCTCGGCATTGCTTCCCGCAGGGCTGCGACGCCAAGGGATATAGCGAGGTCGGCGGCATCGCGATCTGTAACTCGACCGGCGCGCCCGATTCCTTCCAGCTCTACGACACGCTGAACAATAACCAGCCGTACGTCGGCAACGTCGGCATTCCGATCCTCAATCCGGTAGCACAGTTCCTCTTCGCGAATCCGGCGTTGTATCCGCTGCCCAACGCGTCCCCCACCGACAACATCATCAACGACAACTACCAGGGACACTCCCGCAACTACAAGGCCAACAATCAGGGCGACATCAAGATCGAGTACGACAAGAGCGACAAAAACAAGATCACCGGCTTCTACTCCATGTCCACCGCCTACGACGGCAGCACGCCTCTGCTGGCGATCAGCTTCTCCGGCCCCAACCTCTATCCCACCAAGCTCGGCGGCCTCACCTGGGTCCATACCTTCTCGCCGGCGTTTGTGAACTCCTTCCGCCTCGGCTTCACACGCGTCGTCTGGGCGCAGAACTACTCCGTCGATACCACCGGGCAGTTCGGCCTCACCGGCAACGCAAAGGTCGGCATCAGCTTCCCCAACCAGAGCGTGCCCGGTTACACCTACCAGAGCATCGGCGGAGGCGTCTTCGCCGGCGGCAACCCCGATACCGGCGGCGGCCTCATCGACAACACCTACCAGTACATGGATTCGGCAAGCTGGCAGCACGGCCGCCATTACTTCAACTTCGGCGTCTCGGCGTTCCGCTACCAGAACAACTACCCGACCGCAAACAACAACGGCTATCTCGGCAACGTGAACTACAGCGGCCAATACACCAGCAGCGCAGGCGCCACCGGCGGCTACGGCGGTGCCGACTTCCTGCTCGGCCGCATCACCTCCGCCGCAGCCACGCTGACCAGCGTCAACGTAGGCCAGCGCCAGTGGCGCACCGGCATCTACGCCACCGACGACTTCAAGCTCCGGCCAAACCTCACCGTCCACTACGGCTTCCGCTACGAGCTCGACGAGCCCTGGGTCGAGGAAAACAACAAGACCGGCAACGTAAATCTCACCACCGGGCAGGTCATCTATGCCGATCACGTCCCGGCCGGTGCGCCGCCGAATTCGGGAATCTGCTCCAACCGCGGTTGCTATGACTGGAACTTCCGCCAGTTCATGCCGCGCGTCGGCTTCGCCTGGCAGACCACACCGCGTTTCGTTGTGCGCGGCGGCTACAGCGGTTCCAGCTTCTTTGAGGGCAACTCCAGCAACCAGCGCCTCACCTCGATCACGCCTTTCATCCAGGCCATCAATAACTCCGGCCTGACCGTAACCTCCACCAGCGTGCCCACGCCCTACACCGTCAAGACCGCGTTCGACGTCTCCGCGCAGCCCGGCGGAACCTACAACACCTATCCCCAGAACATGCAGCCGGCCTTCGTGCAGAACTACAACCTGACGCTCGAATACGCTCTGACCCACCTCACCAGCCTGAGCGTCAGCTACGTCGGTGAGAGCGGCCAGCACATCGAGGACTACGGCAACGTCAACCAGTGGAAGATTCCCGGCGACCCCACCTCGGCGCCCTTCTACAACAGCCCCTACATCGGCTGCAATTCACCGCAGGCCACGCAGGTCTGTTCCAACGGCCTGCTCATCACTGAATCGCGCGCCATGATGAACTACAACGGCCTGCAGGCTGTGTTGCGCCAGCGCCTCTCCAGCACCGGTCTCGAATACCAGGTCAACTACACGTATTCGAAGTCGATGACCAACGCCGTCGGCAACTACGGCCTGAACACCGGCGGCTACAACGGCGATCCCGGCTTCCAGAACTACTACGACAGCCACGCTGACTACGGCGTCGCCGGCTCTGACGTCAAGCACAATCTCAACGGGACTGCGACCTACGCGATTCCCCTGGGTCACGAACGCAAGTACATGACCCATGCCAACCGCATCGTCGACGAGGTGCTCGGCGGCTGGAGGATCGGCGCAGGATTCATGTTCTACAGCGGCTTCCCCCAGACCATCACCGGCGGTTCCAGCAACGTGAACAGCTACGGTGCCGAGCGCGCTGAACAGTACCGTCCGCTGAAGATCGTCAACCGCTCGCGCTACGCCTGGTTCGGCACGGATCCCTCCGCCCAGCCCTGCACCGTCGCGGGCGTCGATAACGGCGTCTGCGCCTTCGGCGTCCCGGCGCAGAACACCTTCGGCAACTCCGTCAACGGCGCGGTGCGCGGCCCCGGCTTCCGCGATGTCGACCTCTCCGGCTTCAAAGACTTCCGCACCATCAAGGAGCAGGTCCTCGGCTTCCGCGTCGACGCCTTCAACGCATTCAACATGGTCAGCTTCGGCAACCCGGATCTCAGCTTGTCGCCGCAGTTTGGCCAGCTCGCGCAGGAAAACAACATCCGTTCCGTTGAGCGTCATCTGCAGTTCTCCGCCTATTACCGCTTCTAAGGGCAGCATGATTCGTTCTGACTGGACTGACCATGGCTGTCATTGAAATTGCGGTCGACTCAACCGAATCCGCTCTCGCCGCCGAGCAGGGCGGCGCGCAACGCATTGAGCTCTGCAGTGCGTTGCGCGAGGCCGGTCTGACCACCAGCCTCGGGCTCGTCCGCACCGTGCGCGCCGCCTGCTCGCTCACGCTCTTCACCATCATCCGTCCCCGCGGCGGAGACTTCCTCTACACCGCCAACGAGTTCCGCGCCATGCAGGAGGACATCCGCATCATGGGCCAGGAAGGCGTCGACGGCGTCGTCTTCGGTCTCCTCACCCAGGACGGCCACGTCGACAAAGACCGCACCTGCGCACTCGTAGAACTCGCCCGCCCCATGCAGGTCACCTTTCATCGCGCCGTCGACATGGCGGTCGATCCCGAGCAGGCCCTCGAAGACGTCATCGCCTGCGGTGTGCAGCGCGTCCTCACCTCGGGCGGCGCATCGTCTGCCTGGGCCGGGCGCAAACGCCTGCACGCCATGGTCCAGCAGGCCGGCACCCGCACATCCATCGTCGTCGGCGGCGGCGTTCGCCCCGCACAGATCTCGCGCCTGATGGCCACCACCGGCGCAACCGAGTTCCACTCCTCCATGCGCCGCCTCATGCCCAGCCCCATGCGATATCAGGCCCGCAAGCTCACCCTCGGCGAACCCGGCAGCCATGAATTCACCCGAAACCTCGTGCTCGCCGAAGAGGTCCGCGAGCTCCTCGCCGCCACACGATCAGAACATCCGACCGACGAAAGCAACTCCTAACTCCTAGCTCCGCCAATAAAATACCGCCATGGCTCAGAAGACCGAGAAGCGCGCGAAGGAGATCCTGCAGCTCCTTCTCCACCAACCCAAGACATCGGTCGAGCAACTCGCCGAGCACTTCCGCACGTCGGCCACCAGCGTTCGCCGCGACCTCGCGCGCCTCGAGCGCCAGGGCCTCGTGCATCGCACCCGCGGCGGCGCCATGCTCGCCGGCCAGGTCTACGAGCCCTTCCGCTTCGACGCCACATTCACCGAACGCGAAAAAAGATTTCAGCGCGAAAAGCAGCTCATCGGCCGCAAGGCCGCCGCACTCATCGTCGATGGCGAAACCATCGGCATCACCGCCGGCACCACCACCACGCACGTAGCCCGCGCGCTGCGCAGGCGCAAAGCCGTTCGCGTCCTCACCAACGCCGTAAACATCGGCCTCGAGCTCAGCGCCTCCGAAGACCCGCAGACCACGCTCACCGGCGGCTGCATGATCTGGCCCGGCGCCTTCTCGCTCACCGGCCCCGCCGCGCTCGAAACCATCGACAGCTTCGTCCTCGACCGCATCATCCTCGGCGTCACCGGCATCGACATCAAGCACGGCGCCACCATGATCGAACCCGAAGAAGCCGCCATCTCCCGCGCCATGGTCCGCCAGGCCCGCGAAGTCATCGTTGTCGCCGACTCCAGCAAAGTCGGCATGACCAGCCGCTCCGTCATCTGCGGCATTCAAAAAATCAACGTGCTCGTCACCGACAGCGGAATCGCCGAAGACGCAAGCAAGGAACTCGAACATCACGGCGTCCGCATCCTGATGGCCGATATCTAGAGCTTTCTCCACCGCACTCAGCGAGGTGCTATGCTCCACACCCGGTCCACTGAAGAGCAACGCGCCTCACGCCACCAGCCGCAAGCCACGCGCGTCCTTCGCCGCGACATCCATCGCCTCTGCACTCCTCGCCTTCGCGTCCCTCACAGCTTCCGCCCAGCAGAACTTCGTCGACCTCAAACCTCGCCCCAGCAGAACGCCTGGCAGGATCGCGAGTTCGGCGTCATCCTGCACTTCGGCACCAACACCTTCCTCGATCGCGAGTGGGGCGACGGCACCGCGGACCCGAAAATCTTCAACCCCACCGCATTCAATCCCGACCAGTGGATGCAGGCCATCAAAGCCGCCGGCGCAACCTACGTCGTCTTCGTCGCCAAGCACCATGACGGCTTCGCCCTCTGGCCCACCGACCAGACACCCTACAGCGTGAAGGCCAGCCCCTGGCGCAACGGCAAAGGCGACGTCGTCGGCGACGTCGCAAACGCAGCCCGCCGCGCCGGCCTCGGCTTCGGCATCTATCTCTCGCCCTGGGACCGCCACGAGCCTCGCTACAAAGACCCCGCCGCCTACGACGACTTCTACCGCGCCGAGATCACCGAGCTGGCCTCCAACTACGGCGAGCTCGTCGAGTGGTGGCTCGACGGCGCCGGCAGCGCCGGCCACGTCTACGCCTTCGACAAGTACATCGAAACTCTCCGCACCTACCAACCCAACACCATCGTCTTCGCCGACACCGGTCTCTTCGAGTACGGCGACGCCCGCTGGGGCGGCGACGAGTCCGGCAAAATCGACTACGAAAACTGGAACGTCATCGACCGCCACGGCCAGCTCCGCTGGCGTCCCATCGAGGCCGACACACCGCTCCATCGCCTGCACTGGTTCTGGCATCCGAACGACGAAGCCTCACTCAAAACCGTCGCCGAGCTCATGGACAGTTACGAGCAGTCCGTCGGCCACGGAGCCCAGTGGATGCTCGGCGTCGCGCCCGACAACCGCGGCCTTCTCCCCGACGCCGACGTGCGCCGCCTCCACGAACTCGGCGCCGCCATCCGCGCGCGCTATGGCCCGCAGGCCAACCTCGCCACCCACGCCGTCGCCGCAGACGCCAACACGATGCGCGCCTTCGACAACGACCGCGACACATTCTGGAGCGCGCCCGAACACTCCCACGCCGCCACACTCGAGCTCCGCCTTCCCGCACCCGCCACCGTCGACCGCACCCTCACCATGGAGTGGCTCGTCGACGGCCAGCAAATCCAGCACTACCGCATCGAAGCTCTGATCAACAACCGCTGGCGCACACTCGCCGACCACCAGGCCATCGGCCACAAAAAGATCGATATCTTCCCGCCCGTGACCGCCAGCCGCTTCCGCCTCAACATCCTCACCTCCGCCGGCACAGCACGCATCCGCGAGTTCCAACTCTTCGCCGCCCAGAACACCTCCGCACCACAATCACAACCAACACCGTAACCACCCGCAGCACCACCGAACCTTTGCCCCCTCCGCCGCTTCCTGTACCGTGAAACGCATCACACCTCTCGCGCGAGGGACCCCGATGCCAAAGCCCGACGACTCCGAGCTGCTCGAAATCGAAGGCCACACCGTCCGCATCACCAACCCCTCCAAGCCCTACTTCTCGCGCGGCGTCCACCTCACCAAGCTCGACATCGTCCGCTACTTTCTCTCCGTCGCGCCCGGCGCGCTCCGCGGTATCGTCGACCGCCCCATCGTCCTCAAGCGCTTCGTCAACGGCGCCGAAGCCGAGCCCTTCTACCAGAAGCGCGCGCCCTCCGACCTCCCCGACTTCCTCCGCACCGTCACCCTCTCCTTCCCCTCCGGCCGCACCGCCGACGAAGTCGTCGTCGACAACACCGCCGGCCTCGCCTGGATCGTCAACCTCGGCTGCATCGAGCTCCACCCGCACCCCGTCCGCACCGCCAACCTCGACCACCCCGACGAACTCCGCGTCGACCTCGACCCGCAGCCCGGCATCGACTGGGCCGACGTCCGCACCGTCTCCCTCGAAGTCAAAGCGCTCCTCGACGAGCTCGGCCTCGTCGCCTGGCCCAAGACCTCGCGGCTCCCGCGGCATGCACATCAACATCCGCATCCAGCCCCGCTGGACCTTCACCGAAGTCCGCCGCGCCGCACTCGCCCTCGCCCGCGCCGTCGAACGCCGCTGCTCGCTCGCCTCCAGCAAATGGTGGAAGGAAGAGCGCCACGGCGTCTTCCTCGACTACAACCAGAACGCCAAAGACCGCACCACCTGCTCCGCCTACTCCGTGCGCCCGCTGCCCGACGCGCGCGTCAGCACACCCCTCGGCTGGAACGAGGTGATGACCTGCGACCCCGCCGACTTCACCGTCCTCACCGTGCCCGCCCGCTTCGCCAAACTCGGCGACCCGCACGCCGCCATGGACCAACACCCCGGCACCCTCGACGCCCTCCTCGAAATGGCCGCCCGCGACGAAACCGAAGGTCTCGGCGACGCTCCCTGGCCGCCGCACTTCACCAAGCAATCCGGCGAAGGCAGACGCGTCGCTCCCTCCCGAGCAAAAAAATCCGGCCGAACCTTCACCCAAGAAATTTTCCGACCAACTCGAAGAAGGCTTCGGCGCCCACCGCTTCCGCAAACAATCACAGAAAAAATCCGCCGCCTCGACGGACGCTTCACCCGAACGCCGACACCCACAAAACCCAAACGCGGCCGCGTCCCCAAAATGCCGCTCATCACCATCGCGCAATCCCCCGACCGCGCCGCCGCCGAAGCCGGCCTCGAGCGCTGGAAAGCCTTACACCCCGAAGCCGCCACGCATCTCGCCCCCGACGACATCCTCGTCGACCGCATGCGCGGCTCCTCCCAAATCTGGTACCGAATCCGCATCAACCTCCGCAACGTCCCCGAAGATCTGCGCCCACCGCAATCCACCCCCGACCCCGACGACGACCCCACCCGCGCCTGGCGGGAAGCGAAAGAACCACGCTGACTCGCTATTTCCCTTCGGCGAAAATCCCCATCAACTCCTCCGGCGCCACCACCTCCAACTGCGCATACGTACAATCCTTCGGCTCCTTATCCGGACGCCACCGCCGAAAATGCGCCAGGTGCCGAAACCGCTCGCCCTGCATATGCTCGTACGCCACCTCCACCACCAGCTCAATCCGCAGCGGCTCCCAGCTCAAATCCTTCCCATTGCTCCACCGCGACTGCCCACCCGGCAACCGCCCACTCGCCTGCGCCGCCTCGCTCTGCCAGTCCGCCCACGGATGATTCTTCAGCGCATCGCTGACGATACGGCTCCAGCACCTTCACCAGCTCCTTGCGCTTCGCCGCCGTAAAACTCGCACACACCCCCACGTGCTGCAGCTTGCCCGCATCGTTATACAGCCCCAGCAGCAACGACCCCACCGCCGTCCCCTCGCCATCCTTGTGCCACCGAAACCCGCCAACCACACAATCGCAATCGCGCTCATGCTTAATCTTCAGCATTGTGCGCTTGTCCGGCGTATACGGCCCCGCCACCGGCTTCGCAATCACACCATCCAGCCCCGCGCCTTCAAACCGCGTAAACCAATCCTGCGCCGTCGCCCGGTCCCGCGTCGCCGGCGTCAGATGCAGCGGCGCCTTCACCTTCGCCAGCACGCGCTCCAGCTCCTTGCGCCGCACCGCGAACGGCTCATCGCGCAGATCGCGCCCACCCACCTGCAGCAGATCGAAGAACACCACCGACGCCGGCATCTGCGCCGCCAGCGTCTTCACCCGCGACGCCGCCGGATGAATCCGCAGCGTCAACGCATCAAAATCCAGCGCGCCGCCCTGCGCAATCACAATCTCGCCATCCAGCACGCACTCGCTCCGGCAACTGCTTCAACAGCGGCTCACGCAGCTCCGGAAAATATCGATCCAGCGGCTTCCCATCCCTGCTCTGAATCAGCAGCTCATCCCCACCGCGAAACACCACCGCCCGAAACCCATCCCACTTCGGCTCAAAGATCCAAGCCTCCGCATTCGACGGAATCTCATCCACCCGCTTCGCAAGCATCGGCAGAATCGGTTGTGACAAAGGAAGCGACACGCTCTCTAGGATGCGATATCTCCACGCATCGCGCCAACCGCACGCGCTTGTTGCAGGTGCTGGTAAGGAACGGCCCTGAGTGGAGAATCACCGACTACCAGAAAACCGATATAAAGGCGCACGTACCGGTCCCGGAACCGCAATAGCGAGCATCAGCTTCACCTCACGTGCCGCGAACGGCTCATGCTCCACGCCCTTCGACACGACGAACATCTCCCGCGGCATGGCGGTGCTCCTTCCGAGTTGCAGCAACGATCGGCAAATCGCGTAGCCCTACCGATGCCTCTTCGCAGAACCTTCAGAATCAGACGCCATCAGGTAGAGCGCTTCATCGCGGTCCACTGGCTCGAGGGTCATGGTGAGAAACCCTCCCTCGCCCAACGCAACCGTCTCGTACCGCACCACAAAGTAGTACACCTTTCCCGGCTCCGCGTTGACGTGTGAGAGCTCCGGCTCTCGCCGTTTTTCGTTCTGTGTTGCTACGCAGAGATGATGCTCCCCTGGCGTCACAGAGAGAGGGATGAACGCATCCCTTTCAAGAACACCCACCCATCTTCCATCCAGCCCCACTCTCGTGCTGGGCCGCAGATGATCATCCCGCTGAATGACGTACACCAGAGCCTTCCCCGGCTCAGGCGCGGTCACCGCTGGCCCCTGCGCTGGTTCGGGCGCAACCCGCTCGCCCAACGGCCCGCAAGCCTGGCCATAGAGGCCGTCGGCGCTTTGGGCCAGCAACGGGAGCGATATCGTGAAAAGCAACGTTAGCAGCAGTACTTTCATGTAGTGCCTCCGCGTACCAACTCCCCATCGCTGACGAGAAGTCACCCGAATACTATCGAATTGAGTAGCCGAGTGCCCCATTCATAACGACCGCTTCACCGTCGTCATGATCGGGGTCCCACGAACCCCTCACACCCAAACATCATTCTCCGCCGTCCTCTCCCCACCCGCATCGCCGGTATTCGCCACACCCTTCGGCTCAATCAGCATCAGCTTCACCTCACTCGCCGCGAACGGCTTATGCTCCACGCCCTTCGGCACGACGACATCCTCGAAGCCCGCGTCCTCGAGATCCTCTCCCTCGCCGCCGGCCGCCCCGGCCACATCTTCAACCTCGGCCAGCGCATCGTCCCCAACACCCCCGTCGACCAAGTCGTCCGCGTCGCCGACCTCATCAAACGCCACGGTCAACAATCCGGGTGCCCCACCCTCGACGCGCAAAGCGCGGCAGGCCGGGGCCCCCGGTGAGCTTGCTCACTGGTGGAGCGTGGGGTGTCGCGCGTTAAGACGCGCGAGTCTGCTCCGGCCGGACGCGGAATCCTGCCGTCACGCATGAGCTCCCACGAAGCCGCCAGCGACTGGGCCATCCGCGCCTGAACGTGCATAATCTCTCGTGTGATTCTGCTCACGCAAAGATCGAGGCTCTGGCGTTTGGGATGGCTCAGCATATTGAGCCTGTCCCTTGCGTACGGTCTCCTCTTGCTATGCGTGCGAGTGCGCGAGTCCCTTGTACGCTCGCGGTCGGAAGCGCTGTATAGAGAATTCCTCAACCTGGAGCCCGGGAAAACTACCAAGGCAAATGTCGAGATGTTGCGCGGGAAGTGGGCCGGCTCTCTTGTTGAGGACGTGTCTTGTGAGAAATCCGTTTGCGAGTACAGGATCGGAAACCTGTGGGACTTCTCTCGATGGTACTTACTCACTCGTCTCGCTCATGATCACCAGCCCACATCGCAGCTATGGCTCAGAACTGACGGAAGCGTGTTGTCGAGCGCGGCGTTTTCTGTAGGCATCCTTGTGCCAAAGGGATACGGCACACGTGAAGAGCGAAAGTGGCTGCGTTATCCAGGTTATACGCCGTACTCCTCCAATTCGTACGAGCTAATGGGTCGCGCGTCAGTGGATACAAATCTTCCCGATCTCGGTGGGCAATACGAACGGGATTATCGAATATGGGGTCCGTCCGGCTGTACGGATTGTCTGGCGATTTGGGTAACTGCTCTCCCGAGTCTGCCGCCAGCCAAACGGGCGCAGCTGTTTCATATCGATTTCGGCTGCATGACTCGATGGTCGGTATGCACAGACAAAGAAGACATCATGCCTACAGCAGCATGGGAGAAGGCTCAGCAAAGTACAGCAGCGGATTAAAGATTCCACCGCCCCCTCACACCCAAACATCATTCTTCGCCGTCATATCCCCACCGACATCGCCCGTATTCACCACTCCCTTCGGCTCAACCAGCATCAGCTTCACCTCGCCCGCCGCGAGCGGCTTATGCTCCACACCCTTCGGCACAACGAACACCTCGCCCGGCCAATCGTCACCGCCCCATCTCGTATTTGGCTTTGCTTCTGGGTACCCCGACCCTTCAGGGTCGGGTCTCTCAGTCAACCATAAAAGCAAGGGGCTTTAGCCCCTGGGGTATGCCTTCCGCTCGCGCGACACGCCGCTCGTGCTTGCAGTGGTTTTTCTGGCGTCGCCCAGCCGAGGTCTCGGCCTGCTCCTCACTCCTAACTCCTAACTCCTAACTCCTAACTTCCGTATCATTACCCCATGCCGCGCGCACGCATCGCGATCCCCGTCCCAACCAGCACCGACCCCGCCTACAACGACCGCTCCTGGCCGAACTACGCCGCCGCCGTCGAAGCCGCCGGCGCTGAACCCGTCCGCATCGAGATCGCAACCTCCGCCCGCAGCGTCCGCGACGCCGCCCGCACCTGCTCCGGCATCCTCCTCCCCGGCAGCCCCGCCGACGTCCAGCCCTCGCGCTACGGCGCCGACCCCGACCCCGCCACCAACAAAGCCGACCAGGCCCGCGAAACCGCCGACTGGACCCTCCTCGAAGAAGCCGAACGCAACCGCCTCCCCGTCCTCGGAATCTGCTACGGCCTCCAATCCCTCAACGTCTACCGCGGCGGCTCCCTCGTTCAGGACCTCCTGCCCATGCCCGTCAACCACTCCGCCGGCAAATCTGTCGCAATCGCCCACTCCGCCGACGTAGCCCCCAACAGCCTTCTCGGCTCCCTGATTGACAGTACTGAAATATCGCAACACGACTCTCTAGCTCGACTCCCCGTTAACTCCAGCCACCACCAGGCGATCGCCCAACCCGCGCCTGGCATGCGCATCGCAGCCCGCTGCCCCGAAGACGGCGTCATCGAGGCGATCGAAGGCGACTACGACCCGAACGACCCCGCCGGCCCGTGGTTCTTCCTCGCGGTCCAATGGCACCCCGAGCGCAGCACCGACATCAGCGCCACCTCCCGCAACCTCTTCCGCCGCCTCGTCGCTGAAGCCGAAACGAAGGCCAACACAGGCACCATCCCCGCCGCTTCCCGCTAAGCCGATGCCCGTCCTCCCGAACGACACCATCCGGGACCTGCTCACTCCCTTCGTAACGACCGAACTCCCCGAGTCCCTGATCGGCCAGCTCTCCATATATCTGGACCTCCTCGTCCGCTGGAACGCCCGCGTCAGCCTCACCTCCATCCGCACTCCGGAAGAGATGGTGCAGCGCCACTTCGGCGAAAGCCTCTTTACCGCCGAAAAGCTCTCAAAACACCTCAAAAACGACTCAAAACTGCTCGATTACGGAAGCGGCGCCGGCTTCCCCGGCCTCCCCATCCAGCTCTATCTCCCCGAAATCCAGGTCACCCTGGCCGAATCCCAGGCCCGCAAAGTAGCCTTCCTCCGCGAAGTCATCCGAACCCTCGGCGTTCACGCCCAGGTCTGGCCCAAGCGCGTTGAAGACATGCAAGCGCAACATTTTCGAGGTGGTTACCTTGCGCGCAGTCGAGCGAATGGCAATCTCCATTGAGTCCGCAACCTCCCGCGTCCGGGACGGCGGCCACATCGCCGCGCTCGTCGGAAGAGATATAGATATTCCGCAGCACGGTCTCGCCGAGGAGTTCGCCATCCCGGGATCCGAACACCGACGACTGGTGATCTGGCAAATTGTTCCACGTGGAACAATCTCGTAGCCTCCCGGTGCCGAACGCGCAAATTGTTCCACGTGGAACAATTTGGCTGCGACCTGGCCAGACTGGACCTTTGGACCTGACCTGCATTACCCAAGTTCCAGCCGGATATCCCTGCCTGAGAGCATCCAAATAAACCTGTGATATGACTGACAAGCGGATGTTGCGGCCAACGTAGCCGTAGCGCCGGATGCGGTAGGAGCTCGACGTGCGCTCCGGTTCGACCTTTGTAGTACTTCTTCTCCTGGATTTCGTCTTCGCCCCGCGACACTCTGCCGCGGAGGCGCTGAGCCGTTCTGCGTTCGCGGCGGCCTATCCCGACCTGAGCGCCTGGTTCGGACAAGCCATGCACACGCCTTGGCTCGGGCCCGGCCTGATCCTCGCCGCCATCCTCCTATTGACCCTGCGCCGTTCCCGCAGCGAACCACGTCGCGCCGGTTCGTCACAATGTCCCTCGGCCCAGGCTGGAGCGGTATCGCGGCGCCCGGGCGCGGCAGCATCAGGACCTCGAGATTTGAGAAATTGTTCCACGTGGAACAATTTGCCGACCCTGAAGAATGTTCCACGTGGAACAATCCAGATGGTTTTGTCCGGAATGTCACAATTTCGGACCAGTGTTCCACGTGGAACATCCTCACGGTCGTCTGCTAGCCTTCCCAAAGATGCCCGAGCCAGCAGTTCCAAACAACAAAACTGAAGCAAAAAAGACGGAAAAGACCTCCGTTATTGCCGTTGTGAACCAAAAAGGTGGAGTCGGCAAGACTACGACGGCCATTAATTTGGCCGCTGCCGTGGCGATGCAGGGGCTGAAAACGCTGCTGATTGACTGCGATCCGCAGGCCAACACGACAGCCGGCCTGGGGATTGGCCGGGATGAAGAGCGCGCTTCAATCTATGACCTTATGATTCAGGAGGTTACCGCGAAAGAGGCCACGATTGGGACGGAGGTTGAGAACCTTTCGCTGATTCCGGGGACCAGGAACATGATTGGCGCGAATGTGGAGCTGGTTGCGGCGGACAGGCGCGAGTTCCGGTTGCGCGAAGCTCTTGAGCCTGTGAGAGATAGCTACCGGTTCGTGTTTCTGGATTGCCCGCCGGCGCTGGATCTGCTCACGCTGAATGCGCTGGTTGCGGCGGATCGATTGCTGGTTCCTATGCAGGCTGAGTATTTCGCTTTAGAAGGGATTTCGGAGCTTATTTCGACGCTGGATAAGGTTTCTGCAGCTTTTAATCCAGTTTTGGGGCTTGAAGGTGTGCTTTTGACGATGTTTGATGAGCGCACGAATCTGTCCCAGCAGGTGCGGGAGAATCTGCGGAGCTTTTTCTCGGACAAGCTGTTTACTACAACGATTCCTCGCAATATTCGCCTGGCCGAGGCGCCGAGCCATGGGAAGCCGGTGATGGTGTATGACCCGAGGTCGAAGGGCGCGGAGGCGTACCAGGAGCTTGCGGTGGAGCTGCTGAAGCGGCACGGGATTGAAGCGAAGAAGCCAGCTAAGAAGCTGATTCTGGACGAGATACCGCCTGTGGCCGAAAGGCCGATTATTACCACGCCGAAGGCTCGGAAGGTGTGGCCGTTCGGGAAGAGCGATTAGTTGGTGGTTGGTAGTTAGTGGTTAGTGAATACCGCGCGGAGTGAGGTTTATATGGCTGGGATTGCGGCAGGTGATGTGAAGAGGAAGGCGTTGGGGCGGGGCTTGGAGTCGCTTTTGCCCAACCGGCCGAAGCCGACGGTGAACCTGGAGGCGTCGGCGAGTGCGCCCGCGGCTGAGCCGGATGGGAGGCCGTTCGAGATTCCGGTTGAGCAGATTGACCGGAACCCTTATCAGACGCGGCTGAACTTCGATGAGGAGAAGCTGGCGGAACTGGCCGCGTCGATTACGGCGAATGGCGTGATTCAGCCGATCGTGGTGCGCAAGGGTGAGAACGGGCGCTACACGCTGATCAATGGCGAGCGGCGCTGGCTGGCGAGCCAGCGGGCGGGCAAGGCGACGATCCCGGCGGTGGTGCGCCAGGTTTCGGATGTGCAGGCGATGGAGATGACCATCGTCGAGAACCTGCAGCGGGCGGATTTGAACCCGATCGAGCAGGCTCGCGCGTTTGAGCGGTTGGGGCGCGAGTTCAAGATGACCCAGGAGGAGATGTCGCTGCGGACGGGAAAGGACCGCCCGTCGATTGGAAACTTTCTCAGGTTGCTGAAGCTGCCGGATGATGTTCAGTACAACGTGGAGGCCGGTCAGTTGAGTTTCGGGCATGCGAAGGCGCTGATGGCGTTGCCGCCGGAGAAGATCTCTACGGCGGCGTGGAAGGTGATTCATCTTCATCTGTCGGTGCGGTCGACGGAGAAGTACGTGCAGAGCCTGATTAATCCGGAGATGGTGGCCAAGCCGCTGGATCTGCCGGAGCAGCGTGTGGTGGACCCGAATGTGCGCGAGGCGGAAGATCAGCTGCGGCGCAAGCTGGGGCTGAAGGTGAAGATCGAGGACAAGCAGGGCCGCGGGAAGGTGATTATCGAGTACGCGGGCGTGGATGATTTCGATGCGATTCTGCGGGCGCTGGGGGAGTGAGAGGCGAGTAGTTAGCAGTTAGTAGTTGCGGGTTCGACTCTCATGTTTGCGCCCGTCTTGTCTGAATTTTCCGAAAACATAGAAGGCTGCTATCGCGGCGGCGAAGACCAGGAGATAGCTGACCATTCCCATGTGATCGACATGGCGGCTGTAGCCTTGCTCGACGACTGGCTTCCAAAGGCCTGCGGTCTCTTTTTCGCCGAGTGTCCACTGGCCGAAGTTCCATGCGGCATGCAGGCCGATTGGAACGGCCAATCCACGTGTGGCGAGAGCGGCCATACCAAAGAGCAGTGAACCGACGAAGGCGCCGAGGAATGCATTGAGCCACGTGGATCCGCCGGCGATATGTTCGACAGCGAATACAAACGCAACGACGAACTGCGCGATCCACGGCCCGAAGCAACTGTCGAGACGACGCAACGGATAACCGCGAAAGGCCAACTCCTCTCTGGACGCGAGAGCGAGGTAGGCGAGCACAGCGATACCGAGCTGCGCCAAGCCGACGGAGGGCGTGCGATCCCAGTGCACATGACCGGCGAGCATGACAAAGCAAGTTTGAAGCGCAACGAGGCAGAGGCCGAGAGCGAAACCGGCGAGTGCTCGAATCGCACTCAGGCGATCAGGCGCGGCACCTACGTCTTTGAGATGGAGTTTGTCCCAGCGCAGAAAGAGAGCGGTGAGAAGGAGAGTGGCTACGGCCGTGATGCAGCCCAGCGCGAACTGCGAGATCTGCCCGGTGATTTTTGAACAAAGAGGCGCAGCGAGTATGAGCAGCAACGGGCAGATGAGAAAGAAGAGTAAAACTCGACCGGCTGTGGACCATCGGTTGCGAACGCCAGAAGCGTGAGGCATCCCGGCGATGGTACACGCTACGGTGCTCCTCGCGACCTAGAGGGTAGAGTGCGACGAACTTGCACGGTAAGCTGAGTGGCGAGGATCAACGCTATGCCGTGTGCTACTGATGAGTTGAGTCAGGTTCCGCTGTTTTCGTTGTTGGATAAAGACGAGCTGGAGATTCTGGCGCAGCAGGTGGAGGTGCGCGAGTTTGCGGCGAGGCAGCGCATTTATAAAGCCGGCGAGCTGAGCACAAGCGGGTTTGTGGTGATGAGCGGCGCGGTGCGCGTGACGCTCATCGATGAGGATGGGCAGGAGGTTTTGTTTTCAGAGCCGCGGCACGGCGACTTCTTTGGCTTTGCGTCGATGCTGGAGCACTCGGAACACGCGACAACGGCGGTAGCGACGGAGGCCACGCGTTGCGTGGTGGTGGACCACGATGACCTGGAGCAGCTGGTGTCGCGCAAGCCAATGGCAGGGCTGGATATGGTGACGGTGCTGGCGCGGGAGATTCACTCGACGCAGAAGATTGTGCGGCTGCGCGCGGCAAGGAATCCGAATGAGGTTTACGAGGAGAACGAGAAGCTTGGGGCAAAGGTGGCGGACAAGGTCGCGTCGTTCGGCGGGTCGTGGACGTTCATTGGGATATTTCTGCTGGTTGAATGCGTTTACGTGCTAGTCAACGTAGTGCTGAAGAAGCATGCGTGGGATCCGTATCCGTTTATTCTGCTGAATTTATTTTTGTCGATGCTGGCGGCGATCCAGGCGCCGGTGATCATGATGAGCCAGAACCGGCAAGATGCGAAGGATCGCGTGCGGAGTGAGTTGGATTTTCAGGTGAATCGCAGGGCGGAGAGTGAGATTCAGGCGTTGAGTAGGAAGCTGCATGCGATTGGGGATAAGTTGGATGACATTGAGGAGAAAGTCAGGAGTTAGGAGTTAGGAGCTAGGTGCGATGAGTCGAGCCGACTTTGAGATCGCAGCTCGCGCAGCAAGGCTATGGCCGAACAGGGAACATGAATCGAGCGCGGTCTTTAGTTTGCTGTGTCGGATCGGGCTTCATCGCTGGAAACGACTTAATCTGACCGAACTTATACCAGGAAAGGATGTCGCCCATTGCTTCTGGTGTTCCAAGGTCAAGGTTGATGGCGTTGTATATGACGTTTGAGCGCGCTCCGACGCATGGTCAGCTTAGGCTGAACTCCCGAAAAGCATACCCCAGGGGCTAAAGCCCCTTATCTTCTGGCGGGCTGAGAGGCCCGAGCCTAAAGGCTCGGGTTACCTAGAAGCAAAGACAAAAGCAGATCCGTTCGGGAATGACAGAGGAAAAACAATGGCGAAGACGAAAGCAAATACAGGAGTCCTTCGCTGCGCTCAGGATGACGGCGCTGGTAGGTTCAGCATGACTTCTAGTTCTAACTTCTAATCTGCTGTCTCTGACTTCTATGCTCCTAACTTCTAAGCTCCTAGCTCCTACTCCTAACTCCTAGCTCTAGCTCCTAGCTCCTAACTCCTACTCTAACTCCTAACTCCTAACTTCCCACCTTCTGCAGGTGGCCGCGGTGTAGGTGGAAGCGTTCGCCGCGCCAGACTACGGTGTCGGAGGCGTAGGACCAGAGCCAGAAGAAGAGGCCGAAGCAGTCGCGGAGGGGGAGGAGGAAGAGGTCGCGGAGGACCTGCGTGTCGCGGAGGACGCCGACGCCGACGACGAGGGCGACGGACATGCGGGCGAGGAGCGCGACGGAGAGGAGGGTGAAGCTCCAGAGCTCGCAGCCGGAGGCGATGACGGTGAGGATGGCCCAGGGGAGGACGTAGGTGATGCCGAGGCCGAGGTAGCCGGCGCGGCGGGAGTCGCGGGTGGAGCGGGCCCAGCGGAGTTGGTGGTCCGAGAAGGCGCGGAGGGTGTAGGCGGGGATGGTGGTGGCGACGACGTCGCGGAGGAGGGCGATGTTGTAGCCGGCGCGGTGGAGGCGCGCGCCGAGCTCGTAGTCGTCGGCGAGTTGCGAGGTGAGGGCTTCGAAGCCGCCGATGGAGGCGAGCGCGGATTTGGTGGTGGCGAGGGTGGAGCCGAGGCCGAAGCGCAGGCCGCCTTCGAGGGCGCGGGCGGTGAGGGCGCCGGGGATGAAGTCGGTGGAGATGCCGAGGGCTTCGAGTTTGGACCAGACGGTGCGCGAGGCGAGGCCGATGTAAGGGGCGGTGACGAGGCCGGTTTGCTTGTCGGTGGCTCGGCGGGAGTGTGGCGGGGGCGCGAAGGCGGCGGCGATGTGGGTGAGGTAGTTGGGGGAGACGAGGATGTCGGAGTCGTTGACGAGGATGTGCTCGTGGGCGGCGTGGGGGAGCATTTGGGCGAGGTTGGAGAGCTTGCCGTTGGGGCCGAGGCGCGCGGGGCACTCGATGAGGCGGATGGGGATGTGGGGGTGGTCGACGCGGAGGCGGGCGACTTCGGGGACGGCGGGGTCGTAGAGTGAGCTGACGCCGAAGAGGATTTCGAAGGGGCCGGCGTAGTTCTGCGTGCAGTGGCTGGCGAGCGCGGCGTGCATGTGGGGGTCGAGGCCGCGGAGGGGCTTGAGGATGGAGATGCCAGGGGTGCCACCCAGCCAGCAAGCTGGCTGGGGACCCCGGGGGTGAAGGCGGGGGCTGGGTCTGTCGCCGGAGTTTTCTCGAAGCGGCGTGCGGCCCAGAGCGCGAGGACGCAGTAGATGATGCCGCAGAGGGTCAGGAGTGCGGTGAAGATTTCTGCGGCGAGCGCTAGGAGGTCGAGCGGGGGCACGCGTTCAGTTTAGAGGGTACCGGGTAGAGGGTAGAGAGGCGATGTTGCATGACTGGACTCTCTACTCTCTATCCCTCCACGCTCTGTTCCTACTCGTAGCGGAGGGCTTCGATGGGGTCGAGGTTGGCGGCTTTCCAGGCGGGGTAGATGCCGAAGACCAGGCCGATGGCGCAGGAGCAGATGAAGGCGAGCAGCACCCAGAGCACGCTGACGCTGGTCGCGATGAGGAAGTGAATGGCCAGGGCAAGTCCGGCGCCGAGGAGGATGCCGATGACGCCGCCGATCGCGCAGAGCACGATGGCTTCAAGGGTGAACTGCAGCAGGATGGTCTGTTTGGTTGCGCCGATCGCTTTTCGGACGCCGATCTCGCGAGTGCGCTCGGTGACGGAGACGAGCATGACGTTCATCACGCCGACGCCGCCGACGATGAGGCCGACGGCGGAGAGGCCGAACATGAGCAGGAAGAGTGAGCCGGTGACCTGGTTCCAGAGGCGGGTGATGGCGTCGGAGGAGAAGATGGCGAAGTTGTCGTCGGCAGCGTTGAGGACCTTGCGGCGGCGGCGGAGAAGCTCGCGGATCTCGTCGGTGACGAGGTCTTTGTTTTTCTGGCTCGTCGAACTTGGCGGAGATCCAGTAGTCGAGGATCTCGGGGTGGAGCTTGTGGAAGGTGGAGAGCGGGAAGTAGGCCATCGAGTCGTTGGGGTTTTTGCCGCCGCCGAATGCGGTCTTCTGCTTGTCGAAGACGCCGATGACGGTGAAGGTGCGGCCGGAGATGACGACGTCCTTGCCGATGGGATCTTCGGCGCCGCCAAAGAGGTCTTCGGCGATGTCATGACCGAGGACGACCACGTCGGCGGCGCGGTCCTGGTCGGACTGGGTGAAGTATCGGCCGGCGGTGAGTCCGCGGTCGTAGACCTCCGCAGTGGAGGGCGTGTCGCCTTCGAGGCCGACGTTTTCTGATTTGCGCAGGCCGTAGTGCGCGGTTTCAGAGCCGGTGTTGAACTGGTAGTTGGTGTACTGCAGGGCGGCGGAGGCGGCGGAGACGTGCGGAAGCTTCGCGATTTCCATCATGTCGTCATAGGTGAGCTGCTTGCGCGCGAGCATCTCGGCGGTGGGACGCACGCCGATGACGGGGAAGCGGAAGATCCACAATACATTGGTGCCAAACTGTTCGACCATCGTCGCAACGCTGGAATTCAGGCCGTTGATCACGGATGAAATTGTGATGACGGTCATGACGCCGATGACGATGCCGAGGATGGTGAGCGCCGAGCGCATCTTGTTGGCGCGCAGCGTGTCCAGCGCCATCTTTATGGATTCGCGTTGATCGGAGGTTCTCATCAGAACTCGCTCCTGAGTGCGACGATTGGATCGAGGTCGGCGGCTTTGCGGGCGGGGTAGACGCCGAAGAAGATGCCGACGGAGCCGGCTACGATGAGGCCGGCGAAGACGCTCCACATGGCGATGGCGGAGGGGAAGTCGAGGAGGATGGTGACGGTTTTGGCGATCACGACGCCGACGATGACGCCGATGGCGCCGCCGACGAAGGCCATGGTGCCGGACTCCATGAGGAACTGCTTGATGAGGTCGCCGCGGCGCGCGCCGAGAGCTTTGCGGACGCCGATCTCGCGGGTGCGCTCGGTGACGGAGACCAGCATGATGTTCATGATGACGATGCCGCCGACCAGCAGAGAGATGGCGGCGATGGCTACGGCGACGCCGCCGAAGTAGCCGGTGATGGTGGCGAGCAGGCCGGCGAGCGCGCTGGAGGTTTCGATGGTGAAGCTGTCGTCCTGGCCGGGGCGGTCGTGGCGCTGGCTGCGCATGATGAGGCGGGCCTGGTCGACGGCGGCTTCCATCTGGTCGGCGCCCTGGGGACCCTGGTTGTAGATGATGACCGACTTCTGGGTGCCGTAGGTCTTCTGGTAGGCGGTGAGCGGGATGGCGACCCAGTTGTCCTGGCTCTGGCCGAAGGTTTTGCCCTGCGCTTCGGCGAGACCGATGACGGTGTAGGGCGTGCCGTCGACGCGAATCTCTTTGCCGAGCGGG
Organism: uncultured Acidobacteriaceae bacterium; assembly: GCA_963777205.1. Taxonomy (GTDB): domain Bacteria; phylum Acidobacteriota; class Terriglobia; order Terriglobales; family Acidobacteriaceae; genus Granulicella. The sequence continues at coordinate 1,018,984 of CAVZPQ010000001.1, read as the reverse complement.
TCAGCGCCCTTGAGCAGGTTGTCCTCGATGTCGGTGCCGATGATGCAGACGGGCGAGGCGTGGGTCTCGTCGGCCTCGGTGAAGCTGCGGCCCTCGGCGATGTCGATGTTCTGCATCTCGGGCATCATGGCGGTGTAGCCGCGGATGGTGACCTGGGTGGCGGATTCCTTGCCGTAGACGATGAGGCCGGAGGTGGCCTGCATGGCGCCGACCTGCACACAGAGTGTGCACTGCTGCTTGACCGCGCGGTAGTCATCCAGCGAGATGATTTTGCGCTTCTGGAATTTGACGTAGTCGTTGTAGCTGGTGACGAGCGCGGGTTGCTGGGAGATGGTGAAGACGTTGGCGCCCTGGCGGTTGACCTTGGTGGCGACGTAGACCTGCGCGCCGTTGACGAGGGTCATGACGGCGATGAGCGAGGAGACGCTGATGACCACCCCGAGCAGCGTCAGGATGGTGCGGAGCTTGTTCGCCCAGAGGGATTGGAGGGCGATCCGGAATGCTTCTTTCGTCTCCATGAGAGGTGTTTAGAGTGTATCGGGTGGGGCGAGTTAGGAGTTAGGAGTTAGGGCCGGGCGGACGGGGCCCTGGGAGAGGATACGTGCTGGTCGGGGTCGTGGTTCCGTGGGTGGGAGTTAATGGTGAATAGTGAATAAGGCGGGGGAAGCATGCATACGCTCAGAGATGGCGAGGACCGCCATTCAATTCGGCAGCGTCTGGCGGCAGTGGAAGCTCGGGACGAACGGCGGTGGGGCGTGATGTCGGCAGCGGAGATGGTCTGTCATCTACGGGGCGCGTTTCTTACCGCGATGGGCGAGCTCGAGTCCAGCCCGATCGCGACACCTATACCGGCATCAGCTTTGAAGGCGCTCGCGCTGTGGGCACCCATCGAGTGGAAGCACAACTACAGGACTATCCCGGCACTGAAACAGGGCGCGCCAACGATGTGCGCCGGCGTGTTCGAGCAGGATCTCGCTGGGGCTCTTGCTCAGATGGACAGGTTTTGCCAGCCTGACCAGGTGCGTGTCGATCATGCCTTCTTTGGTTCTATGTCGTATGCGGATTGGATGCGCTGGGGCTACCTGCATACGGATCATCATTTGCGGCAGTTCGGGCGATAAGTGGGTTGGGGTCGCAGCAGTCGCGATCTCGATGCTGGTGTGGCGAAGCCAGGGCAGCAAGTAGAATTCCCGCAAATCCATTTGCGCAAGTGGAGGCAGATGCAGACTGGAAAGAGTGCCGCATCCTGGGCCGTGCCGCTGATCGTGCTGCTGGGGTTCGTCGCGGGTACGAACGAGCTGGCTGGGCAGCAGGCGGGTGGAGCTTCGGTTTCTTTAAAAACCGCCACGGACAGATCCTGGCCTTCGGTCAATCTCAACGTCGTGGTGCTGGATAAAGAACGTGTGCCACAGAAAGTCGACGAACGGGAGTTTCAGCTGTTCGAGGATGGGGCCGAGCGAGCACTTCAATTTCCGGGATCGCCGGACTCGCCCGTGTCGCTCGGATTCGTAATCGATACGTCCGGCTCGATCTTCAAACGCAAGGATGCGGTCGTAGCGGCGGTGAAGGCAATCGTGAAGGCGGTGCCGGACGGCAGCGAGGTTGCGGTCGTCGATTTCACAGACAAGGCGTATATCGATCTTTCCTTCACATCTGTGTCGAAGGCTGATCTCTCGTTTCTCGATCGGCTGCATGCCAGCGGACCTACGGCGCTCTACGATGCTGTCGCGGCGACGGAGGATTACATCATCACCTATGCAAAATATGCGCGGAGGGCGTTGGTGGTTTTGAGCGATGGCGAAGACAATGCTTCGCATATTTCAAGGCGAGCAGCCTTTGGGAAGATGGAACGGCCGGGCGCGCCGGTGCTTTATGCGTGTGTTCCTTCCAAGGCGAACATCCTTCAGAGTGAATTGATGGCCGGGCATATCAACATGAGGTTTCTCGCCAAGTGGGGTGGGGGCGCGGAGTTCAATCTCGATCCTGACCCGGAGGCGGCTGCTGCGCAGATTGCGGATGACATTCGCAATCAATACGCGTTGCAATTTACGGCGGCCGACCCGGCGCGTAATGGGAGGGCACGTAAGGTCACGGTGCGACTTCCGGTGGAGGACGTGCAAATTCATGCGCTGCCCGTCTATTTTGCTCCGGCGAAATGAGTAGTATTTTCGCGCAGCTTTGACTCAGTCCATTGGTTGAACTCAGTCGCGATAGAGCATGCGTGTTGCTCGCGTTCAATTGGGTGTGGGGCGTTCGACGTGATCGACGACAAGCACCGGGACAGAGGCATGTGTGGCCTGGAGCTTCAGCCCGAGTTGCTCCTGCACGGCGGTGAAGAGGTCGGGATCGTCGCTGGGTTTGCCGGCAGGATCGTCGCCGGGATCGAAGCGGAGATCGAAGTCGTACGAGCCGGTAACGCCTGTTTTGTCGACGACCGTACGAGCGAGTGGCATGGCGAGCAGGCTGGCGAGAAACGAGACAGGAACGCCTTTGCCGGACATGTGGCCGCGCGAAAAGCTCATTTCGCCGTGCTCGGGATCGGCTGAGGGTTTCATGCGCAGTCCGCCCTTGGCGAGGACCAGAGCGTAGACGCTGCGCTGCTTTGATTCCCAATGAACGCGGAGGGCGAAGCGGTCGCGCAGCAGGGTTTGCATCATCAGCATCTCGCCGGTGGGCTGGCGTGCGGTGAAGGCGGCGATCGTGTCCTGCATGGAGAGGTTGGAGAGCTTTTTGAACTCGGGTACGTCGTCGGGATCGACGCGCGCGGAGATGTCGTAGCGGGCGGTTTTGGCCCAGTCAGGCAGGCCGGAGATCTCGTCGGCGCGGAAGGGCATGACGCTGAAGTTATAGCCCTCGGAGATGATGTCGGTGAGGCTCATGCCGCGTTCGGTTATGCCATCGGGCTGGTCGTGGCTGTAGTTGTCTCCTTGCCTGTTCGGATCGCTGGGATGGATCGCGACGGAAGCCCAGGAGAGAGGCGGCTTGGCGCGCAGGCGGCGCAGCGGGCGCGGAGGACGCCTGAGGAGGAAGGCACAGCGCCGAGCGAAGGAAGGAAGAGCAGGGCTATCCACGTAGCCGCGCGTGAGTGAGAGAACATATCGTCGGCTCCAGAGGTACCGCACGTGGTTTGGATCATGGGAGAGATGCGAGAGAGAACTGGTTTCTGCGGATCACGCGCCGGAGCGGTGCTGGAGGGCGTTGATTTCGGCGAAGAAGGCGGGGGTGGGCTTGAGGTCGGGGTCGAAGGGGAGGCAGCGCTCGGGTTGGTGATCGGGGCGCGCGTCTTCGTGGTTGAGCCAGGTGTACTTGTCGGTGATGCCCCAGGTGAGGAGGGCGATGACGGCGGGGTTGGCGAGGGTGAGGGCGAGGTAGTGCGCGTAGGTGTCGGCGACGGCTTTGTCGCGGGTGGGGATGTCGGCGGGGAGGTCGCGGTCGTTGACGTCCATTTCGGTGAGCATGATTTTGAGGCCGAGGGACTGGACATCCGTCATGAACTGCTTGAGTGCGGGGCCGTAGGTGTGGCTCGGGCCGGCGGTGATGTGGGACTGGATGCCGACAGCGTCGATGGGAACTTTGCGATCGAGCATGCCGCGGACGAGAGCGAGGACGGCGGCGCGCTTGGCGGAGGAGGCGGGATCTTCGGCCTCGATGCCGTAGTCGTTGTAGGTGAGGAGCGCGTGGGGGTCGACTCGGCGGGCGGTGCGGAAGGCGATGTCGATGTAGTTGGGGAGGACCTTCTGCCAGGGTGAGTTGCGCATGCCGTTGGGGAGGCCGTCGGGGACGTTGATGGCTTCGTTGACGACGTCCCAGGAGTGGATGCGGCCCTTGTAGTGGCCAGCGACGGTTTCGATGTGGTTGACGAGGACCTGCTCGGCGTTGGCGGGCGTGACGTAGGTGGCGAACCAGGAGGGGAGCTGGCGGTGCCAGACGAAGTTGTGGCCGCGCATGAGCATGTTGTTCGCTTCGGCGAAGTGGACGATGTAGTCCGCGTTGTCGAAGAAGAAGGTGGTGGGCGTGGGGCGGAGCGGGCCGAACTTCATCTCGGATTCGGCGACGAGGATGCCGGCTTGTTGGCGGACGAGTGTGACGTAGGCGGGGTCGCGCTTGAGGGCGTACACGTTGACGCAGGTGCCGACGGGGAGATTGCGCGCGGCGCCGGCGGAGCGGAGGGTCTCGAGTGCGGCAGCCTGGGCGAGCGTGCGGATCGGGAGAGCGGCGAGCGTTGTGGCGGCGGCGGTCTGGGCGAGGAAGTGGCGGCGGGTGGAGCGCGGCATGAGAGATATCATCGCAGGTCGGACGGCGCGGGATGGGCGAGCTGTTTGCCGAACATTTTAACCACGACCGCGACGGCCGCCCAGAGCGCGAGGCCGTAGAGCGCGTACCAGAAGGCCTCCTGCGCGGGGGTGACTGCGGGCGGGCTGAAGACGACGAGCGCGCCGGTGGAGCTGATGTGCAGGAGCTGTGCGAGCAGCAGGCTTCGCGTGTTGGTGTAGAGCCAGGCGATGAGCACGCGCATCGCGGACATGGCGAGCGTGAAGGCGAGGAAGAACGGCAGGAGAGCGCGGCCGTGAGGGGAAGCGGCTCCGAGGAAGTCGATGACCGGGAGATGCCAGAGGCCCCAGAGCAGGCCGAGCAGGACGGCGGCCGATAGCGCGGAGCGATGCGCGCGCATGTGCGGGAAGGCGAAGCCGGTCCAGCCGATCTCTTCGAGCAGGCCCGCGGGGATGCCGAAGAGCATGCCGAGGTAGAAGTGGTTCGGCGTGTAGACGGGCGAGAGACCATGCTGGAGAACGGCGAGAAGGCCGAGGACGAGCGCGGGAGGAATCAGGAGGACGAGACACCAGCGCAGCGGAACGGGGGTGCGGAAGATTCGGCGGAAGAGATCGCGCAGACCGCTGGGGCCATCGACTGCGCGGGTGAGCAGAAGGCCGGAGCAGGATGGGCCGATGAGCATGACCGGAAACATCAGGATGCCGGCGAGCTTCGGGAGAGGCTGATGGCGGAGGAGGAACGGCGCGGCGACGGCGAGCGCGCCGGTCCAGGAGAGCGCGAAGGTCAGGACGAAGAAGGAGAGGACCGGGCGCCGCGTCCAGATGTTCTTCGCGTTAACTCGCGGCTCGTGGGTGGAGGTCATGGCGGCTCCGGGCGCACAGCCTTACCAGGTATACGGCTGGCGATCGGCGATGGTTCGCTGTGGCGGCGAGTGCCTCCGCGACTATTGTGAATGCTTTCCGGCGCTGCATAAAGATCCAGTCGAGCTGCAGAAGGCATGGAGAGCCACACGACAACCATCGCTCAGAATCCCGCCGTATCTTGAAGAGATGGTTCACTGACATTCCGCCAAAACACCAGACTAATGCTCCGTTGCAAGATACGCAGGATTGAGGCCAACAAGCAGCGGCATGAGTCGGTGGGATAGAGCGGCGGTACAGGAACAAGAGCGCTCCACTCGAATGAGTATGGCGAGGTGGGGGCGAGTATCGCGAGACGTCGCCCGCCATTCATTTGAGCAAAGTTTCCGAGGCGCAACAGGAACGGCAGCGTCACACAGATTCCGTGCCGCAGATCGAAACGGCCACCGCGATCCAAGCCAAGCGTCGTCCGAACGGAGGGACAGCCCCCTAGAGAACAGCGCACGTACGTAGAGCCAGATCATCGGGAATGCCAGAAAATACGGCGCTCCGACGAGTAAGTGCCACCAGTTGCCCTGGTCGCCAGGCACCCGGAGCCGGACGGCATCCCACGGAGAGGTATAGAGCGCGATTGGAAGAAATGCGGTGATTGCGGCCACGACCGAAACCAGCAGCGCAGCAGCATTGAACCAAATTGGAGCCCGTTCTTCTTCCAACGACGACTGATCACGCAGCCACATGTTTGTCCCCCGGGCTATCCGTGTCGACTGGGCCGATTGCAAACCAGTGTAGGCTGCCGGTTCCGTACAATCTGTGCAGTCTCTGTCCAGGGACGTGGTCGGCGCTCGGGAAGCTGGTCCATTTCGGAAAGCTGCCGGCGGCTCCGTGAGATGGCCGTCTGGTACAATGAAGCGTGTGCAGGCGGCCGGGCGATCGCTGCCGCGCGGGCGTCGAGAGGCGTGTTGCGCGGGGGAGGAAAGTCCGAACTCCGCAGGGCAGTGTGCCGGATAACGTCCGGGATTCAGGCGTAAAGGCCTGAAGACGGCCAGTGCAACAGAAAACAAACCGCCACGGCTCTGCCGGACAGGCGCTTCGGCGCTCGATTCCGGACCAACAGGCCGCGGTAAGGGTGAAACGGTGGGGTAAGAGCCCACCGCGTCCGCAGTAATGCGAACGGCACGGTAAACCCCACACGGAGCAAGACCAAATAGGCAGGGAGACCGTTCGCTTCTCTTCAGGCGACGGCGCGCAGCGGCCCGTTGCGTTCAGGCGAAGGGAGCATTGGGCTTAGGCCCAGGCGGCTGAAACCTGCGGGTAGGTTGCTGGAGCGGCGCAGCAATGCGCGGCCTAGAGGAATGATCGCTTAGAACAGAATTCGGCTTACGGGCCGCCTGCGCGAAAAGACAGAGGGTAGAGGGTAGAGGGTAAGGGGTAGAGGGTAGGGCAGGCGGTGTTCTGGCGCGGGTGCCGCCGGGGCTGCTCTCTATTCTTTACTCTTTACCGCGTCCTCGCTGCCGAGCCTTGTCAGCTCTGGTCTTTAATCTCTACCCTCTACCCCTTACCCTCTACGCTCTACCTCTATGTTTCCCCCGTGCCGCGGGCGATTCCCTTTCCCCGGAAGAGCGATGGGCTGGACTCCGGGGTTCGCGTAGACTGGCGGTACCATGTCGCGCGTTGGTTCTGGCCTTTCCCCCCGGCCCCGTTTTGCGGTGCTCTGCGCAGTTCTTCTGGGCTCTGCGTCCATGCTGTCTGTCACCGGTTGCGGAATCGGGACGACGGCGGTGTCGAACGTTGTTCCGCTTACGGTGAACGGGCGCGTGCACGGTGGCCAGCAGGCCGTTGCGGGCGCGCATATTCAACTGTATGTGGCGGGGAGCGCGGGCAACGGAAGCGCGTCGTCGGCGCTGCTGAACAATCCAGTCACGAGCGGGCAGGACGGCAGCTTCTCGATTACGGGCGACTATAGCTGCCCGTCGGCGAGCTCCCAGGTGTACCTGGTGGCGACGCAGGGCAATCCCGGGCTGGGCTCGGGCGGCAACAATCCCGCGCTGGCCATGGTCGCGGCGCTGGGGAGCTGCGGCAATCTTTCGCCGACGCAGTTCATCTGGATTAATGAGGTCACGACGGCTGCGGCGGCGTGGACGCTGGCGCCGTTCACGACGGACATCTCGCATATTGGCGCGAGCTCGACCAACTCGCTGGGGCTGGCGAATGCGTTTTTGAACGCGCAGCTGATCGCGAACACGACGGATGGGACAGTGGCGACGCTGCCGAGCAACCTGACGACGGAGACGGGCAAGATCTACGCGCTGGCGGATGCGATGGCGTCGTGCATCAACTCCGACGGCACGACGGGATGCCAGCCGTTCTTGACTGCGGCCACGCCGGCGGGAGGAAGCGCGCCGACGAACACCTGGGACGCGACGATCGACGTCGTGAAGAACCCGGGCAACAATGTGAGCGGCGTGTTCGGGGCGATTGGGCCGCAGCCTCCGTTCGCCACCACGCTTACGGCCGCTCCGAACGACTGGACGCTGAGCCTGACGGTGACCGGCGGCGGGATTGCGGTTCCCGAAGGCCTCGCGGTGGACAGCCAGGGGAACGTCTGGGTGCTGAACCACTCGGGCATTCTGAGCGCCTACAATCCGCAGGGCACACCACTCAGCGCGTCGGGCTTCGGGCAGGCGGTGGCGTCGGAAGCCTATGGCGTGGCGATCGACCCGAACGACAATCCATGGGTGACGCTCGCGGAATATCCGGTTCACAGCCCGACGCGCGGATCGCTGGAGCGCTTCTGGGGCGTGTCGTCGGGACAGACGCTGGGCGGAACAACCGACTTCTCCGACAACACGGTCAATTATCCCTACGCGGTTGCGGCGGACAGCAACGGCAACATCTTCGCAGCCAATTATTTCGTCAACGGCAGCGCAACCAACCTGGTGACGCTGAACCCCTCGACCAGCACGTTTACCGCGGTGACGACGGGAAATTCGATTGGATTCCCGGTGGCGCTGACGGCGGACACGAACCACGGCGTCTGGATCTCGGGAACGGATACGAACAGCCTGGCGCACTTTGATTCGGGCGGGAACCTGGTCTTTTCAACGGACTGCTGCGGCCCGGCGTCCTCTGTCGCACTGGATTCCGGCGGAAACGTGTGGCTGGCCGACGAGGAGAACTCAGACGCGGATGCGACGGTGACCAACGGTGCGATTACGGAGTTCGCAGCGGACGGGACGATTCTGCAACCGTTCATCACGGGCGGGGGAATCACGAACCCGTCGTCGGTCGCGGTGGATGCGGCGCAGAACGTGTGGGTGAGCAATCTGCATACAACCGGCCAGCAGGGAAATACGGAGACCTTCTCGGAGATTGCCGGGTCGGGCTCGGCGAGTGTGGGAACAGCGCTGTCACCCAGCACAGGGTATGGGCTGGACGCGAATCTGCTGCTGCCGTATGCGCTCGCGCTGGACGCCAGCGGGAATGTCTGGATCTCCAACACCGAGGGCAATTCGCTGGTGATGTTCTTCGGCATGGCAGCACCGACGAAGACCCCGCGACCGGTGACGCCGCAGGCTCCGTAGCGCGGGGTGGCAAAGGCCGGGCTGGGGTGTGACTTCGGCGGGCCCTGGCTCGTCACATAGAGGATGGGTTTTCATTGCTACGGTCGTGCCATTGGTGTGGGCGCGGCATTGTTGCTGGCGACCGCGCTCGGCTGGGGAGCTATGGCCAATGCATCGGGAGCGCATGCGCGGCGCAGTTTTGAGATCCTGACCCGCCGCATGGATGTGGATGTGGATGGCGCGCCGCGGGCCTATGGGCCGCCGGGCAGCAAGGCGCTGGACCGGCTGCGGCATGCGCACGCCGGCGGTGATCTGAAGGCGCCGGTGGTCGGGTACCTGGTCCACGACGGGCCGGTGCACCGGCCGATTGTGCAGGGCCCACGGGACCCTGCGCCGGGATACTACGTGTCGCAGACGGCGTTCGAGGACGACTCCGTCGAGAACGAGGACGATCCCCGCCGGTACGTGAATGCGACGGCGATCAATTACGTGGTGCTCGGCAAGGCGGCGCGGCGCAAGGGAGCGCGGCTGGGTGATTTCGTCGCGGTCTACTCGCGGCGGACGCACCGGTCGGTGTTCGGCATTGTGGGCGACGACGGCAATCCGACCGGCGATGAGGGCTCGCTGCACCTTCTGCAGGCGCTCGGATATCCGTTCCGCGACGGCAAACATGACTCGGTGGAGCACCCGGAGATTGTGATCCGGTTCTTTCCGCGATCGAACCCGGAGCATCGCTTCTTCCGAACGCAGGAGGCGCTGGATGCGGCAGCGGAGCAGATGGGTTTGAGCCGCGAGTTCTAGCTGGAGTTCGGCTGGACTTATGGTGGAGTTCGGGCCGGGCAGATGCGGAGCGCGTGGAGAGGTGATATCCACAAGGCCGCGTCTGCGATTTGCGTCTTGCGCGGTTTGGCGTGCGTCCTTGTCGATAAGCCGCGCAGTGCGACTCAACTTTTTCTGGCGCCAGATCCGCTCTCTGGGGTAAAGTCGAACAACTTAGTCATTTTCTGAATGCATCAGGTCTCCGTTTGCGCCTTTCTGTATTGATTGCTCTTGTTGGTGTCTCCGCCGCCGGGCTTGCACTCGCCGCCGGCAGTTCGCGTGCGGTCCAGACAACACCCGCCGCGGAAGCCACACCGCAGTTCTACACAGAACACGTGCAGCCGATCCTGCAGGCCAACTGCTACCGCTGTCACTCGGGAATGAACCACCGCGGTGGTCTGCAGCTCGATACGCGTGAGGCCCTGATGCATGGAGGGAAGGACGGCGCAGTGATTGTCCCGGGACATCCGGAGCAGTCGCTTCTGGTGACGTTGATCCGGCACGAAGGTCCGGCCGACGATCCCAAGCCGATGCCCCCCAAAGGCAAGCTTTCCGATGCCGACATTGCCACCATTACGGAGTGGATCCGTGCGGGTGCAGTGATGCCGGATGAGCAAGCGCACGAAGCCCGCTAAGAGGCGTTACCAAAGTCGCTACCAATATTTCGCCTTTTGTGCGGCAGGCGACTTACTTTCCGTCGTGATTGTGTAATTTTTTGCATCATACGTGGCATTGAGGTTCTACTATTGGGACGCATTAACCGTCCTGATCCTCCCCCACTTCAGAACGGCATTTCCCGGCTCGCAGCTTGAGACGGGCGGGACAGGTATCTGGCATGGTCGACATTCACAGCTTCGCGCTTCCCGGGTTCGTCTCACAAGCCACGTTTGCGCTGACGCTCGCGCTTCTGGCCTGGAGTGACGTTCGTACGCGGGGCACACGCTGGCTGGCAGCCGCCTGCGGGCTGCAGCTGCTTACAACGATCTGCCGGGCGATCCTGCCGATCCCGGGCCGGGTGGCGGAGAACGTCAGCGCCTGCGTTCTGGTGCTGGTGTTCTTCCTGATGTACATGGGGCTGCGGTGGTTCGTGCAGCGGACGCGGCTGACGACGATGAACGGGCCGCTGGCGCTGTGCGCTGCGATGACGACGATCCTCTCGGTCGGCGTGATGCATCCGGGCGCGGAGCTGGCTGCGGCGCGGGTCGCTTCCCTGATCGTGCTCGCAACGACGATCCTGATGCTGCTGCGGCCGCGCGTGAAGGCGTTGGCCGAGACGGCCCGCATTATCGCGCTGCTGGTGGCGTTCGCGGGGGCGATGATTACCTTCCGGCTGGTGATCAGCCTGGGAGCGTTCCCGTACAGCGCGCAGCTTGAGTCCGCGGGCCACGACTTCACGATCATCAGCCTTACGCTGCTGGGATTCGCGTTTGTGGCGCTCTATGTGGCCGAGACCAAGCGCCGGCTGCACGAGGAGACGCGGCTGGATTCGCTGACCGGGCTGCACAACCGGCGCGCGTTTGAAGAGATGGTCCAGCGCGAGGTCCAGATTGCGGCCCGCGATAACACGCCGCTGACGCTGCTGATGATGGATCTCGACCACTTCAAGCAGTTGAACGATAACTGGGGACATGCGCTGGGCGATCGCGCGCTGCGGACGTTCGGCGGCGTGCTGCTGACGGTGACTGGAAGCGGCGATGCGGTGGCCCGGCTGGGCGGCGAGGAGTTTGCGATTCTGCTGCCGGGGCGGTCCGGGCGCAGCGCACTGACGATTGCCGAGCGCCTGCGCGCTACGGTAGAGGGTCTGCGGCTGAGCGAGGGTGAGGAGCTGGTGCGGTTCACGGTGAGCGTGGGTGTCAGCTCGCTGCTGCCCGGCGAGAGAAACTTCGAGCCGATGCTGCGCCGCGCCGATCGCGCGCTGTACGAGGTGAAGCGCACCGGGCGCAACCGGGTGCTGCTGGCGGACTCGGAGATTCCGGCGCTGCCGTCCGTACCGCACATTCCGCCGGCGCGCGCGGTGCCGGAGCTGCATCCGGTGGGTGCGGGAGCCGGCGATCGACGCGTGCGGGAGTTCGCGAGGTAGAGCAGACAGTAGACAGATAGACAGTAGAGAAGGCGATCCCTGCGGGGGTCGCTTTCTTGGCTTTGGCGTCTACTGTCTACCCTCTACTGTCTTCCCCAACTCGCGCCATGAACCACCTCCGCACTAGACTGAGACTTGATATGTCTGAGTCTGAGTCCAAGCCCCTTCCTGAGGTCGATCTTTCCCAGCCGCCCGGCGAGAACATGGTGCGCGTTACGTTCCGGCCGGAGAACAAGACGGTGGAGTTCCCGTTCGGTTCCCTTCCCTACGACGGCCATGGCGAGCCGATGAGCATTCTCGATGTCGCCGAAAACTACGGCATCTTTCTGGACCATGCGTGCGGCGGCGTCTGCGCCTGCACGACGTGTCATGTACACGTGATTGATGGATCGAAAGGTTTGTCGGAGCCGGAGGAGAAGGAGCTCGACCGGATGGACCTTGCGCCGGGGCTGCAGCTGAACTCGCGGCTCGGCTGCCAGGCGGTGATTGAGAAGCCGGGCAGCTACGTTGTTCAGATCCCGGACTGGAATAAGAACTACGTGCAGGAAGGCAAGCCGGCGACGGTGAAGCCGTGAATAGGCGAGTTAAGAGCTAGGAGTTGGGAATCGTGTGGGCGGTAGCTCCCGCGGTTTGCGAGCTCGGCTGCGCCGGTGGTTTCGGCAGTGGCAGCGCTTCGCGCAACGCCGAGCGCCCTAGCGTGTCTCTAAACGAGAGCACGACATTCCGGGCGCGCCCGTGCGCCTGAACCAACGAGGGCCCATGTCACGGAACGCGCTTGCCACCTCAGGCTTTCTGTTCTTCTGCTTACTCGTATTGGCAATCCTCTTCCCGGCGAGAGGCCACGCGCAGGCCGGGCTGTACGGCATGCTGAGCGCCGGGCACTACTCCGGGCTGGGCGTGGGCTACGGCACGGCGTCGACCCAGAGCGGCGGCATGACGGCGCGCGGAGGCACGTTCGGGGTCTATGACAACTTCATGCCGTTCGGTCCGGTGCGGTTCGGCGGCGATGCGCGGGTGATCATCCAGAACAGCGCGAATTCGACCAGCTACGGCAACAAGATCGCTGGGTTTTTGTTTGGGCCGCGGCTGGAGATCGCGCCCCCGCCGCCGATTCCGGTGAAGCCTTACATCCAGCTTGAATTCGGCGGGGTGGGATCGAACAACGGCACGAGTACGAGCAAGTCGGTCTCGTTTGCGTACCAGGTGAACGGCGGCATCGACTTCACGATCCTGCCTCGACTCGATCTCCGCGGCGAATACGGCGCGGGCCAGCTTACGTCGATCGGCAACAGCCATCACACGCTGCAGGAGTTCGGGATTGGGCTGGTGCTGCGGATGTGAGCGGGCGGAAGTTAGGAGTTAGGAGTGAGGAGCTAGGAATTGATGCGGTCTGCCTACTCCCCACTCCTGACTCCTGACTCCTGACTCCTGACTAGTTCTTCACCGTCATTGCGTCGGAATCGACCGCCTTCTTGCCCGAGATTCCCTCGAGCGCGGTCAGGACGCCGCGATAGTCGTTCTTATCGCACTGCATGGCGAAGCCGCCCTTTTGTTCGCCGTTCGCCCACGTGATGCCGACGTAGTGCTTCTTGGACTTGGTCAGCGCCATCAGGCCGCCGATGCCGAATGAAATCACCGCCAGGCCGATCGCCGCACCGACGCGCCGGTGAACATCCTGCCCGTACGAGATTTCGGTAATGGCCGCGGCCGGAATCATCACCACGTCGTCCTTGCCCACCTGCAGCCGCACGTCCGTGGGGTCGATGATGAGGTGCGCCGATGCCCCGGTTTTCATGTTCTGGACGGAACCGCCGTCGTACATGACCTTATAGCCGTTGTCGCCGCTCGCGGCGAATGCCAGAGCTGGAACGAAGATACACAGAAGCATCGCAAAAGCGCGCTTGATCAAAAGACTCTCCTTCAAGACAAATTTGCTTGAGAATTTCGAGCCTTTATATCTGTCCTCGTACAACGAGGCAATGTTTATTTCGTTCGAGGTACCGTTACCGCCCTACAGAATCTTGCGCGTCAGCCGCCGCACCAGCTCCGTCGTCGCGCCGTAGACCAGGTGGGCGGCGAGCGGGTTCGCGAGGGAGCTGACGGGGTACTCGGTGGGCCATTGGCCGAGGCCGGCGGCGGGGACGCCGAAGAGGTCGGCGCAGGCGAACAGAGCCGTCCCGAAGCGTGGTGCCGAAGCCGGCCTTGGCGATATCGGTGTACTCGGCGAGCGCGCCGTAGATGCCGCCTGAAATTGCGCCCATCGCGTAGTGGACGATGGGGCCGCCGACCTCGCGCTGCTCGTGAGAAAGATGACGGCCGCCGGTCACGGTCTCAACGACCTTGTCGGCGGCCTTCATGGTGGCGTCTTCGCCATCCGATTGTTGCTTGAGCTGCTGCTGTTCTGCGGGGCTCTCGACGGCCTCGGAGAGTTTCTGTCCGAGGGTCGACGAGAACTCATTCATCACCCAGGAGGCGACGAGGCCTCCGACAACGCCTGCGAGAATTCCGCGCACAAGGTGTCTCTCGGCCATGGATCATCCTCTCCCTCGGTCCGGCTGGACCGTTGGTTGGATGCCGGGCTCGCGAGCGGCCGATGCTTCTGGCGGAGCTTCGCAGGCGATGGGATGTGGAAGGACGCGCGGAGCTCGAGCTACGCAGCTTTCGAGTGAAGAGGCTTTGCCTCGACAGGTTGCACCTTGTCGGCCTGCGGGCCTTTTTCGCCCTGGACGATGTCGAAGGTGACGGGCTGTCCCTCTTTGAGGGACTTGTAACCGTCGGTCTGGATGGAGGTGTAGTGGGTGAAGACATCGGGACCGCCGTCATCACGGCCGATGAAACCATAGCCTTTGGCGTTGTTGAACCATTTCACACTGCCTGCGTACTGAGCCATGTCGAACTCTTTCTGGTGCTGGGCGCCTGTGTTTGTGCAGCTGTGGATGAGGAGCAGCGAGTGCACGGCCGAGATGAGCCGGGCGGGATTCGTTTCGCTGGTCACTACCTGGGGAGGGAACGCCTGGCGGCTGAAGGGATCTCCTGACTCGAGGCCAAGGATCCGCATCTGCGGGGCGTACCTGGATGCAAGGGAGAGTGCGGCTGCGCAATCACCGGGGGTAAGTGAGTGGCAGAGGATGAGGAGATCACAGGGTTGGGAGAGGATTAACTGTGTGAGCTCTGCAAGGTCCAGCACGATCGTGATACGGGGCCCGATTGAGGCCAGAAGCCACCCTCTGGTCTGCAGAAGGTACGCGTCGTGGCCAAAGAGAACGACAGACGGGGGGGTGAGCATGGAAGGCGCCAGAAAAAACGGTGACTGCTTTCCCTAATTTCCTACCAGGGGGGGGGTAGTTCTGCCCGATATCAGGAATATCGCCTTCTAATTTTCGTAAGAATTCGGTAAACGGAAAGTCCTATTCATGAAGACGTATATGTCAGCGCGCTTACGGTTTGCGTTCGAAACCGCACATAGACGCGCACAATGCGCGATGCGGTGCGATACTTGGAGTCCCGCCGCGCCCAGAGGTGGCGCACGCATGCAAGCCCTTGCGTACAGCAACACCCTGCTGAGCAGACTGGCACCCGACAGCGTTGAACGGCTGCACCTGACGCCGGTGGATTTCGAAGTCGGACACGAGATTGAATTTCCCGGGAGCCCGATCGACAACCTCTTCTTTGTGGAGGAGGGCATGGCGTCGATGACCAACACGTTTCGGGATGGATCGCAGGTCGAAGTAGGAATGTTCGGCTTCGAGTCGGTGATTGGGGTTTCGGCTCTGATGGGGACCAAGCGCAGCCTGAACCGGATTTATACGCAGGTCGAAGGCTGGGGCTACAAGTCGCCGATTGAAGCGGGCCGCTGCGAGTTCGGGGCCGGCGGGCTCTTCCAGAAGCTGGCGCTGCGATATGTCCAGGCACAACTGGTGCAGACGGCCCAGTCGGCGGGCTGCAATGCGAAGCACCACATGGAGCAGAGGCTGGCCCGCTGGCTGCTGATTACGTCCGACCGCGTACACCGCACCAGCTTCAAGATGTCCCAGGAGTTTCTGGCGGACATGGTGGGCGCGACCCGATCGACCGTTTCGCTGGCCGCCGGCGTTCTGAAGAGCGAGGGACTTCTGAACTACACCCGCGGGCGGATCGACATTCTGGACGTGCCGGGCCTGGAGGCCAGGTCGTGCGAGTGCTACCGGGTCATCAAGCAGCACCTCGACAACTATGCGGAGTTCGAGGACGGCGAGCTGGACTGTAGGACTCGTTAAGTTCGGAAGCGAACATACAGCCTCCCATGCGGTCTGTAGTCTCAGACCAGCACAGAGCATCCGGTGTCCTGACTTTAAGTTGCGGGCCACCCGAACGTGGATCCTTTCTGCCCGAAGGGTCCGGATGTCTGCTGTCCATAAGAATGCTCTCCTTAATGCGCTCTCGGCTGCCAGCCGTGAGAAGATTCTCTCCCTGTCCAAAGAAGTGCCGCTGCCTGTAAGGACAGAGCTGCAGGCTCCGGAAGAGCCTCCGCGCCATCTCTACTTCCTCACCTCGGGTATCGCGAGCGTAGTGGTCGCGCTGTCCGAGGGTGGGTCTGCGGAGACGGCCCTGATCGGCCGCGAAGGCGTGACCAGCGGCTATGCGCTGCTGGGCAAGTCGAACTCCCCGACCGAGTGCTTCATGCAGGTCGGCGGAGGCGGCTACAGGTTGGAGTTTGAGCACGCGCGGGAGCTGTTCCGGCAGTCGGAAGAGATTCGTACGCGCATCCTGGAGTGCGTGCAGCAGCAGGCGCTGGTGACCGGCCAGGTGGCCGCGTGCAACAAGCTGCATGACGCAGAGGCGCGCCTGGCACGGTGGCTGCTGATGGTCAGCGATCGCACCGGCGACGAGTCGTTCCAGCTGACGCAGGAGTTTATCGCGCAGATGCTGGGCACGCGCCGCTCGACTGTGGCGCTGGTGGCCGGAGCGCTGCAGCGCAGCGGGTTTATCGAGTACACCCGCGGCAAGGTGACGATCCGGTCCAGGGAGCACCTGGCGACCGCGGCGTGCGAGTGCTACGGGGTAACGAAACGGCTGCTGACGGAGATGTACGACGACGCATAGCGTCCGTGCGCGGCTCGTTTGACTGGCGGTAAAGCAACGGCCACGGCCTTGGCTCATCCAAGCAGACGTGATGCCACTGATCTCTCCCTCTGCGATTCTGGCGGACAACGCGCATCGCCCTTGGCCTTTGCCGCGCGGGCCCGTGGGTGATGGAGCAGGGGTGGTACAACCTGCTCTTCGCGCATTGGCGCGTTCCCGCGGCGGAGTTGCGGGCGCTGGTGCCGCGGGAGCTTGAGCTCGACAGCTTTGGCGGCGAGACGTGGCTTTCGATTACGCCGCTGTTCATTCGCATGCGGCCGCGGTTTGCGTCTGGGATTGGCCGCGCGTGGTACTTTCCGGAGCTGAACTGCCGGACGTACGTCAGCGCATAAGGGCCGCGCGGGGATCTTCTTCTTCAGCCTCGATGCGCGCAGTGCGCTGGCCGTAATGGGCGCGCGGGCGTTGTATCGGCTGCCGTACTTCCCCGCAGACATGCGGCTGACGCAGGTGGGCAGCGGGTTTCGGTTCATCAGCGAGCGCCGGGTTCGATCTGCTTCGCGATTCTCTTCATCGCCGGCGGTCTTCAGGGCTGAGTACGCGCCGGTAGCTCCGCCGCAGTTTCCCGAGCCCGGCACGCTGGAGCACTTCCTCACGGAGCGGTACTGCCTGTACACGGTCGCTGCGGGCCGCGTGTGGAGCGCAGATATTCACCACGCGCGCTGGCCGCTCCAGCAGGTGCGCGGAGAGATCTTTCGCAACAATGTGGCGGCTGCTGCCGGGATTACGCTCTCCGGGCCGCCGGAGGTGACGCACTTCTCGGCGGTGCAGGAGGTGCTGATCTGGCCGCTGAGAAGTGAGTAGTCGAATAGTGAATAAAGCAACGACAAAGGCAGAAGGCCCGCTCGGGTGAGCGGGCCTTTGTGTTCGCCAGTCCGGCGTGTGTGGCAGATGTTGTCGTGCTTGTTCTTGTCTTTGCGCGAAGCGCGTCCGCCGTGCGCGAGCACCGCGAAGCGCGTCTCGCCCTCCGCGCAGGAGTCAGATGCGCATGGGCATCAGGATGTAGCGGTAGCGGGTCTCTTCGTTGCCGTCCTCGGGGCGCATCTGGCCGGCGGACTGCGCATCCTTGAACTCCAGGCGGACTTCGCCGGTCTCACCGATGGCGCGCAGGAACTCGATCAGGTAGGAGCTGTTGAAGCCGACCACGAGCGGATCGTAGTTGTAGGGCGTCTCGATGATGTCCTCGGACTCGCCGGAGTCGGTGGACTGCGCGGAGAGCTTCAGCTCGTTCTGCTCGAGGCGGATCTTGATGGCGCCGGAGCGCTCGTCGGCGAACTGCGCGACGCGCTGGAGCGAGGACATCAGGTCCTCGCTGCGCACGATGACGAACTTGTTGTTGTCGCGCGGAAGCACGGCCTCGTAGTTCGGGAACTGGCCGGTGAGCTTGCGGCTGGTGAGCACGCGGCCGCCGACCTTGAAGAAGAGCGTCTGGTCGTCGTCGGCGAACTCGATGAACTGCGGCGCCTTGTCTTTCGCGGGCTCCATGTTGGCGAGCAGGCCGTTGAGCTCGGCGAGTGCCTTGCGCGGGATCAGCGTCTTCTTCTCGCCGGAGATGCCTTCGATGGGCTCGCCGGTCTTCTCGATGTGCGCCAGGCGGTGACCATCGGTCGCGACCATCGCCATCGACTCGGCCTTGAGCACCAGCAGCGCGCCGTTGAGCGTGTAGCGCGACTCCTCGTTGGAGATCGAGAAGATGACCTTGGCGATCATGTTGTGCAGCGTGACGGCGTTGATCTTGAAGCCGCCCGCGGCCGGGAACTGCGGCACCTGGGGGAAGTTGGCGCGCGCCATGCCGACCATCTTCGTGTTGGAGCGGCCGGCGCGGATCTGCACCCAGTGGTTGTCCATCAGCTTGATGGAGATGTCGCCCTCGGGCAGCAGCTTGATGTAGTCGTACAGCTTGCGCGCGGGGATCGTGCAGGCGCCGGGCTTTTTCACCTTCGCGGCGCAGCTGGTGTGCAGCGACTGGTCGAGGTCGGTGGCGGTGATCGTCGAGGCGGCCGTCTTCCGTGGCTTCGAAGAGGAAGTTCGAGAGGATGGGGATGGTCGTCTTGCGCTCGACCACGGATTGCGCCGCGGTGAGCTCGCGCAGCAGCTCCGCGCGTGAGACCGTGATCTCCAGGTTGCCGGTGGGCGCTGCGGCGACGTCGGGCGTAAGGGTGGCACTGGACACGGTCGGTTCTCCCGGAAAAGACGGTAACGATGGACCCTCCCCTGGGTTGCGGACACGTCGGGCGGGCTCTCGTGAGTTGAAACGATTCTAGGGCGAGGGAGGTACTTCGCGCGAGGGCCAAGTTCTGTGCATAACAAGGGGCGTGCTGTGGGTGATCCATCCTGCAGGGGGTAAGGGGTAGAGCGTAAGGGGTGGAGGGAGGCAGATGCGTTGCGGGGCTGCTGAAGACCCCAAGAGGGCCTGCGAAGATTAAGACCCTTATTTAAGCGATTAAGAGAGAGAGTAGATAGTCGTCTTAACCGTTCTGCGTGGAAGAGTGGATAAGCCGGTTTAGTTCGCAAAAAGGCTTGTCAAACCTGAGCTGCAGATAAGTTCCTGCTTTCCAAAACGGCGTCCGCGAAACCGGATGACGCGGACATTCGGGATCGAAGCTTCGGTTCGGTCCAGTGTTTTCCCGATTCCCCACAGCCGGTCCAGCAGGGTCGTGAGAAAGCATCCCCGGGACTGTGGGCATCGCGCGCGAATTCAGCAGCGGACGCGGCTTTTATCGAGGCCGCAATCTCAACAACTGCACCAGGTATGCGCAGGAAAATGCGTCCCCGGCCAGTTGTTGCGGGCAGATGCCGATTGCGGAGCGGCAGAAACACAATGGCCGCCGGTCCGGATGAACCAGCGGCCACGGAATTTCTGATAAAACTGCATCCGCGACGGCGCGAAAGAGCTTGCCCTAGCGGTATCCGCCGCGTCCGCCCCGCCCACCACCACCGCCACCGCCGCCGCGTCCGCGTCCACCGCCATAGCCGCCGCGGTTCGCCATGTCCTCGGCGCTCGCCGTATCCGCCGCCCGAGCGTTCGCGCTCGCCCTCAGGAGGAATCTTGTAGCCCTCGGGGTAGAGCACGACGAAACGCCGCGGGCCCTTCGCCGGAGCTGGCCGTCTGCAGGCCCGAGTCGCGCAGGAACAGGTGCAGCATGCGGCGCTCGCGCGAGCTCATGGGCGGGAAGCTGTAGGGGCGGTCGGTGTCGTCCACGCGGTCGATGGCGTCGTCGGCCAGGCGGCGCAGATGGCGCACGCGCTCGGCCTTGTAGCCCTCGGCGTCGAAGGAGATGCGGTCGTGCTCGTCGGGTTCGAGCCGCAGCGCCTTGGCCGTAATGTGCTCGAGTGCGCGGAGCAGCTCGCCGTCGCGGTCCAGAAGCAGCGGCGCGTCCGGCCCCTTGCACTCCACGTAGATGTCGCGGCGCTCAAAGCCGTCGGGGTCGGCAGCGCCTGCGCCTGCGGTGATCCGGTACTTGAGCCGAAGACCTCCGGTCGAGGTCAGGATGCGCATCAGGGAGGCTACTTTTTCAGCCGCCTGGGCGAGGTCTTCCATGGATTAGCGTCCTCGGGGGAGAGATAAACCAGCAGGGTTGACGAACGAAGTGAGCGCGGTTGACGCAAACAAATTAAGCAGAGCGGCAAAAAAGCTGTTTGTGGTGACGTAAATCGAAGCTACGCGTCTGGGATGCGGATTACGGACGCCGGGTTCGAAACGAAATTGGAGTTACGCTCGCCGCGGCTTGCTTGCGTCGTACAGCGGCGTCGTCCTCCAGTATGACGCAAACTTCACGCTCCACGCATCTGCGGGCACGGGAGTCAGCGGCGTCCCTCGATTGTCTTGGCCGCCGGCCTTCCTCGCTCCGGTGAGCCGGGAGCGGAGATCCTGCCCGCCGCCGGCGGCCTTGGCCTTGGCTTTGGCTTCGGCGCGTTTCAACTGGATCTCCCGCATCTCCTTGCCCAGTTTCGTTCGATTCATGATGAGCTGCTGGCCGGCCATGATGAAGTTGCCGATGTTCCAGTAAAGCGCCAGGCCGGCCGCGTAGCTCCACGTCCACCAGAACGAAAAGAGCGGCATCATGAAGGCCATCATGCGCTGCTGCGCGGGGTCGACACCGGGCGACGGCGTATAGAACTGGACGAGAAAGCTGGTGGCGAGCATGACCACGGGAAGGATGTGCCAGGGGTCGGGCTGGCTCAGGTCGGGCAGCCAGAACCAGTGCGCGTGGCGCAGCTCGACGACCTTCTCCATCATCTCGAAGAAGGCAAACAGCAGCGGGAACTGCACCAGCGTGGGGATGCAGCCGCCGAACATCGAGACCCCATTCTTCTTCTGGAGGTCCATGATCTCGGCGTTCATCTCCGCCATTTTCGGGTCGGTCGCCTTGGGGTTCTTATACCTCGCCTTGATGGCGTCGATCTGCGGCTGGATGCGCTGCATCTTCAGCGCGCCCTTCATGGTCTGGACGCGCAGCGGCACCAACAGCAGGTAGATCACGACGGTAAAGATGACGATCGCCCATCCCCACGAGTAGTCGTGCGGAGTGTTGAAGGTGGCGTTCGAGGGAGCAATCCAGCTGTGGACCGCCTGCAGGCCGAGGAAGAGATACTTCGCGAACGGTCCCCAGAAGCCCCAGTTCAGCAACGGCTCCAGTGAGTAGCCGTCCGCCGTCTTGATGCTCTTCAGCAGGTTCATGTACTTCGGCCCGACAAAGATGCGCTCCTGATTGTGGCCGGAGAGGCTGCCGACGGCCGCGCCGATAACGGGGAGCTCGACGTCCTTGCTGCCGGCCGGCTTGCCCGCCGCGCGCAGAAGATCATTCAGCGAAAGCTGGTTGTGCAGCGTCACCACGGTTGCCGTCTGGGTGTGGTCCGGCAGCATGGTCGCGGCGAAGTACTGGTCGCTGACGCCGGCGAAGTCGAACGGCCCGTTGAGCGTCGCTCCGCCGGCCACCTTCTTCGAGGCGATGTGCTCGTCCTTGCCGCTCTGCATGGTATCGACGGAGGTGTCGGACGGATAGTGGCTGCCACGCAGATGCGGTTCGACCAGGTCGCCGGTACCCGAAGGCCATGCGAGCAGCGCGCGCACCGGTGCGCCGTTCTTCAGCACCAGGGTGTCGGCATGAATCATGTAGCCCTGTCCGAAGCTGAAGGTCTTCGTCACGTCGAGCCCGTTCGCGGCGTAGCGGAAGGTCAGGGTCGCGGGCGCCTGCAAATTGCCGGTACTGGATGCCACGTACATCGCGTTGGCCAGCGTCTGATTCAGACCCTGGTCGTACGTGTAGAGCGACATCGGGTAGCCGAACTTCGCGGAGGCGAAGTGGTCGACCAGGTCCAGCGGCTTGCCGTCCTCGTCCTTCTGGCCCTTCAGGATCCACGAGGTCACCTGCCCGCCGCGGTTGGAGAAGGTAATGCGGTAGAGCTCGTTCTCGACGACGGTCGTGCTCTCGGCCGTCGCCTGCACGGCGGCTGTCTGCGCTGCGGCGCGGCGGTCGCCGCGGTTGCCGGGCGCGGCTTTGCGTCTGGGGCGTTGTCGTTGCCGGGGCAGTTGCAGCGGGCTTGTTGGCTGCCGGTGGCGGCGCGTTGCGCGCGCGCCAGTACTGCAGGCCGAAGATGACGCCCATCATGACGATCATCGCCACCAGGAAAGAGCGGTTGTCCTGGCTTCCGGCGCCGCCTGCATTTGGATTACGAATCTCTGGCAAAGGAGGAACTTCCTATCGTGGACAGGGAGCTTGCTCCCCGGGGGTGCGAATGTCGCTGAAGGCGCGCAATTCGCTATTGTCCATCGTAAATGACTACGCCGTCAGGAACTCGCAGGTTTCAGCGCACCACAGTACTGAAGCGGCGGTATTCAGCATCACGGCACGGCGTCCAGGCCGCCTTTGCTGAAGGGATGACATCTCGCCAGCCGACGCAAAGCGAGCCATCCGCCGCGCAGCCAGCCATGCCGACGATCGCCACATAGGCGTACTCGCTGCAGGTGGGCAGAAACTTGCACTGCGATAGAGCGCCGGCGTGCAGCATCGGCGAGATCACGCGCTTGTACACGCCCAGCAGCATCGCGGCCGTGCGCTCGCGCCCGCGTTCGGTGCTCACGGCTTGGCCTCTACGCCGCTGGTACGCGCCTCTGCGGGAATGCGCTTGGTCTGTCCGGGCATGCGCTTCTCGGGCTTCGCTGCTTTATCGATGGCGGCCTGCACGGATCGGAAGATCGTCTCGACCTCGCGCTGAATGAGCGCGAACTCCGCGTCGAGGACGCTGCGCTTCGGGTGCAGCACCACATCGACCGGCGCAGAGAGTGCCGGCAGAGCCGACCGGACAGCCTCGCGCAGCCGGCGCTTGATGCGATTCCGCGCGACGGCCTTGCCCAGCGCCTTGGGCACTGTCAGGCCGATGCGCGGGCCATCGGTCTCGCAGCGCGCCGCCGCGTCTGCATCACGAAGCGCGAAGAAGTACGCCATCTGCCGCCCGAACTGCTTCCGCCCGGCCTTGTACACGCGCTGGTAGTCGGCATGTTTGCGCAGGCGGAAGTTCATTGCAGGTCGACATTGTGTTTTCGAAGTTGCCCGAAATCGTGCAGGTGCCGCGCCCAACACGGAAACGCGCTCTGGAGGAAATCTCCGGAGCGCGCGTGGCGAAGAAGGTCGTTGAAGGAAATCTCTGCTGGACCTCACGAGAGAAAATCTCCCGCGCCGGACGCAGAGACTAGTCGCGGAAGCCGGCGGAGACCGCAATCTTGTGGCGGCCCTTGGCGCGGCGGCGGCTCAGCACGGCAGCGCCGGCCTTGGTGGCCATGCGGCTCAGAAAGCCGTGAACCTTGCTGCGGCGGCGGCGATTGGGTTGAAAGGTGCGCTTCGGCATCGTCGTAATCCTGTTCTTGAGAAAATCGTTTAAGCTCTGCTGCGGATCGATCCCGGCAACGAGCTACATTGCTTTGGCGCAAACCGCTTCGCCGGGACCGCATCGCGTCGCGCTGGAGCACGCTCACACGCGCAAACACATACGGCAGCAACTTCTGAGTATACCGGAATGCGGCTCGAACGGCAAAAATCAGATGACGATAGAGACATCACCCTGCCGCTTTGGTGGAAGCATTTTTCCCTCCATTCGCATTTCTTCACAAACTCTGGTGCAAACGATCTCTCTTTCGCGATTTTGCATTTTTTCGCTTGCTGAACAGTCCTGATTTGCGTGCTACTATCGACTCCGTTCGTGATGTGCAAAAGCACCTCACACCTCAGTTCCGACCGGGTCTGTTGTTTCACTCTCCGGCGTTGTCATTGTGGCGGCGGCGGACTTCAAAACCAATTCAGGGTTTCGTCTTCTCCGCGCGGATACCCAAACGGAGGTCAACCTCCCATTGCGTTTTTGCAGTTCTGTTCGAATTATTTTCGACGCTGCTTTTTTGCTTCACCTTGATTGCCCGCGAACGTCATAAGGACACGAAGGAAGATTCACGATGTCATTTGAGCCGGTCCCAGCAACCGTTTTGAACCAGTGGGTTCGAATCCTCGGTGCGCTGGAAAAGAAGATCAATCGTCAGAGCTTTGAGACCTGGCTGAAGCCCACGCGCTTCTCGCACATCAACGGTCGTACGCTGCACGTGCGCATCCCGTCCGCTGCCTTCCAGCACGTGGGCGATCGCTACGGCGACCACATCTACGAGGCCATTGAAACCCTCGGCCTCGATCTCGAGAACGTTGTCTTCGAGATCCCGCCGCAGGAGGCGCCGCGCCTGCGTGAGGATGGCGGCTTCGCTCCGCAATCCGCGCACAATGCCAATATCACGCGCAACAACTCGCGGCCCGTCGGGCGCCGCGCCCGGGCCCGAGCAGGCGCGCTTCGACTGGAACACCGCCGCGCAGCTCAATCCGCGCTACCTCTTCGACGGCTTCGTCATCGGCAGCGGCAACCAGTTCGCGCACGCCGCCGCGCAGGCCGTGGCCGAGCGCCCGGCGAAGGCCTACAACCCGCTGTTCCTGTACGGCGGCGTCGGCATGGGCAAGACCCACCTGATGCATGCGGTGGGTCATCACGTGAAAGCGCGCGCGCCGCACATGTCAATCAGCTACATCTCCGGTGAGAAGTTCACCAACGAGATGATCAACTCCGTGCGCTACGACAAGATGACGACCTTCCGGGATAAGTTCCGCACGGTCGACATCCTGCTCATCGACGACATCCAGTTCCTCGCCGGCAAGGAGCGCACGCAGGAAGAGTTCTTCCACACCTTCAATGCGCTGCACGAGACCTCGAAGCAGATCGTCATCTCCTCCGACCGCTCGCCCAAGGAGCTGAACGACTTCGAAGACCGCCTGCGCTCGCGCTTCGAGTGGGGCCTGGTCGTCGACATCCAGCCGCCCGATCTCGAGACCAAGGTTGCGATCCTGCAGCGCAAGGCCGACCAGGAGCGCATCGCGCTGCCGACCGAAGTTGCGTTGTTCATCGCCGGCAATGTGCGGACCAATATTCGCGAGCTCGAGGGCGCGCTGAACCGCCTGATCGCGTGGTCGTCCATGCAGGGCGCCGAGATCACGCTGCCCAACGCGCAGCACTGCCTCAAGCACATCATCGACACGCAGGTGCGCAAGATCACGATCGAAGCGATTCAGCGGGCTGTTGCCGAATCCTTCGGGATGCGCGTAGCCGAGCTGAAGCAGAAGAACAACTCCCGCCAGATCGTCGTCCCGCGCCAGATCGCGATGTACCTCGCCAAGCAGCTCACCGAGGCCTCGCTGCCCGAAATCGGCCGCCAGTTCGGCGGCAAGCACCACACGACCGTGATGCACTCGATCGCCAAGATCGACGAGCAGCGCCGCCACGACAAGGACCTGAACCGCACCGTCGCGAAGCTGCTCGAGACGCTGGGTTAGCTTTTGAGGAGCCGATCACGGCGGCCGCGTTGATGGGCCCGGACGATGATCTGAAGAGCTATCGCTGAACCCGGTGTTCCTCGCCTTCGCCGGCCTTGGTCCAGGTCTGGCCGCCATCGGAGGACGTGAACTGCTCATAGTGAATAGCGTCCCGCCCATGAAAGACGTTTTCGGTGCGGTGATGCGGATGCCCGTTAGCGTCCTTGCTGATGTATGTCCAGTGATCGCCATTAACGACTAGGTCGGTACCGCTGACGGTTTGGCCGTCGGGCAGCACGTTCGCGACGGCGAACTCACCGGGATTCTTCGAAGGCGTAAAGACGAGAAGGGCAACCGAGGCGCCATTCACGATCTGCTCGCACGTGAAGAAGCTCTGGCCCGCCGTGCAATGGTCCTCGACCCGGTCGGGGCTTGGAGCGCCCTGCGGCTGGATACTCCAGGTGCCGTTGTAAACGGCCAAGGGCATGAAACGATCCGGCGGCGGAGTGCGTGCGGCGGAACCGGCCTGCAGAGTGGCGAGCAGTAGCAGCGCGATCATGGCAGCCATTCTAGGCGCGGCGAGAGAGAAGGTTGTTGCGAATCGATTTTTATTGCCGCCCAACATGCGGGTAATTAGAATTCCAGCCGCGTTCCGCAATCACGATCTAGAAAACTGAACGTTTGGAGATCCGCATGGACCAGCAGCAACAAGTCACGCCTGAACGCATCATGCAGATGGCCTGGGGCTTCGCTCCGCCACTCATCCTTGAAGCCGCGATTCGCACCAAAATTTTCGACACGATCGACGCCGGACCGAAGTCGATCGAAGAAGTCGCCGCTGCGACCGGGGCCTCCGCCCGCGGTCTGCGCGCCGTCATGAACGCGCTGGTCGGGCTCGGCTTCCTGAAGCACAGCGGGAACGGAAAGTACGAGCTCACACCTGAGAGCTCGGTCTTCCTCGTCACCACCAAGCCGACGTTCTTCGGCGGCATGATCGCGCATACCTCGCAGCAACTGATGCGCAACTGGCTTCAGCTGACGAACGTGGTCCAGACGGGCAAACCCGTCTCCGCGGTCAATCAGGAGAGCGACGGTGAAGCCTTCTTCCAGGAGCTCGTCGGCAACATCTTCCCGATGAGCTACGGCGCCGCGAAGGCGCTCGCCCAGCATCTCGCTCTCGGCGAATCGGGCGGTCCCGTGCGCGTGCTCGATCTGGGCGCGGGCTCCGGGGTGTGGAGCATCGCGGTTGCGCAGAGCTCGCCCCGCGTCACTGTCACGGCGATCGACTTCCCCGGCGTGCTCCCGGTGACGAAAAAGTTTACGGAGCGCTTCGGCCTTGCCGACCGTTACACGTTCGTCCCCGGCGAGCTCGGCGAGGCGGACTTTGGCCGCGGCCACAACATCATCCTCATCGGCCACATCCTGCACAGCGAAGGCGTGGAGCGCTCGAAGAAGCTGCTGCGCAAGTGCTTCGACGCGCTCGCTCCCGGCGGCACGATCGTGATCCAGGAGTTCCTCGTCAACGCCGACCGCACGGGGCCGCCGATGCCGCTGATATTCGCCGTCAACATGCTCATCAACACGGATAACGGCGATACCTGGAGCTTCGAAGAGATCTCCGGCTGGATGAAGGAGATCGGCTTCACGAATGCACGCACGCTGGACGCGCCCGGCCCCTCGCCGCTGATTTTGGCGACCAAGCCGTAGGGCGAGTGAGGAGATAGGAGTGAGAAGTTAGGAGTGCAAAATCTCACTCCTCACTCCTAGCTCCTCACTCCCAACTTCACTTCAAATACTTCTCCGGCAGCGTGACGCCCGAGCGCTCATCGTCCCACACGATGCTCGCGATCCAGTAGCGCCCCTGCGCCTTCACGATCTGCAGCGAATTAATCCCGCGCACAAACGGCTGCGCGTCGTCGGCTGTGTGCCGGCTCTCATACGTGCTCCACACGCTGACGAGGTTTCCAAACTCCTCGATGCGGTTTGCAATCCCGCGCTCGAAGAACCCATTGCTCTTGAAGAACGGAGCGTCATGATCGATGTAGTCCTGCGGGGTGAGGAAGACCACGTCGTCAGGGTGCGCCGCCTTTCCATCGGCTGCCGGCGCGGCGTGCCGGATCACGCCGAGCCGCCCCTCCGGCAGGAACAGAGAGCGGAAGCGGTCCCAGTCGCGCGGCTTGCCGGCCGGCCCGCTGATTACGTCGTACAGCGCCGCCATCAACCCACTGACACTCGCCACATCCGACGGCTTCGCTCTGGGCCAGCCGGCATGGGACGCGATCGCCCCCGTCAATGCTCTCGGCTGCGGCGCGGGAGCACTCGCCGCCTGCCCGACCGCGATCCCGCTCGACAGCAAAGCCGCAACTAGCACCGAACCTGCTGAAATGAAACGCACCAATCACCTCCGCGGAACTCACGGAGCATACCAGAGCGCGTCGCTTGCAGACGCCCCCGACTGCTTCGCCGGGCGACCTTGTTGAGTTCACGAGAAGACCGAAAAGCAACTCTGTCGTCCAGGCGACCTCTCTCATGCTCATCGATAGATGGAGGTATAGCCATGGAGCCGCTTCGTTCAGGACTGTGCGGGCTCTGCGGTCACCCGGAGAGAACCAAGGCACGCCAGCGTTGGTGTCTATTTCTCGACAGCAAACAGGCCCCAGCAGCAAACAGGCGAGCGAAGTTCATGCTGGATGAGTGCGGTCATCCATACGAAGCGGCGCTTCACCTGATGGTGTCTCCTGATCTCCGGCTGTGACGGGTTTGTGCCAGCGGCACGAGCCTGACCGGGCCAGCTCCCCCTAGCCGGGCGAGCCTCACAACGAACGAAGGCGGCAGGCGAAACAGCCTCTCTTGCGTGGCGTGGCGGCCACAGAGAGGCTGTTTCGCACGTTAAGCGCGCGTTTTCAGGATTCGGTTGTCCGGAAGAAATTCCCGCTCAGGCGTAGGCGCCCAGCGTCTCGGCGTAGCCCGGCATGGGCGCCACCAGCACGGAAAACTCCCGGCTTGGATGGGCCGTGTGCTCGCGGTCCCGCGAGTGATGGCCAAGCAGGGCCTGTTGGATTTCTACCCGCGCCGAACGATCTTCAGCGCTGGACCGCGTCCAGTAAATCAGGAAGCTCTGCCCGCAGATCGGGCATTGCACGTCGCATTCACTTTCAGAGGCCTTACAGAGAATCTGCATCGTTGAGGTTGCTCCCCGCAAACCCAACATGGAATCTACGAGCGGACCCGTTTGGCGACGATGGCTCCTTGGCTGTAAGCAGTACAACTTTCCTCTGAAATCAGGGCCTTTTGTAATGGCCGGTCTGTACCGTGACGAGCGTACCGTGACCGCAGTACCGCGGGAGCGCAGAGTGTCGATAGCAGAGAGTTGCCGTCCGATGGCGCGCGGCTCTTCTCTACTGTCTGGCGTCTACTCTCTACTCTCTGTTTTCCGGTTGCTATGCTTGAAGAGTGAACGAGCAGATTCAGATTCAGCTTCCCGACGGCTCCGTGCGCGAAGTTCCACGTGGAACCACGCCGCTCGATATCGCCGGCAGTATCTCTCCGCGTCTTGCCGCAGCCGTTGTCGTTGCTCGCGTGCGCCCGCTCAACAGCGCGTCGACAGCATCCGCCGACGCAGAAGCAAAGTCCGAACAGACCGAAGAGGCGATGTACTCCGGCCAGGCCGAGCAGGGCGAGCGGATTGTCGATCTCAACGCGCCGCTGAATGAAAATGTCGCGCTCGAGCTGCTGAAAGAGACCGATCCCGCCGCGCTGCGTGTGGTGCGCCACTCTGCCGCGCACGTCATGGCGACCGCCATCCTCGAACTCTTCCCCGAGACCAAGCTCGGCCACGGCCCGGCGACCGACAACGGCTTCTTCTACGACGTTTATCGCGAGACGCCGTTCACCGAAGCCGACCTCGCCGCGATCGAACAGCGCATGCACGAAGTAGTCGCGCGCGACGAAAAGTTCCAGCGCGTCGAGGAGCCTCGTGAGCAGGGCCTTGCCGACTACGAAAAATCCGGCGAGTTCATGAAGGTCCACTTCATCGAGCGCTTCACTAAACCCGGCGACAACATCTCGCTGTATAAGAACGGCAACTTCACCGACTTCTGCCGCGGCCCGCACGTGCCCTCCACCGGGCGCGTGAAGGCGTTCAAGATCATGTCCATCGCCGGCGCGTACTGGCTCGGCAAAGAGGACAACCAGCAGCTGCAGCGCATCTACGGCACGGCGTTCTTCTCGCAGAAGGACCTCGACGCGCACTTCAAGCGGCTTGAAGAGATCAAGGCGCGCGACCATCGCGTGCTCGGCAAGCAGCTCGACCTCTTTTCCATCCAGGAGGTCGCGGGCGCCGGCCTCATCTTCTGGCATCCGAAGGGCGGGCTCGTCCGCAAAGTGATGGAGGACTGGATGCGCGAGGAGTGCATCCGCCGCGGCTATCAGATGGTCTTCACGCCGCACATCATGCGCCGCGAGCTCTGGAAGATCTCCGGCCACGAAGAGAACTACGCCGAAAATATGTATCCGCCGATGGAGCTCGACGATGCGGAGTACCGCATCAAGCCGATGAACTGCCCCGGCCACATTCTCATCTACAAAAATTCGCCGAAGTCCTACCGCGACCTGCCGCAGCGCTATGCCGAACTCGGCAATGTCTATCGCTATGAGCGCTCGGGCACGATGCACGGTCTTCTGCGCGTGCGCGGCTTCACGCAGGATGACGCACACATCTTCTGCACACCGGAACAGATCGAAGACGAGATTGAAGCCTGCGTCGACTTCGCGGAAGCTGTGCTCAAGACCTTCGGCTTCTCTGAATTCAAGGTCGAGCTCTCCACGTGGGACCCGAAGGACAAAAAATTTATCGGCGGCGCCGAGCAGTGGGACCGCGCCAACAGCTCGCTCACCCGCGTGCTGGACCGCAAGAACATCCCGTACAAGATCATCCCCGGCGAAGCCGCCTTCTACGGCCCCAAGATCGACATCAAGCTCGTCGACGTCCTCGGCCGCCTCTGGCAGCTCTCGACCGTCCAGTTCGATTGGAACCTTCCCGAACGCTTCGAGCTCGAATACATCGGTGAAGACGGCGAGCGCCACCGCCCGGTCATGGTGCATCGCGCTCTCTTCGGATCTGTCGAGCGCTTCTTCGGTGTGCTCATCGAGCACTACGCCGGCGCGTTTCCGTTCTGGCTCGCGCCCGTGCAGGTCGGCCTCGTGCCCATCTCGGAGAAGCACGCCGAGTACGCCCAATCCGTGAAGCAGCGCCTCGAAGCCGCCGGCCTGCGCGTCGAGCTCGATCTCTCCAACCAGAAGATGAATGCTAAGATTCGCGACTTCGGCCTGCAGAAGGTTCCGTACATTCTGGTGATGGGCGACAAAGAATCCGCAACTGATTCGGTCAGCGTGCGCGTGCGCGGCAAGGGCGACCAAGGCTCGCAGACCATGGAAGCGTTCCTCACCCACGCAAAGCAACTCGTCACAGAGCACTCGATGGAGCTGTAGAAGACAGTGCAGCTCATCGAGATTGAAACGAAGATCGCAGCGCCGCCTGAGCGCTGCTTTCTTTTGTCGCTCAGCATCGACCTGCACATGGACAGCACCGCGCCGACTCGCGAGCGCGCCATAGCAGGTGTCACGCACGGCATCATCGGGCCGAATCAGACTGTGACCTGGCGAGGCCGCCACTTCGGCCTGATGCTCGAGCACACGTCGCTCATCGACCGGTACGATCTGCCGCATTATTTCCGCGACGTGATGATCAAAGGCCATTTCCGCAGCTTCGAGCACGAGCATTTCTTCGAGGCTGCCGCTGATCGCGCGACGGTCATGCGCGACCGGCTGCACTTCGCGGCTCCGTTCGGGCCGGTGGGTCGGCTCGCTGAAGTGCTGGTATTGCGGCGATATTTCGCGCATTTTCTGGCGGAAAGAAACAGAATCATACGAGCAGCTGCCGAGACTCCCGATGTTTCGAACCAATACCTCGCAAGCAGCTTGCCTGGGAACTGATCATGGTCATAGACTATGGTCATGAAAGCTGCTGCGAAAAGGAAGAACAAGCCGACGACGCTAACTGTTGCTGCCGGCGAGTTCAAAGCGAAGTGTCTGCAGCTCATCGACGAGGTTCACGAGGATGCTGTCGACGTCATCGTTACGAAACGTGGAAAGCCGATGGCGCGCTTGGTGCCGTTCGAGGCCCCTGTAGAGCCCTTCGTTTCCATTGTGGGACGCTCACCACAAGTCGAAATTCTGGGCGACATCATCTCGCCCCTCGACTGGCCCGATCCTGTCGAGCGGTGGGATCGTGTGCACCGGTCGCAGGATAAAAGGAAGTGAAGGGATTCCTGCTGGACACGCACTCCTGGATCTGGATACAGCAACGAAATACGAGCTTGCTGCCGGAGTCTTTCTTCGCCGAAGTAGAGCAATGGCAGCGAACGCGAACCGCGTTCATCTCCGCGATTTCAATCCTCGAAGTTGCTCGCCTGGAGGTCGCAGGCCGAATCCGGTTGCGTAGTTCAGTCGAGCAGTTTCTCGAAGAAGCTATCTCGCGCAATGGGCTCCAGCTCCTACCGCTCAGTCCGGCCATCCTCATCGCATCCACTCGTTTGCCCGGCACGATTCACCGTGATCCGTCCGACCGCTTGCTTGCCGCTACCGCGCGCGAACATGGTCTAACCCTCCTGACGCGCGACGACGCTCTGCTGAACTATGCGGCACAGGGTCATCTGAACGCGCGCAAGCTTTAGCTATTTTTAGCCGCGCCCGGCGAATGGCTCCGTTTATCTCGCAGACAGGAAACCCGCGGGCTGAGCTGCAGTCTGACGACTGAACGCGCTCCGCTGCGCTGCCAGCTCATCGATCAGGTCGTGCAGATTCTGCGTGGTGATCAGGCTCACGCCCATAAACTGGACGCCGATCCGGCCCTCGCCACGCATGCCCGTTGCCCTCGCGCGTACGCGAAACGGCCGCCGCTTTACGGTGAAGGTCAGCTCAAAAATCTGGCGCAGAGGAATCTCTGCCTCGCCCAGAAGTACCAGTTTGCATCCGGTCAGGCTCAGGTCTTCTATCTGGGCCGGGTACGACTTTCCCATTACGTGAAAATGAATCTCGGCCGTGCCGGCGCAGGCGAAACGACGATGCTGGCGTTGTTCTCTCATTGCGGCTCTCTCATCCCGCACATCACTCGATGGCTGCCTCATCGGCGTGTTCGGAACGGCCGCCATGGCTGTGACGAAACAGAACAGTTCGCACCGTAAGCTCAACAGAAGTTCAACCTTCGCTCCAGTCCAATGCCGCGCCGCATCTTAAGGCCTGAGCAAATGTTCACCCTCCGCGACAGCGTCCTGATCCACGCACCCATCGAACGCGTCTTCGCGCTCTCCACAAGCGTCGCCATCGTGGAGCGCGAGCTCGGCATGCACCCTGCGCCGGGCGGCCGCACGTCCGGGCTCGTCACACCCGGCGACACGATCCGCTGGCAAGGAATGCAGCTCGGCTTTCCGAACTATCACGTCTCGCTGATCGTGCCTGACACCTGGGACCCTCCACAGTTTTTTCAGGACCGCATGATCGCCGGCCGGTTCAAGAGCTTCGAACACGACCACCGCCTCACCGAAACGCCGGAAGGCACACGCCTGGATGATGAGGTTCGCTTCAGCATGAAGCTGCGCTGGGGCGGCGCGCTCACCGGCAGGCTGATCGTGGCGCGGCACATACGCCGGCTGATGCGGCGCCGCTTTCACCTGCTGAAACAGCTCGCCGAGACCGAAGAGTGGCGGGACTACATCACGGTCTGATGTCCGGTGCGGCTCTCTGCTGCTAGATCGCGCGAGCTCCGCAGCAGCGCCGCGTAACGCTCATCCTTCATCACGAACGTATGATCGCCGCGATGCTTGAAGATCAGGCGATATCCCCTGCGATACAGCCGCCATATCGTCTTCCAGGTCTGCCGCGGGCGCAGCCACGCATGAAATTCAACGCAGAGCTGCCTCACCGGGATCCGCTCCGCCAGAATCTGATCGACAATATCGTATTCAAAGCCCTCGATGTCCATCTTCAGGAGGTCGAGCGCGCGGTCTCCGTGCGCCGCCATAATCGTCGGCAGCTTCTCGCACCTGAACCGCACGCAATCCAGTCCTGCGCGCGGGACGGAGTACGAGCCCTCGTCCGGGTCCTGCGGCACGGAGAATTCAACCACGCCATCCTCTGCCGCCAGCCCGACAGGCAGGAACTCCATGTTCGTCAATGTGGTTCGCGCAATCGTCGGAGCAGCGGTGGGTGATGGGTCCAGCACCACAACTCGCCTGGCTGCCAGTTTCGCGAGCCCCTCCTCAAATGTGATCCCTTTGCCCACACCCGCGCAGTAGCACACCTCAAGCTTGTAGCGCGTGTCGATCACCCAGCCACTGCCTTCGTCGCCTATTCTCTGCACATCGCGTGATGCAGAACAGAACAGGCTGTCGAATGCAACGCGAGCCCTGTCCCGAAGCTTTCGATTCCATCCCATGCGCCTCACTCTATCACTGCAGCCGCGCCGCACTTCGGCGGCATCTGAAGAGCAGGAAACGGAGAAGCTCTGCATGAAAGCTGTCGTTCTTCACGAGTACGGTCCCCCATCGAAGCTGAAATACGAAGACTTCCCTGACCCGAAGCCGGGCCCGGGCGAGGTGCTGGTCAGCGTGCGCGCGACCAGCATCAACCCGGTCGACTGGAAGATGCGCTCCGGCGCGGCCAAGGATCACTTCCCCGTCACCTTCCCCGGCATTCTCGGCCGCGATCTTGCCGGTGTGGTGCGCGAGTGCGGTGAAGGCGTCACCAACTTCGCTGTCGGTGACCGCGTCTTCGCGCTGGCCTGGGCGACCTACGCCGAGCTCTGCGTGGTGAAAGCAGCTGACCTTGCGAAGATTCCCGAGCACGTAGACATGACAACCGCAGCCGCAGTCCCGCTAGTCTCCTGCACGGGCGACCAGCTCATTCGCAACGCGACGGCCGTGCAGCCAGGGCAGACCATTCTGCTCACCGGTGCGGTTGGCAGCGTGGGTCGGTGCGCCTTGCTTGCGGCCAACGAGATCGGCGCGAAGGTCATCGCCGGCGTGCGCAAGAAGCAGATCGACGAAGCCAAGGCGCTCGGCGCAATCGACGCCATCGACATCTCCTCGGATGCGGCGATCGCGCGGCTGGGCACGCTCGACGGCGTCGCGGACACGCTCGGCGGAGACATCGCGCCCAAGCTGCTTGGGAAGGTGAAACCCGGCGGCAACTTCGGCAGCGTGCTCGGCCCGCCGAAGGACGCCGCGCTGCATCCGACCATCAACATCAAGCCCATGACCGCGCAGCCGAACCCCGCGACGTACGTGCATTATGCCGAGGCGATCCGCGACGGCAAGCTCAAGCTCCCGATCGACCGCATCCTTCCCTTGAGCGACGCGGCCGAGGCGCAAGCTGCAGCGGAGAAGGGTGGCGGCGGAAAATTCATCCTGACGCCGTGAAGCAATTCATTCTCGGTTGCCGGCCGATGCTCCCGATACAATCGCTATAGCCAAATACTGTTCTGCTTGGGAGAAGGATGCCGTCACGCAAAATTGTCATCACTGGTGCCGCCGGGCTCGTCGGCCAGAACCTCATTCCTCGCCTCGAGGAGAGGAACTTCGGCGAGATTATCGCCATCGACAAGCATCCCACCAACACCGAGACGCTGCGGCGGCTCCATCCGAATCTGCGCGTCATCCACGCTGATCTCGCCGAGCCCGGCCCGTGGCAGGACGAGTTCGCCGGCTGCACGCACCTGATGAACGGCCACGCCCAGATCGGCGGAATCTACACGGCTGACTACACCCGCAACAACATCACGGCCACCCAGCGCGTCATCGAAGCCGCGGTTCGCAACAACGTCACATACGCGGTAAACATCTCGTCCTCGGCGGTCACCTCCGCCGCCGTCGACGACTACACCGAGACCAAGAAGGGCCAGGAGAAGGTCGTCCGCGACTCCGGCATCAAGCAGATCGTCCTTCGTCCCGCGCTGATGTTCGGCCTCTTCGATCGCAAGCACGTCGGCTGGCTGGCGCGCTTCATGCAGCGCACGCCGATTTTTCCCGTGCCCGGCAGCGGCCGCTACCTTCGTCAGCCACTCTACGTCGGCGACTTCTGCAACGTCATCGTCAGCGCGCTTGAGAACGAGATGACAGGCACGTATCCCATCACCGGAACGGAACGCATCGACTACATCGACCTTATGCGCGCAGTAAACAAGATTCTCGGCTCACCCTCGCGCATCGTGCGCATCCCGTACAGCGTCTTCTGGTCGTTGCTCAAGGTCTACGCTGTCTTCGATAAGAATCCGTCGTTCACGACGCGCCAGCTCCAGGCCCTCGTCACTCCCGATGTCTTTGAATTGATCGATTGGCCCAGCATCTTCGGCGTGCAACCGACACCCCTTGAGGAAGCGCTGAAGATCACCTTCTGCGACCCGAAGTACTCCAGAGTCGTTCTCGAGTTTTAGTTCCGGCGCGCACTGGCGTTGTGTGATCGTCTTCTGGGCCAAGCCAACCGGGGGCGGCTAGTGCGGAGTGGAGCTACCGATCTAGCATGTGCTCAATGGCTGCCAACCCGGCACTCCCTCGTTCACGCCCGAAGCGTGAGTCGAATATCCGGCGTGTTCTCGAACTCGACGGTTTGCGTGGCATCGCGATCCTTCTCGTTCTTGGATGTCATTATCCCGGCTTCGCTGGCCGGCTGCATCAATTGCCTTCATTCGGCTGGATGGGCGTGGACATCTTCTTTGTCTTGTCCGGCTACCTGATCACGAGCATTCTGCTTGGCCTGCGAAACAGAGAGACCCCCTACCGCACGTTTTACTCGCGTCGACTTCTCCGCATCATTCCGCCTTACCTTGCCGCTACGCTCGTCATCTTTGTCATCGCGGTCCGGCAACACTGGCAGCTCCTGAACTTCGCTGCTTCACAGATTTTCTTTCTGCAGGCATTGCCGCAGTATGCTCGTGAGTTTCTCGCTTCCGTTCTTCGCCATCCACTCTCGCATCTTGAACATCTCCCATCGCTGCTTCTCCACGCGCACGCCCTTCCGCCTGCGTTTAGCGGAGCCAGAATCGAATTCGGAACCGCACCGGAGACGTATTGGTCGCTGAGTATTGAGGAGTACTTTTACCTGTTTTGGGCTCCCGTCGTTCTACGGTGCTCGCGAACGACGATCACCTGCATAGCCGTTTCCGTGTGCGTGATCGACATGCTGCTCCGTTGGATGGACGGCACGCTGATGGCATACTTCAATCTGTTCAGTCGCTTCGATGCCCTGCTCTATGGGGCTTTTCTGGCGCTGCTCTTCGAGCGCTGGCGTCGTCAGGCAACTTCACCCAAACCGGCTCTCTTCGTGGCCGTCGGTGCGGCGGCTCTAATGGGCATCGCGGGCATCCTGTTTGCGATACGCCCAGTCCTTCACTCCGAAATACGAGAGTCCCCGCTCGTGCTGGTTGCTGGTCTTCCCCTTCTTTTCGATAGCAGTCGCCGCGCTGATGGGGCTGCTCCTGCTGGAGCCCGGTGGGAACTGGTGGATCGCAAGGTTGTTGCGTTCTCGCGTTCTCGTCTTCGTCGGCACCATCAGTTACACGATGTACCTGGTACATATCATCGCGGGAGCCGTTGTCCGTAGGCTGGTAACGCACTGGTACGTTCCACCGTTCGGGCAAGCTGTAGCGTCCTCGCTGTTCACTATTCTTGATCGCGTATGTCTCCTGGCACTGGCTGGAGAAGCCTGTTCTGCGCTGGAAAGATCGCCATTTCCCGAACAGTCCGCATCCCGCCGAGCCGAAGCTGAGCTGACGCTCAATTACGTTATCGGCTAACGACGTTCGAGGATGGATAGCTCGCCGTATTGCTGCACGGGTTTGTAGTGCGCGGCGATGTAGTCGTCCAGCAGGTGGACGCCTGTGCTGACGGAGCTTCCGTTGGGTTCACGGACCTTGTCGAACTCGCTATCGAGCGTAATGTACGGTGGTCTGTGCTGCTCGAGCTCCGCAATTGTCTCCTGCTGGATATCCGCGCGATTCTGCAGGAACGGGTCGAACTCCGCCCATTTCACTGCCGGAAGCCGCTGCACAGCGAAGTACGTAATCATGTCATTCGCGAAAATCCGGTCATGATGATCCACGCCGACGAACAGGAAGTCGCCAGGCCTGGTATGCGCGGTCAAAAACTCCACCGTCTGGATGTGATCGTCGTCCAGCAGGTAGCAAAATCCCCGCGTGATCGGAGTCCGTTCGTCGCACCAGCGCTGAAACGGCGGATACGGCGGCTGCCGGTTCGGCGACAGGATGCGGTTGATCGCGAGCGGCTTCAGGTGAAGCCCTGAAGCGACCTGAACCTTGGCAGCGGTTACCGCGGCCAGAACAAAGATCGCGATCGCGACCATCGTCACCACCCTTAACCCGGGATTGAGCAGACCACGATGCGTGATCAGCAGAGCCGCAATCAGCAGGCAAAGAGCGAGCCCTCCATACATCTCTCCCACACCAACACGGACAAGCCCTTTCGCACAGACAATCGCAGCCGCAATGCTGACCGACAGCAGCAGATTGAGCCAGGTTGGCGTCTCTGTGGCCGCGTTGGTCCTGCGGTTCGCGATCGCCCAACGCGCACTCATCCAAAAGGTGATCAGCGTGATCAGCGGGACCAGATAGATCGCGGTGTCATCGAACGTAGGCCCAAATCGCGGGATCGGGAACGGCAGCCCGCGGCCGGCGCGGTAGTACTTCGACATATAGATCACGACGTCATAGACCAGATCGTGAAGCGGAGCGACCGAAAGATACGCGACTACAAACGGCATAATGGTGACAACAAAGGCCGCAATGTAAGGGCCAACTACAGTTGCGAGGACGCGTCGCAGCGGTCTGCGCGCCGCCGCAAGCTGCAGCCACGTGATCGCGAATACGGCTGCCAGGTTTGCAACTGCGACCGAAAGGCCGATGTCGTACCGGAAAAGAAACGTCACGCCCGCTAGAAGTCCTGCGCCCAGAGCGCGTCGCCGCTGCAGCCGCTCGCCAGCTGCGGGAAGGATCAGCCACGATGTCCAAAGTGTCAGGGTAGAGAGCATGCCGTTCATGACGCTGACGGCCATTGGCAGGCCTATCGACCACAGCACGCACAAACATGCCACGCCCAAAGCAAGCGCAGCGTCCGCAGAACCGCCGCGTCAATACGTACAGGCTCACCGCGAGAAGCGCGTGCAAGCCCACGGCGGTAAGGCGATCCACCAGCACCGACGGACCGAAGAGCTTGAACAGGCCCGCCAGCAAATAGAGTTGCGCCGGCCCATAGTTGTAATTGAAGTCGCGGTGAAACACCTGGCCATGCATCGTGCGCATGACGTCGGTCAGGAGAATGCCTTCGTCGAAGACAGCGACATTCCTGACGCTGAAGAGAAACAGGACGGCTCCGGCCAAAACGAAGAGCACGCAAATTTGAAGCGGCGGCGTGCGGCCGGAAAGCAGGGTATTCGGTTTTTCGATTGTCGCGGCAGACTGCGCGGTCGAGGCTGATGTCATCGTGGGCGTGGGCTTCCGCTCTTAGCCTACCGGAGTCCCGGCGCAGAAAGGCGTTTCTGCAGCGTCACGGCAGTTCACGTAAAGCGGGCGATTGGTCTGCGCGTCGGTTGCGCCGCTGCTCAGCGGCTTGCGTGTGCGCTTGCGCGGCTGGCGTGCCGAGCGCGAAGACCCGGCACTCTGCGGTGGCTTGCGCTTGGCCGCAGTGGTGCGATGCGGCTGGCTGGCGTGGTTTGTATGCCGGCTGCGGAACTCTTCGAGATTGGCGAGATAGCTGTCCAGGTGCTCGTCGCGCAGATGCTCGATCACACGGGAGAGCGGATGCTCGGCTCCGAACTCGCCGTGGCACGTGGTCGCTAGATCCAGCAGGTCGTGCCAGCTTCCGCCGGCATCCTGAAGCGATTCGAAGCGGCGAGCCATCGCAGCGGCCTCGGGGCCGGGGATCGACTCACACTGATAGCGGGCGCGCTTGGCCGCCTTGCGGAGATCGTGCAGATGCTTTTCTCCGCGCTGGCGCGAGACAATCACCGGTTCCAGGCGCCGCTCGATCTCGGCCAGCAGCGTGCCGGTCGAAACATCGCGATCCTTGGCCTCTTTCAGCGCCGCGAGCAGCTTCTCTGTATCCCGCGCGAGCTTCGGCAGCTGGCGGTCGACCTCGGCAAGCAGCTTGCGCTCGGAGCGCTGGCGGGACTTCGCAATCCGCTTGCGCAGTTTGTCGCGCGCCTTGCCAATGTCCGAAGGCGCTTCCGGCGCTGTGGTCAGCGCGTGCTCCTCGTCCTTCAGGAGCTTGTCCTGCACGTCGCAGTCGCGCACCCGGCCGGCTTTGCGGCGCAGGGTAGACAGGCGGCGGAGGACCTTCCCGGCCGGAGCCTTCCAGGACGGCAGACCCGGGATCATGCTGAGCAGATCGATCTGGGCCTCGACCCGGCGGGTGCTCGAGCGGAGCTCGTGAACGGCCTTGGGCGTCGGGTTGGCGACGCCGACGGTGAGGGCTGCTTCGAGCCGTTTGGCGTTGTCGCGGAGTTGGGCTACTGGAGTGGCGGAGGTACCTGGCATTTCGGATGATTGGATGCGGCGCGGGGCGGGGCGGGGTACCCCCTCCCCCCTCTGGTTTTGGGTCGATCTTTGTTTTCTGCAGGTTAGCCGGTAGTGGTGGCTGCAAAATATTGATTCCAGAGATTTAGCGCGCAAAATCTCTCGAATCAATATTTTGAGGGCAGTTGAGGTCAGGGGTGGGCAGCAGCAATGAAAAAGGCTGCTCCGATGTGGTCGGGTGCAGCCTGTCTTTCTCTGAGCTTCTACTTTAATTGTAGCAATTTGAGGGTAATTGGCTTGCAGCAATTTTCTCTTTGTTTTCAGCCAGATGCGGCTTGCAGGGGCTTGACATGCTTGTTCTGGGCTGGAGTTGCGAAAAATTTCCTGCAAGCTGCTGAAAACGCTAGCTTCTCCAATGCAGATCGACGGGGCCGGGGAGCGGGTGCGCGCTTGCGGTGGCTCCGGACTGCGGGTCTGCGCCGGTGAGGCGGCGCTGCTTGAGGGCGAAGTACCACTTGGCGGGCTTGTCGGCGTCGTCGATGAGCATGAGGCCGGGGTTGGAGCGGAGGCCGCGGGCCTGCTCGACCATGGTCT
The DNA here is from genome assembly GCA_963777205.1 of uncultured Acidobacteriaceae bacterium. Lineage (GTDB taxonomy): Bacteria > Acidobacteriota > Terriglobia > Terriglobales > Acidobacteriaceae > Granulicella. The sequence continues at coordinate 978,257 of CAVZPQ010000001.1, read as the reverse complement.
GCTGGTCCTGCTCCACGAAGCGGGCGCCGAAGAACTTTACGAGCGGGGTGATGAAGGGGACGAAGTAGGCGATGTTCCAGGCGGCGACGACGTCGATGCGGCAGGTTGAGGGTGTGATGGGGGTGACGGTAGTGAGAGAGGAGAACCAGCGGGGAGATTCAGGAGTTGTCCCTTGTCCGTTCTCCGTTGTCCGTGGTGAGTTGAGAGCGTCGTCTGGCGTGTAGATGCGGCCGGATTTTGTGGCGACGATGGTTTCGGTGCGGCGGTTGGGGAGGGTGAAGTCGATGGTGGTGACGGGGCGACCGAGGAGTTTGTAGGGCGCGGAGTTGGAGCTCGGCGCGTGCGGGGACATACGGAAGCCGTCGTGCTGGCCGTCAGGGCTGAGGATCGGCTCGAAGCGCTTGGTCTTTTGGTGGATGGAGGCCGCGGAGCGCCACCACCAGGCGCGGTGGACGAAGGGGCCGTGCGCGGGGTCCATGAGGCCGATGATGCCGTGGTCGACGTTGCAGGGGAGGTCGGCGGAGAGGTGCGCGGTGCGGAAGCGCTGCGTGAATTTGGGGAGAGTGGGGATCGGTGGGAGTTCCGTGCTCGTGATGTCGATGCGGCCGGCGCCTGGGGCGGGGATGTAGACCCAGGCGTAGCCGTCGCGCTCGGCGACGGGGAAGGCGTTGGCGAAGATCTTGGTGGGCTGGAGGTCGTCGTGCGAGGTGAGGGAGGGGATCTCTTCGCAGCGGCCGGAGCAGGGTTCGAAGCGCCAGCCGTGGTATTTGCACTGAACGGTTTGGCCGTCGAACCAGCCGGCGGAGAGTGGGATGCCGCGGTGCGGGCAGAGGTCGCGGAGGGCGAAGAGGGTGCCGTCGGATTTGCGGCCGATGAGGAGAGGGATATTGAGGAGCGTGGTGGTGCGGGGTTCGCGGAGTGTGTCGGTGCGGAGCGCGGGATACCAGTCGTTGTAGATGAAGTCGGTGGATGGGCCGGGGCGCGCAGTCGCGTCGAGCTGGATGAGTTCAGGTGAGCGACCGGCGGCGATGGGACGCATCGAGGGCATCGTGGATGAGTGTACGGGATGGTAAGGCGTTGTCCGTTCTCCGTTGTCCGTTGTCCGTCCCTGGATTGGGGGCACCTGAGAACGGAGAACGGAGAACGGAGACACACTGCCACTTAGACTTGAGGTGTGGTGGAGAGAGTAGTCGTCAATACGATCGAGCAGATGAATGGGCCGCGGCGCGGACGTGCGGCGCTGGTCTGGATTGTGGTGCTGTGGGCCGCGTTCTATGCGAGCTTTGCGCTGGTGCGGCCGCCGCTGCTGGATGATGCGGACTCGGTGCACGCGGAGGTCGCGCGCGAGATGCTGCTGCGCCATGACTATGTGACGCTGTATGCGAATGGGATTCGGTATCTCGAGAAGGCGCCGCTGCTGTACTGGTCGATGGCTGCGTGCCTGAAGGTGTTTGGCGCGGTGGGGCTGACGGGGCCGGTGGCGTCGACCGTCGCGGTCAGGTTGCCGCTCGCCTTTGCAGTGCTCGCGCTGGCGCTGGTGTGCGAGAGCTTCGCGCGCAGGATGTTTCGATCCCAACGAGCGGGGCTTTATGCCGCGCTGGTTCTGCTGTCGAGCTTTGGGATCTTTATCTTTACGCGGATCACGATTCCGGATGCGATGGTGTGTTTGTGGATCGCGACCGCGCTGTGGTGCTTCTGGCGGACCGAGGAACTGGACGGAACGATTCGGAATCCCGCGAATCGGCGCGCACTACGGTGGTGCTGCTGGGGATTTGGCGCGAGCTGTGCGCTCAATGTGCTGACCAAGGGCTTGATCGGCGTGGTGTTTCCGGTCGGGGCAGTGGCGATTTATCTGGCCCTGTCGCGCGGATGGAAGCGCGCAGCAATGCGAGTGAAGGAGCTGTGTCCGTGGAGCACGCTGCTGGTGTTCCTCGTGATTGCGGCGCCGTGGCATGTGCTGGCCGGGTTGGCGAATCCGACGCAGGGGCACCCGACGCCGTTCCATTTTGTGCATGGGCACTGGCAGGTTCCGCTGCCGACGGACGGGAATGTGCGCGGGTGGTTCTGGTTCTACTTCATGAACGAGCACGTGCTGCGGTATCTGAATCTGCGTGTGCCGCATGACTACGACACGGTTCCGCTGGTGCTGTTCTGGGGATTGTGCCTGGTGTGGATGATGCCGTGGTCGGCGTTTGGGTTCAAGGTGGCGGGGTGGGCGCTGCCGGTGCGCAGTGAGAAGTGGCGGAGCCAGTTTGCGCGGCATGATCTTCCGCTGCGGCGAAGAGGGATGCTGCTGCTGGCCGTGTGGGCGGCGTTTGTGCTGTTGTTCTTTGCGCTCTCGACGCGGCAGGAGTATTACGTGCTGCCGGCATTTCCGGCACTCGCGGTGCTCGGGGGAGGATGGCTGGCGTGGGTGGATCATTATCGGCCGCGGCGGCATGAGAAGGGCGCGAAGGTTGTGGTGAAGGGTGTGGAGCACGAGCAGGCGCTGAAGCTCATCGAGGCCGGGCAGGCGGCGATCCATGCGACGGAGGTGCTGCTGGTGCTTGGGCGTGCTGTTTGCGTGTGCGGCTGCGTGGGTTCTACTGCATGCGCGCGTGCCGGGCGGGAATGTGGATCTGGCCGCGCTGCTGAGCGAGCATCCGGGCGACTATGCGATGAGCATGGGGCACTTTCTGGATCTGAATGCAGAGGCGCTCGGGTTGTTTCGTCTGCCGCTGATCATTGCGGCGGTGAGCCTGGTCGGCGGGCCGCTGGCCTCACTGATGTTGCGGAAGCGCGCGCGGCCGGTGCGGGCGAACTGGGCGATGGCGGCGGGCGCGTTTGGATTCCTGCTGGCAGCGCATCTTGGACTGCAGACGTTTTCGCCGGTGATCAGTTCGGCAGAGCTGGCGCGGGAGATTGCGCCCGTGGTGCAGCCGCAGGATATGGTTGCGATTCATGGGGAGTATGAGTCGGGGTCGACGCTGGGGTTTTATTTGAAGCGCAATGATGTGCACATTCTGGAGGGGCGGAGCTCGAACCTTTGGTATGGGAGCTTCTTCCCGGATGCGCCGAAGATCTTTGAGACTCCGGAGAGCTTTGCTCAGAAGTGGAGTGGGCCGCAGCGCATTTTCCTGTGGCAGTCGCTGACGGATCCGCCGAACCATCTGCCTCCGGGGATAGGGCCGGTGTATGTGGTTGCGAAGGGCGGCGGAAAAGAGATCGTCAGTAATCAGCCGAACCGCTAGACTAGGGACAACTTCAACATTGGGGTGATGAGTATGCGTGTGCGTTTGCTGTCGTGTGCGGTGTTGTGTGTGGCGGTAAGCGCTGTGGCGCAGCGGAGCTATCAGGCGAGTGCTGGGCGGACGCTGATTCGCGCGGGGCATGTGATCGATGTGCACACGGGCAATGAGCTGCCGGATGAGACGGTGATTGTGCAGGGCGACAAGATCGTTGGTCTGGCGAAGACGGCGGACACGCCGGTGAACGCTGGCGATCGTGAGGTGGACTTGCGGCAGTACACGGTGCTGCCGGGCATGATCGATGTGCATACGCACCTGACGATGGCAACGAATTTTGATCCGTACTTTGAGCTGTCGATGACGCCGGGCAAAGAGGCGATCATCGGGGTGGAGAACGCGAAGACGACGCTGGAGGCGGGATTCACGACGGTGCGGAATGTCGGTGCGGGTGGCTTCACGGATGTGGCGCTGCGCGACGAGATCAACGCGGGGCATATTCCGGGGCCGCATATGCAGGTGAGCGGGCCGCCGCTGGGCATCACGGGCGGACACATGGATGAGAACCTGCTGCCGGAGCAGTACAACGTGCAGGGTGATGGCGTCGCGGATGGAATCGCCGCGGTGCAGCACATGGTGCGGCGGAACATCAAGTATGGCGCGGATTTGATCAAGATCGGCGCGAGTGGCGGCGTGCTGTCGAAGGGCGATGATCCGCAGGCCTCGCAGTACACGCTGGAGGAGATGCAGGCGATTGTCGCCGACGCGCATCGGCTTGGGCGCAAGGTTGCGGCGCATGCGCATGGAGCGCAGGCGATTCTGTGGGCGAGCGAGGCGGGTGTGGACTCGATTGAGCACGGGAGCTACCTGGACGACGCCGGCATTGCGATGATGAAGAAGCATGGGACGTACCTGGTGCCGACGGCCTACCTGATCGACTGGATGCAGGAGAACGGCCATCTTCCGGTGTTCTATGTCCAGAAGATGAAGGACGTCTCCGCGGTGGAGAAGAAGAACGCGATTCGCGCGATCAAGGCGGGAGTGAAGGTGGCGATGGGGACGGATGCGGCGGTGTATCCGCATGGGCTGAATGCGCATGAGCTGGACGTGTATGTGAACCAGTTCGGAATGACGCCGCTGGCCGCGCTGCAGACGACCACGCTGAACGCGGCGGACCTGATGGGATGGACAGACAAGGTTGGCTCGCTGGAGCCGGGCAAGTGGGCGGATGTGATTGCGGTAAGCGGCGATCCGCTGAAGGACATTCGTACACTGCAGCACGTTAGCTTTGTGATGAAGAGTGGCGTGATCTACAAGGACGAGGCTGCGCCGGCGAGCGTGGACAGGCTGAGTGCGGTTGCGGAGAATGTTCCGGCGCCGAGCGATGATCTGAGGGTGGACAGCTTTTGATGAACGCAACGAAGTACGAGTACAGGTTTCGATTCATTCTGCATGCGGTCATCATCTGCCTGGGATTCTGGGCGCCGTGGTGTGAGGCGCTCGGCTGGACGCGGCAGTCGACATGGCTGGTGCTGTCGTCCACGCTTTTTCGCGCGGGTTTGTTGTCGTTCAGTGCGGCGACGAATGTTGTGCTGATCGCCGCCATCGTGCTGGTCACGCTGGGCGCGTGGATGCGGGTGTGGGGGGCGTCCTATGTGGGCGCGAGTGTCGTGCAGGCCGCCGCGATGCATGGCCAGACGATGCTCGCGGATGGGCCGTATCGCAGGACGCGCAATCCGCTGTACCTGGGGACCATTCTGCATATCTTCGGGCTGGCGATCCTGATGCCGCCGAGCGGAGCAGTGTTTTGCGTCGTGCTGATCTGGGTGCTGCAGATTCGTTTGGCGCTGGCGGAGGAGCCGTTTCTGGAGCAGCGGTTTGGGGCGGCTTATGCGGAGTATCGCAAGGCGGTGCCGCGGTTTCTTCCGGCGCCGACGCCCCAGGTTCCTGCGGCGGGAAAGCGCGCGAAGTGGCTGCAGGGGATCGTCGGCGAGATCTACATGGTGGGCGTTGTGATTACGTTTGCGGTGTTCGGGTGGGGCTTTGACGCGAGGACGATGGTGCGCGGCGTGCTGATTTCGCTGGGCGCGTGGCTGATCGTGAAGGCGCTTCTGCCGCGGGCTCCGGAGGGGACGCCGACAGAAGCCGCTTGAGCTCGAGCGCGTTCCCGGTCGCGTGGCCGAGTGCGGTGTTGTCGAAGATGACCCAGCACTCTGCGGATGTGCTCTCGCGAAGTTGAGCGGCAATCTGCTCGAGAAAAGCCGGGTGATACGCCGAGTAGTACGTGCGCGGCTGCCCATGCAGGCGGTGGTAGCGGAGGCCGTTCCATCCACCTGGCACAGAGGCGATCGGCGAGGCTTTGGGAGGATCAGCGGCTACGCGCGCGATCTGGAAGCTGCGCAGGAGGCGATCGGCGGCAGCGGTGAACCAGGTTTTATTGCGCGGCTCGAGTGCGACCAAGCCTGTGCCCGCGTTGTGTGGGTGGAGCTCGCGGAGGGTTGTGAAGAACTCGTGCGCGATGGCCTCGTCGTATTGGAGTTTGGGTGGAAGCTGCACGAGCAGGGGGCCGAGCTTGTCGCCGAGGCCGCGGACGTCCTCAAAGAACTCCTGCAGGAGAGCGCCACAGTTGGCGAGCTGTGCGGTGTGGGTGATGGCCTTGGGAATCTTCACGGAGAAGCGGAAGTCAGGCGGCGTGCAGGTTGCCCATCGCTGCCATGTTTTTTGCTGGTGCGGGCGATGGAAGCTGGAGTTCACCTCGACGCAGTTGAAGCCGTGCGAGCAGCGTTCGAGATGGGAGCCCTCGGCCGGAAAGTGATGCGCGTGCGCGCGAGGCAGGGTCCAACCGGCGGTGCCGATGCGGATTGTGTGCGGGAGTTTCGTTATGGCTGGAACCTTCTTCCTCTTTGCTTCGACGCATCTTAACGGATGTGCCTGAAGACGGGCATGGAGGAATGAGATGAGCAAGCAACTGGATGGAAAACGGATCGCGATCCTCGCAACCGATGGGTTCGAGCAGGCGGAGCTCACGGAGCCGAAGAAGAACCTCGAGAAGGCCGGCGCGAAGGTAGCCGTGCTGTCAGTCGAGAAGACACCCAAGGAGATCAAGGGCTGGGACAAGACAGACTGGGGCAAGAAGGTGAAGGTGGATGGGCTGGTGAGTGAGGCCAATCCCGCCGAGTTCGATGCGTTGGTGCTGCCGGGTGGCCAGATCAATCCGGACAAGCTGCGCATGGATCAGACTGCTGTTTCGTTTGTGCGGCGGTTTGTCGAAAGCGGCAAGCCTGTGGCGGCGATCTGCCACGGGCCGTGGATGCTGGTGGAGGCGGACGTGGTGCGCGGGAAGACGATGACCTCGTGGCCGAGCGTGCATACGGACCTGAAGAACGCGGGCGCGAACTGGGTGGACAAGGAGGTTGTGCAGGATGGGCAGTTCATCACCAGCCGCAAGCCGGACGATATTCCGGCGTTTTCGGAGAAGATTATCGAGGTGCTGAGCAGCGCGGGGATGAAGCGCGCCGCGTAGATAGTGTCGAGGCAAAACGGCGAGAGGCGGAGCGAATGGCTCCGCCTTTTGCTTTTTGCGGTGTGGGATGTCTTGACATTTGAATGTGCGGAGCGGAGACTTGGCGCACCCTATCAAGCTCCACAATTGAACGGGCGGATCGCTGGGGCTCAGGTCTTCTGTTTTTGCTCGCGCACCGTTACGCTCTCCGGCCATGCTTCCGGGCCATTCGCACCTGCGAAACCCCACATCCTGACCAATTTTCTGTTTACCCATGGAGGGTAATTCTATGACTTTGCAAACGGCTCACCGTGCCTTGCTGGGCGCGGCAATTTTTGTGACTGCGTGCTGCTGTCCGGTGACAATGCATGCGCAGGCCAGCGCTCCGACGTATGGCGGATCGAAGTTTCTTGTGATTCAGCGTGAGTTTACGAAGCCGGGCCGCGACGGCTCACCGCACCAAGCGACGGAGGCGGCGTATATGCGCGCGGCGGCGGCGGGCAAGGCGCCATTCCACTACGTGGCGCTTACGTCGATGTCAGGGCCGAATCGCGCCTTGTTCATGAGCTCATATCCGACAATGGAAGCGCTCGAGACGGAGCGCAAGGCGACCGGTGCAGCGCTGCAGGCTTCGCTGGATAAGAGCATGGTGGCTGACGGTGACCTGCTCTCCCAACAGGATTCCAGTGTGTGGATGGTGGATCCGGAACTGAGCCAGAACACGAACGGCCCGCGCATTGGATCGCGCTACATGGTGGTGCGTGAGTATGTGGTGAAGCCGGGACACACGGGCGAGTGGGAGCGAGTGGTGAAGATGGTGCTGGAGGGCTATCAGAAGGCGGACGTGGGCGCGCACTGGAGCACGTACAGGATGGTGTTTGGCAACTCGACCGGACCGACGTACCTGATTCTCACGTCTATGAAGTCGATGAATGAGCTGGACGGGATGTTCGACAGTGATCCGAAGTTCGCCGAGGCAATGGGGATGGACGGGCTGAAGAAGCTGGACGAGCTGGAAGCTTCGTGCGTCGAAAGCGAGAAGACGAATTTCTTTGCGATCGATCCGAAGATGAGCATACCGACGGCTGACCAGTTGCAGGCAGAGCCGGATTACTGGCATGCGAAGGCGACGGCGACCGGAACGGCGAAGAAGGGTACACCCGCCAAGCCGGCAACGAATACCGGGCAGTAGAGGACGGATGCGGTATGCCCCACATCTCAGACCCGAGATGTGGGGCATACGCCTTTCTGAGGCTTGTATCAGGCTTCCGTGATGAGCGTCTGCTTGACCGGGAAAGGATTGCGCTCCTCGAACCCGGTCTGATGCCAGTAAGGGTACGCGAGCTTGGTCTGGCTGGCGGCGTCGAGCTTCGCGATCTGCTCGGGCGTGAGCGACCAGCCGACGCTTGCGAGGTTGGCGCGGAGCTGCTTCTCGTTGCGCGCACCGATGACCAGTGTCGAGACGGTCGGACGGTGGAGCAGCCAGTTCAGCGCGATCTGCGGGACGGTTTTTCCGGTGGCCTTGGCGACTTCGTCGATTGCGTCGACAACTTTGTAGACGTACTCCCAATCGGGGATGGGGCCGTTGTCGTGAACCATTTTGGTTTGCAGGCGGCTGTTTTCAGGGAGCGGCTGCCCGCGGCGGATCTTGCCCGTCAGGCGGCCCCAGCCGAGGGGTGACCAGACGAGCGCGCCGACGCCTTGATCGATGGCCAGCGGCATGAGCTCCCACTCATAGTCGCGACCGACCAGCGAGTAGTAGACCTGGTGCCCGACGTAGCGCGCCCAGCCATAGCGCTCGGACACGGAGAGCGACTTCATCAGGTGCCAGCCGGAGAAGTTGGAGCAGGCGATGTAGCGCACCTTACCTTCGCGAACGAACTTGTCGAGCGTGTTGAGCGTCTCTTCGACGGGAGTGAGCGCGTCGAAGCCATGCATGTGGTAGACGTCAATGTAGTCCGTGCCGAGGCGCTTCAGCGATCCGTGCAGGGCATCGATCAGGTGATAGCGCGAGCTTCCGACGTCATTCGGCCCGGAGCCGAAGGTGAACGTCGCTTTCGTTGATATCAATACATCTTCGCGCTTCAGGTGTTTGATGGCGGCGCCCAGGACCTCTTCGCTGCGGCCGTTGGAGTAGATATCGGCGCTGTCGAAGAAGTTGCAGCCGGCTTCCATGCAGATGTCGATGAGCGTGCGCGCTTCGTCGGCCTGAGTATTGCCCCAGGCGGCGAAGAACTCGGTGCCGGCGCCGAATGTGCCGGTGCCGAAGCAGAGCTCGGGGACTTTGAGGCCGGAGCGGCCCAGTGTGCGGTACTCCATGGGGAACCTCGCTGAAAGAAGTCGCAGAGGCCTGGCGCGAATGCGCAGAGGCCGTGTGCTGGCTTGGATGCGCACGCGCGTACGGAGGACTCACGCGCGACGAAGCTGATTTCAGCCGAGCGCAGCCGCGGCATCTTTCGCGAAGTAGGTGACGATGAAGTCCGCGCCTGCGCGACGGATGCTTAGCAGCGATTCGAGCATGGCGCGCTCGGGCTCAAGCCAGCCACGCTGAAAGGCGGCCTGCAGCATCGCGTATTCGCCTGAGACCTGGTACGCGCCTAGCGGGATATCGAAGCGTTCGCGTGCCTCGCGGATGACGTCGAGGTAAGGCATCGCAGGTTTCATCAGGATCATGTCGGCGCCTTCGGCGAGGTCCTGGGCGATCTCGCGCATGGCTTCGCGGCGGTTGGCGCCGTCCATCTGGTAGGTGCGGCGGTCGCCGAACTGTGGCGCGGAATCGGCGGCTTCGCGGAACGGGCCGTAGAAGGCCGAGGCGAATTTCGAGGCGTAGCTCAGGATGGGGATGTTGATGCGCCCGGCAGTGTCGAGCGCGGAGCGGATGGCGGCGACGCGGCCGTCCATCATGTCGCTGGGAGCGATGATGTCGGCGCCGGCGGCGGCGAGGGAAGATGCGGTTTTGGCGAGGAGGGCGAGGGTGGCGTCGTTCTCGATGATGTAATTGTCGGGATTTTGCGCAGAGCCGGTTTGGCGTGACGATGCCGCAGTGGCCGTGCGAGGTGTATTCGCAGAGGCAGACGTCGGCGATCAGGACGAGGGATTTTGCGGCGGAGCGTTTGCTTGAGCGCGCGGAGGGCGCGCTGCACGATGCCGTCGTCGATCCAGGCGCCGGTGCCTTGCTCGTCTTTCGTTGCGGGAAGGCCGAAGAGCAGAAGGCCGCCGAGTCCGAGTTGCGCGCAGGCCTCGGCTTCCTTGACGGCTTCGTCGACGGAGAGATTGAAGACGCCCGGCATGGAGGGGACTTCGCGGCGGATGCCTTCGCCTTCGGTGATGAAGAGAGGGTAGATGAGGGCGCCGGGATGCAGGTGCGTTTCGCGGACGAGCGAGCGCATGGCCGGGGTGGTGCGGAGGCGGCGCAGGCGGGTCGCGGGGAAGTTCATGGCTTTAGTGTAGTCGCGAGCGCCTGGTCGTTATGGCGTTGCCCGAAGTTGATCGAGCAGCCGCGTCAGCTCGGCCGGCAGTGGCGCGCGCAGCTGCAGCGGCTTGCCGGTGCGTGGATGCTTCAGGTCCAGCTCGGCGGCGTGGAGGAAGTTGCGGTCGAGCGTGAGTGGCTCGCTTCGTGATGTGCCTGATGGGGCGGCGATCCGATGCGGTGCGCCGTAGAGCGTGTCGCCGACGACGGGATGGCCGAGGGCCTGGAGGTGCACGCGGATCTGGTGGGTGCGGCCGGTTTCGATGCGGACTTCGAGGAGGGTGAAGTTGCCGTAGGGGCCGGTGATTCTTTCGAGCACGCGCCAGTGCGAGACGGCGTTACGGCCTTCGGCGCGGCGGGTTGTCATGCGGATGCGGCGGACGAGATCACGGCTGATGGGCAGATCGATCGTGCCTTCGTTGCCCTTCACCGTGCCGTGCACGAGCGCGATGTAGATTTTGCGCAGGTCGCGTGCCGCGAAGCTCTCGGCCAGCTTGCGGTGGGCGGAATCGTTTTTGGCGACGACGATGAGGCCGCTGGTCTGCTTGTCGAGGCGATGGACGATGCCGGGGCGAAGGTCGCCACCGGCGGCTGAGAGTTGCTGACCGAAGTGGAAGAGCAGGGCGTTGACGAGGGTGCCGCGGTTGTCTTCGAGCGAGCCGGCGCCGGCGTGGACGGTCATGCCGGCGGGCTTGTTGATGACGGCGAGGTCGGCGTCTTCGTAGACGATCGAGAGCGGGATATCTTCGGGTTCGGCGCGCAGCGGAGCGGGCTGGGGCTCGCCTTCGATCTCAATCTCTTCGCCGCCGCGCAGCTTGTGCTTGGCTTTTGCGGGCTGGCCGTTGACAGTGATTTGACCGTTTTCGATGAGGAGCTGCACGCGCCCGCGGCTGATGTCGGGCAGCGCTTTCGCGAGGTAGGCGTCGATACGCATGCCGCGCAGCGGCGGCTTCGGCGATGAAGCTGCGGATGCCGTCTTCGGGTTCGAGATCGTCGAGGACCTGGATCTCGGGGGTTGCGGATGCGACGGATTTGAGCCCTTCGTAGCGGCGCTCGTCGGGTGTGGTGGGCTCATTGCGTGTGCCGGCCGTGTTCGCGATCCGTAGATACGGGTTGGAGGGATCGGGCAGCTCGTCGCGCATGAGCTCGGCGGTGTCGATCATCTCGTCGCCGGCTGCAGCTTCGCGTTCGAGCAGCGCGGCGGCGTCGCGCTCACGCGCTTCGTTCAGCTCGGTCCGGACCTTGCGGTACTCCGCGCGTACCGACTGTCGGCGCTTGCCCTTGGGCAGCATGTTTTTTGAAGGCATCAGCGGGCCTCCTGTTACGGTCTCGTGGAGCAAACGCGAATAAGCAGCCACCAACAACGATACCGAGAAGCGCGAGCCACTGCGAGGTGTCGAGCAGGTTGTGTGCGAGCGGCTGCTCCGGAACGCGAAGCATATCCAGCAGAAAGGCGGCGGCTCCAGCCCCGATGAGTGCGATGGCTGCGACACGGCCCGGAGTGCGCACACGCCTGAGCATGGCGAACAGGGCCACGAAGAGCGCAAGGCCGACTGCTGCCGAGTAGAGCGCAACGGGATGCACGAGGACGCCGGCTGATGTGCGAATCGCCCATGGCACGCTGGTCGGTACACCACTGCCTGTGCCCGCGGCTGCGTCGGCCAGTGAGAGCGCGCACCAAAGCAGCGCAGCGCACGGCGCCCACGCATCGGATGACGCGCAGCAGTGGAAGCTTTTTGCGGCGCAGCCACAGCGCAACCACGATGGCGGTGACGAGCAGGCTCAGGTAGCTGATGGACGAGAAGCGCAGCACGTCGCGGAAGGAGAGCGTGAGATGTCCGTGCTCGATTGCGAGCAGAAGCAGAAAGCCCATCAGCCGCGAGATCACGAACGCGGCGATTACGGCGAAGAAGCCGGCATCCCACAACGCGTCGGATGAGAGCCCGCGCAGCCGCGCCGTGTGCAGGCTAAGCCATAACGCCGCGAGAATCCCGGCGATTGAGATCAGCGCGTACGACGGAATGTGCAGCAACGAGCTTCGAACGACGGCGAGGCAGGCCGCGTGCAGCGCAGCAGAAAAGATCATCGGGTGAGTGCTGGGAAGAAGTGAAAGACCGACCCACGGGGCCGTGTGTGAAGCGCTGGTGAACCCGTCCTAAGACGGCGGGACCCGGCCGTGGCTCTTCAGGCATTCCGGACTGGCGGACGTTGCACACCGAACCATGTGTACGAGCTAGGCCCCTGTTCAATGAATGTTGGTTCAACCAGCGTGGATCACTGTCACCTGCTTTGCAGGCCGGTCTCTGCGTTGGATGCTACCCGCACTGCCCCCGAATGGCAAACTGCTTGGCAACCGCCTGGGGAACCCCCGTGTGCTTGACGATCTGCCTAAAAGGTGTAGCGCAGTCCTGCTTCAACGCGGCGCCCGTTATCTGCGGCGTAAGGCACGCCGAACTCCGGTGAGCCGAGCACGCCGCCGACGCTGGTTACATTCAGGTGGTTAAGTACGTTGGCCGACCGAATGTTTACGGTGAGCGTCTGTGGATGGTCCGCCTTGTCGTTGTGCGTGAGCTTGAACGCGCGCTCGAGGTTTGTGTCGAGATACATCTGCCACGGCATGACGCCTTTGTTGCGCGGGAAGACGCCCTGTCCGCCGGAGTTCACGAGCTCTCCCCATTGCGTTGCGTATCCGCATGGCGATGCATTCGGGTTCGCGGAACAGAGCGGCGTACCTGCGGGAGCGTACTGTGGGCGATCGTTGAAGTCGCCGTCGCCGTTGTTGTCGAACCCGGTGGTGACGTTATAAACGGATCCGCCTCCGCCGTGCATGTTGAAGCTCCACTCGAGTTTGGCCGGGAGCTTGACGGTGGCGTTTCCGAAGACATTCCACAGCGGATTGCCGATGTTGCGGGCGAACTCTCCGGCATCGGAGGTGGAGCTCTGCGGCGTGAAGAACTCGTCGTCATTGGTGTCGTCGACGACGTTGACGTGAATGGCGCCGAGGAAGAATTGCACATATTTGAGCTTGTGCTGCTCGAGCCCGAAGAACTCCACGTCCGCGCGACCCTGCCCGCTGTTCTGCACCTGGAGGATGTTGACGTTGGGAGCGAGGGGGCGCGGTCCCGGTCGGCGAACCGTTCAGTGGGGAGTTGATGTTCTCGCTGCGCGTGTAGTTCCAGAGGCGCGCGATATAGATGTCCGCCGACAGGTTCCAACCGTCGGGCAGAGCCTTGGTGAAGCCAACGTTCTCAATGCCGAAGGTCATGTTGTCGAGGTGTGGATTGACGGTCCGGTAGCTCTCGATCGGTACCGCGCCCCCGCTGAATGGATCGCACGCAGACGTGCTGCCGTCGCAGTACACGGGGTTGTAAACGGTGGAGGTGATGCGGTGAACGCCGTCCATCTGCAGCAGTTCGTTCGTGAAGCGGGGAGCGAAGCGTCCGCCAAACAGGCCGACGTGGCCGTGCAGATTCCAGGTCGCCTTCTTGTCGGGCGACCAGCTGATTCCGAGCCGCGGCGTGGCGCCGTCGTAGACGTTGGGATCGGTCTCCATGAAGTAGCGCATGCCCAGGGCGACGTGCAGGTTTGACCGCAGCTTCCAATCGTCCTGGATGTAGAAGGCGTCCTCACTGTGATTGAAGTGAACCGCCGGTGTGCCAGTCACGGCGGTGTAGGCGGTCGGCGTGCCGCCGGGAAGGTGGAGCACGGCGCGGCGGTACTGCTCGAGGCCCGGTGATGACGGCGGTCTGGTTCGGAACAGGGAGGTTGTTGGCGTCCAGCACCGGCGCGAGGCCGCCGCCGAACGCGTACGTTCCGTTGAAGCTTTGCGTGAGCTGATTGTGCTCGTCGTAGAAGAGAAGTTGCGTGCCGAATTTGAGCAGATGATTTTTGGTGGTGAGGATTGCGTCATCATCGGCCTCGACCACGAAGCGGTGAATCTGCTGGCGACCGGTGTTGGCGCCGCCGCCGGTGAATGCGCCGGCTACCGAGACCTGCGCGGCAGTGGAGTTGGGCGTGTCGTCCTCGCCGTCCCAGCGGAAGCTGAGCCGCGCTTCGTGCATCAGCTTCGCGGAGATTGTCGTGACGTTGGTGAAGCGCAGCACGTGCTCGTACTGGAAGCTGTCGTACCCCGTCTCCGGCAGCGCATTGCCGCCCACGCCCACGTTCTGGAGATGATTCACGTCTTCGGTGTAGTTCGTGATGAACGTGTTCTTCGGGCCGAGCTGCCAGTCCATTCGTGCGAGCCCAACCCAGCGGCGCTGCGGAGTCGCAACGTTCTCGATCGTGTTCACCTGGTTCCCGGAACCGTCAAGAGTGATGGCATTCACCACGCCGAAGTTGTCGATGCTGCGGTGCTCGAGATTGAGCGAGAAGTTGCTGTTCTTGCGCGTGATCGGGCCGGTGAGCTCGAATCCGAACCGCTGCCGCCCGATGGACGCTTTCGAAACCGAGAATGGATCCCGCGCGTTCATCCACGGGCTGGCGTCCACGGCAAATAGCGCGCCGTGATAGCTCTTCGCGCCGGGCTTCGTGTAGACCTCGACGCGGCCGCCGTCGAATGGCGGTTCGCGATACTCGGCCGAGAAGAGATCGGGGTTCACCTTGATGTATGCGATGGAGCTCTTGGGCGGGAGCTGCGTGGAATCCTGAAAGCCGTCGACCGAAATCGTCGTATTCGACGGATTGCCGCCGCTGGCCGCGGCGAGCTGTTGCAGCTCCTGCAGTAATTCATCCGGGTCATCAGCCAGCGATTCCAGGCGGCTGCCGGAGATGGTTTGCGTTGGGCCGGCGGAGTTCGGGCTCGTTGCGATGTCGTCGGTGGTGACGTCTACCGTAGTTGCCACGCCTTCCGGCTGGAGCACCGCGTGGAGCGCCCGGTGGAGCGGCACGCTCGCTGTCATTTGAAGCGGCGCGAAGCTCTCGGCAGTAATTTGAAGATGATGCGGGCCATCCGCAACGCAAGGAAAGCGAAAGCTGCCGTCCGATCCGCTGGTCGCCTTCCCGGCCCGATCGAGCGACACGGACGCGCCTGGAATCAGCGCTCCGGTTGGGTCGAGCACGATCCCGCTCAGCGAACCGCCGTTGCAGGCGGTTTCGGCAGAGAGCCGAAGCGGCAGCAGAAATGCCACAGAGGCAAGAAGAAGGCAGGCGGATTTGATCTGGAGGTCCACAGGACAGAAAGGCTGCTCAACGAGCGCCCTGCAGTGTTGCTACGCAGCGGTTGAGTGCGTAGTTCCATGGTGCCTGCGAAACCGCGACGGCGCCTGTGCACAATCACTTCCGAGTTAAACTGACAAAGGTCATCCAGTGCTCTGCAGTCTGGTTATGTGCCGCATTTCGAAAGAGAAATGGGTGAAACGGTAAAATAAAGAGGTTGAATTCACGTTTGAGGAATCCCTATGAGCCCCACAACCTCCGCGCCAGTGGCGCAACTTGAAGCTCTTGCGTCGGCACACGGACTGACGCTCACTCCCGCTGAGCCGGGCACCGACTTCTCCGGCAATCCAACCACCCGCGCGAACCTGGCCCTGGCAGACGCGCCGGCGAAATCGTTGTCGCTGGAGCTGAGCGAAGGATTTGATGCATCGCAGCCGAAGTTTGCGGCGGAGCTGAAGACGTTTTTCGCGGAGGCGGCGGTGCGGCTGCGCAATCCGCGTCCGGACTGCTACTTCACAATGTTGGGATTGCCGCTGAGCTTTGGGAGCTTTGCGTGGCCGTTCCATGCGTCCACCTCGGGCGCGGACACGTTCATCGTGCACGGCCAGGTGAATCTGGAAACAGCGACGGACAACATTCTGCATGCGAAGGTATCGGCGTCGATGACCCGCACATTTGCGGAGATTGTTGCGGCGCTGGAGCAGCCCTTTGCCGAGAGCTTCATCTACAACGCGGTCCGCAAGACGCTCGATCAGGGCCAGTTGGAGCTGGTGAAGTCCGGCAACCGCCAGCCTGTTCCGGTAACCACGCGTTACTACTCGACAAAGCAGCAGCGCTTCATCTTCAACGACACTACCGAGCAACAGCGTCAGCATTTCGTCGCGGGGAAAATCTATTGGCTCAGCGGCGTGCTCGGCGGCGGCGCTCCGGTGTGGATTGCGGATCCCCGCGACGCGCAGTACCTGAACACCACGACGGCGGAGCTCGCCAAGGCTGCGAGCGTGCTCGCGAAAGATGGCATCGTCACACTGAGCAACGGTGGGGACTGGGCTGCCGCGACGCCGAAGCTTCAGGAGCAGCGCGAGCGCTTCCAGGCTGAGGTCGAAGACGGTCTGAAGTTCATCAAGCCCAGCTTTAATGAAGACATGCGCGCCGGCCACACGAATATGTAGTGAAGTTAGCAAGTGAGGAGTTAGCGAGTTAGGTTTCGTCCCTAACTCCTAACTCCTAACTCCTAATCCTAACTTCCCAAGCGCCGCCCACACCGCCTCGTCCACCGCAACGCCGAACCGCATACTCTCCTCGCGAATGCGCAGCGTCCCCTCACCCGGATACCGCGCCCCGCGCCCCGGTTCCACCGGCTCGGCCGCGTGCAGCGCCTCGATGGCACCGCGCGCAATTCGGTCGAGCTCATCAATCGACGTCAGCGCTGACGGGGCAAGCGCGATGAACACCTGCGACTGGCCAACCTCCTGCAATGGATCCGCAGGAATCTCATGCGTGGCGCGTCCGTCTGCCAGCATTGCAGCGAGCACGTCCAGCACAAACGCCAGGCCCGATCCCTTCCACAGTCCGATCGGCAGCGCGCGCTGCGTACGCTCGATCGCTGCTGGATCGCGCGTGAGCTCACCGCGCTCGTCGAAGCCGCCCGGATACGGCAGCAGCTCGCCGCGTTCGCGGTAGGCCTGCACCGTACCGTACGAGAACTGCGACATCGCGATGTCGAGCACGATTGGGGCGCTCCGCCCATTTGCGTCCCGGCGCGGCACCGCGAGCACCAGGGGATTGTTGCCGACTGCCGGCGTCGTCGCTCCCCAGGGCGGCAGGTTGGGCAGCGTGTTGGTCCAGCAGAGTGCCGCGAATCCCTCGTCAGCCGCCTGCCAACCAAACGCGCCGCCGCGAAGCCAGTGCGTGGTGTCGGCCAACGCAACCGCGCCCAGCCCGTGCTCGCGAGCGAGTTGCATCGCGCGGCTCATCGCCGCATGCGCCGCAACATTGCCCGGGCCGTGATGTCCCCGCCAGCGCTCCAGGGCGCCGAAGCTCGCAACGCACTCCGGCCGTGCGCCCGGGATGATGCGGCCGGAGCGGATCATCTCCGCCATGCGCGGCACGCGCGCGATGCCGTGCGTGCGCACGCCGTCGCGATCGGTCTCAGCGATCAGTTGCGAGGCCAAAGCAGCGCGCTCCGCAAATCCCAGGCTGAGTAGAACGCTTTCCACGCGCGCTCGCAGTTCGTTGAAGGGCACACGAAGCATGACACTCATTAGAACGCACACACGCCGCGCACGAACATGCAACCTCAACCAACGTCGCTCGAATCCCTCGGATAAAGCTAGACTGAGGCTGGCGAGCTCGCTGATCATTCTCGCCGGAGTTCCCTGTGAGGTTGCGACGCGTGCGCTGGTCCCCCCATCGGTTTGTCTGGATCGCGACGCTCATGTGCGTGTGGACGGCATCGGCCACCGCTGCGCCTCAGCGCAAACAGCGCCGGCCGAAGCCCTCCACCGTCGATATCGTGATGCTTAGCGATCTGCACTTCGATCCCTTCTACGATCCCGCGAAGTTCTCTGAGCTGCGAAGCGCGCCTATCTCCGAGTGGCCGACGCATCCTCGCGAAACCTGATTCGACTTCACGCGCCAAGAGCTTCACCGACCTGCAGAGCTCGTGCGGCGTGCGCGGGGTTGATTCGCCATGGTCGCTGGTCGTCGCAAGCCTGCGGGAAGCAAAGCAACAGCTAGCCGCGCCGCTGTTTGCGACCGTGAGTGGCGACCTGCTCGCGCATGGATTCATCTGCAAATTCCGTAAGCTCGCACCCTCGGCTACACCGGCCGAAGCATCGAGCTTCGCATCAAAGACAGTGAATTTCCTGGCCCAGCAACTGCACGCGGCATTTCCATCCGCGCCCGTTTACTTGACGCTGGGCAATAACGACTCCGGTTGCGGCGATTACATCGAGTCGCCCGACAGCGCCTTCCTGAAAGCCGCCGGGATCAGCTTTGCCGCCGATATTCCGGACCCTGCTGCGCGCAAGGCATTGGCAACATTCTCCCGGCTGGGCGACTACACCGTGATGTTGCCGGCGCCAATGCACAACACGCGGCTGATTGTTTTGCAGAACATCTTCGAGTCTGCGCACTACAAGGGCTGCTCCGCCGATCCAACCGCTGCGCCGGCGGCCGAACAGATCGAATGGCTTCGCAAGCAACTCACGGATGCGCGAGCCGCCGGCGAGCAGGTCTGGGTGATGGCGCACATCCCGCCCGGCGTTGATGTTTATACGACGTATCACCGGTATCTGTTCGCGCCCGGTGAGGCCTGCAACGTCAAGCAGCCGCAGATGTATCTCTCAAGCCCCGCGCTCGGCGACACGATCGCCGAGTTCGGCGATATCGTCCGGCTCGCCATCTTCGCGCACACCCACATGGATGAGATCAAAATTCTGAACGGGCCAAACGGTCTCGCTGTTCCCGCGAAGCTTGTGCCCTCGATTTCGCCCATCAACGGCAACGATCCCAGCTTCATGGTTGCGCAGGTTTCACCCCAGACCGCGACGCTGAACGATTACGAGGTCTACGCTGCCTCGAATGCGCAGGGCACCGGTTGGAATCGCGAGTACCGCTACTCGGACGTCTATCATCTGCCTGATTTCTCCGCGAGCTCCGTCGAGCAGCTCACGTCGCATCTCATCGACGACAAGACCGGCGAGGACGAGACCAGCCGCGCGTACGAACGCTACTTCCTCTCCGGCGGCGGCACGTTCGCGGAGCTTGGGCTGCAACGCCTCTGGCCCGAGTACAGTTGCTCGCTGCGCGAGCGCGATCCCGCAGCATTCCGGCGTTGCATGTGTCCGTCCTCTGCTCCGCACGCGCCTTGAACTGCTACCATGGCTTCTCTCGCGCTCTCGCTCAAGAGCGCACTGGATTCACGAATGACCGAACGCTCCACACTACCCTCCACGCCAGGCACCGTATTTCGGCAAGCAGTCCACTCAGAGCAGCCGCTCCAGGTAGTGGGTGCCGCCAACGCCTATCCACGCGCGTATGGCCGAACGCACCGGGTATCGCGCCGTGTATCTCTCGGGCGGCGGCGTCGCCGCCGGCTCGCTCGGCATGCCGGACCTCGGCATCTCGACGATTGACGATGTGCTGACCGATGTTCGCCGCATCACAGACGTCTGCTCGCTTCCGCTGCTCGTCGATGCCGACACGGGCTTCGGCGGCGCATTCAACATCGCGCGCACAATTCGCTCGCTCATCAAAGCCGGCGCCGCCGGTTGCCACATCGAGGACCAGGTGCAGGCGAAGCGTTGCGGCCATCGTCCGGGCAAGCAGATCGTCTCCAGCGAGGAGATGGTTGATCGCATCAAGGCCGCGGTCGACGCGCGCACGGACGAGAGCTTCGTGATCATGGCCCGCACCGACGCGCTCGCATCCGAAGGATTGCAGGCGGCGGTCGACCGTGCCGCAGCCTGTGTTGAAGCCGGAGCGGACATGATCTTCCCCGAGGCTGTACGCGAGCTCGATGAATATCGTGCATTTGCCGAACGCACGCGCGTGCCGATCCTCGCCAACCTGACCGAGTTCGGCGCAACCCCACTCTTCACGCTCGAAGAGCTCCGCACGGCCAATGTAGGCCTCGCGCTCTACCCGCTCTCCGCATTCCGCGCCGCTAACGCTGCGGCGCTGCGCGTCTATGAGACCATCCGCCGTGACGGCACGCAGCTCGCTGCCGTCGACGCTATGCAGACGCGCGCCGACCTCTACGACTTTCTCGAATACCACACCTACGAGCAGAAGCTCGACGAGCTCTTCGCCAAAGAAAAAGACACGAACGCCAGAACCTAAGCACAGGTGCATTTATGAACGAGACAGCCACCGCTCCCGCGCCGAGCGGGTTCAAACCCAAAAAATCAGTCGCACTCTCCGGCGTCGCGGCCGGCAATACGGCCCTCTGCACTGTCGGCCGCACCGGCAACGATCTTCACTATCGTGGCTACGACATCCTCGACCTCGCGGCCAACGCGGAGTTTGAAGAGGTCGCCTACCTGCTGCTCTACGGCAAGCTTCCTGCGCGGGGCGAGCTCGATGCCTACAAGAAGCGCCTGCGCAGCCTGCGCGGCATCCCGCAAGGCGTGAAGACCGCCCTCGAGCAGCTCCCCGCCAGCGCGCACCCCATGGACGTTCTGCGCGTCGGCGTCAGTGTGCTCGGCACGCTTGAGCCCGAGCCGCAGACGCACAGCGAGCAGACCGCACTGAACATCGCGAACCGCCTCATGGCATCGCTCGGCTCCATGCTGCTCTACTGGCATCACTTCGCGAACTCCGGCAAGCGCATCGAGGTGGAAACGGCAGACGACTCCATCGGCGGGCACTTCCTGCATCTGCTGCACGGCAAAGTTCCAAGCGAAGAATGGGTCCGCGCGATGCACGTGTCACTCATTCTCTACGCGGAGCATGAGTTCAACGCGTCCACGTTCACGGCGCGCGTCATCGCGGGGACGGGCTCGGACATGTACTCGGCAATATCCGGCGCGATCGGCGCGCTCAAAGGCCCCAAGCACGGCGGAGCGAACGAGGTCGCGCTCGAAATCCAGCAGCGCTACCACTCGCCCGACGAGGCCGAGAAGGACATCCGCCAGCGCGTCGCGAACAAGGAAGTCATCATCGGCTTTGGGCATCCGGTGTATACGATCTCTGACCCGCGCAACCAGGTCATCAAGCAGGTGGCCCACGACCTCTCCGTCTCGACCGGCGACCTTGCGATGTACAACGTCGCCGAGCGCCTCGAGAGCGTGATGCACGAGGTGAAGCGGATGTTTCCCAACCTCGATTGGTTCTCCGCCGTGGCGTATCACGTGATGGGAATTCCGACGGCGATGTTCACGCCGATTTTCGCGATCGCGCGCACGTCTGGTTGGTCCGCGCACGTGATGGAGCAGCGCGCGGATGGCAAGATCATCCGGCCGGCGGCGAACTACACGGGGCCTGAGGATCTGGAGTTCGTGCCCATCGAGGAGCGGTCGTAGCAAGCATGTCCGCAACACATCTCCAACGTTCGGCCGCCCTTCGACCAGGTCCTCGTCGACATCGTTGACTACGTCCGCGATTTCAAGATCACCAGCTCGCTCGCGTACGAGACGGCGCGGTACTGCCTGCTCGACACGCTCGGATGCGGGCTGCAGGCGCTGGATTTTCCTGCGTGCACGAAGCTGCTCGGCCCTGTCGTGCCGGGCCTCACGATGCAGAACGGCACGCGTGTGCCGGGCACAAGCTACGAGCTCGATCCGGTGCAGGGCGCGTTCAACATCGGCGCGATGATTCGATGGCTGGACTTCAACGACACGTGGCTGGCGGCGGAGTGGGGGCATCCGTCTGACAATCTCGGCGGCATTCTCGCAATCGCTGACTGGCTCTCCCGCAACGGCAAACGGCTCACGATGCGCGATGTTCTGACGGCGATGATTCAGGCGCACGAGATCCAGGGCTGCCTCGCGCTGGAGAACTCGTTCAACAAGGTTGGCCTCGATCATGTCGTGCTCGTCAAGGTGGCGAGCACGGCCGTCGTCTCGAACCTGCTGGGCCTGACGCGCGAGCAGATGCTCAATGCGGTCTCGCTTGCCTGGGTCGATGGGCAGTCGCTGCGGACGTACAGGCATGCGCCGAACACTGGATCGCGCAAGAGCTGGGCTGCGGGAGACGCAACGTCGCGGGCGGTGCGTCTGGCGCTCATCGCGCAAACGGGCGAGATGGGCTACCCCAGCGTGCTCACCGCGAAAACCTGGGGCTTCTACGACGTCAGCTTCCGCGGCAAGGAGTTCAAGTTCCAGCGGCCGTACTCAAGCTACGTGATGGAAAACGTGCTCTTCAAAATCTCGTTCCCGGCCGAGTTCCACTCGCAGACCGCAGTTGAAGCGGCGATCACACTGCACAAGCAGCTTGCGGAGCGCGGACTGCACCGCCGCGGATATTTCGCGCGTCATCATCCGCACGCACGAAGCCGCCATCCGCATCATCGACAAGCAAGGCCCGCTCTCAAACCCCGCCGACCGCGACCACTGCATTCAGTACATGGTCGCCGTGCCGCTGCTCTTCGGCCGCCTCACCGCCGAAGACTACGAAGACTCCATCGCTGCCGACCCGCGCATCGATGCCCTACGCGCCAAAATCATCTGCGCCGAAGACACGCAGTTCACCGCCGACTATCACGACCCCGAGAAGCGCTCCATCGCGAATGCCCTTACCATCGAGCTCACCGATGGCACCGTGCTGCCCGAGGTAGTTGTCGAGTACCCGATCGGTCACAAACGCCGCCGTGCCGAGGGTATCCCGCTGCTGCTCGACAAATTCCGCTCGAACCTCGCGCGCCGCTTCGAGGAGCCACAACAACATCGCATCGTCAACGCTTCCTCCGATCAGGCGAAGCTCGAAGCCATGCCCGTGGACGAGTATGTGGGCCTCTACGTCGTCTAGCGGCGCACGCGATATTCTGGGCCGCATGAGCGAAGAACGCTACACGAGTGACGCGGCGATGCTCGCGGTCGCCATCGAAGAGGCGCGCACCGGACTCGCTGAAGGCGGCATCCCGATCGGCGCCGCGATCTTTCGCGCCGATGGAACGCTGGTCAGCCGCGGACACAACCGGCGCGTGCAGCAGAACGATCCTTCGATTCATGGCGAGACGGACGCGTTCCGGCGGGCCGGCCGTCAGCGCAGCTATCGCGATCTGATCATGGTGACGACGCTCGCTCCGTGCTGGTACTGCAGCGGGCTTGTTCGGCAGTTCGGTTTCCGCAAGCTGATCGTCGGGGAGTCCCGCACCTTCCAGGGTGGCATCGAGTGGCTGCGCTCGATCGGTATCGAAGTGATGATGTCAACTCACAAGACTGTGTCGATCTCCTGGACAGCTTCATTAGCGAGCATCCAGAGATATGGAACGAGGACATCGGCGTTGATTGAGGCGGCGTAGAATCCTCTGCACAGCAGGCGCATCGAAGCTCAACAGAAGCCTCAATGAGAAGGAGACACGGATTATGGATCGCAGCGCATCGGCAGTGTGGCACGGCGGACTGAAGGACGGCAAAGGGACGATCAGCACGAACAGCGGCGTGCTCAAGGATCAGCAGTACAGCTTCAGCTCGCGGTTTGAGAGCGGCATCGGCACCAACCCGGAGGAGCTGATTGCTGCGGCGCATGCCGGCTGCTTTTCGATGGCGTTCGCTAACGAGCTCGCGACGGCAGGACATCCTGCGACCTCTGTGGATACGACCGCTGTGGTGACGCTGGAGATGCTTCCGGGTGGCCCGACGGTTACGAAGATTCACCTGAAGAACAAATCGTCTGTCCCGGGCATCGATAAGACGAAGTTCGATGAGATCGCGAAGAAGGCCAAGGAAGGATGCCCGATTTCACGCCTGCTCAAGGCCGCGGAGATCACGCTGGACGCGCAGTTGCAATAGTCGAGAACAGTCGAGCAGCAGCGGGTAAACAGACTTCGAATACAGAAGCGCTCCGAAAGGAGCGCTTTCCGCTGCTTAGCCTGTACTGTCTACCCTCTGCGTTAATGCGCGTGCGCATGCCCATGATGATGATGCGAGTGGGCGTCGACCACATCAGGCTTTGGCGGCTGGCTGCAGCCGTCTACCGTCTCGCAGTTCGAGATCTCGAGCTGGATGGTGGTGTGGTTGATGCCGAAGTGGTCACGGAGTTGGTGGTTCAGGCGGTCCAGGACGGCTGCGCATTCGGTGAGGGGCATCTCGACGACCTGCACGTGGCTGGCCAGCGCGTGCGACTGCGCGGTGAGGCTCCAAACGTGCAAGTCGTGCACGCCTACGACGCCGTGAACGCCCTGCATCGCACATCGAATCTCGTTCAGGTCGACCGAGCGCGGCGTACCTTCGAGCAGGATGTGCAGCGTCTCGCGCACGATCGACCATGAGCTCCACAGGATCATCGCGGCGATTAGGAGCGAGAGCAGCGGGTCGATCCACTGGATGCCCGTGAGCCGGATCGCGAAGCCGCCCACGATGACGGCCGCTGTCGAGAGCGTGTCGCCCAGCATGTGCAGGAAGACGCTGCGGATGTTCACGTCTCGCGAAAACCTCCAGAGCAGCGCGGCAATCAAGCCGTTCATCACCACACCGGCGGCGGCGACGGCCATCATCACGCTCGGCTGCACCGTCACCGGCGCAGCGAAGCGGTGGATCGCCGCGATGGCGAGCCAGATGGAGAGAACGATCAGCATCAGGGCATTCACGAAACCGGCGAGCACGCCTGCGCGCTGATAGCCGAAGGTGCGCTGCTCGGTCGCGGGCCGCGTTTGGAGATAGACGGCGAAGAAGCTGAGTGCAATCGCGAGGAAGTCCGAGACATTGTGTCCGGCTTCGGAAAGCAGCGCGAGCGAGTGGGCACGCAGCCCGAAGATAAAGGTCGCGAGGATGTACAGAAATGTGAGCGCCAGCGAAAGCTTGAGAATGCGTTTCATCGCGGCGTTCGGCTGGCCGTCAGTATGCACACTTCACATTGTATCGAGGCGACGTGGGCGTACGAGATGCAGAAATGCAAGCGAAATCGCAGGCGCATCTAAGCTCGGGTGGAATAGAGTCAGGGCTATGAAAGTACGGGAGATCTCTGCTTTTGGTCATCAATTCACGCGAATGGGTCTGTTCAATTGCTATCTCGTTCGCGAGAGCGACAGTTTCACGCTGATCGATACGACCATGGGTGGTGGGGCCCGGCGCATTATGGATGCCGGGCACCGCATTGCGATAGAGCCGATCGCACGGCTGCTGCTGACGCATGCGCATGGAGACCACATCGGTTCGCTCGATGCGCTTGCTGCCGCGCTGGGGCATGCGCAGGTGGCGATCGGCGCGCGTGAGGCCAGGCTGCTGCCGAAAAAGCCGGCGCAGGACAGGTCGCTCGATCCCGGCGAGCCTCAGTGCAAGGTGAAGGGCGGCTTTCCGGGCGCGGCGACGAAGCCAACGCATTTGTTGAATGATGGCGAGCTGTATGGGTCGTTGCGTGTGATTGCGACACCGGGGCATACCCCGGGACATTTGAGCTTTTTCGACGAGCGCGACGGTAGTTTGTATGCGGGGGATGCGCTGGTGACGGTGGGTGGCGGGGTCCATGTGTCGGGGTTTGGGCCGTGGTACTTCCCGCTGCCGGCGATGGCCACTTGGCACCGGCCGACGGCGCTCGAGAGTGCGCGGCGGCTGGCGGAGTTGCCGATCCGGCGGTACGCGGCGGGGCACGGGACGGTAGTCGAGGGAGGGCCGGAGCTGCTGCGGGGGGCGATTGCCTGCGCGGAGCGGAAGCTGCGCTGAACTTAGCGCCGGGACCCCCTTCCCTGCCACTTTTTGCGCAAAGTCTTCAGAGCAGAGGAGTTAGGGGTGGACTTCAATTCGCAAAGTATTGAAAACAAAGGCTCGGGATGTGTACAGGGGATGTGGGCGCGAAATGGCGCTTGAGAGATCTAAGATAAAGCGCAGGCGGCGGCGGCCGGAGGTGTCGCGGCGGGTGCTCGGTGCTGGTGGGGGGCCATGAACGGGGCCGGTGTAGCCTCGAGGGGTGAGAGCGTTGGCGGCAGGGTTGGTGGGGGTGATTGGGCTGGCGGGGTGCGCGAGTCCCGGGCCGCCGAGGGCGCCGTCGTTGCAATTGCCGCAGGTGGTGCGGGATCTGGCGGTGCAGCGGGAGGGCGATGAGGTCGCGGTTCGGTTTACGGTGCCGCAGCAAACTACGGACGATCTGCCGATTCGGGAACAGAGTGTGAGGGCGACCCTGTGCAGGGGGGTGGAGGGCTCGGCGTGTGTTCCGGTGTCCGGGCTGAAGGACGTGGGCATCCGCGTGGCGGCGGGTGCAAGTGCGGCTCAGCGGGCGGTTGCGTGGGTAGACCGGCTGCCGGCCGCGGCTACGACGGGCGAGCCTCGGCTGCTGGAATACAGGGTTCAGCTGGCGAACGAGGAGGGCCGCACGGCGGGCTGGTCTGACGCGGCGTATACGGCGGCGGGCGGGGCGCCGGCGCGGGTCGAGGGCCTGCATGCGAGCGAGACGCGGCAGGGAGTTCTGCTGCAATGGGAGCCGGCGGGCGATTCCGGGCGTGACCAGGTGATCCTGCGCCGCGAGGAGGTTCGGGGGAAGGCAGGCTCGAAGGCCGAGGAGCCGGTCTGGCTGGAGAGCCACGCCGGTGGCGGAGTGGACGAGACGCTGGATGGCTCGGCGAGCGAGGACACGGAATACCGGTACGTGGCCGTTCGGCGGCGGATGGAGGAGATTGGGGCGCGGAGCGTTGAGGTGCGGAGCGCGGATTCGCAGCCACTGGAGATTACGTGGCTGAACCGGTTTCCGCCGCCGGCTCCGGCGGGGTTGAGTGCGGCGCCGTTTGCGGAGGGTGGGCAGTTTGCCGTGGACCTGGTCTGGGAGCCGGTGGAGGAAGCGGGGCTGAAGGGGTATGTGGTGACGCGGCAGGCGGTGGATGAGGCGGGTTCGGCGGTGGGAGAGCCGGAGCGGCTGGGGACGGTGACGATTCCGGCGTTTCATGATGCGACGGCGCGGGAGGGACTGCCGTACCGGTATACGGTTCAGGCGATTTCGGCGAAGGGTGTGGAGGGTGCGGCGGCGACGGTGGTGGTGGGGCGGTAGGCTGTTCAGACCCCACCCATGATGACTGCGACCACCCCAGCGAGCGAAGAACGCTCGCCGGGGACCCCGGGGCGTCATCATGAATGGGGCACCCGGGCGACGGTGGCTAGGGTGTGGAGGTGCTCTGGACGGTGTATTGGCCGTAGTCGATGGTCAGGACCGCAGTTCCTCCGATGCGCATACTGCTTTCGCTGCGGTTATGCTCGGGCAGCCAGAAATTCCCGGTCTTTGTGTACGTGTGATGGATCTCTGTCTTGCGAATCCAGAACGACGGGTTCTGAGCGGGTTCTGCTTCAATCTGGACGACGGCGTAGTCCGCAGCGTCGACGAAAACCGTGCCGCGGTAGAGAAACTTGGACGCGGCCTTCGGCTCGACGTGCATGCGATAACACCGGCGTCCGCCGATGAGCTGCTCGCCGAGCAGGGAGAACGTGTAGTTCGCCGGGCTCAAGGCTGTTTGGGCCGGATTCTTCGCCGCTTCCTGCTCAGTTTCCAGCAGCCGTTTCAAAACGCGATTGACCAGCAGCTTGGATCCGCTCTCGGAGACGATCTGAAACTGCTTGTCGGCAGGCGCTGTATAGCGCGCCTCCACGGTCATGCTCGCGCTCATCGACGGGAAACCGTGGTAGGTGACGGTGTAGACGCGCCGGTCGGTGTAGCCTTTCAGCTCCGCTGCCCGGCGCGCGTTCTGCGCGACGAGCTTACGCACGATCTCGTCCGCAGTGACGCCGGTGGAAGTTGCGCCCGTCTCCGCGGCGGGCGCGCTCGCGCGGCCCATCGACGCCGGCATTCTGCGCCAGTCCGGGAGACGCGCACCACAGCGTTGCGCATGCGAGAGCCCCAAGCACCAGAAGCATGTTGCGGCCGTTGCCGCCCGTCCGTTTGAATGTCACCTCACCTTGGATGCGCCTGTCGCATCCAAATCTGGGGCGGCACGTCGATTGTTCGCCGTGGCATACTCGTACACCGAAGACGATAGACAGTTTCCCGGACGACGCAGTGACCAGCAGGCGGACAGACATGTCGAGGTTCCGAAGCATAGATACTCCTCCGCCGGGGAAGAGCAGGGTCCTGTTCCAAAGCAGCTTGAAGGACCCCCGGACCTGCTTCCAAAGCGGCGTCTCTCTGCACGGACACACGCGGCACTCTGTCGAAAGTCTCTCGTTTCTGCGGAAGTTTCTGGACCGGAGCCCGGTGCTGCGGCCATGGATCAAGTTCCAGCGCGAGCGCGGCAGAAGGCGGACGGGCATCCCGCTGGATCTGGACCGTGCCCACTGGACGCCACCGCTTTGTGAGCGCCAGGCCTACGAGCTTGAGGCAGGGCAGATTGAGGCGCTGGGGCTGCGTGCGATGGTGTCTCTTTCCGACCACGACACCATCGCCGGCTGTGCGCTCCTGCGACGCTCCCCCGAGACCCAGGACAGTCCCATCTCCATGGAGTGGACGATCGCATTTGGAAAAGCCGTCTTCCACATCGGGGTTCACAATCTGCCGGAACGCGAGGCACCGTGCATCATGGCAGCGCTGCTGGCTGCCAGCAGCGCAGGCTCGGAATCCACGACGCTGAAGCTGCTTGCGGAGCTGAACCGGATGGGCGTTCTGCTCGTCTTCAATCATCCGCTCTGGAATCTGAACGGCATACCGTCCGCTCTGTTCGCTTCAGAGCTAAGCCGTTTTCTGAAGAGCGCGAAGTCCTCTCTGCATGCATTCGAGCTGAACGGAATGCGAAGCTACCAGGAAAACCTGGCTGTGGTCAGACTGGCGGCGCAGTGGGACCAGGTGCTGATCTCCGGAGGCGACCGCCACGGCTGCGAACCGAATGCGGCCATCAACCTGACGAACGCGACGGATTTCGCGGAGTTCGTGGACGAGATCCGAAGCGGGCGGCAGAGCACGGTGCTGCTGATGCCGCAGTACCAGGAACCGTTGAACTGGCGCATCTACAAGAGCTTTACGCATGTGATCGCCAGCTACCCGGGGCACCCGGAAGAACGCCGCTCGTGGGACCAGCGCATCTTCCATCCTGATCTCGACGGGAAGATCGTGCCTGTGATCGACCTATGGGATCTTGGGCCGCCAACATTTCTGAAGAACATCTTTGCGTTTGTAATGCTGAGCGGCAGAGTCCCGCTTCCTGAGGCAGTCGATTGCTGCCGGGAGATCGGCGGGTTCATCCGCGCAGGGTTCGGCGTGAAGCATGTCGGGGAGTCCGGGACGACGGGGGCGGCGGGGCGGAGTTCCAGGGCAACCGTGACGATCGCGGCCTCGCCCGAGGTTCGGCCATAGAGCCCGGAGTTGGGCGGAGTGAAGGCCGCTGTTTGTATGGGTGGATGGATCAGGGGCGTAAAGGCCGCTGCTAATCCGGCGAGTGGCCG
This sequence comes from uncultured Acidobacteriaceae bacterium, assembly GCA_963777205.1. Lineage (GTDB taxonomy): Bacteria > Acidobacteriota > Terriglobia > Terriglobales > Acidobacteriaceae > Granulicella. Next base: position 948,890 of record CAVZPQ010000001.1, on the reverse strand, counting down.
GAGCTTATAGGCGGATAACCGGCGGCGCAGGTTTCGTACACTGAGGGGACTGCGCCTTTTTGCGCCCTGGAGCTCACTTGAAGATCGTTCTTGCTGAAAAGGTTTCGCCGGCTACGCTCGCTGTGTTTCAGGGTGAGCCGGGATGGAATGTTGTGACTGCGGACAAGATTGCGCCGGGTGGGTTGCCGGCGGAGCTTGCGGATGCCGATGCGCTGGTGGTGCGGAGTGCGGTGCAGGTGGACGCGAAGCTGCTGAGCCAGGCACCGAAGCTGCGCGTGATTGGGCGCGCGGGTGTGGGTGTGGACAACATCGATGCGGAAGAGGCGACGCGGCGCGGGATTGTGGTGATGAATACGCCGGGCGCGAATGCGGTGGCGGTGGCGGAGCTGACGATTGGGCTGATGATTGCGATGGCGCGGAGTGTGCCGCGGGCGAACGCGAGCATGCATGCGGCGAAGTGGGAGAAGAAGAGCCTGCAGGGAAGCGAGCTGCGCGGCAAGACGCTGGGGATTATCGGGCTGGGGCGGATTGGGCTGGAGGTGGCGCGGCGCGCGCGGGCGTTTGGGATGGAGTTGATTGGGTATGACCCGTTTGTGGCGCCGGTGATTGCGCGCGAGAACGGGGTTTCGCTGGTGCCGATTGACGAGATTTTTTCGGACAGTGATTTTCTGTCGCTGCATGTGGGGCTGACGCCGCAGACGGAAGGGCTGATCAACAAGCACTCGATTGCGATCATGAAGCCGGGTGTGCGGATTGTGAACTGCGCGCGCGGCGAGCTGATTGTGGATGAGGCGCTGGTGGACGGTTTGCAGAGCGGCAAGGTTGCGGGAGCGGCGCTGGATGTGTTCCGCGCAGAGCCGCTGAAGGATTCGCCGTACTTTGAGCTGGAGAATGTGCTGCTGAGCCCGCATGTTGCGGGGTCGACGGATGAGGCGCAGGAGGCGATCGGGATTCAGCTGGCGAACCAGGTGCGGGATTATCTGAAGCTGGGCGTGGTGCAGAACGCGGTGAATGTGACGTCGCTGAGCCGCGAGGAGTATGCGGAGGTTGCGCCGTATGTGGAGATGGCGGAGCGGCTGGGTAAGCTGCTGGGGCATGAGGCGGGCGCGGGCAATTATTCAGCGAATCATTCAATCCCGGGCGCTGGAGATGGGCTGGGGACGGTGGAGAGCATCTCGCTGACGTACAACGGGCGGCTGGCGGAGATGAAGACGGAGCTGATTCGCAATGCGGCGATTGCGGGGGTGCTGCATGGGGCGGATGGGCTCAACCGGATTAATGCGGGGGCGGCGGCGCAGGAGCGCGGGATTCGCGTGCAGGAGGACAAGCGCGAGTTTGTTGTGGGTGGCACGGGGTCGACGCTGCGGATGGCGCTGCACTGGGGGCGCAAGGGAGCGGCGGCTGCGCGCGCCGGGCAAGCAGGCACAGCCGCAGCAGGGAGACTGGACGGGGCTGGCGACGGTGATCCATGGGAGCTCGCCGCGGCTGTTGAGCTATGACGGGATTGATATTGAGGCGGAGCTGGCGGGAACGCTGGTGGTGATTCGCAACCAGGATGTGCCGGGCGTGATTGGGAGGATTGGCACGATTCTGGGCGAGGCGCGGCTGAATATTGCGAACTTTGCGCTGGGGCGGAGCCGCGGAGGGCGTCTGCCGGAGGGACATGCGCTGGCGGTGGTGCAGCTGGATACGGCGCGCGGGAGATGAAGCGGCGCTGGGGCGGGCGATTGAGGAGCTGAGGAAGGTGGAGGCGATTACGAGCGTTCGGGTGGTGGAGCTGGGGAGGCTGTAGCGCGTCCGGGGAGCGGGGCAAGCGAGAGCACGGAGGGATTCCTGTAGACTGTGGGGACGGCTGCCTTAGGCGGTCGCCAGGACACTTTTTGATGCAAAAATCAGCACGTTCTCTTACAGCACGCTTTCTTGCGGTTCTTCTTTCCTCTTCCTTGTTTGTACTGGCCGGCTGCCACCAGGCGCAGCAGAACGGCGTCGTGGCGACGGTGAACGGCCACCCGATTCTGCAGGCCGACATGGACAAGGTTTACAACGCGCAGGTGGCGAACAATCCGCAGGCGCAGACGATGTCGACTGACCAGTCGGACGCGCTGAAGCTGAATATTCTTCACGAGCTGATCGTGGAAGAGATTGTGGAGCAGCGGGCGCAGAAGCTGGGACTGACGGCGACCGATGCCGAAGTGGACGCGAAGCTGGCGGAGTTGAAGGCGCCGTACACGGATGAGCAGTTCCGGCAGAAGCTGGAGCAGAGCGGGCAGACGATGGATGGGCTGCGGCTGCTGCTGCGCCGGAATCTGACGCAGAACAAGCTGCTGAATAAAGAGATCAACTCGCGCATCACGGTGACGGATGCGGATGTGACGAGCTACTACAACCAGCACAAGGCGGAGTTCAACCTGATTGAGCCGCAGTATCACCTGGCGCAGATCCAGGTGACGGACCAGGCGGCGGGGCAGGTGAACAACCTGCAGAACAATAAGGCCGCCGGCGATGTCGACGCGAAGATGAAGATCCAGGCGCTGAAGAAGAGGATCGATGCGGGTGAGGACTTCGGGGCGCTGGCGGGCCAGTTTTCGGAGAACCCGAATACGGCTTCGAACGGCGGCGACATGGGCTTCGTCTACGAGACGCAGATGAAGCAGGCGACGGACCCGGCGACGTATGCGGCGATTACGAAGCTGAAGCCGGGGCAGACGACGGACATTCTTCCGCTGCTGGATGCGCAGACGAAGAAGCCGGCGGGATATGTGATCTACAAGCTGATCAGCAAGGAGCCGGCGGGGCAGCGGGATGTCAACGATCCGCGCGTGCAGCAGGCGATCCGGCAGCAGTTGCATGACAGCCGCGCGAACCTGCTGAAGAGTGCGTACTTCGAGATTCTGCGCGATGAGGCGAAGGTGCGGAACTTCTACGCGGAGCAGGTCTTCAAGGAGACCGCGAAGTAGGTGGTCGTCGCGATGCGGCGGCTGGCGGGCTGCGGATGTTTATGCGTGGCTGCGGCGCTGCTGCTGAGTGGGTTGCTGGCTGGATGCAAGGGGCTCGCGCCACCGAAGCCGCTGGATGAGCTGAATGCGCAGGAGCGGCGTGGGCATGCGGTGTTTGAGGCGCGCTGCGCGCAGTGCCACTACGATCGCGAGGATGGAGCGCTGCATGGGCCATCGCTCGAGGGCGTGTTTCAGAAGCCGTATCTGAAGAGCGGGGCTCCGGCGAATGACGATCGTGTGACGGATACGATCCTGCATGGGCATGGGTTGATGCCGGCACAGCCGGGGATGGATCCTGAGGATGTGCGAGGATGTGCTGGCGTATCTGCATACGTTGTGAAGCGAGTTAGGAGTTGGGAGTTAGGAGTTAGGAGTTTGGTGGCGGAAGAGCAGAAATCCCGGTTTGAGGATCCGAACGCGAAGCCGGCGGAGGATGTGGGATTTCGTGCGCGCAAGCTGCCGGGCACGCCGGCGGGTGAGGCCAAGGGCATGCTGCCGGGGATGGCGCTGATCGGCATGTACCTGCTGGTGCTTGCGATGCTGAATGCGTTTGCGGCGGCGCGCGGGAGCTTTGGTGCGGGTGGGGCGAAGTACACGATTCTTGCGCTGTGCACGCTGCTGGCGGTGGGAGTGTTTGGGCTGCTGCGGCTGCTGCGCTGGGGATGGGCGATCGTGTGCGCGGGCTGCGTGCTGATGGCGGCGGGGTATTTCTATGGATTTCACCGGACGCATATCGCGCCGTACATCGTGCAGGGACTGTTTGCGCTGGTGTTCTTTCTGTACCTGAGCCGGACCGAGGTTCGGGATCGGCTGCGGTAGGAGACGATTCATTGCGGTGCAGAGAGACCCGAGCCTGAAAGCTCGGGCTACCTGGAAGCGGCGAGCACGTGCATAGTGCAGCGAATGCGACTCCGCTGCCGGTGAGCGCGTGCGGCTGATACAACGGTGTGGATGAGCTACAGGTGGAAGCGGCTGTTCGCGTTCGGGATGATTTATTTCGTCTGGGGCTCGACGTATCTCGCGATTCGCGTGGGTGTGCATGCGGTGCCGCCGCTTCTGTTTGCAGCGATGCGGTTCTTTACGGCGGGACTGGTGCTGGTTGTGTGGGCGATGTCAGCGCGACAGTCGTGGCCGACGGCGGCGGCAATGGGCGTCGATCTCATTTCTGGGCACGCTGATCTTCCTGGGCGATTACGGGCTGATGTTCTGGGCAGAGGTGAGGGTGCCGTCGGGTATCGCGGCGGTCATCATGGCGACGATCCCGGTGTTTATTGCGCTGGCGGACATTGCGATTCTGCGAGCACACCGGATGACCCTGCGGCTTGCCGCCGGGCTGATGATTGGGCTGGGTGGCGTTGCGGTGCTGATGAGCCGATCGCTGGAAGCTGGGGGGCGAGGCGATCAGCGTGGTCGGTGCGGTGGCGCTGATTGCGGCGTCGATCTTCTGGGCGGTGGGGACGGTGCTGACGCGAAAGCTTCCGCTGCCGGAGTCGAAGGTGCTGAGCGCGGGCGGGCAGATGCTGGTGGGCGGAGTGATGCTGGCGATCGTTTCGACGGCGCTGGGCGAGCCGCGCGGATTTCATGCTGCGGACGGTGTCGGGCGGGGCGTGGTTCGCGCTGGTGTACCTGATCCTGGTGGGCTCGATTGCGGGGTTCACGTCGTTTCTGTGGCTGATTGCTCGCGAGTCGCCGACGAAGGTGGGGACGTATGCGTATGTGAATCCGATTGTGGCGGTGCTGCTGGGACATTTTGCGGCGGGTGAGCCGTTGGGATTGCGGACGGTGCTGGGGATGGCGCTGGTGCTGACGAGCGTGCTGCTGATTACGCTGCGGAAGACGAGAAGCGGGCCAAGCGAGCAACGGCTCGCGACGGCAGCCAAAGAGGCCTGAGTTCGTCGCACGCGGCGGTCGTGTAGAACGGTGGGATGAGAGTGGTTCGTCGTGTGTGGTCGAGTCCGGTGGCGCTGCTGCTGATTGCGGTGGCGCTGCTGACGGCGATCATTCAGTCGGGTGAGATGGGGACTGCCGACACGACGCGGCGGCTGCAGGTGACGCACTCGCTGTGGACGGGCGCGCCGCAGGTGGCGAAGGGCGACTATCCGGACTTCGGGATTCCGGGACGCGGCGGGCGGCTGTATGCGTGGTATGGGATTGGGCAGTCGTTGCTGATGCTGCCGAGCGATGTGGCGGGAACGGCGCTGGCGCATGCGCCGTGGTGGCGTGGGTATGTGCGGAGCAGGGCGACGCCGCAGGTGCGCGCGATTGTGGTGAGCGTGTCGACCAATGTGCTGCTGAATGTGCTGACGGCGCTGGTGGCGCTGCGATTTCTGGAGCTGCTGGGGTTCTCGCGCGTGCAGTCGATTTGCGGGTGTGCTGGCGCTGGTGTGTGCGACGACGCATCTGCATTATGCGCAGAATATGCAGGAGAACAATTACATTTTTCTGCTGACGCTGACGGGGATGTGGCTGCAGTTGCGGTGGGGCTTGTGTGTGGGGCCGGAGGCGCCGACTGGCGAGCGGAGGTGGTTGTGGTGGGGAGCGGCGGCGCTGGGGTTGAATCTGCTGACGCGGATTACGACGGCGCTGGATGTGATGGGTGTGGCGCTGTTTCTTGTTGCTGGTGGGAGTGTTTGCGCGGCGTGAGCTGTTGAGTAAGGCGCAGGGTGAAGGAGTATCTGCGGACGGTGCTGCCGGTGTATGCGGTGTTTCTGTTTCTGGACCGGCTGTATCAGTTTGTGCGGTTCGGGTCGTGGACGAGCACGTACATGCGGCTGCAGGCGATCGAGCAGAGGAAGTGGGACCCGACGCTGGCGGCGAATTATCCGTTCAGCGGGCATTTCTTTGCGGGTGGTGTGCACTCGGGGTTGCTGGGGCCGCTGTTTGAGCCGGAGAAGTCGGTGTTTGTGTTCGATCCGCTGTTTGGGCTGGCGCTGGTGCTGGTGGTTGTGCTGTGGCGGAGGATGTCGGGCGTGGTGCGGGCGTATGCGGTGAGCGTGCTGGTGCTGCTTGCGGCGTACATGCTGCTGTATGCGCGGTACTTTGCGTGGGCGGGAGATTTTGCGTGGGGAGATCGTTACATCTCGAGCGTGGTGGAGATGTTTGCGATGCTGGCGGTGCCGCTGCTGATTCGGTATGGCCGGGAGTGGCCCGGCGTTGTGCGGTGTGGGTGCGTGGTGCGTCGTGGCGGCGAGTGTGGTGATCCAGGCGGCGTCGCTGGCGCTGTGGCTGCCGGTGGAGATTTATCAGATTGACGCGATGGGGCATGATGCGTGGACGGTGGCGCTGCGGTTCAGGAATATCTGGGCGCTGGCGATGGGAAGGCCGATGCCGGCGGGGATTGATCTGCCGGGCGCGGTGACGGATTCATTTGACGCGCTGCATGTTAGGACGTGGAACTTTATGCCGGCGCTGATGCGGCATGTGGGCGTGGCGCCGCTGTGGGTGGTGCGGGTGGTGGATGCGGTGTGGGTGGTGATGGGCGGTGGCGCTGGTGGTCGTGCTGGTGAGGATGTGCGAGGGTGTTGCGCACGAGGGCCGGTAACTGCGTTATCGGAGTGATGTCACCTGCAGGCGCTGTTGTGCGCGTCAGGGTAGGTGAGGAAGGTGATTGTTGCGGGCGCGAAGCGGACGAGGCCGCCGTGTTCCGCGACGGGTTTGAGGTCGGGGAGTTGATCGCCGGCGCCGAGCGAGAGCGGCGTTGTCGTTCAGCAGAACATCATTCGCGTCGATGGTGCGGGCGGAGAGTGTGTAGCGTTGGCGCATGGGCGGGGAGATTGATCGAGTGCGGCGCGTCGCGATCGTTCTGGATGACGAGCAGGGTGACGCCGCCGGGCTGGTTCGCCGTGCAGTGCGCGTAGACGTGGAGGCCCTGCTGCGAGCGGGATGCCTGAGTCGAGCACGGTGGTGCCCATCAGGCGATGCCAGAGAAGTGCGGCCCAGTAGTTGGGGCGGGGAGCGTAGGTGTTTTCGTCGAGCAGGCCGTAGTCGCTGGCGGCGAGTGTGTTGTGCATCTGCACCTTGACGCCGCCTTTGGCGAGGCGGCCGAGCTGGTCGAGGTAGCGGAAGCTGTCGAGGAAGGTGGAGGCCCAGGGATCGCCACCGCAGGCTGTCTCGCCGGTTTCGGTGAGCCAGAGGGGCTTGCCGGGAGCGAACTGGTCGCGCTGCTCGCGGTAGAAGCGGAGGATGTCGCCGGTGCGGGCGAGCCACTCTTCGGAGAGGGCGGTTTCGCGCGTGCTGTGCGGAGCGCCGAGCAGCGGCGGCGCAGCGCTGCGAGACGCCGGAGTAGGCGTGGTAGGAGAAGACGTCGATGTCGCTGGGCGTCATGGTGGCGAGGAGGGCCTGGAGTGGAGATGAAGCCGGGCATCCTCGAGGCGAGGTCGGCGGCGGAGGTGCTGGATTCGGCGGCGGAGCCGGGGCCGGCGATGAGTGTGTGGGGCGCGTGCTGGCGCATGAAGGCGGTGAAGACGCGGAGGTCGCGGCCGTACTGCGCGGCGTCGTAGCCTTTGGGCGCGCCGCCCATGCATCGCGAGGGTGGGCTCGTTCATGTACTCGGCGGCGGCGATGTGGCCGCCGAGGGAATTGGTGAGGTCGAGGAGGCGCTGCGGCCTGCGTCGTGGTCCAGAGGCTGTTCGCGTCGCGCGTGCCGACGCTGGTGGCGAAGGAGGTGACGAGCTCGGCATTGGCGGCGTGGGCGAAGTCGATGACGCCCTTCCACTGAGCGCGGGTGAGGATGCCGCTGAAAGCCGGCGGGCGGTTTGGCGAGGGATTCGCCTTCCGCGGGAAGGTAGGTGCTGTTGGCCCAGGTGCCGCTGACGCGGACGTAGGCGGGACCGAGTGCCGCGGCGAGTTTGCGGAGGCGCGGGTTGGAGAGGTCCTTGGGCGGACGGTAGGCGAAGAGGTCGGGGTTCATGCCGGTGGGTGATGCGGGGGGCTCGGCGCTGGGCTGCGGTGGATGCGGATGCGGCTTTGTAGGGCTTCCAGAAGCGGCCGCCGGTGACCTCGAGCATTTCGATGTTGTAGGACTGGAAGCGCGGGTCGACGGTGGTGACTTTGGGCAGTGAGGAGGGCGCGACCGAGGGCGTGTTCTGCTGAGCGCTGATGAATGTTGGCGAGAGGAGGAGCAGAGGCGTGAGGGTGCTGAGAGCGAGTGTTGTACGCATTGGTCTCCTCGTGCGCGGGGATGCGCTGGACGCGCGATTATAGCGCGCGGGGTGTGGCGTTCTACAATCGAAGGTGCTGATGGCTCCGCTGATTCAAGCCGAAGAGTTGGTGCAGATTGATCTTTCGCCGCGCAAGCCGGCGGCGAAACCGGCGTGGCTGAAGGCGCGGGCGCCGATGGGCGAGACGTTTCACTCGCTGAAGAAGCTGGCGCGGGATTTGAACCTGCATACGGTGTGCGAGAGCGCGCATTGCCCGAACATTGGCGAGTGCTGGAACCACAAGACGGCGACGTTCATGATGCTGGGGAACCTGTGCACGCGGCGGTGCGGGTTCTGTGCGGTGCCGAAGGGGCAGGCCGCAGCCGATCGATCACTCGGAGCCGGAGCGTGTGGCGTATGCGGTGGCGTCGCTCGGGCTGAAACATGCGGTGATTACGAGCGTGAACCGCGACGATGACAATCTCGGCGCGGCGCTGGCGTTTGTGAATGTGATCCGGGAGATTCGGCGGCAGGCGCCGGGGTGCCAGGTGGAGGTGCTGACGCCTGATTTTCAGGGTGTGGATGAGGCGCGGCGGATGGTGGTGGACGCGCGGCCCGAGGTGCTGAATCACAACATCGAGACAGTGCCGCGGCTGTATCGTGTGGCGAAGTCGGGCGGGCGGTATGAGCGGTCGCTGCGGTTCCTGGAGGCGGCGAAGCAGGAGTCTGCGGCGCATCCGGATGGGCCGATTGTGACCAAGACGGGCATCATCGTCGGGATGGGCGAGGAGATGCACGAGCTGCTCGGCGTGTTCCGGGACCTGGCGGATCGGAAGGTGGATATTTTGACGATCGGGCAGTATCTGCGACCGTCGCGAGATCATCTGCCGATGAGCCGGTACTACACGCCGGAGGAGTTTGCGTTCCTGAAGCATGAGGCGCATGCAGATGGGCTTCCGGCATGTGGAGTCGGGCCCGCTGGTGCGGTCGAGCTACCACGCGCATGAGCAGGCGCAGTCGACGGGACTGGCGTAGAGCGCTGCTTCGACGCGTCAGACGTGATTGCATGAAGAAAATTGGTTTTCTCTCCTTCGGGCATTGGGCGCCGTCTCCGCAGTCCGGCACGCGGACCGCGGGTGATGCGCTGCTGCAGTCGATCGACCTGGCGGTTGAGGCGGAGCGGCTGGGAGTCGATGGGGCGTACTTTCGCGTTCATCATTTTGCGCGGCAACTGGCGTCGCCGTTTCCGCTGCTGTCCGCGATTGGTGCGAAGACTCGAACGATTGAGATCGGCACGGCGGTGATCGACATGCGGTATGAGAATCCGGCGTACATGGTGGAGGATGCCGGAGCGGCGGACCTGATTGCGGGCGGGCGGTTGCAACTCGGGATCAGCCGCGGGTCGCCGGAGCAGGTGATCAACGGCTGGGAGTATTTTGGCTACCTTCCGATGCCGGGCGAGGACGATGCCGAGATGGGCCGCCGGAACACGGAGCGGTTTCTGGAGCTGCTGAGCGGGAAGGGTTTCGCGAAGCCGAATCCGCAGCCGATGTTTCCGAATCCGCCGGGGCTGCTGCGGCTGGAGCCGTACTCGGAAGGTTTGCGGGAGCGGATCTGGTGGGGAGCGGGCTCGGATGCGACGGCGGTGTGGGCGGCAAAGCTGGGGATGAACCTGCAGAGCTCGACGCTGAAGAACGATGAGAGCGGCGAGCCGTTTCACATTCAGCAGGCGAAGCAGATTCGGGCATATCGGGCGGCCTGGAAGGAAGCCGGCCATTCGCGCACTCCGCGGGTTTCGGTGAGCCGCAGTATCTTCGCGCTGATGAACGATGTTGACCGCGCCTATTTCGGACGCGGAGAGCAGAAGCGGGATTCCATTGGATTCATTGACCCGACCACGCGGGCAATCTTCGGGCGCAGCTATGCGGCTGAGCCGGATGAGTTGGTGGACGAGCTGAGGGAAGATGAAGCGATTGCAGAGGCGGACACATTGTTGCTGACCGTACCGAACCAGCTGGGCGTGGAGTACAACGCGCATGTGCTGGAGTCGATTATGACGGCGGTCGCGCCGGCGCTGGGCTGGCGATAGGTTGAACGGGCTCGTTTAAGAGAAACAACAAAGCCGGATGTATGCTCATCTCTCGTGTGAGAGGTGAGCGATGCGTGTGGGGCTGATGACGCGCGAGTATCCGCCGTATGTGTATGGCGGGGCGGGTGTGCACGTGGAGTATCTGTCGTGCGAGATGGCCAAGACGATCGAGGTGGAGGTGCATGCGTGGGGTGCGCCGCCGGCCGAAGGTAGCAAGAAGGCTGAGATTGGCTCGCCGTGTGAAGAGACGCCGGAGAAGCTTGAGGTGTACTTCGAGCAGCCGTGGGATGCGATTACGAATGGCACGAGCGCGAAGTTCAAGGGAGCGCTGGAGGCGCTTTCGCTGAATCTGCTCCAACAGCTTCATCTCGAGAAGCTGGATGTGATTCATACGCACACGTGGTACGTGGCGATGGCGGGGTTCCTGGCGAAGAAGCTTTATGGGATTCCGTTTGTGCTGACGACGCATTCACTGGAGCCGCTGCGCGCGTGGAAGGCGGAGCAGCTTGGCACCGGATATGCGCTGAGCTCGTGGATGGAGCGCACGGCGATTCTCGACGCCGATGCGATTGTGGCGGTATCGCACGGGACGAAGGATGACATTCAGCGCGCGTATCCGGATGTGGATGAGAAGAAAATTCATGTGATCTACAACGGCATCGATCTGGAGCAGTATCAGTACACGCCGCACCAGGAGGCGCTGATCAAGTATGGTGTCGATCCGATGAGACCTTATGTGCTGTTTGTGGGGCGGATCACGCGGCAGAAGGGCGTGACGCATCTGGTGGATGCGATCAAGTATCTGCCGCCGGGCACGCAGGTGGTGCTGTGCGCGGGCGCACCGGACACGCCGGAGATTGCGACGGAGATGCGGGAGAAGGTGGAGGCGGTGCGGAAGCGGACGCCGGGAAGCCAGGCAGCGATGGTGGAGGTCGAGTCGGACGGCGTGCACAATCCGCCGGGGCACGCGATTGCGACGGGCGATCCGGCGGGCCTGGGGCACAACATTGTGTGGATTGAGCAGATGGTTTCCAAGCAGGAGGCGATCCAGCTTTACTCGCATTGCGCGGTGTTCTGCTGCCCGAGCGTGTATGAGCCGTTCGGGATTATCAACCTGGAGGCGATGGCTTGCCGGGCGCCGGTGGTGGCTTCGGCGACGGGTGGGATTCTGGAGGTCGTGGTCGATCGCGACACTGGGTACCTGGTGCCGTTTGCGGCGGATCAAGCGACGGGTTTTCCGAGCGAGCCGGAGCAGTTCAGCCGCGATCTCGCGACGCGGATTACGGAGCTGCTGGATGATCCGGAGAAGGCGAAGCAGATGGGCGAGGCGGGCCGCAGACGGGTGGAGGAGAAGTTTTCGTGGACGTCGATTGCGGCGCAGACGATTGATTTGTATCGGAGTTTGATTGACGCGCGGAGGTAGATCGTCCGTGTCCATCGCAACGGGGTCGTCGAGGACAGCCAAGGCATACCCCAGGGGCTAAAGCCCCATTTCATTCACTGCGATGAGAGACCCGACGCTGAAGCGTCGGGATACCTAGAAGCGAGTCACCCGCGGGGGAGATTTCGGGCGTGTAAAGCGCAGTCGTACCCCAGGTTACGCGGCGAGTGCGCGGGAGGCGTCCTATACTAGAAGATACTGGGCGCCGCGGCCTGCCAGCCTGCGGGCGCTACTCTGCTTCACCTTGGAGTCAGTTATGGCGAACCTTCTCGATCAGCTGAAGTCGATGACCACGGTGGTCTCGGATACCGGCGACATTAATTCGATCAAAGCTTACAAGCCGACCGATGCGACGACGAATCCTTCGCTGATCGCGACCGCGGCGGGCATGCCGGAGTACCAGAAGATTGTGGACGACGTGCTGGATGACGGCGCGCAAGAAGGTGGGCGAGAAGGCAAGCGATGAAGATGTCGCCAAGGCCGCGTTCAAGACCCTGGCGGTGGCGTTCGGGCGCAAGATTCTGGAGATTGTGCCGGGGCGTGTTTCGACCGAGGTGGACGCGCGGCTGAGCTATGACACGGAAGCGTCCGATTGCGACGGCGCGCGACATCATCCAGCAGTATGAGCAGGCGGGCATTAGCCGCGAGCGCGTGCTGATCAAGCTGGCGTCGACGTGGGAAGGAATTCGCGCGGCGGAGCAGCTGGAGAAGGAAGGCATCCACTGCAACATGACGCTGCTGTTCGGGCTGCACCAGGCGGTCGCGTCGCGCGGAGGCGAAGGTGACGCTGATCTCGCCGTTCGTCGGGCGCATTCTGGACTGGTACAAGAAGAACGAGCCGAGCCGGAATAACGATGGACCGAATGATCCGGGCGTGCAGTCGGTGACGGAGATCTATCACTACTACAAGAAGTTTGGGTACAAGACGGTGGTGATGGGCGCGAGCTTCCGCAACTCGGAGGAGATCAAGCAGCTGGCGGGCTGCGACCTGCTGACGATTGCGCCGAAGCTGCTGGAGGAGCTGCAGGACACGGAAGGCACGCTTGGAGCGCAAGCTGGATCCGGAGTCGTCGAAGAAGGATCCGATCGAGAAGATTTCGATGGACAAGGCGACGTTCGACAAGATGCACGCGGAAAACAAGATGGCCAGCGACAAGCTGAAGGAAGGAATTGAGGGCTTCTCGAAGGCGCTGGAGGATCTGGAGAAGATGCTGGCGAAGCGGGTGAGTGAGCTGGCGAAGGTGTAGTAAGGCAGAGGGTAGAGAGAGAAAGGCCGCTCGGGTGAGCGGCCTTTTTGCTTTGCGCTGCTGGGAGCTTGTTAGCGGCAGAGGCTGTCGAGGATTTTGCCGGGTCCGGGCGTTGCTGGGAATGGTAGCTTGCGCTGCGCGGCGAGCTGAACTCGAGATGGCCGCCGCCGCTCGCTGATGCCCATCACCGGCATTGTCGTGGAAGGCGGGGTCTCTTTCGGCGTCGGGCAGGCTGACGAAGGTGAAGCCGCGAGCGCGGTAGAGTGCGACGAGCTCGGGGAACATGCGCGCGTCGAAGGCGCCGATGTGCATGAGAAGGACGAACGGGATCTCGCGGCCGTAGACCTCCTGGGAGAGCTTGCGGGAGTAGACCTTGATGGACTCGCTCCGCGGCCGAGAGATAGAGGTCGTGAAGCTGCTTGATGGCGGCATCGTCATGCTTCGCGACGCAGCGGGCGTAGGGCTCGATTGCAGAGGTAATCGCCGAAGCTCATGTTGACTTCGGCGATCTTGTAGTTGTGCTCGGCGAGCCAGGTGCGGACGGCATTCGGCGCTTTTCGGGCGTGTTGCCTTCGGCGAGAAACGGATAGCGCAGCCAGTGCCAATCGAAGTTGCCGGCGTACTGCTTCAGGGTCGGCTCATTCTTCTCGATGTCGGCTTCGAAGGCCTCGGCGGAGATCGTGTTCAGGTTGACGTGCGCGTAGGTGTGGTTGCCGAGTGGATTGCCGGCTGCGGTCCAGGCTTTGAGCACGGCGGCGCTGGATGGATCTTCGGCGATATGGACCGCGTTCACGAAGCCGTAGATGGGCGGAAGATGCTCGCGATGGATTGTGTCGATGATTGATTGCGCGATCTCGAGGCGTGTCTCGCCGGCGGGGAGCGGACCGTGTGCGGGGAGATCGTCGAAGGTGATGGCGAGCTGCTGAGCGCCGGCCGTTGAGGCGATCGCGAGTGTGGCGAGGAGAAGAATGGAGCGAACGCGCATGGAATCTCCGAAGCGAAGCCTCAGCGGCGGCGCAGGCCGAGGAGGCTGAGGAAGAAGCTGGCGAAGCAGACCTCGGTACCCAGCATGAGGCAGAGCATGGCGGGCAGTGTGTGGCGCATCATCTGGACGGGCGGGAGCGGGCCGTAGCCGGTGTGTGCCCAGGAGACGACGGAGGAGATTGCGATGCCGAGGCCGAGGAGCACAAGCAGAACGCCGGCGATCGAGGCCGGTTTCGAGCGTGATGTAGCGGAACCAGCGGTTGAAGCTGGGGTCTTCGGGGAGCAGGCCTTCGGTGGTGGCGAAAACTTTGGCGGCGATGCCGAAGAAGACGAGCTGGAATCCGAGCAGGACGGCGGCGGCGGCGTAGGCGAGTGTGTCGACGCCGAGGTTCACGTGGCCGAGCGGGCGCTCTGCGGGCAGCAGCCAGATCATGAGGCCGAGGCCGAGGATCATCAGCGCGAGGCCCGGGATGAGGAAGAGCCAGCGCGGCGAGTACATCAGAAGGAAGCGGAGGTGACGCCAGCCGTCGCGCCAGGTGCGGAGGTGTGGGGGGCGGCTGCGGCCATCTTTTTTGAGCGTGGTGGGGACTTCGACCATGCGCTGGTTCAGCAGGGCGGATTTCACGACCATCTCGCTGGCGAACTCCATGCCGGTGGTGCGGAGGTCGAGGCGCTTGTAGGCGTCGACGGAGAAGGCGCGGATGCCGCAGTGGAAGTCGCCGATGGGCGTGCGGAAGAGCCAGCGGCCGAGGAAGCTGAGCACGGGGTTGCCGAGGTAGCGGTGCAGTGGAGGCATGGCGCCGGGGCCGATGCCTCCGCGGAAGCGGTTGCCCATGACGAGGTCGGCGCCGTTGCGGAGCTCGGCGAGAAAGCGCGGAGCGTGTGCGAAGTCGTAGCTGTCGTCGGCGTCGGCCATGATGACGTAGGGGCTGCGCGCGGCGAGGATGCCGGCGTTGAGTGCGGCGCCGTAGCCGCGGATGGGAACGGGAACGAGGCGTGCGCCGTGTTCGATCGCGATCTGTTGCGAGCCGTCGGTGGAGCCGTTGTCCGCGACGATGACTTCGCCGGCGATGTTGTTGTCGCGCAGCGCCGCGTTCGCCTTGTCGATGCAGGTGGCGAGTGTTTCGGCCTCGTTGAGGCAGGGCATAACGATGGTGAGCTCGGGCGAAGTTGCTGCGCTCGCTGGAGCCTCAGTCAGTGGAGCGGTCGAACTCATGGACTCTCCCTGGCGCGTCGTGTTCCACTCGAGCGTCGCGGGTGTTGAGGATGTGGTGTGCACACCTGCACCAAGGGTATCGCGAAGTGTGAGTCGGAAGCGCGTAGAGCGTAGTGTCGTCCGAGGCGAATCCAGCCCTGCGCGGCCGGCGGACGTTGGGTCGAATGAGGCGGGATCGAACTGCGCGACGAGGACCTTGGCGCGTTGGGCGCGGAGGACATCGAGGGCCTGCTGGCGGTTGGGCAGGCCGGCCCACTGCTGGAAGAGATTGCCGTTGGGGTTGTAGATCTCGGTGAGGATGCGGACGCCGGCGAGGCGCGCCCAGTAGTTCTGGTCGAGGCAGGCGTAGGCGCCCATGCAGGCGATCTCGTCGCCGGGATGCACGCCGAGTTGCTGCAGTGCGTGCGCGGCGCCGAACATCTCCGGGCTGTACCAGGGGTGCGGAAGCGCGGTTTCGTAGCGGCGCTGCTGCAGGGCAAGGCGGAGGCTTTCGCCGGCCGCGAGGAAGGCGAGGAGCGCGATCATTGCGGTCGCGGCGGATGGGAGCCGTCGCGATGCGAGTGCTGGCGGACGTCGTCTGCTTCAGGCGTGGGCGTGCGCAGGGCGGCGAAGATTGGCAGGATGACGACGAGGTACGCGAGTGTGACGTAGCGCTCTTCAACGTTTACGAGCGCGTAGAGAACCCACATCGCGAGGCCAAGGACGATGATCGGCAACCAGAAGTTATTGCCGCGGCGGCAATGGGCCGAGTTGAATGCGCGCCCCGAAGACGAGAAACAGGATGAGGAGGATCCACGCTTCAGGGTGGTTGAAGAGATAGCGGACGACGAGGACGACGTTGCGCGCATCGCGGCGGAGGAGCACTGGCGCGTCCAGGTGCGGGATGATGCGCTCGTTGAAGAAGGTGGTGTCGAACCAGTCGGGATAGGTGCCGTACGGTTCTGCGCGGTAGCTGTAGATGCCGGGCTTCGCGAGGAGCTGCTGCTCGGGGTGGACGAGATGCACGGTTGCGGGCCCGAAGCTCGAGGTCATTGAGGGCTCGAGGTGCATCTTTTCGACGCCGCCGGCATACCAGGCGTAGTTCAGGGCGCCGGAGTCGCCGAAGTCGAAGCGGTGCTTCTGGTGCGAGAGCGCGGCGATATACGGGCCGGCGACGATGCCGAAGACAACGAGGGCGAGAGCAGCGTTGCTGATGACGCGAGTGATCGCGCGACGTTGCAGCCACAGCTGGAAGATGGCCATGATGGCGATCGAGAGCAGAGCGACGACGAATGCGAAGGATTTTGTGAGGTAGGCCAAGCCGAAGAAGAGGCCCATCAGCGGCGCATAGACGAGGCTTTCGGTCGCGAGTGCGTTGAGGAGCATCGCGAAGGCGAGGAGCATGAGGGCCTGGAGCAGCGCGTCCGGGCGGACGAAGCCTGTTGCGAGCTCGCGCTGAGCGGAGATGACAACCAGCGCACAGCCGAAGAGCGCGAGCGCATCTCGTGAGAGCAGCGGCGTATTGTTGCTGAGCTGTGTGCGCGTGCGGAGTCGATCCAGCGCGTAGACGAACGCGACCATCGCGACGAGCTCAAGCAGAAAGATGATGTAGTTCGCGAAGTAGTAGGCGGGGATTTCGTTCCAGCGCGTGGGATGAAAGACGATCTGCGCCGCAGCGAGAACGGCTGGATACAGCGGATGCCAGTAGCCGTTGACGACGCCCGCCCAGCGGTGCGCGTGCAGCAGGTCGGCGATGTCCATGTAGGAGACTGCATCGCCGTCCAGCAGAAAGGGCTGATATTTTGTCGCGAGCCAGCCGATCGGGACCAGAATTGCGAGGTAGACGATCAGCAGCTTGCGCACGCGCGACAGGGACATCCACAAGCTCCGGGTGCTGGGTTTAGGATATCCCGTGCCGGGATCGGGCAAGTTTGCTGCGGCGGTTCTGGGTGTCATCGTCGGGTTATGCCACTTAGCCGAGAAGGAAAATTCGAGTTGGCAGCAGCGCGCACAGAAGAGCGGCTATAGACCGGTCATTTTTAGAGCGGCTTCGGGGAGCCGGTCGCCTTCGATGGAGAGCTTCGACGCGGCCTCGCTGATTGCAGCGACATCGGTCTCTGAGAGTTTGAGGTCCGTTGCGCCAAGGTTCTCCTCAAGACGGTGCAGCTTCGTCGTTCCTGGGATAGGTACGATCCAGGGCTTCTGCGCCAGCAGCCACGCCAGGGCGACTTGGGCTGGAGTTGCTTTCATACGATCGGCGGCGGCCCTCAGAACATCTACCAAAGCCATGTTGGCTTTGCGGGCATCAGGCGAGAAGCGCGGGACGAGGTTCCTGAAATCAGTGGCATCAAATTTCGTGTTCTCGTCGATCTTCCCGGTGAGGAAACCTGCGCCGAGTGGACTGAACGGCACGAAGCCGATCCCAAGTCGGCCCAGGGTGGGCAGAAGCTCGACTTCCGGGCCACGCCAGAAAAGCGAATATTCGCTCTGCACCGCGGTAATTGGCAGTACGGCATGCGCGCGCTGAATCGTGGCTCACTCCGGCTTCGGAAAGGCCGAAGTGCTTCACCTTTCCTGCAGCGATCAGATCTTTCACGGCTCCGGCTACCTCTTCAATTGGCACGTTCGGATCTACGCGATGCTGATAGAAAAGATCGATACGATCAGTGCGTAAGCGCTTTAACGCATCTTCCGCTACTCGCTTGATGTGTTCCGGCTTGCTGTTGGTTCCACTGCGACGCTCTCCTGTATCGGGGTCAATGTCAAAGCCGAACTTCGTAGCGATGATGACGCGGTTGCGAATCGGCTCAAGCGCCTCGCCAACCAATTCTTCGTTCCTGAACGGGCCATAAGCTTCGGCTGTGTCGAAGAAAGTTACACCGCGATCGTAGGCGGTGCGCATCAGCCTGATCATTTCGTTCTTGTCGGCAGGCGGCCCATAACCGGACGTCATGCTCATGCAGCCGAGCCCCAATGCGGAAACCTCCAATCCGTCGTTTCCGAGTCTTCGCTTTTGCATGGAATCTCCTTCTGTTGCGGTCTGAGCGATTTCCGGGCTGCGGGAGGTCTTACATGATTTCCGAAGACACGGGCTGGAAGATTAGAGGATGTAGCGGCTGAGGTCCTGGTTTTTGACGATGCTGGCGACCTGCTGCTGGACGTACTCGCGCGTGACGGTGAGGACCTTTTCGGTCGCGCCGTTGTCGGTCGTGCGTTCGTGGACGGTGGGCAGGTTGGGCTGCTTACCGTCGGGATGCGCCGCGATCCCGGTTGCTGGAGGCTTGGCGAGGTCGGGGGCGTGGAAGCTGATCTCGTCGAGCACTTTTTCGAGGATGGTGTGGAGGCGGCGCGCGCCGATGTTTTCGGTGGACTCGTTGACCTGGAAGGCGAAGCGGGCCATCTCCTCGAGTGCCTCAGAGGCGAACTCGAGCTTGAGGCCTTCGGTTTCGAGCAGCGCGATGGCCTGCTTGATGAGCGAGGCGCGAGGCTCGGTGAGGATGCGGAGGAAGTCGTCGACGGTGAGGGGCTTCAGCTCGACGCGAATGGGAAAGCGGCCCTGGAGCTCGGGGATGAGGTCTGAGGGCTTGGAGACGTGAAAGGCGCCGGCGGCGATGAAGAGGATGTGATCGGTCGTGACGAAGCCGTACTTCGTGTTCACGGTCGTGCCTTCGACGATGGGCAGGATGTCGCGCTGCACGCCTTCGCGCGAGATGTCCGGGCCGTGGCCGCCCTCGCGGCCGGCGATCTTGTCGATCTCGTCGAGGAAGACGATGCCGGAGTCCTCGACGCGCTCGACGGCCATGCGCGTGACCTGGTCCATGTCGAGCAGGCGGGATTCTTCTTCCTGCACGAGGTAGTCGAACGCGTCGGCTACTTTGAGCTGCCGCTTGCGCGTGCGCTGCGAGAGCAAGCCGGAGAGCATGTCGCGCAGGCCGCTGTTTTCGAGCTCTTCGGGCGGCTGGTTGGACATGATTTCAATCTGCGGCTGGTTGCGGTCGCGCGTCTCGAGCTCGACCAGGCGGTCGTCGAGACGGCCCTCGCGAAACTGCTGGCGGAGGCGGTCGCGCTCGCGGCTGCGGTCGGTGTCGGATGATTGCGGGGCGGGCGGAAGCGTGGGGCGCGTGTCTTCGATGCCTTCCTGTCCGGCGATGAAGTCGGCGGCTGGTTGCGGCGCTTCGGGTTGCGCGGGCGTGTTCTGCTGCAGGAGGAGCTCGACGAGGCGGTCTTCGGCGGCGAGCTCGGCGCGGTCTTCGATCTCTTCGAGCTTCTCCTCGCGCACCATGTCGATGCCGACCTCGACGAGATCGCGAACGATGGACTCGACATCGCGGCCGACGTAGCCGACCTCGGTGAACTTCGAGGCTTCGACCTTGAGGAAGGGCGAGTTGGTGAGCTTCGCGAGGCGGCGCGCGATCTCGGTTTTGCCGACGCCCGTCGAGCCGATCATGAGGATGTTCTTCGGCATGATCTCTTCGGCGAGCTCGGGCGGAAGCTTCTGGCGGCGCGTGCGGTTGCGCAGCGCGATGGCCACAGCGCGCTTGGCGGCGGCCTGGCCGATGACGTACTTGTCGAGCTCGGCGACGGTCTCGCGCGGCGTGAGCTCTTCAAGCGAGAGCGGCTGGTCTTCGGCGGTGCCGGGGAGGTAGATGGCCATCAGATCAGTTTAGTTCGCAGGCACGTGATATTCGAGCGGAACGGTTGCGAGTCTGGATGTCGGTACGGCCAGCCCGTTCTGTTCAACGAGCTTTAGTTCGTCGGGACTGACTGCGGGTGGATCGTAGCCAGCCCAGATCGTGTACGTTCCTGGAGCCGGCGCGTTCGGCTCAGCATTCGTGAGGTCCATGTCAAAACGCAGAGACTGGCCGGCCGGGAGGACGTTCCATGAACGCAGCCGTTGCGGTATCGGAACATGAAACTCATCAACGATGCATCCTGTATGGGGCTTGAGCGGCGCCGAACTACCCGGCAAGAAACGCGCGTATAGAAAAATCGATCCAGTCGCCACGTCGCCGCATTCCAGGTGTGGTTGTGGGAGATGGAGGTCGTGGTTGCTGATGTTGGTCAGCACGACCGTGAATCGAACCGGCAGAGTGCCGTGTAAGCGAATCGGCTCAAGGGTAAGCTTCAGGCCACCACCAGAATCCGGCGCTTCTAGGAGCTGCGCGTGTGCGTTCGGAGGGGCAATTGCCACCAGAACGAAGCTGAGGATCAGGATCCACGCGCGCATAGGCACCTCACTACACGTTGATCTCTTCGATCACGATGCTCTGGTTGGAGTAGATGCAGATGTCGGCGGCGATTTTCATGCTGCGTTCGACGATCTCGCGCGCGGAGAGCTGCGTGTTCTCGATGAGCGCTGTGGCTGCCGCGAGGGCGAAGCTTCCGCCGGAGCCGATTGTGGCGATGACGCCGGCGTCCTCGCCTTCTTTGCTCCCGCCGACGGCGTCGGGTTCGATGACGTCGCCGTCGCCGGAGAGCACGAACATCTGTTTGCCGTCGGCGACGATGAGCAGCGCCTGGAGCTGGCGGAGGAGTTTGTCGGTGCGCCAGTCCTTGGCCAACTCGACGGCGGAGCGGCCGAGGTTGCCGCTGTACTGCTCGAGCTTGGCCTCGAAACGCGTGAAGAGCGAGAAGGCGTCGGCGGTGGAACCGGCGAATCCGGCCAGGACTTTGTCGTTATAGAGGCGGCGAATCTTGCGCGCGGACTGCTTCATCACGGTTGAGCCGAGCGTGACCTGGCCGTCGGCGGCCATGACCATGGCGTTGCCGCGCCGGACGCACAGAACGGTCGTCGAGCGAACACGGCGGCCGTCGCCTAGATCAAGGGGCGGGGGTGTCATATGGGGCAACACGGTTGGGTGATTGCCGGAGCGGCGGGCGTGGCGCGATTCTGTAGCGGTAGTTCTTCCCATGAGCAACCTGAAGTATATCGCCGCACCACAACTGGTTCCCCTCCCCGTGGCTGGCGTGGCGCTTGCAGCCGTTGCCTGCGCTATGCTCATCTCATCTCCCGTGAGACCCTCGCTCCAGCACATGACGCACCTTATCCACGTGGCGCATCCGCGCATCATGGGCGGCGTCACAGCGGGAGCGCTGCTCGCAGGAACCGCGCTTTGGCTCTACGTCCGCTCGCGCAGACCGACAGCCGAGGAGCTGGAGCGTCGACGCCGGGACCGGCTGGCGACGATGGGCCGCATCACGGATGGCGTGCTGATCGACGCCCGGACGCTGAATGGTGAAGAGACCAACGAACTCGCGCCCGAGGTGCTGATCTACAGCTATCGGCTGGCGGGTGTGACCTACGACTGCGCGCAGGATGTTTCGAAGCTGCCTGAGCGCGTTACGGGATGGCGGCTGGACCAGCCGCTGCAGGTGAGGTACGACCCGCGCAACCCCGGCAACAGCGTTGTGGTTGCCGAGACCTGGACCGGCTTGTGGCAGGAACGCGGACCAGGCAGTGCACCGCAGGTACGGTTGAACTCCCCGATCACACGGCGAATTTGAAGAATAGGACGTCGCCGTCCTTGACGACGTATTCCTTGCCTTCTGAGCGCAGCAGGCCTGCCTCTTTGACGGCCTGTTCTGAGCCCAGCCGGAAGAGGTCTTCGCAGTTGTAGGCCTCGGCACGGATAAACCCGCGTTCGAAGTCCGAGTGAATGACGCCGGCTGCGCCCGGTGCTTTCGTGCCGCGACGAATGGTCCAGGCGCGGCACTCGTCCGGGCCGGCGGTGAAGTACGTAACCAGGTCCAGCAGCCGATAGCCCGCGTGAATCAGGCGGTTCAGGCCGGCCTCCGTGAGGCCCAGGTCGGCGAGAAACTCCGCGCGCTCCTCGGGTTCGAGCAGAGCGATTTCGGCCTCCATCGCGCCGCAGATCCGCACTACCTGGGAGTTCTCCTCCGCTGCGCGTTGCTCCACCTGGGCCGTGTAGGCGTTGCCCGTAGTGAGCGAGTGATCGTCAACATTGGCGACGTAGAGCATCGGCTTGGCCGTGATGAGCTGCAGATCGCGGGTAGCCGCTCGCTCGTCTTCGCTAAGATCGGTCGCGCGCGCGGGCTTGCCGGCTTCGAGCACCGCCTTGATCTTCGCCACGCCGGAGACCTCGCTCTTGATCTTCGGATCAGCGTTGTTCTTCGCCAGTTTCTCCAGACGCTGGGAACGCTTTTCGACCGAATCGAGGTCGGCGAGCATGAGTTCCGTGTTGATGACGTCAATGTCGGAGAGTGGATTGACGCCGCCCGCGACGTGCACGACTTCGGGGTCATCGAAGCAGCGGACGACGTGCGCGATGGCATCGGTCGCGCGAATATGGCCGAGAAACTGGTTTCCGAGACCCTCGCCCTTGCTCGCGCCCGCGACCAGGCCGGCGATGTCGATGAACTCCATCGTGGTGGGGACCAGCGATTTGGGCTTGAACATCGCGGCGATGCGGTCGAGTCGCTCATCGGGAACGGAGACGATGCCTACATTGGGGTCAATCGTGCAGAACGGATAATTCGCTGCCTGTGCTTTGGCGGCCGTAAGCGCGTTAAAGATGGTGGACTTGCCGACATTCGGCAGCCCAACGATTCCACAATTCAGAGCCATGTGTGCTGGGGAGTTCCTTCTCTTTCTATTGGAACATGCTGCTAGCGCTCCGGGCGTTCAACCGCCGAATGCGCCGCGGCCTTGCCGAAGGCTTTCAATCCGCGGGCTACCTGGCGGCGTTCCTTCGGGCTGAGGACCTCAGCGAGCCGGTCCACTTGCCGGGCGTGCGCTGAGAAGACCTGCTCAATTAGCTTGCGGCCCGCGGCCGTGAGGTCGACGTTGCGGACCCGGCGGTCTTCGGTGCTGTTCGTCCGCGTGACGAGCCCGCGCTTCAGCAGGCGATCGACAGCAACCGAGATCGATCCCGGGGTGAGGAACACCTTCGCGCCGATCGTATTTACGGGCATCGCGCCTTTGTGCAGAAGAGCTTCGAGAATACGGAACTCGGATTCACCCAGGCCGCTGTCCTTCAGGGTCAGCTCGGTGAATCCAAGCAGAGAGTGGTAGGCCTTGATGAGTACCAGCCAGAGCTGCGTGCCCGAGATCTTATCCGACTTTTCTGGTTTGCCAGGCTTGCGCTTCGGCGGTTCGCCGTTTTGCTTCGGGTTACCCGGCTCGGCCGACACGTCGGGCTTCGATCGATTGCTGCGAGTTTGAATCGTTCGGATATCCATTGACATCAATATACTTGAGATCGAGGGGTTCGGAGGGAAAAACATGCGGATTGGGATTGATAGCTTCGTGGAGATGGTGGCGAACGACCGGCCAGCCGGCGAGCGCGCACGCGAACGCGTCGTGCAACTGATGGAAGAGATCGAGCTTGCCGACCGCGTCGGCCTGGATAGCTTTGGCATCGGCGAGCACCATCGCGAGGAGTACGTGGCGAGCTCGCCGGCTGTGCTGCTGGCCGCCGCTGCTGCGCGAACCGAGAAGATCCGCCTGACGAGCGCCGTCACTGTCCTGAGCTCGGACGATCCAGTGCGGGTGTTTCAGGACTTCGCGACGCTGGATCTCGTATCCAACGGCCGCGCTGAGATCATTGTGGGCCGTGGCTCGTTCATTGAGTCGTACCCGCTGTTTGGCTACGACCTCAACAACTACGACGAGCTGTTCGCCGAGAAGCTGGACCTGCTGCTCCACGTACGCGATGAGGTGAAGGTGTACTGGGAGGGCCGTCACCGGGCTTCGCTCACGGGGCAAGGTGTATGGCCGCGCCCTGTGCAGATGCCGCTTCCGATACGGCTCGGCGCGGGTGGAACGCCGAACTCCTTCGTCCGCGCGGGCAAGTTGGGCCTGCCGCTGACCGTCGCGATCATTGGCGGGGAGCCGCACCGTTTTCGGCCGTTGATAGATCTCTATCGCGAGGCCGGACGGCGGGCAGGACATGCGCCGGAGTCGCTCGATGTCGCTGTCCATGCGATCGGCTACGTCGCTGACAGCGATCAGCAGGCTGCGGATGAACTGTGGCCGGCGTACTCGCACACGTTCAATCGCATCGGCAAGGAACGTGGATGGGGACCGATAACGCGCGCCGGATTCGACGCGCAGCGCGGGCCAACGGGGGCGTTCGTGGTGGGTTCGCCCGAAACCGCCGCGGCCAAGATGCGCCACATCGACGAGTCGCTCGGTGGCGTGTCGCAGGTTAGCCTGATGATGTCTGGCGGTCCGCTGAGCCACGACAAGATGCTGCGTGCGATTGAACTGCTGGGCACGGAGGTGAAGCCGCGCGTTGGAGCGGAAGTCTCGACGTCCTCGCCACTCGTGACGACGCCCGGCAGGTAAAGGCTCGCCTACGGATAAATGCGATTCAGCGTGCGCGCGAAAGGAATGGTTTCGCGGACATGCTCGAGACCGCAGATCCAGGCGACGCAGCGCTCGATGCCCATGCCGAAGCCGCTGTGCGGGACGCTGCCGTACTTGCGCAGATCGAGATACCACTGGAACGCGGCGAGCGGCAGGTTGTGCTGCTCGATGCGCGATTTCAGCAGGTCGTAGCTGTCGATGCGCTGCGAGCCGCCGATGATTTCGCCGTAGCCCTCGGGTGCGAGCACATCGACGCAGAGCGCCTTCGTCGCGTCCTGCGGATCAGGCTGCATGTAGAAGGCCTTCACCTCGGCGGGGTAGCGGTGCACCATGACAGGCTTGTCGAACTGGCGAGCTGATGTAGGTCTCGTCCGGGCTAGCCGAAGTCGTCGCCGTACTTATGAGCGTTTTCGAGCTTGCCATCCTTGTAGGCCTGCTCGAGCATGGCGTGCGCTTCGTCGTAACTCATCTTCGGAAATTCACCCGGCGTGCCGACCGCTTCGAGTTTCGCCATGTCGCGTCCGATCACCTGCAGATCAGCGCGATGGTTCTCCAGCACGCGCTTCACGATGTGTGTGAGGAACTCCTCGGCAAGCATCATCAAACCGGCCAGGTCCATGTACGCAACCTCCGGCTCGATCATCCAGAACTCCGTCAGGTGGCGGCGCGTCTTCGATTTCTCGGCGCGGAAGGTTGGGCCGAACGAGTACACCTTCCCGAGCGCGAGCGCCGTCGCTTCTACATAGAGCTGCCCGGATTGCGTTAGATAGGCCATCTCCTCGTCGAAGTACTTCATCTCGAAGAGGTCTGACGTACCTTCGCAGGCGTTTGGAGTAAGAATCGGCGGATCCGTGCGGATGAATCCATTGGTGTCAAAGTATTCTGCTGCGGCCCGCATAATCGCCGCGCGAACGCGCAGGATGGCGGATTGGCGCGGCGTGCGCAACCAGAGATGGCGGTGCTCCATCAGGAAGTCGACGCCGTGCTCTTTGCGTGAGATCGGGTAAGGTGTTTCCTCGGGGATTCGCTGCGTGACGGTGACGTCCTGCACGTCGAGCTCAACGCCCGAGGGCGCGCGCTGGTCTTCGCGCACGCTGCCTGTGACGATGAGCGACGACTCGAGCGTGAGGTTCTTCAGGGTGTCGAAGACCTGCTCGGGCACGGCTGCCTTGGGCACGATGCCCTGCACCGTCCCTGTGCCGTCGCGGAAGGTGGGGAACAACAGCTTGCCGGAGCTGCGCAGGTTATAGAGCCACCCGCGTAGCGTGACGGGCTGGCCGATGTGCTCCTTAAGCTGCGCGATAGTGGTGAGGACGGGTGTCGTGGTCGCTTCAGACATTACAGGGTTGATTGTAGTGGGTTGAACTGACTTAGCCGCGCTCAGGGCCGGATAGCGAGTGCTACCCGAGCGATCCCGGCGTAGTCGTCGATGAACCTGACCTGCTGCCACCCGCTGAGGAGTTGTGCCAAAGGCTCACGCTGACCGTAACCGATTTCCAGGGCTAACAGTCCGCCCGTGCGGAGGGCCGCGTGCGCTTGTGGGATGAGCCGGCGGTACATCGCGAGCCCGTCCGGTCCGGCGTAGAGCGCCAGGTCGGGTTCGTGGTCGCGCACCTCCGGCGCGAGCGTATCCCGGTCGGCGAGCGCGACGTAGGGCGGGTTTGAAGCCACGGTGTCCAGGCTCTCTGGCTGGTCCGCGAAGGGGCTGAGGAGATCTCCTTCGATAAATCGCACCCGCCGATCGACGCCATGCTGAACGGCGTTGAAGCGGGCAATCGCCAGCGCAGCAGGCGAGATGTCGATTGCGGTGACTGACGCTCCTTCGAGTACAGAAGCGAGTGCGACGGCGATCGCGCCGGAGCCGGTCCCGACGTCCGCGATGCGCAGGTGCGAACCGGAGTCAGGTTGCGCGTCGGACTGTCTGTGCGCCCAGTCCAGCACGGCTTCGACGAGGTGCTCCGTCTCCGGCCGCGGGATCAGCACATCGCGGCTCACCTTGAAGGTAAGCCCGAAAAATTCCTGTGTACCCGTAAGGTGCTGCAGCGGTTCGCCGCGCGCACGCCGCGCGATCAGGGTTGCGAGCGCAGCGTAGTGTTCGGGCGACAGATCGTCCTCAGCGTGAGCCAGGAGCCACGCCCGGTCGCGCCGCAGAATGTGCGCGAGCAGAGTCTCGGCATCCCGCCGGGAGACTTGCATGGCGGCTTCGAGGAGGGCGGAGCGGAGCGTCATCGCTGTGGTGAGGATAACGGGCAGCCCTGTTGCCGGCTCGGAAGCTCCGGTGGATATACTGGCGGGCATCGGGCCAGCTTGAGTGAGACGCATTCGATGTGTGCGGCAGGTCGAGCACAGCGAGGCGGAAGTGTATCTGCGACGGCGAGGTGGGCATGGAACTTCATCCGATGGAAGGTGTGCACAACTGGAAGCAGTTCCTGGTGCACATGGCGATCGTGGTGGCGGGCATCATGATTGCGATTGGGTTGGAGCAGACGGTGGAGTGGGTGCATCACCGCGAGGAGCGGAAGCAGCTGCGCTCGGACCTGAGCGAGGAGGTTCGGGCGAACATCGATAAGGAAGAGTTTGATCTGCACCGCGGCGCGGCGATGCGGAGCTATCTGCTGGGACTGCGGAACGCGGTGGATGCCGAGCGCAAGCGACCGCATACGGCGGTTGCGCTTGCGGCGCGCCCGGACGTGGCGCTGGTGCATCCGTTGATGGCGGCGTGGGCGGCAGCGAAGGAGAGTGGGACGGTGGGGTTGCTGCCGGGGGCTGAGATTCAGATGTACGACCGGCTGCTGTTTCAGGTGGGCCGGATGGACGTGGAGATTGAGGCGTTTAACACCAGCAGCCTGGCGCTGCAGAGCTTTGAGGAGCGGTTTGTGGATGCGCCGGGAGGGTTCGATTTCGGCGCTCTGAAGAGGGGGCCGGACATCTCGCAGAGGACGCCCGAGGAGCTTGAGGAGTATTCGAAGCTGCTGAGCGCGGAGATTACCACGGTGGACCGGCTGATTTGGCGCATACGCGCGGTGTATGCGGAGGATCGCGCGCTGCGGGACGGCGCGACGACGGAGGGTGAGCTGGTGCGGAGTGCGGAGAAGCTGATGGACGCGCCTTAGTGGCTCATTGCTGCTGGGGGCGCTTTTCGAAGACGAGCATGTAATCGTTCTGGTCGGCTTTGGTGAAGTCGTATTGATGGACTAGATGGAAGCCGGCGCGCTGGACCTCCGCAATGACCACGTCGGCATTGATCCCGTGGTCTGCGCCATTGCCCGGGTGATCGATGACCGCGAACAGTCCGCCGGGCTTCAGCTCGGTCCGCAGATGCGCGAGCAGAACCGGCGGATGCGCGACCTCGTGATAGACGCGCAGCATCACTGCGGCGTCGAGCGAGTTGGCCGGCAGCTTGGGGTCGTCCGGCGTGCCGAGCACCGTCCTGATGTCGGGCAGCTTCTCCTTCGCAGCGCGGCCGCCGGATCGAGTCCACCGCGTGCGGATTGATGTCCTCGGCGTAGACCGTGCCCCCGGGGCTCACCCGCCGCGCTGCCCTCACCGAAAACCAGCCGCCGCCTGCGCCGATATCCGCCACCACAGATCCGGGCTGCAGCTTAAGGGTGTCCATGACGCGCTGGACCTGCAGCTTCTGGTCGCGCGCCGGGTCCTCGAAGACGGAGAGATCGCCGGTGTAGGGCGTGCTCGTGGGATGGCTCGGAGGCGCAGCTGGCCGGGATCTGGGCAAAGATGGGCAGCGAAGCGGCAAAGAGGGCAGCGGCGATCCGGAGAAATCTCATGGCTAGTAAGATTTTGCATCCTGACGCGATTCAGCGTGCGTATTAGGGGAGTGTAGGCATGCGGACCGAGGCGGCGGAGTTCCGGGGCGTGGTCGAACGGCACCAGCGCATGGTGTTTTCGCTGGCGCTTCGTGTCACCGGCGAGTACGGCACGGCCGAGGAGGTTGCGCAGGACGTGTTTCTGGAGCTGTTTCGCTCAGCGGAGAGGCTTTCGAGCGAGGACCACGTGCGGTTCTGGCTCCGCAAAGTGACGGTGCACCGGGCGACCGACGCGCTACGGCGCCAGGCGCACCGTCCGGAGACGCAGGCGGACGAGTGGATGGATGATGCCGCAGCTCCGGACGGAGACGGCGCCGCAGGTGTAGGAACGGTGCTCGAAGCGCAGGCTTGAAGAGCTGCTCGGCTCGCTTCCGGAGCAGATGAGAGTTGCCGTAGTGCTCCGCTATCAGGAGGAGATGCTGCCGGATGAGATTGCGAAGCTGCTCGGCCAGCCGCTCGCGACGGTCAAGAGCAATCTGCAGCGCGGGCTGAAGCTGCTGCGGCGCAAAGCGGAGATCACGATGAAGGAGTACGTGCGGTGACCATTGCATGGAGCGGCGACGCGCGGGCAGAAATGATGAATGAGGAGTGTGTTGCGATGAACGGGCCTGATTTCGAGAAAGACAATACGCAGATGACGGAGTTCGAGCAGGCGCTCGCCCGCGCGATGAAGCGTGTCGAAGTCCGCGCGGAGACGACCGCAAAGTTCCTCGCGCTGGCCGAAGAAGCCGAGCGCAGGCGCGTACACGCGGGCGGCGGATTCCGATTGATCAAGTTCTCCAACGGCGGCCGCATCTTTGCAACGCCTCGGCCGCGCAGCATGGATGGGCGGCGCGATCGCCGCTGTGCTCGCGATGGGATGCTTCGTCGGTGCGCGCATTCACATCGAGCACGAGCGCAGGATCCAGGCCGAGCACCAGTTTGAGACGGCTGAGCGCATTACAGACCAGACGCTCGAGCGCACCAGAGAGCAGTTGGCCGAGCGCGGATTTCGCCTGGCGCCATAACGTACGCCAGGCAGGAAGTCAGAGAGTTTGCAGGATCCAATCAGGAGGAGCGAGATGAAGCAGATCAGCATGAGCATCGGGACGAAGAAGATGAGCGAGAGACTTGCCGCGTGGGTACGTGGGCTGGTGTGGACGGCGATGATTCTGGGCTGCGCGTGGGCAAGCGCGCAGAGCTACCTGGTGGTGCCTCCGTCCGGCCACTACAAGATTGGGTCGATGAGCGGCGCGGCGGCACAGGGTGAGGGCGCGCAGAACAATGATGCTGCGGCTGCAAAGGACGACCTTTTCAATGGCACCGAAGTGTTCGCGAAGAACGCGACCCACGTGACGGAGATCTCGATGGACCCCGATTCGCTGGGCCTCGTCGGCGGCCCTGACCAGCACAAGGCGCACAACATGGTGCTGAACGTTGTGCGGAGCTACGAGTACGACAAGCCCGGTATGTACAACATGGCGGACGTGGAGGCCTTCCGCAACAAGCTAAACACGGGCGATTGGCACTGCTCGGTGCATGAGCGCGATCTGAAGACCGGCGAGTCGACGGACATCTGCAGCAAGCACCGCAATGACGGCCTCCGCGAGCAGGCGATCATGAGCGTCGAGCCGAAGGAACTGACCTTCATTCACCGTATCTGGCGCGGCAACGGCCCCGGATCAAGTGAGCTGGGCTTCTTCCCGATGATGCACGTGACTCGGCCCGATGACGATGATGGCGATGACGAATCCGGAGGCGTTCGCGGACATGGAGATGGGCATGCACGGCGATGATGTTCAACGTTGAACCCAACGTGATGCTGAAGCTGAACGGCCTGAAGGATATGAAAGTGCAGCCCTTCAATGAGAAGCAGATGATGAAGGATCTGAACGAGCAGCTCAAGAACCTGAAGGTGAAGCCCTTCGACGAGAAGCAGATGAAAGAGCTGAACGAGCACATGAAGGAACTGAAGATGATGCCGGTCGCTCCGGATGCAAGCCGAGGCTCCGCAAGCTCCCGCTGCCGCGACGGCGCCGTCCGCGCCCGAAGCTCCTGCGGCCCCGCAGCCCAATTAGCCTCGCGGCTTCCAGGCAATAGAATGGGGAGCGATGTCGCTCCTGTTTGAGGTGGGCGCGGCGTGCGCTGATGGCGGACGTCGTGGAGAGATGACGCTGCCGCACGGAGCAGTCCAGACGCCCGTGTTTATGCCGGTAGGCACGGCAGCGTCTGTGAAAGCCGTTCCGCAGGATGTGGTCGAAACACTCGGCGGCCGCGGCGCCGAGATCATCCTCGCGAATACGTATCACCTCTATCTGCGGCCGGGGCATGAGCTCATTCGCTCACTTGGCGGCGTGCACCGCTTCATGAGCTGGCGCAGGCCGATGCTCACCGATTCGGGCGGATTCCAGGTCTTCTCGCTCGCCAAGCTGCGCAAGATCACGAGCGATGGTGTCGAGTTCCGGTCTCACCTCGATGGCTCGAAGCACTTCTTCTCGCCCGAGCACTCGATGGAGGTGCAGATCGCGCTTGGCGCAGACATCATGATGGCCTTCGACGAGTGCGTCGAAACGCCGGCGACCTGGGAACGCACGCGCGACTCGATGGCCCTGACGCACGCCTGGGCGGCGCGCTCAAAGCGGTACTGGGAAGAGCACCGGCATGAGGTGCCGTGGGCCCACTCAGCCACAGGTTCGGGTGCCCCACGTCTCGATTCTGAGACGGGGGAGAGGACCACCACCGCGTTCGAGCGCGAGTACGATGCCGCGCACTTCAGCGACAAGCACCAGGCGCTCTTCGGGATTGTGCAGGGCGGAATGTATCCGGACCTGCGACGCGAGAGCGCGGAGCGTCTCGTCGAAATGGATTTTCCCGGGTACGCGATCGGCGGCCTCGCGGTCGGCGAGCCGCGCGAGGTCACACGCGAGATGATTGCGCTCTGCCTCGAGCTTCTGCCGAAGGACAAGCCGCGTTACGTAATGGGCGTTGGCTATCCGGACGAGATCGAGGAGTACGCACGCATGGGCGTGGACATGATGGATTGCGTTCTGCCGACGCGCGCCGGACGCCACGGTCTCGTGTTTCCTGCGCGAAGATCCGGCTGATCGCCGCAGCAACGTTCTGCGGTTGAACATCAAGCGCAAGGACCTCGCCGACGACCAGGGGCCAATTGACGCAGGCTGCACGTGCCCGGTTTGCGCGCGTTACTCGCCGAGCCTATCTCCGACATTTGTTCTCAAGCGGAGAGCCCCTCGGCGCCACGCTGAACTCTAT
Source organism: uncultured Acidobacteriaceae bacterium (assembly GCA_963777205.1). Lineage (GTDB taxonomy): Bacteria > Acidobacteriota > Terriglobia > Terriglobales > Acidobacteriaceae > Granulicella. The sequence continues at coordinate 917,396 of CAVZPQ010000001.1, read as the reverse complement.
CCACAACATCGCCTTCTACCTCGAGACCATGGAGCGCGTCCGCGCCGAGATTGCTTCAATGTCGCCACGCTGAACTGATTTGCCGCATACATGCGACAGGCGGATACTAATCCGCATGTTGAAACAGGCTGGCTCGAAGTTGCGCGTATGCCTGGCGGCGCTGATGGTTTGCACCGCGGCGCAGGCGCAGGTTTCAAAGCCGGGCATGGGCACCGTCACGGGCCATGTCATCTGCCAGGACACGCAGAAGCCGGCGCGGTTTGCGCAGGTGCTGGTGTTCGCCGTCCCGGCCTCCGTGACGCAAATGCCGCAAGCTCGATCCCGCAGATCCAAAGAGCACCCAGGCCTACAGCAAAGCAATCGGCGAGGCCATGAGCACCGCCACATTTGTTCTAACCGAGACCGCTTTCGACGGCGGCTTCGTCGTGCAGGATGTCCCTCCCGGAGAGTACTACGTGATGGCGTCGGTGGCGGGCTATGTGCAGCCGATCGAACTCGTGCAGGCCGCATACGACGCAGGCGAAGACATCACCAAAGGCATTCCCGGAGTGCCCAGCGTGCGTGTGTCGGCAGACCGCGCCGTCAATGTTGATATTTCGGTCACGCGCGGCGCAGCTATCGAAGGTCGCGTGCTTTGGGACGACGGCGCGCCGGTCAACGGAGCGGTCGTAACCGCCGAGCCGAAGACCGGCGAGCATAAGCCGCTGCCCGCCCAGTTCAACATGGTCCGGCTGAGTGGGGTCAGCATTGGGAATACCGATGACCGCGGGCATTACCGGATCGCTGGCCTCGCGCCCGGCGAGTACACCGTGAAGGTTACCCTGCACACAAGCCAGCGCATGAGCATGAACCGGGGACGGTTCGATGCTACTGGCGTCTCCTTCGGGTCGACAATGCCGCTGGTCGTGTACGCTCCGGGTGGATTCCGGAAGACGGATGCCAAGCCGCTGACGCTCGGCACAGGTGAGGAGCGCACGGATGAGGACATCACCTTCAATCTCAGTGCGACGCACACGGTCAGCGGAAGGGTAACCTCCGCCGAAGACCACCACGGCCTCAATCGCGGCGTCGTCACACTCACCGACAGCGGCGACAAGAGCTTTCATCGCAGCGCGGGAGTCTGGACGGCGACGGAAACTTCAAAATCACCTTCGTTCCATCCGGAACGTACACGCTGTCCGTGAACAACGCCGCTGATACAGTGCCGGACACGCCAAAGCCGAACGAGGGGCTAAGCATCGTGCAGCGCCAAAACCATCCGCACATACGACAAGACAGAACAGCAGGTCATGGTTCCCGACGACGACCTGACTGGCCAGAACATCGAGCTGAAGCCCTCGAAACCCTCCAATGCAACTGCAGCATCCAGCGGAGACGATACGCAGTAACTGGTGGGAACGGGGCATTGACGCACCCACCCGGGCCGGTGGAACGTCTGTGTAGACGAGACTCCGTCTTGGACTCGTCTGGAGCTTTGGGAATGAGGATGGTTGTGCGGCTTCGAGGTGCGGTGCTGGGGTGTGTGGTTGTGTGCGGCGCGGCCGTCGCACAGCAGGGTGGCGACGCCCGCGTATATGTGGGGCCGGGGCAGGTGAATCAGCAGCGGGCGATGGCGACTGTCACGGGCAGGGTCACGTGCTCGGACACACAGCGCGCCGCGCGGTTTGCCACCGTGACGCTCATCGCGGTCGATGCTGCGGCGCAGAGCGGCTCGCGGGGTGGATTCGGCGGCGGAGAATTTGGGTTCGGCCGCCGCATCATGGCGCACACCGATGTCGACGGGAACTTCAGCGTGCAGGCCGAGGCGGGGGACTACTACGTGACCGCGACCGCGATGGGGTATGCTTCGCCGGTCGCGGAGGCGGCGGCCAGGCTGCGCGCCGGCGCAAGCGCAGCCGATCTGCTGGCGAGCTTGCCGGAGATTCATGTGGGGGAGGCCGCGGGGGCGACGGCGAACATTACGCTCGACCGCGGCGCAGTGATTGCGGGGAAGCTGCAGTGGGATGATGGCAGCCCGGCGGCGGGCGTGAATGTCAGCGTGCAATCGACGGCGCAGGCCAATGCGCCAGCCAACGAGCTGACCCGGGTGGTATCGATGCTGGGTGGCGGGTTCGGGGGTGGGGTGGGGGGATTCCAGACGAGCGATGACCGGGGGTACTTCCGGATTGTGGGGCTGGCGCCGGGGAGTTACTGGGTGCGGGCGACGGTGACGACCCCGAGCGCAGAGCCGGGTGGAGCGGCGGTGCAGCGGGTGACCTCGATCGTGATGTATGCGCCGGGGAAGGTGCGGCGCAGCGATGCGGAGGTGGTGGCGCTCAAGTCCGGCGAGGAGCGGGACGATCTGCAGTTCACGCTGGACCTCTCCGCGCTGCACACGGTGTCAGGCCATGTCAGCGCGGCGGATTCGGGCACGATTGCCGGCGGTGTGGTGCGGCTGACCGACACGCAGGATTCGAGCCTGAGCCGGATGACGATGATTCAGCCGGATGGGAGCTTTGTATTGCAGTGGGTTCCGGCCGGAAACTATACGCTGCAGGTGTCCAATGCGAGCAATATGCCGTCTCCGGCGTTTGGGAGGCGCGGGCAGAGTCCGGGCTCGGCGACGATGTATGCGCCGTTCCAGGAGAGCCTGACGGTCGCGGATTCGGATGTGAGCGGGGTTGCCGTTACTTTGAATCCGGGGAGTGCGTCGGAGTGAGGGACCCCTTCCCCGCCGGGATTTGCGCAAAGTCTTCGCAGGGCGGTACTTAGGGGCGGACTTCAGTTTGCAAAGTCTTGAAAACAAAGAGAGCTGGGCGTAGCAGCGGACGCACTTTTTGCGTCCTCTGCCGCGTTTGAGCTAAGCCATTCGAAACGGCGGCATTTAGTGGGCCACTGGATGCGGTATGGGGCGGGCTAGTTGACCGTCAGGTTGAAGCTCGTGGAGGCGGTGATGGCGGTATTGACGGAGTCCTGGGCCTTAAAGGTGAGGGTGTAGGTCTGGGACTGGGCGCCGCCGCCTCCTCCTCCGCCGCTGGATCCGGAGCCGCCGCCGCAGCCGGTCAGGGTGAGCGGGAGCGAGATGACGATGAGGGCGGCGAGCAGGGGGAGTGGTTTGCGGCGGCCGCGGGGCAGGAAGGTGAAGAGCAGGAGCGCGAGGACGGGGGCTGCGCGGAGTTCTCCGCGGAGCCGCGCGCGGGCGGGCTGTGGAACGGGCGGTGGATCGAGCGAGGCGCGCTGGCCGGTGGAGCGGGCGATGAGAGCGCCGGGTGTGCTGCAGGCCGCGCCGACCCCGATGGAGACGGTTGCGTTCACGGGGCCTTCGACGGGCGGCGAGTTGACGATGTAGCAGATGGTCTGTGCGGTGGTGCCGCCGCTGTAGGTGGCGCTCCAGTTGAGCACGCCGTTGTAGCCGCCGGAGGGCGTGATGGCGATCTGGGTGGAACCGGAGCCGTTGGCTCCGAGGCTGAGATTGGAGGCGGAGAGCGCGATGGTGCCGGAAGGAGTAACGCTGCCGACGAGCAGGGAATAGGCGCCGGAGGAGGGCGCGTGGGTTGCGTCGCCGGGATAGCTCACGAGCACGATGTGCGAGCCGATGCTGGACGGCGCGGTGAGCGTGATGTTGGCGAAAGATCCCGGGTTGGTCGGGCTGGGCGCGGCGAGGGCGAGCGTTGGATTGACAACCTGGCCGTCGAGCGAGACCGAGACCGTACCGGTTGGGGCGGTGAAGCCGTTCGGTGTGATGGTGGGGATGATGTAGACGCCGAGTGAGACGGTTGCGCCTGGGGTGGTGGAGCCTTGGGCGCCGGAGGTGAAGCCGGCGAAGGTGGCGTTGAGGTTGGCGGCTTGAGTGGCGGGCCAGGCGAGGGCGAGCTTGTTGAAGTCGAGAGTGCCGAGGCCGGTGGCCTGGTCATAGCCGGGCGTGGCGGCGAAGTCGGATTGGCCGGCGGTGCTGCAGTTGCCGTCGCCGGAGACGCACTCGCTTGTGCCGAGGGTGATGTCGTGGAAGGCGCTGGAGTAGATGCTGGGCTGAGCTGCGAGCGAGTAGAGGACCGGGTTGATGTTGCCGAGTCCGTGGGTGTGCTCGTACTGGTTGAGCAGGGCGAGCGAGCCGGCGAGGATGGGAGCGGCGAAGCTGGTGCCGCCGGCGGTGGCGATGATGCCGTTGCTGGTCTGGAGGCTCGAGCCGCTGCAGTCGGACTGCGCACCGGTCAGGCTTGGGTCATCGGAACAGATGATGTAGCCGGGGTTGGCGGTGGAGGCCTGGAGGGAGACATCGGGCACGAGGCGGAAGGTTCCGGAAGGAATGCCGGGGACGCCGGTCTGCCAGGATGGCCGCGGGTACACGGTGCTGGTGCCGCCGCCGGGTGCGATGGTGCCCTGGGCGGGTGAGCTCTCGTTCCAGACGACCTCCGGGATGTAGGAGAGCACGGAGCTGGCGTTGTTGCCGATGGTGGCCGGCGCCCAGTACTGACTGGATCCGGCGTTGAAGGTGCCGGGGGCCATCTGGGTGCCACCTACTGCGGTGACGTAGGGATTATCGGCCGGGAAGTTGACGGCCAGGCCTTGCTGCTGGGTGACGGAAAGGCCGGAATCAGAGCCGTAGATGGCGCAGGCGGTGGAGCCGGAATCGCCCGAGGAGGCGACGACGGTCTGGCCCTGGGCCGCGGCCTGCTGGAGCACGGCGTTGTACTGCTGGGAGTCAGCGGCGGAGAGGAAGGGCTCGCACTCCCCGTAGCTGATGGTGACGATGGGGGCGATGTCCTGGGTGATGGCAAATGACAGAGCGTCAAAGACGCCGTAGTTGGAACTGGAGCCGGTGTAGACGAAGAAGATGGTGGCCCTCTGCGCGATCCCGGAGGTGTATTCGACGTCGATATCTGACTCGCCTTCATCGCCGAGGAAGACGGCTTCCGAGCCGGAGCCGGGCACGATGACCATGTTGATGGGGTTCTGCTGCGCCAGTTGGGTCTGGAAGGTATCGACCCCGCTGGACCCTGGGGTTACGTTGATGAACGACTGGCCGATGACGGCGATGTACTGGCCCTGGCCTATGGAGGAGGCGGCAGTGCGGAGCGGCGCGAGGTCGTACATGGTGAAGATGTCGGCCGGCGCGAGGTAGTGTTGCTGTCCGGAGAGGGAGGTGAAGTTGGGGTGCGCGCGGACGTTGGGCTTGGGACGGAAGTCGTTGAGGTGGAGGATGGCGCTGGTGACGGGAGCGAGGGAGGCGGGGAGGACGAGCTCAGTGGCGGGGGCGAAGTGGAGTTCTGCTGTTTCGCCTTGGCCTGCGGGCCAGAGGAAGCGGTGAATCTCAGCGCCGAAGGCCTGCTGGATTTGAGCGGCGGTGCCGGAGAAGGTGATGCGGTCTGAGCCTGTGGAGTCGATGCTGAAGCCGCGGGACTGGAGCCAGGACTGCGTGGCGGCCACGTCGGCCGGCGCGGGGCCGAAGCGCGCGGAGAACTCGGCGGGCGTGAGCCAGTGGTGAAAGAGCGGAGAGGATGGGTTGGTCTGGCCGGCGAGGAGCTGATCGAGGGCGGTCTGCTGCTCGGACGAGCGGGAGAAGACGAGCGTGACGCCGCGAATTTCGGTGTCGGGCGGAAGGGGGCCGAGGTCGCTGGCGGAGCGGATGCGCGGGTTGAGGGAGCCGCGCAGGGGGACGGAGGGCGTGGGCTCGATGGGACCGCGAATGCGTGGGGCGGGGTTTTGTGCGGATGCGGCGCAGGTGAGCGCCAGGAGGAGAGCGAGATGGCAGGGCCGACGACGGGCGTTCATCCCGGAGATCCTCTGGGGGCGGTTGAAAGATGGATGGGTCTTCGGGCGATACGGTATCAGAGCGTCCGGGCGAAGGGGAAGGGATTTCGGGGCGGCAGCGCACGCATGAGGAGACGGCAGCCGCGATCGGAGCGTGAAGGCGGGGCTGGCACGCGGGCACGCGGGTCTAGCAAGCGGGTTTGACTGCGGCTCTAACGAGGTGGTGTCCGGCAAGCGCACAATCGCGCGTGCGCTTGCCGGGGATGGGGCGGCTGAAGTTAGGACTGTGCGGTGCGCTTGTGGCGGAAGAGAAAGAAGCCGCCGGCGAGCAGGGCAGTCGCGAGGAGAAGGAGGCTGCCGGGTTCGGGAGTCGGACTGGCGGCGGGGGTGGAGGGTGTGGTCTGGCCCGAGGCGGGGAGCGTATCGGGGTTGGAGGATGTGTCGGTTGTCGGGCTGCTGGAGGCCACCGGCTGAACCGGGCTGGCGAGTGCGGCGGTCAAGCTGCCGGAGGAGATGGAGTGCCCGAAGCCGTTTGCGTAGAGATCGAAGCCGTCGGAGAGCTCAAGGGTGTAGCGCGCAGGCGGGTGATTGACGGTTTCGGCGAAGTCAATGGCGGTGAGTTGGCCATTGGTGAACAAGACGGAGGCGTCGGGATCGCCGGCGAGCGAGAAGGTCTGGTTGTCGATGGTGAGGTTGAGGTCTTCGAGCTGGCCCTTGGCGGCGCTGTAGGTGGTGATGCCGGAGGTGGACGGGGCGGACGCGAGGGTGATTGTTCCGGTGCCCGCGTAGGCGCCGTGGACTGGGGAGAGTGTGACGTCGTAGGTGATGGAGTCGGCGCGGACGGCGGGTGCGGCGGCGGCAGGGATTGCAAGTGCGATGGGGAATACGCGAAGGGCCGTCCGTCGGGACGACAGGGGGAGTGACGACATGAGGGTCTCCGGAGGTACGTGGATAGTTAGGGGAGATATCGGCGCGGCGGGTTTTCGGCTGAGGAGATCCGCGAAAACGAAGGTGGGATGAAGTTTTGCGTGTGGCTGCCGAGAGGGTGGAAGACGGTGTGTGCGGACGACATCAGGCACTTGGGCCTGTCGGGTATTGGGTCAGTCCGCCGCATTTTCTTGACAGGGCAGAGCGCAGCGGAGATGCTTAAGGCTTAGGTGTACGTTGCCTCGGGAAGGCCGACGTGTCTCCGGGTTGAGCGATCGGCGCGATCGGATTCCTGGGGGCCCGGCATGATGCTGGCTTGCTTGTTCAAGCGGCCGCGAAGCTCCTCGAGAGTCTGGATGAGAGATAGGCCGGCGGCGCCGGTTGTGCGCCGCAGTGCTGTGAGTAAACCCAAGTGATTCAAGGTGTATCGGCGTTAGGGATGGCTGCAGGGGGAGGATTCGGCTCGCTGGGCATGTTCCCCTTCCTCATTCTGATGTTTGTGGCGATGTACTTCCTGATGATTGCGCCCAACCAGCGCAAGCAGAAGAAGTGGCAGGAGATGCTCTCCAACCTGAAGCCCGGCGACAAGGTGACGACCAATGGCGGGATTCGGGGCACGATTGTGAGCGTGAAGGACGATGCGCTGGTTGTGAAGTGCGCTCCGGACAACGTGAAGCTGGAGATGGTAAAGAGCGCGGTCGCCGCGGTGACGACGGAAGAAGTGGCGAAGTCGTAGACCCCCACCCATGCGCGATGAAGCCGCGCATGAATGGGGCACCCGCGCATGAATGGGCGTCCGGGCACCGCCATGAAGGCGATTTCTGTTGGGGCGCGAGGCGCCAGGTTTTTGAGGTTCGAGGAAAGCGAAGCGGAGCAGTGGCATAGACGATGGGAAAGAATCTGAAGGGCAAGACGGCAGCGATTATTGCGATCCTGGTGATCTTTGTGTACGGGATCTTCGGGATCCCGACGCATGGGGTGAAGAACGCGCTGTTGAACCGCATTCACCTGGGGCTGGATCTGCAGGGTGGAACGCACCTGGTGCTGCAGGTGCACGTGGCGGAGGCGGTGAACTCGACGACGGACCGCGACATGCAGGCGCTGAATACGGCGCTGCAGCCGCTGGGCGCACAGGCGCAGAAACTGGACCCGGCGCATCCGGATGTGATCACGATCACCGGGGTTTCGCAGGCGCAGCAGTCCGCGGTTCATGACGTGCTGACCGGCAATGAGTACGCCGCGTACGACGTCTCGAGCGGTCCGAACGGCAGCTATGTGCTGACGATGAAGCAGCAGGCGATCCATGACCTGGATGCGCGGACGCTGCAGACGTCGATTGAGACGATTCGGGAGCGCGTGGACTCGCTGGGCGTCTCGGAGCCGGTGATTGAGCAGTACGGGCTGGGCGACAACCAGATCCTGGTGGAGCTGCCGGGTGTGACGGACCTGTCGCGCGTCGAGAACATTATTCAGTCGACGGCGAAGCTGGAGATTCACGCCGTCGTGCCGGGGCAGGGACCCTGGCCGGACCAGCAACAGGCGCTGGCGGCGCTGGGCGGAACGGTGCCTCCGGATGATGAGCTGGTGAGCGGGAACGCGGGCAATGGCGGGGCTGACCAGTGGTACCTGCTGAAGCGCGCGTCGATTGTGGAAGGAACGGATTTTCGCGGAGCGCAGCCGTCGACAGATCAGAACGGTCAGCCGGACATTACGTTCAACCTGACGACGGAGGCGGGCGACCGCTTCTACAAGTACACGTCGGCGAACATTAATACGAGCATGGCGATTGTGCTTGAGAACAAGGTTCGCGAGGTGGCGAATATTGAGGGCGCGATTCGCGACAACGGCGAGATTCATGGCGGGTTCTCGCAGCAGCAGGCGAACGATTTGAGCCTGATGTTGCGGACGGGCTCACTGCCGGCGGGGATTTCCTACCTGGATACGAATACGGTTGGGCCGTCGCTGGGTAAGCAGAGCATTAACCAGGGTGTGGAATCGGCGATTGCCGGTATGGCCGCGGTGCTGATCTTCATGCTGATCTACTACAAGGGCGCGGGAATTAACGCGGACCTGGCGCTGATTCTGAACCTGGTGATCCTGCTGGGATTCATGGGCTTCAGTCATGCGACGTTGACGCTGCCGGGAATAGCGGGCGTCATCCTGACGATCGGCATGGGCGTGGATTCGAACGTGCTGATCTTCGAGCGAATTCGTGAAGAGCTGCGTGCCGGCAAGACGACGGCGGCGGCGGTTCATGACGGATTCGCGCATGCGTGGGTCACAATTCTGGATACGCACATTACGACGATTGTTTCTGCGGCGATTCTGTTTATCTTCGGCACCGGGCCGGTGAAGGGTTTTGCGGTGACGCTGACGTTCGGTCTGCTGGCGAACCTGTTTACGGCGGTCTTTGTGTCGCGGGTGATCTTCGACGCACTGCTGGCGAAGCGGGGCCGGGCGGCGGCGATATCGATCTGAAGCGCAGATTTTAGATGGAAGATTTTAGATTTTAGAAATTTTGGAAGATAGGCAGATTGGCAGCTTTCAAGCTGCGTGAAGGACGAAGAGCGACGTGGAATTTTTTCATGATGTAAATATCGACTGGCTGGGGAAGAAGTGGTATTTCCTTGGCTTCTCACTGATCTTTTCTGTGGCCGGCATTCTCAGCCTGGCGTTCTGGCACCATCTGCCGCTGAGCGTGGACTTCAAGGGCGGGACACAGATTACGGTGCACTTTGACTCGACGCCGAACGAGGACCACATTCGCGCGGCCATGGACCGGGCGAATATTCACGATGTGACGATCCAGCGGATCGCGGGGCAGGGGCACAGCTCGAACGATGTGATTGTGAAGCTGCCGCTGACCTCCGCCATGGATACGGCGCATGACCAGGGCCGCAGGGAGGTGGAGAACGCGCTCACCGCGAACTATCACGACTCCGGGTTCAGCGTGCAGCAGGTCGACATCATCGGGCCGACAGCCGGCAAGCAGTTGCAAAAACAGGCGTGGCTGGCGACGATCTACTCGCTGGCGGGCATGCTGATTTACCTGTGGTTCCGGTTTGAGCTGATCTATGGCGTGGCGGCGGTTGTGGCGGTGTTTCACGACACGCTGATTACGGTGGGCGCGTTCTCGCTGACGAACCAGGAGATCTCGCTGACGGTCATTGCGGCGATCTTAACCTTGATTGGTTATTCGATGAACGACACGATCGTTGTGTTCGACCGCATCCGCGAGAACCTGGCGATGAACCGGCGGGAGAAGCTGCCGGACGTGGTGAACCGGTCGATCAATCAAACGCTGAGCCGGACGGTGCTGACCTCCGGATTGACGTTCCTGACGGTGCTGAGCCTGTACCTGTTTGGCGGCGAGGTGCTGCACGGGTTCAGCTTCGCGCTGGTGGTCGGCATCATCATCGGGACCTACTCGTCGATTGCGGTAGCGGCACCGATGCTGGTGGCCTACCAGGACTGGCGGGCGAAGCACGGCAAGACGGCCAAGAAGCCGTCGCTGCCTCCGGCTCGGGCGAAGGCGGTCCGGCGGTAAGGAAGCGTTCGAGACCGAAGCCAAGGCGAGAAGGACTAAAGGCGCCGCGATTGCGGCGTCTTTCGCTTTGGGGCCGGCCTTTACTTATGGCCGGAATAGATTTATTTACCGCGTTTTATTTGCGGTCAATGAGATAGCCCGGATGGGGTATTGACGCGCGGGCAACTGCTGGCCCGAGTTGTGCAAATCCTGTTATGCTCTTCGAACCACGCCAAGGACGGCGCTGTCTGAGCAGATTTTTCAGCCCTGTCCGACCCGGGAACAATTCAACCAGCTGCGGTGTCTAACGCCGGTAGCTCTCCCGTGTGGGAGGAGGTGCTCATGTTTGAAGACTCGATGATGGAATCTGCTGGACGGATCAAGACCCGGTCCAAGTGGTGGATGATTCTGACGTTTGCGTTCAACGCCGCCATCTTGCTGACGATGATTCTGGTTCCGCTCCTATATCCTGAGGCGCTGCCGAAGAGTTCGTTGACAGCTTCGTTGACGGCCCCACCGCCACCGCCGCCGCCGCCGCCGCCACCGCCGCCACCTGCGGCGATCAAGCCGATCAAGATTGTGTCGGAGATCGACCAGGGCCTGCACGCGCCGACGAAGATCCCGAAGGACATCAAGATGATCAAGGAAGAGGCGCCTCCGCCGCCCTCGACCGGTGGTGTTGCCGGTATGAGTGGAATGGCGGGTGGAGCTCCGGGCGGGATTCTGGGCGGCATGCCTGGCGGCGCCGGGACCGGCCCGAAGATTAATGTCGAGCCTCCGAAGCCCAAGGGACCGGTCCGGATCTCGGGTGGCGTGATGCAGGGCCAGGCGATCAGCCGTCCGAGCCCGGTGTATCCGCCGATCGCCCGCGCGGCGCACGTGAGCGGAACGGTGGTTCTGCACGCGATCATCGCGAAGGACGGATCGATCCAGAATCTGAGCGTTATCAGTGGCCCGCCGATGCTGGTGGGAGCTGCGATGGACGCCGTAAAGCAGTGGAGGTACAAGCCTTACATGCTGAACGGGTCGCCCACCGAGGTCGATACCACGGTTACGGTTAACTTCAATATGAATGGCGGTTGATGGAGTGCCGCTCAGGTGGCGGATGCTGTGCTACCTGAGCGGCATTGCCTCTCACCCGCCCGGTCGCTAACGTAGGCGATGTCAAATGAATGACATCGCCTTTCACCCTCCCCAACGGCGCAAGTTTCGCGTCTCACCCTAAGACTTAAAGCTCCGGGCCCCCTCCGGACTCTTCGAACGCTTCATTGCATCGGAGATCCAGTCTGGTTCTCGATGCTGAAATCCCCCACGTCTCCCCAGGAGGAACGAATTCCGTGATTCTCGCTCATCTCGCACACACCCCCGCATCACTTGCCCTGTTCCTGCAGGACCAGAACGCGTCTGTAGGTTTCAGCCCCATGGAGTTGTGGGGCCACATGGGTTATTTCGCCAAGGCGATCGTCATTATTCTGTTCATCATGTCGATCTGGTCGCTGGCCGTCATTATCGATCGCGCGCTGTACTTCTCGGCCGCACGCAAGCAGTCGCGCGAGTTTGCTCCGCGGGTTGCCGGCGCTCTGAAGGAAGGCCGCTTGGACGAGGCGATCAAGGTTGCCGACCGCTCCAAGAAGTCGCACCTGGCCGAGGTTGTCACCGCTGGTCTGACCGAGTTCCGCTCGTTCGGCTCGGGCGGCGCAATCACTGAGGAGCAGGTTGAGAGCTCCAAGCGTGCACTGGAGCGCGCCGAGGGCATCGTCCACGCCAAGCTGAAGAAGGGCCTTGGCGGTCTGGCCACCATCGGATCGACGGCACCGTTCATCGGGCTGCTCGGAACGGTTATGGGTATTTTGAACGCCTTCCAACAGATCGCTGTTCAGAAGACCTCTGGTATCGGCGCTGTGGCCGGCGGTATTTCGGAAGCCCTGGTGACGACGGCGTTCGGTCTGCTGGTCGCGATTCCGGCCGTCATGTGCTTCAACTACTTCACCAATAAGGTCGAGGCGTTTGACGTGGAGATGGACAACAGCTCGTCGGAGCTGGTGGACTACTTCATCAAGCAGTCGCACCGCTAAAAACCGCGGACGCCTGTGTGCGTCCTTTGGTTGAACCGCCTGCGAGTACACGGAAGTGAGCTCCGGCTGCCGATAGAGGGCGGCCGGAGTCTCATACCTGACGGGCTTGCAGGATAGCCAACAGCCGGACGGAATGTGGCCGGCGGGAGTTGAGAGCTATGGCAATCGTGAAGCGGGAAGAGGGCAAGAAGGTCAACTCGAACATCAATGTCACGCCGATGGTGGACGTGATGCTGGTGCTCCTGATCATCTTCATGGTCATCACCCCGATGCTTAACAACAAGGTGAACGTCAACCTGCCGGTGGTCACCGCCTCGGAGATGATGGACAACGCCAATAAAGAGGATGCCATTACAGTGGCGGTCACTCGCGATGGGCATGTCTTTTTGGGCGGCGATATGGTCGCGCTGAGTGATCTGGGTCAGAAGGTGGCCGATCTCGAGGCGAAGAAGACGGACCCGGCAGCAGACAAGTCGGTGTATCTGCGTGCGGACGAGCGCGCGAACTACGGCAAGGTCATGGACACGATCGACGCGCTGCGTACAGGCGGGGTCAGCCAGCTGAACCTGCTCACCGACAACCAGTCACAGGCGTCGTAGCGGCGGCGGCCCGGTTCGAAACGCCGGGCTTGTCGCAGAGAGGAATCAATTTATGGGAATGGGTGGAGGCGGCGGAGGCGGACTATCCTCCGACATCAACGTAACACCGCTGATCGACGTGCTTCTGGTGCTGCTGATCATCTTCATGGTCATCGTGCCGGTAACCCCGAAGGGACTTGAGGCGCTGGTTCCCCAGCCGCCGAAGAACCCGACGCAGGAGACCCCGAACGATCGCACGATCGTGGTACAGGTCCTCGCGAACGGAGCGGCGCTGCCGCAGTACAAGATCAACGATCAACAGTTCCAGCGGGCCGATCTCGAACCGGAGCTGCAGAAGATCTTCTCGACGCGCTCCGAAAAGGTGATGTTTGTGAAGGGCGATAAGGACCTGAACTTCGGGACCATAGCGCAGGTGATCGGCTTCGGCCACCAGGCTGACGTGACGAACATCGGCATCATCACGCCGCAGGTTGAGGCGGGGCACTAAGCTCTTCGGCAAGGATGTGATCTAACCCAGCGATGGTCTTCGGGCCATCGCTGTTGTTTTTAAGCGAGTCAGGGAGTTAGGAGTTAGGAGTAGGAGGTACCGAATTAGCGAGTCACGAAGCGGGTGCCCCCGCCTGCGGAGCGACGCGTGTAAGGCGCCTCTTTGCGTGGAGTGCTTGATTTTTGCCCGGAACAATCTCACGGTGCGGCGGTGTCTAATGTGGCGGATGTTGCAGGTTCCTGCGGCTCTCGACCGGCTGCCATTTCAACGTAGTTTCTATGTGGGTGCTCGCCATCGCTCTTCACGAATGTGGAGGTGCTCTGATGGCGTTCTCTGTGGGTTCGGAACAGCAGGCGGAGATCAATGTCACGCCGCTGATTGATGTGTTACTCGTTTTGTTAATCATCTTCATGGTCGTGGTTCCGGTGAGGCCGCGTGGGCTCGAGAGCCAGGTTCCTCAGAGCTCGTCGAGCGCGGCCGAGCGGGTGCTTGGGCCGGTGGATCTGCGGGTGATGGGTGTGGGCCCGCAGATGCGGCGCCAGATCACGTATGAGGTCGATGGGCGAGTGGTCGCAGCCAACGAGCTGAATCGGGCGCTGTTGGCAAGCATCCGGCTGCGGCCTGGGCGGAGCGTTTACGTGAGCGGCGATACCGAGCTGAGCTATGCAGATGTCGCACGAGCGATTGGGGCGGCGAAGTGGGCGGGCGCGGTCACGGTGGGAGTTGGCAGGAGCGGCGGCGGGAGGTGATTCCAAGGGCGGCGAGCAGGCGGGTCGCGTGGGATCAGGGTAGGCTGGGCGGATGCGGCTGTTCGTTGGGTTGGCGATTGCAGAGGAGGTGAAGCAGGCGCTGGAGCGTGTGACGTTGCGCTTGCGCGCCAAGGATGACGGGCTGCGGTGGTCGACGCCGGACCAGTGGCATGTGACGCTGGTGTTTCTCGGGGAGCTGGCCGATGAGGCGCGCGGCAGGCTTGTGCGCGAGCTGGCTGAGCTGCGGCTGCCGCCGGTGAGCTTGCGGATGGACGGCCTTGGAGTGTTTGAGCGGGCGGGGATTTTGTATGCGCAGGTGGAGGTGACGCCGGAACTGCTGCGCATCTACGAGGCGGTAGCGGCGGCGGTGACGCGTGCGGGGCTGGAGGTCGAGGACAGGCCGTATCGCGCGCACGTGACGCTGGCGCGCAGCCGCAACCGGGATGGGAAGAAGACGATCGAGCGGCTGCGGAGGAGTTCGGTGCAACAGCGGCTGAATGAGCGCTGGGATGCAGCGGAGTTTCTGCTGTATGAGAGCAAGCTGTCGCCGAAGGGCTCGGCGTATGTGGTGCGGGAGCGATTTGCGCTGGAATAGAAGAACGTGCAGACGCTCGCGAGTGCTGCATCCGCCGGGACGGCGGCGTAGCAGGACTGTCCTGTGTCGATGAGTGCATAGGCGATCTGCTTTGCCGGGGACTTGTCTTTCTGCAACGGTACTCGAGCAGGGTGAACTTGCTGAAACCTCGTATTTCGTGCAGTGCGGCGCCGCCTTTCTGTGCATCTGCGCATATCGCTGATACGCTGGCCTGAACCTGCCGCCCCAAGGAAAAGCTATGCCAGAGATACCGGATATATCGGAAGAGCTGCCGTTAGCCGATCCAATGGAGGCGACGCCGGGCGCGGCCGAGGGCGGGACGGTAGAGATTGCTGTGACTGAAGATGTTGCAGAGATTCCCGCGACTGGGAAGGAGGAGGCGCCTGTGTTCGATGTTCATATGCCGCACGCCGCGCACACGTGGAAGGACTTCTGGATTTCTCTAGGAACCATTACGGCGGGGCTGCTGATTGCGATCTCGCTGGAGCAGAGCGTGGAGAAGCTGCACCACCTGCATCAGCGGCATGAGTTGGAGGCGTCGCTGCGCGCGGAGGCCGCGATGAACAAGGAGCGGGCAGAGGTGGACTTTGCACGCTATGACGACGAGATGACGTGGCTGCTCGGATTGCACGAGGATATCCAGAAGATGTTGGCGACGGAGGGCAAAGCGAACCTTCCCTACCGGACGATTCACGAAACTCCGCTGGCCCTGGGTCGAACCCCATACCATGGGCGTCCTATGGCTATGGTGACCGCGGTATGGGACATGGCCGCGGCCGACAGCCGGATGGCGCTGTTGCCGGATAAGGTGGCCAATGGTTACTCGTTGCTGTACCACGTTCGCGGCGAGCGTTTTGCCCTGCTGAGGACCTTGACCGGAAATGCCATGGATCGGCAGGCGGCGTTCGAGGCGCAGTTTGCGGATATCACCACGCCGAGAACGCCGGTGCTGGCGAGGATGAGCACGGAGGACCTGAAGCAGTACGATGCCCTGACAATGCAGAGTTTTACGGCGATACGGGTTGAGAAAGCGGGGCTAAGGCTCGTCTACGCAAGCAACGAATTGATGCTGCAGGGGCTCTATGATCCCGGTTCGACGTCCCCCACGTACGACGAGACGCAGACCAGGTTTGCGGATGACTACGGGAAGATGGCGCGGGAGCTTGAGGCGGAGGACGCGGCGCGGGATGGCGCGGCAGAGAAGAGCAAGTGACGAGCGAAGCGTGCCTCAGATTCGGGGTCGAGAGCTGCCGACGATGCGGGCCGATGCAGTGCTCAGCTTAGGGCATCGGGCTGAGGTGGGCTGATCATCAAGCACGAAGGCCTCCCGGGTGGGAGGCCTTCGTTGTCGAGGGGAGTGGAGCGATGAGAACTACTGGGTGTTCTGCATCGTGATGCCGCCCTGTGCTGCCTTTTCCTTGGCGGCTTCGTTGGCCTTACGGGCGCCGATGGCGCGCTGCACCCATTGATCGGCTTGGGCGAGGTCGGCCTTGCGGGCTGCGTCGTTCGGGCAGTCGAGGTCGGCCTTGCGGCGGTAGTCGAGGTTCAGATACTGCATGGCGTCGTCGTAGTTGTGATTGATGTCCACGGCGCGCTGCAGGTACTGCATCGCCTCATTGACGAGGTTGGTGTTGTCCGCCTTGATCTTGGCGCAGGTGGCCTTGTTCATCTTCACGTTGCCGGCGCCGTCGTCCTGCAGGCCCTGGGCCGCGAGGTCCGCGACCGCGTTCTTGTAGGCCTGCGTCCAGTCGATGACGCCGATCGTGTAGTTGGCCTCGGCGTCCTTCGGGTCGAGCGAGATGATCTTCTGCTCGGTCGCCTTCGAAGCGTCGAACTGCTTAATGTTGCGCTGAATGGATGCGATCTGCTTCAGGGCCGTCAGGTCGTTTGGATTCTTGGCGAGTACCTCGTCGAAACCGGCCATCGCTTTCTTTGCGATGGCGAGGTTCTCGGGAGTGTCGAGGTTGGGGACGACCTGGTAGCTGTAGGCCGTTGCCAAATACAGGCGTGTGGTCGGATCGTTCGGATCCAGCGCGACAGAGTTCTGGAAGTGGTCGATGGCCTGCTCGTACTGGCCGGCTTTAAAGGCCTGGATGCCTTTGACGAGCTGGTCGCGCGCGCGCAGTTTATTGCAGCCAACGGTGCTTCCGAAAAGAATGAGCAGCGCAAAGCCTGCAATCATTCGTGCGCTAAGTTTCATGAGAGAACCTTCCCCTTCGACAATCTTGCTCTTTCGCGTCGCGCAAGGCGCGGCTCGACGGACCTTCCAGCTGGTAGCCTTGCCGTCAGATTGTAACCCACGACGCAAAGTCTCATCTTACAGCCAACATGGGCGGTCCCGGAAACATCCTCGATGTTCGATGGGGGTTCGGGGCAAGAGGTGTGCTGAGGGCTTGCGGCAGGCCAGAAAAACGATTGTTAGGATGAGACACGCCTCCGCGATGGAGGCGGCAGAAGAGGCAGGGACGATGGCGAAGACAGGATGGACAGCGGCGGCGATGGGGCCACAGGCGGGCAAGAGGGTGCTGGTTACCGGAGCCAACAGCGGCATCGGGTTTCAAACCGCACGGGAGCTGGCGCGGCATGGCGCCGAGGTGCTGCTGGGTGTCAGGGACGCGACAAAGGGCGAGGCGGCGCGAGCGCGGATCGTTGCGGAGACACCGACTGCGAAGGTTACCGTCGTACCGCTGGATATGGCCTCGCTGGCGTCGATCCGCGGGTTTGCGGGAGAGTACTGCGCGAGCGGCGCCCGGCTGGATGTGCTGGTGAACAACGCCGGCGTGATGGCGCTGCCCAAGCGCGAGCAGACGGTGGATGGATTCGAGCGGCAGTTCGGGACGAATCACCTCGGTCACTTCGCGCTGACTGGGCTGCTGATGCCGGCCTTGCTGAAGGCTGAGGCGCCGCGCGTGGTGACGGTCGCGTCGCTGGCGCACCGCAACGGCAAGATGGAGTGGGACAACCTGCAGAGCGAGCGGAGCTACTCGCCGTGGGGCGCGTACAACATGTCAAAGCTGGCGAACATTCTGTTTGCGCGCGAGCTGGACCGCCGCGCGCGAGCGGCAGGCACGAAGCTGGTAAGCGTTGCGGTGCATCCGGGTGTGTCGGTGACGAACATTGCTGGGCCAGGAAGTGATTTCAAGAGTCGATTCATGCGAATGTTTGGCCGTTTTCTCTTCCAGAACGACGAGATGGGCGCGCTGCCGACGCTGTATGCCGCGACGGCGCCGGAGGTGCAGGGCGGTGAGTACATCGGCCCGGACGGACGCGGCGAGATGGGTGGCTATCCGAAGGTGGTGCAGCCCAGGCCGCAGGCGCTCGATGAGCAGGCCGGGCGCAGGCTGTGGACGGTCAGCGAGGAGCTTACGGGTGTGGTGTATCCCGTGCTGGGCTGAGGGCTAGCTGGGCGGCCGGATTGGAGCGCCGGTCTTCGAGGCGAGGTGGTCGAAGCTGACGCCGGGGGCGAGCTCGGCGCAGACGAAGCCTTCGGGCGTGACGTCGACGACGCCGAGATCGGTGATGACGCGGTGAACGACCGCTTTACCGGTCAGGGGCAGGGTGCAGCTTTCGAGCAGCTTGGGGCCGCCGTCGGGGGCGGTGTGCTCCATGAGGATGACGACGCGGCGGACGCCGTTGACCAAATCCATAGCCCCGCCCATGCCTTTGACGCGCTTGCCGGGGATCATCCAGTTGGCGAGGTCGCCGGTCTGGGAGACCTGCATGGCGCCGAGGATGGCGAGGTCGATGTGGCCGCCGCGGATCATGGCGAACGAGTCGGCGGAGGAGAAGATGGACGCGCCGGGCAGGAACGTGACGGTCTCCTTGCCGGCGTTGATGAGGTCGGCGTCGATCTCGGAATCCAGCGGGTACGGGCCCATGCCGAGCAGGCCGTTCTCCGACTGGAAGACGACGGTCATGCCCGCGGGGATGCAGCCGGCGCAGAGCGTGGGCATGCCGATGCCGAGGTTGACGTAGAAGCCGTCCTGCAGCTCTTTGGCCGCGCGCTCGGCCATCTGTTGTCGGGTCCATCCGGGTTTGTCGTGGACTGAAGGCATGGGATCGCTCGGTTCCAGGTTCCAGGTTGTAAGTTCTAAGTTCTAGGTGCGAACGGTGCGGCGCTCGATGCGCTTTTCGGGATTTGGATTGTGTACGAGGCGCTGCACGAAGATGCCGGGCGTGTGGATCTCGTCGGGGTCGAGCTCGCCCGGCTGGACGATGATCTCGGCCTCTGCGACGGTGATGCGCCCGCAGGTGGCGACGTTGGGGTTGAAGTTGCGCGCGGTGCGGCGGTAGATCAGGTTGCCGTGGGTGTCGGCCTTCCATGCCTTCACGAGAGCGAGGTCGGCGTTGATGGCGCGCTCGAGGAGGTAGTCATGACCATCGAAGGTGCGCGTCTCTTTGCCTTCGGCGATCTTTGTGCCAACCCCGGTGCGGGTGTAGAAGCCCGGGATGCCGGCGCCGCCGGCGCGCATGCGCTCGGCGAGTGTGCCTTGCGGGGCGAACTCGACCTCGAGCTCGCCCGCGAGGAACTGGCGCTCGAACTCGGCGTTTTCGCCGACGTAGCTGGAGATCATCTTGCGAACCTGGCGGGATTCGAGCAGAACGCCGAGGCCCCAGTTGTCGACGCCGGCGTTGTTGGAGGCGACGGTCAGGTTGCGCACGCCGGTGTTCTTGAGCGCCCCGATGAGCGCCTCCGGGATGCCGCAGAGGCCGAAGCCGCCGACGGCGAGCAGCATACCGTCGCGCACGAGGCCGGCGAGCGCCTGTTCGGCACTGGGGTACAGCTTGTTCATGCGAGCTCCATCTCCACCGCGCCACACTATGCGACATGGAGGACAGGAATGGCAAATCGGCGAGGCTCGGCGTGATTGGCGCGCGCGTTTACGGAGAGTACTTTGCGAGACACGGTGTTCGCGCATTTACGCGAGGTTCGTGAAGAGCATTTAATGGTGAGAGGAAAGCCTGCGCAGTTTGTACGCAAGATTCAGCGCTTAGAGGAGGCGGATGAGACGAAGCCTGTTCCTTCAGATTGCCGTCCGGTGCGCGATTGGGTGTACGGTGCTGTGCTGCCTGTTGCTGCTGACGCGCGAGGTGTGGGTGGTGCTCGCAGCGGCGGCGGCAGTTACGCTGCTGCTCGCGGCCAGTGTTGTGCGGCTCACGCGCGGGGATGATGCTGCGCTCGAGTCGGCGGTGGTGGCGCTGGGCGAGGGACGGGAGTTTGAGCTCGCACCGCTGCTGGCGGAGCACGATCGGCTCGCTGCCGTAATGGCCGAGGCCAACCAGGAGCTGCAGCGCAGCTTTACGATGAGCGCAGAACGCCGCCAGAAGCTGGAGGCGCTGCTGGACTCGATGCAGGATGCCGTGACCTCGATTGACGCGAACGGGCGGATTATCTGGGCCAATAAGGCGATGCAGCGGCTGGTCGTGGATTCGTTCGGGTCGGTGCGGGCGGGGCACTCGCTGGTGCAGACGATTCGCGCGCCGGAGGTGCTGGACTGCGTGCATACTGCGCTGGAGACGCGCAGATATTGCGAGCGCAAGACCGTGTCTCTGGGCGCAGGGAGGGTGTTTGCGGTGAGCGCGTCGCCGATGCCCGAGGGCGGTGCCGTCGTGGTGCTCCGTGACGTTACGCGCATTCAGCAGGTGGAGCGCGCGCAGACGGAGTTCGTGGCGAACGTCTCGCATGAGCTGCGGACACCGCTGACCAGCATCCAGGGATATGTGGAGATGCTGCTGGAGAGCGAGGGCGCGCCGCTCCCCGCTGCGTCTGAGCATGAGTTTCTTGAGGCCATATTGAAGAGCGCGCGGCGCATGGCGCGGCTGACGGACGACCTGCTGGCGCTGGCGCGGGTGGAGTCGGGCGAGCAGAAGCTTGAACCCAAACCGGTCGAAGTCGCTACGCTGGTGCGCGAGATGGAGGCGGCGGTTGCCGGGGTGGTGAAGGAGAAGGGCGGGTTGCTCGAAATCAATGTGATGGCAGCCGGCGAGGTCGTCGCTGATACCGACGCCGTGGTGCAGATTCTCAGCAACCTGATTGAGAACGCGCTGAATTACGGCAAGGGATCGGATGGATCTCGCGTGCAGCTTACGGTGGAAAGGCTGGCGAGCCGCCCGCATGAGGTGCGGTTCCGGGTGCGCGACTTTGGCGGCGGCATCGCGTGGGAGCACCTGGGCCGGATCTTCGAACGGTTTTATCGGGTGGACAAGGCGCGATCGCGCGATGGGGGTGGAACCGGCCTGGGGCTGGCGATTGCCAAGCATCTGGTGGAGACGCAACGCGGCCGGATATGGGTGGAAAGCGAGCTGGGGCACGGCAGCAGCTTCTATTTCACGCTGCCAGTTGTCGCCAGCGGTGCAGGATTGCCGGCGCCGCAGGTTGCGTCCGTTCCCGCGGTGAATCAGTAGCGAACATTGGGTTTTCTATGCAGGCGGTGAAGTAGGTGATCTGCGTGTTTTTACGCTGGGTTCACGCTTCGTTTCCACTGCGTTTACAGAGACTCGGGAAGATGAATCACAACGGACATCTTCAGCAAGGCGCCGGCTCCATCTGCATTGCAACGTTGGATTGCGCGCACCCTAGGGACGTCCGCAAGGGGATTCATGAGATCAGCAAGACTGTGGACAGCAGTGCTCTCGACAACACTGGTTGCGGGGTTTGCCCCGGCTCAGACGTCGGCCGGATCGAGTACGACCCGGACAAAGAGGGCGACGAGGATTCACAAGGAGAGCGCAACGGAGATGAATTTCCGTGAACTCCGCGAGCAGCTGAAGGCGCAGCAGGACGAGATTGACGCGCTGAGGCAGCAGCTTTCGAGCGGGAGCCAGCAGACCGCCCAGCAAATCGCGAACACGCAGCAGGCCGCTGCCGCGGCGCAGCAACAGGCTACGACGGCAACGGCGGCGGCCGAGCAGGCGAATGACGCCGCGCAGCAGTCGAGCAGCCAGGCGCATGCGCTCGAGAAGAGCGTGGATGACATCAAGACGGCGAATGCCGGAGTGCAGGAGACGGTTGTCAGGAACCAGGCGGCGGTGAGGGATGCGATCGAGCATCCGGCGGCCCTGCACTACAAGGGCGTGAACATTACGCCGGTCGCGTTCTTCGCGTTTGAAGGAGTTCTTCGCGAGCACACGGTGAACTCCGACATCAATACGCCACTTGCAACAGCATTCCGTTTGCGAGCGCGAATGAGTACCAGGCGAGCGAGCTGAACTTCTCCGGACGCCAGAGCCGTCTCGGCGCGCTGGTAACGGCCAATGCGGGCAACTTCGCTTTGACCGGCTACGCGGAGATGGACTTCCTGGGGACGGGCACGTCGTCGAACAACAATCAGTCGAACAGCTACGTGCTGCGCCAGCGGCAGATCTGGGGACAGGCGGCGACGCACGGCGGCTTCGCGGTGACCGGCGGACAGATGTGGTCGCTGGTAACGGAAGACCGCCGCGGAACGGATGCACGCACGGAGATCCAGCCGCAGACGATCGATCCGCAGTACCTGGTGGGCTATAGCTGGACGCGCCAGCCGGAGTTCCGCCTGCAGCAGCGCTGGGGCACGTACGAAAAACGGGCGTTGACTGCGGCGCTGTCGCTGGAGCAGGCGCAGATTACGAGCTTCACGGCGAATGGCACGAATCCGTCGCAGTATTTCTTCGGCGGACTCGGCCAGAACGGCGGACTGTTCAACGCTGCGGCGAGCTCGGCCGGCGCGACGACGTCTACAACGACCTGCTCCACGCCTACGGCGACCTCAACATGCGTCACCGCGGTGACGGCCACCACGAGCAACGTTACGACGTACGCGAACAACACGGCGCCGGACCTGGTGGTGAAGTTTGCGTTTGATGAGCCGAAATTTCATGTGGAACTTGGAGGGCTGGGCCGCTGGATGCGCGACTACTACTATCCGGTGACGTGGGGTGGAACGGCGTCTGCGCCGAGCTTCACGTATTCGAGCACGTACGCGCAACACACGGCAGCTGCCGGTGGCGTATTTGGCAGCGCGCGCGGATACCTGGGCAAGTATGCCGAGGTTGCGGTGCAGGCGATGGCGGGAACGGGCGTGGGCCGGTATGGATCCGCTCAGCTTGCGGATGCGACGCTGCGGCCTGACGAGACGCTGGAGCCGATCCGCAACTATCACGGGCTGCTCTCTCTGGAAGGGCACGTAAGCAAGAAGTTCGAGGTCTTCGGTTACTACGGCGGCGAGTATGCGCAGCGGACGGTTTACACGACGCCGGTGGGCTCGCTGGTCGGGTATGGACCACGCAATCTGAATGACGGCGGATGCTTCAACCCTCCGGCGGCTCCGAGTTCGACGATCGGCAATGCGGGCTTCACGGGCTCGCTCAGCGCGGCCAGCTGCGGGTCGCCGACACGGTATATTCAGGAGCCGATGGTCGGGTTCCAGTACCGTCCTGTGAACGATCCGCGCTATGGACGTCTGCAGTACTCGGTCACCTACAGCTACCTGAAGCGCGGGTTGTGGTCGGGCGTAGGCAGCGCAAGCACTCCCGCGGCGCCGCAGACCAGCGATCCTATGGTGCACGTGCAGATGCGCTACTACATTCCGTGATGACAAACGGCTGCGCGGCGAATCTGAACGCATGCCGTCGCAACCGCGTCCTACCTGGAGAGGACGGGCCTGACGTTCCACTACTCGCGGCGCCCCAGGAGCGCCGGTTATCCGGAGGACTCGTGAAACTGAAACTTCTTCTCGCTGCCGTGATTGCATTCGTCGCAACCGGCGCATCCGCGCAGAACCTGACAGGCGCTGGCTCGACGTTCGTGTATCCGATCCTCTCCCGCTGGGCGAGTGAGTACAGCGGATCGCATCCGGGCGTGCACATCAACTATCAGTCGATCGGCTCCGGCGGAGGCATCCGCCAGGTCTCGGAGAAGACGGTCGACTTCGGCGCGACCGATGGACCGATGACGGATCAGCAGTTATCGGAGGCCAAGTCGAAGATTATCCATATTCCGGTGGTGCTCGGCGCGGTTGTCCCGGTTTACAACGTGCCGGGCGTATCGCAGGACCTGCATCTCGCGCCGGAGGTGATCGCTGGAATCTATCTCGGCAAGATCACGATGTGGGATGACGGCAACCTGCAGCACGACAATCCCGGCGTGAAACTGCCCCATCATTCCATCCTGCCGGTGTATCGCTCCGACGGATCCGGTACGACATACGTCTTCACGGACTTCCTTTCGAAGGTCGTGCCGCTGTTTCAGCAACAGATCGGCAAAGGCACATCAGTGAAGTGGCCCCTGGGGATCGGCGAAAAAGGCAACGAAGGTGTTGCGGGAATGCTGCGCAGCACGCCGTACACCTTTGGGTATGTCGAGCTCATCTATGCTCTCCAGAACAAGATGCAGTTTGGCCTGGTGCGCAATGCGGCGTTCAAGTATCTGAAGGCGTCTGTTGCAGGCGTGACGGCCGCGGCTGCAGCGGAAGCAAAGAATATGCCTCCCGATTACCGCGTCTCGATCACAAACGCGCCCGGCGCGGATTCCTACCCGATCTCCTCGTTCAGCTGGCTACTCGTTCCGCAGCACTTTGATGATCCCGCGAAGGGCAAGGTGATGGTGGACTTCCTCAACTGGATTCTCGATCACGGCGAGCAGGAAGCGGCCAACCTGGACTACGCTCCACTCCCGCAGGCGCTCGCGAACAGGGTTCGGCAGACCATTCAGCAGATTCATTAAAGGAGGCGGCGGGCTCAAGCGCTTCCGGCGGTACTCGCTTCGATTTACATTCCCTTTACATTCGGACCCTAGGCTCGTAGACGCGCGACCGCTATGACCCAGCCCAATCAAGTGACCGTGCCGACTCCCGCGTTTGCGCCACAGGGAAACACGCCCGAGCAATCTCCGCCGGATCCGAGCGAGGCGGCACCGCAGCCGTCGGAGATCCGGCGTTTTCTGCACCAGCGCAGTTCCGGCCGTGTGGCGGATAACAGCTTTGGCGGGCTGATGCTGATTGCGGCGCTCAGCATCTTCGTTATCGTTGCGCTGATCCTCTGGGTGCTGATTCACAACTCGCAGCTCTCGATCCATGCGTTCGGCTGGAAGTTTTTCAAGACATCCAACTGGGACCCGGTGAATGGCAGCTTCGGTGCGTTGCCGTTCATCTACGGCACGCTGGTGTCGTCCTTTCTTGCGCTGCTGATGGCCGTTCCGCTGGCGCTGGCTGTTGCGATCTTCGTGATCGATATCTGCCCGCCGGCGCTGCGCGGGCCCGATCTCGTTTCTGACGGAACTTCTCGCTGCGATTCCCAGCGTCGTATACGGGCTATGGGCGATCGTGGTGCTGGTGCCGATTGTGCGCGATGATCTGGGTCCGGTTCTCGAGAAGTGGCTTGGCTGGACGGGGTTGTTTCGAGAGCCGAACTTCGGGGTGGGGATGTTCACGGCGAGCGTGGTGCTGTCGATCATGATCTTTCCGATCATCTGCTCCATCAGCCGCGACGTGATGCGCGCAGTGCCGATCCATCAGCGCGAAGCGGCGCTGGCGCTGGGAGCGACCCGCTGGGAGATGCTGCGGATGGCCGTCCTGCGCAACGCGCGACTGGGAATCATCGGTGCGGTGATTCTAGGGTTGGGCCGCGCTCTCGGCGAAACCATCGCCGTCACGATGGTGATCGGCAACCATCCTGATATCGCGAGGAACCTGTTCAACCCGGCGTACACGTTAGCCAGCGTGATCGCGAACGAGTTTACCGAGGCGACTGGCGATCTCTACGTCAGCGCGCTGATTGAGATCGGGCTTGCGCTGTTCCTCGTAACAGTTGTGGTGAACGCCATCGCGCGGCTGCTGGTGTGGGCTGTCACGCGCGGCTCATCCGCGAGGACCGCATGATTCGGGCGCTTCCGCAACGTTCTGCCGGGCTCGAGAGGGCGATCCGCGCGCGGCGCACGCTGACCAACCACCTGGTCACCGGGCTTGCGGTGCTCAGCACGGCGATCGTGCTGCTGCCGCTGATTGCGATTCTTGGATATCTGATCTACAAAGGCGCGAGCTCTCTCAATCTGGCCTTCTTTACCAAAGTTCCTGCGCCCGTGGGCGAGTCGGGCGGCGGCATGGCGAATGCGATCGCGGGCTCGGGGATCATTCTCGCGGTGGCGAGCGTGATCGGCATTCCGCTCGGCATCGCGGCCGGAGTTTATCTCGCGGAGTACGGGCGCGGCGGCTTGATGGGCCATCTCGTGCGCTTTACGGCGGACGTGCTGAATGGCGTGCCGTCGATCGTGATGGGCATCGCTGCGTATGGGCTGATCGTTGTGCACTACAAGTTTTCGGCGCTCGCCGGCGGTG
Source organism: uncultured Acidobacteriaceae bacterium (assembly GCA_963777205.1). Lineage (GTDB taxonomy): Bacteria > Acidobacteriota > Terriglobia > Terriglobales > Acidobacteriaceae > Granulicella. The sequence goes on along the minus strand of CAVZPQ010000001.1, from coordinate 891,399 downwards.
TGGCGCTCGCCATCATGATGGTGCCGACGATCACGCGCACGACGGAGGAGATGCTCGCCACCGTACCGCATGCGCTGCGGGAAGCTGCGCTGGGGCTTGGCATTCCGAAGTGGCGGACGATTCTCTCGGTCAGCTTGCGCACGGCGACACCGGGCATTATTACGGGATGCATGCTGGCCTTCGCGCGGGTGGCGGGCGAGACCGCGCCGCTGCTCTTCACTGCATTCGGCAACAACTTCTGGAACTTCAGCCTGACTCAGCCGATGGCTGCGCTTCCGCTGCAGATCTACGTGTATGCGCTCTCGCCGTACGATGAATGGCACCGCCTGGCCTGGGCCGGAGCGCTGGTGCTGATCGTGCTCATCATGGCTTCCGTCACGCTGGTGAGGCTCTACGCGAATCGCGGCACAATCAAGGGAGGACACTAGGTGGGCGTCGATATTCGCGTCGAAAACCTGAACGCCTGGTATGGGCAGGTGCACACGCTGAAGGACGTGACGCTGCACATCCGCGCGAACCAGTGCACGGCCCTCATCGGTCCTTCGGGCTGCGGCAAGTCGACGTTCGTCCGTTGCCTGAACCGAATGCATGAGACAAACCCGATCGCGCGGGCCGAGGGTTCCGTGAAGATGGGCGATGTCGATGTCTACGAGGACGCCTCGCCGGTCGAGATTCGCCGGCGGGTCGGCATGGTGTTCCAGCGGCCGAACCCGTTCCCGTCGATGACGATCTATGACAACGTCGCGAGCGGGCTCAAGCTGAATGGATATCGCAAGAAGCGCGTGCTGGACGAGGTTGTCGAGCGCTCGCTCAAGCAGGCCGCGCTTTGGGATGAGGTGAAGGATGACCTGCGCCGCAAGTCGGGCGCGAGCCTTTCCGGCGGCCAGCAGCAGCGTCTCTGCATTGCGCGGGCGCTCGCGGTCGATCCCGAGGTGCTCCTGATGGATGAGCCCGCCAGCGCGCTTGATCCGGTCTCGACGGCTAAGATTGAAGATCTGATCTTTGAGTTGAAGAGCCAATACACGATTGTCATCGTGACGCACAACATGCAGCAGGCAGCGCGCGTCGCAGAACGTACGGGGTTCTTCCTCATGGGCCGCCTGGTTGAGTTCGACGCGACCGACAAGCTCTTCACCAATCCGTCCGACAAGCGGACGGAAGATTACATTACGGGGAGGTTCGGCTGATGCGGATCAAATTTCAGCAGAAACTGGACGAGCTGAAAGAGCGCCTGCTGGTTATGGCCGGACTCGTAGAGCAGGCGATTCAGCGCGCCACGGAAGCGTACTCGTCGCGCGACATGGACCTCTGCGAGTTGGTCTCGCTCTCCGAGCCCGCGATCAATCGCATGGAGCACGAGATCGATCAGCTCGCGCTCGATCTGCTCGCGATGGAGCAGCCGATGGCGGTCGATCTGCGCTTCATTCTCGCCGTGATTCGCATCAATGCGGACCTCGAGCGTGTGGGCGACCAGGCCGTAAACATTGCCGGCCGCTGCAAGGATCTGAGCACGCTCTCCATACAGGATCTTCCCGTCGATATTCCCAAACTCGCGCAGCTCTCGACGGCGATGATTCGCAAGGCGCTGCAGGCGTTCATCGAAGCGGATACCGAGATGGCGCAGTCGGTTCTTCTGCTCGATGACCAGGTCGATGAGCTGAACCGCGATGCCTTCCGCACGCTCGGCGCGCTCATCCAGCAGCACCCGGAGCGCACGCCCGAGGCGCTGAACGCGCTGGTGATCTCGCGCAACCTGGAGCGGGTCGGTGACCACGCGACGAACATCGCTGAAGACGTGATCTTCTGGGTGAGCGGAGCCGACGTGCGACACCACGGCAACTTTGAACCCGACTCGCCTACGCCCGGAACCGCGGCGTAAATACGCCTCTGCGCTGATTCTTCAAAGCTTTGCGCTGCGCCGCGGATTGTTACCGCGGCGTTGTTGTTTCGCGGCTCCGGGCTGCACGATCCAAGTTGCCCGGCCAGCGGATTTTCCGAGCACACGGATGAGCGATTGGAGTACATTCGATTCACGTTTCCATTGAAGGTACACGCCAGACGAACACTCGCACTGACACACGCAACAGAGGAGCTTCGCATGAGACAGCGCGCTGAACACGCTGAACCCGCCGGCATCTCAACCCCCAGCCGCCGCAGCTTTCTGCGTTATGCAGCGCTGGCAGCTGCTACGCCTATCTTGACCGAAGCTCACTTTGCCCTCGCCGCGCAGGGCAAACATGCCGAATCCGAGTGAGCGTCACGACTTCTTCCTTGCGCCGCCGCCGGGCGCGGTCCTGATCAATGCAAACGAAAATCCGCTCGGTCCCAGCAGGTCTGCGTGTGAGGCGATCGCTCGCCTGACGCCCTCCGGCGGACGCTACGACCTTTACGGCGAGACCGACAAGCTCACGAAGACCTTCGCTTCGCAGCACAACCTGCCCGAGGACCACATTGCGGTCTATGCCGGCTCCTCCGAGCCGCTGCACTACACCGTGCTCGCGTTTACCTCGCCGGAGCGCAGCCTGGTGATCGCCGATCCATCGTACGAAGCTCCGATGCGCGCGGCCGAAGTTTCCGGCGCGAAGATTCACAAGGTGCCGCTTACGAGCGACTATGCACATGACGTGAAGGCGATGATCGCCGCAGACCCGAACGCAGGCGTTTTCTACATCTGCAACCCTAACAATCCGACCGGCACGGTTACGAGCCGAAAAGACATCCTGTGGGCGCTCGACAACAAGCCCAAGGGGTCGGTCCTGCTTGTCGACGAAGCCTACATCCACTTCGCCGACACAGACGATGTGCTCGACCAGGCCGCGGCCGGCAAGGACCTCATCGTGCTGCGCACCTTCTCGAAGGTCTACGGTATGGCCGGGCTGCGCTGCGGCATCGCCGTGGGGCGTCCGGACCTGCTCGACAAGCTGCTGTCCTACGGGTTGAATCCCATGCCCGTGACCGGCTCGGGCGCCGCGAACGCGTCACTGCTCGAGGCGAATCTCGTTCCGCAGCGCAAGAAGATTACCGCCGACACCCGCAATGAAACCATCGCGTGGATGAAGAGAAACGGCTATAAGTTGATCGGCGATCCGCAGACAAACTGCTTCATGATCGACACGGGCCGTGATGGCCGCGGCGTCATGGTCGGCATGCAGCAGAAGAACGTGTATATCGGACGCACGTGGCCGATATGGCCCGAAGCGGTGAGGATCACCGTCGGCACGCCGGACGAGATGGCGAAGTTTCGGGACGCATTCAAGCAGGTGATGACTGCGCCGCCGATTACTTCGGCTCAGCTCGACCGAATCATTCCTGATCCGCTCGATCCCCGTACCGCTCCCTTCGCGTAGGCGCCCTCATCAAGAAAGTCGGCGCGCGGCGCGGAATCGAACGCGCTGCGTATACTTTCCTTTGCGTGTGGGCTGCCCCTAAAAATCGCGAGCTGCAAGTGAGCGCAAACTCATCGCCAGAACGCTCGGCCGCAAAACGCTCGGAAGCGCCGGACGCTGAGTGGGGGAAAACCCGGTGGGGCCGCCGGCGGTGGCTGCTGCTCGCCGTCTTCATCACCTACAGCCTGGCATATCTGGATCGCGCGAACTACGGCTTTGGCGCGGCTGCCGGGATGGCGAAGACTCTCAACATCACGAGCAATAAAAATTCGCTGCTCAGCGCTCTGTTTTTTCTGGGCTACTTTTTCTTCCAGGTTCCAGGCATTCTCGCCGCGCGCAGATTCAGTTGCACCCGGCTGATATCCATCGCACTGGTTGTCTGGGGAACTCTCGCAGCACTTACCGGCGTTCTGCGTGTCTTCTGGATGCTGGCGGTCGATCGGTTTGTGCTCGGAATCGCTGAAAGCATTATCTTCCCTGCGCTTCTTCTTTTACTCACACGCTGGTTTACGCGCACGGACCGCTCGCGCGCGAACGTTCTGCTGATGCTCGGCAACCCCGTCACTGTGCTGTGGATGTCTGCGATTACTGGGTTCCTCATCGAGCGGTTCGGGTGGCAGCACACGTTCATCTTTGAGGGCATACCTTCCATTGTGTGGGCCTTCCTTTGGATTCTCTTCGTACGCGATCATCCCACCGAAGCGCGCTGGATGCCGCGGCAAGAATCCGAGCTCATCACCGAGCGCCTCGCCGTCGACCAACGCGAACTTCCGGCCTCTGCGCACACCACCACGAAAACACTGATGGCGGCGCTCCTCCGCAAAGATGTTGTCGTGCTCGCAATTCAGTACTTCTGCTGGAGCTTCGGCATCTACGGCTTCATCCTCTGGCTGCCGACCATTGTGCGTGAGGGAGCGTCGGTCAACATGGGACGCGCCGGCTTGATGTCTGCAGCGCCGTACCTGCTCGCCGTGATTCTGGAGCTGGTCAACGCGCATCTCTCCGACCGCTCGCAACGGCGCGAACCGTTTGTCTGGCCGTGGCTGCTGCTCTCCGGTGTCGCGCTGCTCGGATCCTTCTTGCTGCAACCGTACGGCTTCCTCTGGGCCTATATCTGCCTGCTCATCGCGTGCGGAGGAATGTACGCTCCCTACGGTCCGTTCTTCGCGATCATGCCGGAACGCATCCCGCAGAGCCGCGTCGGGGAGGTCATGGCGCTCGTCAACAGCTTCGGCGCGCTCGGCTCGTTCGCGGGCGTCTACATGGTCGGGTGGCTTCACAACGTCACCGGGAGTGAGCGCGCAGGCTATCTCACGATGTCATTGTTCCTCGTCGTCTCTGCCTTGCTTATCGTGTGGCTGCCGAAACCGCCGCTCGCTGATCCGCTGAAGGAGCACGTGCGTGCCTGAGCCACTCCCACTTCGCGATGTGCTTGAGAGCGACACAGCCTTGTTCCGCGATGTGCAGACGCACGCAAAAGGGCCTGAGGGCATGCTGCCGATTACGCCCGAGATGCTGCTGACGCAGCCGTCGGGCAATCTCTTCGGACTGACCCAGGACGCGGGCATGGGTTGGGAGCCCGCGCGGCTGCTCGATCCTGAGTTCCTGATTCTGTCGACGCACGGCGGCCTGCGCGCCGCCGATGGAACGCCCATCGCGCTCGGCTTCCACACCGGGCATTGGGAGGTTGGTCTGCTGGTGGCGGAAGCTGCGCGCGAACTGCGGCGGCTTCGTGCCATACCGTTCGCGGGCGCGTGCACCGATCCGTGCGATGGCAGAACGCAAGGCACCGCCGGCATGCTCGATTCGCTGCCCTACCGCAACGACGCTGCGATGGTGCTCCGCCGTCTTATGCGTTCGCTGCCGCAACGGCGCGGCGTGCTCGGCATCGCAACCTGCGACAAAGGCCTTCCCGCGATGATGATGGCGCTGGCGTCATCCGGCGCGCTGCCCGTCTGTGCTCGTTCCCGGCGGCGTCACGCTCCTGCCCGAGGAAGGCGAAGATGCGGGGCGCGTGCAGACGATTGGCGCGCGCTTCGCGCAAGGTGAGATCACGCAGGAGTACGCCGCCGACGTTGGCTGCCGCGCGTGTGCGAGCCCGGGCGGTGGTTGCCAGTTTCTCGGCACGGCTGCGACGTCGCAGGTGGTCGGCGAAGCGTTGGGGCTGTCGCTGCCGCATACTGCGCTCGCGCCGTCTGGTCAGCCCATCTGGCAGGAGGCCGCCGCACGTTCCGCGCGCGCTCTGCTTCGACTGGCGCAGCTTGGGCTCGGCACGCGCGACATTCTGACCGATGCTGCCGTTCGCAACGCCATGGTGATTCACGCGGCGTTCGGTGGATCGACCAATCTGCTGCTGCACATTCCGGCGATTGCCCACGCTGCCGGCCTTCGCCGCCCGGCGCGTGAAGACTGGGAGTCCGCCAACCGCGAGGTGCCGCGCCTCGTCGACGCGCTCCCCAACGGGCCCGACCAACTTTGCTACCGTGCAGGTGTTCCTCGCTGGCGCCGTGCCGGAGGTGATGTTGCACCTTCGCCGCGCGGGCTTGCTCGATACCTCCGTGCTCACGGTTACAGGCGATACACTCGCGCATTCGCTCGACTGGTGGGAGCAGAGTGAGCGCCGTCGCGCGATGAAGCAACGCCTTCGCGAGCTCGACGGCGTTGAGGCCGATGACGTGATCCTTTCACCGGACCGCGCGCGCTCCCGCGGCCTCACCTCGACGATTTGCCTTCCCGTCGGCAATCTCGCGCCGGAAGGCAGCGTGATGAAGAGCACATCGATCGACCCGTCGCTCATCTCCGCAGACAACGCCTACCGGCACGAAGGCCCGCGAAGGTGTTCATCACCGAGGCTGCCGCAATCGCCGCGATCAAGCATGGCGAAGTCGGACATGGCGACGTCATTGTTCTCATCTGCGGAGGTCCGCTTGGCGCGGGCATGCAGGAGATCTACCAGATCACCTCCGCACTGAAAGCACTGCCCTTCTGCAAGCATGTCGCCGTGCTCACGGATGCGCGCTTCAGCGGAGTTTCGACGGGAGCCTGCGTGGGCCACATCTCGCCCGAAGCGCTCGCGGGTGGGCCCATTGGGCGCGTGCGTGAGGGCGACTGGATTGAGATCGTCATCGATCGCAACGCTCTGCACGGCACGGTCAACCTCATCGGTGAAGCTGACGAGCGCTTCACCGCCGAGGAAGGCGCACGCCGCCTCGCCGCACGCGCGCCACGCACCGACCTCGCCGCGCATCCGGAGCTGCCCGCCGACACGCGCCTGTGGGCCGCGCTAACCAACGCGAGCGGAGGCGTCTGGGGCGGATGCGTGTACGACACGTACGCAATCGTCAATCAGCTTGCACGCGGCGCAGCCTCGTCCGAGGGAAATCAGCTATGAAAATCTACCGAACAACTCGTGGCCTGCTCATCGAGCACGAGGACACCTTCCACTCGCTGGACGCAAGCTTCGACGAGCTGGTGCGCAGCGATGATCCATTTGCAGCGGTCAGCAGTGTGCCCAACTCCCACGCGACTCCTCCACCGCAACCCAGCGAGATCCTGGCCCCGATCAGATCCCAGGAGGTCTGGGCTTCGGGCGTCACCTACTTCCGCAGCCGCAGCGCGCGCATGGAGGAATCGAAGGACGCGGGCGGCGGCAGCTTCTACGATCGCGTCTACTCCGCCGTTCGCCCCGAGCTCTTCTTCAAAGCCACCGCGCGTCGCGTGATTGGGCCCGGAGGCAACGTGCGCATCCGCTCCGACGCCTCATGGTCCGTCCCAGAGCCCGAGCTCACACTCCTCATCAACCCGCGCGGCGAGATCATCGGCTACACCATCGGCAATGACATGAGCTCGCGCGACATCGAAGGCGAAAACCCGCTCTATCTTCCGCAGGCCAAGGTCTACGACGGAAGCTGCGCGCTCGGCCCGTGCGTTTTGCTCACACGTGATTCACTCGCGAAGTCCACGAGCATTCGCATCGAAATCACCCGCGCCGGCGCGACAGCGTTTGAAGGCACGACAACGCTCGCCGAACTTAAGCGCGAGCCCGCAGAACTCGCCAGCTATCTCTTCCGCGACAACAGCTTTCCCGACGGCGCCTTCCTCATGACCGGCACCGGCATCGTTCCCGGCGACGAGTTCACGCTCGCGCACGGCGACCTCATCAGAATCACGATCGACTGTATCGGCACGCTGGAAAACCGCGTCGCGCTGACGGGAACGAGCAGACCTACTCGCGCGTCGAGCCTTCCGTTCACCATGCGCTGAATCCGCAGCGGATTTCCGCTGCGCAATTCCGGCGGAAGCGCCTCATCCGGAAAATCCTGGTAGCACACGGGCCGCGCAAATCGCACAATGGCGCGCGTTCCTACTGACGTAGTGCGCGAGTCGGTGGTCGCGGGGAACGGGCCGCCGTGCACCATCGCATGGCAGACCTCGACACCCGTCGGGTAGCCGTTGAACAGTATTCGGCCGACCTTCGTCTCCAGCACACGAATCAGCTCCGTGGCGTTGCGCAGATCCTCCGGCGTGCCGTGGATCGTTGCTGTCAAATGGCCGTGCAGCTTCTTCGCAACTTCGACCAGCTCCACAGTCTCGCCGTAATGAACCAGCAGCGTGGTTGGCCCAAAGATCTCCTCTTCGAGTTCACCGTTCTCCGCAAATTTTGCAAGCGGCACGCTGAACACCGCTGCACCTGCAGTCGCGGCCTCACCGTTCGGTGCACCCTCCAAGCCCGCCACCCACTCTGCGCTCCCGCTCGCGCGCCGCTCGGCAACGCCCTTGCTGTAGCGCGCCGCAATCGAGGGCGTAAGCATGCCATGCGTCCCAAGCTCACCCACACCGCTGCGCAGCGCATTCGTGAACTGCTCCGCGTCCCGTTCGGGCACAAACACGAGGCCTGGCTTGGTGCAGAACTGTCCCGAACCAAGCGTGAACGACGTCTGCAGTCCCTTGGCCAAATCAGCCGCGCGCTCCCGCAGCGCGCCGGGAAGAATGAACAGCGGATTGGTGCTGCCCATCTCCGCGTAGCAGGGAATCGGCTGCGGCCGCGCCGACGCAAGCCGCATCAGCGCCTGTCCACCGCTCGCCGAGCCCGTGAAGGCTACGGCCTGCACGGCCGGATGCTTCACAAGCGCAATGCCGACTTCGATCCCGCTATCGAACAGCAGAGCAAACATACCCGCAGGCAGCCCGCGCTTCTCCGCGGCTCGCACGATGGCGCGGCCGGCGAGCTCGCTCGTTCCAGGATGCGCCGGATGCGCCTTCACGATCACCGGATTCCCCGCTGCGAACGCCGACGCGGTATCTCCGCCGGCTACTGAAAACGCCAGCGGAAAGTTGCTGGCGCCGAACACGGCAACGGGCCCGATCGGCCGCAGCATCGAGCGCACATCCGGCCTGGGCAGCGGCTTGCGCTCCGGCATCGCTGGGTCAATGCGCGCGTCCACCCACGATCCCTCTTCGACGACCTCGGCAAACAAGCGCAGCTGCCCTGTCGTGCGTGCGAGCTCGCCTTCCAGTCGCGCCTTCGGCAGGCCGGTCTCGCGCTGCGCCCGCTCCACAATCGCCGCGCCGTCTGCGTTCAGCTCATCCGCAATGCTGCGCAAAAACGCAGCGCGCTCGTGGCTTCCCAGCGCTGCCAATCCGGGCGCCGCGGCGGCCGCCAGCTCAGCCGCATGCGCCACGTCGTCGGCGCTCGCCGAAACGAACTCCTGCTCGAGCTCGTTGCCGGTCGAAGGATCAATCGCACGGAAGCGCTCTCCCGCGCTGCCTCGAGAAGTACCGCCAATCAGTGAGTAAATCGCTGTCTGCATCATTCCACCAGCCTAAACTGTCCATCGTGAACGCATTCAAAACAGCGCGAGCACGATAGCTCCTGCAGTGATCAGCAGCCCGCCGGCCACTTTCGACGGGGTGAGCTTCTCGCCCAGCATCGGCCACGCCAGCAGAATCACCAGCACGACGCTCAGCTTGTCGATCGGCGCAACCTTCGACGCCTGCCCCAGCGAAAGCGCGCGGAAGTAGCAGATCCATGACAGACCGGTGGCAAGCCCGGACAGCGTCAGCAGCATCCAGCTCCTCTTGTCCACCAGCGCAATGCCGCGATGTCCGCCGAACGCAACCGCAATCGCCCACGCGAACACGACCACGACGGTGGTGCGAATCGCTGTCGCGAGATTGGGGTCCACGTGCGCGACGCCGGCCTTGGCCAGCAGCGCCGTCGCCGCCGCAAACACCGCTGAAAGAATTGCCCAAAACAGCCACGACACAGTTCACGCTCCGCCTGAAGACGAGAATCCAGTACTCATCTTCGATGCGTGCGTCGAGCAGTCGGCGCATGCGTTTTGGCCCGATCGTCAGCCAGCTAGACCTTGATCTCCCAGCCGGGCTGATACTCGCGCCCCCACTGCTTCATCGCCTCGGCATCTTTGATATGGCCATTGGCTGTATCGAGCGCAAGTTCGCGCTTCAGCCTCCATGCAATGTTCGAGATCTGCAGCATCGTCACGCTCACATTCGCCACAGTAATCGGCGAATGCAGCGCCTCGCCGCGCTGAATGCCTGCGATAAAGTTCGCAAAGTGTGCGTCTGTCATCGAATCGCGTCCGACCAGATCGCTGCTTGACGCGCGGTTCTTATTCGCGACGAACTCGTCCGTCTTCTTGCCGTTCAGGTCGTAGACCTCGTACCCGTCGCGGTCCAGCAGCACAGTGCCTTCAGTTCCATGCACCGTAATCCCGCGGTCGCGGTCATAGATCTTCATACCGTTGCAGCTGCGGGATTCCCACGAGATCATGTGGTCCGGGTACTCGAAGTTCGTCACCATCGTGTCCGGGAACTGCCAGTCATCCTGGAATGCGTAGCGGCCGCCCGATGCGTTGATTCGCTGCGGCCACTCGAGCCCAAGCGCCCAGCGCGCGACGTCCACCTCGTGTGTCCCGTTATTCAGCGCCTCGCCCGTGCCGTAGCGCGTCAGCCAGTGCCAGTTGTAGGGATGGATATTGTCCTTGTACGGGCCGCGCGGCGCCGGCCCCTGCCACAGGTCCCAGTCGAGATAATCCGGAACCGGCACAACCTTGCCGATGCCCATCGACTTCCTGGTGTTCACATACCAGGCCTTCGCGTAATACGCCTTGCCGATGCGGCCGGAATGAATATCGTTGATGATCCGAATGCTGTGGTCCGACGACCGCTGCTGATCGCCGACCTGCACCAGCTTGCCGTACTTCTTCTGCGCCGCAATCAGCAGCTCGCCTTCACGCGGATTATGGCTGCTGGGTTTTTCAACGTACACGTGCTTGCCGGCTTTCAGGCCAAGCACCGCCATCGGCGCATGCCAGTGGTCGGGCGTTGCAATCGAGATCGCATCCACATCTTTGGAATCGAGCGCCTTGCGGAAGTCCTGGTTCGGGACCGGCGCATAGCCCAGCGTCTTCTCAGCCGCCGGTCCGAACTTCGCCAGAACGTGCGCGTCCACATCGCAGAAGTGCGTCATCCGCGCCGTTTTGCTGTTGTTCGCAATGGCGGAAAGATGGGCATAGCCGCGGCCGTTCACGCCGGCGGTCGCGAAGTTCACGCGGTCATTCGCGCCGATAATTTGAGCGTAGCTACGGGCGGGCGCCGCAAGCGCGGTTCCCGCCGCCGTCATTGCAAGACCATCCAGAAACGTACGCCGCGACATCTTTCCCATAGAAATTCTCTCCATCGCTCAAACGAATGCACTGAAAACTGTACACGGCGGCAGCTATCTGCGGCCAACGAATGCGGCGGCGCTGGTTGGGTCAGCCTGCGGAGGCAGTCAAATCTCAAGCGGAGCGACAAAACCAACCTGACGAATTTGGGAATCCCGCGAGGTCCATGCCTCGTCGAATGCTTCAGAGCAGCCGGAGCTACACTGCTGCTAGACCCGGAGCGCTCGAGGGAGGAGCGCTTTCATTGGCGACCACAGTTGAGGCCTTCAACACGACGCTGGCCAGCGCCCGCACCACGGTCGCCTTCCGCGAGACCGTCTCGCTCGCGATCGACAGCTTCTGCGCCAGTAAGGGTCGCTTCCTGCTCACCATGCTGGGCATGGTCATCGGCTCGGCTTCCATCATCCTGGTCGCCACCCTGGGCCTCACCGGGCGGCAGTATGCGCTCAACATGATCGCGTCGATCGGTCCGAACATGATCGAGATGCAGTACGTGGGCGGCAACGTCGCCGGGCCGGACAACACCACGATCCAGGACCAGATGACGATCGACGACCTCAACGCCGTCCTCGACCAGGTGCCGGGGATCACGGCAAGCTCGCCGATGCTTGAATATCACGACCGCATCTCCATGGGCAGCGGCGTCCAGAAGGACGCCATGTTCCTCGGCGTCAGCCCGGAGTACAAGGAGGTTCGGAACCTCAAGGTGCTCGCCGGCCGCTTCTTCGACGACCAGGATGAGGTCACGCACGCCAAGGTGGCGGTTCTGATCGCGCCGCTGGCGATTGCACTCTATGGCAGCTACGGCGATGCGATTGGTCAAAGCATCTCCGTAAAGGGCATTCCGTTCACCGTGATCGGCGTCTTCAAGGAGAGCGTCGAGACCTTCGGTCAAAGCGAGGTGAACGACCAGACGATCCTGATTCCATATCCCGTCGCGCGCTACTTCACCGGGACCAACACCGTAAAGCAGATCTTCTTCTCGGTTGGCAATCCGAGCGACGTCGAGCCTGCCGCGGCACACATCCTGGACGTCATCCGCGCACGCCACCGGCCGTCCAGCGTCTACACGGCCTTTACGTTGACCGCCGTGCTGCGCGTCATGGGACAGATTGCGACGATGCTGACCATCGTCCTGACGCTTGCGTCGGCGATTACCCTGATCGTCTCCGGCGTGGGCATCATGAACTCGATGCTGGCCAACGTGCAGTCACGCATCAAGGAGATCGGAATCCGCAAGGCGCTGGGCGCGACCAAACGCGAGATACGAATGCAATTCCTGACGGAGTCGATATTCCTGTCACTCTCGGGGGGGCTGGTCGGGACGATCATTGGAATGGCGCTGCCCTTGAGCCTGCAGATATTCACCAGCTTCAAGATTCCTGTCTCTGCACTAAGCGCCGTAATCGCGCTGACCACCTCGGTCATCGTCGGGGTGGCCTTCGGAACGCTGCCGGCGGAGCGCGCGGCGCGGCTGGACCCGGTGGCGACGCTCAAGTACGAGTAGGTGGGTACCGTACCCCCTCCCCCCTGTCGTTTTTCCCGGATCTCTGGAATCAGTGACTTGCGCGAGGGGTATGGCTGCAAAATATTGATTCCAGAGATTTAGTGCGCAAAATCTCTGGAATGAATATTTTGCGCTGTTCCGGCACGGGATCCGCTTCGGTTCGAGTTCAAGAAAGCTGCGGGAAAAGCGAAAGGGCCGCGGTGATCCGCAGCCCTCTTGTGATGTCTATGGTTTAAGTATAGCGAATTGAGTGAAATTGGCCTGCAACTCTATTTGGCTTGCTTTCAATGGGATAGATACTGTGGGGGCTTGACAAGCGGTTTCCGGGCGGAAAGTGATGAAAAAAGTTGTAAGTAGATGAGGCGGCGGTGGTTAGCGGCTGCGGTTTAAAGAGCAACGGCGCTCCCTGCGGAGCGCCGTTGGGGTGTGCGGGTGAGGCGACGGTTATGCTTCGACTTCGTCCGTCTCCTCGACGTTGTTCTCGACCGGCTCCGTCGGCGCAGGCGCCTCGGGCTTGTCGGACTTGATGTTGACCTGCACGTGCGCGGTGACCTCGCGGTGCAGGCGGATGGGCACATGGAACTCGCCGACAGTCTTGAGCGGCTCGTCCAGGTGGATCTTGCGGCGGTCGATATCGTAGCCCTGCTGTTCGAGCTGCTTGGCGATATCCGCTGCGGTGACGGAGCCGAACAGCTGCTCGTGCTCACCGGCCTTGCGCTCGAAGGTGATGACGACCTCGTTGAGGCGGGTTGAGAGCTCTTCGGCGCCGGACTTCTCGCGAGCTGATTTGCGCAGCGCGGAGGCCTTCATCTGCTCGATGACGGCCTTGTTCGCGGTGGTGGCCTCAATCGCCAGCTTGCCCGGCAGGAGGTAGTTGCGCCCGTAGCCGTCGGCGACTTTGACTACGTCGCCGCGGTGCCCGAGCTTCTGCACATCTTCTTTCAGAATGACTTCCATCGTTATCTCCGATCTTGTGAGCGCCGAGCTAGTACTTGGCGGCGTAGGGCAGCAGGGCGATGGCGCGGGCCTGCTTGATGGCCTTCGTGAGCTTGCGCTGGAAGGGAGCCGAGGTGCCGGTCAGGCGGCGCGGAATGATCTTGCCGCGGTCCGAGACGAACTGCTGGAGCAGGCGCACGTCGCGATAGGAGATCGAGTCGATCTTCTCCACCGTGAACTTGCAGACCTTCTTGCGGCGGAAGAATTTGCGTCCGCCGCCAGGGCCGCCTGCGCCACCGGGACCGCCACCAGGACGTGGGCCGCGGGGGCCGCCGGGGCGGGGACCGCGATCGCCGCCGCCGCCAGGGCCGCTGTGCGAGCGCTCGCCCTGGGGACGATCACCCTGGGGGCGGTCGCCTGCGGGAGCGGGAGTGGATGCTGGTTGATTCTGAGTTTCGTCAGCCATTTTGTTTTCCTTTGTCGCTCCTCAAACTGAGGAGCCGGTTCGGGCTGCTCTCGCTCCAGACTCGCAATGGAGCCTTTGGACTTGTTGCCTGACGGCGGCGGAAGCGATGAGCGGCGTTGTTCGTTGTCCTTTAAGAAATGCTGATTGCTTAGGCCTCGGTCGTCGCGGGCTCGGGCGTTGGTTCGGCTGCGGGAGCTTCGGCCGCGGGCTCGGCGGCGGCGGAGATCTCCGCACCCGGCTGGGGCTGCGCGCTGCGCTTCACGTGAGCGTCGCGGTGCTTCTTGATCTTGGCGACGCGCTTCTCTTCCTCGTCGGTGCGCACGGTGATGAACTTGATCACCTGCTCGGAGACGCGGAGGCGGCGCTCAATCTCTGCGACCAGCGAAGCCGGAGCGTCGACGATGAGCAGGACGTAGAAGCCGTCGTTGAACTTGCGGACGGTGTAGGCGAGGCGGCGGCGGCCCATCTTCTCGGTCTGCTTCACGGTGCCGCCACCGTTGGTGACGTAGCCGGAGAAGGTCTCGATGATCTTATCGATCTCGGCCTCTTCGATGTCAGGCCGGACGATGAACATGATTTCGTAGCTGCGATTCATTGTTGATTCTTTCTGCGGGTTCTGCCCGCACTGCCGAGGGCGATGAGGCTGCCTTCTGTCAGTTTGGCTGTTGTGGGAGGGAGGGAGTAGTTAGTAATTAGCAGTAGTAAAGGCAGTCAGGTTTTTCACTAACCACTAACTACTAACTACTTGCTTCTCGATCCCTCCGGTTGAACTCATTCATCGCAGCTGACGCTCCGTCTGTCAGCCACTTCTCGACTGCCCGTACGGCGAGGTCGAGTCCGTCTTCGAGCGTTACCAGATCTGCTTTGCGCATCGGCGCGAGCAGATAATCGGTTCCGCCTGCTCTTACTTCGCGTCCGGTCTCGGTTGGCGCTTTGCCGACTCCGATGCGGATGCGCATCCACTCTTCACTGCCGAGCGCAGCGGAGACCGACTTCGCTCCGTTGTGCCCGTTTGCTGAGCCGCGTTCGGCGAGCCGAACGGTGCCCAGCGGAAATGCCAGCTCGTCGTACAGGACGATCATGTCCTTGTCTTCGAGCTCCAACTCATCGAGCAGGGCCACGACCGAAAGCCCGCTCAGGTTCATGAAGGTCTCGGGCTTGGCGAGCAGGACATCCTGTCCTGCAAGTCGCGTCCGAGCGGTCTGGGCCTTCGCTCGCCGGTTGGTCACCTGCACATCGCAGATGCCGGCGATGCGATCGATCGCCATGAAGCCTGCATTGTGCGGCGTAAGCAGGTACTCCATGCCAGGATTTCCGAGACCGACGATGAGCTTCATAGGGCGAGTGGTTAGTGGTTAGAAGGTAGTGGTTAGTGAGTTTTTGACTAACTACTAACCACTCGCGACTAAATACTGCCTTACTTCTTGGCCTCCGGCTTGGCTTCGCCCTCGGCAGTCTCCTGCTTGCCCTTCTTGGCTACTTCGGGCTCGGTCGGGGTGGCTGTTGCTTCGACTGGCTCGGTGGCAGCCTCGGCCTTCACGTAGGTGACGCTCGCGACGACCGCGTCCTCTTCGACGAGGAACTTGATGTTGTCGGAGTGCGGAAGGTCGGAGACGTGCAGCGACTGGTTCATCTCGAGGTTCGAGACGTCCACGTCGATGTGCGACGGGATGTCGCCCGGAAGGCACTCGATCTCGACCTCGTGCAGACGCGTGCAGCAGGATGCCGCCCGAGTTTTTGACGCCCGCGGCGGTGCCGGTGAGCTGCACGGGAACCGAGACCACCATCTTCTTGTCCATCGCGATGCGCTTGAGGTCGATGTGCAGCAGGTGGCCCTTGATGGGCTCGTTCTGCCAGTCGACGATCATGGCCTTGCCGGAACCGGCGCCCTCGATCGCGAGATCGAAGATGGAGTTGTGGCCGGACTCGGAGTGGAGAATGCGGGTGATGATCTTGGGATCGACCGCAACGGCGACGGAGGGCTGGCCCGCGCCGTAGATGACGGCGGGGATGAGGCCTTCGCGGCGAACGCGGCGTGCGTGGTTCTTGTTGAACTTGCCGGTGCGCGGCTTGGCGCTGACGGTTGAGATGGATTCGTTGTTTGCCATGAGGTGATGAGTCCTTTCGTCGGGCGTGGAAGCTTCGGTTGTCCGTTCTCCGTTGTCCGTTCTCCGTTGGTGAACGGCAACTCGTTGCTTCCTACTCCGTTCGCAGCCTGAGCTGCTTTGTGGCGATCTCTGAGGTCGGCCTCCGATTCAACGGAGAGCGGAGAACCGACAACGGAGAACTAATTGAAGAGAGTGCTGACACTCGTCTCCATGTGAATGCTCTCGATGGCGCGGCCCAGCAGGCCGGCGATCGAAAGAACCTTGATCTTGGCGACCTTCTGCGCGTCTTCCCGCAGAGGAATCGTGTTGGTGACGATCAACTCTTCCATCCGCGAGTTGGCGATGCGCTCGACTGCGGGCCCTGAGAGCACGGCGTGCGAGGCGCAGGCATAAACTTTGTCGGCTCCCTGCTCGAGCAGAGCGTCGGCGGTTTTGACCAGCGTGCCGGCGGTGTCGACGATGTCGTCGAGGATGAGGCAGGTGCGTCCGCGGACGTCGCCGATCACGTGCATGACCTCGGTGACATTGATGTCGGTGCGGCGCTTGTCGACGATCGCCAGCGGGACTTCAAGCTTTTTGGCGAAGAAGCGCGCGCGCTCCACGCCGCCGGCGTCGGGGCTGACGACGGTGAGGTTCGGCAGGTTGAGGCCGCTGAAGTAGCTGACGAGGACGGGGGAAGCGAAGAGGTGGTCGACCGGAATGTTGAAGAAGCCCTGGATCTGCGCGGCGTGGAGGTCGACGAAGAGCGCGCGGTTGGCGCCGGCCGTGACGAGCAGGTCTGCAACCAGCTTGGACGTGATGGCAACGCGCGGGCGATCTTTGCGGTCCTGGCGCGCGTAGCCGTAGTACGGAACGACGGCCGTGATGCGGCCCGCAGAGGCGCGGCGCAGCGCGTCCTCCATGATGAGCAGCTCCATCAGGTGCTGGTCGGTCGGGAAGCAGGTGGGTTGGATGAGGAAGACGTCGGCGCCGCGGACGTTTTCGAGAAGCTGGAAGTGGATCTCGCCGTCAGAGAAGCGCTGGAACTTGCACTCACCCAGCGGAACGCCGAGGAATTTGCAGATCTCTTCTGATAGCGGGCGATTGGCCGAGCCGGAAAAGATCTTGAAGCGCTTGTCTTCGGAGAGCTTCGACGGCTTGCGCGCTGCGGCCGCTGCCGGCTTGTTCGAGCCATCACCTGCGTTGCGAGAAGGCTCGGATGAACCGGAGCCGTTCTCGGAACTGGCAGGATTTGAGCCGGAGTGGCTCGGTGAGTTCGGGATTGAGACGGCAGTCGTGTTTTGTTCGCTCACGTTGGAAACTCCTCCAGGCTGGTTGACCTATTGATGTTTCGTTACTGCATTCCCAGGTGCTGCTCGAAAGGGCTCGGCGCAGTTTCTCGCCGGGATGGTTCCTCTCGGTCCAGCTCCTTGGTCTCACTCAGGACGCCGCGGTGTGGTTCGATCGCTGCGCGTCCCGGAAACTTCTTCTGTACCGCGCCCGCAGCATGTGGTTCTTCGCTGCGGGTACTTCCTATGTGCTTCTGCGACTGTTGCGCCGCGAAAAACTCAAAGCTTCCCTTGTTCACCCCGCGAGCAAGCTTGCGGGGGATTCCGATACTCTGCCGGGCTATGGTCGGCGTCGGGCGAAGGACTCGGTGGTTGGGCGACCAGGATTCGAACCTGGACTGAGTGCGTCAAAGGCACTTGACCTACCGTTAGTCGATCGCCCAGTCCTGCTGCCATTTTCTCGTGGCAGGAGCAACTTCAGCGAACCATTTTTGCAGCCGCCCCATTTGGAACG
Source organism: uncultured Acidobacteriaceae bacterium (assembly GCA_963777205.1). Classification (GTDB taxonomy): domain Bacteria; phylum Acidobacteriota; class Terriglobia; order Terriglobales; family Acidobacteriaceae; genus Granulicella. The sequence continues at coordinate 873,526 of CAVZPQ010000001.1, read as the reverse complement.
ACGGCTTACTCCAGCATTGTGTGCCAGTACTCCGCGCGGGGCAGGGTCTCGGTCAGGAGAGCCTGCGTGCCGGAGGCCTGGACACGCTGTTGAGCGGCGCGAGCGTCTGCTGTGGACCGGTAAAGTCCAAACAACGCCGAACCGGAGCCCGAGAGCGCCGCATACAACGCACGGCTGCCTTCCGGGACGGTGGAGTCTCCCACTAAATCACGCTTGGTTGAACGCAAGGAGGGATGCTCTTGAAAGACGACCTCTTCGAAGTCGTTTTCGATCCCGGTGCGGACAAGCGCGAGAAGCTGGGTCTCGGCCCGATCACTCGATCGACGAGTGATACCGGAAGGGCTCGGCTCTTTCGAGTCCTGTTGCTCAAGAACTTGCGTCCTTTGAGCTCCCAGGTCGGCGCCGGTGGGGGACCACGCAGCAGACAGAGCACGGCTCAACTGTTCCAGTTTACTTACATTTCCGCCGGAGGTCAATGGATTGGCCCGGTGGTGGTCTTGGCGCTCTGCAATCCGGTCATCAAGCGCGCGGAAGGCCGCGGCTGTGGATACGCCCACGCTCGGCACGGCGATCACGCAAGGTGTAACCGGCAGATCAGGCAGCGGATAGACCTGTTCGCCGCGGCCAAGCCCAAGCACCAGGCCGCCCAACAGAAACAAGGGAACGTCGGAGCCGACCTCGGCAGCCAGGGCGAGGCGTTCCGGCCCGGGGAGCGCCCGGCCGAGCTCGCGCTCCAATCCTATTAATGCTGCGGCCGCATTCGCGGAGCCAGCCCCGAGGCCGCCCTGGACCGGCAGCCGTTTAGCGATATCGATCTGGACCTCTGCCGTGAGGTTCAGGCGCTGGAGCGCCAGCTCGACAATTCGAAACGCTGTGTTTCGGCCTGCATTGCCAGTCTCGGTCCGCGGAACGCCGGGATGGTCCGCCGTCAGGGTGATCCTCGTGCGCGGAGCCGGCCGGGCGCTCACGGTCACCAGGTCGTGAAGCGCAATCGTCTGGTAAAGGGTCGTGAGCGCGTGAAAGCCATCGGGGCGTGCAGGCCCGATCGCCAGGCCGAGATTGATCTTCGAGAAGGAGCGAACGCGCGTGGACATCCAACGAAGATTGTAGCGGCGGTCGCGTCACCCGGAAGGTGCTCATACCCGGCGAGCAGGGGCATTTGGACGCGGACTGCGTCAGTACAATATAGAGAGTTGATGGATTCGATCGGTAACGCACGGCAGCTTCGCCGAAAGGTGCGAGTTGCGCTGAGCTCGGCGCTGCTGCTGGGAGCGCTTTGCGCCGGAGCGGCTTCGGCGGGCGCGCAGCGGATGGCACCGCCAACACAGATTCAGCCGGAGTTCGCCGCGCCACAGGAAGCCGCGCCGCCGGCCGCCCAGAGCGGGCTCACGCCGCAGGAGCAGGCGGATGCGCTCGCCCGATCGCAGAAAGTTACGGCGCTCATCGGACGCGCGGAGAACAGCTACAACTCGGGGGTCGCAAACTATAACGCCGACCGCCTGGAGGCAGCGCGCGCCGACTTCGACAGCGCCGTGGATGCGATGCTGTCGAGCGGGCTCGATCTGAAAAACGATCCGCAGCTTTCCGATGAGTTTGAGAGCCTGGTCGACCGCATCAACTCGCTGGAGCTGGTCGCGCTCAAGCAGGGCAACGGCTTTTCGCCCAAGGTCGAACCCGCGCCGCTGGACGAAGCGATGAACGAGGTCACGTTCCCGCCCGATCCAGCCCTCGTTGGCCGCCTGAGCGCCGAGTTGGCGACGACCAAGTCGGACCTGCCGCTGGTGGTGAACGACTACGTGGCCGGCTTCATCAACTACTTCTCGAACTCGCCCGGCGGGCATGCGCATCTCAAGGCTTCGCTCGAGCGCGCCGGCAAGTACAAGGAGATGATTCTCCGTACGCTGAAGCAGTACGGCGTGCCCCAGGACCTCATCTACCAGGCGGTTGCCGAGTCCGGCTTCCAGCCGCAGGCGCTCAACCGCCGTTCCGGTGCGGGCGGCATGTGGCAGTTCATGCCGTTCGCCGGCGCGTACGGGCTCGAGCGCAACGGCTACTTCGACGAGCGCTTCGATCCTGACAAGTCGACCGTCGCGTATGCGAAGTACATGAAGTACCTGTACGAGCAGTTCGGCGACTGGTATTTGGCCATGGCGGCGTACGACTGGGGCGCGGGCAATGTGCAGCGCGCGGTCGCACGCACAGGCTACGCGGACTTCTGGCAGCTTTATCGCCACAACGCGCTGCCGGGCGAGACCAAGAACTACGTCCCGGGCATTCTCGCCGCCGTGATCATGGCCAAGAACCCGAAGCTCTACGGCCTGACGGATCTCGTGCCGGATGCCCCGGTGATCTCCGACACGGTCACTACGGACTATGCAATCAGCCTGCAGCTCGTCGCGGATGTGACGAACTCGAGCGTAGCGGAGATTGTCACGCTGAATCCCGCGCTGCTGCGGATGACCACACCGCGCGACATCCCATACGACCTGCATCTGCCGGCCGGTACGAAGCAGATCTACACGGACCGTCTGAAGGAGATTCCGGAAGAGAACCGCGCCAGCTGGCGGTTCCACGTAGTCAGGCCGGGCGAGACGCTCGAAGATATCGCGTCCACCATGCACACGCGGGCGAGCGAAATTGCAACGGTGAACGAGATCAGCGATGCGGACCCGGTGAAGGCGGGCGATACTCTCGTGATTCCGGAGAGGACCGCCGGCGAGGGGCAGCAGCGCTACAGGACGCGCCGCGGCGACACGCTGGTGACGGTAGCGGACCGCTTCGGCGTGAGCCTGGAAGATTTGCGCGCGTGGAATCATCTGTCATCGAACTACGTGCCTGCCGGCCGCACTCTGTACGTCGCGGAACCCGTGCGGCTCGCTCCGACCGCGCGCGCCAGCGGGAGACGTGGGCACACGACAACAGCTCGCGGACGGAGTGCAAAAGGCGGGACGCGTGAAAGCGCACACGGCGGAGCAGCACATCGCGCATCGCATCCCACGGCCGCCGCGCACTCCACCCGAGCAAAAAGTGCGGCTCCGCACAAGCGCGGCCGTGCGGGTCGGTGAGCGCTGTTTTCTGCAACGATTCATTTCCCGAATCGGGTCGTGAGCGACTGACGCAAAGGTGAAAGATGGCATGCACCAAAAAAGGTGCTTGCTATTTCATTGCACAGAGCGTAATCCTGTTGCTACTATTCGCGCGAGAGCTGCGTGTGTTTCTTGCTGTGATGTAAAGCGATCGCGGGGCGCAGACAAGAGTTGCAGGAAGAGCGGTCAGGGAGAACGACGATGTTTCAGGAAGACGTAACGTTCAAGCTGTATGCGGCTGCAGGGAATAATGACGATCGCGATCTCGACCAAGAAGACGCGCAGTACGTCGAGGATGAAGAAGAGGAAGAGGAGTCGTTCTCGGGCGGCGACGATCTGACGCTGGATGATGCCGACTACGGCCGGACCAGCACGCACGCCGAAGAGGTCGAAACATTCGCCGCGCCCTCCACGCCAGTAGCTCCCTACATTCCGCCGCAGCGCCCCGGCATGCAAGCCAAGCGCGGCCAGAGCGGAGATTCCGGCGAGGGAACCGCCAGCAAGTCGGCCGCCAAGAAGGCTGCGCCGAAGAAGGCCGCGAAGAAGGCTGCGCCCAAGAAGGCCGCCAAGAAGGCTGCGCCGAAGAAGGCTGCCAAGAAGGCTGCGCCGAAGAAGGCTGCCAAGAAAGCGCCCGCGAAAAAATCCGCCAAGAAGGCTGCGGGCAAAAGGATTTCAGGTTCTGCTGCGAAGAAGTCGAAGGGTGCTCAACGCGGCGGGAAGGCTACCTCTAAAAAGGCAGCCGGCAACAGGAGCACAGGCAACAAAAATCAATCTATGAGAGGTAAAACCTTGGCAACCAAGAAGGCAGGCAGCAAGAAGTCCTCGGCGAAGAAGTCCTCGTCGGGATCGAAGAAGTCCTCATCGAAGAAGTCCTCATCCAAGAAGTCCACCAAGAAGGCAGCTTCGAAGAAGAAGTAAGGCAACGTAACAGGCAAGCAAAAGCGCCCGGCACCTCTCGCGAGAGCCGGGCGTTTTTGCGTCTGGATCGAATGCGGTGAATAGTGAATAGCACCGCTACTCACCGGCGGCCGTTCCCTTCAGCACTCAGTATTCACTTTCCACCCGCCTGAATCGCCGCGAGCACTTCGGACGAGTGATTCGGAATATCCGTCACATCCCACTCCTTCACAATCTTGCCCTCCGGCGAGATCAGGAAGGTATGGCGCATGGCGATCGTCATTGCGCCATTGGGGGTGGTGAAGGTCTTCAGCGGCACACCGTACTCGTCGACCACCTTGTGGTTTGGGTCGGCGAGCATTTTGAACGAGAAGCCATCCTTCGTGCACCACGTCTTGTGGCTCTCGACGGTGTCCAGCGACACACCCAGCACCACCGCATTCGCGGCTTCATACTTCGGCAGGTCACGCTGAAAGTTGTGCGCTTCCATTGAGCAGCCGGCGGTCTGGTCCTTCGGATAGAAGTACAGGACGACCCACTTGCCCTTGTAATCCGAAAGCGAGACGGGCTGGTTCTCCTGGTTCGGAAGTGTGAAGTTGGGGGCCGTGGTTCCGGCCGGCAGGTCGGCGGCGCGAGCAGCGGCAAACGGGCTCGCGATGAGGGTGGCGGCTGCGAAGACGGTGGCGGCAAATTTCAAGCTGCGTGCAGGCATGGTGGTCTCCTGGAACTCGGACGGGGGTCTGATGAGAGTTGTGGGCCCGATGCCCCGGTTCGACTATGTTACTCCGCCTGCTGACGCGGAATTCTTTCTCCCACCACTGCGATTCCGGCCGCGTCTGCGGCAGCGATCATAGCCTCGCGATCGAACAGCAGCGTGCGTCCGGCCTCGATGCAGAGGCACGTCGCGCCCGCGCGAAGCATGGTCTCGATCGTCGGCACGCCCACAACCGGAACATCAAACCGGAAATCCTGGTTCGGTTTCGCGACCTTTACGACCGTGAGGCGGCGGGCAAGCGTCGTCTCCGCGGCGACCGCAGGCTCTGCGAGGTCATCACCAGCATGTAGGGAGCGCATGATCCCGCCGGCGCGCAGGATCGTGGCATCCGTTCCTTCCATGGCCTCGACTGCAACGCAGGCTCCGGCCGCGATCACCACAGTCTGTCCGAGGTCAAAGCCCGCGATGCCGCGCGCGATGCGCAGCCCGTAGTCAATGTCCGCCCGTTCCCCCTCGTCGGGTGCGCGGGCCGTGAGAACGCCGGGCGCAGCGAGCATCGGCTCGAGAAATGCCGTCGACGACATCAGGTGAATGCCCTCGTCCTCGAGCACCTTCGCCACCGCCCCGAGCAGCATGTCGGTGTTGCGCGTGCGCAGATTCAGCAGCAGCTTCGCCAGCCGCCAGTCCGGGCGAATCGACGAAAAAATCTGCTTGTGCTTCACCTGTCCGGCCATTACGGCACGCGTGACACCTTCGCGCCGAAACGTCTCAATCAGTTTCGACAGCTCACCCAGCGAGAGCCAGTGCACGGTGATGTTCGGATCGGGGACGGCGCGGTCATCGATCTCGGGATCGGTCTCTTCCTTGATCGCAACGACCACCACACGCAGATTGTGCGCGCGGGCCGCATCAAGCAGCAGAAAGGGGAAGCGGCCGTTGCCGGCGATCAGGCCGAGAGTGTCCATCCGCTCCTCACTGTAATGCATGGCATGTCGCGCCGTGATGTCTCTGCTATGGTGGACGCCTCGGCCCGAAACCACGGAGGCGCAGCCTGAAACTGCAAACATTTGTCGCATGCATATTGTTGAGCGGCTGCTCGGCAGTCTTGGCCCAGCAGACGGCGTCCTCGCCCACCACCGCTGCCCAGGCGCCGACGCGCGATACCAGCTACATCGATGCGAACGGAACAGCGCACGTCACGCGCGTGGTTCCGGTGCCGCAGGACCTCAGCCCGCAGGCGCAGAAGTTCATCAGTCGCCAGATTCCGGACGAAGCACCGGAGCAGCCGCTCGCGGAACGCCGGAGGAATCTGGACCAGTGGGAGGCTCGTGCGCGGACGCAGTGGACGGCCCTGCTGCCGTGCAAGATTGAAGAGTCCACGATGGCCGGCGTTCCCGTGCATATCGTGACACCGCAGAATATGCCGGCCACCAACGCCGACAAGGTGCTGATGAACCTGCATGGCGGCGGGTTCAACGGCGACTCCGGTTCGTATGCCGAATCGATCCCGATCGCCGGCTATTCGCAGATGAAGGTTGTCGCGGTGCTCTATCGATTAGCCCCGGAGCATGCCTTTCCCGCAGCAGTTGACGATGCGGTTGGCGTTTACAAGGAGCTCCTGAAGACGCACTCTCCGCAGCACATCGTGATCTACGGCACCTCCGCGGGTGCGGTTCTGACCGCGGAAGTCGCAGTGAAGCTGAAGCAACTCGGTCTCCCAATGCCTGCCGCCCTGGGAATCTTCAGCACGCTGGACAGCTTCGCCCGGATGGGCGACTCGTATGCGATGTACACCTTGAGCGGATTGGGAGGCCACCTCGATGCGCCAAACGGCGCCATCCACGACAGCTTCTACGTCGGGTCAACGGATCCGAAGGATCCGGTGCTCTCGCCCATCTACGCCGACCTGCACGGGCTTCCGCCGACGCTGTTCGTCAGCAGCGAGCGCGATGCTCTGCTGAGCGGAACAGCGAATCTGCAGCGAGCTTACCTGCGCGCCGGAGTGGATGCCCGCCTGGTCGTCTTCGATGCCCTGCCGCATGCCTTCTGGTATCACCCGGAGCTGCCGGAGTCGATCGAAGCGAACAAGCTGATGGCCGATTTCTTTGTGCGGCAACTAGGCAGATAGCGCTGCTTACTTGATGACGCCGCGCTCGCTCTTCGCGATGAAGTCGGCAAGGTACGCCACCTTGTCACCAAACTCGCCCGAGTCAATCTTCTCCCGTATGGCTGCCAGCGCCTCGCTCGTATTCAGCTTCGAGTGCTGCAGGATGCGGTAGGCCGCGCGGAGCTGCTTGAGCTCGTCCGCTGTGAAGCCCTTGCGCTCCAGGCCGACCTTGTTGATGCCGTAGGCGTGATTTTTCCGCTCAATCGAGGTCAGCGAATACGGCAGCACGTCCTGCGTGATCGTCGTGCCTCCGCCGATATAAGCGTACGCGCCGATCGTGCAGTACTGGTGCACCGGCCCCAGCGCGCTCGTCGTCACATAATCCTCAATCGTCACGTGGCCAGCCAGCGTCGTTCCATTCGCGAGGATGCATCCATTACCGACCTGCGAGTCGTGGCCAATGTGGCTGTACGCCATGATCAGGCACCCGGAGCCGACGCGCGTCGTGCCGCCGCCGCCCTCTGTCCCGCGCGAGATCGTCACGCACTCGCGGATGACCGTGTCTGCGCCGATCTCGCACCGCGTTGGCTCACCCTTGTACTTCAGGTCCTGCGGGCTGATTCCGACGCACGCAAACGAGAAGATGCGCACGCGATCACCGATCCTCGTGTGGCCGTCCAGCACGACGTGCGAGACGAGCTCACAACTTTCCCCCAGCACGACGTTCGCTGCGATCGTGCAGAACGGTCCCACCGTGCACGACGCGGGAATGACGGCGCCTTCCGCAATGATCGAGCTGGGGTGAATGGCCATTCGCTATTGCGACGCCTGCGTGGTGGCCGGCTCGGTGTGCTTCTTCCTCGGGCGCGGCACAAGCTGGCATGTGATCGTCGCCTCCGCGGCGACCTTGCCATCAACGGTGCACACGCCCTGCATCTTGACCGCACGCGAGCGCCAGTTGACCACCGTAACTTCAATGCGCAGCTGGTCACCGGGCACGATCGCCCTCCGGAACCGCGCCTCGTCGATGCCCGTAAAGACCATCAGCTTGTCTTCGCGATCCGGAATCTCGGTCAGCAGCAGCGCGCCGCCGGCCTGCGCCATTGCTTCGATCGTCATCACGCCCGGCATGATCGGGTAATCCGGAAAATGCCCGGTAAACTGCGGCTCATTCGCCGTGACGTTCTTGATCGCGACGATCCGCGTCTTCCGCTCCATTTCGATCACCCGATCGATCAGCAGGAATGGATAGCGGTGCGGCAGGATGGACATGATCTCAACAATGTCCATCGTGTGATGGTGCGCAGGGGAGGTGCTGCCTTCGCTCGGCGTGGGGGAATCACTCATGGCGAGGGTCAGGATATCAAGTTCAGCGGGCATCAGCCGCCGTAAACCTACTTCTTTGTGCTCTTCGCGAGCGGGCGGTCCGGATCCAGCAGGTCCGCCGGAAAGTGAACGTTGTAGCGCACCGTTGCCAGGTAAACCTGTGAGGTCATGTCGCCGTTGTGCAGCCGCGTCAGCGTCAGCGGGGTCATGATGCCTTCCACCGGATGATAGTCGTCGAACTCCTGCACCTCGGTGTTGAAGTCCTTGTAGGTCGGGTCGCGCCACTGAAAGCTCAGGCTGATCGGCAGGTGCGTGCTCTCGTCGAGTTCGAGCGTGACGCCGTCGTTCGTCGCCGTCAGGATCGAAACCTTGTCGGCGATATGCCGTTCGACCATGTCCGTGCCCTCATAGGTGATGAGCACGCCGGGCTGCTTCAGCCATGTGAGCATGACCGTATCCAGCGAGTGCCGCTGATACAGAAAAAACTCGTCGACATCTTTCCTTGGCAATTCCTTCTTGCCCTTATATGTGACCTCGTAGCCGTCATCCGGCGTCCAGATCTCCGCAACGTCGCGCTTCGTTGTCGGGATAAACACGCCCTGCTTGGAGACGATGATCTGCCGCTCGCCAAAAGGATTCAGGCGAACGTAGCGCTCGAACTTCACCACGTATGGATTGGCCGTGCCCTTGTAAAACGTGCCAGCCTGCCCCGTCGCCGTGTAGTCCGTGCGGTTCAGCCACGCCGCGCCGCCAAGCGCTTCGACCATCTTGTCGAGCAGCCTTCGCCCGGCCTGCGGGTCATTGGCGTCCGGTGAACTCTGCGCGCTCGGAATCGCCGAGGCCTGCGCATGGAGCTGGATCGGCGCAATCAGCAGCATCGCCGCAACCAGACACCAGATGCGAGATGCGAGATGCGACTTTCGCCGCAAAGCGGAGGTTGAATAAACGGAGGGCCGGTTTGGAATTCGCATCTCGTCTCTCGTATCTCGCATCTTGTTATCCCACCAAAACCGCTCCGCATTATCCAACGAGTACTGCTCCGTTTTATCCAACTAGTACTGCTCCGTTTTATCCAACGAGTACTGCTCCGCCATTTACATTCCAGATCTCTCCCGAGACAAATCCCGCCCAGGGCGTACACAGAAACACAATCGGCCCGGCAATCTCTTCCGGCTCAGCCGCGCGGCCGAGCGGGATGAGACCCAGCGCTTTCTTGGACGCGATTGGATCGCCCAGGGTTCCAGCCGACATCTCCGTGACGACCCAGCCCGGCGCCACGCAGTTGCACAGGATGCCCTGCGGCCCGAGCTCCGACGACAGGCTCTTCGTCAGCGACAGCAGCGCGCCCTTGCTGGCGGCGTAGTCCGCATGGAAGGCCTCACCGCGCTGCGCCGCCGTCGAGGCAACCAGGACGATGTGCCCGCGGGTGCGGCCCTCGGGCTCCTGCCGCAGCATCTGCGCGCTTGCAGCCTGCACCAGCCCGAACACGCTCGCGAGATTGACGCCCAGCGTGGTCGCCCACTGCGCGTTGGGCATCGTGGCGATCGGCTGATCGTGCGGCGGCCAGACGCCGTGGTTCACGACCAGAATGTCCAGCCGCCCGAAGATCGGAACCGCAGCCGCGACCAGCGCCTGGCCATCTTCGATCGTCGCCAGCTCCTGCTGAACAGCCCGGCAATACTCTTCGCCGCCGCACTCCGCGACCAGCGCTCGCGCGCGGTCCTCGGCCGAAAGATAGCTGAACACGACGCGCGCCCCGGCCTGCCGCAGCAGCCGCACGGTCGCCGCGCCGATGCCGCGCGAGCCGCCGGTCACCAGCGCGACCTTGCCGGCCAGCGAAAGTCTGAGCCCCGGGGATGTGAAGCTGATTCCATACCGCGAAACTATCGGTTTTTGCGGCGCGTGTGCAAACCGGCTTCGCTGCTGCGATATTTGCGCCGCCGACTCCGACTTCGCCTATAGTGAGGTCGCAACGAAGCTTGCGACTACGGGAGAGACACGATGCGATACGTCGTTCTGGGCGCCCGGATTCTGGAAGGGCTGATCTTTCTCGTCTTCGGACTCAATGGCATCCTGCACATTTCTCAACACGCCGCCGCCGACGCGGCGATGCGCTCACGTGGTTCGGGATCATGATCGGGCATCACTGGATCAACTTCGTCGCGGTCGTGCAGCTTGTCGGCGGCCTGCTGCTGCTGGTCGGGCGCTTCGTTCCGCTGGCCCTCACGTTGCTCGCGCCGGTCATCGTGAACATCCTGCTGTATCACGCGCTGCTCTGGCCGCATGGATACGGCTTCGCGATCGTGGTGCTCATCGCGGAGCTCTTCCTGCTGGCTGTCTACTGGCGAAGCTTCGCGCCGCTTGCTCTATCCCAAACCCGGAAGCAAAGACGCCGAAACTTTAGCGCGCCCCGAGCATCTTTCAGAGATACTTCGGGGCTCGCTGTTGATCTTCCAGTGAAAGTTGACAGAGAAGCGATGAAAGTGTTGGCAATCGTCTGCCGGATTCTGCTCGGCCTCGTGTTTGTGTTCTTCGGATGCCTGGGATCTGTTCATGCACCCGCAACTGCCGCCGCGCGGAAATGACATGGGCGATCTGCGTTAATATCCTTCATAACGTCGGCTGGTCGCAGGCCGTCTCTGCTTTCCAGGTCATCGGAGGGCTGCTGGTACTGTTTGGCGGCACCGTGCCCTTTGGGCTCTGCATTCTGTGCCCGATCACGGTGAACATCTTGGCTCTTCCACATCCTGTTGCACGCGCTTGCGCCGGCGATGATCGCTCCGCCATCGTGGTGACACATCCTCGAAATCGTGCTGCTGTATGCGTATCGCGGATCGTTCGCGCGGAATCTGGACCACGAAGGCCACTCCGACGCTCTGAGTAGCGGGATCAGCGGGCGCTAATCACGGGTCCAGATCAGCGGGCCGTGCGCTGCGCCGCCTTCGTTGGCGATCTCTTCGCCGCCGGGTTGGAGAGGGCGTCACGCGTACGCTTCGGAAGCTTTTCGAACACGACTGCGTGGGCATGACGGAGCTCGGCCTGCCATTCGGCGGAGCGCAGGCAGTTCCAGTCGCGCGTGGCAACCCAGTGCGCGCGCGCCAGGTACGGCGCCGGATAGAACGCTTCCAGCTCGATCGAGCTCCGCGAAGCGCTCGGGCCCGGCCGCGAACGAGATGACGCCGTGTGCATCGGCGGACAGATTGATGCAGCGCGAACATCTTTCCGCCGACTGATTTGTCGCCGACCCAGAAGACGAGATTGTCGCCCCACTGCAGGGTTTCGGCCACGTGCGGCAGGGTGAGCAGAAAGGCGCGAGCGCGCTCCGCGTCCATGCCGAGGAGTATAGGCGCGGGCTGCTGACAGAATCTGTCAGGAGGATTGCTGCTCGGGCTCATATACTTTGGAGAAACGATGCCTCGAGAACCCCAAACCTCATCCTCACGTGTTCGCGCCCGTCGACGAGCAGCTCGACCTGATCACCAAGGGCGCCGCGGAGCTGATTCCCGCGGCGAACAGCGCAGCGCCTGACGCGCTGCGGACGCGGCTCGAGGAGTCGCGCAAGACGGGGATGCCGCTGCGCATCAAAGCCGGGTTCGATCCGACCGCGCCGGACCTGCACCTGGGCCACACCGTGCTCATGCGCAAGCTGCGGCACTTTCAGCAGCTTGGACATACCGTGATCTTCCTGATCGGCGATTCGACCGCGCTGATCGGCGACCCGACGGGACGCAACGTCACGCGCAAGCCGCTGACGCGCGAAGAGATTCTGCACAACGCGCAGACGTACACGGAGCAGGTCTTCAAGCTTCTCGATCCGGTGAAGACCGAGGTGCGGTTCAACTCGGAGTGGCTGGACAAGCTCGGCTACTACGACATGGTGAAGCTGCTGGCGCAGTTCACGGTGTCGCAGATGCTGGAGCGCGAGGACTTTCACAAGCGCTTCCAGGAGGAGCAGCCGATCTCGCTGCACGAGATGATCTATCCGATCGCGCAGGGCTACGACTCGGTCGCGCTGGAGTGCGATGTCGAGCTCGGCGGAACGGACCAGAAGTTCAACCTGATGCGCGGGCGCGATCTGCAGCGGCACTTCGGGCAGAAGCCGCAGATCATCCTGATGACGCCGATTCTCGAAGGTCTGGACGGCGTGCAGAAGATGTCGAAGTCGCTCAACAATGCGATCGGGATCAAGGAGCCGCCGGCCGAGATGTACGGCAAGCTGATGTCGATCTCCGACGAGCTGATGTGGAAGTACTGGACGTTTCTGACCGACCTTCCGCAGTCGAAGATCGACGCGATGCGCGCTGAAGTTGCAAGCGGCGCCCTGCATCCGATGGACGTGAAGAAGGAGCTTGCGCAGACGATCACTGCGGGCTTCCACGGCGCCGCCGCGGCCGAACAAGCAGCGCAGGGATGGGCCACCCAGTTTCAGCAGCGTGGTGTGGCCGAGGACCTGCCCGAGGTGAGTGTTGCGGCAGGTAGCGATGGACTGATCACTGAGGGCGCTGGTGCGTTTGCCGAAGCTGCTGGTGCTCGCGGGCCTGGCGCCTTCGACGGGAGAGGCGCAGCGGAAGCTTGCTGAGAATGCGGTCTCGGTGAACGGAGAGAAGTTCGCGGAGCGTACGATCGCCCGTGATCTGCTGGGCGATGCTCCCGGTGCTGCGCCTGGGCAAGCGAGCCGTCCGGGTTCGCTGGGAGAGCTGACCAAAGCAAAACGCAACGACCAGTTTGGGCCGGGCCCTTTGCATCCAACGACCATGTTGAGAACAGCAAATATTGTGGGGTCGGGCCCCAACGGGCTGGCCGCGGCGGTGGCGCTGGCGCAGCGCGGCGTTGCCGTTACAGTTTTTGAGCGCAATGAGAACATCGGCGGCGCGTGCTCGACCGCGGAGTTGACGCTGCCCGGATTCCGCAACGATGTGGGCGCGTCGTGCTTTCCGCTCGCGGTCGCGTCACCGTTCTTCAAATCTCTACCGCTCGAAGAGTTTGGGTTGCAGTGGATTGAGCCGCCGGCGCCGCTCGCGCATCCGCTGGATGACGGCACGGCAGTCATGCTGGAGCACGATCTCGGCGCGACCGCGGCGCAGTTCAGCGAGCACGATGCGCGAGCGTGGCGTGCGCTGCTGAGTCCGTCCGTGCGGGACTGGCCGAAGGTGGTCGAAGGCTTCATGCGGCCGCTCGCCGGGGCGCCGAAGCATCCGGTCACGATGGCTACGTTTGGTGTTGTCGGGGGGCTACCCGCGCGGTGGCTCGCAAGAGCTGCGTTTTCAAGTGAATCCGCCCGGGCGCTGCTGGGCGGATTGGCGGCGCATGCGGTGATTCCTCTAACCGAGGTGGCCAGTGCAGCGACCGGGCTCGTGCTCGCAACTGCTGGGCACACAACAGGTTGGCCGGTCGTGCGCGGCGGATCCCAGGCCATTACGCAGGCGCTGGCGCGGTATCTGCGCTCGCTGCGCGGAAGGATCATTGTTGAGTTTGAAGTACAGCAGATAGAGAAGTTACAACGACTCAGTCCGGCGGATGTAACGCTGTTCGATACGTCTGCGGATGCGATGAGTGCGATTGCAAATGATGCGCTTTCGGAGGGCTTTAAGGCGAAATTGAAGCGTTTTAAGCGCGGTCCGGGAGTGTTCAAAATTGACTACGCGCTGAAACAGCCGATCCCGTGGAGGGCGGCGGATTGCCTGCGGGCGGGCACGGTGCACGTGGGCGGAACGCTGGAAGAGATTGTGAAGTCGGAGGAGGACGCGTTCGAAGGAAGGTACAACGATCGGCCGTTCATCATTGTGGTGCAGCCGAGCCTGTTTGATCCGGAGCGTGCGCCGGCGGGGGAAGCCGGGGAGGCGCAGCATACGGCGTGGGCGTACTGCCATGTGCCGACGGGGTCGGAAGAGGACCGCACGGACGTGATTGAGGCGCAGATCGAGCGGTTTGCGCCGGGATTTCGGGAGGTTGTGCTGGCGCGGCGAGCGTGGAATGCGAGGGCGCTGGAGGTGATGAATCCGAACCTGGTGGGCGGGGATATCTCGGGCGGCGCGATGACGCTGACGCAGTTACTGGCGCGCCCGACACTGAAGGCGTACAGGACATCGAATCCGAGGATTTATATCTGCAGCTCGTCGACGCCGCCGGGGGCGGGCGTGCATGGGATGTGCGGGTATAACGCGGCGATGGCGGCGCTGAGCGACTGGCGATGAGCTGATCTTGAATAGCAGGGCATTGCGGACGGATGGCTGCGAAGGAAACGTGTATTAAGTAAGATGCTCGCAGCGAGCCACTTATGGAAGACGTGACCGTTGATGCTTTGAGACTTAGATTTGCCGTTCCGGCAGATGATGAGGAAAGGTTCTCGGAAGCAGACAAGACAGTGCTGGCCCGTCTTTACGTGCACCAGTTGGCCTATCGTGCGCGAATCGAGGCCACTGCTCCAGGCTCGGCGGAGCGCGCGAATCTGATTGGCGAAATGTATGCCGAGTCATGGGCCCTTACCGCTGAATCGGACTTCTACGCGCGGTACGCGGGGAATACCGCGCAATTACAGGATCGCAGGAAAGACGCTTTGGCTCTTCTCCGGCTAAGCGGGGCGAAAAGAGTTCTTGAGGTGGGCGTTGGGCAGGGAGCTCTCGCGGACGGCATGGCAGGTCAGGGATGTTCTGTGGACGGGATCGATGTCGCTCCAGGATTGCAATGGGAGGCAATCCAGGCCCAGTACCCGGGACGGGTACACCTGTGGACGGGCAAGCTTCAGGATGTACCCGCATCAACGTATGACCTTTGCATTCTGGACAACGTGCTGGAGCATATCCCATCGGGCGATTACGAGATGTGTCTTCACTCCTGCTACAGGGCGCTACGGCCTGGCGGATGGCTTGTCGTCTGCATTCCGAATCCACTAACGGGACCGCATGACACCAGCCGCTGGTTTACACAGCCGGGCGGTCCAGCGACGGGCGACCACTTCAACGAGAGGACGATTAACCAGCTGAAGGGCGATTTTCGTCGCGCCGGATTTCGGAGTTTTCGAACCACCGTCACGAATACCGTTTCGTCCGACAAAGCCTCTGGGATGGTCTCGACTGTGGGTGTGGCGTGCGCTCCTGTTTGAGCAGGTATGCGCGCGGGTCGATCCTTCCCGGCGCACGCATCCGGTATTCCGATTGACGATTCCGCGAACCTTGGCGGGGAGGAAGCCGAATAGCTGATGCGGCTCGGGGCGCGATTGTTCCACGTGGAACAATCATTTGTGTGGAGCTAAGAAATGTGGGAAAGGCAGATTTCTGAGGAAAGCGGCGGTGGGCGCTTCGATTATCGATCAGAAACTAAGCCCGAGAGCTCTAGAGGAGTGAGCGGCCAGGTTATCGAGGGGCGAGGGCGACAGCCGAGGTGAGGGACTCGGTTCAGTTTTGAGTTTTGCGTTTGCGAGTTAAAGCAAAAGGCCGCGAGGTATCGCGGCCTAAGGCAGGAAGAATTATTCGTCAGGCTGTGGCGCTGGGGACAGGTGCGGCGGGGGCCGGAGCCGGCTTGGGCTTGGGAGCGGCGGGTTCGGCCTTTTTGGTGGGGGCGAGGATGGCGTGGAGGGTGGTGCCTTCCATGCGGGGCATGAACTCGACTATGCCGGCCTCGCCGATGTCCTGGATCAGGCGGTTGATGATCTTGTAGCCGAGGTCGCGGTGGGCCATCTGGCGGCCTTTGAAGCGGAGGCTGGCTTTGACCTTGTCGCCTTCGCCGAGGAAGCGGACGGCCTGGTTCTTCTTGGTCTGGTAGTCGTGCTCGTCGACGGTGACCGAGAACTTGACTTCCTTGATGGTGATGACCTTCTGCTTCTTGCGGGCGGCGCGCTCGCTCTTGTCCTTCTCGTAGAGGAACTTTCCGTAGTCCTGGATCTTGCAGACGGGCGGGACGGCGTTGGGCGAGATCTCGACGAGGTCGAGGGAGCGCTCGCGCGCCATCTTCAGGGCGTCGAAGGGCGCCATGACGCCGAGCTGTTCACCGTTGTCGTCGATGACGCGGACTTCGCGGGCACGGATGCGTTCGTTGGTGCGGATGAAGGACTTTTGCGAGCGTTTGTCGAGAGGGGGGATAGGGCAGTCTCCGGCGCGCCGGTTTGGCGGCTTGTTTATTGGATTTGGATGCGCCTGAGGGAGCAAGCGCAACAGTCCCTGGGGAGGTTTAAGTGTAGCACCATTGCATGGAGCGGACGCGCTTCGCGCCTTCCAAGCAAAGGCAAAGACAAAGGCAAATACAGGGGTGCTTCGAGTACGCGCTCCCTGCCCCAGCGAGCAAGCTCGCCGGGGACCCCGTGCGCGCTCCGCTCAGGATGACGGTGTGGTGGGGCGGCGGGCGGTGAAGCAGCCGCGGCTTGTCACATAAGAACGCGTGTCGGCGGTTTGGCCATGTAGACTTCCGCGAAAGTCCGATCGCACCCGGAGATCGCATGAAAATCCATCTCGCTCTTGCCGCCCTGCTGGTTGCAGCGCCGGCCCTGGCGCAGTCCACTCCCGAAAACATTCAGCTGGGCCATATTGACGTGACGAACGTGGACAGCTCGGTGAACCCGTGCGACAACTTCTTCAAGTACGCATGCGGGAAGGTGAATGCGGCGAATCCGATACCGGCGGACCAGATTTCCTGGGGGCCGGCGGCCAAGCTGTACATGTGGAACCAGCAGCAGCTGCGGTCGATTCTGGAAGCGAACGAGGCGCCGCGTGCGGGGCGGACGCCGAACCAGCAGAAGATTGGCGATTTTTATTACAGCTGCGTGCAGCAGGCCGACAGCGGCGCGAACGATGTCGCGGTGCTGAAGCCGCTGGTGGAGCGGATTGAGGCGATCCGCAGCCGGCGCGATTTTGCGGTGGCGCTGGCGGCGGTGCAGATGGAGTTCAGCCAGCTGTGGAGTGGCGGCGACAACCAGACCAACACGGCGCTGTTCGGCTATGGGCCGACGCCGGATGCGAACGATGTGAGCCATGTGGTGGCGGGAGTGGACCAGGGCGGGCTTGGCCTGCCGAGCCGCGACTACTACCTGGGGACCGAGCCACGGATGCAGCAGATCCGCGAGGCCTACACGCACCTGATCGAAACCGATCTGACGATGGACGGCATGACGGCGGAGGCCGCGAAGGCGGCTGCGGCGACGATCCTGCGAATGGAGACGGCGATGGCCGCAGGCGCAGATGGACAACGTGACGCGGCGCGATCCGAATAAGACGAATAACCGTTACACGCTGGCGCAGCTGAAGCAGATGGTGCCGAACTTCGACTGGGACGCCTACCTTGGGGCGGTGGGCGCGCCGGCGGTGCCGCTGTATGAGGTGACTGCGCCGGAGTACTTCAAGGCGCTGAACGGGATGCTGGCCAGCGAAGCCAATGAGCAATTGGAAGCTGTATCTGCGCTGGCAGCTTGTGCACTCGGCCGCGCCGGTGCTGGGAAACAGGTGGCGGGACGCGGACTTTGAGTTTGCGAAGCTGCTTACGGGCGCCAAGCAGCAGCCGCCGACGTGGCGCCGGTGCAGCGCGAGCGACGGACGTCGACCTGGGCCAGGCGCTGGGGCAGGTTTATGTCGAGAAGGCATTTCCGCCGGAGAGCAAAGAGCGCGTGCTGAAGATGGTGAAGGACATTGAGGCGGCGATGGGCGCGGGACATCGACAAGGCGACTTGGATGCAGCCGGCCACGAAGGAGCAGGCGAAGCTGAAGCTGGCGGCGATTGTGGAGAAGATCGGGTATCCGGACAAGTGGATCGACTACAGCGCGCGTGACGATCACGCGTGACAGCTTCCCGGAGAACGTTGCGCGCGCGAATGAGTTTGAGTTTCGGCGGCAGCTGCGGTTTATCGGCAAGCCGATCGACCGCATGGAGTGGGGCATGACGCCGCCGACGGTGGATGCGTATGAGGATCCGCAGACGAACACGATCAACTTCCCGGCGGGGATTCTGCAGCCGCCGTTTTTTGATGCGAAGGCGGATGACGTGATCAATTACGGCGCGGAAGGAGCGGTGATTGGGCACGAGCTGACGCACGACTTTGATAACCAGGGGCGGAAGTTTGATCTGCAGGGGAACCTGAAGGACTGGTGGACGCCGGCGGATGCGAAGGCCTATGACGAGCGCGGTGCGTGCATTGCGACGGAGTACTCGAAGCCGGTGCCGGGACTGGAGGGCGTGGTGCAGAACGGCAAGCTGACGCAGGGCGAAGACACGGCCGACAATGGCGGGCTGTACCTGGCGCTGAGCGCGCTGAGGCAGGACCTGAAGAAGCAGGGCAAGAGCCTGGAGGACAAGGATGCGGACGGGCTGACGAACCTGCAGCGGTTCTTTCTGGCGTTTGGGAACGACTGGTGCGGCGAGACGCGGCCGGAGGCGGAGCGCCAGCAGGTGCTGACGAATCCGCACTCGGTGCGCGAGCTGCGCGTGAATAACACGGTGGGGAATATGCCGGAGTTCGACAAGGCGTTTGGGTGCAAGGCGGGGCAGGCGATGGTGCATGAGCCGCAGTGCCGGGTGTGGTGGACGGGTAGCAGGGTAGTGGGGTAGACCGGTACGGAGAGCGCGGTACGAGGTGATAGAGAGGTAGATCAGCAGCTCTGGTGTGAGTCGAATGATCTATTCACACCGGATAGACTTCGTTGGTGCGGCTTAAAGGCCGCGAGCGACGAATGTCTACTCTGCAGTTGATCAGCGTGCTGGTTGCGACGGCGGCCATCTTCGGATGGGTGAGCGTGCGCTGGCTGCGGCTGCCGATGACGATTGGGACGATGGTGCTGACGGTGGCGGCGGCGCTGGTGCTGGAGGCGGCGAGCGCGTGGGCTCCGGGGATTCATGGGTGGGCGCTGGGGCTGGTGACGCAGATCAATTTTGGGCGATTGATTCTGCATGGGATGCTGGCGCTGCTGCTGTTTGCGGGCGCGTTTCTGCTGGATCTGCGGGAGCTGGTGCGGCAGCGGGTGGCGGTGGGCGTGCTGGCGATTGCGGGGACGCTGATGACGGCGGCGGCGGTGGCGGCGCTGATGTTTGGCGCGCTGCGGGTGGCGGGGATTGAGGCGGGATGGCTGCCGTGCCTGATGTTTGGAGCGCTGATCTCGCCGACGGACCCGATTGCGGTGCTGGAGATGCTGCGGCGGGTGGGGATCAATGCGGGGCTGCAGGCGCAGCTGGCGGGCGAGTCGCTGTTCAATGACGGGATTGGCGCGGTGCTGTTTCTGATGCTGCTGGATGTGGCGCGCGGCGGGTCGCCTTCGGTGGGGCATATTGCGGGGTTTCTGGTGCTGGAGGTGGGGGCGCGGTGGTGCTGGGCGATCGCGGCGGCTGGGCTGGCGTCGTGGCTGATGAGTTTGATTGATGGATACCAGGTGGAAATCCTGTTGACGCTGGCGCTGGCGCTGGGTGGGTATTCGGTGGCGGAGATGCTGCATCTTGTCGGCGCCGCTGGAGGCGGTGATTGCGGGGATTGCGCTGCGGGCGTTCAACCAGCGGAAGCGGCCGCGGCAGAGGATTGCGCATGAGAGCCTGGACCGGTTCTGGACGGTGATCGACGAGCTGCAGAATGCGGTGCTGTTTGTGCTGCTGGGGCTGGAGCTGCTGGCGATTCCGTTTGGGCGCGGCGGATTTGCGGTGGGGGCGATGGCGATTGCGACGGCGCTGGCGGTGCGGTTTGTGGTGGTGGCGGTGCTGGTGGGTGGGATGCGGGTT
Source organism: uncultured Acidobacteriaceae bacterium (assembly GCA_963777205.1). Classification (GTDB taxonomy): domain Bacteria; phylum Acidobacteriota; class Terriglobia; order Terriglobales; family Acidobacteriaceae; genus Granulicella. Next base: position 853,710 of record CAVZPQ010000001.1, on the reverse strand, counting down.
TGCCGGCAGCGGATGGTGAGCTCGGTGGCGGTGCTGGGGTGGGGCGGGCTGCATGGCGGGCTGTCGCTGGCGCTGGCGTTGTCGCTGCCGGGGATACGCGGCGGAGGGTGGATTTTGCCGGCGACGTATTCGGTTGTGCTGTTCTCGGTGCTGGTGCAGGGCGGGTCGATGCCGTGGCTGCTGCGGCGGTTTGCGAGTGCGCCGGCGCTGACGGGGCAGGCGGTGGATGCGGCGTAGGCGCCAGCGGTGCGGCGGACAGGCGCTGCGCGCGTAAAACGACGGGTTCTGGGGTCCAGTGGGTTGCGCAGGTCGTTGTGAATTGAGAATATGAGTCGGATGATGGCCAGCGAGTTTTGATTGCTGGAGCCTGCTGCACGAGTGCAGCGGGGCCGATGGAGGACTGACTTGGCGAAGCGCCGTGTGTTGCTGGTGGACGATGAAGTGGCCGTGCTGTTGACGATGAAGGCCGTGCTCGAGATATCGGGGTTTGATGTGGATACGGCGACGTCGGCGCATGAGGGGAAGTCGAAGATACGGTCGCGCGAGTATCAGATGATCATCACGGACATGCGGATGGAGTCGGATGCGGCGGGGCGTGAGGTGATTCATGCGGCGCGTACGGCGCCGTATCATCCGGCGGTGGCGCTGCTGACGGCGTATCCGGTGGAGGATGACGCGTGGCAGGAGATGGGCGCGGACCGGATGCTGGTGAAGCCGATGCAGACGCCGGTGCTGATCCGGCAGCTGGAGAAGCTGCTGGAGAGCCACTCGGCGAAGCTGGCGAAGATTTCGTCGGCTGCGGCGGCGTCGAGCGATGGCGAAGGCGGCGAAGAAGGCTGCGGCGAAGCGTGCGGCGGGGAAGAAGATTCCCGCGAAACGTGCGGCCGCGAAGAAGGCAGCGGGACGCAGGCCGGCGAAGAAGGCAGCACGCTGATTCTGCCGGGTGGGAGCAGAAGGACAGGCGAAGGCATCTAATCGGGCTGTGTCCGCTTCACAAGAATTAAGCTTCCCGTCGCGCGCTGTGCGGCGACGCATTGTTGTCCTTTGTCCTCGAAAAGAGTCTGTCGCATGGAATTTCATATCAGCCGCGAGATTCGCGATCGGCTTGAGCTCGACGAGGTGCTGTTCAGCTACACGGGGAACGTCGTGTTTGCGAATGTGGCGGCGGCGCGCAAGATGGCGCAGGCGCTGAACAAGATTCGCGAGCAAGAGGCGGGCGGGGAGCTTGCTCCGGAGCGGACGGTTCACGCGGGCGCGCTGTATGCGATGGGCATGATCGATGAGCTGAATCATGCGCTGATTGCGCGGTACCGCAAGGAGAAGGACCCGGAGGTGCTGAATGCGGCGCTGCGGTGGCTGACGCAGCAGGCCAGTCCGGAGCAGGTGGAGAAGCTGCTGCGGACGTTTACGGAGAAGTTTCCGAACACGCCGGTGTACCGCGGCGAGATGACGCCGGCGGAGTGGCTGGCGAAGTCGACGGAGGGGATGCCGAACCGCGAGGCGGCGGTTGAGGAGTTGCTGCTGCTGTGGCTGGCGAATATCAATCCGGCGTTCAAGCCGTTCCGGGAGCTTTATGCGGATACGCCGCTGCGGGAGCAGACGGTGTATGCGAAGGCGACGGAGACGCTGCCGGAGTACTTCAAGACGCGGCCGAAGCTGGCGCCCGAGGTGGGGACGCTGCTGGATGCGCTGCAGGCGCCGATGAAGGCGTCGCCGGATTCGCTGACCGGGCAGCTGGATTTCATACGGAGCACTGGTCGCCGTATCTGGATACGGATCTGAAGAGACTGCTGCTGGCGATCGACACGGTGCGCGAGGAAGAGATTGCGATCTGGATGCTGTTTCATCCGCCGGGGCCGGACTTTCACAGGCATGGCGCGCCGGGGCGCGGCGGCGAGGGATTTGTCGGCGATGAGTACATCGGGTTTGAGGACCAGTGGTACATCGACGCGGAGGGCAAGCGCAGGCGGCGGCGTTATTCGGCGGACTACCAGGCGCCGCTGAATGAGTATGAGGCGTTCTCGGCGGACCAGGCGTGGATGCCGAATGTGGTGATGATTGCGAAGAGCACGTATGTGTGGCTCGAGCAGCTATCGAAGAAGTACGGGCGGCACATTCACCGGCTGGACCATATTCCGGATGAGGAGCTGCGGATTCTGGCCGAGCGCGGGATGACGGCGCTGTGGCTGATCGGGTTGTGGGAGCGCAGCATTGCGTCGCGCACGATCAAGCGGCTGCGCGGGCATCATGATGCGGTGGCGAGCGCGTACTCGCTGAAGCGGTACGAGATTGCGGAGGACCTGGGCGGGAATTAGGCGTATGAGAACCTGCGCAATCGCGCGGCGCACTTCGGGCTTCGGCTGGCGAGCGACATGGTGCCGAACCACATGGGCATCGATTCGGACTGGGTGATCGAGCATCCGGACTGGTTTCTGTACACGGTGGGAGAGCCCGTTTCCGGCGTACAGCTTCAATGGGCCGGATTTGTCGACGGACTCGCGGGTGGAGATCAAGATCGAGGACCACTACTACGATCAGTCGGATGCGGCGGTGGTGTTTCGGCTGCGGCATCATGCGGACGGCGCGACGCGGTACGTGTATCACGGCAACGATGGGACGACGTTTGCGTGGAACGATACGGCGCAGATCGATTACTCGAAGGCGTTCGTACGCGAGCAGGTGATCCAGACCATCCTGCACGTGGCGAGACTGTTTCCGATCATTCGGTTTGACGCGGCGATGGTGCTGGCGAAGCGGCATGTGCAGCGGTTGTGGTTTCCGCTGCCCGGGGCGGGCGGATCGATTCCGTCGCGCGCGGAAAATGCGATGTCGCAGGAAGAGTTCGATGCGCTGATGCCGCATGAGTTCTGGCGCGAGGTGGTGGACCGCGTGGCGGCGGAGGTGCCGGGAACGCTGCTGCTGGCGGAGGCGTTCTGGCTGCTCGAAGGGTATTTTGTGCGCACGCTGGGCATGCATCGCGTGTACAACTCGGCGTTCATGAACATGCTGCGCGATGAGGAGAATGCGAAGTATCGCAGCTATCTGAAGAAGACGATTGAGTTCGATCCGGACATTCTGAAGCGGTATGTGAACTTCATGTCGAACCCGGATGAGCGGACGACGATTGACCAGTTCGGGACGGGAGATAAGTGCTTTGGGGTGGCGACGCTGCTGGCGACGCTGCCGGGGCTGCCGATGTTTGCGCATGGACAGGTGGAGGGTTACACCGAGCGCTACGGCATGGAGTACAAGCAGGCCAAGATGGAGGAGTGGCCGAATGAGGCGCTGATCGCGCGGCACAATCATGAGATTGCGCCGCTGCTGAAGCGGCGGAGGATCTTCGCAGAGAGCGCGAACTTTGTGCTGTACGACTTCTGGAACGGGTACGGCACGGTGGATGAGAACGTGTTTGCGTACTCGAACCGCAACGGAAGTGAGCGGTCGATTGTTCTTTACAACAACAGCTACGGATCGACGCACGGGACGATTCATATTTCTGCGGCGTCGATGGACAAGGGCTCGGGCGAGTTGCGGCAGCGCAGTCTGGCCGAGGGGCTGGACATTGGATGGGATGAGTCGCTGATTCTGCGATATCGCGATCACACGCGTGGGATGGAGTATCTGCGGCGCGCGACGGACATTCACCGGTCCGGGCTGACGGTGGATCTGCGCGGGTATCAGTATGTGGTGCTGCTGGATTGGCAGGAGCTGCGGGCGACGGCGGAGCAGCCGTGGGATAAGCTGTGCGATTCGCTGGGCGGCGCGGGCGTGCACAACCTGGATCATGCGCTGTCGTTGCTGCGGCTGCGGCCGCTGCATGAGGCGCTGGAGCATGCGTTGCATCCGGGAGCGCTGCGGGTTGTGGCGGAGCTTGCGCGCGAGCTTGTGAAGGAGGCTGGCGCGGCCGGGTGCATCCGAGCGAACGCTACGCCTGCTGCATCGGAGACGAAGGCTGTTGTGGCGGCGGCGGGCGAAGGACAGGTGCGGCGACGAAGACAGGCGGCAGAAGTGCTCAACAGAGCAAGACAGCTGTGCAGCTTTCGCCGCACGAGGAGATTCGGCTGGGCGACTGGATGCAGTCGGTGGACGGATTTGCGTGGCGGGCGGCGGAGATGGTGCAGCCGGAGAAGCCCGATCAGTTTGTGCGCGAGTTCCGCGAGCGGTTCGTTCCGCTGGTTGCTGCGGCGTTGCGGCTGCCGCTGCTGGAGCGGGGCTTCTCGACGGTGTGGCCGGCGAGTGTGCGGACGCTGCTGCCGAGCTGGGAGCCGGGCTCATCGGTCGAGCGGACCTGGGCGCCGGTGCTGGCGTGGGGACTTTTGCGCAGCATGCCTGCGGAGGAGAGGGCGGAGCAGGCGTTTGACCGGCTGCAACTGCGCGAGGCGCTGGGCGCGATGTTTTCGACCAGCGGCGTGGAGGGAGAGGACGTGTGGCGCGCGGCGGCGAGGGTGCGGGTGCTGCTGGCGCATGGCGATGAGGCGCTCGAGAAGACGGTGAAGTCGTGGAGCTTCTGGGATGATGCGGATGTGCGGTGGCTGGCGGGCGTGAATGTTTCGGACGGCAAGACGTACTTCAACCAGGAAGCGACGGACGAGCTGATTGCATGGATGATGGTGCCGGCGCTGCTTCGCGCGGCCGAGCGTGAGGACGCTGAAGCGGAGCTCAAGAAGATTGAGAAGCAGTTCGCGGAGCTGAGTGCGGCGGCGAAGGCTTCCGGGTTTGAGCTGGAGAAGTTCTTTGCGGGTGCGAAGGCTTCGACGAAGCCGGCCGGGGGCGGGGCGGATGCTGCGGCGATGGAAGAGTTGCCTGCCGAGGATGTGAAGGCGAAGGAGCCGGTTGCGCCGACGAACGGACCGCGTGGGAAGAAGCGAGCAGGTCCTGGAGCCGGCTCCAAATAGAGTGTCGGTTTAGCGACGGATCCGCGAGCGATATGGTTCGTGGCGCTGAACGGGCGTCTTTTGTGTCACTTCGCAGCGTCCAATGGTGAGTGCCCTCAGAAAGCAAGCCCTCGCGCTCGACTGTGACCATCATGGGACTGCTGCGCCCGCACAGGGCTGCGCTGTCCATGGGGCTGCTGGCGATTACGGGAGAGAGCCTGGCGGATGTGCTGCAGCCTTGGCCGCTGAAGATCGTCCTGGACAATGTTCTTCCGCATAAAAAAGTTGCGCATGGCTGGCTGACGAACCTGTTGGACCGCACGGTGGGTACAGACCCGATGCGGATCCTGATGGTCGCGTGCGTGGCTGTGCTGGTGATTGCGGCCGCTCGATGCCGTGAGCACCTACGGCGAGAAGTGGGTGACGACCACGGTAGGGCAATGGGTGACGCATGATCTGCGGCGGGCGCTGTATGCGCGTGTGCAGAGGCTGTCGCTGGCGTACCACGATCAGTCGAAGACGGGCGATCTGATCAGCCGGGTGACGGACGATATCGATGCGATCCAGACGTTTATTGTTTCCGGGCTGCTGAGCATTGTGGTGGATGTTGGCGACGATTGTGCTGATGATCGGCATCATGTTTTACCTGAGCTGGCAGCTGACGCTGATTTCGATGACGGTAGTTCCGGCACTGTTTGCGATTGTGTATGTGTACACGCGCAAGGTGAAGAAGTACTCGCGGGCGGTGCGCAAGCAGGAAGGGAAGATGATCTCGGTGGTGCAGGAGGTGCTGGGATCGATACGCGTGGTGAAGGCGTTTGCGCGTGAGAACTATGAGATTCAGCGGCTGGAGGGCGAGAGCCTGGAGACGGTGGAAGCGGCGCTGAAGGCGCGTCGTCTGAAGGCGCGGCTGGTGCCGCTGGTGAGCATTGTGACGGGGATTGGAACGGCGCTGGTGCTGTACTTCGGCGGGCGGATTGCGCTGGCGGATATTGTGGCGGGCGGCGGGACGATCGTACGTGTTTCTGTCCTACATCAAGAGCATGTACAAGCCGATGCAGGACATCTCGAAGATCATGGACTCGTACACGAAGGCGGACGTGGGGTATGAGCGGATCAAGGAGGTGATCGATGTTGAGGACGAGATGCGCGATGCGCCCGATGCGATTAAGGCGCCGAAGCTGCGCGGCGATATTGAGTTCGAGCATGTGAGCTTCTGCTACAACTCGGAGCGGCCGATTCTGAGTGACATCAACCTGCATGTGAAGGCGGGGAGCACGGTGGCGGTTGTGGGGCCGACGGGGTCGGGCAAGACGACGCTGGTGAACCTGATTCCGCGCTTCTATGACGTGTCGAATGGAGCGGTGAAGATCGATGGCATCGATGTGCGGAAGATGAAGCAGCGTTCGCTGCGGGAGCAGATCAGCCTGGTGCTGCAGGATACGCTGCTGTTCAGCGGGACGATCTGGGAGAACATCGCGTATGGACGGCCGGAGGCGGACTACCGGCAGATTGTGCAGGCGGCGGAGGCGGCGAATGCGGCGGAGTTCATCGCGAAATTGCCGGACAAGTACAACACGAAGGTGGGCGAGCGCGGGCTGACGCTTTCGGGCGGGCAGCGGCAGCGGATTGCGATTGCGCGGGCGATTATTCGCAACAGCCCGATTTTGATTCTGGATGAGCCGAGCTCAGGGCTGGATGCGGCGAGCGAGCAGCTGGTGTTTGAGGCGCTGGACCGGCTGATGGAGAACAAGACGTCGATCGTGATTGCGCACCGGCTGTCGACGATCCGGAAGGCGAGCTGCATTTATGTGCTGAAGGATGGGCGGATTGTCGAGTGCGGGACGCACGATGAGCTGATCGCGCGCGAGGATGGTGTGTACCGGCAGCTGCACGATATTCAGTTCCAGGACGCGCCGGAGGGTGCGGTGGTGGCGTAGGGCTCAGAGGTCGCGGAGCTCGGCGATGCGGCGTTCGAGTTCGTCGACGTAGAGTTCAGTTTCGCGATCGCTGAAGTGGCCGGCGCGGACGGCGTCGACGAGTTGCTGGTGAGTGAGCTGGCCGAGGAGATTGCCGATCCAGCGTGCGTCTTCGCGAGGGATGTTCCGGGCGATCCAGAGGTAGCGCTGGCGGCGGAAGAACAGCGGTGTGGCGAGGCCACCGGACTCGAGGAGCACGCGGGTGGCCGGTGCGGGTGTGGCGAAGCTTACGGTTGTGGCGGTTTTGCGGGTGATGAAGCGCGAGTGCAGATACTGCTTCACGTTTCCTTTGCCGTTGCTGTTTCGGATGCGGACCGCGTTGGTGCCGAAGCTGGCGCCGGTGTCGCTGACGAGGAAGAGTTGCCGGCCGGTTTTCTTGTCGCTGTAGACGGCGTTGTTTTCGTCTTTGAGGTCCCAGTTGTTGAGCAGCGCCATCATGACGCGCAGGCCGTTGAACTCGCGTGTATCGGAGAACGGATTCTGTTTCCAGCGCCAGGAGGCGATGCGCTTTTCGCCGTCGGGCTTGCGGGCGAAGCGGGCGTTGAGCACGATATCGCCATGACGAACGCTGTGTGCGGTGTGGCGGAGATGCAGGCCGGGGACGGTGGCTTCGTCGAGGACGTAATCGTCTTCAGTGAAGTAGCCGATAGCCCAGAGGAGGCGTGAGCAGACGACCTCGGGGCGGGCCTCTGCGCCGAGCTTGACGCGCCAGGTGTGGCCGGCGGCGTCTTCAACGTCGAACTTGGGGTTGGAGTCGTGCTTGTCGACATCGAGGAAGCGGAAGGGCGGAACGGGCTGGCCGTGTTCTCCGCCGCTGCCGTAGAACAGATTCTTCTGCGAGATGTTCCCGGTGTCGGTCCAGAGGACGGGATTGTGGATCTCGGCGAGAGAGATGGGTTTGTGATTGTCCTTCTTCGCTGGCTTGTTCGCAGAGTGGTGCTTCTGAGCGTGGCGCGGATGCGAGCGTGGGCCGCCGCGGCGGGTTGAGCGGCGCACAGCAGAAGGAAGACGGACAGTGTGCAAAGGATCGAGTGTCTTGTTTTGCGCATCAATCGGGTCTCCGCACAAGGCTGCGGCTAAAGGGCCTTGAGCTGCGCGATGCGGTCCTGTAATGCAGTGACGTACTCCTCAATCGACTCGGGTGGGAAGTTGCCGGCGCGGAAGGCATCGGCGAGCTGCTGATGAGTGAGCTGGCCGAGCATGGAGCCGATCCAGCGAGCATCTTCGCGGGGAATGTTTTCGCCGATCCACTCGAAGCCTTTGCGCTGGAAGTAGGCTTTGGACATCAGGCCGGCGGATTTGACCAGAACGCCGGTGGGAGCGCCGGGTGTGCCGAAGTCGACGGTGGTGGCAGTTGTCTTCGTGATGAACTTCGAGTCGACGTAGTTTTTGACGTTGCCTTTGTCCTGGGCGCGGCTGGTCTTGAGCTCGTTGGTCGCGAAAGTCGCACCGATGTCGCTGACCAGGAAGATTTCGCGGCCGGTCTTCTTGTTCGTGTAGACGGCGTTGTTGACGTCTTTGAGGTCCCAATTGTTCAGCACCGCCATCATGACGCGCAGGCCGTTGAACTCGCGCGTGTCACGGAAGGGACAGGTCTTCCACTCCCAGATGCCGATCTTGGTGTCCTTGCCTGGCTTGCGCTCGAAGCGTGCGTCGATGACCTGGTCTCCGTTGTGGATTCGCTCTTTGCCGCGCTTCATATGGAGGCCCTGGATGGTGGCGACGTGAAGAAGGTAATCGTCATTGACGTAGTAGCCGACGGCCCAGAGCAGGCGTGAGGCGACGACCTCGGGACGAGCCTCTTCGCCCACCTTCATGCGCCACTTCGTTCCGTTTGCGTCCTTCACGTCTGCCTTGGGGTTTGTGCCGTTCATGTCCTCCTCGAGAAAGGTGAACGGCGGAACGGGCTGACCATTCTTGCCGCCGCGACCGTAGAACATGTCCTTCGAGGCGATGTCGCCGGGATCCTGCCAGATGGAGGCGTTGTGGATGTCGGCGGACGGGACGGGCTTGTCGCCGTACTTCTTTACGGGCTCGCGGGGCGTGCGCGGCGCGGAGGATTCAGGCGATGCAGGCGGCTCGGCAGGGGCGGTGCGCTCGACTGGAGCGGGCGCCTGCTGAGGCATTGATTGTGCGGGAGCGGCCTGCTCGGGCGCGGTGCCAGGCTGCTGTGCGGCCGGTTGCGCCTGAGTGGGAGATTGCGCCGGTTGCGCAGCTTGCGGGGGCAGTGAGGCCGGATTCTGCGGCGTGGATGCGGGTGTCTGCTGGGCCGGCGTCTGCTGCGTAGGTGTCTGCTGGGTGGATTGGTCGGAGGCTGCGATGCCGGATGTGGACTGAGCAAACAGCGCGGCGGTGCTTAACAGGAGGCAGGCCGCTGGAAGCAGTGCAAAGGGTCGTGCTTGGCGGAGCATTTGTCGTCTCCAAAACATGGCTTTCGAAACTCATCTAGTTAGAGTCATTTGAGCGGCTTTGTGGCTATCTGGCGCGTGCAGAAAAACATCCCTGAAGGGTGAATTACGCATCTTTCATCGAGAGAGCAAAGGATGAGACACGGCCTGTGGAAGTGTGCCTCAGCGAGGATGGGACGTGAAGCTTTACGTGCAGCCGGAAGATGGTCTTGAGCCGATCCTTGAGGCGATTCGCAGGGCAAAAAAGAGCATTCAGATTTTGATCTTCCGGCTGGACCGGCCGGAGATTGAGAAGGCGCTGGTCGAGGCGGTCGAGCGCGGCGTCGACGTGCAGGCGCTGGTGGCGTTCACAAACCGCGGCGGCGACAAGGTGCTGCGGCGTTTTGAGATGCGCGCGCTGGAACGCGGCATCACGGTAACGCGCACGGCCGATGATCTTGTGCGGTATCACGGCAAGATGATGATCATCGACGGCAAAGAGCTGCTGTTGCTGGCGTTCAACTTTACGCACCTGGACATCAGCCTGAGCCGGTCGTTTGCGATCAGCACGACGCAGAAGGCACTGGTGGAGGAGGCGGTGCGCTTGTTTGAGTGCGATTCCAAGCGCAAGCCCTACAAGGTGGAGAACAAGGACTTTGTGGTGAGCCCGGTGAATGCTCGCGAGGAGTTGACGGCGTTTATCAAGGGCGCGAAGAAGCAACTGCTGATGTACGAGATGAAGATCAGCGACAGCGATTTTGTGAAGCTGCTGAACGAGAAGATCTCGCAGGGGCTGGATGTGCGGGTGATCGGCAGCACAGGGAATAAGGGGGGGACACTGCCGACGCGCAAGCTGCCGAGGCGGCTGCACGCGCGAGCGATCATGCGCGACGGCAAGTCGGTGTTTCTGGGCAGCCAGAGCCTGCGCAAGCTGGAGATGGAGGCGCGGCGCGAGATTGGCATCATCGTGCACGATCCGAAGATTGCGAAACAGATGATCGGCGTGTTCGACAAGGACTGGAAGGACGCCACGCCGGCGGCTCCCGCACCGGAGGTCACGGAGCTGATTAGTGTTCCGGCCAAGAAGGTTGCGAAAAAGGTGGTGAAGGAGCTGAACCTTGTGCCGGCGGTTGAGCAGGTGCTGGACCGGATGATGGAAGGCAAGAAAGACGATGTGCAACTGGAGCCCAAGGAGGTCGTAGAGGGTGTGCGTGAAGCCATGCGTGAAGAGGTACACGCCGCGGTGACGAATGCACTGCACGACCTTGTGACGGCAGCGGCGGCCGGCGAGGGGCCAAACAAATCCGACGAGGGCAAACCGTAAGGCAAGGCGTAAGAGGAGCGACGATGGCGGATGGACCGGTAGTTGTGGTAACGGGCGCGTCGGCAGGTTTGGGCCGCGCGATTGCACATGGATTTGCCCGCAAGGGAGCGCGTGTCGGGCTGCTGGCGAGAAATCCGGAGGCGCTCGAAGCCTGCCGGCAGGAGTGCGAGGTGCTGGGCGGCGAAGCGCTTGTGGTCCCGACCGACGTGTCGATTGCGGAGCAGGTTGAGGCCGCGGCCAGTCGCGTGGAAGAGGTGTTCGGGCCGATTGATGTCTGGGTGAATGACGCGATGGTAAGCGTGTTCTCTCCAGTGAAGGAGATGGAGCCGGAGGACTACAAGCGCGTGACGGACGTGCTGTACCTGGGATTTGTGCATGGCACGCTGGCCGCGCTGAAGCGGATGATGCGGCGCGAGAACGGGAAGGGCAAGGGGACGATTATTCAGATCGGGTCGGCGCTGGCGTACCGCTCGATTCCTCTGCAGTCTGCATACTGCGCCGCGAAGCATGCGATCAATGGGTTCACCGACTCACTGCGCTGCGAGTTGATTCATGACCGCAGCGATGTGCAGATTACGTCGGTGCACATGCCGGCGATGAATACGACGCAGTTCAACTGGGTGAAGAACCGGCTGCCGAACAATCCGCAGCCGGTGCCGCCGATCTATGAGCCCGAGGTTGCGGCGAAGGTGGTGATCGCTGCGGGATTCGCGAAGCGGCCCCGGCGCGAGTACTGGGTTGGAGCGCCAACGATCGCGGCAATTGTGGGGCAGAAGTTTATTCCAGGATTGCTGGATCGATATCTCGGCAAGACGGGCTATGCGTCGCAACAGATCAAGGGTGAGCCGCGCGATCCGAATGCGCCAGACGATCTGTACCACTATGTTCCGGGCGTACACAGCGCGCGCGGGAAGTTCGACGATCGGTCGAAGCAGACCAGTGCGGAGGTGTTTATGACGCTGCACCGGAACTGGTTTGTGGCAGCGGCTGCGCTGGTGCTCGCGGCGGGCGGGACGCTGGTGGCGACGAGGAACTCGTGAGCGAGGCGTCGCGGGCAGGAGGCGGTCGCGCAGTTGTGCTGGCGGCGAGTGCCGTTGCGGTCGCGACACTCGTGCCGGTGGCGCTGCATCAGCTTGGATTACTGGAGCATCTGCCTGATCCTCCCGGCGAGGTCTTCGATTCGGATGGCATTACGGAGTCGAAGATGGCGCATCCGTTCGGGGTTCCGGATGCGCTGCCGGGGATGGCGAACTTCGCGGTGACGTTCGGGCTGGCGTGCGCGGCGGGCGAGTGTGGCTGGGCGCGCAAGGCGGTGGGTGGAAAGCTGCTGCTGGACGGCGGGGCGGCGGGTTTCAATGCGGTGCGGCAGGTGGTGCGGTTTAAGAAGGTCTGCAGCTGGTGCATGGGCACGGCGGTTGCGACCGCGGTGGCGGTGTACGGCGGCCGGCGGTTCATCGGCGAGCTGTTCGGATGCGGACGATAGATCAACGTCGCAGGAGCAGCAGGCTGGCTGAGCTGAAGAGCGCTACACCGACGGTGATCCAGAGGACGTAGTCGCCGGGATGGCCGCTTTGGAATTCGCGGAATGGATGGAAGCCGCGCTCGAGAAATGCGCCGAGGCGTCCGGGGCGGGGAACGCGCTTGCGGAAGACGGACGACAACGCAATCAAGATCGCGATGACGAGGGCGATGAGGCTGCGGAGGATCGCGCCGGGGATGGCTTCGCGCCAGGACGGCTGGGTGAGCGGGACGTTCTGGCCGGTGTAGGTAGGTGTGCAGGTACGCGGGCTGGCTGGCCATGGCAGCGGCGGCGTCGCGCAGAATGTGCAGCCAGTGTGGGTCGGCGAAGAGCGCGATGGCGAACGCGATGCAGAGCGCGGGTGGGACGATGAGGAACCAGTGAAGCTTGCGGTCTTCGGGTGGAGTCTCGGGCATCTCGCCGATTTCGGCGGAGCGGTCGCTGAGTGTGCCGTCGCCCCAGCCGAAGAAGGTATGCATGCCGACGCGGAAGACGGCTGCCGCGGTGAATGCTCCGCCGATGATGAAGAGGATAGAGAGGCCGTGCAGGTGGCTGAGCTCGGCGGCGTGTTCTGCGGCGGCTTCGCCGTATAGCAGTGCGAGTGGAGGAGCAGCCGCGAGGCCGATCCCGCCGAGGATCCAGAGCGCCCCCAGCCATACCGCGGTGACGCGGTGAAGGCGACGGCCGGAGGCGAAGAGCTCGCGCTCGGTGATGGAGTTCTGGGTGTGGAGCAGAACGCCGGAGAGGAAGAAGAGGCCGCCTTTTATGAACGCGTGCGCGACGAGATAGGTGAGCATGGCGGCGAGGCCGAGTGGGCCGCCGGCCGCGAGGGCGGCGAGCATGAGCCCGGAGTGGCAGACGGTGGAGAAGGCGAGCATGCGTTTGAGGTGGTGCTCGGCGTAACACATGAAGCTGGCGATGAGGACTGTGGCGACGGCGAAGGCGAAGAGGATGCCGTGGAACGCGTGGGGATGGAAGCTGAACGACTGCGCGAAGATGGCGAAGTGAATGCGCGCGACGGCGTAAAGGCCGAGCTCGACCATCAGGCCGGAGAAGAGGACGCAGACGGGTGTGGGAGCGACGGCGTGCGCGTCGGGCAGCCAGAGATGGAAGGGAGCGATGGCGGCTTTGACGAAGAAGCCGCAGGCGATCAGCGTCCAGGCGAAGAGAACGAGCGGATCGTGGCGTGGACCGATGGAGAGGCCGATTTGGGCCATGTTGAGCGCGCCGGTCATCGCGTAGAGGAGCGCGATTCCGGTGAGGACGATGAAGCCGGCGACGGAGTTGGTGATGGCGAAGTTGAACGAGCCCTGCAGCGGAGCGGGCTCGGCGGTCTTGAGGCCGCATAGCGCGAACGCGGCGATGCTCATGAGCTCGAAGAAGACGAAGAGGTTGAAGAGGTCTCCGGTGAGCGAGAAGCCGCACATCGCGGCGAGGAAGATGAGCATGAGCGGCTGAAGGTGCTTGTTGCCGGAGTCGATGAAGCGCCAGGAGAAGAGCAGAGCGAGTGAGGTGAGAATGGCGGCCAGGGTGGCGAGTCCTGCCCCGATGGGCTCGATGACGAAGGCGATGCCGAGAGCCATCGATCCGCGCGGCCACCAGCCGCCCTGCCAGTAGACGCTGGCGCCGTGATGCACCGCGCCGAACAGAAGCGTCGCGGCAATTCCGAGTGTGGCCAGAGAGATGAGCAGGCCGAAGGTATCCATCATTGCGCGCGAGAGCCACTTGCGCGCAGCGGCGAGCAGCGCGGCGCCAAGCAGAGGCACAGCGACACAGAGGGACGGCGAGATGGGCGGGTTGGGTGCGATGCTCAATCGATCTTCACCTGGATCTGCATGTTTTTATCCGCGCATCGTCCGGAGGTCGTTGGGTGAAACGCTGCCGGACTTTTCGTGGGCTTTGACCACCATGGCGAGCAGCAGAGCGACGACCACGGCTTCGACGACGACGTCCGTGAGCATGAGTGCCTGGACCACCGGGTCGACGACGAGCTTGGAGGTGGAGATGTCGGCGAAGATGGGCGCGGAGCCGCCGACGCGATATCCGATGGCGAGCAGGAGCATGTAGGTGGAGCTCTGCAGGATGGCGAGGCAGACTACGGCGTGGACGAGATGCTTGCTGGTGACGAGGCCGTAAAGGCCGCAGAGCAGAAGCCACGCGGAGACGAAATATGGAAGCAGGTGAAGGATGTGCGGCATGTTTCGTTACTCCTCCTCCGGGAATTCGCCGGTGACGATCTCCTGCAGGTAGGTGTAGACGACGAGCAGGAAGGATGCGGTGACCTCGACACCGACACAGGCGCTGATGAGCGCGATGGTGCCGGCGGAGAAGACGTCACCGGTGGTGCCGAGCGGGATGAAGTTGCACAGGAAGGGAAGGCCGATGAGCAGCGGGATGATGCCGATGACGGCGTAGGCACCGGCGCCCACTGCTTCGGTGACCTCGACGGCGGCATGTGAGGTGATGCGGCAGAACGCACCGGTGTTCTCGCAGATGTAGACGAGGACGATGCCGGTGGCGAGGATGACGCCACCCTGGAAACCTCCGCCCGGCGTGAGTTGACCGTGAAGGCAGATGTAGAGGCCGAAGATAGTGGTGATGAGGAGTGTAGGCAGATTCACTGCGCGGACGGCGGTGCTCAGGCCGCCATCATCAAGGATTTTGCCAGCGGGTTCGGTCGGGGCACCTTCCTCGCGGCGCAGCAGCATGGAGACACCGAGGACGGCGGTGAAGAGGATGAACTCTTCGCCCAGGGTGTCGAAGCCGCGGTAGTCATAGTTGATGGCGTTGACGATGTCGGTGGTGTGGCGCTCATAGACGGCGACGCGTGCGATGGCGTCGCCGTAGGGGCCGCGGTAGCTTCCCCAGGACGGCATGTCGAGCGCGGAGTAGAAGTAGACCGCGAGCAGGACGGCGCCGGCGATGAAGAAGACCGTGTTGCGCGCGCGTTCAGTCATGGCGCTCCTCTGTATGCGAGACGCCGGCGGCTTTGGCGCGGTCGCGGAAGCGCATGCGCGCGATGGCGAGCATGACCATTAAAGGAAGAGCGACGGCGCCCACGGTGATCTGCGAGAGAGCAACGTCGGGCGCCTGGAAGACGAAGAACATGAGCGCGAGCAGGAGACCGTAGAAGCCGAGTGCAAGCACCTGGTTGGTGACGTCGCGGGTGCGCACGATGGCTGCTCCCGTAACGGCGATGAGCAGAAGAAGGCCCGCACCGAACCACATCATTTGTTGAGCTCCTTTGTGTCGCGGACGAACTCGATGTTTTCGCCGTCGCGCGGCTGCCAATGGCCGAGATCGCGACCGCGGAAGGCACGTGCGGTGGCGTGCGTGACGACGGAGTTGACGGCCAGCAGCATGAAGCAGATGGCGAGAGTCTTGAAGGAGGCTTGTCCGGCGCCGGTCTCGGCGAAGACCGCGATGACGAGTGCGATGGCTCCGACGGCAGGAAGAGACAGGTAGTGAAGCGCCTGCGTGGGTTCCTTCATGCGCAGCATGCCGAGGACGCCGAGCCACGCGCCGAGGACGACGATGGCTAGCAGGATGCCTTCGGCGATGGGATGATGCGCGTTCATAGATATTTCCCCAGGAAGCGAACGAAGACGAGGCCGCCGCCGAAGGACATGATCGCGAGGGTCAGGGGAAGGTCGATGAAGACGAGGCGGCCCGTGCCGACGGTGAAGAGCACCATGGAGGTGATGACGACCATGCTGGTCATCTCGAGACCGACGAGGCGGCGTTCGGGTGTGCCCCGCAGGCACATGAAGGCGCAGAGCACGAGGGAGGTTGCGACGGCGCAGCCGGAGATCAGCCAGATGTTCATGATCTGCTCTCCGGCTTCGGGCCGGGCTGTTTACCTGGAAGCGCGCCGAGCTCCTGGGTCATCTTAGGGATGCTGCTGCGCTGGAGCTGATGGAAGAGCATGCGGCTCTGCTCGTAGTCGATACCGATGATGATGAAGTTGGGAGCTGTGGTGGTGAAGGCGATGGCGAGCACGCGACGAGCGGCGAGCAGCGGGTCGTACTTGCCGGTTTTGAAGCCGCTGACGCGGTAGAAGGAGCTGGCGCGCTTGATTCCGAGGAGGTCCTTGATGAGGATGAAGGTGATCTCCCAAGAGCCAGTGAGGATGTACCAGGGGATGCGCCAGCAGGCGGCGAGGTCTTTGAGGCGGATGTCGAGCTTCTGGTCTTCGGCGCGGTAGACGAGCTGGAGAAAGAGTGCGGCGGCGATGACGCAGAGGGCACCGACGATCATCTCGTCGCGCCTGGTGCCGGCGACGAGGAGGATCCACTCAGCGGCCATGACGAGGACCGAGAGGGCTAGCACGCCTCCCGAGATGGTCCTCAATTCGCTGTGCTTCGAGTCACGCATGCAGCAACTCACACATGCAACAAAGGACGGCGGCAGAGCGGTTTAGAGATGTCTGTCAGGAATTGGTCGGCTGAATGTGTGCTGGCCGCGACATACCGAAGATGCAGGTGCGGGGGGCTAGAACGCCCGGACGTTCTCCTCGGTGACGAGCTCCTCGACGGCGATGCCCATTGCGGTCCCGAGGCGCAGGAAACCGTCGCGCCACTCGCGTGACCAGAACTGGCTTTCACTGCGGCGCAGCATATCGTTCCAGATGTTCTGGGCCTGCCAGCGGTTCACGTCCATGGGAAGGGACTGCAGGCTCTCGGCCATGGCCAGGGTTTCGTAGAGAACGGCGAGATTCTGGCTTTCGGCGCTAGCTTCAAGGCGGACCATGGCGCGCCTCATCCGCTTGTCGGCGGTGTAGCTGAGGAGGGGAGCGTCGAGGGTCACATTGTCGATCTCGGCGCGGCGAAGCAGCCGCGTGACCTCCGCGGGATCGTAGCTCTCGGCCTCGAGGGCGTGGCGCAGGCTGGCGTTGATGGCAAAGCTGGCCGTCAGGGCGAGCGCGGGCGGTGGCGGAACGTTGTTTTCGCCGAGGAAGTGCAGCAGCGTCGCGTGCTCCTCGTAGATGCGCATGAGTGAGCTCTCAACCTGTTCGAGGGTCTGGTTGAGGATGCTGGTGAGGATGCGGTGCTGCTCGTCGGCGAAGAGAGATGTGAGTGAGTAGAGCGTGCCGCCAAAGAAGCGGTCGATGAGCCGGATGAGCTCCGGGATATCGGCGCGGCGCACGGCGGTGCGGACGTTTTTGTTGAATGTGTTCCAGCCGTTTTCGTCGCCGGAGTGGAAGCGCTTGACCGCGGCGGAGAGGTTCTGGTCGCCGAGATGGAGCACGATGAAGCAGATCTCTTCGGTCTCCTCCGTGATGCGCGAGCGCAGCGCGGCGCGGCCGAGCGCGACACGGCCGTGGCCGGAGGTGAGGAGATCGTAGCTGTGACGATGGACGTCGTAGCAGAAGAGCTGGCCGGAGGCCGGATAGGCGCGGAACATCGAGCTGATGGCATAATGTGCGCCGACGTGTTCCAGGTCGACCTTTCCGGCGCTGACGAAGCGACGATAAACCTCGGCGCCGTTTCCAATCTCGGCGACGTTGCTTTGAGCGCGCAGGAGGATGGCGAGGAAGTCTTCTTCGAGCTTTCGTGCGGGCTCCCCAAAGAGTTTTGCTGCGAGCTGTAGAACGCGGCCGGCGTAGGCGATGATCTGCACGGTCTCGATGCCGGAGATCTCGTCGAAGAACCACCCGCAACTGGTGTACATGAGCTGGCTGAAGCGCTCGAGCTCGAGCAGTTCAAGGACGGTGACGCGCTCCTGCTCGGAGAGCTCGTGCGTCGCGTGCGCCTCGAGGAAGCGGTCGACGTTTTCGGGGCTGCGATTCAGGATGACATCGATGTAGCCGTCGCGTGCAGCCCAGAGATCTTTGAGCAGCGGCTTGGCGAGCTCCTCTGCAAGTGGGGCGGTTTGATCGCGCAGAAGATCGAGGGCTTCGCGCAATGGACCGCGCCAGAGCTGGTTCCAGCCGGACTTGCCGCCGTTGCAGCCGCAGTTCGAGCGCCACCGTTCAATGCCGTGGGCGCAGCTCCAGGAGCTGTCGTCGAAGACTTCGGCCTCCCAGCGCGGCGGGAATCGCTCGAGGAACTCGCCGTAGTTGGTGAGCCGCGCCTCCCCGGTGGTTTCGATCCAGTGCATGGCGTAGCTGAGCGCCATTTCGCCGTGGCGATGGTGGTGGCCGTAGCTCTCGCCGTCGGTGGCGACGTGCGCGAGCTGCGGCTCGTCGGCGGGTCTGTCAGGGCGGTGGATGTTGAGCAGGCGCCGGCCGAACTCTTCGCCTGAGTCCAGCAGGCCTTCAAAGGCGATGGCGCGGGAGGCAGGGCCGTCGTAGAAGAAGACGACGATGGAGCGGCCTTCGTCGAGGTGGATGAGATAGGGCCGGGTGGGATCGACGGAGGCGTTCGGGGTATCCCGCCAGGGATTCTCGGGCAGCTCGGATGGACCGGAGCCGTTCGACGATGTGGGTTCGTGTAGCGGACGAACGCGTGCGCACTGATGAGGCGCGAGGATGGTGAAGCGGATGCCTTCCTGCGCCATAAGGTCGAGCACATTGCGGGAGACGGCGGTCTCGGCGAGCCACATGCCTTCGGGCGTGCGGCCGAAACGGTGCTCGAAATCGGCGATGCCCCAGCGGATCTGGGTGCGGGCGTCGCGCTCGCTGGCGAGCGGCATGATGATGTGGTTGTAAACCTGCGCGAGCGCCGAGCCGTGGCCGCTATAGCGCTCCTGGCTGGCAGCGTCGGCGTCGAGAATCATGCGATAGGTGCGCTGCGCGTTGTCGGCCAGCCAGCTCAGCAGAGTGGGGCCGAAGTTGAAGCTCATGCGCGCGTAGTTGTTCATGATGCGCGTGATCTTGTTCTGCTTGTTCTGGATGCGCGAGGCGCCGTTGGGCGCGTAGCACTCGGAGGTGATGCGCTCGTTCCAGTCGTGATAGGGCGCCGCGGACTCCTGCATCTCGACCGTCTCCAGCCACGGGTTTTCGCGCGGCGGCTGATAGAAGTGTCCGTGGACACAGACGAATCGGTTGGAGCTTGGGGCGGGTTCAGTGGACTTTGCTGCGGATCTGCGGACCATCTCTAAAAATCTTATCCTTTGGATGCGGCCGGCCTGTGGAGCGCACCGTGGTCGATCCAGAGGGCGATAGCGATTGCGATGGAATACACCGCGATGTCTTTGTAGGAAAAGTAGCGGCCGAGGAGAACTTTGCCGGCGAATGTGTCGCGAAAGGCGTCGATCGCTGGAGGGTTGACGAGCTTGAAGAATTCAACGGCAGTACTGACGACAATTGCGAGGAGCGCGATGGTCAGGGGTTTTGCGCGGGCGAGGAGCAGGGCGAGGCACCAGTAGACGAGCGCGGCCCAGAGGAATGAGCCGCCGTATTTGACGATGACGGGTGGAAGGCCGATGCGGAACGAACCGGCAGAGGAGGCCGAGAGGGATCAGCAGCAGGATGATGGCAAAACATTGAAGTCGTCGCTGTGTGGCCGGCCGAAGGCTGTGAAGAGAGTGCATCACTCGGGCTGGACGAGTTTGCCGGCTGCGAGGTCGCAGGCGCGCCACATGTACCAGCTGGCGACGGAGCGCCACGGCGCCCACTTCTTTGCGCGCCGCTCCATCTGCTCGCGCGTAGCGAGGAGGTCGGGCGTGACCTTTTGCGTGGCTTTGAGGCCAAGGAAGGTCAGGGCGAACCCTTTGCGCACGCCGTAGTCGCCGACCGGGAGGACATCAGGGCGTCCGAGACGGAACATCAGGAACATCTCGACGGTCCAACGGCCGATGCCGCGAACCTGGGTGAGGTGTTCGATGATGTCTTCGTCGGGCATGCGCTTGATGCGCGCGAGGGTGGGGACGGTGCCGTCGAGGGTTTTGGCGGCGAGGTCGCGGAGGGCGAGCGCCTTGTTGTGGGAGAGGCCCGCGGCGCGAAGCTGCTCGTTCGGGCAGTCGAGGAGCTGCTGGGGCGAGGGGTGGTTGCCGAGGCCGGTCTTTTGCGCAATGCCGGGCTCGAAGCTGGCGATCAGGCGGGCGTGGATGCTGGCCGCGGCTTTGCCGTGCAGCTGCTGATAAATGATGGATTCAGCCAGGGCTTCGAAGGGCGATTGCTGGCCGGGGAGTCGGAGCGTGAACGGGCCGGCGCGGGCGATGAGCTTGCCGAGTTTGGGATCGGCGGCAGAGAGCGCGGCGGTAGCTTCGGCGGCGTCGAAGGGCGGCTTGTGAGTGGGGCCGGAGCGTGGGCGCGGCATGCATGGATGATACGCAACTGCAATGTATTTATGGTCTTGTAGGCAGTTATAACGTGAGTTATAATTACGTCATGCAACTGAAGGTGCGAAAGATCGGAAACGGCTACGGAGTCCTGCTTCCCAAGCAGCTTCTCGAAGAGATGGCGCTTCAGGAGGGTTCGCTGGTGGATCTCGACAAGGTGGGAAGCGTGTTTCAACTGACGCCTGTCGATGAAGAGTTCACCCGCCAGGTAGAGGCTTTCCTGCGAACGGAACCGCAGCACCGCAACACTTATCGTGAGCTTGCGAAGTGAAGTTTGTCTGGGTTCGCGCAGATGTTCTGCGCAACGTGCAATCGCGTTTGATTGAGACGTATGGCGGAATCGCTGGAGTGCGGGATCAGAACGCGCTCGAATCCGCCATCGCTCGCCCCCAGCAACTTCATGCCTATGGTGACATCGATTCGATTGCAAAATTAGGTGCGGCGCTGGCCTGGGCAGTGCTTCGCAATCATCCTTTCGCCGATGGAAACAAGCGAGCGGCCTTTGCGGCACTCATGATTTTTTTCACGCGCAACGGCTATGGTTTGACCTGCTCTCAGGTGGAGGAGACAGGGATGATTTTGCGCGCCGCGGCGAGTGCGATCAGTGAAGACGAGTGGACTGCGTGGGTGGAGCGCAGCGTTGCGCCCGTTGCTGAGTAAACCTGCTGGTAATCCTCAACAGAATTCGGACTGTTGTGGACGCAGTTGCTGAGTGAGATGCCCGTGCAATGAGACTTTTGTCACAGGCAGGGCGGCAAATTATGGCCGATCAAGCTTTCTCTGACGATTAAGGATCATTCACCGCATCGAACATCGGTCAACTCCGGCGGCAACCCTCTTCAAACCTCAGCAAATCGGCTGCTATACTTTGGCTCTCGATAGCAGAGTCGGTCTCGTTGGTTCCCCCTACGGACAGATATCTAGATAGTTGCTGCAGTCGTCCGTCGCAGGACGAGGGAGCAGCATGCAACTGAATTAGAGCAAGCCACGCCAACTCTGAGTTGGCGAATGGAGAGCAGGAACGCACTCATGGCGCAAGTCTTTGACCGCAGTTCGAACGCACTGGTTCGCATGAGCCTTGTGCTGACGGGCCTGATCGTCATCGCGCTCGGCGTGACGCTGAACGAGTTGCAACGGTCACCGTGGGTGACGCGGCAGGGCCAGCGACCGGACCAGCCGGTGCCGTTCAGCCACAAGCACCACGTGCAGGGGCTCGGGCTGCAATGCCAGTACTGCCACACGTCGGTGGAGAAGAGCTCGTACGCCGGCATTCCGCCGACGAAGACGTGCATGAACTGCCACTCGGAGATCTGGACCAACGCGCAGTTGCTGGAGCCGGTGCGGCAGAGCTGGGCGACGGGTGAGTCGATCCAGTGGATCCGAGTGCATGATCTTCCGGACTACGTGTACTTCAATCACGAGATTCACGTGAACAAGGGCATCGGATGCGCGAGCTGTCATGGCCGCGTGGACGAGATGCCGCTGATGTACGAGGAGAACACGCTGCAGATGGAGTGGTGCCTCAACTGCCATCGCAATCCGGCGACGAACCTGCGGCCTACCGTCGGAGATTTACAACATGGCATGGGCCGGACCGACTGGCGAGAAGCCGGTGTGGTGTACGACGACCGGCAAGCAGGGGCCTACCGCAGGCGACGTCTCGTGCACGACGACGGATCCCACGACGGGACAGAATCCGGAGCTTGCCCAGGCTGAGCCGCCGCACCCTATTGGGCAGGGCAGGCCGCAGTCCGGGTTCCCGATGCAACCACATCCGCGCAGCGAGCCGGGATCGGTTTCCGACGTGCCGGTGATCAAGATTCCGGCGGACTATCAGAAGTTCACCAACCAGATCGATTTCGGCCACTACCTGATGAACCAGTACCACATCCGCACGGGTAACGAGCTTTCCAGCTGCGAGACATGCCACCGATGAACGAGACGATGATGAACCAGGAAGCAACGGCCGCACGTCTTGCGCCAGAGAGCGGAGCGCCGGCGGCAGGAAACAGTTCCGCGCAGGTTGTTACCGCGATTGCGCCGACGACCCCGAGTGGCCCGCAGGCGCCGCGCAAGAAGATGACGCTGGCCGAGGTTCGGGCGAAGCTGGACGGCAAGACCGGCCGGCGCTTCTGGAAGAACCTGGATGAGCTGGCCGAGACGCCGGAGTTCCACGAGCTGATGGCCGAGGAGTTTCCGCGCCAGGCCGGTGCCGGTGAGTGGGTCGACGCGGTTTCGCGGCGCAGCTTCATGAAGGTGATGGGAGCGAGCTTCGCGCTTGCCGGCCTCGCCGGTTGCACCAAGCAGCCGGACGAGCCGATCTTCCCGTACGTGAAGCAGCCCGAGGACCTGGTCCTGGGCCGGCCGATGTACTTCGCGAGCGCGCATCCGTTCCCGACGGGCGCGGTTCCGGTGTTGATCAAGTCGGACGCATTCCGGCCGATCAAGGTGGACGGCAATCCGGAGCACCCGATGTCCAAGGGCCGCTCGGATACGTACACCCAGGGCACTCTGTTGGGCCTGTACGACCCGGACCGCTCGCAGCATCCGCGTTTCCGGGGCGAGGCTGCGGACTGGGGCGACTTCCAGCAGCAATTCGCGAAGGGCGTAGGCCAGCTGCAGGGTGGACAGGGGCTGTACTTCCTGTCGGAGACGATTACGTCGCCCACCATGGGCGCGCAGTGGAAGCAGGTGCAGGCGAAGTATCCGCAGGCCAAGCTGATTCAGTACGACGCGGTGAATGGCGACGCGGGCCGCGCGGCTTCGAAGGCGGCGTTCGGCGACTACTACGACACGCAGTACAAGCTGGACGATGCGGATGTGATTCTGTCGCTCGATGCGGACTTCCTGAGCGGGATTCAGTTCCCCGGCTTCATTCCGATGGCGGCTTCGTTTGCGGAGCGCCGCCGGTACGAAGAAGGCAAGACGATGAACCGGCTGTACGTCGTCGAGACGATGCCGTCGGTGACCGGATTCAAGGCCGACCATGCGCTGCGGTTGAAGCCGAGCGAGGTGGATGCGTTTGCGAACGCGCTCGGCGGCGGCAACGGTGCGGCGATTAGCAATCCTGCGGCGCAGAAGTTTCTCGCCGGAGTTCTCGACGATCTGAAGAAGTCGAACGGCCGCGCGGTGGTGATTGCGGGCCCGCAGAGCTCGGCTGCGTGCCATGCCGCAGCGCATGCGCTGAACGCGTCGCTCGGCGCAGTCGGCAAGACGGTCAGCTACTCAGCACCGCTGGTGCCCATACCGACCGAGCAGGGCGCCGATCTGAAGTCGCTCGTCGACGACATGAACGCGGGCAAGGTGCAATGGCTGGTGATGCTGGGCGTGAACCCGATGTACAACGCGCCGGTTGATTTGAACTTTGCCGACGCGTTCAACAAGGTTCCGAACACCGTTCACCTCGGCTTGTACCTCGACGAGACCGGCTTCTACTCGAACTGGCACATCAACCAGGCGCATTATCTCGAGAGCTGGTCGGACGCGCGCACACCCGACGGCACGATCTCGATCGTGCAGCCGATGATCGATCCGATGTACGGCGGCCACAGCGCGCATGACGTGCTGCAGACGCTGATCGATCCATCGCAGTCTGCGTACGACGTGGTGGCGGCGAATGCCAAGACCTACATCGGGTCGGCGAAAGGCGGCGGCGGCGATTTCGGGACGGCGTGGAAGAAGGCGCTGCACGACGGCTGGGTTGACGGATCGGCGAGTACGGCTGCGAACGTCGGCGCGCCCAAGGCAGCGGCCCCCGCTGCTCCGGCTCCGGCCCCCGCGCCGGCTGGCGACGGCACACTGGAGATTAAGTTTGTTCCCGATCCGTCGCTCTATGACGGGCGGTACGCAAACCTCGGCTGGCTGCAGGAGCTGCCCAAGCAGGTGACGAACCTGTCGTGGGATAACGCGGCGCTGATGAGCCTCGACACCATGGGCAAGCTCGGCATCGAGGAGAACGAAGCGATCGAGCTCGAGCTTCACGGCCGCAAGGTTATCTCTCCGGTCCTGATGGTTCCGGGACATCCGAACGACTGCGTCACGCTGTATCTCGGCGGCGGACGCCGTGCCGAGGCGGGCCGCGTGGGCGCGGGCGTGGGTGTGAATGCGTACCTGTTGCGCACGTCGACGAATCCGCTGTCCGACACCGGCCTGAAGGTGACGCGCGGCCATGGGACGTACGACATCTGCGTGACCAAGGTGCACAACATTGAGCACCGCGGCGCATTACGCGCAGCATGACCTGGAGCGCAAGGAGTTCGACAAGCAGGGCACCTACTCGCTTGCCGGGCATGAGGCGCAGGAGCGGTCGATCATCCGCTACGCCACCGTCGCTGACGTTCAGCACGATAAGGCTTATGCGCACCACGGCACGTCGGACGGTCTGACCCTGGTGAACAAGATCGGCTACAACCCGCAGGGCGAGGCGGTGCCCAACGACGAAAGCTTCTGGCCGGATGCATGGCGCTACGACCACCAGGACCCGTCCTCCAGGCAGCTCCAGAACAAGTGGGGCATGGCCATCGACCTGAACTCCTGCGTGGGTTGCAATGCCTGCATCGTGAGCTGTTACGCGGAGAACAACATCGCGGTGGTCGGGCGCGAGCAGGTGAAGATCGGCCGCATCATGCAGTGGATCCGCATCGACACCTACTTCGAAGGCGACCTGCATACGCCGCAGGCGTTCTTCCAGCCGATGCTGTGCCAGCACTGCGAGTCGGCCGGATGCGAGCAGGTGTGCCCGGTTGGCGCGACGATTCACTCGCCCGAGGGCCTGAACGTGATGGTCTACAACCGCTGCGTCGGCACGCGGTACTGCTCGAACAACTGCATTTATAAAGTCCGCCGGTTCAACTTCCTCTTGTACTCGGACTATGACACCGAGAGCCTCAAGTTCATGCGCAATCCGGATGTCACGGTGCGTTCGCGCGGCGTCATGGAGAAGTGCAGCTACTGCGTGCAGCGGATCCAGGAAGCGAAGATTACGGCCGACAAGGAAAACCGCGCGATTAAGGACGGCGAAATCATCACCGCGTGCCAGCAGGCCTGCCCGACGGACGCGATCGTATTCGGCAACATGAACGATCCGAACTCGAAGGTCTCGAAGCGGAAGGCGACTGAGCGCGACTACCAGGTGCTTGCCGACCTGAACTATCGTCCGCGTACGACGTACACGGCCGGTGTCATCAACCCGAACCCGGAGCTTGCTTAGCATGGCTACCCACCATCCAGTTCCCGATCCGGAGACGGTGCACGATCCGATGATCGACCCGCGCACGGGCGAGTACGCCGTCATTGCGCCAGGGCACAACTTCAGGAGCGTCACCCAGAAGATTGCCGGCATTGTGCTCACGGGCTCGACGCCATGGGCGTGGTGGGGCGGCTTCTTTTTTGCCGCTACCGTCGCGCTGGCCGTGGTGATCGCCGTCACCTGGCTGGTGCTGAAGGGCGTCGGAATCTGGGGCGTCACGATTCCCGGAGCATGGGGATTCGCCATCATCAACTTCGTCTGGTGGATCGGTATTGGTCACGCCGGCACGCTGATCTCCGCAATTCTTCTGCTGTTCAAGCAAGGGTGGCGTAACTCGATCAACCGTTTTGCCGAGGCGATGACGATCTTCGCGGTCTGCTGCGCCGGCATGTTCCCACTGCTGCACGTCGGCCGTCCGTGGCTGGGATACTGGCTGTTCCCGTACCCGAACACGATGAACGTCTGGCCGCAGTTCCGCAGCCCGCTGGCGTGGGACGTGTTCGCGGTTTCGACCTACGCGACCATCTCGGTGGTGTTCTGGTACATCGGCATGGTGCCGGACTTTGGAACGCTGCGCGACCGCGCGCAGTCGCCGGTTGCGAAGTACCTGTATGGCCTGCTGTCGCTCGGATGGCGCGGATCGACACGGCACTGGATCCGCTATGAGTCGGCATCGCTGCTGCTGGCCGGGCTTTCGACGCCGCTGGTGCTCTCGGTACACACGACCATCAGCTTCGACTTCGCAGTGGCGGCGATGGCGGGGTGGCATACGACCATCTTCCCGCCCTACTTTGTCGCCGGCGCTGTGTACTCGGGCTTCGCGATGGTGCTGACGCTCGCGATTCCGATCCGCAAGTTCTATCACCTGGAAGACCTGGTGACGCTGCGCCATCTCGACAACATGGCGAAGGTGATGCTGGCGACGGGATCGATTGTCGCCTACGGGTATGGCATGGAGGTCTTCATGAGCTGGTACTCGGCCAGCCATTGGGAGTTCTTCATGATGTGGAACCGCATGTTCGGTCCGATGGGCTGGGCGTACTGGCTGCTCATCCTGACGAACATTGCGATCCCGCTGACGACCCTGTGGAGCCGCCGGCTGCGCATCAGCCCGGGGTACCTGTTCTTCC
This sequence comes from uncultured Acidobacteriaceae bacterium, assembly GCA_963777205.1. Lineage (GTDB taxonomy): Bacteria > Acidobacteriota > Terriglobia > Terriglobales > Acidobacteriaceae > Granulicella. The sequence goes on along the minus strand of CAVZPQ010000001.1, from coordinate 827,026 downwards.
TGAGTTTTGTGGTGAACATCGGTATGTGGTTCGAGCGCTTCGTCATCGTTGTGACCTCGCTCTACCGTGATTACCTGCCGTCAAGCTGGGGAACATACCGCGCCACGTTCTGGGACTACTTCCTGTTTATCGGGACATGGGGCTTCTTCACCGTGCTGTTCCTGCTGTTTGCTCGACTCGCTCCGATGATCCCGATGAGCGAGATTCGCATGATGCTGCCGCAGACCAAGATCGGCCCTGGAGCCGCTGCGGACCATGTGGTTGAGGAGGCGCTCTGATGCTAGTGCGTGAGGGAATTTACGGCCTGCTGGCGGAGTTCAACACCCCGGCCGAGCTGGTCCATGCAACGGAGATGGCGCACCGCGCCGGCTACCGGCGGATGGAGTGCTACACGCCGTATCCCGTCGAAGAGGCGGCTGAGGCGCTGCGCTTCCACAAGACGCGCGTTCCTCTGATCTGCCTGATCGGCGGCATCCTGGGCCTGATTACCGGGTACGGGATGGAGGTCTGGATCAACGTCTGGGGATACCCGCTGAACATCCGCGCGATGCCGCTGTTCAGCTGGCCGGCGTTCGTGATCCCGGGGTACGAGTGGACGATTCTGTTCTCGGGTCTGTCGGCGGCGTTTGGGATGATTGCGCTGAACGGCTTACCGCAGCTCTATCATCCGCTGTTCAATGCGCCGAACTTCCGCGACGGAGCGACCACGGACAAGTTCTTCCTTTGCCTTGAGTCGCACGACCCTCGCTTCTCGCCGGTTGAGACCCGCGCGTTTCTCGAGCAGTTCAACCCCGTCTCTGTTGTGGAGGTCGACCACTAATGCAGAGATCAGAGATCAGGGAACAGGGAACAGGAATGCGGGTATGCGCGCGATCGTTCAGTAGGATCTCGGCTGCGATGGGCTGCGATGCTTGTGCTTGCCGGGTGCCGGCAGGACATGCATGACGAGCCGAAGTTCTTCCCGCAGCGCGGCACGTCGTTCTATCCGGACGGCCGGTCGGTGCGTCCGCAGGTCGCCAACACCGTCGCACGCAATCAGGGCAATGAGGATTCGTACTTCTACACGGGGATGATCAACGGAAAAGAAGGCGATGGGCTTCCGATCGATCTCACGCCGGACACGATGGCCCGCGGCCAGGAGCGCTTCAATATCTACTGCACTCCCTGCCACTCGCGCGTCGGCAACGGCGACGGCATGATCGTGCAGCGTGGATACCGCCCGGCCGGCGACTTCCACACCGACCGGCTGCGCAATGCGCCGCTGGGGCACTTCTTCGCGGTCATGACGAATGGGTATGGCGCGATGCCGGACTACGCCGCGCAGATTACGCCGCAGGATCGCTGGGCGATTGCGGCCTACATCCGCGCGCTGCAGTTGAGCCAGGATGCCAAGCAATCCGACGTTCCGGCCGGAGCGCATCTCGAAGACCTGCACCAGATCGCAACCGACCAGGGTATGCCGCCGGGCTTTGCGGATCCGTGGGGCATGCCTTCAACTGCGGTCTATGGAACACCGAATGGGCAGGACAATGGCATCCCGGGCCAGGCAGACGCACAGACCTTATCGGCCGCCGGAGCACATGGCAGCCACGCGGCCACGCAGAACTCGGGCAACCGTAATTCGCCGGAGCCCACGATGACACCGCCCGGCACGAACGGGCCCGCACACATGTCCTTGCCGAAACCGAAGTAGCGGCACAACCGGGAGAGGGATCTCGAACCTGAAGGCGATTTGACGCATGGCATTTGAGAACGAACATTTTGGAGCCGGCCCCACCCACGGTGAAGTGGCGCATCCTCTTCCGCGGCAGATGCCCTCGGTGCTGACTGCGCCGGACTTCGTCATCCGCTGGCGAACGACGGCACTGGTCGCGGCGGTGTTGCTGGGGCTTATCTCGATCCTTGCCTTCGTGTGGACCCCGGAAGGCCGCAACCATCTGCTGCGCGCCTACCTGATGGGCGTGATGACCTGCTTCAACTTCACCGGCGGTGCACTGGCTCTGCTGCTCGTGCAGTACCTCTCGGGCGGTAAGTGGGGTCACGTCCTGCGCCGGCCGCTCGAGGCAATGACCCGCACCATCTGGCTGGTCGTCCTGATGATGCTTCCGGTGCTCTTCCTGATGAAGCACCTCTACCAGTGGGCGGCATTCCATACACCACAGCAGACCTGGAACGCATTTCAGGCCGGCATCCTCACCCAGGAGCAGGAGCTGTGCATCAACCTGAAGCACACCATGCTGAGCCCGGTAAGCGCGTGGGTGCAGTACATTATTGTGCTCGGCTTCATGGCGATCGTCATTACGCTGCTGAATCGCTGGTCGTTGAGCCGCGACGCCGATCCCGCGGCGGGGACGTTCCTCAGCTTCGATCGGTGGCGGACGATCTTTGAGAACCTCTCCGGCCCGGCGTTGCTGCTCTATGTCGTTGCCATGACGGACTTCGTGATCGTCTTTGTCAAATCATTGGATGTGACCTGGTACTCGTCGGTGTACGGCCTGCAGTTCCTCGTCGCGCAGGGCTACGCGGTGCTGGCGATCGGCATTCTCACGCTGATCCTGCTGTCGAAGTACGAGCCGATGAAGTCGATGTTCCGCATCACCGAGCAGCACGATCTCGGCAAGCTGGCCTTCGCCTTCGTGATGCTCAACATCTATCTCACCTTCGCCGAGTTCCTCATCATCTACTCGGGCAACGTGCCGGACGAGATTCCCTGGTACCTGCACCGTATCCGCGGCGGCTGGTGGGTGATTTGTACGCTCGACGTCATCTGCCACTGGGTCATCCCGTTCTGCATCCTGCTGTCGCGCGATTTCAAGCGCTCCAAGCGCCGGATGATCTGGCTGTGCATCTTCATGTTGGGCGCGCGCCTGATCGACATGTTCTGGCTGATCGAGCCGAACTTCGGCGATGCCGCCGGCAACCTCCACCTACACCACAACTGGGGCATTCTGGCCTACATCACCGTGCCGCTGGCCGTGATCTCCTTCTGGACCGTGTTTTATCTCACTGAACTGACCCGCAGGCCGCTCATCAACGTGAACGACCCGCACACTGAAGAGCTTCTGGAGCCTGAACATGCCCACTAGAGGACACGAAGGACACGACCCGGGCCGCCCGCATCCCACCGGGCCACACCCCGTTCCGGCGGTGCGCGACCCGGAACACCCGGGATACGAGGTCGAGGACGTCAACGTTGGTGGCATCGTCACCTTCGTCGCCGCCCTGGGCGGCTTCCTCGTCATCTTTTTCGTCTTCTGCTTCTTCATGGGCAAGGCGATCAACTACGCGCTGGCAAAGCAGGACGGTCCCGCCAATAAGTGGCATCACGGCCAGGCTGAGCCGGGAGCGACGCCTCGCGGCGAAAAGCGTGAAGACCTTACGTCGAATGCAGTGATGGAGCAGCGTGCGCTTGCGCAGATGACGCAGAGCTTTCCGACGCCGCGGCTTGAGACCGACGACGGCAACCAGGACATCGCCGACCTCCACGCCCGCGAGGACCTGCTGCTGAACTACTACAGCACCTCAAAGGACCTGCCGGCCGGAACGATTCGGATACCGGTTGCGCGCGCGATGCAGCTGATCGTCCAACAGGGTCTCCCGAAGCCGCCGGCCTCTGCCGAGCCCGGTCCGCTGATGGCCGGCGAGAACCCGCCGACCGTGCAGGCGCCGCTGACGGATGGGTTTGCCCGCACCGCATACGAGCTCGACACCATCGAGGCGCGCGAGCAGAGGAACGAGTTCAACCGCGCTGAAGCGCACCACGAATAAAATCGGAGTAAGAAGAAAACAGCAGTAAGAATTCAGGACTTGCTTTGGCACCATCGAACACAATTCGTAAGCAAAGAAGCTGGGCTCTCCCGATCGCGTGTGCAGCTCTGGGATTGGGACTGCTCCTGCCCGCGTGCGCCGTCGCGCAGGTCTCCAGTTATGGCGACAAGACCCAAGGCCAGAACGTCGGCGACCAGCTCCCCAAAGTGCTTGAGGGCGCGACGGTTCAGCAGCATTTGAACGCGCAGCTTCCGCTGGACGCGGTTTTCACCGACGACCACGGGAACCAGGTCAAGCTGGGCCAGTACTTCGACGGCAAGCACCCGGTGCTGCTCTCGGCCGTGTACTACAACTGCCCCATGCTCTGCTCCGAAGAGCTCGACGGCATCACGAGTGCCCTCGAGATGGTGCACCTTACGCCCGGCAAGGATTTTCAGGTCGTGGTTGTCAGTATCGATCCGACCGAAACCTCGCAGCTTGCTGCCCGCCGCAAGGACTTCTACCTCCGGCGCTACGGGCATCCGGAGTCGTCCAACGGCTGGCACTTCCTCGTCGGCCAGGAACCCAGCATCAAGGCCCTGACAAGCGCCATCGGCTTCGGGTATGTACGGGTTCCCGGCCCGGACGGAAAGCTCACGCAGTTTGCGCATGCCAGCTCGATCGAGCTTGCCACACCGCAGGGCCGGGTCGCGCAGTACTACCTCGGGGTCGAATATTCGCCCAAAGACATTCTGCTGGGGCTGATCGACGCCTCGGACAACAAGATTGGCTCGCCTGTAGCGAACATCCTGACCTACTGCTATCACTACGATCCGCAGATCAATAAGCACTCGCTTTACGTCGCACGCGTCGTGCAGCTCGGCGGCATGGTGACGGTGGCGAGTCTCGGGAGCTTCATCTTTCTGATGTTTCGGCGAGACAAGGATTTGAGCCGCAAACTCGGCAAACTGCCGGACTGGCACGACGAAAATAGGCGGAACGGATAAAGGCAAACGATGGGTATTAGCAAGGTCCTATGGTTGTTTCTAATCAAGTGGCTGCACGATTCGGCGCTGTTTCCCGCTGAAGCGTCGACCATCGCGCCCTACGTGGATGCGCTGTACTTCTTTCTCGTGACGATCTCGCTCGTCGGCGTTGTCTTCGTCACGATCCTGATCTTTTACTTCTCGGCTCGCTACCGCCGCGACAAACATCCCGTTGCCACGCAGGTTGAGGGCTCGACCATCCTCGAAGCTACGTGGACCATCATTCCGCTGGCGCTCTTCCTGGTCGTGTTCGTGTGGGGCGGTCTGCTCTACTTCCGTATCTACAACCCGCCGCCCAACGCGATGAACATCTACGTTGTCGGCAAGCAGTGGATGTGGAAGGCCGAGCATCCAGGCGGACAGCACGAGATCAATGCGCTGCACATTCCGGTCGGCGAGCCGATTCAGCTCACGCTCATCTCACAGGACGTCTTTCACAGCTTCTCGATTCCGGACTTCCGCGTGAAGCGTGAGGTTATCCCGGGGCGCTACACCACGGTTTGGTTCCAGGCCACGGATCCCGGCACGTACCACATCTTCTGCACGCAGTACTGCGGAACGCTGCACTCGGGCATGATCGGCGAGGTCACGGCAATGAGCCAGACCGACTATAAGAAGTGGCTTGATCAGTCGACCTCCGGCATGAGCCTCGCGCAGAACGGTGAGCGTCTCTTCGCCTCGATGGGATGCAATGCATGCCACAACGGCACGGCCGCGGCCCGCGGGCCGAACCTGGCAGGTGTCTTTGGATCGAAGATCACGCTGACGGACGGCAGCCAGGTTCTGGTGAACGATGCTTATTTGCGTGATGCGATTCTGAATCCATCACAGCACGTCACTGCCGGGTTCAACCCGATCATGCCAACGTATCAGGGCCAGATCAGCGAAGACGGTCTGATCGACCTGGTCGAATACATCAAGCAGTTGCAATCGAACTACCGCATCCAGCAGACCTTTGTCACTGCGGAATCGAATGAAGCCGCGCCCACGACGCCTGCGGTGGGCAACACAACCCAGGACACGGTGAAGCCATGAGCAGCGTATCCACAATCGTCACCCTTCCGGATCAGTCAACCGCCCGGCTTCCGAAGGTCAGTTATCTGAACAAAGAGCACGGCCTGTTGAGCTGGCTGCTGACCGGCGACCACAAGCGGATCGCGATTCTGTACCTGATCTCGATCACGTTCTTCTTCTTCATCGGAGGTGCGTTCGCGGGTCTCATTCGCCTGGAGCTGCTGACGCCCCAGCCGGACCTTGTTGCAGCCGACACCTACAACAAGTTCTTCACCATGCATGGCATCATCATGGTGTTCCTGTTCCTGGTCCCGTCGGTTCCGGCAACCATCGGGAATTTTTTGATGCCGATCATGGTCGGCGCCAAGGACCTCGCGTTTCCGAAGATCAATCTGCTGAGCTGGTACTTGTATGTTCTGGGCGGGATCATGCTCCTTGCCGCCCTGGTGCTTGGCGGTGTTGATACTGGCTGGACATTCACGACGCCGCTCTCGACCCACTACCTGAACACCCACGTGATTACGGCGGCGCTGGCAATCTTCGTCGCCGGGTTCAGCTCCATCTTCACCGGCCTGAACTTCATCGTCACGATTCACCGCATGCGCTGCCCGGGAATGACCTGGTTCCGCCTGCCGCTGTTCGTGTGGTCGAACTACGCGGCCTCGCTGCTCATGGTGCTCGGCACGCCGGTGCTGGCGATTACTCTGACGCTCGTGCTGCTGGAGCGCGTCTTCGGCATCGGTGTCTTCGATCCGACCAAGGGCGGAGATCCGCTTCTGTTCCAGCACCTGTTCTGGTTCTACTCACATCCCGCCGTGTACATCATGATTCTGCCCGGCATGGGTGTCATCTCGGAGACGATCTCGACGTTCAGCCGCAAGCGTGTCTTCGGCTACACCGCCGTCGCGTTCAGCTCGGTTGCCATCGCGCTGTTCGGCTTCTTCGTGTGGGCACACCACATGTTCATCATGGGCATCTCAAACTACTCCGCCCTGGTGTTCTCGCTTCTCACGATGCTCGTCGCCGTTCCGTCAGCAATCAAGGTCTTCAACTGGGCCTTCACGATGCAGAAGGGATCCATCACGTTTGAGACGCCGATGCTCTACTCCTTCGGCTTCCTCGGCCTGTTCACCATCGGCGGCGTCACCGGCGTCTTCCTCGCGTCACTCGGCATGGACATTCACCTCACCGAGACCTACTTCATCGTGGCCCACTTCCACTTCGTGATGGTCGGTGGCATGCTCATGGCCTTCCTCGCGGGCATTCACTTCTGGTGGCCGAAGATGACCGGACGCATGTATCCGGAGTCGCTGTCGAAGCTCGCGGCCGTCACCACGTTCATCGGCTTCATCCTGACGTTCATGCCGCAGTTCATCCTGGGCTACCTTGGCATGCCGCGCCGCTACCACGCCTATCCGCCGGAGTATCAGGTGCTGAATGTGCTCTCGACCGCTGGCGCGACGGTCCTCGGTGTCGGCTACATGCTGCCGCTGCTGTATCTGGGCTGGTCGCTGAAGTATGGTGCCATTGCGGGCGATAATCCGTGGCAGGCCACCGGTCTCGAGTGGCAGATCCAGTCGCCGCCGCTGACCGAGAACTTTGTCGAGATCCCGATCATGGACCACGAAGCCTATGACTACGAGTGGCTCGAGCACAAGCAGAAGAATGAGGTGACGACCGTTGGATAGCACCGTCGCGACCACGCACTCGCATACGCACGAGACAGCTGTGCCCGTTGAGCACGAGCATATCTCGCTGCCGCAACACCGCCATCACTTCGAGACGGTCGAGCAGCAGCGCGAGGCGGGCAGCTTCGGCATGTGGCTCTTCCTGCTCACCGAAATCATGTTCTTCGGTGGCCTGTTCTTCTCCTACCTGCTCTACCGCAACTGGTACTACGACGCGTTCTTTACCGCTTCGAACCAGCTCAGCATTCCGTTGGGTACTGCCAATACGGCCATCCTGATTACCTCCGGCTTCTTCATGGCGCTCGCAGTATGGTCCGCGGAGATGCGCAAGCGCAAGATGCTGGTGTGGATGCTCGTCTTCACCGTAGTCTTCGGGATCGCCTTCATCTGTATCAAGGGACAAGAGTGGCACATCGAGTGGGTGCACCATCACATTCCGGGCGCGCACTATGACATATCCGAGTTCGTAAATCCGGCAGCGCACGGCATTCACGAGAAGCCGCTGGCGCCTGACATGGCGCAGCGCACGCAGATATTCTTCTTCCTCTACTTCGGGATGACGGGCATGCATGCCCTGCACATGATCATTGGGATCTTCATCCTGTTCTGGCTTCTCCGGCGAGCGAATCGAGGAGATTTCAGTGCCGGTTATGTCGCACCCATAGAAAACTTCGGCTTGTATTGGCATTTCGTCGATATTGTCTGGTTGTTCCTGTACCCGCTGCTCTATCTCATCAACCGGCACCCACTGCGCTAATCCGCATCACTGCACAAGGAAAACGAGATGGCTGACACCACCGCACACCACCATCACACCGAAGCTGAAGACCCGACCAATGTGACGAATCCCGAGCACACGTCGCACCATATCGTGACGCCGGCGCAGTACGGCCTGGTCTTCGGAACACTGCTCATTTTGACCGCTGTCACGGCAGCGGTCGCGTTCATTGATCTGAAGTGGGCAAATCCCGTCATTGCCTTGTTTATCGCCTGCTTCAAGGCATCCATCGTTGTTCTGTTCTTTATGCACGCGAAGTATCAGTCCCGGCTGATCAAGATGACCATTGGCTCCGGCCTGTTCATGTTCCTGTCGCTGATCGTCATGACTCTGAGCGACTACATGAGCCGCTCGTGGGGACTCTGGTAGGGCGGAACTGACCAAGATCGCGCATTGAATTACGCTCCGTGGCTCGCGCCCGGGGCGTCTTTCTTTGCGCTGCGGAGCACCTGGCGCAGGAAACCCATCCAGGTAGCCGCCTCCTCGCGGGTATTGCCTAGCTGCATAGCGAGCTGCCGCACCACGTGCTCCCGCGCGTTGGCAGGGAAACGGCGCGAGTAGCCCGTTGCCTTCATGGCGTCCAGCAGGAGTTGCGTCAGGCGTTCGCGGGAATCGGTACTCACCGGCTGCTCTCTCATGGCGGGTAGTTCCCGCGAGCTCTCGAAGCCGCCCCGGGTCAGCTCATACAGGCAAACAGCGACCGCCTGGCCGAGGTTCATCGAGAGGTGGCGCTCGCCTTCGGGCGCAAACATGGGGATTGTCACGAGGAGCCGGCAATGGCTGAGTTGGTCGTTGGTAAGGCCTGTCTTCTCAGACCCGAACAGAAGCGCAACCCGGGCTCCTGGCCTGGCAAGCTCGTCGAGCGTGGCCGGTGCGGCTTCCGCAAGCGGGCGCACTGTATGCGAGAGCTGGCGCTCGCCGATGGCCGTGGTGCCGACCACAAGGGTAGAGTCTGCGATCGCATCCGCCAGGCTGCTGAAGGCGCGTGCCTGCTGCATGACATCGGCGGCGCGCACGGCTGACTTTGCCGTTTCCAGCTGGGCGGCCTCGAAAGGCGCGGCGTACTCGTTGACGAAGCGGAGGTCCGCGAAGCCGAAGTCACGCATGGCCCTGGCGGCGGCTCCGATGTTGGCGGGATTGCGGGCTCCGACGAGAACAACGCTGAGACGGTCGCGCATTGCAGACGAGAGCATGCGTTCATTGTAGTGAGTCCGGGTGCGCGAGCATGCACCCCCCTCCTCCCCCTGTTTTTGCGCAAAGTCTTCAGAGCAGAAGATTTAGGGGTGGACTTCAGGCGTCTCTGTTCATACCGCCAGGAATGAGGGTCCGTACGAGAGGGCGTTACCGCGGGGCAGATTTGTCAAGTGGGGCGGCCCGTCGCGAGACAAAGGCCGGAGCTCTGAGTCGGCTCGGAAGTCTCCGTTCAGCGGAGAGCTCTGATGCTAAATCGGGAGCCTCGATTCTGCGCAGAGCTCTGAACGGCAGCTCGGGGGTTCTCAGTTCTCCTCGGGAGCTTTGAGTCGCATTCCGGAAGCTCGAGGGAAAACTCGCCGTATACCAGCCCGGTCGCCGCACCCAGAAAAGCGAAACCGGCTGGCTTTGGGCCAGCCGGTTTGGGGTCGTGCTGCTGGGTCAGCGGCCTTTGTCCCTCTTGTCGTTGTGGTCTTCGCGGTAGATCTGTCGGGAGGCGCGGTTCTGCTCACGATTGACCTGCTGCCGCTCCTGGCCGGATAGCCTGCCACCGTTCGCTGCGCGCTCGTTGTGGACCTGCCGGTCGATGTTGGCCTGCCTTTGGTCTGCGCGTGCGGCTTCACCGGAGGTCATCTGGCCGTCGCGCATGCCGTTTGCGATGCGCTGCTGCTGGTTGTCCTCGCGCTGGTTCACCGTGGGGCGTGCTGCAAGCTCAGGGTTGTTGGGATGCTGATGGAAGGCGCCCACTGACGCTGCCGCGGAGACGGTCGGCCGGCCGTGGTTGAAGCTCGCCCACTGCGCGCGGTTTTGCGCGGAGAAGCTCTCATGGCTCATCTGGTTCGCAGTCGGCTGAAAGTGCTGTTCATGCATCGCCGCCAGCTCGAACGAGCTTGGCCGCGCCTGGATACCGCCCTCGCCGCCGTTGAAGGCTACGGTCGTGCGGTTCACGACCGTGACGTTGCGGACGTAGACGTTGGTGACGTGCACGGCGTCGATGTTCGCGACGGCGCGGTTATAGAAGAACGCTCCTCCGCGCCACTCTCCGCCGAAGAACCCGGCGCCGGTGTAGCCGAAACCGTAGTGGATGCCGCCGTAGAAGCCGACGTGGGGTCCCCAGTAGCCGGTGTGAAAGACGTACGCGCCGCGTTCCCATCCCCACCAGGCCGGGGTCCACAAGACGCCGACGGTGGGAGGTTCCACCCATACTCCCGGGACCCAGTAATAGCCGGCTGGTCCATAGGCCCAATAGCCGGGCGTCCAGAGATAACCGGGTCCGGGGCACATCGGCTGCGCGTAAACAGGAAGCGCCGGCGGGGCGAAGCCGACCGAAATAACGACGGCTGCGTGCGCCTGAGCGGCGGGGATGCCTGCCATCGGGACCGCCAGCGCGGCGGCCATCAGCAGCTTCGAGAGGAACTTGGTTGCGTTCATGAGGTCTCCGTGGGCGATCGTTAGTTTCGGTCGCGATACATGCCTCTCTTATACCCAGACCGGTCAGGTATGTTGCTCCCGGAGGTATTTCATTTGGGTGACTCTTTTGGGCCATCTTGGAGGGTGGTGACCCCGCCCGACGGGGCTCGCTCTGCGATGTTTCTGCGCGTCTATCCACGTTCGGGGCCGCATTTCATCAGGGGCTCGCCCCATAGACTGAGAATCGACCCTCATGGCGGACAACTTCGCCCAAACCGTGAAGCAGCAGACCGACATCGTGCGCATCGTCGGCGAGTACGTGAAGCTGCGCAAGTCAGGCGCGAACTGGTCGGCGCTGTGCCCGTTTCACAAGGAAAAATCCGGATCGTTTTATCTCTATCCGGCGACCTCGAGCTACTACTGCTTCGGCTGCCACGAGCATGGGGACGTATTCACCTTCGTGATGAAGATGGACAACGTCAGCTTTCCGGAGGCGGTGCGCTCGGTCGCAACGAAGATGGGGATTGCGCTTCCGCAGCGGGAGTTTTCGTCGCCGCAGGAGGCGCGCGAGGCTGGGCTCCGCAAGCAGTTGCTGGAGATCCACGAAGCGGCTACGCAATATTTCCAGCAGAATCTGCACTCGCCTGAGGCGGCAAGGGCGCGCGAGTACATGAGCACGCGCGGCATCCCGCCGGAGACGATCAAGACGTTTCGGCTGGGGTATGCGCCGGAGAGCTTCAACGACATGCGCGACCGGCTGGGGAAGTTCTTCAGCGAAGAGGTGATGCGCGCGAGCGGGCTGTTCAGCTCGAAGGAGCGCGAGGACGGGGCGGGCGCCGTAAAGGCTGGGCCGCTGTATGCGCGGTTTCGGAAGCGGATTACGTTTCCGATCTGCAATGAGCAGGGAAAGCCGATCGCGTTCACGGCGCGGCTCTTGGACGCGGCGGATGAGAAGTCCGGCCCGAAGTATCTGAACTCCCCGGAGACGCCGCTCTATACGAAGGGGCAGGTGCTGTTCAATCTGGACAAGGCGAAGGGCGGTATCAAGGAGCTCGGCTTTGCGCTGCTGGTTGAAGGCCAGATGGATTGCATTTCGGTCTACATGGGCGGAGTGCAGAACGTGATCGCGACGAGCGGAACAGCGTTTACCGAGCACCAGGTGCGAATGCTGGGGCGGTTTACGAAGAATGTTGTGCTGAACTTCGATCCGGATAACGCGGGATTGAATGCAGCGGAGAAGACGATCTCGCAGCTTGTAGAGGAAGACTTTGCGGTTCGCGTGGTGATTCTGCCCGGCGGATTGGATCCGGACCGGTTTGTGCAGGAGCACGGGATGCCGGAGTACACGGCTGCGGTGCGCAATGCGATGCGCTACTCGGATTATCTGATCGAGCGAGCGCAGGCACTGGCAGGCGCGCGCACGCCGGAAGCCAAGGTGAAGGCGCTTAATTTTCTGCTGCCGCATATCCGGCGAATTCCGAATGCGATTATCCGCGGCGAGTTTGCGACGAATGCGGCGCAGAAGCTTGGGATCGAAAGCTCGCTTGTGCTGCAGGAGTTGAAGCAGGCGGCGCAGCAGCGGCTGGAGAGTGTACGTGCGGCGCAGCCTCGCGCCGTGACAGAGGTTGAGCGCATTCTGCTCTCGGCGCTGATTCTTCCCGAGGCTGACTCTGCGCGGAGCATGGCGGCCGATACTCTTTCCGCGCATCCGGAGTGGATCGCGGACCTGCCGACGGCGGCGGTGATCGAGGTGCTGGTGAACGCGCCGGCTCCTGAGAATCCGTTCGAAGCGGCGCCGGACCCGACCTCACGTGCGTTGCTCGCCGCGGCGCTGCATGCGTCATCGGAGCTTCCGGATGCGCAGGAGCACGCCACGGTTCTGGATCGCGTGCGTGGCGCACTGGAGACGCTTGAAGAGCGATATCGCGATCGTCGCAGCCGTGAGATCCGTGCAGCGATGAACGAGGCGCAGCGCCGCGGCGACGAACCCATGCTGCATCGGCTGATGCAGGAGAAGATTGCGCTGGACCGCGAACGCCGCCAGGCTATGTGAAGACACGACGCGAATGCGCGCGGCGGGACCTCTCCAGCGACCTTGTTTCGGTTGCTACAATGAGCGCCATGGCCACTCGCGTGCCACATCTCTAGAGCATTTCTCCTGATACCATCGCGTTGCTGAAGGTCTATGAAGGCCGTTTTCCTTGAGGGAAAACGGCGCACACAGTATCCGCTCGTTTTGACAGCTTCAGGAGAAATGCTCCGATGGACCGAGGAACACGCCGCCGCCTGATCCTCGGGTTTATCTCGAACTGGATCAGCCGCCTGGCCGGCACGATCGTTCAACTCGTTCAGGTCCCGGTGTTTCTGCACTTCTGGAGCAAGCCGCTCTATGGCGAGTGGCTCATCGTCGTCGCGATTCCGACGTACCTGAATTTTTCGAGCATCGGCTTCGGCTCGGTCGCGGGCAATGAGATGACGATGCTGATGGGGCGCGGCGATCAGAAAGGCGCGCTGCGCGTTTTTCAGAGCTGCTGGTGGTTCATCATCGGGATCTGTTCCATCGTTGTCATCCTGCTCGGGGCGGCGATGTACTACCTTCCGATCGGCCATTGGCTGCAGCTTGAGGTGATCACGCCGACGGATGCGAAGTGGATCATCTTTTATCTGGGGTGCGCGACGCTCCTGGGCCAGTTGGAGCAGCTCGTGCAGTCGGCGTACACGTGCATCGGGCGTTATCCGTACGGGACCTTCATCAAGAGCTGTCTGTCGCTGGTGGCGTTCGGCGTGATGATTGTGCCGGTGATTCTGGGGCGCGGGCCGAAGGAAGCTGCGCTGATCTTTGCTGTTGCGAATGGGATTGGAACGCTGATCCTGTGCATCATGGCGCGCCGTGATATCGACTGGCTGCGGTATGGGTTTTCGCATGCGCGGTTCGCTGAGGTGCGCCGGCTTGCCGCGCCTGCAGTAGCGTTCATGGGCTTTCCGATTGGCAATGCGCTGAACCTGCAGGGAACGCTGATCGCGGTGAAGTACGCGCTTGGCCCCGAGGATGTTGTGAACTTCGGGACGGCGCGCACGGTTTCGCGTGTCGCGCTGCAGATGGTGCAGATGGTGAACAGCACGTTCCAGCCGGAGCTCTCGATCACCTACGGAGCGAAGAAGCTCGACATGGTGCGGTCGCTTCATCGGCGAGCGTGCCAGATGGCGCTGATTATTGCGGTGGCGCTCATCGCGGTGATGATGACGGTCGGTCCGTGGTTCCTGACGCACTGGACGGCTCATAAGGTGCCGCCAAGCCCGCGACTGATCTTCCTGCTGCTGGTCAGCGTGCTGTTCTACTCGCTGTGGTCGACGAGCTCAACGCTGATTACCGCGATCAATCAGCATCGCAAGCTGGCGACTTACTACATTCTGGCTACGGCATTGACGCTGGTGTTCACGTACTTCATGGCCCGCGTGTATGGGCTGCTGGGTGCTGCGGGCGCGCTGATTCTGTCCGAGGTGATCATGGACACGTATGTGCTGCCGACGAGCTTGAAGCTTTCGCACGATACCTGGGCAGGGTTTCTGCGGTCGATGCTGGATGTGCCGGGGGCACTGCGGCCGCGCGCGTTGCTGGCTCGGCTGCGTCGCACCGGTGAGCCGCAGGAGCCGCACCCGGAGCCCGACGCCTAGACGCCCATGGAACAAAGTATTATGGCAGGCAACGATATGAGACGATTCGTTGGCTTCTTTCTGCTGTTGCTCCCGGCCACTTTCCTTCCAGCTCAACGCAGTTACAGCGCGCACGATTACGCGCAGGCGGAGCGCTGGATGGGCTACAACGTCAATCCGCTGGTCGATCACACGGTCAGTGATGTGAAGTATCTGTCGGATGGCCGGGTGTTCTTCCGCGATCCTGCCGCCGGCACTGCGGAATTCCGCATCGCGGATGCCCGCACCGGAAAGACGGAGCTCGCGTTCGATACGGCGAAGCTGGCGGCGGCGCTGAGCAAAGCGAGCGGACGTGAGATGGATGCAGCGCACCTTCGCATCGAAAGCTACACGCCGGAAGCGAAGGGGTTCGCAGTTACGGTGCGCACGCAGACGTTCCACTGCACGGCGAACGCACAGAGCTGCAGGTTGGAAGTTCCGCCGCAACCGGTGCAGCGGCCCGAGCAGAAGCCAAATGCGCAGCCGCCGGCGGGCGTGAGTGCCACTGAGACGGGTGGCAACGCGCAGATGAATGCGCATCCCAAGCCGCCGCAGGCGGAGCAGGCTCAGCATGCTCGTGCGACGCGGCCTCCGGTCGGACGCAGCCGCGCGCCGTTCGATGTTTCGCCGGACAAGAAGCTGGCGGCGTTCATTCGCGACAACAATCTCTGGGTGCGCGTGGAGGCCACCGGAGAGGAGCGGCAGCTTACGACCGATGGCGTGAAGGACTACGGATACGCGACGGACAACGCCGGCTGGACGCACTCCGATGCGCCGATACTTGTGTGGTCGCCGGACTCGAAGAAGATTGCGACGTTTCAGCAGGACCAGCGCAAAGACGGGATGATGTACCTGGTGTCGGTGACGAACCGTCATCCGACGCTCGAGGCGTGGCGGTATCCGTTTCTGGGCGACAAGGACATCACGAAGATCGAGCGCGTGGTGATTGATGTGGACAGCGGCAAGATGGTTCGGCTGAAGATGCCGCCGGACGAACACCGCAGCACGCTGTGCGACGACGTGAGTTGCCGCGGCGGCTCGGGGTGGGATGACGTGGAGTTCTCGCCCGATGGCAAGACGCTGGCGTTTGTGTCGACCTCGCGCGACCACAAGGACGAATGGCTTCGCGTGGCAGATACGGCGACAGGGCGATGTGCGCACGGTTTATCACGAGCATGTGCCGACGTATTACGAGTCCGGGCAGGGCAAGGTGAACTGGAAGTATCTGCCTGCGATCGAATGAGTTCCTCTGGTATTCGGAGCGCAGCAACTGGGGTCAGATGTACCTTTACGACCTGACGACCGGGCAACTGAAGAACCAGATCACGCATGGCGATGGCCCGGTCACGCAGGTGCTTCATGTCGATGAGAAGAACCGCGTGGTGTACTTCCTGGCTACGGGCAAGGAGAGCGGGCAGGATCCGTACTTCACGCACTATTACCGCGTGAACTTTGATGGCTCGAACCAGCAGCTGCTGACGCCGGAGAATGCTGACCACGCGGTCACGCCCGCGCCAGACGGCAGCACCTTTGTGGACGTGTACTCAACGCGCGAGACGCCAGAGACGGCGGTGCTTCGCGACAACACGGGCAAGCTGATTGCGACGCTCGCGCATCAGGACATCTCGCGGCTGCTGGCCGCGGGATGGAAGCCTCCTGCGCCGATCACGGTGAAGGCGCGCGATGGCAAGACGCCGCTGTATGGCTTTATGTGGAAGCCGACGAACTTCGATCCGGCGAAGAAGTATCCGATCATCGATTACGTCTACCCGGGGCCGCAGATTGGGTCGTGCGGTTCACGCAGCTTTACGCCCGCAAGCGGTGACGATCAGGCGCTCGCGGAGTTGGGCTTCGTCGTGGTGTGCATTGACGGCATGGGCACTCCGTTTCGCTCCAAGAGCTTCCACGACGCTCACGCGGACAATCCCGCTGAGATCGGCGAGGCAACGATCCCTGACCAGGTTGCCGGCATCAAGCAGCTCGCGGCGGAAGATCCGTGGATCGATATCACGCGCGTGGGCATCTGGGGTCACTCGGGCGGCGGCAACGCGACCGCCTCGGCGATGTTCCACTACCCCGACTTCTTCAAGGTCGGCTGGTCGGAAAGCGGCAACCACGACAACCGCGATTACGAAGACGACTGGGACGAAAAGTACGCTGGTCTTGAGGTAATCGGACCGAACGGCGAGGACAACTACGAAGCTCAGGCCAACCAGAACTACGTCGCGAACCTGAAGGGCCACTTGATGCTGGTGCACGGCACGATGGACGACAACGTTCCGCCAAACAACACGCTCGTGGTCGTGCAGGCGTTGATGAACGCGAACAAGACGTTCGACATGCTCATGGTGCCGAACGCGCACCATGGTTATGGCGAGCAATCGCATGTACATCATGCGGCGGCGCTGGGACTACTTCGTCCGCTATCTGGCGGGCGGAACACCGCCGGAGAATTATCAAATGAAGAGCTATGACGAGGTGATCCGGGCGATGTACGGTCCTGACGCGGAGTAACCGCGCAGAACGCCGCGCAGCCTGCAAGTGGCGCCTCGCTTACTGCATCAGCTCACGAGTAATAGAAGCGCGATGCTAAAAGCTGTCGCCCACCCCACCAGGTCCTTCGAAAGCCATCGCATGCTGCACCTCTCAGGTATGAGATGCATGCCACGTCAGATCGTCACCATGCAAAACCGATTTGATGGCACAGGGTATCCTCTCAGGTGCCGGACACCGGATGAGTCCCCTAGAGCATCGAAGGTCCGGCGTTGAATCGACGGATTACGTCGGCCGGACTCAACCCCGCTTGCCGCAGAGCCCGCAGACTCAGCGCATCATGCCGCTTCGCAAGCCGCACGCCTGAATCGTCGCGCATCAGCTCGCAGTGGAAGTAGTGCGGTGTGGCGAATCCGAGCGCTCGCTGAAGCAAAATCTGTCGCGCGGTGGAGCGCAGCAGGTCGCGTCCGCGCACTACCTCTGTCACCCCGATAGCTGCATCGTCCAGCACGCAGGCGAGTTGATAACTGGGCAGCCCGTCTTTGCGCCACACCACGAAGTCTCCGAAATCGGCCTCCGCGCCGCAACCGGCGACAAAACTCTGTTCGCCGGCGTTGCGATCTGCAAATCGAATCACCTCGCCATCGACGACCCGAAAACGATAGTTGGTGTCGGGCAGAAGCTTCGTTTCGCTGGAAGAAATGTCTGCCGCCGGCCTGCAGCGTCCGCTGTACACGGGTTCGTCGTCCTCGTCATGCGGAGCCTGGAGGGCCTGCTGAAGGTCCTTGCGGCTGCAGCGACACGCGTACGCGTAACCTCCGGCCACCAGCCGCTCCATTGCCTCCCGGTAGCTATCGAGCCGCTCGCTCTGCCGCATCTCGTAATGCCAGTGAATGCCGAGCCAGCGCAGATCCTCACGCATCGCGTCCGCGAACTCAGGACGCGACCGCTGCGGATCGAGGTCCTCATCACGCAGCCATAAGATCCCGTTCGCCGCTTTCGCTCGCTGTGCTGCAATCCAGAAAGTTCGCGCGTGACCCAGGTGCAGAAGGCCAGTTGGCGACGGAGCCAGCCGGCCAACGTAACTCGGTTCGCTCACAGCCACCCACGCTGCCGCGCGATTCTCGCCGCGTCCACGCGATTGGTTGCGCCCAGCTTCGCGATCGCCTCAGAGAGATAGTTGCGCACGGTGCCCTCGCTCAACCGCAGTTCGGCGGCAATCTCGGCCGAGCTTCTGCCGTCCCCGGCGCGCTGCAGAATCTGGCGCTCGCGGTCATTCAGCGGATCGGCATCGGCGTTCCATGCCTCTACTGCGAGCTCCGGGTCAATCGCGCGCAGGCCGGAGTGAACGCGGCGAATTGCCGCTGCAAGCTCGCTCGCCGGCTTGTCTTTGAGGAGATATCCGCGCGCGCCTGCGTCCAGTGCGCGGCGGAGATATCCGGGCCGCGCAAATGTGGTCAGAATGATCACGTGGGTCTTCGCCCCGCTCTCTTTCACGGCCGCGGCAAACTCCAGGCCCGTCCACTCGGGCATCTCAATGTCCGTGACCGCGACATCCGGCTTCAGCTCTCTCGTCAGCCGCTCGGCCTCGCGTCCGTTCGCTGCCTGAGCGATGACGTGCATGTCGGGTTCGAGATCGAGCAGCGCAGCAAGAGCTCCGCGGAGCATCGTCTGGTCCTCGGCCAGCAGGACGCGAATGCTTCCGGCCTGCTTTGGGGTCGGCGTCACGACGCGGCCCCGGCAGGAAGTTCAATCATCAGGCGCGTCCCATGATCCCGCTCGAGCTGAAGCGTGCCGCCCAGCGACTCGACGCGCTCGCGCATTCCGCGCAGCCCGTTGCCTTCGTGCACTGATGCATGCAGCCCGTCGTCCTCGATGAGCAGCGTGCGATGCCCGTTCTCTGTGGCGAAACGAAGCTTGCAAGTCTTGGCCTGTGCATGACGAACAACATTGGTGACGGCTTCACGCACGGCAAGCGCCAGCACGCTTTCCTCCGCCGGCCGCAGGCTGCCAGGCGCGGGCACACTCTCAAGCTCGAGCGTTACGCCTGCGGTTGCCAAAACAGTTCGCGCGGCGGCGATCTCGGCGGCAAATCCGCGCGCTCTATATCCGCCGATAGTCTCACGCACCTCGGCCAGCGCTGCGCGTGCGGTGCGCTCGACATCGCCAATCTCCTGCGCTGCCCGTTCCACGTCCTTGTTTTGCGCCAGCAGGCGGCCTGCGAGCTCCGCCTTGAGCACGATCACGCTAAGTGTGTGGCCGAGCACGTCGTGCAGATCGCGCGCGATTCGCTCTCGCTCGGCAACCGCGGCAAGCGCCTCAATCTCTTCATTTGCCATGCGCAGCTTGCAGTCTGCACGCTGCTTCTGCGCGAAGAAAATATTGCTCCCACCGACGACCAGGATGAAGAAGACGCCGAAGAGCGAGTTCAGCGGGTTCAGATGCAGGAACCAACCCTCTCCAAAGAGCAGTGCTGAATCGGCGATCAGCAGTAGAAGTGCAGCCGGGACGGATTCAACTACAAACGGCAGCAGCGCTCCCGCATAGATATAGAACGTAATTGCGCCGCTATTCGAGGGGTAGGTCGCGACGCCAAGCAGAACGATCCCGACGATGCATAGAATGCGGAGGGTGGCGCGTCGAAACCACACAAAGCCGATGTACAGCACGACCATCACTGCGGCGTATCCCAGGCACTCCATCCAGAACGCGGGCGAGCGCCGCATGAATGGATCGATAAAGAAGAAGACCAGATACGCGAGCCACAGGTAGTGGATTCGGTTGGTATGTTTGCGCGCCGTTTTGCGATCTGCGTTCATGCGAGCCCTCGGGCGTTACAAGTGTAGAACGTCGGCTTTGTGCCTAGGTGTTGGCTTCAGATCGAGCGAATGCAATCCACGCTCCTCCGAGGAATAAAAGCGTGAACCCCACGAGTGCGAAAACATGCCGCATCACGTCGGGCGGCTGTGCATAGCCAATCACCCGCAGCAACAGTTGACCGAGATGATAAGTCGGTAGCCACGGAGCGATGTGCTGCACCCATTTCGGCAGAAGAGAGATTGGAACCCACAGGCCGGCGCAATAACTCATCGGCAGATAGATGAGGTTCACAATTCCAGGCGCAGAGTTTGCAGGCAGCAGCATGGCCAGCAGCAGTCCCATGCAGGCAAAGGGAATTCCGCCGATTACGCTGACGGCGCAGATCCGGATGTACTCCGGCGACGCTGAGATGTACGCCTGCGCCGAGCGTTCCTACTATGCAGAGGATGGTTGTGATGATCAACCCGAACGCCATGGCAGCGACGCACTTTGCGCCCAGATACGCCAGCGGCGGCATGGGACTGGCGCGCTTGAGCTCCAGCCAGCCTGAGGTTCTTTCTCCGGCGAGCCCGACCCCGATCCCGAACAGCGCAGCGCCGACAACTCCGAAAGCGGAGTAGCTGGCCAGAAGATACTTAGCGATAACTTCGCCGTGCATGCTTTCACCGCGATTCATAACGGCGAACAGCACATAGAACATGACGGGAAATCCAATGACCGAGAGCGAGAATGCCTTGGTGCGCATGGCGCGGATGAATTCGTACCGCGTTTCGCGCAGGAAGATGCCTGGAAGCTGCTGGGCTCTGCTGACGACCGGGAGAGTGAGTGCGGTGGTGGACATGACATAACCTCCGTGGTGAAAATTTCGGCTCGGGAATACGGCCTAGTTTGCTGTCAATGCGAGGAACGCGTCCTCGAGCGCAGGGCTGAGCACCTCGAGGCCATGCAGCGACTGGTCAAGTGCCAGGAGGTCGCGGAGCGTCGCCTCGGGAGCGGAGGATGTCACGGCGAAGCTCGTCTGAACGCCGTCGACGCGCTCGACTCCGGGAAGGCTCAGAAGCTCCTCACGCGAGAGCCGCGTCTGCATCTTCAACACCTTCACGGCTGAAGCTTCAGAGCGATTGGGATTGTTTTCCGCAAACGCAGAATGAGCGGTTATGCGAGCAGCGGCGGCCTTCACCTGCGCGGGCGTGCCCTCGCAAATCACCTTGCCCTTGTTGAGCACGATAATGCGATCGGCGAGTGCATCCGCTTCCTCGAGGTAGTGTGTGGTCAGCAGGATGGTCTTACCGCGGGCGCGCAGCGATCGAATCTGCGACCACATTCCGCGACGCGCTTCAATGTCCAGGCCAACAGTAGGTTCATCGAGAAAGATCAGGTCGGGATCGCCGGCGATCGCCAATGCAAAGAGCACGCGTTGCTTCTGGCCGCCGGACAGTTGGCCGAACATTCGGTTTTCAAGCCCGTCCAGGCCTGCCGCACGCACGATCTCCGCGGTGGGGAGCGGCTGCGGATAGTAGCCGCGCATGATGTCGATGTGCTCACGCACGCGCAGCATATCCGGGGCACGGCCGACCTGCAGCATCACGCCTGTGCGGCGGCGGTTTCCTGCAAACCGGGGATCGCCACCGAACACCCGCACCTGTCCCGCGTTGCTCGAGCTCAAGCCCATCATCAGTTTCACGGCGGTGGACTTTCCGGCTCCATTAGGCCCCAGCACCACGACGATCTCGCCGTTTCGCAGATCGAGGGACACGCGATCGAGCGCCACGATGCCGTTGGGGTAGGTTTTGGTGACCTCGTTGAGTGAGGCGGCGGAGGAGCGATGAACCTCGGCCCCGCGGCTGGCCGGTACCGGTGATTCAAGAACAGCATTCATTGCGAATCTCCTGACTGCAGAATCAGTCTCCCGCAGTCGATCGGAGATTCTCAGTGAAGGCCGTCAGCGATGCATGATGACGTTTGTCATGTGGCTTGACCTTGGGTCTTCGTGCCGGCGAGAGCAGAGACTATCGCCGCTCCTTTCGGGCTGCCGAGCCCGGTGCACGCGTCCCATCCTGGCCGGGCGCTGAACGCTCCATTGTTGCCGCTCGTGATGTCGCGAAAGGAGTTCGGATCTGTGTAAAGCGTCGGGTTCACGAAGCCGGCGTCCTTGCCATTCGCCGCATTCGCGAGTGCAATCAGCCCCGCCCACAGGGGAGCCACGGCGCTCGTGCCACCGATTGTGGAGGTCTGACCGTCGACACGAACCGTATAACCGGTGGATGGATCCGCATCCGCGGAAACGTCAGGAACGCCGCGGCCGCCCGAACTTGAGGGCGGCGCAGGAACGTTGCTGTTTGCCTGCCAACTCGGCAAAGCGAACAACGTGCTCACGCCGCCGCCGGTTGCTCCTTCGTTTGCTGCCAGCTCATTCCACACGGTCTCGCTCGAGATCACTGTGCCTTTCGCAACGAGCTTCGTCCCGCCGCATGCAAGCACATGCGGGCTCGACGCGGGAAAGTCGACATGATTCCCGCCACCGGAGACTCCGTCCGTGGATCCATCATCGCCACAGGCGACGGTGATGGTGACGCCCACGCTCGCTGCGGCCTGGCAGGCCTGGTCGAGTGCCGTCACGGCCTGCTCCGTCCAGCTGGACTCCGGGCCGCCCCAGCTGATCGAGAGCACGCTTGGCTTATTTTTGGTGTCATGCACCGCAGTCGTCACAGCATCGATGAAGCCCTGGTCCGTGTTGGGAGCGAAGTACACAGCAATCTTGGAGCCCGGCGCGACCGCGCCCGAGACCTCGATATCGAGCATTACCTCGCCATCCGCGCCGTTTGGATCGCCCGGTGAGTTTGTTCCACCATCGACGGAGACGGCAGTGACGGTCGGCGCTGCAATTCCGAGACCCTGGAAATAGTCCGTGATGTCCGACTGCTGAAAGCCGCCACCGAGCTCAAGCAGACCAATCGTCTGCCCGGCGGCGCTGGCATTCGCCGGAAATCCGTAGAGCTGCGCGATCTGCACCGGCGTGTAACTCACGTTCGTGGCGCGCGGAGTCGCTACTCGAAAGTGCGGCTTCGCCTGCGGGCGATTATCCAGGCCCAGCACGGCAACAATATGCGGCGCGAGCTCCTCGGGAATCATCACCTCGCCTTCACGCACACGGAATCGCCCCGCTGCGGTTGTATAGCTCTGGAGACTCACGCCGAACGCCTTCTCCAGCGCTGCGCGCGAGCCGGAAAGGTGGACCGTGCACCGGCCGCGCTCTGCCGGAGTTGTAACGGTAAGCCCAAACTCCTCCGCAAATTCGCGAAGCAGCTCGTGCGCGCTCTCGTCCGCTCCATGCCGCGTCGCAAACTCCTCGCGCGTCATCCGTACGTTCGGATCAATCGGCGCCTTTGGCGCCAGCACCACAGACACCGTGATCGGTTCCTCATCGACAGCTCGCGATGCGAACTCGCTGGCACGCGACGCGTCGAATGCCTTACGTGTACTGCCCTTCAGGGGAACGCGCTTCTGCGCTGCAAAACGTGACGAGCCGGCCATGCAATCCTCCCAGCCTGGGTGCTCTTTTGGATGCCGGCGCAGGCCGTACCAGCTACATGTACTCCACGCCGTACTGCACCGGAATCTGCGTAAATGCAATTCGCGTCGGTGCCGTCTCGCGCGCAGGCAGCATGCCGGCAAAGTGCACAGTCGAGTGCCCAAACTTCAGATTCAACTTGTCCATCGTTGCCGATAGCTCATCGCGGTGTCCCGGTTCATCGAACAACATCTTCGGCACATCTGCGTCGCCGAGAAGGTTCTTCATCGTCACGCCCACGAAGAAGGGACGCTGATGCTCCGGCCCATCCGGGCGCTCACGCCATATGCCCTTCAACGCATCCAGCAGCGTCAGCGTGTCCTGGCACGGCCGAAATCGCGCTTCCATCGCCCAGCCAGAATGCTTGATCCCGGACGTATGCTGCTTCAGCTTCGCCGCGCGCGCAGCTTCCTCACGGGTCAACGCAAACTTCAGGGTGACTGCCATGGATGTGGTGTGAAAGTGCTCCATGCGCAGCCGCATCGCAGCCTTATGCAACAGCTTGTGCGCCACAGCCCACGCACCTTCCGGCGTGCGGTGCTCCGGCCCGAGCACATGCGAGTGCCCCAACGACTTCTGCACGTCATTGCTCACCGGCGCGCCGTCATCTCCCGTCTGCCCACCGCGTAGCCAGTGATACAGCCGGTCGCCCCACACCGAGTCCCACAGCGCATGCATGCCGTTGCGGTCCAGCGACAGCAACTCCGTCATCGTGTGGATGCCCTTCGCGTTCAGCCTCGCTTCAGTACGCGCGCCCACTCCCGGCAGATCGCGCAGCTCCAGATGCGCAATCGCGCGCGGCAGTTGCGACGGCAGCAGCCCGATCAGCCCATCCGGCTTCTGCATGTCACTCGCAATCTTGGCAAGATATCGGTTCGGCGCCATGCCAATCGAGCACCGCAGCGTCTCGCCGACATCATCCTTGATCGCCTGCTTGATCGCGAGCGCAATCTGCCGCGCGCGCGGAGGCTCCTGCTCGCGTCCCATCAACTGACACACCATCTCGTCGATCGAGGGCGTATGCGCTACCGGACAGACTCGCTCCACGGCAGCCGCAATGTTATGCGAGTACTTCGCATAGCTCGTGTGGTCACCATTGACGAGCACGATCTCCGGGCACAGACGCTTCGCCTCACCGACCTTCGTCCCCGTCTTTACGCCGAAGGCTTTCGCCTCATAGCTGGCCGCGATGATCGTTCCCGTGTCGGCCATCGTCGCGGTCACGCCCGTCGGCCTGCCGCGATACTCCGGGTGAAGCTGCTGCTCCACGGACGCGAAGAAGCTGTTCAGGTCGATATGCAAAAAGCCGAACCTGTCGGATTGAACGGCGCCGAAGCGGTCGGGCTGGAGCGGGGATTCCATCGCGCTCGCTCCATTTTATTCGCCGTTTGTTCGTGGCCCCGGCTTTTCGTAGTCCGGATGGTCGCGCTTATTTTCCGATCGGAAGCTTCAGCCTGTAACGAAGGTCCGGTTTGCTGTTGAACTGGCTCACGCTCTTCGTCTTCGAGCGCTTGCCGTTGAGCTCCGCCCAAACGTCATAGTCCAGACTCATCGAAAGATGCCGGAAGTGAAACTGTCCCTGTGCATCGCTCAGATAGCTCTTTACGGCCAGCGACTTCGTATCCTGCAGATAAACCACTGCGCCCTGCACCGGCGAGCCATCCTTGCGGCACACCATGCCCTCAATCGTGCGGAGCTGCGGCACCTTGGTCGTGGACGCCGCGGGCCCGATCCCCATGCCACACGCGCCGGCGCCGCGCTCAGCAGGGCGGCCACGGCAGCCGCGCCCAGCAGAGCCGCGCGCCAGTTACTCTTCCTCTTCGTCGTCATCGGCGCGCGGATCGGCGTCCTCATCGTCATAGCCCTCCTCATCGACCGGCGCCAGCTCCAGCGGATCGCTTGAGACAACCTCCAGGTCCGTGCCGCACTCCTCGCACTGAATCACCTCGCCCTCTTCCACATCATCGACGTCGATATCGAGTGGGTTGTCGCACTCCGGGCATACGACTGACATAACGATCTCCCTCACGTGAGTTGCTGCCGCCCTTGTACGATGGTCAAAGTGCGTCGCGGGCAGCTTCCCTAGTTCTAACGGCGCGCCTCTGGCTCGTCAACATGGGACGCGGCAATCTGTTGGGTGGTTACTCGCCCGCACGGGAGATGGAAGCATGAAGCGATTTCTTGTACTTGGGACCGCGGCCCTCTGCTTTGCCTGCAGCATTCCCAGCCCTGCGCAAACACGCGCCGGCGCCGATCAGCTCGCCCCGCCCCCGGCAGATCCGGCGATCGCGCAGGCCATCCGGACGATCTCGCCCGACGCGATTCGGGCCGACATCGCCAAGCTCGTAACCTTTGGCACGCGTAACACCCTCTCCAGCATGGACACCGACCTTCCGCCAGGGCAGGGAATCAACGCGGCGGCCGATTGGATCGAATCCGAGTTCCGCGCTATCTCCGCGAATTGCGGCGGCTGCCTTGAGGTCAAGCGCGATAGCTTCGTCGAGCAGCCCGCGACCGTCAACGGGCGGCCCAGCCGCTTCGCCGGTCCCACGCGCCTGACCAACATCTACGCCATCCTGCACGGAACTTCCAGCGATAAGAGTGCTCCCTGGACGCTCGTCACGGGCCACTACGATTCCCGTGCGACCGACGTCATGGACTCGCACATCACCGCCCCCGGAGCCAACGACGATGCCAGCGGCGTTGCCGTCTCGCTGGAATCCGCCCGCGCCCTCTCGAAGCTCAAGCTCACCGGAACCATCGTGTTCGTCGCCGTCGCAGGCGAGGAGCAGGGGCTCAACGGCTCGCATCATCTCGCTGAGCTCGCCAAGTCCGAAGGCTGGCCGCTGGTTGCCGTGCTGAATAACGACATCGTTGGCGGCGACACCACGCCGGGCGAAACCCAGCAGCGCAAGGACGTTGTCCGCGTCTTCTCCGAATCCGTGCCGGCGACCGCCACGCCGGAGCAACAACGCCAGATCCTGGCGCTCGGCGCGGAAAACGACTCACCCTCCCGCGAACTCGCCCGCACCGTGGCTGAGCTTGCGCCCGCATATTTCGCGCCCGGAAAACAACACGCTCACGCGACGGCAGCCCCGTTCCATCCCGTGCTCGTCTACCGCCGGGACCGCTTCCTTCGCGGCGGCGACCATATCAGTTTCAACAATGCAGGCTTCGCCGCGGTCCGCTTCACCGAGTGGCGCGAAAACTTCAACCACCAGCACCAGACGCTTCGCACCGAGAACGGCATCGAATACGGCGACCTGCTCAAGTTCGTCGACACAGATTACGTTGCGCACGTTGCACGGTTGAACTCAGTCGTTCTCGCCACGCTTGCCGCCGCGCCCAGCGAGCCGCAGCATGTGCGCGTACTTACGCACAATCTCGACAACAACACGGAACTCGCGTGGGAGCCCTCCGCCTTCGCTCCTCCAGGCACCACGTACGAGGTCGTCTGGCGTGACACGACAGACGAGCTCTGGACGCACGCGCGCAACGTCGGCGCGGGCACTCATGTCACGCTGGACGTCAGCAAAGATAACGTGCTCTTCGGAGTCCGCGCCGTGGATTCCGCGGGCCACCGCTCGCTGCCTGTTCCTCCGGTTCCGGCGCGACAATAGGGAGCGAGCAGGAGACAGCGCATGCGCTCAAACGGTCCCACGATGGTCGCGCTGCCCGCCTTTCGCGGTCTCACGCGGAAGCTGATCCTGCTGGCGATTGCCAGCTATCTCTTCTTCTTTATCCTCGGCCTCGTGTCACCCAGGCTCGGCGGCACCCTCATTGGGCTGCTGGTCCTCGCTCCAGAGCTCGCGCCGAAGCTGCTCTGGCAGTTCATCACATACCCCTTTGTGGGAGATGGCCTGCTCAGCTTGATCTTCGCTCTACTCTCTCTCTGGTACTTCGGATCCGCTCTCGAGGACGAACGCGGTACCCGCTGGTTCACTGAGCTTTTCTTTTTCACCTCAATCGCTGGTGCCGTCCTCGCAACGATCCTCAGCCTCGTCTTGTTCCGCGTTCTGCCTGTCCTCAGCACCGGCGCAAGCTTGGGCATGTGGCCCGTGACGCTCGCGCTGCTTGTGGTCTACGGTCGAATTCACGCAAACGAATCGATGACCTTCAACTTCATCATTCGGGCGCGCGCCAAGTACATCGCAGCCGGTTTCCTGCTTTTCTATCTCGTCATCGACATCTTCACTGGAAGACACTTCGACGCGCTGAATACCATTTGCAACTGCATCTTCGCGTGGATCTTCCTCGAAATGGCTCCGGCGCGCGGTCTGCGCCATGCTGCTTCAGAAGGTATGTTCGGCATACGAAATCGTTACTATCGCGCGAAACGCCGCCGCGCCGCAAAGAAGTTTCAGGTCTACATGCGCAAGCAGGGCAAGGACGTCAACATCGACGCAAGTGGCCGTTACATTGGCCTCGACGATGAGGATCCGGACGATCGTCGGCGCATGAATTAACCGCGCGCCGCAACTCACAGGGTTTCCACATCTCTCGACATCGCAGGGCCACTCGGCGGAATCCAATCGACGAGGAGAACCTATGCACACTCGCGCACTCGGCAGCTCAGGATTGAAAATCGTTCCGCTCGTCCTCGGCGGGAATGTCTTCGGCTGGACCATCGACGAGAGCCAATCATTCAAAATTCTGGACGCGTTCGTTGATCGCGGCTTCGATTGCATCGACACGGCCGACGTCTACTCAACGTGGGTTCCCGGTCACACCGGCGGCGAATCGGAGACGATCATCGGCAAATGGCTTGCGCGCTCCGGCAAGCGTGACAAGGTCATCCTTGCAACGAAGGTTGGGATGAAGATGCCGCGATGGCGAGGGTCTGCGCAAGGAGCTACATCCTGCGCGAGGTGGAGCAATCGCTCAAGCGGCTGCAGACCGATGTGATCGATCTGTACCAGTCGCACAAGGACGACGAGTCCACGCCGCTCGAAGAGACGCTCGAGGCGTACGCGCAACTCATCAAGGACGGCAAAGTGCGCGCGATCGGCGCCTCCAACTACAAAGGCGCGCGGCTCACGCAATCGATGGAAGTTGCAAAGCAGCACAACCTGCCCGCGTACACCACGCTTCAGCCGGACTACAACCTTTACGACCGGCAGGAGTACGAGACGGATCTCGCGCCCGTCGCCGCGAAGTATTCGCTCGGCGTGATCCCCTACTTCTCGCTCGCGTCCGGCTTCCTGACCGGCAAGTACCAGAGCATCGAGGACACGAAGGGCAAGAACCGCGGCTCTCGTGTCGAGAAGTACTTCAACGAGCGCGGTCAGAAGATTCTCGCTGCTCTGAAGCAGGTCTCCGAGGAAACAGGAGCTCAGCAGGCGTCCATCGCGCTCGCCTGGCTGCTCGCTCAACCGACGATCACCGCGCCGATTGCCAGCGCAACCAGCACGCAGCAACTCGACGCACTGTTCGCCGCTGTCGACTTGAAGCTCACCGAAGCGCAGCTAAAAGCGCTCACAGATGCCAGCGCGTATTAGCTGATGGAACGGAAATCGCCCAAGCCAAGGTCGGAATCCACAGGAAACTGCATTTCCCACAATTCTTAGCTGCAATGGAATGAATGTTCCACGTGGAACAACGCGTGGAACATCCGCCTAGCTCCTGTGCGCGATGCGCAGATTCAGCTCCCGTAGCTGCAACTCGCTCACCGGCGTCGGCGCATCGACCATCAGATCGATCGCCTTCGCTGTCTTCGGGAACGCAATCACCTCCCGCAGGGAAGATGCACCTGCAAGCAGCATGACGATGCGATCGAGCCCAAGGGCGATTCCGCCATGCGGCGGTGTGCCGTACTCCAGCGCATCGAGAAAGAATCCAAACCGCTGGTGCGCCTCTTCGTCGCTCATCCCCAGCGTGCGGAAGATCTCCGACTGCACATCCTTGCGATGAATACGAATTGATCCCGACCCGAGCTCCATACCGTTCAGCACGACGTCGTAAGCCAGCGCACGGACCGCGCCCTTGTCGTTCCACAACGCGCCGGACTTGATGTCCTCTTCATGCGGAGACGTGAATGGATGATGCGCCGCATCCCACTGCTTCCTCTCCTCATTCCACTCGTACATCGGGAAGTCGGTCACCCACAGGAAGCGGAAGTCCTTCGCGGTTCCGGTCTGCGCAAACAGCCCGTGTTTGTCGGCAAACTTCTTCGCAAGCTCCAGCCGCAACGCACCGACGCGCTTTGGAATCCAGAGCCGATCGTTGTTCCACGTGGTTGCCGTGCCCGGTTTCGGGGTAATCACCACCGCAAGATCGTCCGTCGTGAAGTTCTGGCCGTTGAACACGATCTGCTCTGCCGTCAGCTTCGCCGCGATCGCTTCGGCAAGCGGAACAAACGCATCATTGGTCCGCAGTCGCGCGACATCAAGATAATCCAACCCGCAATCACCGAAGCTCTTGCGAATGTCATCGACGAGCGCGCGCTTCTGTGTTCCGCTCATCGCGCCGGCCTTCGGAATCGTGAAGCCATACACCGGCAGCGCGGGATCGATCTTCAGCGACTCGCGCAGCTCCGGGGTCAACTCCTTCGAGAGATCGACGATTGCGGGCAGCCGCATATCGGGCTTGTCGATCCCGTACTTCGCAATGGCCTCGTCATAGGTCATCTGCACGAATGCTCCCTGCGGCAGCTCAATGCCTGCCGCCGAAAATGCGGCGCGAAGAAATCCCTCGACGATCCGAAACACCGTCTCCTGTTGCGGAAACGTCATCTCCAGATCGATTTGCGTGAACTCCGGCTGGCGATCGGCCCGCAGGTCTTCATCGCGGAAGCAGCGCGCGATCTGGAAGTAGCGATCGAACCCCGAGATCATGAGGATCTGCTTGAAAATCTGCGGCGACTGCGGAAGCGCATAGAAGCTGCCCGGATGCACACGGCTCGGCACCAGGTAATCGCGCGCGCCTTCGGGCGTTGAGCGCGTCATGAACGGTGTTTCGATCTCCAGAAATCCCTGTTCAACAAGATAGTTCCGGATCGCCATGGCGACCTTGCTGCGGATCGCAAAGTTTTTCTGCATCTCTTCGCGGCGCAGATCGATGTAGCGATACTTCAGCCGCACCTCTTCATTCGCAATCCCATCGTCAGCTGGCGAGAACGGCGGCGTCTTCGCATCGTTCAGCAGCAAAAGCTCCTGCCCAACGATCTCAATCTGGCCCGTGGCCATGTTTGGATTGGCCAGTCCTTCGCCGCGCGTGCGCACCTTGCCGGTCACCGCGACCACATACTCTGGACGCACGCTCTCGGCTTTGGCGTGCGCTTCGGCGGAGACGCTCTTGTCGAACACCACCTGCGTGATTCCGGTGCGGTCGCGCAGATCGAGAAAGATCAGGCCGCCATGGTCGCGCCGGCCGTTCACCCATCCCATGAGGGTGACGGTCGCGCCGGCATCGGAAGCGCGAAGCTCGCCGCAGCGGTGCGAGCGTTGAAGAGATCCTAAAAAGTCCAGTGTCACAGTCTTTCTATTGTACGGAGTCCGCGTCTTCGACGCGTGCGGGCCGCCGGCTCGTCGCCGCTTTCCAGATCGCGTCAATCGCCAGCGCCAGCGTGCCGCCGACGACCGTATTCACCAGCCGGATGTGCGCCGCTGCGGTCTCGGAGAATCCGCCGAAGCGGAACAGAAATACGATGTACAGCGTCACAAACACCGAAAAAGCCGCGTAATTCACCGCCTGCAGCGCGTAGCATCCCCACGCGCCGACAAGCACCAGCGTCGGCATCACCCAGGCGGGAAACGGCAGCAGGTACGCAAGCAACAGCGCGAAGCCTGCACCGGCTACGGTTCCCAGCATGCGCGCGATGCCGCGGCTGAGCGTATTGGCCCACTGCGGCTTGAGCACCAGCAGCGCCGTCATCGGAATCCAGTAGCCGTTGCGCACGTGGAAGTAGCGGTAGATTTCTGTGCTGGTCAGCAGCACGATCGAAAGCCGCACAACGTAGGACACCGAATGATGGCGGATCAGCAGCTCATCACGAAGGCAGTGCCAAAGTTCGCGAACGCGCCGCGGAACGCGTTCATGCGGAAGAAAGGCGGCTTCCTGTGGTTTCGGGCGCAGCAGGTAGAAGATGAGGAAGACAAGAATCTGCAGACCGCCACCTGCAAGGACCATCGCCGTGCGGCCTGCCGCGTAATGCGGCCCATTTTCAAAGTAACTCGCAACAATGACGAAGACGCCGCTCTGCTGCCCAATCCAGCTTTCAGTGGGGCCGAGCTCGGCAAGCAATCCATAGTTCACGGCGGCCACGAAGACCACCAGCAGCACCAGCGGAGTTGAAGGAGCCGCAAGGCTGCCGATCAGCGTGGCCGACGCGATTCCCAGCGTTGCTCCGAGCATGCTGAGGAGCCAGGACGCCAGCGCCTCATGGAAGACCGCGAAGCCGACAGTGAATGCACTGCCGGCCGCGATCGCGCCTGCGCTGCGGTGGCCGGTCAGCCAGCCGAGCAGCAGTGAGATTCCGACTGCAACAACGGCCACGACGCCTGACCCGGGCGTTCGCTTCGCCCAGGGGAACGCCGTGGTGTCTTCTGAGATGGTGAACAGCCGGTGCATCGCCGTTTTGTTGCGTGCTCAGGGTTTGCGGGTTGCCATGCGCACTGGCAGAGCCATGGTCCGTGATCTAGCCCTGGGTCCCGCCTTCGCCGCCCGGCGTGCTGTTGCTCGTGACGCTGAAGCGCACGGTTTGAGTTTCAGACAGCTCTACCGTGGTCTCGGCTGGGTTCTCTTCGGACTCCTCTGATTCACTTCTTTTGGCAGATTCGAGCTCATTTGTTTCCGGCATGATTTGCTCCTTTGTGTTTGGCATGTACGAATGGTGTTTCGGTCGACTCCGCTGCAAAAAATAGAAGTCGTGTGACAGAGATCAGCAGGATGTCAGTCAACACAGCCAAGGGAGGCAGAAAACGAAGCGCCAGCGAGATAACACTGGTCGCCAGAATGAAGAACAAGGCCCAGAAGCTTACCCAGATATAACGTCGCCGGGTGTAGGCCCTCGCCAGCAGCGGGTGCCGTTTCCATCGAGGCTTCAGCGCGATCAGCAGCGTCGGGAGCCCCTCAATCACAAACACGAACAAACCGAACAATGTGAACGCCGCAGGGAACGGTACGGCGCGAAGATACTTGCCCGAGAGCAGCGCCTCAATATACCTCGCCTGCAGGTTGAATCCCCAGATTCTTGAGCCCAGGATTTCGCGCTCATCGTTCGGACTCTCGGAACCGATAACGACGATCTTGCCCAGAAGGCTCTCACTCTTGAGCGGCCCGTTACAGCTCAACGACCAGCGCTTCTGCACCTCCGGCGTTCCCGCCGTGCATAGCAGCGTCGCAGCGGTCTGCTCCGGCAGTTTCATCTCCAGGTTTGCGTAGGGATGCTGTCCGCTGTCGATCAGCTTCTGAATATGATTGCCAGCCGCGTAGGTGGGATCGTACACCTTCACCGCGGTCCAGGCCAGTGAATCCCTCGTCTGTGGCTTGACGCTGGCGCCGTCCTCCGGCAGCTCCTCCCATTCCAGGGGCACTCTCTCGGTATCGATATTCAGCCGGATCAGCCCGTGATGAACGTTCGGCGCGCCGAAATCCAGCTGCGGCTTGCGGACCAGACAGTCTTCGTTCGAATCCTTTGTGGCAATCTCCTCGGACTCGCCCACCACGACAGGTGTGTTGAGTGAACGAACTGCGCTTGTCAGCTCGGCGTTCGCCGCCGGCTGTTTGCTGCATCCGTTTGGTGAGTAATACTTGTCAATCACGATCTCGGCCGGGTGCTCCGCTGCGATGGTGCGCAGCAGGTCCGCCATAAACGCGCGCCCGGTGCAAATGTCCTGCACCTCAGAAAAATCCAGGGGAATGTCCACTACGCTTACCTGGTACGAAGCGTCATGGCTTACGGATCGCAGGACCAGCCGGTAGACGCCGTCATAGATTGACGACTTCGGCGGGGAGTCAGTCTTGACGCACGCGGGGCCAAGAAAATCCAGACGATCACGAGCCTCCCACATCATCAGCAGGCACAGCGCCCCGAAGTAGAGCGCTCCCAGAAGCCAACGGTGCAACACCGGATGCCTGGGTTGGTTGTGCCGCGTTAGCCGGCTGCGCGCCATGGGCCTCCCTCGGGTCCAACACGAACGTGTCTTGCTGTTGCAGGTGCCCGCATTGTACGACTGCGTCCTGCACCGGGCACAGAGCAGGCCGGAGACGAAACGAGCTCACTCGATCGTGCGTGTCTCAGTGGAGCACGGAGTCGAGTGGTGCCAACCGTAGGAAGTCTGCTAGTGCGGCTGCTGCGAAGTTACGCCAGGCGTTCCGCCTTCACTTCCGGGTTTGTCTCTGCCGCCGATTCCGCGATGGTGCACCGGGTAGAGCGCGCAGGTCTGGTTGCACGCCGCTCCGACTGACAGAACCTTTGTCACGACAATGGTGCGCGGCTCTCCGTTCGCCGCCTCTTTCACCGTGCCCTCCACCGTCACCGTGTGCCCGGCGAGCCTGGCTCCCACGTCTTTGCCGGTCAGCAGCGAGCAGTGCTGCGGTTCACAGAACGTGACGTTGCCATCCATGTCCTTCATCACGCAGCCGCTATAGTGTCCCGAGTTTTGCTGGGCTGCCGCACCCAGGGCGATTGCCAGCACGATCACTGCCCACGCAGTCTTCATCATGGAAGCTCCTTTTCAGCCTCGTCTCTCTGCTCGTTCAAAAGCGCCAGCCACTCAATCAGGAATCGCGGCACAAAGATCGCGGCGACGATCAGAAGAACCGCAACTGGCGGAAAGCGCCCGCAGGCCAGTGGCACAAAGATTCCGATCAGTATTGCCAGGACGAACAGGCCAAACTCCCACACAAGCGCGTTATGAATGTGCAGCACGCCGAAGACAGTTTTTTTCTGCACGCCCATGCGCGGAAGCAGAATCTCGCCCAACGTGAAGTAGATGGCGAGGCAAAGCAGCAACCACCACGGAGAAATGTCGCGCAGATATGCTCCGCCCAGCAGAGCTGCGATGTAATGTCCCTGCAACTGGAATCCATACATATTCTTGTCGAGCACCGCCCACTGATCCGTCGTGCTCTGCGCACCCACAACGACGATCTTGCCCGTCAGGCTGGCTGGTTTGTACGGCGGCTGGCAATTCAGCCCCCATTTCTGCACGAGGTCGTCCCTCTTCGGTTTGGCCTTGCAGATCAGGTTCGACACGGTTTGCCATTCGAGCTTATCGGTGACGTTTGCATACGGCTGCTGCGGGCTGTTGAGCAGCTTCGTGTTATTTGCGAGGTCCGGCTTCACAAGCTCGGCAGTGGTGAGCGCAAAGCTGTCGCCGGAGCGATCCTGCGCAAGCTGCGTCGACTTCGGGCTCTCATACACAGGCCAGACCAGCGGAATCTTCAGGGGGTCCTCATTCATTCTCGTCAGTCCGACGTACACCGTCGCCGGTCCATTGCTTGCCATGGCCGGTCTGCTGCAATGCCTGGGGCAGCCGGGGTCGGGAATTGGCGTGAAGAGCTGAGGGCTGACCGCAAGGCACGACTTGCTGTTGTCTCCCGAACTGGGCTTCGCGGTCGACGCGCCGACAACAACCTTGATGTTCTGCGCATTGAGCGCGGCAATCGTCGCAAGCAGTTGCGCGGTGTCGCCGGGATCCCCCGGGCACGAGTCGCTGCCGTAGAACTTGTCGATTGCGATCACCGCGGGTCGCTCCGCCGCAATCATCTGCAGCAGGTCCGACATGAACGCGCGGCCCAGGCACACATTCGCCTGCACGGGCGCAAGGTCCGCGTCGATGGCGACCATGCTCACCTGTTGCGAGTCCTTCAGGCGGGCCATCTGGAGAACGGTGTGATACAGCGGTTGCATGAACATGCTCTCGCTGGGTTGCGTTGTGCGCAGGTCGCAACTCGAGGACTGGTAGATGTGGCCTTCCTGCACCTCCCAGCCGACCAGAAAAGCTGCGAGCAGAAAGTATCCGGCTTGCGTCAGCCAAGCGTGTCTGCGGCGGGAGCGCTGAACCTTCGGTCGCGCACTGCTATGAGGATCGCTCATGACTCGACGGCCCATGCGTGCGGAAGACCGCACGGTCTACGAAGCTTCTTTCGGTGCAGAGAGTCTAATCGCGCCGCGAGAGGCCGTCGAGTCGGGATTTTGCGCGGTTCCGTCTACTGCCGCAGCAGGTCGCCAGTTGACCGCGGGGCACCTTGCGCTGCTCCGCCGGTCGCGAAGGTTTTTACCGTGGCCTCATTGGCGGCCAGCTCATCCTCGCCCGAGCAGAACGATGTTGCGCGCCACGCGGTCGGCGGTCTCAAAGCTCTTGCGCAGCTTGAACGCGCCGTCACCGACCTCCACCGTGAGGCCGTCGCGGCGGAGCTCTTTAGCCAACGCCAGCGCGGCTGGGTTGCGCTCGGTCCCCAGCGGGGCAATGTAGGCATCGAGCTTGGGCTCGGCTGGCTGCACGCCGGCAGCCTCGGCGTCCTGCCTGGCTTGCTCCTGAAGTACAAGGATCAGGCGGTCCTCGCCGATGGCGAAGCCGATGCCCGGCGCCTTCGGGCCGCCGAGCATTTCGCTCAGGCCGTCGTAGCGCCCGCCGCCCAGCAGCGCGTTCTGCGTGCCAAGGCCGGTCTGCACGGTGAACTCGAAGGTCGTGCGTGTGTAGTAGTCGAGGCCGCGCACCAGCCGCGGATTCACGTGGTACGGCACACCGCATGCATCGAGCGCCGCGAGGACCTGCGCGAAGTGCTGCTTCGAGTCCTCGCCGAGGAAGTCGGCGATCTTCGGCAGGCTGTTGATGATCTCCTGGTCCTGCTCGTCTTTGGAGTCCAGCACGCGCAGCGGATTGGTCTCGGCGCGGCGCTGGTTGTCGGGGCAGAGCTTGGCTTTCACCGGCGCCAACGCTTCACGCAGCGCAGTGTTGTAGCGCGCCCGGTCGTCAGCATTGCCGACGGAGTTCAGCTCCAGCCGCCAGCCGCGCACGCCCAGCTCGTCGAGCAGGGAAGCGAGCATCTCCAGCACCTCGGCGTCGCGCAGCGGCGACTCCGCGCCGGAGCTCGGCGGCCCGATCACCTCGGCGCCAATCTGCCAGAACTGGCGGTAGCGGCCGCGCTGCGGGCGCTCGCGCCGGAACTGCGGGCCGATGTAGTAGAGCTTGCTGAGGGCGCCGGTCTCGCCGAGCTTGTGCTCGATGTAGGCGCGGACGACGCCGGCGGTGGACTCCGGCCGGAGCGTCAGCGATTGCGACTTCTCGCTCGCGGCGCGCGCGCGGTCCTCCCACGTGAACATCTCTTTGGAGACGATGTCGGTCTCCTCGCCTACGCCGCGGGCAAACAGCTCGGTGGCTTCAATGACCGGCGTGCGGATCTCGCCGAAGCCATAGCGGGCGAAGACGGCGCGGGCGGTCGCCTCGACGCGGTTCCAGAGCGGAGTCTGGTCAGGAAGAAGATCACGTGTGCCGCGCACGGCCTTGATCTGAGCTTGTTGCCCCGCACCGCGCGACGGGCGCCCAGGCTCCTGGGCGCCCTTGTCATTGCCGGAAGTCATAGAACTTCCAGTCTATCGAACACGCCGCCGTGCTCAGGCTGCGGAGCCGCGTTCGACCTTGGTGTCGTCGATCTCGCGAGCCTGGATCTTGGTATCGATCAGGAACCCAGCGCCGATTGCGAGTGGAATAAGGCCAACCGCGGCGCCGCAGAGTACGTCGCGCTCCTGGAGAACCGCCGCAAGTACGACGAAAAACAACACCAGGCCGACGCCCGAGGCGACCAGCACTACCCCGGTCAGCCTTACATTCGCCTTCCGTCGCTTCAGGTCTGTAGTCGGCCTGCCGTGCATGATCGCCAGCTCTTCGGGCGTCGGCGGAACCGGCACTCCCCGGGCAATTGCCTCCAGCCGCTCGCGCGACTGAATCTCCCGTTGCCGTACGCTCGACCAGACGCCGCCCAGCACAATTCCCAGAATCATCAGACACCCGGCCACCGGCACGATAAACGGGCTGTTCCACTCGATGCCCATTGCAAGCGCATGCACCATAAAATCCTCCCCGGTCTGCGGCGTCGATTTCTCCGCTTCCGACCGTTCTGCGCGCCTTTGACTTTGGCGGACGCTGAAAGTTTCACTCGCGCAGCTGAAACTTTTGGCGCATCCTGAAGTCTTATCCACCCGCACGCCATGCCGCCCGACCTCACATCGCCGCAAGCCTTTGAAGCTCTGGTCCGCGACCACCAGTCCATGGTCTTTCGGACCCTCTCGCGCATGACGGGCCCGGGCGTTCACGTTGAAGATCTGGCCCAGGAGGTGTTCCTGCGCCTCTATCGGGCGCTGCCGGAGTTCCGCGGCGACTCGGCGCTGAGCACGTATCTCTATCGCATCGTGGTCAATGTGGCGCAGGACGAGTGGAAGCGCCGCCGCCGTGACCGCGAGTACGTAGGACCCACGCCTGCCGCGCCCGACGACGACTCCGCCGAATGGCTGGAGAACCAGCCCGGCGACGCTCTCCACGGGCACGCCCGCACGCCCGAGCAACTGCTGTCGGACTCCGAGCTCCAACGTGCCGTTGATGCGGCGCTGCTCTCGCTCTCGGAGCCCGAACGCGCCGTCCTCGTCCTCTATCACCAGGAGGAGCTCAGTTATGAGGCGATCTCGGCGGCTCTCGAGATGCCCATCAATACCGTGCGCACCCACCTGCACCGCGGCCGAAAGCGCATGGGAGCGCTCGTCCAGGCGCAGCTCTCTCCCCCCAGAGCAATCTCGCCCGCGCCGCGGTATCCTCAACCCATGGAGGCACGATGAACAGCCCGAAGAACAACAACCTCATCGGCGTCGCCTCGCCCGCGAACACGCCGGCCGCTCTTGACGAGCGGATGAATCGTGCGCTCGAGTACAAGCCGGAGCCGCAGATTCCACTGGACTTCGCGGCGCGTGTGGCCGCGCGAGCGGTCGCCCAGCCGGTGCGCCGAGGCCGCGGTGCACCCCAGTTCGGCAAGCTGATGGCCCTGGTGTGCGCTGTGGTTTCTGCCTGTGCTCTCTTCGCGCTGGCACCGCATGCTTCCGTGGCGAACGTAAAAAACCTCAGCTTCGACACTGAGGTCATCCTGCTCGTGGAGCTTGCTTTAATAGGCGGCTGGCTCTCCCGGCTACTCGTTCCCTCCAGCACGCGCTGAAGGCCCGGCCCTAGCCGTTTCCCACAATCAATTCGGGTGGCCGGGCATCTACCTGGACAGACTCCGCATCGCAGCTAACGGGGACAGGCACGAAGCTCGAGGTTACAAGCAACCTCCCCGCGGGCAACACCGAGCTTCGTGACTGCGACCGAATTCCCTCCTCAGCTTCCCACCAAAAACTTAGTCAGTTTTCTCGCAGACAGACTGCAAGGCCGTCACCTTTTGGGCGACGGCCTTAGTCGAACTGCAGCACTGTCGTCTAGCGGCAACGGCCCTCGTTCTCGCACCGCTCTCGCTTGTGAATGTCATTCTGCTTGCGCTCATGGTTTGCAAGCAGACCGCCGCCGGCCCCAACGCCTGCGCCGATGACCGCACCCTTGCCGCCGCCGAGCATTCCGCCAACTACCGCGCCGCCAACAGCCGATCCGCCGACAATTTTGGCTTTGGTGTGATGATGCGCATCATGCCGTTCCTGCACGTGCTTGGCATGCTCGTACTGATAGCTCTGCGCCCCGATACCGATGGGGCCTAAAAGCATCGCTCCTACAACCACCTGTCCCATAAGTCGTTTCATCGTTCACTCTCCTGGAAAACCGGCGCCCTGAACAGCTCAAAGCTGGGCTAATACGGG
This sequence comes from uncultured Acidobacteriaceae bacterium, assembly GCA_963777205.1. Lineage (GTDB taxonomy): Bacteria > Acidobacteriota > Terriglobia > Terriglobales > Acidobacteriaceae > Granulicella. The sequence goes on along the minus strand of CAVZPQ010000001.1, from coordinate 787,797 downwards.
CCGCCTGCATGTTCGCGGCCCATCAAATCCGATGCCCTTTGTAGCGCTGTCAGATGTAAGCCACACGCATTCAAAAAACTTTTCTTCGAGACAACCCTTGCTTTATTTCCAGCCGCGGGTGTACCGTGAAGGCGATGCATCTGTCGTCCATCGCGTCGTTCGCTTTTCCGTACCGCTACTGGTGGACAGTAGCGGCCGCGGCGGACTGACTTCTGCTGAACTAAAGACCAGCAGACTGCATCACAAAGCCCCGAGCCGCGAACTCAATACGAGTCGCGGCTTTCGTCGTTTTCAGGCCCAGCGAACAAGGATTTAGCGGAAACCAGATGAGCACCACCCACCTCACCAGCCCGGCCCCGCTCGCCGCCGCGACCGCAGGCCGCTTCGGCAAATACGGCGGCCGCTACGTGCCCGAGACCCTGATGGCCGCGCTGCTCGAGCTCGAGCACGCCTACGCCGAGGCGCAAAAGGACGAAGCCTTCCAAACCGAACTCGCCGGCTTGCTGCACGACTACTGCGGCCGGCCGACGCCGCTCTACTTCGCCAAACGCCTGAGCGAGTCGCTCGGAGGCGCGAAGATCTACCTGAAGCGCGAAGACCTGCTGCACACCGGCGCGCACAAGATCAACAACGCGCTCGGCCAGGCGCTGCTCGCGCGCCGTATGGGCAAGCAGCGCATCATCGCCGAAACCGGCGCGGGCCAGCACGGCGTAGCCACGGCGACGGTGTGCGCGCTCTTCGGCCTCGAGTGCGTCGTCTACATGGGCGAGGAAGACATGCGCCGGCAGGAGCTCAACGTCTTCCGCATGCGCTTGCTTGGAGCCGAAGTGCGCGGGGTCAGCTCGGGCTCGGCCACGCTCAAGGACGCCATCAATGAAGCCATGCGCGACTGGGTCACCAACGTCCGCAGCACCTTCTACATCCTCGGCTCCGCCCTCGGCGCGCATCCTTATCCGACGATGGTCCGTGACTTCCACCGCGTGATCTCGCGCGAATCCAAGCGCCAGATTCTGGAGCACGAAGGTCGCCTGCCGGACGCGATTGTGGCGTGTGTCGGCGGAGGCTCGAACGCCATCGGCGCGTTCTACGAGTACATCCCGGATCGCAACGTCGAGTTGATCGGCGTAGAAGCCGGCGGCCGCGGGACTGCGCTCGGCGAACACGCTGCACGCTTCTCCGGCGGGCTGCCCGGCGTGCTGCAAGGCACCTACAGTTACGTTCTCCAGAACGACGCCGGCCAGGTTGCGCAAACGCACAGCGTCTCCGCCGGGCTCGACTACGCGAGCGTCGGCCCCGAGCACGCCATGCTGCACGATACTGGCCGCGCGAGATACACCATCGGCCACGGACACCGAAGCGCTCGAAGCCACGAAACTCCTCTCGCGCACCGAAGGCATCATCCCCGCGCTCGAATCCGCACACGCCATCGCTGAAGCCATCAAGCTCGCACCGAAGATGGGCCGCGACAAAATCCTGATGGTCAACGTCTCCGGCCGCGGCGACAAAGACATGGGCATCCTCACGCGGGAGATGAAACTCGACGGCCCGCAGATGACGGAGGCCAAGGAATGAAGCCCACTGTCCAGCGAGTTAGCGGCAAGGAAATTGCTCGAATGCTGTTAAACCTTACCGGTTGTCTGCTTGTACTCTTCGGGATATTTTCTGTCTTCCTCGCGTTCGAATTCCAAGCAAGAGAACACGATTTGGGGTATCGGCTTATGTGCTCAGCCATCATCTTGGTGGACGGGATTGCGTTTCTGTTGCCTCAATTGGGTGCAAAGCTTTCTGCGTCAGTGCTCCTAACGGTGTGTGCTGCCTGGACGTTTTTCACTGACTCCTTTCTTGTGCAGAATTTATGGATTTACGGGCTGAGCCTTGTGCCTCTCGTCTTCGCGATCTGGCTTATGACTTCGACAAGCACCTCGCGCATGGGGAGCGTCACGAATGCCAATTAGCTTCCCCAAGAAACCCGGCCTCGTCATCTACCTCACCGCGGGCGACCCCGACCTCGCCACCACGCGCGACATGGCCGTCGCCGCCATCGACGCCGGCGCCGACGTCATCGAGCTCGGCGTGCCGTTCAGCGATCCGCTCGCTGATGGCCCCGTCATCCAGCGGGCATCAGAACGCGCAGTCGCCCGCGGCACGCGTCTCGCCGATGTCCTCGAGACCTGCCTCGACATCCGCAAGCTCCGCCCCAACGCCGGCATCATCCTCTTCAGCTATCTCAATCCCGTCATCCGCATGGGCATGCAGGAGTTCGCAAAAGCCGCGAAGGCGAACGGCGCCGACGGCGTTCTTCTCACCGACATGATCGTCGAGGAAGCCGCCGAGTACCTCGACGCGATGCGCGAGAACGATCTCGCGCCCGTCTTCCTCGCCGCGCCCACCTCGCCCGACGATCGCCTCCGCGCCATCGCCGAGCACTCCCGCGGCTTCGTCTACGCCATCTCGCGCGTCGGCATCACCGGCACACAGACCGAGCTCGCAGCCGACGCCGAGCAACTGGTCCGCCGCCTCAAGCAGTTCACCGATCTCCCCATCGCGCTCGGCTTCGGCATCTCCAACGCCGGCCACGTCCACGCCGTCTCGCAATTTCGCCGATGCCGCGGTTGTAGGCAGCGCCATCGTCGCGTCTGGTCGAGAAGACTCCCGCAGCCGATGCAGCAAAAGCCGTCGGCGAATTCGTCCGCGCACTCCGCGGAAACAGGCGACGCAACGCACCAGAATGCCAACGAGATCACGACCGAGGTGCACGCATGATCTCCGCAACTCACCACGTATCATCAACATGAGGCACGACGACTATGGACATCGCCGATTGGCGCAAACGAATTGATGAAGCTGGACGAGCAGATCGTCAAACTGCTCAACGAACGGGCAGCCTGCGCAGTCGCTATTGGCGAGATCAAGCGCCAGAACGGCGCTGCCATCTACGAGCCGCTGCGCGAGCAACAGGTCATTCAGCACGCGCGCCGCGTCAGCCCCGGCCCGCTCGCTCCCGAGCAGGTGCAGGACATCTACGAGCGCATCATGGATGTCATGCGCTCGCTGCAGCGGCCCGATCACGGCGTTGCTTCCGCACATCAGCAGCAGTCAGTCTCCGGCGCTAAGAGTTAGCCTCACCCGAAACCCACCGCGCAGTTCGCGCACATATTCGCAAGCCAGCGCCGCAGGCAAGACGGCGCGGGAAGGACTCCAGTGATGATCGTCGCCATGCAGGACCGGGCAACTGATGAACAGATCCAACACGTAATCGAGCGGATGGTCGAGCTCGGCTTCAACGTGCACCGGACGACAGGTGAAACGCAAACGATTCTCGCCGGCGTCGGCACGCCCGGGCACTTCGAGATCACCGAGTTTCAGGTGCTCCCCGGCGTGCACCAGGCCTACCGCATCTCCTCGCCCTACAAGCTGGCCGGCCGCGGCTTCCGTCCGGAGGGCACGCGCGTGCGCTTCCCCAACGGGGTTGTCGTCGGCGGCGAAGAGGTCGTCATCATGGCCGGGCCCGTGTTCGGTTGAAAGCCGCGACCAGATTCGCCTCAGCGCGAAGCAGGTTGCCGCGGCCGGCGCGCAGTTCCTTCGCGGCGGAGCGTACAAGCCGCGCAGCTCGCCGTACAGCTTCCAGGGCATGGGCGTCGAAGGCCTGAAGATCATGCGCGAAGCCGCCGACGAGCACGGCCTGCTCGTCATCACCGAGGTGATGGAGATCTCGCAGATCGAAGTCATGCTTCCGTACATCGACTGCTTCCAGATCGGCGCGCGCAACATGCAGAACTTCAACCTGCTGCGCGAGCTCGGCTACGCCCGCAAGCCCTGTCTGCTGAAGCGCGGCATCTCCGCGACGATCGAAGAGGTTCTGCTCTCCGCCGAATACATTCTCTCCGGCGGCAACTACGACCTCATGCTCTGCGAGCGCGGCATCCGCACCTTCGAGACCTACACGCGCAACACCATGGACGTCTCCGCGATTCCCGTGCTCAAGAAGCTGACGCATCTTCCGGTGCTCGGCGACCCATCGCACGGCGTCGGCAAGCGCGACCTCGTCCCAGCGCTCGCACTCGCATCGGTCGCTGCGGGCGCAGACGGCCTGCTGATGGAGATGCACCCGAATCCCGACAAGGCGATGTCCGACGGCGCGCAGTCGCTCTTCCCGGACCAGCTCAACGACCTTGTCGGACGCCTGCGCAAGCTGGCTCCTATCGTCGACCGCATCATCGCTCCCGCCGTCGCGGCCGCGCACGCCTAGGAAGCAGACGCATGCGCCGCATCGTCGTCAAACTCGGGACGAACGTCATCATGCGCCCGGACGGCAAGGTCGCGCTCGGGCTGCTCTGCGGCCTGGTGGAGCAGATCGCGGCGCTGCGCAGCCGCGGCATGGACGTGCTCGTCGTCAGCTCCGGTTCGATCGGACTAGGTGTTGAACGCCTCGGCCTTGCATCGCGTCCATCTGCTCTCGAACAGATTCAGGCGTGCGCCGCTGTTGGCCAGTCGCGCCTGATGGCGCTCTACGACGATGCCTTCGATCGCCTCGGCTGCCGGATCGCGCAGGTGCTGCTCACGGAAGACGACTTCCGCGATCCCATCCGCCACGCGAATCTGCGCGCAACCTTGCACTCACTGCTCGCACTCGGCGTCATTCCCATCGTCAATGAGAACGATACCGTCTCGACGATGGAGCTGGACCGTCCGGTAGCTCCTCCGCGCGTGAATGATGAGCAGGGAGAGCATGTCGGCGGGTGCGATAGCCAGCAGCACGCAGGCTCGCCTCTTCGGCGATAACGATAAGCTCTCCGCTCTGCTGCTCACGCACATCGATGCAGATCTGCTCGTGCTCCTTTCGGACGTCGACGGCCTCTACGATCGCAATCCTGCACAACCGGGCGCGAAGGTGATCCCGTCCGTATCGAAGATCGATGAACGAATCCTCGAGCTCGCGCACGGAGGCAACGGCCGTGGCCGCGGGGGCATGTTGTCGAAGCTTGAATCTGCGCGCATCGCACTCGATGCCGGCAAAGACGTGGTAATCGCGAATGGGCGCACTCCGGCAGTTCTCGAGCGCATCATTGCCGGCGAGCAGGTTGGGACGCGATTCGCTGCGGCGCTCGGCCCGGTCGAGGTCACCCGATGAGCTCCGCGAGCGTGCGCGAGATTGCGACCGCGGCAAAGCGCGCATCCCGCTCCCTCGCCTCCCTGGATGAATCCAAGCGGAACCGCGTTCTTACGGCGATGGCATCCGCTCTCGAGCAATCTTCAGCGGAGCTGCTGGCCGCAAATGCAGAAGACATGCGGCGCGCGACGGCAGACACTCGTGATCGACGCTCTGCCGAAGAGCACACTGGCTCGGCTCGAGCTCAGCGAGCAAAAACTCCGGGAGATGGGCGAGCAGGTTCGCTCGGTTGCTGCGCTGCCGGATCCGCTCAACCGCAAACTCGACGCGATCGAACTTGACGAAGGCCTGGAACTCGAAAAGATCTCCGTGCCGCTCGGCGTTTTGGCGGTCATCTTTGAAGCCCGTCCCGATGCAGTCACGCAGATCGCCTCACTCGCAATCAAGTCCGGCAATGCGGCCATCCTGAAGCCCGGCCGTGAGGTCGAGCACACGGCAAAGGCACTCGTGCGCGTGCTGCGTGATGCTCTCACCCGCGAGGAGATTCCGCAGGGCGCTATTTCTCTCGTGCGTTGGACGCGACGAGGTCAACGAGTTGCTCGCGATGCACGACCTGATCGACATGGTGATTCCGCGCGGCTCGAAATCACTTGTGGAGTACGTGCAGGCCAACACGCGTATCCCAGTGCTCGGCCACTCTGAAGGGATCTGTCACATCTACGTCGATCGCGCGGCGGATCACGAACTCGCGCTGCGTGTCATTGAAGACGCGAAGCTCGACTATCCTGCAGCGTGCAATGCGGTCGAGACCGTGCTCGTGCACCGCGACATCGCAAACCAATTCATTCCAAAACTGCTCAATGCTCTCCAGCACCGCCACGTCAGCGTTCACGGCGATGAGCGGGTCCGCACGTTGAATGGCGATGTGCAGCCGGTTGGCGATTGGCACTGTGAGTATGGCGCGCCAGAGCTCGCGATTGCTGTAGTGGACTCGCTGGACGCAGCCGTCGAACACATCCACACGCACGGTTCGTCGCACACGGAGTCGATCCTTACCGAAGACTCCGCCGCAGCCGAGAAATTCCTGCGTCGAGGTCGACGCTGCAGGCGTCTTTCACAACGCCTCGACGCGCTTCGCCGATGGCTTCCGTTACGGCTTCGGCGCGGAGGTCGGGGATCAGCACGAGCAAGCTGCACGCCCGGGGGCCGGTGGGGCTTGAGGGGTTGACGACGTATAAGTACGTGCTGCGCGGGCATGGGCAGGTTGCCGGCGATTACCGCGGCGCGAACGCACGTTCGTTCACTCACCGGCGCGAGGGCAGATCGTGAGGGTCCTGATCGTCGGGACCGGCCTGATCGGCGCTTCCATCGGCCTTGCACTCAAGTCGCATCGAGAGCTTCTCCGGCGAGGTGATCGGGTGGGATGCGAACGCCGAGTGAGCTCGCGACCGCGCTGCGCATGCGCGCTATCGACCGCGCGCTCCCGAACGCGCGAAGCGGCCTTGCAACCTGACGTCGCCGAGGTCATCGTGCTGGCCACGCCGGTGCTGCCGATCCTGGACTGGATGGAGCGCCTGGCGCCGGTGCTCAGCGAAGGCCAGCTCGTCACGGATGTCGGCTCAACCAAGCGTGAGATCGTCGACCGCGCACGGAGGCCTCTTCAATGGACCGGGCCGCGCAAGATTTTTGCCGGGGCATCCGATGGCGGGTAAGGAGTCGGGGGGGGCGGGGGTGGGCGGAGGCTGGGCTGTTCCGGGGGGCGGCGTGGCTGTTCACTCCGGTGGATGGGAACAGGACAGGGCTGGAGCGGGAGTGGATGGGGCTTGTGGAGCGGTTTGGGGCTCGGGTGATGGAGATGGATGCGGAGCGGCACGACGAGGTGTGTGCGTGGGTGAGCCATCTGCCGCAGATGGTGGCCACGGGGTTGGCGGCGCAGCTGGAGGAGCGGTTTGCGGGGGATCCGGAGGGGCGGGCGGCGGTGGAGGCGATTGGTGGGCGGGCGCTGAGGGAGATGACGCGGCTGGGGGCGAGTCCTTACAGCATGTGGCGGGATGTGGCGCTGACCAATACGGGGCCGATCGCGGAGACGCTTGCGGCGCTGGCGCAGCGGCTGGAGCATGTGCGGGAGAACCTGCGCACGCCGGAGCTGCGCGAGGAGTTTCGGGCGGCGAATCGGTTTCGGGAGAAGCGCTAGAACCAGCCTGAGCGAGGCCTCCGGTCGGGCTACGGGGTACCCCCCTCCCCCCGGTGTTTTTTGCGCAAAGTCTTCAGTGGATGGAGCTTAGGGGTGGACTTTTGTCCCGGTAAGAGGTTTTGACGGGCAAAGTCTCTGGACTCATGGGCTTGGGGATGGGAGGGGGTGCGCTCTGTTCTGGGCGCGCGCACGGCAAGCCTCGGCTATCACTCTGAAAAGAGAAGGCCTGCCGCGAACGGCAGGCCTTCTGTCCGCAGGCGCGGGCTGAGGGTTAGAACTCGATGCGGGCGGATACCTGGCCGATGCGCTGGCTGGAGTTCGGTCCCGTGGTTGCGGTAATGACACCAAACTGAGCGTTGGTGATGTCGGTGTTGCTGTTCGGCTGGTTCGGCGTCGCGAAGTTGGGGTGATTGAGGACGTTGAAGAAGTCCCCGCGGAGCTGCAGGTTGATGCCACGGTCCTGCGAGATGGCGAAGTTCTTGGCCAGACCGGAGTCCATCATGAAGTAACCGGGACCACGCAGGTTATTGCGGGGACCGACGTCGAAGCCGATCGGACCGGAGAACTCACTCGCCACGGCAGTGCCCTTGGAGAAGATGTTGACCTGGCCGGCGGAATTTTTGTTGATGTTGGCGCGGACGTCGCTATTGATCCCGTTGAAGAAGGCGGGAGCGTCGTTGGAGTAGCTGGGGACGAAGGCGTTGGCAACAGTTCCCCAGGCAAAGCCGGAGTGCTGATTGACGACCGCCGAGACGTCCCAGCCGCCGATGAGCTCGTCCAGAAAGCGCGGGGTGGAATTTGCCCAGGCGCGGCCGTGGCCGAAGGGAAGCTGGTAAGTGACCCAGCCGTTGAATATCTGGGTGACGTCGAAGTCAGAGTTTCCACGGCACTCGCGCATGCGCAGGACGTCGCAGACGAAGCCGTAGCCGCCGTATGCGATCTGGTTGGCGATGAGCGAGGTGTTGTCGATGGAGTGGGAGAAGGTGTAGTTGCCTTCGAAGGCCAGGCCGTGCGCCATGTTCTTGTGGAGCGTGACCAGGAGGCCGTTGTAGGACGAGAAGCCCTTGTTGGTGTAGAAGGTGTCCTCGGAGAACTGCGGGGACATAAGGGTGTTGTAAGGGGTGAAGTAGGAGAGCGCCTGCGCCGTATCGGCGAGGTCGCCATTGGGGATGAGGGTGCCGTACTCGTAGGCCAGGAACGAGGTCCAGTTGGCCATGTGATAGCGGCTGGGTGCGCCGTAGGCGGCCTGGAGGCCTGGACCGGCGACGTTTTCGAACCATGGTTGGGCCTGCAGGTTGGCGAGGCACTTGCCGACCGCGTTGCACGCGCGGGCAGCGATGGTGGCGTTCGCCATGGCTTGCGAGAAGGCCTGGCTGGAGGTGGGATCGGTGTTGTCGAGCACCTGGTTGGCGTCGGCCTGCCCGAGCAGGCGGCGGCCGAAGCGGCCCGCGTAGTCCATCTTCAGGACGAAGCCGGCCGGGAACTGATGTTGCATCCCGAAGTTGGCGACGATCTCATACGGCGTCTTCAGGTTGGCGTCGATCATGGAATTGAACGCGCCGCCGTTCTGGAGACCGTAAGGAAGATTGGGTGTGTTGTTGTAATCGCCTGCTGCGTCATCGACGAACGGGAAAAACGGACGCGAAGGCGAGGGCGGCGGGTTGGGAGCGTTGTAGGCGAGCGCGGAGCCAAGGCGGGGATCGGATGCGAGCGAGCCGGCGGGGTCAGAGCTGCTGCCGTAGTTGTTGGGGACGGTCTGCTGGAAAAGGTAGGAGTGCTGGTCCTGTTGATAGAGCACGGCGCCAGTCACGGTGCGGTCGTAGACCATGGCCAGGCCCCCGCGAAAGACGGTGTTGCGGTCCCAGGACGGGTTGTAGGCGAAGGCGAAGCGGGGCGCGATGTCGTGCCACTGCGGAGAGTAGACCGCCGGGCCGTTGTTGGCTTTGCCGCCGAGCACGTATTGGAAGAGCGGAACCGCGTTTGGCCCGGTGGTGTTGGCGGCCTTGAGGCGGTCGTTGAAGTAGGCGTCGAAGGTGGCAGGAACAGCGTTGCCGCTGCCGTTCACAATCTCGGGGACGGACTCGAGACCATTGGTCTCATACGGGACAGAGAAGTACTGCCAGTTGAGGCCGTAGGAGAGGGTGAGGGAAGGTGTGACCTTCCAGGAGTCGCCGACGTAGGCCATCGACTGGTAGTAGCGGTAACGGCGCTGGGAGCCAGTGGCCAGCGGGAGTGCCTTGCCGGAGGCGTCGTAATTGAACTGCTGGTTGATGGCGCCGACGCGGCCGAGAGCGGCGGCGAAGGCGGTATCCCACTCGTTGGCTGCAGTGGAGCTTGCCAGAATGCCCGGGCTGGTGGCGGTGGCGCTGGGACGCAGGCTGGGGTTGAGGCCCGTGACCTGGCCCCCGAGGCCGATTTCTGCGCTGTTGTAATCCAACGTGGTGTGGTCGAAGGCAGTGATGTACTTGAAGAAGCCCCCGACCTGGATGGAGTGCGACCCTTTGAGCCACTGGAAGTTGTCGGCGATCTCGGGGATGGGGACGCGGCGGCCCTGGGCGTTGGAGGGACTCAGGTAAGGATCATCCATGAGGCTGGTCGTGCCACCAGAGAAGGTGATGAGGTTTGCGCCGGCGGGATTGAGGTTGGGGCGCGGAAACTCGTAGTCCTGGACGGTTTCGCCGATGCTGAACTGGTTGACCTTGTTGCTGCTGATCGTCCACAAGTCGCCGGCGGCCCAACGGTAGCTGCGGTCGATGAAAGTTGGGCTCCCGGCAATCCCGTCGGCTGCGAACTGCGAGGGACCCTGGATGGCGTTTTCGCGGTTGACTGTGGCGACACCGAAGAGGCGGTGCCTGGAGCTCAGGTTGTAGTCGATGCGGCCGGTGTAGTTGATCTCGTTGTCCGGTTCGGGGGCGTCGAAGGTGTAGAAGCCGGTGTTGACGCCGTCGCCACCGCCAGCAGGATTGTTCGCGTGGGGGTAGCGGGTGTTGATCAGATTGAAAACCGCGGCGTCTTCACCGAGGCCGGCGGGATCGAGCGCGGCGACCTGGGCCGGCGTGTAGAAACCGATGCACTGGGGGTTGGAGTCCTGACGGCTGGTACGCGGGCAGGGATTGCCGGCTGCATCGGTGGCCAGCACATATCCGATGTTGCCGGCGCGGAAGCTGTCGAGCGGCACAGTGCGGTTGACGACAGTCGATTGCACGATGCGGGAGTCGTACAGGTTGAAGAAGAAGAAGGCCTTGTCATGCTTGAGGATGGGGCCGCCGAGCGCGCCGCCGAACTGGTTGCGGATGTAGTTGGGCTTGGCGATGTGGCTGTTGTTGTTGAACCAGAAGTTCGAGGCCATCGCGGCATCGCGGTGGTACTCGTTGATGTTGCCGTGGAAGTGGTTGGTGCCGCTCTTGGTGACGAGCTGGTACTGTCCGCCTGCGCCGGGGCCGTTGTCGACAGCGAAGCCGCTGACCGTGCCGCGGAACTCCTCGGTAGCATCGACGGGCTCTTTGCCGACGATCGAGAAGGGCTGGCCCGTGGCGAGGTCGTTGACGTCCAAGCCGTCGACGGTGACCTGCGTCTGGTCGGTGCGGGAGCCGGTGACGGAGCCAGTCGTAATGGAGGTGCCGCCACTGGTGACGCCGGGCTGAAGGGTGAAGAGGGCTGACGGCGAGTCGCGGACCTGAACGGGAAGCTGGTTCAGTACCTCGGGCGCGACGTTGTTGCCGATGGTCGCGTCGGTGGTGTTGATGGTCATGTCCTGGCCGGAGGCGGAGACCTCGACGGTCTGGGCGGCGCCTACCTGCAGCTTGGCATCCTCGGTACGGGTGTTGGCCACCTGGAGCTCGAGGTTATTGATCTGGGTGGCTGAGAAGCCGTCATGCGTGAAGGTGACGGTGTAGCCGGAGCCGGGCGGGACATTGGCAAAGCGGTACGAGCCCTTGCTGTCGGTCCTGGTGGTGAACGAGACGCCGGTATGCGGGTTCGTGAGGACGACGGTGGTGTCGGGGACCAGGGCGCCGGAGGCGTCTGTGACCACGCCGGTCATGGCGGACTGGGTCTGGGCGCGGAGAAGTGGTGCGGACACCAAAAAAGCGAGAAGGAATGCGAGGGAAGCGAGTATGCGTCTCATCGGGTCGGGGGAGTCTCCTGAATGCCGCCCTGACGACGGAGGGCAGCTTGAAGCGGACACTCTCGACGGCGAAGGGCGGGCAAACGTTATAGCTGCAATTAGGTCGCCAAACGGCTGGCGTGACGAATGGCATTTGCGGGGGGACGGATGGAGTGGATTCTTCCGATTTTCGGAGTCGGTCTACCAGAAACGGAAGGTCAGGTGAGGGTTGTTGGAGGAACGGGTTCGGGTCGGGTAGGATGCTGGGCAGGAGTTCAGAAAGACGGGAGTTTGGAAGAATGGCGCATCAAAAGCCTCGGTGGATTGACCGGTACTGGTGGATTTTTCTGTTTGCGTTCGGGATCGCCTGCATCCTGTGGCTGGATTTTTTTCATCCGCTGTCGGGGAGCTAGACGGCAGGCGGGTTGAAGAAGCGGCTTCGAGCGGCGAGCGCGGGCAGCGGTGGGCGCCGGCAGGTTGGCGTGCGGCCGGAATGGGCCGGAATGGTTCTGTCAGACAGGAGAGGGCGTCGACGATAGACGGCTTTTTGAGCGGCCGGTGGGCTGGCTGCTGCATTTGAGCGTGCCAAAGCTGTCTGTCCGGTAGTAGTATTTTCCCGCTGTACACCAAAGGGATTTACGCGGGAGGCCGTATGCGCTGGGTTCGCACGGAAGTGCTGTGTGTCGTTATGGGGCTGCTGGTTGTGGGAGCGGCCGCGGGGCAGGATGCGCGAAATGTGCTGGAACCTGTCATACCACCGGTGTGCACGACGTTGAATGCGGAGCTGGCGTCCGGGACGACGCCGGGGACGATCTCGAACGAGACGCAGTTGGACTCGCCGCGGATCCAGGCAGCGCTGAGTGCGTGCCCGGCGGGCCAGGCGGTGGAGCTGGCGATGGGAGGGACGAACGATGCGTTTCTCACCGGGCCGCTGACGATTCCGAGCGGCGTGACGCTGGTGGTGGATGCGGGTGTGACGCTGTATGCGTCGCGCAATCCGCGGGACTATGACGCGACGTCGGCGCATACGTGCGGGACGGTGGACTCGAGCGGCAACGGCTGCAACCCGATCATCAACGTGAGCAAGACGGTGGGCGCGGGGATCATGGGGTATGGGACGATCGATGGCCGCGGCTACATGAAGATGCTGATCAATGGGCAGCCGGGGCCGGAGAGCTGGTGGGATATTGCCAACGACGCGAATGTGAATGGCGGCAGCCAGAATAATCCGCGGCTGATCAATGGAAGCAGTGTGGACCGGTTCACGCTGTACAAGATCCGGCTGATGAACTCGCCGATGTTTCATGTGGCGCTGGATGCGCCGACGAACTTTACGGCGTGGGGCGTGAAGATTGTGACGCCGTACGACGCGCGGAACTCGGATGGGATTGACCCGGGGTATGGGACGAATGTGACGATTACGCAGTCGCACATCAGCGATGGCGATGACCAGGTGGCGATTGGGGGGAATAAGCTGCCGGGCGCGTCGTACTACACGGTTGCGAATAATTGGTTCGGGAACGGGCATGGGCTGTCGATTGGGAGCTACACGTCGGGCGGCGTGCGGCATCTGCTGGCGCAGAATCTGACGTGGTCGGGGCTGGCGACGGACTCGAATGCGACAGCGGTACACATCAAGAGCGATGTGTCGCGCGGTGGTGTGGTCCAGGACCTGACGTATCAGAACATCTGCACGAAGGACCTGCGGTATGCGATCTGGCTGGATCCGTTTTATTCGGGGCTGTCGAAGACTGGGACGTCGCTGCCCTGGTACAAGGACATCCTGATTCAGAACTTTCACCAGGTGACGCCGTCGACGAGCTCGACGACGACGGGGCAGGTGATTATCCAGGGGTATAACGCGAGCGTGCCGACGGAGGTGACGCTGGACAACGTGGTGGTGGACGGGATTGTGGCGAAGGACTTTGTGTCGAAGTACAAGGTGACGACGCCGACGAACTCGATCATTACGTTGGGGCCGGACCCGGTGAACTTTGCGGAGTATCTGTATCAGCCGACGGTCACGGTGAATGACGAGATTTCGAACAGCAACCCGCCGTACGATTGCCCGGCGAATGTGTTTGCGCCGATTACAGGTGAGATTGTGCCGGGAGCGGCGCAGATCAATCCTGGGACGAAGCCGGTGGTGAACGTGCAGGTGCTGACGACGAAGGCAGTGCCGTATCAGACCTACAAGTCGGAGCTGGCGACGGACCCGAATGCGTCGCTGGCGCTGACCGCACCGACCGGCACGGTGACGGTGTATGACGGGGCGACGGCGGTTGGGTCGGCGACTCTGCCGGGTGTGAGCAACAGTGGCATGCAGAATGTGTCGGTGCAGCTTGCGCAGCCGCTGTCTGCGGGGACGCATGTGCTGACGGCGCAGTACTCAGGCGACGGGAATTATCCGGCGATTACGTTTGGGAACTATGCGCTGTCGGTCGGGCGCGGCGATACGTCGAACACGTCGCTGAGCCTTTCGGCGACGAGCGTGATGGCGGGTGATGCTGTGACGCTGACGGCGTATGTGGGCGGGCATGGACACAGCACGCCGCAGGGCACGGTGGAGTTTACGGCGGGCGGCGAGAACCTGGGATCGGCGGCGACGAATGCGCAGGGGAGCGCGTCGGTGACGACGAGCTCGCTGACTCCGGGAACGTACAGCGTGATCGCGTCGTTTACGGGACAGCAGGGATCGACGGCATCGCAGTCGAGCCCGCAGACGCTGACCGTGACGCAGATTCCGACGACGCTGACGGTTGCGGCGAATCCTGCGACCGCGGTGCAGGGCACTGCGGTGACGATCACGGCGACGATTGGCTATGGGGCGACGAGCCTGTATCCGAGCGGGACGGTGACGATCAAGGATGGAGCTACAACACTGGCCACATTGCCTGTGGTGGATGGCGCGGCGAGCTTCACGACGAGCACGCTCGGGCTGGGGACGCACTCGCTGAGCGCGAGCTATAGCGGCGATGCGAACTTTGTGAATTCGTCGGCCACCGGGAGTGTGACGATTACGGCGCAGTAGCTGAGGTGAACGAGGAAACACGACGCCCGGGCGGAAGATTGTCCGGGCGTTTTCTCGTTTGCGCACCATAATCGGTGCTTCTGTCGTGGGCATAAAGTAGTATGCTACATAGCCAAGCACCGCGACAAAAAGCAAAGTGAGACAAGCGGTACAGGCGGCCCCGTTGAGACGATCGGGTGATCGAACGAAGCAATTCCGAGTGTTGTTTCGATTGTTTCTGTTTCGAGTGGTCGATACGGAACTGCTTTCAAGCGATGCGAATCCGGAGAAGCTGCTGGGACAGATCGGGGCGGCACTGCTCAGCATCAGCTTTCTGACTTCGGTCCCACTGCTGTTTATGAGCGGACGCCTGCCGGAGCATGTCGCGCGCATTTTTGCGCATTTCTTCATCGCAACGACCATGCTGGTGGTGGGATTGTTTGCCGTGCTGAGCTGGGATGCTGTTTTTCCGGACCGCCAGGATGTACTTGTCCTGGCACCGCTGCCGGTGTCATCGAAGATGATCTTCCTCGCGAAGGTGTCGGCTATTGGAGCAGGGCTGGGCGTTTCGGTAGGTGCGCTGAATGGCGTCTCAGGCTTGCTGTGGCCGTGGCTGTTCATGCATACCGGCAGCGGATTCTTTGGCCCGCTTCGCGCGATGATGAGCTTCTGGCTGACGCTTTCGACGGCGGCGATGTTTGTGTTTGGATCGGCGCTGACGATCGAGGGAGCTGCGGCGCGTCTGTTACCGAGGCAGATGTTCCTGCGGGTTTCCGGCATCCTGCAAGTGGCGACGTTCTGTCTGCTCGTGAGTGTGTATGTGCTGGAGCCTTCGCTGGAATCGAACGTGGCGCTGGGCTCGGCGGCGAACCACCGATTGCTGGAGTGGCTGCCGTCGTATTGGTTCTGGGGAATGTTTCAGCGGATGAACGGAGCGGCGAGCGAGATGCCCGGGGTTGTGTGGCTCGCCAACCGTGCATGGGCCGCGGCCGGACTCGCAGTTGCGGGGGCAGCGGCGACGGTGATGCTCAGCTACTTGCGTGGAATCGAGAGGATCTCCGAAGAGCCGGACATTGCGCCGGGGCGAGGAGCGATTTCGTGGAGGCTGGGCTGCGCTTCGCAGAGGGCGGTGCTCTCGTTTGTGCTGAAAACGATCTCGAGAAGCAGAAAGCACCGGATGATTCTGAGCTCGTATATGGGAACGGGATTCGGAGTGATGCTGATCCTGCTTCGGCCTGCGATGGGAAGACGCGGCGGGGTGGCGGTTGCGCTGCTGGCTGCAAGCGCGCTGATGTTGTGTACGGCGGCGGCGGCGATGCGCAGCGTGTTCTCGATGCCGATGATGCTGCAGGCGAACTGGATCTTTCGCGTCGCGGCGCTGGGACCCGCGGAGAGGATGCTGAAGGGTGTGCGGGATTCGTTTCTGCTACTTGCGATGGTGCCGCTATGGAGCGGATTTGCGGTGGCGCTGTTCATGGTGCTGCCGTGGCGTGCGGCGGCGGCGCATCTTGTGTGGCTCGGGATGCTGGGCATGATGCTGGCGGATCTCTGCATGGGAGGGTTCCGCAGAATCCCGTTTACATGCTCCTACCGGCCGGGTAGGGGAAATTTGCAGTTTGCGTTTTGGGGAGCGCTGGTGCTGCTTCCGTTGACATTGGTGAGCGCGAGATATGAGTGGATGTGGTTGCAATCGACGCGCGGCCAGGTGATGGTGGGGCTGGCGCTGGTGCCGCCCGCAGTGGCGTTGCGGTGGTGGACGACACGGCGTCTGCGGGGCGCGGGCGAGTTGCTGTTTGAAGACGTTGAGGAGCCGACGGTGGTGTCGCTTGATCTCGTCGTGGACGCGGTCGCGCAGGCTGGGGTCGCCGTTTGAGGTTGGTGCGGTGGGTTATAGGCGGCATTGACGAAGGCAATTCAGTCGTTTCGGCTTCGCCGTCACTCCGCCTTCGGCAGAGCGGAAGCGCTTTGCGCGCCGCCTTACGGCCCATCTGAAGATGGGCCCTTCCGCATGGGAGATGACATCGATTCATTGAGAGACCGAGGCCCGGCCAAAACATACCCCAGGGGCTACAGCCCCTTTAATCTCGCACTCGTGAAAGACCCGAGCCTAAAGGCTCGGGTTACCTGGAAGCAGATTCTCGGCGTTCGCAGCTAATGGGTGGTGTCTTTGTCCAGCGTGTGATGGCCGAGAGGCGTGATGAACTCTACGCCGGTGACGTTCTCGTGAGAATCGAGAAGGAATGAAAGCTCCTGCGGGCCGTCGAGCACGAAGAAGCGGGTGGGTGATTCCGGATAGAGCTGCACGGGAGGGGAGCCGGTGGGGATTTCGGCGGTGAGGTGGTCGCCATCCAGAGCGACTTTGATGTAGGCGAAGGTGCCGACGAAACGAGGCAGGGTAGAAGCGGCGACCTGTGCGACGGCGTATTCGATCGACTTGAAGTCGGGAAAACCGTATACCGTGCCGGCACTGCGGAGGAGTTCGTCGGTGACCGCCTCGCCGCCTCCGCCGCTGGTCATGACAACGATGCCGTTGCCTCGGAGATACAGCACCATGTCGTCCTGAAAGTACGCTGAGCCTCCATGGCGGATGTAGGGATTTTCCTGACTCCCACCGACCTCAAAGCCGAGGCCGTAGCGTCTCGTCGGAGGGCCGCTTACCGGGGAAAGCATCATGCGAATCGTTTGCTGGTGGAGGACCTTGTGCGATTGGCCAGCGTACTCGCGCTGGACTTCGAGGAGGAGCTTTGCGAGATCGGTGGGCGTGGACCAGAGTCCCCCGGCGGCGAGGTTGGGCTCGACGAAATTTGAAGGCGGCACCGCTGCTTTGCCGTCGGCGCCGTAGGCGGTGGCTGCGCGCGCCTGCAGGGTCGGTGATAGAGGTGCGTCGAAGGTGCTGTTTGTCATGCCGAGGGGATCGAGCACAGCATGCTTCATGTATTTGGGAAAGGGCTCGCCGGTTACGTCTTCGATGAGCAGGTAGAGGACGAGATAGCCGCCGTTCGAGTAGGCGAATCTCGTGCCGGGGACCGCTTCGACGCGAACCGGTGGAGTGCGTGCGGGCTTTGTTCCGTCCAGAAGCTGAAGCAATGTAGGGATCGGCGCGCTCGGGTCGTAGATTTCTCCGTTGTGTGTGCCGATGCCGGAGGTGTGATCTAGAAGTTCACGAACTGTGACTTTGTGCGTTGTGGTGAATTGATTGTCGGGAATGTGCCATCGCTTGAGGTAGTGATTCACGTCGGTGTCGAGGTCGATTTTGTGCTCTTCGAAAAGCTTCAGGACAGCGAGGGCGGTGACGGGTTTTGAAATCGAGGCGGCGCCGAAGAGGGTCTGGGTTGAGACTGGAGGACCGTCGAGCGAGGAGACGCCGTAAGCGTTGGTCCAATCGATGCGGCCGTTTCGAATGGCCGCGATAGTCACTGCGGGAACGCTTTGAGCCTTCATCTGCGAGACCAGGCTCATGCGGTGGTTTTCGCGGGCTTTGATAAGGACGTAGGTGGAGAGGTTATTCTCCACCGTGTGCATGCGCTGTACGGCAGAGTGAGCCGTTTGCGCATGCGGCGTCGAGGTCAGCAGAGCGCAGAGACAGACGCAGATCGATGCAGTCGCCGAATTCCGGATGGAGAGGGTCTTCATCGCGATGGCAGTTTTGACTCTACGCCTGTGAGTGGCGAGTGTTTCGTCTGACAGACGAAGGTGGATTGAGTAGATTGTGGTGGTCCGGGGCGAAAGGCAATTCAGTCGTTGCGGCTTCGCCTTCACTCCGGCGTTCGCCAGCAAGGAAGCGCGCGTTGCGGGGGGCTTTACGGCCCATCTGAAGATGGGCCCTTCCGTTTGCAGATCGGAGGCGGCCCTTGCCTAACACGATGTCGGGCAGGCCGTCGCCGTTGAGATCGCCGGCGCTCACGCCTACCCAGGTTTCACCGGTTTGCTCCAAGAGCAGCACGCGGTCAAACGAAGGGAAGACGTGGCCCGCTGGGGTTGGCGCGTGGTGTCTGCAGCCGGTCGCGAGGAGCAAGGCGAGCATACAAGCGGCGAACCGTGCCAGAGGTGTGGCTATGGCTGCACACGAGAGTGAAAGAAGTGAGACGTTCTGGAAGCGCATAGGAACACGTTTGCTAGTGACCCAGTGGCGATGACGCGCGGCGCCATTTATCACTTCGCAGTGATAAATCCTCAACTCTCCACGAACGATAACAGGCCAACTCACTTATTCGGTCGAGTGATGTTCATTGCTGATTGACAACGGAAGCGCGCACCTATGGTGCGGCGTGGCGGAGCTCCACAAAAACTGCGCTAGCGGCGGTGCGCTTTCGCGCTCGGGAGGGGCGGGGGGTAGGCCGGTTTGGGTTTGGGCTGCTTGTAGATTGCGGGCTCGGGTGGGGTGAAGGGTTCGTGCGTGCGGTGCTGGGCTACGGCTTCGGCGATGGCGTACTTGAGCTTGTCAACGCCTTCGCCGGTGACCGCGGAGATGATGAAGAACGGGAGCTTGCGGCGGCGGGCGAAGTCCCGGAGCTTTTTTAGTTTGTCGGGGTTGGCGACGTCGGCCTTGGTGGCGACGAGGATGGTGGGCTTGGCGGCGAGCGCGGGGTCGAAGGCTTTGAGCTCGGCGGTGATGATTTTGTAGTTTTCGACGGGGTCGGCGGTTTCGACGGGCTCGGTGGACGGGCTCGTGCCTTCGCCACTCGCGTTCGCAGATGCGGGTCTCTCCGCTGCGCGGCTGCGCCGCTTCGGTCGAGATGACAAATCAGTGGAGATGTCGGGTGAGGTGGAGGTGCCGAGCGCGGAGTCGGAGACGTCGACGAGGTGGACGAGGACGGAGGTGCGCTCGATGTGGCGGAGGAACTGGGTGCCGAGGCCGGCGCCGGAGCTGGCGCCTTCGATGAGGCCGGGCATGTCGGCGACGGTGAAGGACTGCTCGTAGGGAGGGTCGCCGACCTGGACGACGCCGAGGTTGGGCTCGAGGGTGGTGAAGGGGTAGTTGGCGATTTTGGGGCGGGCGGCGGAGAGGCGCGAGATGAGCGTGGATTTGCCGACGTTGGGGAAGCCGACGAGGCCGGCGTCGGCGAGGAGACGGAGTTCGAGGCGGTAGTTGCGGGCTTCGCCGGGGCGGCCGAGCTCGTGCTCGCGGGGCGCTTGATGCGTGGAGGTGGCGAAGTGCTGGTTGCCGCGGCCGCCGCGGCCGCCGCGGGCGATGACGATCTCGTCGTTGGGTGTGGCGAAGTCGTGGATGAGCTCGTTGGTTTCGTCGTCGTAGAGCAGGGTGCCGACGGGGACTTTGAGGACGGTGGGGGCGCCGGTGGTTCCGGACATGTTGGAGCCGAGGCCGTGGCCGCCGCGCTGGGACTTCCACTCGGGATTGAAGCGGAAGTGGATGAGGGTGTTGTGGGAGAGCGAGGAGCGCATGAGGATGTCGCCGCCGTGGCCGCCGTCACCGCCGGAGGGGCCGCCGCGGGGGACGAACTTTTCGCGGCGGAAGGCCATGGCGCCGTTGCCGCCGTCGCCGGCTTTGATTCGGATTCGGGCTTCGTCGATGAACATGCGGGGTGCGGGTGGGACGTTTCAGCGGTTCAACTGCTTCTCTATAGATGAGTTTAGCGGACCGGGGATGTAGGGTGAGCTGCTTCGACGGCCACGCAGGGGCGAGAGTTGGCGCAGGGATGAGTGCGGGGAACGGCTGCTTTGCGGGCCGGGAACGCGTGATTTTGGCAAGCGTTTGCCTACGGACTGTGGATTAGCCGGGACGTAACCATGAATTCGGTGACCGATGCCCGGAATTGTTGCGTTTTTTTGATGTCGGAGCTGTGATGTGCTTGCTACACTTGCGCCATCGAAATCAGACTGCGCCCGGACGGCGGGACCTGCGCCGGGACGCACGCGAAGATGACCAGGGCAATTGTGCCGCTGGGCGGTCGAGCTCCGGAGGTAAAGAGCTCCAGCCGCGCGGCTAACTTTTAGGAGACCGTATGAGACGCAATACGACGCTGAGCAGGGTTAGCCTGCTCTGTTGTGCATTTTTAATTTCTGCAGGCGGGGCGCTGGCCCAGACCCAGACGCAGGGCGCTATCACGGGGACGGTGGAGGATGCGACCGGCGCGGTGGTTCCGCACGCAAGTGTGGTGGTGCACAATGACGCGACGAACGCCGAGCAGACGCTGACGACGGACGATAAGGGCTACTTCAGCGCTCCGCTGCTGCCGCCGGGCGAATACAAGGTGACGATTAACGCGCCGGGGTTCAGCGCGTACGTGCAGGATCGTGTGGTCGTTCAGCTGAGCCAGTCGACGGAGCTGCATCCGCACCTCGGAACGGCGGGCACGACGCAGACGGTTGAGGTCACCGCGGTGACGCCGGACCTGAACTTCGAGTCGCCGCAGTTTTCGGACACCTTGACCAATGCGCAGATTGTGAATGCGCCGATGAACAACCGGCGGTGGTCGAGCCTGGCGCTGACGACACCGGGTGTGGTGTCGGATGCGAATGGATATGGGCTGGTGTCGATACGCGGTGTGAGCCCGCTGATGAATAACGTGCTGATCGACGGCGCGGACGACAACCAGGCGTTCTTCTCCGAAGAGCGCGGGCGCACGCGTGAGGCGTATTCGACCTCGCAGGATGCAGTGCGGGAGTTCTCGGTGCAGACCGGCGTCTTCCCGGCAGAGTTCGGCCGGGCGGCAGGCGGTGTGATCAACTCGGTAACCAAGAGCGGCGGCAACCAGCTGCATGGCGAGCTCTACTTCTATGACCGCGAGAGCAACTGGGCAGCGTATACGCCGCTGGTGACGAACGCGGTGTTGAACCCGACGACGGGAACGTATCAGAACGTTCCGATCAAGCCGAAGGACCTGCGCAAGATCTGGGGAGTTTCGGCGGGCGGCGCGCTGATCAAGGACAAGCTGTTCTGGTACTACACGTACGATCAGCACCATCACATCTTCCCGGGCGTGGGGCGGCCGAACAATCCGACGACGTTCTTCACGCTGCCGGAGGCGAACCTGGCCTCGAACGAGACATGCGATCTGACTACAGGTGAGCTGTACACGAACGGCGACATCACCAAGCCGAGCACGAACACGCAGAACGAGATGGCGTGCGTTCTGGCGGCGCGTCTGAAGCTCGCCAACTATGCGGCGGGGTCATCGGCATATGCTGCGCAGCTCGCTTCGGTGGCGACGACACTCGGCAGTGTGGGGCGCATCGGCGATCAGGAGATCAACACGCCGAAGCTGGACTTCCAGATCAATTCGAAGAACCGTCTGTCGCTGCTCTATCACCGCCTGCGGTGGGATTCGCCAGGCGGCGTGCAGACGTCGGCGACAGCGACCTACTCGAGCGATGCGTTCGGCAACGACTTTGTGAAGCTGGACTACGGCGTGGCCAAGCTGGACAGCCAGATCACGAACAAGATCTCGAATGAGATTGGCTATCAGTACAGCCGCGAGCTGGATTTTGAGACGCAGCAGCCGCTGACGCCGTATTCGCAGCAGAACCTGATCAGCAACGGCAACGTCACGTACGTGAACCTGGCCACGTCGAGCGGCTTCAACCTGGGCTCGCCGTATTACTCCTATCGCCTTGCCTATCCGGATGAGCGGAAGTGGCAGGTGTTCGACACCGCGTACTGGATCAAGGGCAACCACACGTTCAAGTTCGGTGTCGACCTGCTGCACAACGACGACCTGATGAACAACACGTACGAGTCAAACGGCGACTACAGCTACTCGTACATTGGCAACTACTTTGCGGACCTGTACGCCAAGCAGCATGGGCTGACCAACGGAGGGTGCGCGGCCGGCGCGGCGCAGACGGCCGCTTACAGCACAAAGACCGGAACGGTGAGCTCGACGGTGGGCAACCTGCCCTGCTACACCGACTACTTCCAGGGCTATGGGAATCCGCTGTTCGACATCACCACGACGGACTACGGTTTCTTCGCACAGGACGACTGGAAGATGAATCCGCGGCTGACGCTCGAACTGGGGTTGCGCTGGGATTATGAGCAGCTGCCGAACCCGAGCAGCACGCTGACACAGGCGAGCGGAAGCTACACGCCGTTCCCGGGTGTGACGAACCGGCCGAGCGACAAGAACAACTTCGGACCGCGCATCGGCTTCTCGTATGACGTGTTCGGCCAGGGTCACACGGTGTTGCGCGGAGGATGGGGACTGTACTACGGACGTGTGCTGAACGGCACGATCGAGAACATCTACCTGAACACCGGCAGCCCGCTTGGCCAGTACACGACGACGTACCTGAACAATACGGCGGGCGCACCCGCATTCCCGGCACTGAGCGCGAGCGGCGGATCAGCGCCGGCGGCGCCGAGCGTGTACTTCTTCGACAAGCACTTCCAGAATCCGCAGGTGAATGAGTTCGACCTGATTCTGCAGCAGGACCTGGGCAGGACGGCGGTGCTGAATGTCAGCTATCTGGGCGGACTTGGCCGCGAGCTGCCGAACTTCGTGAACCTAAACCTCGATCCGACGACCGTGAAGATGGACACGATCACTTTCAACGGCGGCGGGCCGATTCCGGCTGGGACCACGATTCAGGTTCCCACGTACACGGCCTACGGCAATGTCGGGCTGTTCGGCCCGGTGGCGACGAAGTTCCAGTCGATCACGGAGGCGGTCAGCAATATCAACTCGAGCTACAACGCGCTGGTGTTCGAGTTAAAGACGCACAACTTCTACGGCCTGGAGATTGACGCAAACTACACGTGGTCGCATGCGCTGGACTACGCCCAGAATGCGTTGACGCAGGGCGGCGCGAACAACATGTACGACCCATTCGGCCCGATGCGGTTGAACTACGGCAACTCCAACTACGACGTGCCGAACCGGTTTGTGGCGTATGCGCTCTATCACTTCCCGAACCACAAGGGCGGCGACTGGGTGAAGTACATCGCCAACGACTGGACGTTCAGCGATGACTTCCAGATGCAGAACGGTCTGCCCTACTCGGTATCTCTGAGTGGGACGCCGCTGGGTGCGAAGCAGTCTGGGCTGAACGGCGCGGGCGGACAGACGTTTATTCCGACCGGTGTGGTTCCGGGCTTCGGCATCGGCAGAAACACGCTGCAGGTGAAGCGTGCGATTGTCGACGATATCCGCGTGGTGAAGGGGATTCCGTTCACGGAGAGCAAGGTGCTGGAGCTGCGTGCGGACCTGTTCAACGTGGCGAACCACCAGAACGTAGGCGGGATCAACTCGACCGCGTACATCTTCAACTCGGTGAGCACGCTGGTGAACAATGCCAATTACCAGCCGACATTCGGCACGGTAACGAGCGTCAACTCGAGCGGCTTCTCGTTCACGCCGCGCGAGATCCAGATCTCGGCAAGGCTGGTGTTCTAGAACGTCGCGCGATGAGGAGGGCGGCGGCTTCGGCTGCCGCCCTTCTGCTTTTCCGGACCGAACCGCGGAGCAACTTTGGTGTGAGAGAAAAACGCCCGAGCGGAACGCGCTCGGGGTCTCTATTGTGAGTGTGTTGAGTGGGAAAGGCCCGTGTTTGGCAGGGAGGCTAGCTCTCGATGGAGGGTGGGAGGCCGGAGCCTGCGACGACCGTCATGGTCGTGTCGGCCGCTGGAGAAGGGAGAACCTGGGCGTGCGTGAAGCGCGTGGCGTAGAGAAAGGCCTGCGGGTAGAAGAAGCTCTTGCCATCTGAGAACGTCAGATTCAGTCCCTCATCCCGAACCGTGCATTCGGTGACGCGGGGATGCTGTTGCATGATTTTTGGTTGGATGCCGAAAGATGTCGAGACAGTTGCTGCCCGAGGGAGGGCCGGGGCAGGCGGGCCGAACGGAAGCGCCGCCCAGCGGAAGCGCCGGGTGGCTGGGCTGATGGTTGATTCGCGGTGGGGCTCTGGGGTAAACTCAATAAGTTCGGCGAAGTGGCTTGGATTTCGGGGAGCGGGAGGTCGCGCTCCGGGGAATGCCTGGCTGCTGAGGCTGTTCCGGCGTGGCGAACGCGGCAGGGGATTCCGGTTTGATCGGGGATTCGCGGCCGGCAGCGCAGTCCGGAGCTGGCGTGGCAAGCGCCTCCTGATACGAGAGCATCGATAACGAGCTGGGCGGCTGGTCGAGTGTGAGCCGTGCGGCTTATCGGGCGAGATTTTCTGGGTGCGCCGGTGTGCGTGGCCCGCGAGAGGTTGGATTATGTACGCAGTCATTCGTACCGGCGGCAAGCAATACCGCGTCGCTCCCGGCGACACGCTGAGGATTGAGAAGAGCGAGCACGATGGAACGCTCGAGTTCTCGGACGTGCTGGCAGTGAGCGGCGAAGAGGGCAAGTTTGAGCAGGAGCTGGGCGGCGCGAAGGTGCTGGCCGAGGTCGTCGGCGAAGGCCGCGGCGAGAAGATCCTGGTCTTCCACTTCAAGCGCAAGAAGCAGTACAAGAAGCTGCAGGGGCATCGCCAGAGCTTCGTTGAGGTGAAGATCAACGAGATCCAGGTGAATGGAAAGAGCTTCAAGGCTGAGAAGTAGATTTTAGATTCGAGATTTTAGATTTTAGAGATGCGATCGGAGCATAAGGCTCCGGCGGTCTCGCGATGAGGCGGAACAATGGCACATAAAAAAGGTCTTGGAAGCAGTAAGAATGGGCGCGACTCCAACGCGCAGCGGCTGGGTGTGAAGCGCTTTGGCGGCGAGACGGTCACGGGTGGATCGATCCTGGTGCGGCAGCGCGGGACACCGCTGAAGCCGGGCAAGAACGTCGGGCGCGGCAGCGATGACACGCTGTTTGCGAAGATCTCCGGCGTGGTGAAGTTCCAGAACCGCGGACAGCATGGACGGTTTGTGTCGATCGAGCCGGTCGCGCAGTAACTTCAGTTTGGTTCAGGCTTGGGAGCCCTGCTTCGGCAGGGCTTTCGTGCGTTTGCGGAAGGATTTGTGGGGAGTTCGATGAGCTTTTGACGCATGGCCGCCGAAGCGCGGAAACATGCGCGAGCGGCCCGTTCGTGTGAGGCACCGCAAGTAGTTAGAAGGTCGGCGGGCCTGCGGATTTGCCGGCGAGTTTGTCGGCGAGGATCTCCTGCCAGATGTCGCGTGAGGCGGGTTCCATGGACTGGATCTTTGGTTGCGCGCGGAGATAGGCGGCGCGTGCATCCGCGCTGCGGCCGGCCGCGGTGAGCGCATCGCCGAGCGCGAACTCGGGTGCGACGTCGCCGGGAGCGAGTTGCTCCGCCTGCTGGGCTTCGGAGATGGCGAGCGGGAGATTTTGCGCGGTGAGTGCGGCGGCGGAGCGATCGATGTGCGGCATGGCGCTGGCGAGCGGGATGGTGTACGTGCCCTGGTAGACGAGCACGCCGTTCTGGATGTTGGCGATGGGTTCGAGGGTGCGGAAGGACTCGTACGGGTTGAGGACTCTGGAGCCGAACTCGAACCCGTTGAGGTCGCCGGCGCTGATGAGCACAGTGCCGCTGATCACGGACGCGGTGTGCAGCTCGGAGTTGCTGCCGTACCCATCGAAGGTGGGAATCAGCTGGCAGGGGATGCCGTAGTCGGCGGGAAGAACGTTGGGAAAGGCGAAGTAGGCGAAGTAGCAGTTGGTGATGTTGTGATCGTGCAGGTAATCGGAGACGGCGATGAGCTGCTGGGCCCAGTCGGCGTTGGAGTCGGAGAGGTAGAGGTAGGTTTTCGAGGGGCCACCCCAGGCCTCGTTGGAGTAGGTGAGGTAGTTGGGCGAGGCGTGGAGCGTGGTCGCGATCTGGAAGGTGATGAGCGCGACGACGGCGATGGTCCAGCGCTCGCGTGCCTTTTGCGTTCCTGGAGCGCGGATGAGGGCGGCCGCGCCGGCGCCGGCAATTACGCAGCAGAAGAGATAAACGGGAAGGATGTGGCGCGAGCCGATGTTGAGGTGTGAGCCCATCGAGACTAGGAAATAGAGGATGGGCGGGACAAGGACGAAGTAGAGCTCGAGGGTGAAGCGCAGCCAGCGGCGAGCGATGGCGAAGAGTGTCAGGGCGAGGAGCGCGAGCATCGCGAGGGTCGTCTTGATGAGGAACAGGACGGGGAAGTAGAACCAGGTGCCGTGCGGGTAGACGCGGCCGAGCAGGAAGCTGGGGTAGCCGTTGGCGACACGGCGCACGTCGGCGAGGCCGTAGAGCCAGCTTTCCGGGAGCAGATGCAGACGGCCGACGAGCAGAATGCCGTGCGCTTCAATCGGAGCGAGCGGCTGCACGTATTGGGCGAGTGTGGGTGAGAGCGCGAGGCCGGCGGGGCGCGCGCTGTAGCGGAATCCGTACCATGCCCAGAGGATCGCGACGGCGATGAGCGTGATGACGGCGAGCGCGCCGATCATCTTGGCGACGCTGATCTGCGGTGCTGCCGGCGGATTCGAGGTTGTGTCGGCACGGCGGCGTTGCGCGATGAAGATTCCGGCGCAAAGCAGGACCAGCATCGGAGCGAGCAGGATGGTGGAGTGTTTGGCGGACAACGCGAGACCTGCGGCGAGCCCGGCGACGAGCAGGCGCGCAGGTGTGGGCCGGACCGTCCAGCGCCAGAAGGCGTAGATGGTTGCGAAAAATGTGCAGGCAGCGCCCATGTCGGTGGTGACGTAGGCGCCGTGGGCGACGAGGTTGGGCTCAAAGCAGAAGAGAACCAGCGCGATCAGACCGGCGGTGACGGAGAACATCTCGCTGGTGCCGAGGAAGACGAGCAGCGCGGCGATGAGGGTGAAGATGGATGCGAACAGGCGTGCGCGAAAGATGAGTGTGCCGGCGCTGTAGTGTCCGCCGTTGGCGGGCCCGTTGCGGTAGAGAAGCTCGCGGCCGTCCATGTAGGACTCGGTCTTGAAGAAGCGATGCTGATTGGGCGGCACGGTGAGTTGCAGTGGGAGCAGCGGGATAGTGGCGATGGACTTGACCATCGGCGGATGCTCGGGGTTGAAGCCGAAGTCGTGGGTTTTCCAGCTCTGGTAGCCGGCGAAGATGTGGTCGCCCTCGTCCCAGGTGAGGGACTGGCCGCGGATGGAGTGGAGCATCTGCGCCCAGAGGATGAGGATGAGGGCGGCGACGGTGAAGGGGAGCCAGAGGCGATTTTTCAAACGCTGGTTTTCTCCGCGGTGAAGTGGCGGAGCAAGCATAGCAGGCGGACTTGCGCGGAAACAATCGTTTGTCTGAAGTGGATACCCCGGGGCGGGACGGGCGGGTGCTTACGCGTTCTAGACGGCGCTATTCGTCGAGCGGCCAGGATTTGCGCTCGATCGTGAAGATGTCTGTCGTGCGGCAGTAGCCGCCTGCGCCGTGCATGCGGCCGATCAGCCGAAGTTTGTGCGGATCAATGTAGAGGCGCTCGAGGTTCGCGAACGCGTCGGTACGGACGTGCACGTAGAGCAGCCGTGCGAGCGCGATGATGCTGGAACCGCCGGGCTCGATGACCTGGAAGAGCCGGCACTCGAACGCCACAGGTGAGGCGGCGATGCGCGGGACGTCGATCAGTGTGCTGGGTGCGAGGTCGAGGCCGGCGAGTTTGGTCTCATCCGTGCCGCGCGGCGCGTTGGCGGCGGTGATGTTCATCTCGGGCGCGAGCTCCTCGGGCACCATGTTGATGACGAACTCTTCATGCGCGCGGATGTTGGCGAGCGTGTCTTTGCCTTCGCGATCCGAGGCAGCGGCGAAGCTGATGGCTACGAGTGGCGGGTCGGACGAGACGATGTTGAAGAAAGAGAACGGCGCGGCGTTCAACGTCCCGGCGACGTTACGTGAGACGACCCATGCAATCGGGCGCGGGAGGATCACCGACGCAAGGAGTTTGTAAGCGTCGGGCCTGGACATCGCCGCCAGATCGAAGTGGGAGAAGGTGTCGGGCATGCGTGTTGGATGTCGGAGCGGGAAACTCCGGCTCAACTCAGTCGCACGGGCGAGCAAGCCGCTTTGGTGCTGCGGGCATCTAAATGAGATGGCTAACGCAGAAACGATCTGCGGGAAAGAGAGTCAGCTATGCGGAAATTGATGGCGGCAGTGCTGTGCGTTCCCTTGATGGCGGCGACGGCAGTTCCGTCCTTTGGGCAGTACGGGCGTCAGGACCAGTATCATCGCGGCGATCATCAGCAGTTTTACAACGGGGCCTACGAGGGCGGCCGCGGCGGCGATTATTACGGGCATGACCGGCGCTATGACGACTACGACCGGCGCTACGAAGACCGGCGGGAGCACGGTGGAATCGGACCGGGCAAGGGAGCGCTGATCGGCGGAGCAGGTGGCGCGGCGCTGGGCGCGATCTTCGGCGGCGGCGCCAAGGGCGCCATCATCGGCGGTGCGGCAGGCGCGGGCATTGGAGCGGTTCTCGGCGAACATAATCAGAATGAGCGTCGTGAACACAGGTACTAGGCCGCAGGTCTCAGGCAGCTTTTGAAAGATGAAAGGAACGATCCGATGAAGACGATGCGAATGATGGCAACGGCACTGGTTGCGGCCGGTCTGGTTGCGGGCAGCAGCGCATTTGCGCAGACGGCAGCACCTAACACGCAGACGACGTCGACCGAGACGCAGTCGACGACAACGACCACTCAACCCGCGCCGACCTGGACGACGGACCAGTTGATTACGGCGTCGGTGCACGATGCGTGGCTGCTGAGCGGCAAAAATGAGCAGGTATTTTTTGAGATGGTGACGCAGTTGGCGCAGATCTCTGCGCAGAAGCGCGGCCTGACGCTGCCGGACTCCGAGGAGGCGGGCAAGCGGTTCGGACAGCTGGTGAAGGACATGGCGAAGGCCGACCACGATCAGTTGCTGTATGTTGTGGTCGACAAGGCTGTGCAGCAGGTCGCGACCAAGAGCGGAAGCTAAGCGATTCAGAAATCGGCTAGAGGGGCGCCCCGGCAGCAATGGGGCGCCCTTTCTCATTGAGCGCGACGCGCGTGGCGGGGAGCTGGTGATCGTGCGGGAAGATCAGGAGCCAGTGCTCGGGGATGGCGCGCGCGAGCATGCGCTTGCGTTCCTCGATGCAGCGCAGCGGATCGAGATCGTAGCCCATGACCCAGGTGGGATCGAGGTGATTGTGCGTGGGGAAGAGGTCGCCGGTGTAGACGGCGTGCTCTTGTTTTCCTGCGCGGCCGGAGGTGATGTGCACGGCGAGCATGCTGTCGGTATGGCCGGGGAAGGGCTCGACCGTGAGACCGGGGAGAATCTCGGGGCTGGTCTGGATCGCGGGCCGCGGGAGACCGGGTGCTTCGGGATTTTGCAGCCGCGGGATCATCCGGAGTGAAGCCGCCGAGACCGTGCGGATCGAGCAGCGTGAGCTGCTTGTTCGCCAGGAGCGGATCGTAGTTCGGCGACAGATAGCTCACGCGATCGCGGTCGAGCTGGAGGCGGCCGTGCGCGAGCTCGCCGGCAGCGAAGAAGTAGCGCGCGTTAGGGAAGGTGGGAGTGACTGAGCCGTCGGGGTGGAGCGTGGTGTTCCAGCCGCAGTGGTCGAAATGCAGATGCGTGTTGAGGACGTGCGTGACGTCTTCGGGGCGGATGCCGGCAGCGGCCAGTGAGGCGGGGAGGAGCTCGTGGTTCTGGTGGATCTCGCGCATCCTGGGCGAGAGCTTGTTGCCGAGCCCGGTCTCAATGACGACGAGTGCCGCGGGCATGCGCACGACGAGCGCGTTCAGCCCGAGCAGGATATTGTTGTTCTCGTCGGCGGGGGTGCGGCGGGACCAGAGCGTTTTGGGGACGACGCCGAACATGGCGCCGCCATCGAGCAGGAAGGTGCCGTCGGTGCAGACCGTGAGCTCGACGTCACCGAGGGTTTGGCGTGTGCGGATGAGTGCGTCGTCAGGGGGGCGGGAGGCGGGGTGCGGCGTCGGAGGCGAAGCAGGCGTCACCGCATCAGGCTACACGAGCCTGATGTGGTGAACGGGCAAGCTATGCCTGGGCGGAAGCTTCAACGGCGACGGCAGCCAGCACGGGCGCTTCGGCCTCGGCAAGCACGGCGGCCGGCGTCTCGGCGATCATGTCGAGAGCGGAGGCCGGGGCTTCGGTGTCCGGAGGCGCGAGCGCGGTCTCGATGGCGTTGGCGACCTGCGCAGCCGGTGAATCCAGCTGGGCCACGGCCGCAACGGCGGTAGGGACTCGCTTGAGTTGGAAGCAGGAGCGGCAGAGCACCGGGCGTCCCTGGGTCGGCTTGAACGGGACGGTTGTCTCTACGCCGCAGGCCGAGCACTTGGTTCGGGTTTCGGTGCGCGACAGCGGGAGGCTGACAGAGCTTGCTCCGGCGGCAGTTCGGCCCAGACCGGCGCGCTTGGCTTTGCAGAGCTTGCAGCGCTTGGGGTCGTTTTTGAACTGCTTATCGAAGAAGAAGAGTTGCTCGCCCGCGGTAAAGACAAAGTCATTACCACAGTCGGAGCATTTGAGGATGCGGTCCGTGAATTCCATTGCGCCTTCTCCCAACCATGCGGGATAGGGCTGAATCGTTACCAGAGGTCCAGACTGAAGGGTGAAGATCCCCGGGACGCGTATTCAAGCCTACGTGCGGATTTTCGGGGCCCATCTACGATTTCGAGGATGCCGCGGGAACTGGGGCGGCTCTCCAGGTTGTTCGCGGCGACGGGGCGCCCGAAGAGCACGCCCCGTTCGTTGCGAGTTGTTGTTGCGGGCCTATTAGTAATAAGCCCGAATTGCGAAAAAGTCCAGCGGCTCCTTGCCGACCGAAACGAGTCCTGAATCTACGGGACAAATCCTGCTGGTTTAGCCGGATTAATCCTGCTCCTTG
The DNA here is from genome assembly GCA_963777205.1 of uncultured Acidobacteriaceae bacterium. Classification (GTDB taxonomy): domain Bacteria; phylum Acidobacteriota; class Terriglobia; order Terriglobales; family Acidobacteriaceae; genus Granulicella. The sequence goes on along the minus strand of CAVZPQ010000001.1, from coordinate 756,685 downwards.
CGGACTTTCTTTCGGTTCCGCTTTCGAGCGAGCGCCTCTTTGACGCGACGCTTTTCACCGGGCTTCAGGTAGAAGGAGTGGCGCTTGACCTCCTTGATGATGTCCTCCGTCTGCACTTTGCGCTTAAAACGGCGCAGGGCATTCTCAAGGGGTTCACCTTCCTGCACACGAACCTCTGCCACTTAAACAACACCTCCAGACCTGCCTGATCGGCGAATGTTAAGGATACGTCATTTGGGCGACTTTTCAGCAAAAATATTCGCTTCGCGGGACGAGGCATTTGCGCGGAATAGCGCGAAATTGCTGGGAAATTTGATAGAACCCGGGTGTGAAACTTCTTGCGGTTTTTCATCCGCTGCGGCGGCCCGCGACTGATGCCGGGCTGCCGTGTCCCATAGAATTGAGCAAGCGATGGCGATGTCGAGCGCGACTACCTTTTCTCCCGAGCCCGTTCCTCCGCCGGAGGTCCATAACTGCCCGAGCTGCAGTCACTGGCTCGCCGACGGCATGCTGGCGTGCCCGGACTGCAACACGCTCACCTATGGACGCTATCTGCGTGAGCTGGCAGGGTCTGCGCAGCAGTTTGAGCAGCAGGGGAAGTGGACGGAGGCGCGGGAGCGGTGGCGCTCCACGCTGAAGTGGCTGCCCGAAAATGCGGAGCAGGCGGCTGGGATCCAGCAGCACATTGCGCAGATTGACAGCCGGTTGCAGGCCGAAGAGGACCGCAAGGCGAAGTGGACGAAGCGGCTGGGCCCGTTTGCGCCGATTGCGCTGTTCCTCATCAAGATCAAGACGGCCCTGTTCCTGTTGTTCAAGCTGAAGTTCCTGCTGGGCATCCTGGGCTTCTTCGGCATCTATTGGGCGCTGTTCGGATGGAAGTTCGCGCTCGGGTTCACGGTCTGTTTGTTCATCCACGAGATGGGGCACTATGTTGCCGTGCGGCGGCGCGGTCTCAAGGCGGAGCTGCCGATGTTCTTTCCGGGGCTGGGAGCCTATGTTCGCTGGTACTCGATGGGAATCAAGCTGGACCAGTTGGCGGCGATCGCGCTGGCCGGGCCGCTGTATGGGCTGGCGGCGGTGGTCGCCTGCCTGGGAATTGCCTGGGGAACCCACGGCCAGACACACGACCTGTTTCTGGTGCTCGCCAATATAGGAGCGTGGATCAATCTGTTCAACCTGATTCCGGTCCTTGGGCTGGATGGCGACCAGGCGACCTTTGCGCTGAGCCGGGTACAGCGGGGGCTCATCGCGCTGACGTGCTTCATCTTCTTCGGCCTGACGGTGAACGCGGAGGCCAACGCCGGCTGGAGCGGAGACCACGTGCAGTTCGTCTTTCTGCTGGTCGGCGTGGGCATGCTCTATCGCTGCATCTTCACGCACGATGAGCCGGAGAACCCGCATACGGGCACGATGATCTACTTCCAGGCGCTGATTCTGGCGCTTGGGTTCCTGCTGTATCTGACGCCGGTGCCGCTGGCCGGCGGCATTCGCTAACGCATTGCCGCGCATTCGGCGTTGCGGGTCTTCGCCTGGCGCGAAGCGCGCTGGCTGCATGCAATGCGGATATGCTGCATGCACTGCGGTCGGCTGCATGCAGTCCCCGTATACTGAGCCAGCATGCCGATGGCGAAGACGCGATCTGTTGCATTGAATGAACGTGCGTGCCGGTTTCTGCCGGGTGGGGTGGATTCACCGGTGCGGGCGTTTCGAGCGGTGGGCGGCGATCCACCGATGGTCGTGCGCGCGGCCGGTGCTTATCTCTACGACGCCGACAAGAACCGCTACATCGACCTGTTCGGATCGTGGGGGCCAATGCTGCTGGGCCATGCGTTTGGCCCGGTGGTGAACGCCGTGCAGCGCGCGGCGGAGCGGGGCACGTCGTTTGGCGCGAGCACGCCGAGCGAGACCGACCTCGCGGAATTAGTGCAGCGCTGCTTTCCGTCGATGGAGCGGATGCGCTTTGTTAGCTCGGGGACCGAGGCGTGCATGGCGGCGATTCGCCTGGCGCGCGGATTTACCGGTCGGCCGTTCGTCATCAAGTTTGAAGGCTGCTATCACGGTCACGCGGATGCGCTGCTGGTGAAGGCAGGCAGCGGCGTCGCGACCTTCGGGATTCCGGGCTCTGCAGGTGTGCCGCCCGAGACGGCGATGCATACGCTGGCGCTGCCGTACAACGATCTGGAGTCGGTTGAAGAGGCGTTTGCGGCGTTTCCGGACCAGATTGCGTGCGTGATTGTGGAGCCGGTGGTCGGGAATGCGGGCACGATTCCGCCGGAGCCGGGATATCTCGCAGGGCTGCGGCGACTGACGTTTGAGAACGGCGCGCTGCTGATCTTCGACGAGGTGATGACCGGATTTCGGCTGGCGCCAGGCGGAGCGCAGGAGCGGTTCGCGGCGGAGATTGAAGGCTTGCCGGACCTGACCACGTTGGGAAAGATTCTCGGCGGCGGGTTGCCGGTCGCGGCGTTCGGCGGGCGCGCCGATGTGATGAACCAGCTCGCGCCGCTGGGGCCGGTGTACCAGGCCGGAACGCTGAGCGGCAATCCGCTGGCGATGGCCGCGGGTGTGGCGATGATCGCGCATTTGCTGGCGTACAAGGATGAGATCTATCCGGCGCTGGAGCGCACGACCGCGGCGATTGCGGATGGTGTCGCGAAGATTGCGGCGGAGCAGGGCATTGCGCTGACGACGAACCGAGTGGGCAGTATGTTCACGTGGTTCTTTACGCCGCATGAGGTGCGGGATTTTGGCTCCGCGAGTGCTTCGGATACGGCGGCGTTCGGGCGGTTCCATCGCGCCATGCTGGAACGCGGCGTGTGGCTTCCGCCGAGCCAGTTTGAGGCGGCGTTTGTGTCAGCCGTAATTGGAAGGCGCGAGGTGGATGCGATTCTCGCGGCCGCGAGTGAGGCGCTGGCCGAGGCTGCGCGCGAGTGACCTCCTAGGCTGCAGCTGCTGCCGTGGGCTGGTGCGATTTGGGCTCCATCCAGAGCTTGCCGGCAACCATGAGCACGGCGAGAAGAATGCCGCTGAGCAGGAAGACGCCGCGGACGCTGGTGTGGTCGGCGAGGATGCCGGAGAGCACCAGCCCGGCGATCTGCGCGGAGAAGACGAACGACATCACCGTTGAACCTACGCGGCCGAGCATCGCCGGCGGGGTCTCTTCCTGAATCATCGTCTGCGACGGCACGATGATGCCACCCGCCGCAAAACCAATGAGGATCAGCGCGGGAATGGTCGTGAGCAGGAGCGGGACGGCAGCGAGGATGAGTGTCCCGACAGCCATGCCGCCGAGACCAAAGTAGACGAGCGAAGTGTGGCTCACCTTCTTGGCTGCCGCGGTGAGTACGTTGATGCCGGCAAGCAGGCCGAGGCCGATCATTGCGCTGGTCACGCCGAAGATCTTCTCCGGCGCGTGCAGATTGTCGCGAACGTAGACGGCGATCATCGGAGCGAAGCAGCCGAGCGCGAACATGCCCGCGGCGAGCGCGGTGATGACGAACAGCAGAGCGGAGTGGTGGAAGATGAAGCTTGCGCCTTCGCGCATGTCGGCGAGAATGCGGCGAATGCCGGTGGGCTGACGGGGCACGACGGCATTGGCTGGTTGGGGGTGCGGCGTGGTGGTCGCTTCTCGTGCAACCGCCAGCGCGACGGAGCCGATGAGCGAGGCCGAGACCACGAAGCTGACGGAGTCACCGATGTAGCAGATCTTCGTACCGAGGAACGCCACGATCATGACAGCGATGGGGCCGCCGATGATGCGCATGATGAACATGACCTGCTGCATGAGCGCGGTAGCAGAGCGCAGCCCGTGGAACGGAACGACAGAGCGAATCGCGATTCCCTGTGCCGGCGCGAAGAAGCTGGAGACAACACTGATGGCAGCGAGCACGCCATAGAAGCCGGGGATCGAGTGCACGCGCAGCAGAAGCAGGCAGAGCAGGGCGCGCGTGAGGTCGCTCGAGACAAGCGTGAGCTTGACGGGCCAGCGATCCGCAAACACGCCGCTGATCACGCCGAGTATAGCGATAGGCGCGAGGTAGGCGATCTGGATATTGGTGACCTGTTGGGGCGTGGCATGCAGCTTGTAGGTCACGATGGTCATCACTGCGTACAGCGCGAGGAAGTCGCCGAAGACGCTGACTACCTGCGCGTACCACAGCCGGCGCAGCGGAAGGATGCGCATGACCGCGCTCATGCTGAGCGGGTCGGGCGCATTGGGCGCCGGAAGCGGAAGGCCTTCGGGCGTTTCGGCCGCGGTCGATTCGGTCGGTTGTATGTGAGTGCTCATCGGTTCCGTTCGGGATCGATATTCAGGAGGCCATACACATAGGTTCTGGTAATCTTACACATCGAAAGGCGGGGCCGTGAGAACAAACATCGATATCGATGACAAGTTAATGGCCAAGGCGATGAAAGCGAGTCGTCTTGAGACAAAGACGAAGACCAAAAAGGCCGTGGTTGAGGAGGCGTTGCAGTTACTGGTGATGACCAAGGCCCGCCAGAAGCTTCGCGATCTGCGGGGTAAGGTGCAGTTCTGGGACGATTATGACTACAAGGCGATGCGCTCTGACGCTCCGCCGGAGATTTCTCCGGCGACGACGAAGACTGCGCTTCAGCGAACCCAGGCGAAGCGCGGTGTGCGGAGAAGGGCCGCGTGATCATTGTGGATACCGGAGTGTGGATCGATTTTTTCCGGAACCGCCATACCGCCGAGGCGGAGTGGCTGGATGCCAATCTGACAGATCCCGATGTGGGGCTGACGGATTTGTCGCTTTGCGAAGTCCTGCAGGGTGAACGCACCGAGGATTCGGTCCGGGAAGTTCGAGGCGCGTTGCTTGAACTGACCGTGCTCTCGACCGGGGGCATCGAGCTCGCAATGGAAAGCGCGGCAAATTGTCGCCTGCTTAGAACGCGCGGCATAACGATTCGCTCCACGATCGATTGCCTGATCGCGACGTTCTGTATTCGCGAGGGACATCAGTTACTGCACAACGACCGTGACTTCGATCCGTTTGAGAGGCACCTTGGGTTGAAGGTGATGCATCCCTAGCGGCGCTGCCGTCGTTAGTCGATCAGCTCGACGAGGATCACCTGCTCGTCGTTGTCGACCTCGCGTAGCTTGACCTCGATGATCTCGCGCCGGGATGTGGGGACGATGCGGCCGATGAAGCGGGCTTCGATGGGGAGCTCGCGGTGGCCGCGATCGATCAGGACGAGCAGCTGAACGCTCTTGGGGCGGCCGTGGTCGAACAGCGCATCGAGCGCCGCGCGGATCGTGCGGCCGGTGTAGAGCACGTCATCCATCAGGATGATGTCGCGGCCCTCGATGTCGAAGCCGATGTCGCCTTTTTCGACGACGGGGCGGACGTCGCGAGTCGACAAGTCGTCGCGGTAGAAGCTGATGTCGAGCACGCCGACGTCGACCGGCTGGCGCTCGATGGTTTCGATGAGTTTGCCAACGCGTTGCGCGAGCGGAACGCCGCGGCGCTTAATACCGACCAGGCCGATGTTGGACGCGCCGTTATTGCGCTCCACGATCTCATGCGCGAGGCGGACAAGCGTGCGCTCGATCTCCGACGCAGACATGAGACGGCCCTTCTCGCGCAGGCGAGGAGTGCGGGTGCTGGCTTCGGAGTTCGTGGAGGTCGATGCGTCACTCATGGTGGCTTGATGATATCAGCGCAGGCTCAGCCGGCGTTGCTGCGGGAGCGCAGCATGGCGGCGAACGCGCCGCCCAGCGCGGACAGCCCGAGATACAGGACCAGCACGAAGCCGGACATGATCAGCAGCAGGCCGGCACGGTACTCCGGAATGTTCAGGTAATTCAGGAAGGCGGCCTGCGCGGGATTGCCCTGCAGTTGCGGGTTGGTGCGCATCTGCGTGAAGAGGTTGGCGAGCTGAGTGTCCACCGCGGTGACATGAAAGACATAGCGCCCGAGCACAAGCGCGCCGGCGTTGATGACCGACATGCAGAAGGCGATCGCGAGCCCGCAGAGCAGGCCGAGCCGCGCGCCGAAGCCCGCGCCGAGCCGTGCGGGACGAAGCTTCGCATGATAGATCCCGAGCACAACGACGGGAGCGCCGATGGCCCAGAACCAGGCCAGCAGAATGATGGGCGGAACGGCGAACGCGACCAGCGTGAGCGCGGCTGCGAGAGCACCGGCGAGCGCCGCGTAGCGGATGGCCGCGGGCCACACGATGCCGTCGGGGTGAAGCGCGCCGGGCATGGCGAGGGGCAGCCCGGAGTCCACCGCGGCGCGCTGTTTCTGCGCCTGAAGAAGCAGCTCTTCAGAGACGATGACCTGCGGGGCGCCGCAGTTGGAGCAGAAAACAAGCGCCCCGTCCTGCTCGAGCAGCGTGGCGTGACAGCGAGGGCATTGGCGCGGAGGCACAGCTTGAGGCTACGCGAGGGAGTGCGCCAGAAGCAACGCGCAACGCCAATCAACGCGAATCGGCGTGGCGCTACTCGCTGTCGGACGCGTCGTGGTGGCTCGGCAGATCGAGCGCAACGAGGCCGATCTTTGTGCCGCCGTCGCGAGGCTCAATGCCGACGATGTGTTCGTGCTCGGGCGAGCCGGCGCGGAGCTCGGGATGGGAGTCCCCCTCGACGTGAATGGTGTGAACGTGGTGATTCTCGTTCTCGCTGCAGGTGAGCCCCTGCGAAGTGCGTGCAGGCTGGCCGATGGTCTCGCCGCCGCGGCACTTGATCACATCACCGTAGCGCGCGAGATCCTTGCGGTAGAAGGCCTCCACCTTGTCCGGCGAGTCCGGGGTTTGATAGCTGGCCGCTTTGACGCCCAGATGAAAATCGCCAAAGTTCAGATTAATATCGGCCGCGTCGTTGTCCTTATCGTTGTGCTCCTTCAGGGGCACAGAGCCGGGATAAGTCGTCAGGCCGATGCCGGCCAGGTTGGCGTCGTCATTCGTCTTGATGTGCATGCTGCCGAAAGGCGTGCGCAACTGGACGTTATTGCCCTTCCCATTATCGCTATGGGAGACGTTGCAGCCACTGAACAACACGGCAGCGGCAAGGAGCAGAGAAAAGGATCCGAGTGTGGTCATCGGGCGCGGCAGGTTCGCGTTCATTCGGGACCTCAGCACAAGAGCATTGCCGGGGAACATCGACCGGTTGAGCAAGGATACGCGCGGTGACGGACGGAGGTTCCCGAGGGGCAGAATGCTGATGTAGATTCCTGACACGTTTGGGCAGGGCCTCGGCGCGAGAGGCCGCATCTTTCGGCTGTGGGCCGGGTTACACTTCAAGCGCCACACCAGCGCCGGAGGGCGGCAATGACGATCGCAGATGCAATCGCTTCGGGTTCCTCGCAGGATGCCTAGCAGTGATGCTGCTCGGCCTGGGCGCGCGAGCGCAGCAGCCCGGCGATCCGAACGCCGGATTCGACCCGGCGCAGGATCCGGCAGCCGTGGCGCCCAGTGCTGACCCGCCGTCGCGTGTAGCGCGGTTGAGCTTTGCCGAGGGGAATGTTTCGGAAGAGCCGGCGAGCGTGAACCAGTTCAGTCCGGCGCAGGTGAACGATCCGCTGACCACGGGCGATCGCGTGTGGGCCGATACCGGAGCTGTCGCGGAGCTTGAGGCCGGTCAGCTCGCCGTGCGCATGGGGCAGGCGACGGACCTGACCGTGACCGCGCTGACCGACACGCTGGCACAGTTCGGGCTGGCGCAGGGAAGCGTGCACCTGCGCACGTATGCTCTCGATCCGGGTACGACGACGGAGCTCGATACGCCCAACATTGCGGTGACGGTGCTTGCGCCGGGCGATGTGCGCGTGGATGTTGACCCCAACGAACCGGCGACGATCGTGACTGTGATCTCCGGGCAGGTTGAGGTCGATGGCAACGGTCTGCAGCAGACGATGAACGCCGGACAATCGGTGCGGCTGGCCGGGACCGATCCGGTATCAGCGCAGTGGCTGCAGGCGCCGGCAAGCGATCCGCTGGACCACTTCTCCGCGGACCGCGACCAGGCGTATGAGGCTGGCGATCGCGGCGGAGCAGACTTATGTGAATCCCGATACGGTCGGCGCTGCCGACCTCGAGGAGTATGGTTCGTGGGACTCCCAGCCAGACTACGGGAACGTGTGGTTCCCAACGGTTGCCGTGGGATGGCAGCCCTACTGCTACGGGCGCTGGACCTGGGTTGCTCCGTGGGGATGGACCTGGGTTGAGAGCGAGCCGTGGGGCTTTGCGCCGTTCCACTATGGACGCTGGGCGGTGTTAGGCGGGCGCTGGGGATGGATACCCGGGCCTCCGGTCGTGCATCCGGTATATGCACCGGCGCTGGTCGTGTTCGTGCACCCGGGGAATGGCGTTTCGGCGTGGTTTCCGCTAGGCCCCAAGGAGCCGTACGCTCCGTGGTATCACGCCAGCACGCGGTATACGAACCGCGTGAACGTGTCGAACATTTACACGCACAACTTCAACCAGGCGCGGAGCGAGTACAACGTCTCCAACCGTGAGCTCTTTGCAAATGCGCTCGCTGGCCAGCGGCAGTTTGTGAATCGCGAGCGCGGCACCATTGCCGTGCCGCAGCAGACCCTTGCCTCCGGCAAGCCGGTGCGTCAGGCTCTGCTGCATGTACCGGGAGATCAACTCAGCGCAGCGCCCGTGACCCCGCACCCGATGATCACGCCGGAACGGACGATGGTAGCTCCGGCCGCGACCCGCGCAGTGCCTCCGCGGGTGGGGCGGCCGATGCTGACGTCGCACGAGGATGCCGCTATACGCGCAGAGCAGGGTCCGCGGCAGACGACTCCCATGCAGCCCAGCGGGCAAGCGGCGCCGGTGGAGCGCCGCGGATACACGGGTGCGCAGCCGGGCGCCCAGGGATCAGGACAACAGCGCTCCGGGCAGCAGGGATATCGCGGCGCAGCGAACGACGCGACCGGAAGTCAACCGAATCAGCCGGCCTATCGGAATCCTGCCGCTGGCACGCAATCCAATCCGGAATCGAACCCGGCATATCGGAATAACTCCAGGGGCGCCGCCCAACCAAATGCGCAGCCGAATCCGGTGTACCGCAATCCGAATGCGCCGACCGGCACGCAGACCAACGTGCAGCCGGGCGAGCAGACCAATCCTGGAAGAATCGAGGGCGGTGTGCGCCCGCCGAATCCGGCGCGTGGGACCGAGCAGCTTCCGCAGCAGAACACACCTGCGCCTCGTCAGCAGGAGCAGCAAGTTCTGCGTCCGCCGAATGCAGTGCGTGGGACTGAGCAGCTTCCACAGCAGAACACGCCGGCGCCTCGCCAGCAGGAGCAGTTGTACAACCGCGCCGTGCCTCCGCCCGCGCGTCCCAGCTTCGACGAGCAGCGGCAGGCCATTCAGAGCACCGACCCCGGCCGTCCACTCAGTCCGCAGCAGATGAACAACATCCGCGACAACCGGCCCGCAGGCCAGCCAGAAATGCGCGAGGCCGCTCCGCATCCGGCCCCTGCTCCCGCGCCTCCACCGCGCGTCGAGCCTCAGAGGAGCAGTCCGCCGCCGCGCACGGAGCCGCAGAGAAGCAGTCCTCCACCGCAGTCATCAAAACCGGAGAACAACAAGCACTGACCGCGATGCATTAACTCGCTGCGGCGAAATCTGTTGGGTTCAGAGTCAACAAAACGCCGTTTCGCGCTATCAAGCGGCGCTGATGCGGTGCGCCGCACTGACGAGTACACTGGGAAATGTGTCGGATGAGCGATTTGCCGAACGCCAGCGCAGCCGTGTCTGCGCACAGCCCACCCCTTCCCAGAGGACAGAATGACGGAAAAGACAGCGACTCTTGAGGCTCACAATCAGACTGAGCTCGATCAGCTTTCGATCAACACGCTGCGCATGCTCGCAGTCGATCAGGTGGAGGCAGCCAACAGCGGACACCCCGGAGCGCCGCTCGGATGCGCGCCCATCGCATACCTGCTCTACCACAAGTTCATGAAGTACAACCCGACCGACCCCAAGTGGTCGGACCGAGACCGCTTCGTGCTGTCGAACGGGCACGCGTCGGCGCTGCTGTACGGTGTGCTTCACCTGTCTGGCTATGATCTGCCGCTCGATCAGTTGAAGCAGTTCCGCCAGTGGGGATCGCACACGCCGGGACATCCGGAGTACGGCGAGACGCCGGGCGTCGAGGTGACCACCGGTCCGCTCGGACAGGGCTTCGCGATGGGTGTTGGTCTCGCGATGGCCGAGAAGCACATGGCCGGCGTCTACAACAACGATCAGTACAAGGTCGTCGACCACTACACGTACGTGCTGTGCGGCGATGGCGACCTGATGGAAGGGATTTCGCACGAGGCCGCGTCGCTTGCAGGCACGCTGCAGCTTGGCAAACTGATCGTGCTGTACGACGACAACCTCATCTCGCTCGACGGCCCGACGGAGCTGAGCTACACGGAGGACGTGAGCCAGCGTTTCCACAGCTATGACTGGCACGTGCAGTTTGTGTCGGACGGCAACGACCTCGACGAGCTGAACCGCGCGATCGAAGCCGCCAAGATGGAGCGCACCAAGCCGTCGATCATCCGCGTGCGCACCGTCATCGGCTACGGCGCGCCGCGTGCCGGCACCAAGGCTGTGCACGGCGAGGCGCTCGGGCCGGAAGGTGTTAAAGGGACGAAGAAGTTCTTCGGCTTCCCCGAGGACAAGACCTTCTACATCCCCGACGATGCGCTGAAGAACTGGCGTCAGGCTATCGACCGCGGCAAGAAGGAGCAGTCGGACTGGCACAACCGCTTCGACGCCTACAAGAAGGACTATCCCGAGCTCGCCGCGCAGTACACCCGCACGACCGCGATGGAGCTGCCAAAGGATTGGCAGAAGACTCTGCCGACCTTCACGACCGAGAAGAAGATTGCGACGCGCAACGCCGGCCAGGTGGCGCTGAACAATCTCGGCAAGGTGCTGCCGGAGATGATCGGCGGCGCGGCCGACCTGACCAGCTCGACGAAGACGATCTTCAAGGACTCGGCCAATTTTCACCTCGATGCAAAGGGCCGCAACATCTTCTTCGGTGTGCGCGAGTTCGGCATGATGGCCGCGGTGAACGGGATGGCCTGCCACGGCGGCCTGCTGCCGTTCGGCTCGACGTTCTTCACGTTCTCCGACTACTGCAAGTCTGCGCTGCGCATGGGCGCGCTGATGTCTTCGCACTCGCTCTACATCTTCACGCACGACTCGGTGGGCCTGGGCGAAGACGGACCGACGCATCAGCCGATCGAGCACCTGATGGCGTTGCGTGCGGTTCCGCAGCTGACAGACTTCCGGCCCGCGGATGCCAACGAAACTTCGGCGTGCTGGGGCCTGATGGTGGAGCGCAAGTCGGCGCACTTCATGGCGCTCAGCCGGCAGGATCTGCCGGTGCTCGACCTCAACAAGTACAAGGTCTTCGAGGGCTGCCGCAAAGGCGCGTACGTGCTCGAGGAGTTCGGCAAGGACGTCATCATACTCGCCACCGGCTCCGAGGTTCAGGTGGCGCTGGGCGCGGCCAATGAGCTGAAGGGTGCGGGCATCAACGCAACCGTCATCTCGATGCCGAGCTGGAAGATCTTCGAGGAGCAGAGCGACGAATACAAGCACTCTCTGCTGCCAAACGGCGTGCCGAAGATCTCGATCGAGGCAGGTGCAACGCTCGGCTGGTACAAGTATGTCGGCCGCGACGGCATTGCCATCGGCATCGACCGTTTCGGCGCATCAGCGCCCGGCCCAACGGCGCTCGAGAAGCTCGGCATCTCCGTGCCGCATGTGGTCGAGGCCGCGAAGAAGCTGGTGAAGAAGTAGGAAGCAAGTTAGGAGTGAGGAGTCAGGAGTCCGGAAATGCTAACTCCTAACTCCTACTCCTAACTTCCTAACTCCCTTATGACTCAGGACGAAGCCAAAGCACTGGTAGGCGAGCGCGCTGCGCAGATGGTGGAAGACGGCATGGCCGTCGGTCTGGGCACGGGCACGACTTCGGTTATGTTCATCAAGGCGCTCGGCGACCGCGTGCAGCAAGGGCTGAAGATTCGCTGCGTTGCGTCGAGCGATTCGAGTACCGAGCTGGGCAGATCGCTCGGGATGGATGTTGTGACGCTGGAGCAGTTGCCGGAGCTCGATTTGTATGTCGATGGCGCGGACGAGGTTTGCGTTGAGCCCGGTGCAGGTCTCTACCTCATCAAGGGCGGCGGCGCGGCGCTGCTACGTGAAAAGATCGTCGCCAGCGCGGCTAACCGATTTGTCTGCGTGGTGGATGAATCGAAAATAGTGAATAAACTTGGCAAGTTTCCGCTGCCCGTCGAGATCATCAAAATGGCGCGCCCGCTGGTAGAGCCGCGGCTCGCAGAATTGGGATTGCATCCAAAGCTGCGCATGAAGAAGGATGCGGTCGGGACCGGTCCTTACGGACGAGAACAACTGGATCCTCGACTGCGCCTGTGGCGTGATTCAGAATCCGGAAGAAACGGCAGCCGAGATTCGATCCATTGTCGGCGTCGTGGAACACGGGCTGTTTCTCGGGATGGCGGAGATGGCGCTGGTCGCCGGCGCCGATGGCGTGCGTGAGCTTACCGCGTAAGCGCAAACGCAATCAACGTCGGCCCCGCGTTTGCTTCGTGTGTTTCCGCTTGAGCGATGAGTTTTTCTTCGAGCCGCCGCCAGCTTTGGTCCATCTCGCACCGCGCGACCTCTTCAGGTGAGGCATTTGTGAAGCAAAGCTCGCAGACGGTGAGGTTCCCGTCGTCATCGCGCACCGGTGGACCGAAGGTGCGGCACTGCACAGGACGGGCGGCGTAAAGTTCACACGTGCCGGTCGCGGGATCGAGTACCGGGCAGGGTTCGTCATTGGCGAACTCTTCAAACTGCTCTTCGTGATCCGGGGCGGTGAACAGGATTCCGGTCTGTGCGTTCCCGGGAAACCCGGCGGCCAGCAGGCGCTCGCGAGATGCGAGGGCGCGTCCGTGGATTCGGGCGGCGACCTCAGCCGGTGCCGTTGCGAGCGCCTCGCGCAGCTCCGCCGCATCCACTGGCGAGATGGCGAACACGCCAATGCAGCACTGATGGCAACCCGGCCGGCACGCGAGGTGCGCGCCGGAACGCGCAGCTGCCGAAGAGAGTGCGGAGTCGATGATGGGAAAGAGCTCGTTCACCCGCAGACAAAAGTGTACCCATTGCCGCAGGGCAGAAGTGGTTTTCAGATAGCGAGATGCAATTTGCATCGCGCCGCGCGCAGCAGGCGTCCCATAAGCATGAGCACGTCACTGCAATTTGAACAGCTGCAAATTGAACAAAAGGATAAGCGCTGGTTGATCACCGGCGCTTCGAGCGGCTTTGGCCGGCTGCTGACGGAGTACCTCGCTTCGCTCGGCGCCAAAGTCGTGGCTACCGCGCGCAACGTGGAAGACCTGCAGGAGATGATGCTCCGACACCCGGGCAACATCATCACGCTGCAGCTCGACGTTACGAAACAGCACAGCATTGAACAGGCGGTGGCCGATGCGATCTCGCGCGTGGGCCACATCGATGTGCTGGTGAACAACGCCGGCTACGGCGTCGCCGGCGCGGTGGAAGAGGTCACCGAAGCCGAATACATGCCGATGTTCGACACGAATCTCTTCGGCCTGATCAACCTGACGAAGGCGCTGCTGCCGCAGTTTCGCGAGCGGCGTTACGGCACGATTGTGAACTTCTCGTCGATCGGCGGATTGATCGGCTCCGCCGGCTGGGGCTATTACAACGCGACCAAGTTCGCGGTTGAAGGATTATCTGAGGCGCTTGCCGCCGAACTCGCGCCGCTCGGCGTGCACGTGATGGTCGTCGAGCCCGGGCCGTTTCGCACCGACTTCCTCGGGCGCTCCGGCCAGGAGGCAAGAAACATCATTCTCGACTACGAGCCAACCGTCGGCAAGACGCGCGAGTACTTCCGCTCGCAGGCGGGCAAGCAGCCTGGCGATCCGCAACGTGCCGTCGAAGCAGTGGTCAGGGCGGTCAGCGATCGCAATCCGCCCCGCCACCTGCTGCTGGGCAAGATCGCGTTGCAGCGCTTTCGCAAGCGGCTGGAGGAGTGGAACGCCGAACTCGACCGCTGGCAGGAGACGACCGAAGGCGCGGATTATCCAGCGACATAGGCCGGCAGGTTCGGCTGCCGTTTATTCGCTTGACGGCGTTTCGGATTACTCTCTAAGAGGCAGATTCAACGCAGATGCGGGCCGGTGAGCCGGCGATGAGGAAGGACATTATGCAACTTGGACTGATCGGACTCGGCAAGATGGGCGGCAACATGGCGGAGCGTCTCCGCAAAGCGGGCCACACGATTGTCGGGTTCGACTTCTCCGCAGACGCTGTGAAGCGGCTGACGGATTCAGGCTCCATCGGCGTGAACTCGCTCGAGGACCTGGTCAAGAACCTCACCGATTCGCCGCGCGCCATCTGGATCATGGTGCCGGCGGGCGATCCCGTCGACCAGACCATCGCCAAGCTGAAGCCGCTGATGAACAAGGGCGACATCTTCATCGACGGCGGCAACTCGAACTACAAGGACTCGCAGCGCCGGCATGACGAGCTGAAGAAGGAAGGCTTCGAGTTCGTCGACGTGGGAACCTCCGGCGGCATCTGGGGCATCACCGAGGGCTACTCGATGATGATCGGCGGAGACAAAGAGCCGGTCGAGTACCTGACGCCCGATCTTCGAAGCGCTCGCGCCCGCGGAAAACTCAGGGCTGGGGGCATGTCGGCCCTTCAGGCGCAGGACACTTCGTCAAGATGGTGCACAACGGAATCGAGTACGGCATCATGCAGGCGTACGCTGAAGGCTTCTCGATCATGCGCGCCAAGCAGCCGCTGCATCTCGACCTCGTGCAGATCTCGGAGATCTGGCGCTATGGCTCCGTGGTGCGCTCGTGGCTGCTCGATCTCACGGCCGATGCGCTCAAGAAGAACCCGACACTCGAGGGTCTCGAAGCCTACGTTCCCGATTCGGGCGAAGGCCGCTGGACTGTCTTCGAGGCGATCGATCTGAACGTCTCGGCGCCGGTCATCACGGACGCGCTGATCCGCCGGCTGCGCTCGCGCGAAGAGAATAACTTCACTGACCGCATGCTTTCAGTAATGCGCAACGAGTTTGGTGGCCACGCGGTAAAGAAGGCGCCCGCGGGCGAGAAGTAGCGCCACGATCGAGAGAATCTGCAGAGGGAAAGAGAGGCAGTATGGCGACCATGGTTGTGGACGATGTGGGACAGTCGCTCAATCAGCGCGAAATTCTTGAGGGGAGCCTGAAGGAAGAACGCATCCCTGATCCGTGCGTCGTCGTCATCTTCGGCGCCTCCGGTGACCTTACCAAGCGCAAGCTGCTGCCCGCGCTCTTTCATCTGGAGCAGCAGCATCTTCTCCCCAAGGAATTCGTCGTCGTCGGCGTCGCGCGGCGCGATCTCTCGTCGAGCTTCGCGAGCGACATGCAGGAGGGAATTCTCAAAGGCGGCGGCGTAGACCGCGGCGACTCCGCGCTGAAGCCGTTCATCGATCGCGTGAAGTACTTCGCGACCGACTTCGACAATGATGAAGGCTTCGAAAAGCTGAAGGCATTCCTCGCCCAGATCGATCAGCAGTACGGCACCCGTGGCAACCGGCTCTTCTATCTCGCAGTGGCGCCCGAGTACTTTGCCGACATCGCGCAGCGGCTTGCAAAGCACGGCATGACGCAGGCAGAGAAGGGGCGCTGGACGAACGTCATCATCGAGAAGCCGTTCGGTGTCGATCTCGAGAGCGCGCGCAAGCTGAACGATGAGCTGAACGAGGTGCTCGCCGAAAACCAGATCTTCCGCATCGATCACTATCTCGGCAAAGAGACCGTGCAGAACATCCTGGTCTTCCGCTTCGGCAACGGCATCTTCGAGCCGATCTGGAATCGCAACTACATCGATTTCGTCGAGATCACAGCGGCGGAATCGATCGGCATCGAAGGCCGCGGACCGTTCTATGAGCAGGCGGGCGCGCTGCGCGACGTTCTGCAGAACCACGTCATGGAAGTCCTGAGCTTCGTCGCGATGGAACCGCCGGACAGCTTCGAGTCGGGCGGTGTGCGCACCGAGAAGCTGAAAGTATGGCGCGCCATCGAGCCGATTTCGGTTGAGGACACGGTGCGTGGCCAGTATGGGCCGGGCGTGATTGATGGCCAGCAGGTCATCGGCTATCGGCAGGAGGAGCGCGTTAATCCGCAGTCGACGACTGAAACCTTCGCCGGCATGAAGCTGAACATCGAGAACTGGCGCTGGGCCGGCGTTCCGTTCTACATCCGCGCCGGCAAGCGGCTGAAGAAGCGGGTGACCGAAGTGACGGTCACGTTCAAGCAGGCGCCGCTGCACCTGTTCAAGGGAAATAACTCGACCAGCCAGGTCTGCCCCAACGTGCTGAAAATTCGCATTCAGCCGGACGAGGGAATCTCGCTCGTCTTCGGCGCGAAGGTGCCCGGGCCGACGACCAACGTGAAGAACGTCGAGATGCACTTCAGCTATGCGGCCGCGTTCGGCAAGAGCTCCGCCAACGGCTACGAGCGGCTGCTGCTCGACGCCATGCTTGGCGACGGAACGTTGTTCGCGCATCGCGACGGCGTAGAAGCGACCTGGGCGCTGATGACGCCCATTCTCGAGGCATGGAAGAAAAATCCGCCGAAGGACTTCCCCAACTACGCGGCTGGAAGCTGGGGCCCCAAGTGCGCCGATGAGCTGCTCGCGCGCGATGGGCGCAAGTGGCACACCAAGTAGCTCGCAACTGAACGCATCACAAGAGTAGAGAAAAGAATGCCTCGTCCTGTAACCGTTACGTACCAGGTGTGGCCCTCGGCCGCTGCCATGGCGCTGGCCTCAGCGCAGTTGTTTGCAAGGAAGGTAGAACAGGCGGTCGCCGCGCGCGGTGTTGCGCGCATCGCGATCTCCGGCGGCTCAACACCGCAGGCTACGTTCAAGCTGCTGGCCGATCCCGCGCAGCCGTTTCTCGCAACGTTGCCGTGGGACAAGCTGCAGCTCTTCTGGGTGGACGAGCGCTGCGTTCCGCCTGACAGTCCAGAGTCCAATTACGGCATCTGCCGCGACCTGCTCCTCACGAAGGCCCCCATTCCGGAGAGCAACGTCTTCCGCATGGAAGGCGAGCTCGAGCCGCAGGAAGCGGCCTCGCGCTATGAGAGCACGCTGCGCAACGTGATGCGGCTTGAAGGAGCGGAGTCCCCGGCTTTCGATCTCGTCGTACTCGGCATGGGCCCCGACGGCCACACAGCCTCGCTGTTTCCCAATACCGATGCGCTCAACGAGCTCGGCCGTCTCGTGGTCGCCAATCACGTTGCCCAGAAGGACACATGGCGGATCACGCTGACGTGGCCCGTAATCAACCAGGCGGCCGAGGTAGCGTTTGAAGTCGAAGGCGCCGGCAAGACAGACATCGTCGCCGAGGTGCTGACCGGCCCGCGCGATCCCGACCGCCTGCCCTCGCAACTCATCCGGCCTGCGAATGGTAAGCTTCTGTTTCTGCTCGATGAGGACGCGGCACGCAAGCTGCCGCCCGCCAGCGCCGTCTCCGAATCCAACGGATATCGCGTCGGCACGCTCGAAATCTGAAGCAGCGCAGGAGCGCGACCAAGCATGATTCTGGCGGGCGATGTCGGCGGGACCAAGGTTCATCTGGCGCTCTATAACTTCGTCGGCGGCAAGCTGTCGCCTGTCCGCGATGAGAAGTTCCCCGCGCCGGAGTTCGCCTGCCTCGATGATGTCGTCAAGGAGTTTCTCGATCCCGCGAAGAGCGGCCAGCCCGACGTTCGCGACCAGATCATCGCATCCTGTTTCGGCGTGCCCGGCCCCGTGCGCGACGGCCGCCTCAAGCTGACGAACCTTCCGTGGACGCTCGACGCCCGCGACCTGCAGCGCTCGCTCGGCATCCAGCACATCTTTCTCATCAACGATCTCGAAGCGAACGGCTACGGTATCCCGGAGCTCGCGCACGACAAGATCTTCACGCTGCATCCGGGCGATGCGAGCTCCGTCGGACATCGCGGCCTCATCGCCGCGGGCACGGGCCTCGGCGAGTGCCTGCTGATCTGGGACCCGATTCTTCGCCGCCATCTGCCGATCCCGTCGGAGGGCGGCCACGTCGACTTTCCCGCACGAAATGAGATCGAGATTGCGCTGCTGAATTACCTACGCCGCAAGCTGAACGGCCGCGTCAGCACCGAGCGCGTGGTCTCCGGCATCGGCATTCAGAACGTCTACGCATTCCTGCGCGACGACCAGAAGATGGACGAGCCGGACTGGCTGCGCGAGCGCATGCAGAACGAAGATCCGAACGCCGTCATCGGCATCTGTGCCGAAGACGGATCGAGCGAGATCTGCGTGAAGACGATTGAGCTCTTCGTCGCGGCCTACGGCGCCGAGGCCGGCAATCTTGCGCTCAAGCTGCTCGCGATGGGCGGCATCTACCTGGGCGGCGGCATCGGCCCGAAGATCCTGAAGTCTCTCGCGAGCGGCGCATTCATGCAGGCGTTTCTCGACAAGGGCCGCATGTCGCCGCTGCTCGAGACGATTCCCGTGCGCCTGATCCTCGACGACACCTGCGCCCTGCTCGGCGCCGCAGCCTATGCAGAGGCGCGCGCCGCGGAGCTCTCCGGACACTCCGAGCGCCAGGCCTCCGTCCACGTCAGCTAAGTTCACCTGACGGTGAATCCGGGCGAGCGCTTCCTCTGCGCAGCTTCGACCCATAAAATTGAGCTATGTCCACGGTACCCGTGACGGCGGCCTCGCCGCGTATCCGCGAAATGCGGAGAGCGCGTCCGTGGATCACCCCCGCAGCTTGCGCGGCCGTCCTCCTCTGCGTCGCCGGCCTGTTTGCGATCAGCTCAACCTGCGTGGGTCTGTGGTCCATGTGGATGACGGACCCGCTGAAGTCCATCGGCGGGCTGATCCCCATCGTGAGCCTCGCGCTGATTCTCCGCGTGTGGCGCACGCTCGACTGGGAGATGCGCGGAACCTGGTGGGGCCTCGCGCTGCTCGCGGCCACAATCGCGATCGTGCATGTCCGCGATACCACGCTGCTCGAACTCGTCCTCACTCCATCGTGGTCCATCACGCTGCCGCCATACTCGGTCGTCACCGTGGCGTACGTTGCGGGCGCCGTGCTCTTCTTTGGCGGCATGAAGCTGCTGCGAGCCGCAAAATTTCCTGTCGCGCTCATGTGGTTCGTCAATCCCGTGCCGCACTTCTTCAATCGCTACATTGACCTGCCGCTGCAGCACAGTGCCGCGGTCATCGCGCGCGGCTTCGCGCATCTTCTCGGCCAGCACCTCACGCCGGACCAGCTCAGCCTGATGTTCACGCCCAAGTTCGGCATGTTCATCGCGCCCGGATGCAATGGAATTCGCGGCGCGATCACGATGGGTTTCATCGCGCTCGTCGCCGGATACATCTATCGTCTGCGCCTGCGTCACTGGGCTGCACTCACGTTCGGTGCGCTGCTGCTGGGCTATGCGTTCAACTTCGTGCGCCTCTGCGGCCTGGTGCTGTACTACGTTGCGGCGCTCCGGCACCCATGGCTGCAGAACCACGCAGCGATGGCCGATTACATCATCGGCGCAGCACTGTTCTTCTCCGCAACAATGCTACTGTTCGCAGTCCTGCTGCGCTGGAGCCCCGCGCGCAATTCTCGCCTGTCCGCGCAGCCTCGCGAAAAATCAGACCCAACTCAGCCGCCGCATTTGGCGTCGCTCATAACGCGCTCTGTCGCACTCACGATTCTTCTCGCACTCGGAAGCGTGAGCTACGCCCGAGCGATGCTCCGCGGGCCGGTGAATTCGCACGCCCAACAGATCGCATCCTTCCCCAAGCGCGTGGGCGAGTACACAATCGAGCGCGAGTGGAACGAGACACTAGCCACTGGCCAGGTCGTCTTCCATTGGGCTCAGTATGCCTCTGCTGCCGGCAGCGCGCCGGTGTCTATCGGCGTCTCCCCAACGCTCGGCGCACACGACACACTCATCTGCCATGCAGCGCGCGGCGAGGAGTGGATCTGGCACGGTCCGCTTGCGCTTGCCACGACCGCCGGGACCACCACCCTGAGCGGGTCGCTCTTCAACACTGGCGTATCCCAGTATCTCGAAGCGGGCTCCGTGTGCACCGGCCAAGTGTGCGGACAATCCTCAACGGAGCGCCGCCACTTCGGCCTGATCTACAGCCGTCTTGCCCGCGCACGATCTGCTGACGCAAAATCCCTCTCGCCCAATCGCCATCCTTCTGCGCGCCGAGCTCCCGGACGCGTCCTTGCCTGCAACCGACGCGCGCTCGTTGCTGACGCGCAGCCTTGCTGATTTCCTCGCCGGGGTCGACCTTGCGCAGTTCACGAAACCTTACAGGCAGCGGTGAGCGTCCAATGAGCGCCGCATCCTCCGGCTTTGCGCGTGTGTTGACGTTGTGCACGCTCGCAGCCGCGATCGCTTGTGTGGCAGGTTGCGGCTCGTCCGCGACCTCCGCGCCTCCGCCCGGTCCGGTCGGCTCCTCTGAGCCCAATAATTGCAAATCGACCGACGTGACGAGCCCCGCGCAGCCTGCACCGGTGAAGAACTACGCGCTGCCGAGCATTAGCGGAACCGTGCGCGCCGGCACTTCACCGGTCGCCGGTTCAACCGTTCAACTCTATGCTGCGGGAACCAGCGGCAACGGCTCCTCGCCAACGGCTCTACTGAACTCTGCGCTGACAACGGACGCCACTGGAACATTCGCGCATTCCCGGCAGCCTCACCTGTCCCTACAGCAACTCGGTGGTGTATCTAATCGCAAGGGGCGGATCAGCCGACGGCGCGGCCTCATCCAACTCCGCCATCGAATTGCTCGCAGTCCTCGGCACCTGCGCGACCCTGCACGCCGGCGAGACAGCTGCCGTCGATGAAGCGACAACGATCGCCGCCACATGGGCCATGGCGCAATTCATCGCTGCAGGCGGACAGATTGGCGCGTCCGCAACCAACAGCAGTGGCATCGCACTTGCGGCAGCGACCGCCACGAATCTTGTAGACATCGCCAGCGGCAAAGCTCCCGCAGCATCATTCCCGGCGACGGGCACAGCGCCTGTCGCAAAGATCAATGCGCTAGCCAACGCGCTGAATGCGTGCGTCGCATCGAGTGGGCCCTCAAGCACGCCGTGCACCCAGCTATTCGCCGCGGCCACAACCAACGGCACAGCTCCTTCGAACACGCTCGACGCAGCGACGAACATTTCGCATTCCCCGGGCACAAACACCGCATCCATTTACACCCTCAGCAGCGGATCAAACGTCTACGTGCCGACCTTGGCTGCTGTGCCGACGGACTGGACGTTAAGCGCGAACTACACGGGTGGCGGCATGAACGGCCCGACGGCAGTCTCAATCGACTCACAGGGCAACGTCTGGGTCGCGAACTACTTCAACGTGGCAAGCCTCTTCACGAACTTCGGAGCGCCTCTGTTCGCGGCCGGCATCAGCGGCAATGGACTGCAGGAAAGCTATGGGGGCGCGGTCGACGTGAACGACACGATGTGGGTCGCCAACGAGCAGAGCGCAGCCAATGTGAACAACGCCCTCGGATCACTTACGCTGCTGAATAGTTCCGCAGCCTCCCCGGCGCAGTACACCAGCGGCGGCCTGAACTTCCCGGTAGCCGTCGCGTTCGATACCAGCGGCGTCGCCTGGATCGTGAACTACGGAGACTCTCACATCACTCTGCTGAGCGCGAACGGTTCGCCGCTCTCGGGCAGCAACGGCTACACTGCGTCCGATCTCCAATTTCCATCCGCGATCGCTACCGACTCGAAATGCAATGCGTACGTCGCGAACCAATCCAGCAATACCGTAACGCGCGTCCTCGCCGACGGCTCCGCCTTCACGAGCTTCGTCGTCGGCCAGGGCCCCGCGAGTGTCGCCATCGACAGCGCAGACAACGTCTGGTCGGCAAACTTCTATGCCAACAGTGTCGGTCTGGTCTCGCCTGACGGAACCGTGCGCTCCGGCAACGGCTACACAGGCGGCGGCCTCAACGCGCCGCGCGCGATCGCGGTCGACGGCAGCGGCAATGCCTGGGTTGCGAGCGAGCACGGAACATCACTCGCGGAGTTCGCCAGTGCCTCCAGCGCCAACCCAGGAGCGCTGCTCTCTCCGAGCACCGGATGGGGAAGCGACGCGATGCTCTCGCAGCCCTACGCGCTCGCAATCGACGCTGCAGGCAACATCTGGGTCTCCAACTACGCGGCCAACACGCTCACGGAGTTCATCGGCCTCGCCGCGCCTGTGAAGACGCCGCTGCTTGGCCCGGTTCGCGTCCCGTAAGCAAACGCCTCCTACATCAGCCGGAAACGCTCCCGCATCAGCCTCTGAAATCGCGGCCGCCAGATCAGGTCGTAGGCCAGCTCTTTGCCGGGAAACATCGCAAGCGCCGCCGTGCGCGCATCCGCAATCATCTGCGAGGCGTCGTCAATCGAGAGCGTCGCATCCTGCGCGATCACGTTCATCACCATGTTCATCATCATCTGCATGCGGCGGATAAGCTTCGCCTCTTCGGCCGCATCGCTGTCTACAACGAGGACGCGCTTGGGGAAGCTCCGGCGCGGGACCATCGCCGGAAGATTGCGGATCGATCGCTTTGCTCAATGCGGACTCCTTCGCTACACGCCTGCCCACCAGCCTTGCAGGGCGACCCCGTCACTGCGGGCCTAAGGATTGGACGCTGCGGAGAGCTCCGAGATTCCGCCCTCCGCAGAGATAAGAAACGTCTCGGCGCCTTCGCGATCGGTGCGCCACGTCCGAACGCGCGCCTGCTCAAGCTTATCCAGCACCTCCCAGCGCGGGTGGCCAAACGTGTTGTGGGTGCCCACGCTGATTACCGCCGCATGCGGTGCAACGGCCGCAAGAAACGCGTTGGCCGTCGACGTCCTGCTGCCATGGTGACCCACCTTGAGCAGCGTCGACGGCGCGATCCGATGATTCAAAACCATGTCGACCTCGCTGGCCCACTCCGCGTCGCCTTCCAGCAGCACGCTGCCTTTGTCGTACGCCAGACGCATCACCAGCGAATCATCATTCCGCGGAGCACCTGGATTGCTGTATCCGAGCTCCGGTGAAAGCACGTCCGCATGCAGGTCGCTCCAGTCGAAGCTGTCGCCAGCATGAAAGCGCCGCACTGTGATTCCCAGCGACTGCGCCTCATTCAACAAGCGCCCGCATCGCAGGCGCATCGCCCGGCTCGATGCTGATCCAAAGCTCACGCGGCTGGAGATCGCGCAGCACCGCGGGCATGCCGCCCATGTGATCGCTGTGCGCGTGCGTGAGCATGATCGCGTCCAGCCGCCGAATGCGGCGCGACCACAGATACGGCGCGACGACCTCCTCGCCGATGTCCCAGCGCGAGTGAGCAACACCCGTCGGGCCAACCGGCCCGCCGGCATCCACCAGCAGCGTCTTGCCTTTCGGCGACACAACCAGCAGAGAGTCGCCTTGCCCAACATCAAGCGCCGTCACTTCAAGCACACCCGGATGCACCAGCGGCGGAGCCGGCCACAGCGCAATAACAGGAGCAGCAATCAGCGCGACTGAAGCCGCGACGACCCACGCGCGCGATCGCAGCCGCAGCGCCACACACGCGAACGCGATGGCCGTGCACGCGACCAAAACAGCTTCCGGCCTGAGGGCCGGCACACGTACATCCGCGAGGCCCATGCGCCCGATGTGACCGACAACGCTGCGCACAAGGTGGATTGTGATGGCGGTGCAGGCGGCCGGAATCCGCGCAGCTGAAAGGCTGATCAGAGACGTGCAGAAGGTCACAATCGTGAGCGTCAGCAGAACCGCGATCACAGGTACCAGCAACAGATTGGTCGGCAATGCAAGCAGCGTCGCGCGATGGAAGTAGATCGCCATCGGCAGCACCATGCAGATCTCAACCGCGACTCCGAAGAGCATCGCCGCGAGCGAGCCACAATCCACCTCGCGTGAACCACACCGGAATTCCGCGAAGCCGCGGGTGAAGCAGTGATGCACAGAGCTCACCAAACATCCGCAATCGCACACGCATCTGCGCCGCGCGAGGATGCATATTCGCGTCCAGCGCAATCGTGTGGAACTGGCCCAGCGCGCGCGCGTGCCGATGAAAGCTGCGCGCTTCGATCGGCCGCGCCAGCCCCGCGGCCGCGATGATGACCAGCGTCGTCATCTGAAAGCTCGCCTCAAACAGCGCGCGCGGATCAAGCGCAAGAATAATGACCGCAGCAATGCCGAGCGCATTCAGCGGCCCCGTCTCACGCCCGATCCACCGCGCCAGCAGATACGCCGCCGTCATCGCCAGCGCCCGCTGCACAGGCGCGCCGAACCCGGTCAGCAACGCGAACACAAGGCCGGCGCACAATGTGATCGGGACCGCAAGCCGTTCGGGCGTGCGCAGTCTGCGAAGCACCCACAGCAGACCGCCGATCAACAGCACAACGTGCAGCCCCGACACGACGAACAGGTGAAATGTTCCCGTCCGCTCAAAGCCTTGCCGCAGTGTGGTCGTCAGCCGGGTCCGGTCGCCCACCAGCATCGCGCTGAGCATCGCCGTGTCGTCGCTGCTCAGCCGCATCCACCCCGGCCGCCCATTCGGATCAGCCAACGCCTGCAGCCGGTGCGACGCCCACGCCTGCGCAGCCGCCAGCCGGCACTGCCACGTCGCGCGCCCATGATCGACCACACGCAGCCGCTGTGTGTGTGCCGATGCCAGCGCACCGATTCCCTGGCTCAGCAGATAATCCGAGTAGGACCACGCACCCGCATCGCGATAGCTATCCGGCACGCGCAATCGCACTGGCAACTCGACCACGTCGCCGCATGAGAGCGCCGGGTCCGCATCCATCAGCGTCAACGCGAACGCCTCCCGGTACGGCCCGCATCGTGGAAACGTCCGGCGTCACATCCTCGACCGCCTCAACCGCGAGATCGACCGATCGCTGCGCTTCGCCGCTGATCGGCTCCCACGCGCCCGGACCAAGCGCCCACGGCTGATCCGTCTGCTGGTCCTGCGAAGAATCATCCCGCGGAAGCTCGCGCACTCGAACGACTCGCCCGCGCACGGTGCGGCTCAGGCCGTCGGCATATCTTGCAAGCTGCGTCTGGCGATCCACCGGCCGCTGGATCTGCGCACATGTGCATCCCACCGCAATCCATAGCGCAAGCACCGGAACAGGCGAGATGCGACGCGCCGAACGTAAGCTCCAGATTGAAATTGCGAGAAGAAGAAGAACCGCGCGCGACGAGCAGCGCCGGCGGCTGCCATCGCCGCGCGAGAAGATCGCCGGCCGCAAAGCAGATCGCCGCCGCCAGCATCGGTGCTCCGCGCAATTGCGGAGGATCCACCGCCGCCGGCGAATCCATCCAGTGTTTTCCGGGCCCGACCTTCTGCATCGGCGTGCTCAGGTCGAGTCTTTCACGACCTCACCCGAAGCTCCACTACCGCCTCTTGGTGATACGTCTGCGGAAAAAGATCCACCAGGTGCAGCCGCTCAATCGTGTACTTCGCCTGCAAAATCGCCAGGTCACGCCCCAGTGTCACCGGATCGCACGACACGTACACCATCTCCCGCGGAGCGAATCGCGTAAGCAACTCACAAGCTTCCGCGCCGGCGCCGGCACGCGGCGGATCGAGCACAACAAGATCTGGCCGCTCGCGCTGCACCACGGCCTCGCGCAGAAAATTCACGATGACAGCCGTCACGGCTCGATGCTTCGGTCCAATCCGCTGCAGCGCCAGCCGCAAGCTCACGTCCCGCAGCCGGATTCGCCTCAACTGCCGTCACCTGCTCGAAGCTTCTCGCGAGAACGCGCGCGAACAATCCCACGCCGGCGAAGAGATCCCACGCCACCTGCGCCTTCGCGCTCGGCGCACACGAGCTCCACCATCTGTGGAATCAGAAACCGGTTCACCTGGAAGAACCCGCCGCGCGCAATCCAGTAGCGCTCGCCCGCAACCTCATAGCTGAGTCCCGCCGCACCCCAGCTCGCAATCTCGCTCTGCACCTGGCCCGTCCGCGGATGCACCCGCAGCGCTCCCGCGCCGGCGAGCTCCGGAACGTCCCTCTGCAACGCAGCAAATGCCTGCTTGGAAGCTTTCGCTCGAAGGCAAGCCGATCCGCTCTCCCGAAGTTATGAATATCGTGATCTGCAGGCGAGACATATCGGCATCGCAGAAAAACTCCACCTCGCGCGACGATTCGATCCATCGCCGCATCGCTGCGTCGCGCTCAGCCAGCCGAAGCAGCGCTTCGGCCGCGTGCCACAGAAGCGGCGCCGAAATCGGACACGTCCCGATCGGCAGAATCTCTTTGCCCGCTCGCTTTCGATATCCCAGCCGAAGCTGCGTCGTCCTCGCGCGTGACATGCAGACGAATGCGATTGCGATAGTGCCACGGTTCGGCGGCATGCGTCGCGATCTCTGGAATCTCCTTCACACCGGCGCGCGCGAGCGACTCCCGCAGTACACCAGCCTTGATTCGAAGCTGCTCAGCATAGCTCGCCATCTGCAGATGGCAACCGCCGCAGACGCCGAAATGCGGACAGCCCGGCTCGACGCGCTCCGGCGACGGCTCAATCACGCGCACAATCTGCAGTTCGTCCTTGGCACCCGACGGCGCAACTTCAACCAGCTCACCGGGCAAGCGTAACGGCACGAAGGAGACCGCCTGCGCAGCATCCGGCCGCACCAGACCGTACCCGCCGTACACCACTCGCTCGATGCGAACTTCCGCGGAGCTTCATTCGCCCACGCTCATATAGAACAGGCTGAGCCGCGGAAGCGCATGCATCTGCAGCAGCCGCCGCGTCATGAACTGCTGCTGCACCTGCCGCAGCTGCACCGTGCCCATGCGCGAACGAAACGGCGCCAGCTCGCGCATCCGCCTGCTGCGCGCAGCTCAACCAGCTGCGACTCGCTCGCACTCGCACGCAGCGCATCCACCATGCGCTCCTCGAGAACCGTCAGCATGCGGTCCAGCTCTTCGAGCGACATCGCATCCGGCTGCTGCATTCGCCGCCGCCGAGCTCGCGCAGCCGCGCCGCAATCGCCGCCAGCGCCGCATCGCTGTAGCCGCTCACTCGCGACAGCGAACCGCATCCGCATTGCGCGTCAGATAAGCCGCCACGCGCTCGTTCTCAAATCCGCTCGCCTGTGTCGCTTGCTCGCGCTGCGGTGCGGCGCCCGTTGCCGCCTCGACCATCTCCTCGGCCGCGCTCATCACCGCCTGCGCACACCACGCCAGCCCATTCACCTTGCGCAGCCGGCCCTTCGCACGCGCTGACCGCGACTCATACTTATCGAATGCCGCGTCGATGCCGCGCAGCACGGCTTCCAGCGGAACACCCGCCTCACGCCAGCTCTCAATCAACGCCCAATCCAGCGTCGACAGCAGCAGCAGCGAACCGCGCCGGCGGCTGAACCGCTCTTCGATTTCGGTGAAGTATTCGAAAGTAGTTCTGCATCGAGCGACGCGGAACGAGGTCGATCGACCTGCCGCCCTTCAGTTTACCTGCTTCGTGCTCGGTCGCCGCGCCGCTTGTGGCGATCCTGGTTGCGCTCCCAGATGATGCGCAAGCCCGTGAGCGTCAGCATCTCGTCCACGCGCGAGATGTACTTGCTGTCCGCCGAGATCAGCTTCGCAAGTCCACCCGTCGCAATCACCTTCGTCTCCGGCCCAAGCTCATGAATCAGCCGCTCCAGAATCCCGTCCACCAGGCCGATGTAGCCGTAGTAAAGCCCGATCTGAATGTTGTCCGTCGTATTCGTGCCGATGATCTTCGCCGGCTTCTTGATCTCCACGCGCGTCAGCCGCGCCGCGCGCGCAAACAGCGCATCGGCCGAGATGCCCAGCCCCGGCGCGATCGCGCCGCCCAGGAACGCGCCCTGCTTTGAGACCACATCGAACGTCGTCGCCGTCCCCATGTCCACCACAATCGCCGGTCCGCCGAGCTGCTCGAACGCCGCCACGCAGTTCACCACGCGGTCCGCGCCCACCTCGCCCGGATTGTCCGTAAGCACCGGCAGCCCGGTCTTCACGCCCGGCTCGACAAACAGCGGCCGCACCTTGAAGCAGACCTCGCACACCCTCCGCAGCGATGCATCGAGCGGCGGAACAACCGACGCAATCGCAACGCCATGCACCACGTCGGTCTTCAAACCGCGCATCGTGAACAGCGTCTGCAGCAGCACCGCAGCTCATCGGGCGTCTGCTTGTGCGGCGTCGTGATCCGCCAGTCTGTAACCAGCGACGGCAGGCGCCGCCATCGGCGCAAGCTGAAACAGCCCCATCACCGTGTTCGAATTTCCAACGTCGATCGCCAGCAGCATAGCTTCTTTTCTGCCGCGACCTCTGAACCTTCAGACCGTCTCGTTATACCTCTCCTCGCGAACCCCGCCCGAAAGTACCGTGCGCCGCACTCCGGCGTCATCCTCGACCAGCAAAAATCCACGATCGTCCAGCCCGGCAGTCACGCCAGTATAGCCGCCCTCCTCGGGCACGTGGACGCGCTTGCCGCGCACCCACGACGACGCCTCGCGCGAATCGCGACAGCAGCCCCGCGCCGATGTTCATCCCGGCGTGCTCGCGGTCCAGCTCATACAGCTCACGATCCAGCGCTCGCAGCAACGCAATCAGCAGCGCCTGCCGGTTCACACGCTGTCGCTCCCTGCAACTGCCAGCGATGTCGCAAGCGCAGCGAGCTCCGGCGGAAACGCCCGGTGATGCACATTGATCCCGATCTCCGAGCACCGCGTAGCGCAGCTTCGCCGACGCGCCCGCTCGTCGCGTTCTCCACCGCGCTCTCGACCAGAATTCCCGCCGAGCTTTCGCGCGCCGCACAGCAGATCGTTCGGCCAGCGCAGATCAATGCGAATCCCTGCCGTATGCAAGGATCGCCTCCTGCGCCGCCAGGCCCGTCGCGAGCGACAGCCACAGCGCGCGATCCAGCGGAAGCTCCGGCGTCACCAGCACGCTCACGTACAGCCCGTCGCCACGGCTTCGAGTGCCAGGAGTGCCCGCCGCGACCGCGGCCCGCCGTCTGCTCATCGGCCACCCACACGCCCGCGTTCGCGCGCCGGCCTGCGCGGCCTCGAGCGCCAGCTGATTCGTCGATCCGGTGACCGGCAGCCAGACGACAGGGCCCGCGATCGGCAGCAGCTCCACCGCCCGCGCAACCGCCGCCGCATCGATTGTGTCCGATTCCTGCTCGATTTCCATGCTCCTCATCATGGTACCTGCATCTCACAACCAAGGCCGCTCGCCGGCCGATGCACCGCGCGACTTGACCGATGATCGATCCTCTTCCCGTCCGCACTCACGCATCAGGCCGGCATTCTGCTTCTGCTCGCGATTCCCGTCGCCTGCGTCGCCTGGACCGTCACGCACGAAGAGGTCTTCCGCGAGCCGCGCGAGTTCTGCAAGGAAAAGAGCGAGAAAGCGCGCTCCCTCGCTCCGCGAAAATTCTTCTATCTCTTCACCTGCGAGTACTGCTTCTCGCACTATGTCGCAGCACTTGCGCTCTGGATCTTCCGATTCCAGCTTCTCTATCGCCGGCTGGCGCGGATACCTCATCGGCTGGTTCGCGCTCGTCTGGATCGCGAATGTTTACATGAGCCTCTTCAACAGGTTGCGCCTCGACATCAAGCATGAGAACGTCGCGATTGCGGTAGATCAAACCGTTCTTCCATCCAATGCTCCGCAGAAACGCTCCTAGCGGCAAACGCCTGCGCGCTGCCGCTCGTCCAACGCAGGAGGAGGATACATGATGGCGGACCAATCACCACGGCAAGACGACACGGCAGAGCCGCGCGGATTCGGCGAACATTCCCGCGGGCTTGCAGGAGAATACGCGCATGAGCAGGGATGGGGCCTGAACCTGGAGCAACGCAAACGCGCCACAACGCAGCCGCAGAACACCGACGGCGGCACGGATTACGAGTACGGCGCACGCGACTTCGGCGACGAGCCGGTGAACACCGCAATCGATCCCGACGCGAGCGGACCCACGCAGAACACCAAAAAGGAGCAATAAATGGCCGGCAAACACGCGAACAAGCACGACAGCGATCACGCCCAGGCACAGCATGGCGAAGAAAAGATGCACGGCGACCCGCTGGATGAAGCCGTGTCATCGGCCGGCGAACACGAGACTGGCGAGCGGGCTCCGAGCGCGGCTCTGAGCGCAATTCTGCAATCCCGGAAGCGGAAAACGGCGGCCACGCGCGCTCAGCCGCAGCTCATCTCGGCGGCAACGTCCACGGCCACACCAAGCCCACCGGCGATCAGCGCGGCATCATCAAGGCGGAGGAATTCCCACGTGAACCGCCGCAGAGAGGTTGGCAGAGTCGGCAAGCAGCATCGCCGGCAGTAGATCGATCCATTCAACTAAAGCAGAGGGCGCCGTTCAGGCGCCCTCTTGTTTGCGGGATGTTCCACGTGGAACATCTGTTTGTTGTCACTAGAGCATGTGTCAAATCGGCAAGTTCCTGAGGACAACGTCGCCGGCGAAATACCGATTCCCGAACAGCGCGCCCTAGGGCTTGTTTTGTTCCACCTTCTGCTGCCGTTGCTGCTCCTCGCCCGCATTGTGCGTCGTTATGCCAGGCATGTCGCTCTTCTGAGCATGGCCTCTCGTCTCAAGCTCCAGCCGCGTTCCTTCGTCGATCGATTTCGGCTGATTGTCGCGCTGCGCGTTGGCATTGAACGCACGCGTGCCGCCGGTCTGCGCGCCATCGGCGTTCTCGTACATCTTTGCGTCGTCTCCGCGGCCCACATCCTGCGGGCTCTGGTTCGGTTCAAGGTCCATCGCGGCCGAGTTCACGTTCTGCTCGGAGTTCGTATGCGGGCGTCTTCTGTACGGCCATAGAAAATCTCCTGCGCGTAAGACGCTCGGAGACAGCGCATGCCGTTGTCGCGCGCTTTTCCTGGGTGGAAGCGAGTCGAGCGCGTCCTGCGCCTTCTTCCTCAGCGCGCCGGTCTCCGCGGCCTGCTTCTTCAATCCTTCGATGATGTGCGGCGGAGCCTTCGCGACGAAGCCCGGGATTGCCGAGCTGCTTCTCCGCGGCCTGCAGTCCTTTGTCATACTTCGCCAGCTCGCGCGTCAGCCGCTCGCGTTCTGCCGCGACATCAATCTGCCGCTCGTAAACCACCGCCACATCAAACTGCGCAGTCGATCGCGCGCTGTTGCCGCTCAGCGCCTCCGGCGCAATCTCCACCGCGCGGATGCGCGCCAGCCGCTCCAGCAT
Source organism: uncultured Acidobacteriaceae bacterium (assembly GCA_963777205.1). GTDB lineage: Bacteria > Acidobacteriota > Terriglobia > Terriglobales > Acidobacteriaceae > Granulicella. The sequence continues at coordinate 725,429 of CAVZPQ010000001.1, read as the reverse complement.
GTCCGCGTTCGTGCGCGCGAGCTCGCCGATTGGCCGCTGAACGCATGCAGCCGAACCGGCACCGGCTCCTTCTCCGGCACGCCAAGCTCCTTGCGCAACGCGCGCACCGTCACGATCAACTCCTGCAACGCTCTGCATCGCCGCAACGCTCTCGCGATCTTCGGCAAAATCCTCCGCCAGCGGAAAGCGTGTCAGCGCAATCGACTTCGCCGGCACAGGCTGCTCGATCGCTCCATACAGCGCGTGCCAAAGCTCCTCCGTGAGGAACGGCATGAACGGCGAGAGCAGCCGCAGTGCGGCCTCAAACACCGCTCACCAGCGCATTCAGCGTGAGTTGCGCCGCATCGTTTTTCGGCGCAGAGAAGTCGAGCCGCAGCTTCACCAGTTCGACGTACCAGTCGCAGAACTCACCCCAGAAGAACTGGTAGACCGCATTCGCCGCCTCATCGAAGCGATAGTTCTCCAGCGCCGTCGCGACATCGGCCGCCACCGAATGCAGCCGCGCCACAATCCAGCGCGTCTCGAGCGGCGCATCGACTCGATTGCTGCGGAAGCTTCAGCTCAGCCTTGTAACCCGCCTCGCGCGCGCGATCGATCTGCATCTGCACAAACCGCGCCGCATTCCAGATCTTGTTCGCGAACGCGCGATAGCCCTCGGTGCGCGCCTCGCTGAAGGCGATGTCGGTTCCGGGCGAGGCCTGCGAGGCCAGCGTGAACCGCACCGCATCCGTTCCGTACTTCGTGATCACCTCGATCGGGTCGATCACATTGCCCTTGGTCTTCGACATCTTCTGCCGCTCGGCATCGCGCACCAGGCCGTGGATGTAGACCTCGCGGAAGGGAACTGCCTCGGCCAGCGTGCGCGGGCTTCCATCCGGCATCGGCACATCCAGCATGAAGTGGCAGCCCAGCATGATCATGCGCGCCACCCAGAAGAACAGAATGTCGAAGCCGGTGACGAGCAGATCGGTCGGATAAAACGCAGCGAGATCCGCAGTCGGCTTCGAGTTGTCCCCGTCCCAGCCCAGCGACGTAAACGGCAGCAGCCCCGAGCTGAACCACGTGTCGAGCACGTCCGTCTCCTGCGTGATCTCCGTCGACCCGCAGTGCTCGCAGGCTCTCCGGCGTCTCGCGCGCGACCGTGATCTCGCCGCACTTCGCGCAGTGCCACGCCGGAATGCGATGCCCCCACCACAACTGCCGCGAGATGCACCAGTCGTGAATGTTGCGCATCCACTCGTCGTACGTCTTCCGGTAGTTCTCCGGCGTGAAGCGGATGTAGCCCTTGTCGACCGCTTCGATCGCCTTGTCAGCCAGCGGCTGAATCTTCACAAACCACTGCATCGAGAGCCGCGGCTCAATCACCTCGCCCGTGCGCTGCGAGAGCGCAATCGCGTGCTGATGCTCCTTGATATCCACCAGCGCCCCACTCGCGCGCAGGTCCTCAACAACGCGCTCACGCGCAGCAAACCGATCCAGCCCGTCGTACGGCGTGCCCGGCAACACGATCTTCGCGTGCTCGTCCATGATCGAAAGCTGCGGAAGCTTGTGCCGCTGCCCGATCGCGAAGTCATTCGGATCATGCGCCGGCGTCACCTTCACCGCACCGGTGCCGAACTCCGGATTCGCCCACTCGTCGGCAATCACCGGAATCTCTCCGCCCGACAAGCGGCAGCACCAGCGTCTTGCCGACGAACTGCTTGTAGCGCTCGTCATCCGGATTCACCGCAACCGCAACGTCGCCGAGCATCGTCTCCGGCCGCGTCGTCGCAATCACAATCGATCCGCTCCCATCGGCCAGCGGATACCGCACGTGATACAGCTTGCCCGCGCGCTCCTCGTGCACCACCTCGAGGTCCGACACCGCCGTCGCCAGCACCGGGTCCCAGTTCACGATGTACGCTCCGCGATAGATCAGCCCCTGCTCCCACAGCCGGACGAACGCCTCCTTCACGGCCTTGCGACAGCCGCTCGTCCATCGTGAAGTACTCGCGCGACCAATCGACGCTCGCGCCCAGCCGCCGCATCTGCTCCGTGATCGCGCCGCCGTACTGCTTCTTCCAGCACCACACGCGCTGCGTAAACGCCTCGCGCCCCATCTCCGCGCGCGTCGGTCCACCTTCCGCCGCAAGCTGCCGCTCGACCATCATCTGCGTCGCGATGCCTGCGTGGTCCGTGCCTGGAAGCCACAGCGCCGTCTCGCCGCGCATGCGATGCCACCGCGTCAGGATGTCCATCTCGGTCTGGTTCAGCATGTGGCCCATGTGCAGGCGCCCGGTGACATTCGGCGGCGGCAGCAGTTGCACGAACCGCGGTCCCACACCCTCGCCCTCACGCGGCGTAGGCACATGGAACAGCCCCTGCTCCACCCAGAACTTCGCCCACTTTTCTTCAATCAAGGAAGGCTCATACGCCTTCGGCAGCTCAGAACTCATATGGAGACATTAGACAGTAGACAGTAGACAGTACACAAAGAGGGTAGAGGGTAGAGCAAACGCCCAACGCATCCGCCCGGCCGCAAAAAAGGGCGGAAGCATCGCTCCCGCCCTTCTACTGTCTACCCTCTCACTGTCTGCTCTAGAACGGATTCAGCTTGTCCGCACCTTTCTTCTTCTTGTGCTTGCTGGAGCTCTCATCGTTCTTGTCGTAGGCCGGCTTCGGATTCTTCTTCTGGTTCGGATCCTTCACCTGCGCCGGCGGCGTCTGCTTGCCCGCCGCATCGTTCACCTGGTCCGGAGCCGCCGCAGGCGCCTCCACCGGCGGCAGCGGCGACGAATCCTCCGGCGCCACAGCCTTCAAGTCCCATGTTTGGATCCGGCGCGCCCGTAGCCGCCGGCAGCGAACTCGCTGCACCCGGCCCCGTGCTCACGCCCGGCGTCAACACCTCAACGCCCATCCCGTTCCGCTCGGCGCAGAGCTCGCCGGTGAGGCCGGAGCCATCTCCACCGCATCGCTCGAACCCGTCCCCGTGTTTGCAACCGGAACATCGGACAGCGTCGGCGGCGCAGCCGGCGAGGCAGGCTGCCCCGGAGGCGTGCGCGGCTGCGGCGGAACCTCACCGGGCCCAGGCTCAATCGCCGGCGACGCATCCTTCACATCCGTCTTCGGCGACGCACCCGGATTCAGCGCCATCGTATAGTCGCTTCACGATCGCCTTCGCCACCTCGGGCGCCAGCACCGGCGCGGGATCATCCAGCGTCGGCGTCGCCGATCTGCGCGGCCGTGACGGTGTCCGGCTTGCGCACAAACATCAGCTCCAGCCGCTTCTGCATCGTGTACTGCGCGCGGCTGCCCTCCAGCTCCTCGCTGGCCGCAACCTCTTCCGCCGTGGGCTGCGGAATCGGCAGGTTCATCGCCGCCAGCCGCTCCTTCGCGAACTCCGCGTGCGGCGCCGCTGCATGCTTCAGCACCACCTCGCGATACTCCGCCGCGGCCTTACCGTCAAACTCTGTTCGAGCGCGGACTTCGCCGCCTCCGGCAGGCACGTGCGTTCCTTTCGGCAGGTTTGGCCCGCACAGCGCCTGCGCGCGCACCAGGTTCGCCTCCGCCTCATACGCATCGCCAATGCCGAGCAGCACATCGTCCATGTGGCTGTACAGCGGATACGTCTCGCGCACGGTCTCGTAGCGCGCCAGCGCCGCCGGCCAGTTCTCATGCGTCCCGTAGAACGCCGCAATGTCGGCCTCGCGCTGCGCCAGCACCTCCTGCACATCGCGCAGCTTCTGCTGCGCCTCCTTCAAAATCGGCTTCGGAGCGTCCGGATACTGCTTCAGCATCGTCCGGTACTCTTCCTCCGCGTGCTCGCGCCTTGGTGTAGTCGCGGTCCGGCACATCCATCTGCTTGAAGTAGATGTCGCCCACGCGCATCTGCGCCTCGGCCGCCTCCGGCGCGTTCGGGAAGAACGTGATGAAGTCCTTGTACTCCTGCTCGGCCTGCGCCAGCGCCGCAGACCCACCCTCGCGATACCACGCGTCCGCAATCGCCAGCTTCGCGCGCATCTGGTACTGCGAGTCCGGATACGTGCTCAACAGCGTGTTCAGGTCCAGCCGCGCGACGTCAAAGTGTCCGCACTTGATCTGCGCCAGCGCCTTGTCGTAAAGCTGCTTGTCCGGCAGGTCCGCGTCCTTGCCGATCAGCGGATTCAGCTTCTTCTCTTTCTTCTTCTCGGCGCGAGTGTCCTTCGTCTGCCTTGACCTTCTCGTCCTTCGCGACCCGCTTCTTCTTCTTCTTCGACGTATCCACGCTCAGGCTCACCGACTCCTGCGGATGCCCCTGCGCGTCGGTCGTGGTCTGCGAGCTTCCGGTCACCTGCGCGCCGGCCATCCCGCCGCCCAGCACCAGCGCCGCGGCCATCGCGGCTGTCGCCAGGCGCCCGCTGCGAGGTGAAGAAAGCCCCGTCCGGAGAGAAGAAAATCCACGATCCATCATGCAAAAACCTCTTGTTCCGCCCCGCCACAAGCCCGCGCACCTTCCGCGGCGGCCCGTCTCAGGACTGCCCTAGATTCTAAATGGCCGAGACATCCTCCGGCTCGCAATGCGGCGGCCTTGCCGCGGCTCGTCGGGGCACGGTTCCGTCTCGCTGGTCCGTCTCGTTAAGGCCACGGCTTCAGCCGTGCCGTAAAGTCGCTGAAAGAATGTGGGCTTTAGCCCCTGAGGCACGCTTTCGTATCCCGGGCCTCAATCACTTAGACGGACACCTCAGTCGCCCGGCGAGCAATCCCCAGAAACCGTCGCGCGTTCTCCTCCGCCTTGCCACCCGCAAAGATCGCCGACCCTGCCACCAGCATGTCCGCCCCCGCGCGCACGACGGCTCCACCGTATCGTCCGCCACGCCGCCGTCCACCTCAATCCGGAAGTTCAGCCCCATCTCCTGCCGCAGCCGCCGCAGGTGCGCAATCCGCTCCACCGAGCGCGGCAGAAACTTCTGCCCGCCAAACCCCGGATTCACGCTCATCACCAGCACATGGTGCACCATCGGCAGCACCTCGACGAGGAAGTCCACCGGCGTCGCCGGATTGATCACCACCGCCGGCTGCACGCCATGATCGGCGATCAACTGCAGCGTGCGGTTCAAATGCCGGCACGCCTCCCACTGCACGCTGATCATGTCCGCGCCCGCCTTCGCAAAATCCGGAATGAACTTGTCCGGGTCCTCGATCATCAGGTGGCAATCGAGCGGAAGCTTCGTCACCCGGCGCACCGCCTCCACCACCGGCGGCCCGAACGTGATGTTCGGCACAAAGTGCCCATCCATCACATCCACGTGACAGATCGTCCCGCCGCCGCGCTCCGCCCGCGCAATCTCCTCGGCCAGGTGCGTAAAGTCCGCCGCCAGAATCGAAAATGCCAGTTCAACCAAAGCGCTCGCTCCGCCGTCCAGAATTGCCTCAAGTCTACCGCGCTCAAGCCGTTGTAAACTCGCGCCATTAGACGGAGATGTGATCTGAAGATGAATCGTCGCGTAAAGGGGCTGTGGGCCCTGGTCGTCCTCGGCGCCGCTGTGCCGCTCTCGACGGCTGCGCAGAACCCCGCTACACCGCAGCTCAGCTTCGACGTGGCGACGATTCGGCGAAGCAATCCGGCCGATACAAACTCCAATCTCAACCTAAGCCAGGGCAAGCTCACCGCGGAGAACTTTTCAGTCATCGGGCTGCTGAAGTTCGCCTACGCCTTGAATTCGGGTTCGGACGACCAGATCGTGGGAGCGCCGGGGTGGGCGCACACCGCCCGGTTTGACGTCTACGCGAAGGAGGAGCAGGCGACGGCGCTGGCAATCGAGAAGATGTCGAACGAAGATCGCGAGATCGGCTTTTGCGGTCAATGTTGCGCGAATCCTCTTGGCCGAGCGCTTGAGCTTGAGCGACGCATACGGAGATGCAAGCCGCGCACCGTAGCTGCGCTGGTGCAGGCAAAGGGCGGATGCGAAGCTTAATACGTTCTCCGAATGCCCGAACCGTCGCGCCGTTCAACCGTGCCAGAAAAACTTCTTGGCAGGGGCTGCACAACGACGGCCACGGGCACATCGACGGCCGTGGTGCAACCATGGGAATGCTTGCCGACGTGCCTGGCTTCGCAAGACGGAATTATTGGCGGCCGCATGGTGGTCTGATGAGACCGGCCTCAGCGGAAAATACCAGTTCGATCTGCGCTGGGCCCCGGAGGGCCCCTCGGGAGAGGCGCGCCGGACCCGTCGCTGTTCTCCGCGTTGCGAGGAGCAGTTGGGACTAAAGCTCAAGGCCGGAGAAGCTGCCGATCAAGGTGCTGGTTGTCGATCACATGCAACCGCCATCTGAGAATTAGCGGAATCACGAACCACCGAAAAGAGAACTCGCTCCGCAGCGCTTGGCCATCATCAGTTCTTCATCGTTTTGTCGATGAATCGGAATGTAGCTTGCAGCGCTTTCAAATTGGCGTCGCGCGTCTGGTCTGGTGTTTTTCCAACGAAGCTGTGATTCATGCCCGGTAAAACCATCAGCTGATACGGCGCTCCAGCCGCTTTCAGCCTGTCCGCCATTTCCAATGTTTGGTGATACGGGACCAGCCTGTCCTCTGACCCCACGATCAACAACATGGGAGGATCCTTGCTGTCCACATACGTAACCGGGCTTGCCGCGGCAATCCGTTGAGGGTCACACTTGCTCTCACCGAAGCAGCCGAGCAGCTGCCATTCAGGACCCTCGGGGTCCGCTCTGGACATGGCATTGTCCTGTTGCGCCTGACCTGCGATCGTCGCGAAATCGAAAATGCCGTACCAGGCCACCGCTCCCTGCACGCAATCGGACACATTCGAGGACGTCGTCGCGGGATCGGCCCGGTCCGGTACGGAGCTTCGCCCGGGCCGACTCGGTTCAAGCGCAGCCTGATTGCAGCCTACGGCCACCAGCGCCGAAAGATAACCGCCCGCGGAGACCCCCCACGTCATGAAGCGCGACGGATCAATGCCATAGGTCGAAGCATGAAGACGTAACCACCGAATGCTTGCCTTCGCGTCCTGAATCTGCGCGGGAAATTTTGCTTCTCCGCTCAGCCGATATTCGATGGACGCAACCACGTATCCTCTGGCCGATAGCGAAGCCAATACTCCTGGAAAGTCGACAAAAGGAAAATTATGGTGCGCATTGCCAGCCCGCCACCCGCCTCCGTGTATATAGACCACCACTGGAAATCCGGCTGGCGGTCTCTGCGAGAGAGTTGGGAGGAAGATAAAGATCCAGCGTCAACGAGCGATAGCCGATCGGCTCCGAATAGACCACTCCGAAGGTGCCCCTGACTCCGTTTGGGAACGTCACATCGTGGGTGGCATATTGATCCACCTTTGGACGCTCAACCGAGATCTCCGGAGGAGGAGAAGCTCAACTGTGCTACAGCGGATATTGAAACGCCGAGCGCCAGAGCGGCGACCCGCAGAATACAAATCATGACTCTCCTGGCCTGCGCGCGAAGTATAGCTGCGAAGTATAGCGGTAGCTGACCACGAACTACGAGGAGTTTTGTAGCTTCTTAGAGGCCTTGACAAACCATAACCATTTGGTTATGGTTTTTCTCGTGACGCAAACCGCCGCCAATCACGTCTTCCGCGCACTCGCCGACCCAACCCGCCGCGCGATCTTCGAGGAGCTCACCCGTCAGGGCGAGCAGACGGTTCACGCATTGACGCGCTACGCCGGCGTCTCGCAGCCTGCGGTCTCGAAGCACCTCACCGTGCTCAAGCGGGCAAAACTCGTGCGCCATCGCCGCGAAGGCCGCGAGACTCACTATCGCGCGCAGCCCGACGCGCTCGCCCCGATGGTCAACTGGCTCACCCACTACGGCGCCTTCTGGAGTGACCGCTTCACCCGTCTTGAATCTGTACTCGAAAGGATGGAACCATGAGCGAAATTATGAGCAGCCCGGCAGCAGAGACCACCCGCACCCTCGTTATCGAAAAGGAATTTCCGCACCCGCCCGAAAAGGTCTGGCGTGCGCTCACCGACAGCCGCCTCATCGCGCAGTGGCTGCTCAACAACGACTTCGAGCCACAGGTCGGGCACAAGTTCCAGTTCCGCTCCGATCCCGTGCCCAACTGGAACGGCATCATCGACGCCCAGGTGCTCGCCATCGAGCCGCTCAAGAAACTCTCCTACACCTGGGGCTCCATGGGCCTCGAGAGCGTTGTCCTCTTCACGTTGACGCCGACCGGCAGCGGCACGCAGCTTCGCCTCGAGCACTCCGGTTTCCCGCAGGACAACGACGCAGCCTACAAGGGCGCGAACTACGGCTGGCAGAGCTTCCTCGGGAAGATGGAGAAGGTCGTCGCCGATCTGCAATAGCCGCAGAACTCAACATCAAGTCCGGCGCATTTGCCTCATCAACCCTCAGGCGAATGCGCCGGATTCTTCTTCGCGGGTCGCGGATTCTTCGCGCGCTTCGGCAGCACCGGCACGACCCGCTCCACACCCTCGCGCCCTTCGTGCAGCACGCGCGTCTTCATCTCCTTCGCCGCCTCGCGATCAACCGCCGCCGCCTCCCGCGGAGGCCCAAGCGCCTCACGCGCCGCCGCATTCAGCAGCCGCCGCACCGGCCACGCGCCATCCGGGTTCGGGAAGAGAATCGCGCCGGCCCGCTGCTTCTCCGGCCGGTAATACCACCGCCGCAGCAGCGCGAGATAATCCGCGCGCTCCTCCACATCAAGCGCTTCCCGCCGCCCGCACGCGCTCTTCCAGACTGCTCAATCACCGCCCGCGCCCGCTCCTCCGGACTCAGCACCGCATTTCCTAACTCGCTAACTCCCTCACTCGCTAACTCGCCGTCCTCCGGCACCGCCGCAATCATCAGCGGCTGCGCAAACAGCGAACTCCCCACAGCCGTCTGCTCCCTCACCGCCCGCACGCCCAGCGTCGACAGCCTCTCCGGCCCCACAATCCGTCCGTCCTCGAACGCAAACACATTCGCCGCCGCCGGCTCCTCGCCTTTCCTCGCGCCTCGCTCCTCTACAGCACCCTGCACCACCAGCACCCGCAACTCCATCAGCGGCCCGACAATCTCATCCGCGAATCCCGCCGCAGCCTTCACCTTCTCCCACTGCTTATGCAGCGCCGCCGCGCCCTCAAAGTCCATCGCCTCGCTCGCGGCCTCGCGCTTCTGCGCCAGCTCCGCCAGCATCGACTCGCCATTCGTCTCCAGAAAACTCCGCACCCGCGACGCCTCCGCCGCATACTCCTCCGCCGTGCACGCGCCCTTGCACGGTTCCATGCACATCTTCATCTCGCCGTACGCGCACCCGGGATGCTCGGGCGAAACCTCGAGATCCTCCCAGCACCGCCGCAGCTTGAACAGATCCAGCACCGCCTCGCAGTAGCGCTCCGCCGCCGCCCGCGACGGAAACGGCCCATACGCCTCCGCCAGGCTCTTCCGGTTCAACTTATTCGTGACATACACCCGCGGATGCTCATGCGCGGCCGTCATTCGCACCACAAACGGAGCATGCAGCCGCAACCTGCGCCGCGCTTCAACCGCTCCAAACACCGCCCGCGCCGCACAGTACAGCACCACCGTCGACTCAAACTCCGACCCCGTCCGCGTCCACTCAATCCACCGCACGCGCTCACGCAGATTCAGCCGCTTCGACAGCACCGGCCGCCCCTGCTCATCTACCGCATCCGGAGAATCCAGCAGCCTTCGCAACCTGCGCCGCATATCCGCCGCGCGTGTCAGGTACGGTTGCGCGGCCTCATCATGCCCGCGCAGGCAAACCACTCCCGGCCCAGCCGGCACCTCGCGCAGAATCTCGCCCGCACTATCCGGCAGGAACTCCACCCGCTGCTCGAACTCAAATCCCACACTCACTCCCACAGGATTCTAGCCTCGCGCCACGCCTGGGTTCTGCCCCGCCGGGCCTCATGCCGCCGGGCCTCGCGCCGCCCGCGCTGCAGGCCGCAGCTTCCCAAACGGCGCCACAAACAGCCACTCCAGCCGCAGCCTCACACGATGCTGATACACCCACGCCGGAACCACCACCGCAATCAGCGTCGGCACAATCAACTGCACGTACGGCTCCGTCACATGCACCCACACCAGCATCTGCCGCATCAGCGCCTGGCCGTACTCGCCCATCAGGTAGATCGCAATCGAGGCCTCGCCCGCCCACGCCAGCAGCCGCGCCGCGCGTGACCGCCCCAGCGTGCGCGCCAGCGTCAGCAGCATCGCCGTCCCAATCACTCCGCCCAGCAAGACCTCGTTCCGGTAAGTCGTCCAAGGCCGCTGCGTCTCGACCAGCAGCAGAGCCAGCAGCACTGCCGTAAGCACAACCGCAGCCCACCGCGGCAGCTCTTCAAGCTCCTCGTAGCCGCGGCCCAGCCACATCCCTCCTGCCACAAACGGCATAAACTGAATCCCCATATCCACAAACGTCACGCCCGTCTCCGGCACCAGGTAGAACGCAAGCACCGCGATCGCGACAATCGCCGCGCCCGGCAACTTGCGCAGCACCATCCCCACCATCAGGCAGAAGAACAGCGCCGGCAGAAACCATATCCCCGATCCGATCGCCGTAATGTACAGCCACTGCCGCAGCGTCATCGGATTCTGGTGCACAAACCGCGACAGCACGTGCACCGACCCCTCGCTGAGCATCGACCACAGCACGTACGGATACAGCAGCGTCCGCATCCGCTCCATCGTGAACCGCCCCGGTCCGCGCTTGGCCACGCTCGCCGCCAGGAATATCCCCGACATGAAGAAGAACGCCGGCATGTGGAACGCGTAGATCGTCACATCCAGCCGCTGGCCCACGCCCGCGCTGCTGCCCCACCAATGACGATGGTCGATACCCTGGTTCGTATGTCCCAGCGCCACCAGCGAGATCGCCATCCCGCGCACCGCATCGATCAGCAGTGACCGCGGCTTCGTCTTCGCCTGCTCCACCTGTGCCGCACTCTTCACTGCGGGTCTGCGGTCCTGTCGCCCTTCATCAGCTCCACAAACTCACGATAAAACAGCGGCGCATTCAAGTCCTCATGCACATGCACCCGCCCAAGCACGCGATCGCCCGGCCGGTTCTCCTCCGTCCACGTCAGCGTGTCGCCGTAGTTCGGTCCGCGCGTCAGGTCCACATCCACATACAGCACGCGTTCCCGCGTAATGATCTTCGGATCCAGCCACGCCGCCGCCGCCAGCTCATCCCACATGTAGAAGTACGATGTCGTGTACTTCGCAATATATTGCGCCGCCGGTGCAGGGGACTGGGCAATCTCCCGCATCATCTGCTCTGAAAACTTCGTCTTCACCGAGATGTCGACCGTCGTCAGGTCGATCCTCGGCCATGGCGCGCGCAGCACTATGTGCGCCGCCTCCGGATCGAACCAGAAATTGAACTCGTGCCGGGGGTGCGTCGCATACTCCGGGTCATCTCCCTCCGGCGCAAGACTCCCCCCCATGATCACGATGCCCTGCGTCAATTCCGCGAACTGCGGGTCAATCGCCAGCGCCAGCGCAATGTTCGTCAGCGGTCCCGCTGCAAAAATCGTCACCTTGTGCGGATGCGCGTGCACCTGCCGAATCAGAAAATGCGCCGCATCCTCGTCGAGCGGCTTTGTCGCCGGTTCACCCTCCTTCAGCGGAGGCACAACAAACGGGCCGTGATACGGCTCATCACTGGTCTTCGCGGAAAGATCGCCCCACGCCCCGTACCAGTAGAAGCTGCCCTCGAGCCCCCGGGTCGCCATTGACTCCTCGCGCGTGCGCACCAGCGGAAACACCGCTCCGCGAACCACAGGAACATCACTCCGCCGAATCAGCTCCAGCATCCTCAGCGTATGCTCGACCTCTTCGGGCTCCCACGCATTGCCACTCACCATCGTGATGCCCAGCACCTTCGCCTTCGGCGACTCCAGCAGCAACATCATCGCCATCTGGTTTGAGCCGCCCGGCCCGGAGCCGTCCTGGTCGATGATCACCATCCGCTGCCCCTGCGCAGCGCCGGCCGCGCCGCCCTGAGCAACCACGCGCGCGCTTCCACCCCATACCCACATCAGCGCCAGCGCCGCGGCAGCAATCTTCATGAGCTTGCCGTCAGTATAGGTCACACGCTTGCACGCCGAATTACGCCAATATCCCGGCGCAACTCGCGTTGCGCCCCACTGAAATCCGCGCTATCTGCGGTAAACTTAATAAGTTGCGTTCTTTTCGCGCCCGTGCACCCGTGAAGTGCTGCGCTTGAACCCTTCGCACACCTGAATCCCTTTCACCTGAGGAAGCCCTTTTGAGTACCGCAAGCCAGCCGACCGCATCGCAGCCCATCCGAAACATCGCCATCATCGCGCACGTCGACCACGGCAAGACCACCCTCGTCGACGCCATGCTGCGCCAGTCGGGCACCTTCCGCGCCAACGAGGCCGTCGCCGAGCGCGTCATGGACTCCAACGACCTCGAAAAAGAGCGCGGCATCACCATCCTCGCGAAGAACACGGCGATCCACTACAAGAACACCAAGATCAACATCGTCGACACCCCCGGCCACGCCGACTTCGGCGGTGAGGTCGAGCGCGCGCTCAAGATGGTCGACGGCGTCGTCCTGCTCGTCGACGCCTCCGAAGGCCCGCTGCCGCAGACGCGCTACGTGCTCTCGAAGGCCCTCGAAGCCAAGCTCACGCCCATCCTCGTCATCAACAAGATCGACCGCCCCGACGCGCGCGCGCAGGAAGTGCTCAACGAGGTCTACGACCTCTTCATCGACCTCGACGCCGACGAGTCCATGCTCGAGTTCCCGGTCATCTACACCAACGGCAAGGCCGGCACCGCGACCATGGACCTCGCCAAGCCCGGCACCGATCTCCAGCCGCTCTTCGAGCTCATCGTCAACACCATCCCCGTCGCGCAGGGCGACCCCGACGGCCCGCTCCAGATCCTCGTCACCAACCTCGACTACTCCGACTACCTCGGCCGCCTCGCCATCGCGCGCGTCTTCAACGGCACGCTCAAGACCGGCCAGGAGGTCGCCGTCTCCAAGCGCGACCTCTCGCTCCAGAACGTCAAGATCACCAAGCTCTTCTCCTTCGACGGCCTCAAGCGCGTCGACATCACCGAGACCACCCTCGGCGACATCGTCGCCATCGCCGGCGTCCCCGGCATCACCATCGGCGAGTCCTTCACCAACATCGAGAACCCCGCGCCGCTCCCGCTCATCACCATCGACGAGCCCACCATCGCCATCCAGTTCTCCGTCAACAACTCGCCCTTCGCCGGCCGCGAAGGCCAGTTCGTCACCTCGCGCAACCTCAAGGAGCGCCTCGACAAAGAGCTCCTCACCAACGTCTCCATCCGCGTCGAAGACACCGGCTCGCCCGAGACCTTCAAGGTCCTCGGCCGCGGCGAGCTCCAGCTCTCCGTGCTCATCGAGATGATGCGCCGCGAAGGCTACGAGCTCATGGTCTCGCGTCCCGAGATCGTCACCCGCCGCATCGACGGCCAGCTCATGGAGCCCAACGAGCTCCTCACCATCGACATCCCCGAGAACTTCGTCGGCACCGTCATCGAGCGCCTCGGACCGCGCAAGGGCGAGATGGTCAAGATGTCCAACCACGGCGTCTGGACGCGTGCGCATGGAGTTCAAAATTCCGTCGCGCGGCCTCATCGGCCTCCGCTCGCGAAATGCTCACCGAAACCCGCGGCACCATCGTCATGAACTCCATCGCCGACGGCTACGTGCCCTACCAGGGCGAGATTCCGCAGCGTCCCAGCGGCGCGCTCATCTCCGACCGCCCCGGCACAACGACCACCTACGCACTCAACGGCCTCCAGGACCGCGGCGTGCTCTTCGTCCCCGACGGTGTCGAGGTCTACGAGGGCATGGTCATCGGCGAGCACTCCCGCGACAACGACCTCGACGTCAACGCCGTGCGCGAGAAGAAGCTCACCAACATGCGCGCCTCTTCGGCCGACGAAGCCCTCCGCCTCGTCCCCTACAAGCAGCAGACGCTCGAGCAGGCCATCGAGTTCATCGCCGACGACGAGCTCGTCGAAGTCACCCCCAAATCCCTCCGCCTCCGCAAACGCGTCCTCCAGGCCAACCGCCGCCCCCGCCGCAACCAGCCCGTCGAGTAATAACGGGAAGCTCAGTGGGCGTTAGCGGCCGGTGCATCGATCCAGCCGTAGACTTCCGAGACTGTATTGGGAAACTTCTTCGCGCGGTGGGATGTAGCCAGCGTCAACTCGTAGATATCCCTCGTTCCATTATCTGGGTCGTTCACTCTCGTGAGCAGAAGCGTCTTTGAATCAGGAGACCACACCGGTGCAGCATCGTCCTCCACGCCAGAGTGGAACTTCATGAGAACGCGAGTGTGAGTTCCAACGGAACTCATCAGGCTGAACTGATGAGCGCTGTAAGAGTAATAGTGTCCGTTGTAGAGCCAACAATTTCGTGGGTCGGATTGGCCATCCGCCGAGGGCACATAGCTCGCAAACGCAATCCACTCACCGGACGGGGACCACGAAGGCGATACGCCAAGTCCAATCTGTGACATGTCGCCGGTATTAACATCGAGAACGTAGATCGCATAGGTTCCACTCGGTCGGCCTCCAGGGGCAGTCATGTCGAAAGCCAGATGCCGGCCGTCTGGGGACCAACTGAGGTGGAAACCAGCCCACTCAGGAGCAGTCGTGATAGCAGTGACTTCTCGAGTTTTCAGGTTCAAGAGTTGAAGTCGAGGCGGGGAATTCCGGAGTTCAAGCGCAGGAACCCGCGTGTTCCTGCTGATGCATGCCAATTGCGAACCATCGGGCGAGATCGCAACCGTCAACCGATTGCCTTCGAGCTCCGGATAATCCGTCCATTTGCGTTTCTTCATCGAGTAAGTGCTGGCTATAAGCCTTGGGTAGCGCGACAGGTCTCCGGGCACTCGATGCGCTGACGCAAGGACGCTTCCGTCGGCCGAAATACCAGGACGCCCTTCCAAGCTGATTGCGTCCTCTTGCAGCGTGACAATCTTATCTTCCGAGGTCAGCAGCAACATGAATTTGTCTTGGTAGTAACTCTTCACCAGCAATTCCGCTCCAGGAAGTCGAGGGAAGTTGCTTTCCGCCATCTGTTGGCCGGAACACGGAAGAAACAAACCACTAAGAACGACGCCCATCACGAAGATTCGTTTCATGCTGATTCCCGGCACCCTTTCCATGCTGATCGTTTCACTCGCAGCAAGTCGTCGTGGCGTCACACAGCTCACTTTCGAAAGTGCCACAAGCCCGCATGCCTGAAACCGCTCAGTATTTGTCTCGGTCGCCACCAGCTTCAACGTGCGATCAATCCCTCCGCCGCAATCCGCCGTCAGACCATCATGTCTTTCGCCCGCACAGTCTTCCCCGCGTTCGCCGCCCTCTCCCTGCTCTTCCTTCGCCGCACACCCTCCGCGCCCAGTCCCCCGGCACCGAAACCATCGTGATGATTCGCCACGGCGAGAAGCCGCATGAAAAAGCCCGCGGCCAGCTCGACTGCCAGGGCCTCAACCGCGCCCTCGCGCTGCCCTCCGTCCTCGCGCGCTACGGCAAGCCCGCCGCCATCTTCGCCGCCGACCCCTCCAAGCCCGTCGCCGACGACGCCGAGCCCAACGTCACCCGCCACTCCTACGTCCGCCCGCTCGCCACCATCGAGCCCTACGCCATCGACTCAGGGCATGCCCGTCAACGCCGAGATCGCCGCCAACGACATCAAGGGCCTCCAGAAGGAGCTCCTCAAGCCCGAGTTCTCCAACTCTCTCGTCGTCGTCGCCTGGGAGCACCTCGCCGCCCGCCGCTTCGCCGAAGACATGCTCAAATCCTTCGGACAAAAAGAGCTCGTCCCCCGCTGGCTCAACTCCGACTACGAGACCATCTATATCTTCCGCATCACCACCGGCCCCGACAAAAAGCGCACCCTCGCCTTCTCCGTCGAGCACGAGGACCTCGCCAAGACCCTCTCCGACAAGTGCCCCGTCATCAACGCGCCCAAGCCCAAAGAAACGCCGCCCGCCGTCGTCCCTCCCGGCCAGACCGCGCCGCCGGCGCCCACCGACGCGAAGCCCCAAGCCTTGACCCGATTCCCCGGCCGCTCTTCCCAATTTGGGACAATTCCGTCCCCGGAAAGAGTCACTTCCCCAGACGTATGATGGAACGAACTTTCCCGCCGATATAAAGTCCATCCTGGCCGACTTCGAATCCGTTCGGGCCAGCTATCGAATGTCATTTACAAAGCAACAACTGTCCCGGGCCCTGGACAACCAGGAGTTTGTCCCGCATTTCCAGCCGCTCGTCGACCTCCGCTCCGGCGAGATCCACGGCTTCGAGATTCTCGCCCGCTGGCAGCACCCCACGCTCGGGCTCGTCTCGCCCGTGGTGTTCATCCCGCTGCTCGAGCAGTTCCGGCTGATGAACAACCTCACCGCCGCCCTCCTCGGGTCGGCGTTCGAGCGGGCGCGCACCCTTCCCGCCTGCTTCGGCCTCTCCATCAACCTCTCGCCGCCGCAGCTGCATGACCGTTCTCTCCCCGGCCTCATCCAGCTCCTCGCCGAAGAGGCCGACTTCGACCTCAGCCGCCTCACCGCGGAGCTCACCGAGACCGCGCTGGTCGATGACCTCGAGCTCGCCGGCAAAGTCGCCGAGGACCTCAAGCACCGGCACATCCGCCTCGCGCTCGATGACTTCGGCACCGGCTACTCCAGCCTCCTGCATCTCCAGTCACTGCCCTTCGACGAGCTCAAGATTGACGCCAGCTTCGTCCGCTCCATGACCGAGTCGCGTCAGAGCCGCAAGATTACCGCCGCCGTAGTCAGCCTCGGTCTCAGCCTCGGCCTCAAGACAGTAGCCGAAGGCATCGAGCATCAGAGCCAGGCGAACCTTCTCGCCTGGCAGGGCTGCGACTTCGGCCAGGGCTTTCTTTACGGCAAGCCCGTTCCCGGCGAACAGCTCTGCGGCTTCTTCTACCAGCCCGAGCCCTTCGCCGGAGTCACCACCGAGGTGCCTGCCGCGATCGCCGGCTCGCTGCTCTCCGTCGACGCCCGCCCCGCCGAACGCTTCTCCCAGCTTCGCGCCATCTATGACAGCGCTCCCGTAGGCCTCGCCTTCGTCGATCCCCAGCTCCGCTACGTCAGCCTCAATCAGCGGCTCGCGCAAGGCAACGGCCGGAGCGTGCAGGAGCACCTCGGCTGTAAGGTCGCCGACATCCTGCGGCCGGAGCTCTATTCACAGGTCGAGCCCTACATCCTCCGCGCCCTTCAGGGCGAGTCCTTCGCCCCCGTCGAGGTGGTCAAGGAATTACCCGGTGAGCCCTCCCGGACCCTGATCGTCTCTTACCAGACCGTGCGCGACGAGGCCGGAGACATCCTCGGCGTCTGCGTCTCCATCTCCGACGTCACGCCCGCTCAAGCAGAAGGAAGCCGCGCTCCGCGAAAGCGAAGACCACTACCGCCATACCGTCGAGCTCAATCCGGCGATCCCCTGGGTTAGCGATGCCGAGGGGCGCCTCATCTCCATCAGCTCCCGCTGGACCGCCCTTACCGGCATGCCCGTCGAGAGGCAATCAACTTCGGCTGGACCCGCGTCGTGCATCCCGAGGACCGCGAGCCCTCCGTCGCTGCCATCATGAGCAGCATTCAAACCGGTAAGCCGCTCGAGTTCGAGCAGCGCGTTCAATCCGACGGCCGTTGGGTCTGGATGCGCGGTCCGCGGCTACCCGCGCCGCGACGAAGCAGGGCCGCATCATCCGCTGGTACGGCGGCGCAGAGTCCATCGACGAATGCAAACATGCCATCGATGAGCTCCGCTGCAGTGAAGCCAGGCTGCGCGCCATCTTTGAGGCCGCACCCGTCGCCATGGCCATCGTCGAATCCGGAAGCCGACCGCGTCCTCAGCTCCACTCCGCGCATGCAACAGCTCATCGGCTTCGCTCTACACACCCGGCGTGGTCTGGTCGCCCAACTCCGTCCGCGTCTTCGACTCGCGACGGAAATCGCGTTCCCGGCTCCGAGACGCCGCTCTCCCGCTGCCTTCGCACCGGCCAGGCCGTCGAAGCGGCGAAGACCTCCTCATCCATCGCGCCGACGGCCGCTATCTCTGGGTCCGCCTCACAGCCGCCCCGGTTGCCCTCGAGAACGGCACCCAGTGGGGCGCGGTCGTCATCGCTCACGACATCGATGGCCCCCGCCGCCGGTCCCCGAAATGCCCGAGCTCAGCCAAATCCTGAAGTCGCTCGGCTCCCGCCGCACCCCGGCGCCCCTAGCAGCATCGGCCCGGCTAGCCAGCCACATCGACTGAGCACTTTTCACCACACCCATGTGGCTGAAAAGCCACAAGTCCAACCCTAACTCTTCTACTCTGAAGACTTTGCGCAACTTTGCCGGGGAAGGGGGTCTACCCTCAACTCCCCGCCACAGTCATGCCTTCGACCCGCACCGTCGGCACCGCACCCGCGCCGCGAAACTCCAGATCATTCCCAATCGCGCTCACGTTCCGGAACATCTCCTTCAGGTTCCCCGCAATCGTGATCTCCTCCACCGCGTGCGTCAGCTCCCCATTCTCAATCCACAACCCAGTCGCGCCCTGCGAGTAGTCGCCCGTCACCAGGTTCACCCCAAACCCCATCGTGCCCAGCACGTATAGCCCGCTGCTTCACCCCGCCGACAATCTCCTCCTGGCTCAGCTCGCCCGGCTCCAGGAAGTAGTTCCCGCCACCAATCCCCGGCGCCCCCGCCAACCCCCGCGAAGCCTTCCCATTCGATTTCATATTCAGCTTGCGCGCCGTGTAGGTGTTCAGCAGCAGCTCCTTCAGCACACCGCGCTCGACCACCACCGTCCTGCGCGTCGGCAGCCCATCGCCATCAAACGGCGACGTCCCAAACCCTCCCACGCGCAACGTGCCACCATCCGGCAAGGCGCGATCGAACACCATCGTCCCATCGTCCACGATCGTGATGTTCTCCCCCGCCACCTGCTCGCCCAGCTTGCCCGCAAACATCGACGCATTGCGGTAGATCGCATCCCCATCCGCCGCATGCAACAGGTTCGCCATCAGCCCGCGCGACACCTCCGGCGGAAACACAATCGGCACCTGGCACGTCGGCACCCGCCGCGCTCCCAGCTTCCGCAGCGCCCGCTCCGCCGCAATCCGCCCAATCTCCTCCGGATCCTCCAGCAGCCGCGGCGTGCGCGCAGCCGAGTACCAGTAGCCCGTCTGCATCCCGCCCGCATCCTGCGCAATCGGCGTCGCGGAGAAGCCGCAGTAGCTCCGCCGGTACTCGCCCGCAAACCCGCGCGAGTTCACCATCACCCGCCGCGACGTGCTCAGGTCGAACCCCGCCCCGCGGCTGTTCTGAATCCGCGCATCCACCGCCATCGCCGCGGCCTCGCACCGCTTGGCTATCTCTATCCGTTCGCTCCGGCGGAACACTGTCGATGTCGTCGAAGTACAGCGCCAGCTCACCCACATCGAGCGACCCAAACGCCTCCCGCTCCGGCAACCCCGCAAACGGATCCGCGCCCGTGACCTTCGCCAGCTCCACCGCGCCGCTCACCAGCCGCGCAATGCCATCCTTCGACAGATCCGAGGTCGACGTGCTCGCCGTCCGCTGAGCTGGCTTTCGGAGCCGCGGCGCCCTCCGCCTCAAAGAACACCCGCAGCCCAATCGCGCGCGAGCCCGACTCCGTCAGCTCATCCACCTCACCCATCCGCACGTGCACGGAGAACTCATCGCCCTCAGCCGCAACCGCTTCAGCATCCGTCGCCCCCGCACGCCGCGCCATCTCGACTGCCTGCTCCGCCAGCGTCCTCAACTCAGTCGGAGCCGCAACACTCATCGCGCCGTGCTCATCGCGCCGTCCCGCCCACCGTCATCCGGTCCAGCTTCACCGTCGGCATCCCCACGCCCACCGGCACGCTCTGCCCATTCTTCCCGCACGTCCCAATGCCTTCATCGAGCGCGAGATCATTCCCCACCATCGACACATACTTCAGCGACTCCGGCCCATTGCCGATCAGCGTCGCGCCCTTCACCGGCGCCGTCACCCTGCCATCCTCAATCAGGTACGCCTCGCTCGCCGAGAACACGAACTTGCCCGTCGTGATGTCCACCTGCCCGCCGCCGAAGTTCACCGCATACAGCCCGCGCTTCACGCTGCGGAGAATGTCCCCCGGCTCATCCTCGCCAGCGAGCATGTACGTGTTCGTCATGCGCGGCATCGGAATCGCCTGGTAGCTCTCGCGCCGCCCGCTGCCCGTGTTCGGCATATTCATCAGCTTCGCGCTCAGCTTGTCGCTCAGATAGCCGCGCAGAATACCGTTCTCGATCAGCACCGTCTCCTGCGTCGGATTGCCTTCATCATCCACGTTCAGCGACCCGCGCCGCCCCGGCATGGTCCCGTTGTCCACCACCGTCACCTTGCTCGACGCCACCTGCTGGCCGATCAGCCCCGCGAATGCGCTCGTCTTCTTGCGATTGAAGTCCGCCTCGAGCCCATGCCCCACCGCCTCATGCAGCAGCACGCCCGGCCATCCCGGCCCCAGCACAACCTCCATCTCGCCCGCCGGCGCAGCGACCGCGCCCAAGCTGCAGCACCGCAGTCCGCGCAGCTTCGGTCGCAAAGTGCTCCGGGCTCTTTGCGCCAGCAAAAAACTCCAGCGTCACGCGCCCGCCGCCGCCGCTCGAGCCGCGCGCGCTCGAGTGCTCATCCTTCGCAATCACCGCAACATTCAATCGCGCCAGCGGCTGCGTGTCCGACGCGAACGTCCCATCCGACGCCGCCACAAGAATCCGCCGCAGCTCATCATTCAACCCCGCCCGCACCTGCACAATGCGCGGATCGAACGCCCGCGCCGCACGGTCCGCACGCGCAATCAGCTCCAGCTTCGCGCTGATCTCCGCGTCCGACGATCCCGCAATCGGATACAACTGCGGCGCGCGCGTTCTCGTTGAATCCCGCAACGCGCGTGGTCTGCGGTCCACTCGCAATCAGCGCTGCCGTGCGCGCCGCCTTCAGCAGCCGCTCCGCACTCAGATCATCCGTGTACGCAAATCCCGTGCGCTCGCCGCTCAGCACCCGCACGCCGCAGCCAACGCTCACGCCCTGCGCCGCGGTCTTTACGATCCCCTCATCCATTGCAAGCGACGTCGACGTCACAGCTTCGAAATACAGATCCGCGAAGTCGCCGCCCGCGCTCAGCGCCTCGCCAAGACAGCGCTCCAGCAGCCGCTCGGTCAACCCGAGCGTCTCAAAAAAATACCGCTTGTGATCGTAAGGAGTCGGGAAGAGGTTCGGGTACAGCCACCACCTTTAGATTCTATGCGCCCGCCCGACGACTCACTGCCTTGGCGCGAAGCGCGTCCGCTCCATGCAATGGTCCGCTGCATGCAATGCTTAGCGCCCGTGCGACGGATCCGGCGAGTTCGCCACATCCATATCCAGAAACACCCCCGGAAATCCCGGAGCATAGCAGTTCCCATCACTCGCATACGTTGCCGCGCAGCTCTTCGTAATCTCCGGCCGCCGCGGCGACTGCGAATACTGCCACGCCGTGAGGTTCAGGTCCGGCGCCGCGCTCAGCGGCTTCGCGTTCAGCGTGCAGCCCGGCGCCGGCGGGCATTGGTCCAGCGCATCGAAGATCGCCACATCATGCAGCCCGCCCTTCTTCACCCGCGCGCGAACGTCCTCAATCGTGTCGATCCACACGCCCGGATCATCCTGCACGCGCTGCCCGCTCGCATACACACCTGCACGAAATCCCGAACCCGCAACCGCCTCCGTCCACGCCAGCAGATACGCCGCTTGCTCGTCGAGCAACCGCCCGCCCTCTTCCTGATCCAGAAACAAAATCGTTCCCGCCGGAAATCCCTCGCGCTTCGCCGCCGCAACCGCATCCGCCGCATCGCGCTTACCCAGCGCAGCGGGTGACGTGCCCGCCTTCTGCGCCTTCAGAATCTCCGCATCCAGCCTGCCGTTCGCGAGCACCAGGAACCCCCATCCCTGCGCGCGCAGCACCGCGCGCTTGCCGGCCCAGGTATTCGTAGTCTCGCCCGGAGGATTCGTCAGCCAATACCCCGTAAAGCTGAACACGCGGCGCATGGACGCCATCACATCATCGCCCGGATAATCATTGCGATCGAAGCCGACGTTCGTCCCACGCGATTGAGCCGTTGCACCCGGCGCAGCGGCAGACGAAGCCTGCCTCGCGGGTTCACTGCTCGCACTCGCAGCCGCGTTCGAGCTCGCTCGCGAGCACCCGCAAACCAACAACATGCTTCCCGCTGCGGCAATCACACCGGCCTTCAACATCGGTCACAATCCTTTCGTCACCAGACTAGCGCCGTCGTCGCTCGCCCGGTCTACAATCGCCTCAAACCCTATGCCAGAGACCACACCGTCCACAGAACGACCCGCGCTATCCCGTCGGCCATTTCTCTCCGCCCGACAGCATCACGCACGAGGACCTGCGCTACGCGATCCTCACCATCTCTGAGATGCCCGAGCAGCTTCGCGAAGCCGTGCGCTCGCTCAATGAAGAGCAGCTCGACACGCCGTATCGCGACGGCGGATGGACTGTCCGCCAGGTTGTGCATCACCTCGCCGACTCGCACATGGCTGCGTTTCATCGTCTCTGCCGCGCGCTCACCGAGGACGAGCCCGTCGATCCACGGCTACAACGAGGCTGCCTTCGCCGAGCTTCCTGACCACCGCATGCCCATTGAGTGGTCGCTCGATCTGCTGGAAGGTGTGCACGCCCGCTGGGTTGCGCTGCTCAACTCGATGGACGCGGCCCAGTGGAAGCGCACGTGGAATCACAGCGAACGCGGCGTGCAGCGTTTGGATTGGGTGACCTTGCTGTACGCCTGGCATTGCCGCCACCACGTCGCACACATCACGCATCTGCGCGCACAACAAGGGTGGTAGAGCCTGAACCGCGCGGCGATGCTAACCTCCCTCCATGCCGCCCCGGGCCCCCTGCTGAGACAGTTGCTTCGACTCAATCTCCCGAACAGATTTCTGCGATCATTTCCGAATTTCTCGCCGAGCACAGCGAAGCCGCCGTGCTCGAAGACGGCAAGGTTCTGTTCGATCTGCGCAGCGCAAAGTATTCGCTTTCGACCGAGCATGAGCCGCTGCACGCTACAGCTCTGGAGCGGCGAGCGCAATGTCGTCCGCACCATCATCTCCGCAACCGCTGCGCGCAAACGGGCTGCGGCTCGCGACCAAACGGTTCGGCCATGCGCAGCCGAAGTCGCTCGAGCTGGTGAGTAGCGCTTGAGCGCCGCGACGCCAACCACGCGCGATGCGGCGCGCACCCGTTATCTGCACATGCTGGAGCGCGTCCTCGCACGCAACTTCCCCGACTGGACGCGTCGAAGGATTCCGCACCGCAATGAGACCTCGAGCGCAGCTTCGGCCCCGCGTATGCGCGCGGCATGCTGGTGCGCGGCTCCCAGGCATGGGCCGTCATCGGCGTCGGCGAGCACGAGAGCGGAGCGATCGTCGATGGCATTCTCACCCTCGGCATCCTCTGGCTGCATCACTGCCGCGAGCACGCCGGCGGCCGCCGTCTGTTATCAAGGACTGAAGGTCATCGTGCCGCGCGGCTCTGCCGCGCTCACGCTCTCGCGCATGGCGTGGCTGAATGCAAATGCCGCGCAATGGGAGCTCTTCGAACTCGATCAGCAGACCGAAGAGCTCACACAGCGCGATGCCGCAGACACGGGCAATCTGCGCACCCGGCTCATGCATCATCCGGATTCAACGGCCGCCGCCGAACGCTTCGCGCATGCGATCGAGCAGGTGCTCGAGCTTGTACCGCCGCACGACCACGCACGCGTAGAACAGCGCCTGCGCTCGACCGCCGAGCTTGCCTTTCTTCTCCACGGCCTCGAGTTCGCGCGCGCGCGCATCAGCCTCGCTCCGGGAAGCTTCACCCACACACTCGAAATCACCTTCGGCACCGGCGACGCCGAGACGCCGCTCACGGCCTCAACCCGCGACGAGATTCGCGAGCGTCTCGCCGAGCTGTTCGAGCGCAGGCGTGCCGCGCCGCGCGTGCAGAAACAGCGAGCACTTCCGCCGCATCGTCGCATCGGTGCAGTCGCCGGCCCTGCGCACTCGCGGCTCGCGATGCGAGGCAGCAGGCCGAAGCTGCAGCGCATGCATCCCGCGCAGGACCCGCTCTATCGCGCCGCGCCGGAGCGCTGGCTCGAATCCGTGCTGCGCCACGATCTCGCTCCGCTCACGCGCAGTCTCGCTCCGCAGCCGTCGCGACGCAACGCGTTCCGCCGGACAGTTCGCGAACGACCCCGATCCCGACAATCGCGGCAATCGCCTCGACCCTGAAACAGAACTTCACGAGGCCACCAACACTCACAAATCCCGCATCCTTCCGCATCTCGATCCCACCCACGTGTACACGCAGGTCCCCGCCATCGCCGGCGCCAGCGATCGCGGCATGCTCGATCTCCTCGGCGTCACGGCAGACGGCCGTCTCGCCGTGCTTGAACTGAAAGCGAAGGACGATCTGCACTTCGCCCTGCAGGGACTCGACTACTGGATTCGCGTGCGCCATCACCATCGCGAAACCGCCGATTCCGTCACAGGCCTGGGCGAATTCCAACGCCACGGATACTTCCGCGGCGTCGAGCTCTCGCCGCTTCCGCCGCGCTTATATCTTGTCGCGCCCGCGCTGCACATCCATCCCGCGACCGAAACTGTCCTGCGCTATCTCTCTCCCGCGGTCGAGTGGAACCTCCTCGCGCTGGACGAGCGCTGGCGCGAACAGATTCGCGTCGTCTGGCGCAAGAGCGGCGGCAAGAGCTAGTTCACAAGGCAAGCGATACGTGTCACTTGCGAATCGAGCGAAATTCCTCCGCGTCCTCCACAACGCGTGCCGCATCAGAACGCCTGATGGAGGAGTTCAGCATGGCCACTGCAACCCAAGCCCCAGCCACGTTCCGGCTCGGCGGCGATCTGGAAATTCATCGCCTCGGTTTCGGCGCAATGCGCATCACCGGCAAAGGCATCTGGGGCGAGCCCAGGGACCGTGAAGAAGCCAAGCGCGTCCTGCGCCGCGCCGTCGAGCTCGGCGTCGACTTCATCGACACCGCAGACTCGTACGGCCCTGATGTAAGCGAAGAGCTCATCGGCGAAACGCTCGCGCCCTACAAGTCCGGCCTCGTGATCGCGACCAAAGCCGGCCTTCTGCGCACCGGCCCCGACAAGTGGCATCCACTCGGCCGCGCCGAGTACATCACGCAGCAGGTCGAGATGAGCCTGCGCCATCTGAAGCTCGAGCGGCTCGATCTCTGGCAGTTGCATCGGATCGATCCGAAGACGCCGCTCGAAGAATCGCTCACCGCCGCGCAGGCGCCTGCAGGACCAGGGCAAGATCCGCCACATCGGCCTCAGCGAGGTCTCCGTGCAGGAGATCGAAGACGCGCGCAAGCTCGTCAACATCGTCAGCGTGCAGAACGAGTACAACCTCACGACGCGCAAGAGCGAGGCCGTGCTCGACTACTGCGAGAAGCACAAGCTCGGCTTCATCCCCTGGTTCCCCGTCGCTGCCGGAAAGCTCGCGGCGCCCGGCGGCAAGCTCGATCAGCTCGCGAAAAAGCACGGCGCCACCGTCGCGCAGCTCTCGATCGCGTGGCTGCTGCATCGCTCGCCCGTGATGCTGCCGATCCCAGGCACAAGCTCCGTCGCGCACCTCGAAGAAAACCTGAAGTCCGCCGATCTGCAGCTCAGCGAAACCGACTGGACCGAGGTGGAGGACGCGGCGCGCTCCTAGCGACGCTCGCTAAACCATCACTACCCCATCCACGCCGGCGCCGCATTCAGCTCATCATCGGGCTCGAGCGGCGGCTGCGCGGGTGCCTCATCCATCCGCGCCGTAAAGAAGCGCTCGATCCGCTCCATCACCTCCGCACCGCGCTTCGCCTCGAAGATCTCCCGCCGCAGCGTCGCTCCGCCCGGCACACCATGCGTAAACCAGCTCGCAAACTGCTTCATCTTCCCAATCGCATCACGCTGCGCGCTCTCGTGATCACGCTTCTGCCGCTTGGCCTCGTCCGTCACAGCCGGCGCAACAACCTCTGGATGCTCCGCAATCTCATGCAGCAGCCGCTCAAAATAATCCCGAATCATGCGATAGCGATCCATCTCCGTCGGCCGGTCATACGCACCGATTCCAGTCGCGCGCTTCGCCCCCGTGTACTGCGCAATCTGCCGAAAGATCCACGGATTCGCCGGCGCCGCGCGCCCAATCATCACCGCATCACACCGCGTCGCTTCGATCATCGCCGCCGCGTCTTCCGGCGTGCGAATGTCGCCGTTCCCAATCACCGGAACCTTCACCGCATCCTTCACCGCGCGCAATCCACTCCCAGCGCGCCTCACCGGAGTAGCCCTGCTCGCGCGTGCGCGCGTGCAGCGCCACAGCATTCAGCCCGCAGTCCTCCGCCATCTTCGCCAGCTCCACGCAAACGATGTTCGTGTCATTCCATCCCAGCCGAAACTTCACCGTGAACGGAATCGTCACCGCCGCACGCACGCGCTCGAAGATTTTCTGAATCGCCGGCAGATCGCGCAGCAGCCCGCTGCCGCCATTGCAGTTCACGACGCGCTTCGCCGGGCAGCCGAGGTTGAGATCCACAATGTCGAAGCCCGCATCCTCGCAGATCCGCGCACTCTCCGCCAGCGTCTCCGGGTTCGACCCAAAGATCTGCGCCGAGATCGGATGCTCGTCGTCGTAGTAGGTCAGGTAGCGCTTGCGCTTGGTCTCGCGCATGCGGCTCAGCCCATCCGCGGACGTAAACTCCGTCATAATCAGCCCGCAGCCCGAGACCTCATTCGAAGTCTCAACATCCACATCACCCGCATTCGCCGCGGCCGAATACAGCGAAGCATTCTTGATAAACCGCCGAAACACCGTATCCGTCACGCCGGCCATCGGCGCCAGCACCGTCGCCGGCGCGATCCGCACCTTCCCGATCCGCAGCTCCGCCGGCACGCTGGCCTCAGCCGGCATCTCGCGCTCCATCGTCGATGTCCACTTCTTATCCACGAATTATCAACAGCAACTTTTTCTTTCCCGAGGATATCGCTTCGCGGCCTCTAAATTGCCCTTCCGCGCCGCTCAACAGTATGGATGCTGCCTATCCTCAAGAGATCCAAGGGAGTTCAATCCACCTCACTTGCGCCCGCGCGCCCATTCAGAAACAGACGCGCAGACTCCGCCGCCGTAAGCCTCTATTGACATTTTCGCCGTTGACGACGCAATCCCCCAAGAGCATTATTGTGGAACTCTTTTGTCCAGGCTTTCACCCTGGTGGCTGGGTGGGGCCGGCGTCACTCGCACGCGGAGCGGCGCGACTCGCAACGCGCACCACCAACCGGGCTCCTGATGAGCCCGCGCACATCCTGGGGTTCTTCATGAAGAGCAAGCTGATTCTCTCTCTCCTCCTTTCTGCACCTCTTTCTGCAGCGCTAGTCTCCACACCGTCCATTGCCTCCGCCGAACAGCTCGTGCCTGCCGGCTCCATCCTCAAGTGCACCGTCGCCGACCCCAAGGTCTCCTCGCAAACCATGGCCGTCGGCGATCCCGTCATGTGCCAGCTCAGCCACATGGAAGCCTACAGCCGCGTCGCGTTTCCATACGGCAGCTATCTCATCGGCCACTTCCAGGAGTACAAGGACCCCGGCCACTTCGTCGGCAAGGGCTGGATGGAGCTGCGCTTCGACCGCCTCATGATTCAGCCGGACACCAACGTGCCCATCAACGCGCGCGTCGTCGCCGTGCCCAAGTATCACGTCGACAACGAAGGCCGCATCCACGGCAACGGCCATCCCGTGCGCGACACCATCGAGTGGCTGATCCCGGTTCTCTGGCCCATCGACCTGATCAACCTTCCGCGCCGCGGTCCGCGCCCCGTCCTCAAGTCGGAGACGCAGCTCACCCTCAAGGTGCTCGACGACTTCGGCATTCCCTCACAGGCGGAGCAGGACTACCAGCAGCCCGCGCTCATCGAGCGTCGTGCCGCGGCCATCGAGCGCCATAAAGAGGACATGATCGACCAGGGCTACATGACCGCCGATGAAGCGTTCGGCCAGCAGCAGGCCGCGCCCGTCCAGCGGCAGTATGCACCGCAGAGCTACGCGCCGCCGCAGCAGTACGCGCCGCAGCCGGCCTACCAGGCCCAGGCCGCTCCCGCTCCGCAGGTCATCATCGTGCAGTCACCACCGCAGCAGGTTTACATGCAGCCGCAGCAGCAACCGCAGACGGTCGTGGTGCAACAGCCCCAGCCCTACGCGGTGCCGCAGCCGGTGTATGTGCCGGGACCGGTACGTTACGTGCCGTATGGCTACTACCATCCGCGCTACTATCCGATGTACTAGAACTCTGCTGATGAACCTCGGCGAATAAGAAGCCAACCGGTCGCTGGCAAATAAGAAGGCCTCCCGCAAGGGAGGCCTTCTGCTTATCTGCGATCGTTCTGTGATCCGCTTACTTCGCTGCGGCTTCGGCCTTGCCCGCACCGGAGGCAGCATACTTCCGGCGGAAGCGCTCCACGCGGCCGGCCGTATCAACCAGCTTCTGCTTGCCGGTAAAGAATGGGTGGCACGCCGAGCAGATTTCGAGCACGATATCGCCCTTGTGGGTCGAGCGCGTCTCAAAGTGGTTTCCGCACGCGCAGCGCACGTTCGTCTTCTCGTACTTGGGGTGAATATTTTCCTTAGGCATTTTGCTTATTCCTTTTCAGCTAACCCGCCGCAGAACGGTTCGCTTGCCAGGGCAATAAAAGATCAGCCGAATCGCTGAAATTGGTAGCTCCTGACATCGATGTTCCTGTCGCGCTGCAAGCTTGGGGTCCGACTCCCGGACCTTCAGGCGCTGTCTCTATTTTAGCAGTTTGAATCGACGCGGCGCTTCACCCAGTCAGAAACGGCGTCCTTGCTGGCCAGCATGAGATGACGAGTAGATATAAACAACTTTGCCGATTACGTCCCCCGTATGCACCGGAGCGTACTCATCTGCGCGGCTGTCCAGGCTGCGTGAGCGCCAGTCACCCGCGACAAAAACCTGGTCAGCGGGGATCGTCCGTGCACTGAAGGTGCCCTCCACGTCCTGGGCCTCTTCGTCAGGCGTGTGCACATACGGCTCCGTCAGCATCACTCCGTTCCGAATCAGCTTCCCCTGTCGGCCTTCAATCGTCTCGCCACCCACAGCCACAACTCGCTTCACCATGACCAGTCCGCCGTGATGGAAGGCGATGATGTCACCGTCGGCAACGTTGTGGCTTTCGTAGTAGCCGGTGTCCACCGTAATCAGGTCATCGGGATAAAGGCTTGGGTTCATGGATTCGCCTGCGTTGCGGAACGCCCGGGTATGCGCAACGGTCCTGAACGCCCGAGGGAGGAACGCCATAGAAACAAGCAGGCAGCTCCCTACCACAACACCAATGCCGATCAGCAGGCCGCGGCTTCCCGATTTCGTTTCCGTCAATTCACTCATCGCTGGGTTGAACGAACCTACCAGCAACAGTCCGCCGACGCAATGCCATTTCCCGCCCCGCGCCGTCGTGCGGATCAGCTTTCCTCGTTCTGGCCACGATTCGCACAACACCGCTCCTGCACCCATGACTGCGATACTGGAAACACCGATGACTGACACTTGTCCGATCTGCGAAGGCTCGGGGCTGCGCGTGATCGAGCGCGCGGGCGGCCTGCGTGTCGCCCAGCCCTGCGAGTGCCGCGTCGCGCGCCGTGCTGCCCGCATCATCGAGCAGGCCCGGATTCCCAAACGGTACGCACACTGCACGCTCGAGGACTACGTTCCGAACTACGGCGGCAACAATCCGACGCTGTCGAACGCGCTGATGCAGGCGCGCAACTACGTCCGCGAGTACGTGCCGGGCGGCGATATGCCCGGGCTGCTGCTCACCGGATCCATCGGTGTGGGCAAGACGCATCTTGCAGTAGGAATCCTGCAGGCGCTGATTGCAGATCGCGGAGCGACAGGTCCTGTTCTTCGACTATCGCGACCTGCTGAAGAAGGTACAGAACAGCTACAACAACTCGGTCCAGGTGACGGAGCTTGAAATTCTGGAGCCGGTGTTCGAGCGCCGAAGTGCTCGTGCTCGATGAGCTCGGCGCCGCAAAGCCGACCGACTGGGTGTGGGACACGGTCGCGCACATCCTCAACACGCGCTACAACGACCGCCGCACCACCATCATCACGACCAACTACACCAACCTGCCGCCCGGCGGAAGCGAGCTGAGCGCCGCCCGCGCCGCCGTCCGCGAAGAGACCCTGGGCGACCGCATCGGCGAGCGCATGCGCTCGCGCCTGCAGGAGATGTGCGTCGTCGTCGAGATGCGCGGCGAAGACTTCCGCCAGAAGGTGAAGCGCGCCAGCTTCGCCTAGCAAGGCAGCAACGCAGCGTTCATGCTGCCCATGCTGCACGTTCAAGAGGGCATCGAGCGAAGGTATGAAAACCATGATTCGACATGTCGTGCTTGTTGCTCTCCTCGTCAACGCCTGCGCGGTGTTTGCGCAAACGCCGGCTCCGCGGCCGGACTTCGAGGCGTTCGAGGTGGCGACGATCAAGCCCGTCCAGCCCGATGCAAAGGCCGCTCGCTACATCACCATGCAGGGCGTCAACAGGTTTGTCGAGAAGGACTACACCTTGAAGCTGCTGATTGCAGCGGCCTACAACTTGAATCCGCACGTGATCTCGGGCGGGCCCGACTGGCTGGATTCTGCACACTACGACATCACTGCGCTGACTCCGGGCAATCTCCGTCCGACCCGCGACGAGCAGATGGGCATGCTGCGCAAGCTGCTCGCGGACCGCTTTCAGCTCTCGTTCCATCGCGAGCCAGGGCAGTTCTCGATCTACGTGCTGGAGGTCGCCAAAGGCGGACCGAAACTCCGGCCCACCGCAACCCCACAGGCTGTTCCGAGCCTGATCAATGTTGTGTATCCGCAGAGCATCAGGCTCCCGGCACGCAACGTCTCTATGGCTGATTTCGTCTCCATGCTGCAGCGTGCAGTGGTCGATCGTCCCGTAGTAGACAAAACGGGATTGACGGCAAGATACGACTTCGATCTGGAGTGGGCGCCGGACGAGAGCCAATTCAACGGAGAGGTTGCGGCTGCTCCAGCCGACGCGAATGCGGCTCCCTTGTTTACGGCGATTCAACAGCAGCTGGGGCTGAAGCTGACGGCGACCAGAGGACCGGTGGACGCGCTGATCGTCGACAAGGCGGAGCGGCCTTCCGCAAACTGAACAGCGGGTGTTCGGCCGTCCATCTCTCGAGCAGCTTGCCCGCCACTCTTTCGCGCAAATTATGTCCTGACGAAGACCGCGCTCAGGCCATGCGATATGCGACCAGCATGGCCGATGCCCAAAAAACGTTCTCTCCAGAATGCACAAAAACACCTCAAAACCATTCAAAAACACCTCAAAATCAACTCGTCGTTTCGCGACAAATCACAGTCTTTTGGGCGTTTGAGAACGGTATTCGGACGATCGATCAGGCGCGGGGGTGGCGCCGGTCGACGTACACATGCCCACGACCCAACAGAACGTCGACCGCCTGGTAGATCCGATCGATAACGCCGTCGGCCGCCTGCTCCGGCTCCGGCCGGATGCGGCTGAGCTCCGCCCGCGTCGCCGTCCGCGAAGAGACCCTGGGCGACCGCATCGGCGAGCGCATGCGCTCGCGCCTGCAGGAGATGTGCGTCGTCGTCGAGATGCGCGGCGAAGACTTCCGCCAAAAGGTAAAGCGCGCCAGCTTCGGGTAACCGCCAGAAGCACAAATTACCTGCTGTTCGTGGCACCACCGTGTATCGTGGATTGGAATTCCCGCACTGAAAAAAATCCACACACCGGGCTGCGCCGCCAATGATTGACGTCCACGTTCCGCAGAAGTCCGAACACACCTGGACGGATTTCTTCATTCACATCGGCACGATTGCCGTCGGGCTTCTGCTGGCGATCGGGCTGGAGCAGGGGGTGGAGTGGCTGCATCATCGCCATCAGCGAAACGATCTCATCGTGGCGATGCGCGCCGAGGCGCAAAACAACCGGCCTGTTTTCGAGAGAGCCATCTCCGCCCGGATCGCATTCTTCGCCTCGTGCCGCAGCCTTGTCGCAGCGCTGGCACAAGCCACGCCGCACAATGGCATGGTCGATGTCACCCTTCCGGCCCAACAACCCATCCCTGTTATGCCAAACCCAGCTCGCGCTACATGGACCATCGCCAAGACGAACGACAAAGCGGCGCTGTTGCCTGACAACCTCGCCGAGCTCTACAACCGGCTTGACTACGAGGCCGACCTGGAGCAACAGTCGAACGCGGCACTTGCCGCGCCGGCGTTGACGTTGCAAGCCACGACCATCCGGCTCGGCATCGACCTCAGTCAGGCCACGCGGGTTCATCTGTCCGTCGCCGACCGCGATGCTCTCGCCCAGGCTTTGGCGCAGGTCTCAGCCGCATGGTCCGCGGAGCTCGGACGCATGGCGTACTGGCGGGGCGCGAACAACGCGGTCGCCGGTGGAGTGCAGTCCTGGGCCGCCATGGGGCCTTACATCGTCCAGTCTACGGACGCGCTTCATCAGGCCGAAGCCCAGGCCGTGGGCCCGGCCGCTCGATCCGGCTCCGCAGCGCCTGAGAATTCCTCCACAACCCCTGTATCTGGGGAGCACACACCGCGAAAATTGCCTGGGCGATATCCGGCCAGCATGGCCGATGCCCCAAAACCACCTGTTTGAAAATGCGCAAAAACAGCTCAAAACGAGTCAAAAACACCTCAGAATTGAAGCGTCGTTCGCGACAAATCAGGGTCTTGCTGTGATCTTGAGGTCGATATCCGCACAGCCGATCATGCGCGGGGGTGGCGCCGGTCGACGTACACATGCCCACGGCCGAACAGGACGTCGACGGCTTGGTAGATCCGATCGATGACGCCGTCGGCCGCCTGCTCCGGCTCCGGCCGGATTCGGTTGAGCTCAGCCTGGATCAGCGAAGGTCCTGCGCGATGAAGGGTTTCCGCGTACTCGCGCGCTCGCTCCTCCGCCGTGCCGCCGGGAATGAATGCCCGTTGCTGGCACAGGTGAAGCCGAGCGGCGCTGAGAGGCTTGGACATCAGCCATCCTTTAAGAGCAAACGTGGTGCAGGCCTTTAAGATCCCAAAGTAATTCAATGGTTCGACGCCTGTTCTGCCTGAAAAGGAAGCCGAACCAGAAAAGCTCTTGAAGGATATGGTGCAGTATAGAATCGCTGCTGATGCCTGACGAGACAAAAAATACCTCGACTTCCGGGAGTTCGGCGGGCGCCGGCGCGCCGGGAGATGACCCCCTGTTCCATGAGCCGCCGCAGGGAGAAGGCGTTTCCGACCGCAGCCGTAGCGACTGCGATCGTTGTGGTGGTCCTGGTGATTGTGGGCTTCGTGGTCTTCAGCAGGGGACGGGCCGCTCCGGCGGGAGGGGCGGGATATGCCTCGAACCTGGAGGTCAGCGACCTCCATCTGAGCCAGTCAGAGAGCCTGTCCGGCGGCCGTTCCACCTATGTCGATGGGCATGTGGTGAACCGCGGCGACAAGACGGTGACGGGAGCAACCGTGGAGGCGCAGTTCGCGGGCGGAAACGTCCAGACGCTGAGTGCGCCGGTGTCGATCATCCGCACGCGCCAGCCGTACGTGGACACCGAGCCCATGAGTTCGGCCCCGCTGGCGCCGGGCGCGCAGGCCGACTTCCGGCTGATCTTTGAGGGCGTGAACGATAGCTGGGATCAGCAGATGCCGAAGCTGCGGGTCAGCGAGGTTACGACCAAGTAGCGATACACAGGGTTTGCACAGCGAAATGCAGAGACCGGGCGAAGCCCCGAACCCCAAACAGATGGCCCCGAGAGGGGCCGTTTCGTTTTGAGTCATAGGCGAGGCACTTGGGCTGGCTCAAGCCGTGCTCAGGCGGTGGGGACGGCGGCGTGAATGGCCAGCAGGGTCTCGAGCACGCCGCCGCAACCTGTTCAGGTGGAGGGCGTTGGCGCCGTCGGACTTGGCTTCGGCGGGGTTGTCGTGGACCTCGAGGAAGATGCCGTCGACGCCTGCAGCGACGGCCGCCCGGGCGAGCACGGGGATGAACTCAGGCTGACCGCCGGAGACGGCTTGTCCTTGAGGGCCGCCGGCGCTTGCCGCGCTGGGCGTCTGGACGGAGTGGGTCGCGTCGAAGATGACCGGGGCCATGGAGCGCATCGTGGGCAGAGAGCGCATGTCGACCACCAGGTTGTTGTAACCAAACGAGGCGCCGCGCTCAGTGAGGGTGACGCGGGCGGGTGCGCCGTCGGCGGGTCGGGCTGATTCGCGGATCTTTTCCACCGCATGGCGCATGTCCCAGGGCGCGACGAACTGGCCCTTTTTGACGTTGACGGCGCGATTGGGCGTGGCGCAGGCGCGGGCCGTGGCGATGAGGAGGTCGGTCTGGCGGCAGAGGAACGCCGGGATCTGGAGCATCGCGTCGACCGGGCCAAGGCGGTCGGAGAGCTCGGTGGCCTGCTCGGCGGTGTGGATGTCGGTGAGGATGGGCAGGCGGTTTTGTTCGGCGATGAGGCGGAGGATGCGCGCGCCTTCTTCGATGCCGGGACCGCGGAACGAGTGGATGGACGTGCGGTTGGCCTTGTCGTAGCTGGCCTTGAAGATGCAGGGGATACGGACGTCCTGGGCGATGCGCTGGATGGCATCGGCCATGCGGCGAGCGTGGGCTTCGGACTCGATGACGCAGGGGCCGGCAATGAGGAAGAGCTGGCCGCCGCCGAGGGTGACGTCGCCGAGAGTGAAGGATGAGGCGTGGGGCATAGGGCTATTATCAGCGACTCAGCGAGTCCGCCAGTTAGCAGTTAGCAGTTAGCAGTTAGCAGTTAGCGGAGTTAAGGCAGTTGGCTGGGATGTGCGGGGGAATTGGTATAGCGGTCCGAAAGAAATGTGCGGAAGCAGGGCTCGATTGGGATTTTTTTCGGGAGGTATGCGTTAAAAAGATGAGTTGTTTTGGGGTGTTTTTGAGCGGTTTTAGCGCTTTTTGATGCAGTTTGTTGAGCCGGTTTTGTGTCGGTCAGGCGACGGAATGGCCTGTGTGTCTCTTAAACGGCGGCGCGCGGGCGAGACTGAGGCCGCGCGGGTGGGTCTGGTTCAGTTTCGAGTTTTGAGTTTGGCAGTTGCGAGTTAAAGTACGAAGCGCTCCGGCGGACCGGAGCGCTTCGCGTTTGTCGTGGTGCGGGTCAGGGCCGTTTGCGAACTCGCTAGCTTGCTGACTCGCTGACTTGCTGCCCTACGGGTTTGCGAGCTGGAAGGCGTGCGGGCCGTTCGGGACGGAGGCGATGCACGCGGGAAGCGGGCTGACCGTGAAGGGTGAGTTGGCAACGCCCGACAGTGAGCCGGTGTTGGGACTGAGCTGACCGGCGGAGACGTCGTTGCTGCGGTAGTTGGAGGTGTAGATGTACTGCCCGAGCGAGGGCTCGATGGTGAGGCAGGTGGGGCTGGTGCCGACCTGGAGGCCGCCAGCGGAGGCGACGCCCGAGAGCGAGCCGCTGGCCGGGTCAATGGTGAAGCCGCTGACGTTTCCGCTGTTGAAGTTGGCGGTGTAGAGGTACTTGCCGCGAGGGTCGATGACGATGGCGACCGGGTACTCGCCGGTGCCGAAGGGGCTGCTCTGCATGCCCACAAGGTTGCCGTTGGCCTGGATCATGTAGCCGATGACTTCGTTGGAGGTCTTGTCGGTGACGTAGACGTAGCGGCCGGTGGGGTCGGCGGCGATGGCGCTGGGAGTTACGCCGGCCTTATAGCCGTAGAGGGTATTGAAGCCGGAGTTGAAGGCTGTGCCGGAGAGCGGCGTGAGGGCACCGGTCGAGGTGTTCTGCGCGAAGCCGAGAACGTTCGGGGCGTTCGGGTCCTGATCGACGATGTAGACGAAGACGTTCTCGGCGCCCGAGCCGTTGGCTCCGGTGCAGGCGATGTTGCCGGTGACCACGGGCGAACTGGAGCAGATGGGCGGCGTCACAGCAATGCTGACGGGGTTGTTGCCCAGGCCGAGGAACGGCTGTCCGTTGAAGGTGACGTTGGTGCCGAGCGAGCCGTCGGTGTTGATGGGGAAGACGGAGACGCCGCCGGGACCGGGCGAGGCGGGCGTGAAGCCGGGCTGGTAGGTGAAGGTGATGTAGAGGAACTTGCCGCTGGTATCGACGGCCATGGCGGTGGGGTAGGTGGCGCCGGCGCTGCCTGCGATGGAGTAGGTGTGTGCGCCGTAGAGCTTGCCGTCGGTGCCGACCTGGAACTCCTCAACCTTGGAGTCTTCGGGTCCGGAGAGGACGTAGAGGTACTTGCCATCGGGCGAGGGCACGACGGTGGTCTCGCGCGTGAAGCCGGTGGTGAATGGCGAGCCGCTGATCTGCACCAGGATGCCGGACTGGTAGTCGACGGCAAAGGCGTTGATGTTTCCGTTGGCGGCCGAGACGGTGTACACGTAATCGGACACGTAGTCGCGGCTGCAGGCGGTTACCCCAAGGCCAAGGGCCACGGAAACACCTGCAGCCATGGCGGCCTGGAGCGCTTTTTTGTACGTCATTTGCTTCCCTTTGTACGTCATGCGCTTCGCCGGCGCTGAATGAGTTACGGCCGTGGCCGGTTGAATCGAAGAGTTGCTGTGCACGGCAGCTCCTTAGTCGACATCCGGGCTAATGGCGAGGCAGCCTGCGAGGCCAGTAGCGGAGAAGTTGGAGCCACGCGTGAGGTCAGACAGCGTACCGGTGGTGGTATCGATATGCTTTCCGGTCACCGATCCAGGATCCCGATTGGAGATGTACACGAACCTGTTGGTGGGATCTTCCGCCATGCAGACGGGCGCTGCCTGGACCTGATAGGGCGCAGCGGTGAGCGCCGTGAGGCCGTTGCTCTGGATGTGCAGGCCGGTGATGAGGCTGTAGGACTGGTTCGTCCCGGTATTGGTGTTCTGCTGGTTGAGGATGTAGAGGTACTGGCCGGACGAGTCGATAAAGGAGTAGGTGGGATCGACGGTGCCCTGGGCGGCCGCGCCGGAAGACAGGGGAGTGACGCCGCCGTCGGTGGGGCTGAGGTTACAGCCGGAGATGCCGTAGAGCAGAACGCTGTTGGCGCCCGCGTCGGTGAGGACGACGATCTGGCCGTTGCCGTTGATGGAGGTGATGCGGTTGGCGCCGGTGTTGATCTTGCCCGTGGTGACGTTGACCAGCTGGCTGCCGGACTCGCTGTACGGGGTAATGGACTGGTCGCTGGAGTTGACGGTGAACAGGCAGCCACCCTGAGAGGTCATCATGAGGGGATTGGCGCCGACTTCCCAGAAGGCGGGTGCAGTGCCGCCGGGCGGGATGGACTGGGTGTTGACGACGAGCTCCAGGCGGCCGGTGGTGGGGTCGACGGAGAAGGCTGTGATGGAGCCGTTGCCGTCCGTATTAGCCGTTGGGGCTCCGTTCGGCCCCGGGGGCCCGGGCGAGTACTTGTCGAGGACGTAGAGGTAGTTGTCGCCGGAGGAGAACTGCATCCAGACGGGCTCGAAGCCCTCGCTGTGATAGGTCTCGAGATAAGTGAGCGAGCCGTCTCCGCCGACGGAGAAGACCGATACTCCGCTGCCGGTCCAGGGGAGAGCGCAGGTGGCGGCAGAGCTGCAGCTGGCGGGCAGGGTGCCCTGGTTCAGGACGTAGACGTAACGGCCGCCGGTCTTGACCAGCAGCATGTTGGGCGCGGTGCCCTGGCTGGAGATCGGCGGCCCGGGAACCTGGGTGAGGTTTCCGGTGTAATCGTCAATTTTGAAGCCGGCGATCTGGTTGAACTGTGTTCCTGTTACCCACATGTACCCGATCGTTCCACCACCACACGCCGACATGCCGAGGCCCAGAGCCAACGACGCAAACAGGGCCAGAGCCAGCCGGCCGAACCAACTCAACTTCATGTGCTTCCTTTTTGTCTGCGGCATGCCGGGCAAAGAGCGGCCGGGCTGCCGAGAAACCTATCCTGGGGAGAGTACAAACCTTCCGTCTGATTGTAGTGGCGGGAGAGGATTTCTGCCAATTGGCCGGGCCCGGGCGAGCGCTTTTGCTCGCTGGGGTGGCAATTGTCATAGACGGGGTGCGGGGGCGGGCGGGTTCGGGGTGCGTGATGAGTGGTTACTCGTTCGTGAAGGCGAAGGCGTACCCCGAGGGCTAAAGCCTCGGTACCTAGAGGCGAAGGCAACGACAAAGGGAAGCGCAACGACAAAGGCAAGGGCAACGACAAAGGCGAGGGCAACGAGAAAGGCGAAGCCCCGGAGCGGGTCCGGGGCTTCGCAGTGAAGGCGTTGGTTGTTGTGCTGTTGAGTGGAACTGCTCACTAACTACTAACCGCTAACAACTCGCTCTCTACCAGGTGCGGCAGCCGCCGTTGGCTGGCATTTCGGGGTCGCCTTTTTTGCAGCCGAAGGCTTTGCCGAACTCGTCGAAGTTCTGGACGGTGCCGCGGACGCGCCATTCGCCGGTGGAGTGTGGGTTGGTCTTGGCCTGCATGACGGCGGACTGCGGGGTGAGAGTGCCGCACCAGACCTGAGCGAAGGAGATGAAGAAGCGCTGGTCGGCGGTGTAGCCGTCGCGCTTGCCGTCGACGTAGTCGGGTTCGGCCTTCGCGCCTTCTTCGGCCATGGTGTCGTGGAGGGCCTGGAAGGCGATGCGGATGCCGGCGTTGTCGGCGGAGTTTTCGCCGAGGGTGAGGTGGCCGTTGAGGTTCTGCCCGGGAGCGACCTCGAAGGCGTCGTACTCCTTGGCGTAGCACTCGCTGCGGTCCTTGAACTTGGCGAGGTCCTCGGGGCTGAACCAGAGGCGGACGTTGCCCTTGGCGTCGTACTGGGCGCCCTGGTCGTCGAAGCCGTGGGTCATCTCGTGACCGATGACGACGCCGATGCCGCCGAAGTTGACGGCCGGGTCCTTGGTGACGTCATAGAACGGCGGCTGCAGGATTCCGGCGGGGAAGTTGATGTTGTTCTGCGACGGCATGTAGTAGGCGTTGACGGTGGACGGCGTCATGCCCCACTCGGTGGGGTCGACGGGCTTGCCGAATTTCGAGAGGTTGCGATGACGCTCGAACTCAGCCGCGCGCTTGGCGTTGCCGAAGAAGTCGTCGCGCTTGACGGTGAGGCTGGAGTAGTTGCGCCAGTGCTCGGGGTAGCCGATCTTGTCGGCGATGGCGTGGAGCTTGACCTCTGCCTGGGCGCGGGTGGCGGGGCCCATCCAGGGAAGGGTCTGGAGGTCCTGCGCCATGGCGGCCTCGAGGGCTTTGACGAGGCGCTCGGTGGCGGCCTTGGAGGATGGCGGGAAGTTCTGCTTGACCCAGTCCTGGCCGACGGCTTCGCCGAGGGCGCGGTCGGTGAGCGAGGTGCAGCGCTGCCAGCGGGGGAGCTGTTCCTTCTGGCCGAGCAGGGTCTTGTGGAAGAAGTCGAAGTCGAGGTCTTCGAAGTTCTTGCTTAGCATTGGCGCGGCGTTGTGCACGGCGTGCCAGCGGAGATAGCTCTTGATGGCGGGCAGGTTCTGGTCGGTGATCTCGTCGTTGGCCGCGTCGATGTACGGCAGGCTGGTGACGACGATGGTCTTGGCCTCGGGGAGGCCGATGCCGTCGAGGTAGGTCTTCCAGTCGAAGTTCGGGGTCTTGGCTTCGAGGTCG
The DNA here is from genome assembly GCA_963777205.1 of uncultured Acidobacteriaceae bacterium. Lineage (GTDB taxonomy): Bacteria > Acidobacteriota > Terriglobia > Terriglobales > Acidobacteriaceae > Granulicella. The sequence continues at coordinate 685,746 of CAVZPQ010000001.1, read as the reverse complement.
GCGATCGACATGGGGTGGTAGCGGGTGGCGGGATCGCGCAGGGCGACGCGGTCGAGCGAACCCTTGGCGAGGGAGGTCTCGATGTTCATGACGCTGTCGGCTTCCTGCTTGGCCTTGTCGGGCGAGTCGCCGAGGAGCTGGAAGGTTTGGGTCATGTTGTCGACGTACTCTTCGCGGATTTTGACGAAGCGGGGCGACGGGTTGAGGTAGTAGTCGCGGTCGGGGAGCGTGAGGCCGCCCTGGCCGGTGGCGAGGACCTGCTGGGTGGAGTCCTTCTGGTCCTGGGTGACGGCAGCGGCGAAGAATGCGCCACCGCCGCGGCGGTCCTGCTTCGCGTTGAAGGCGGCGAGCTGCTTGACGTCGGTGAGGTCGTCGATGTCCTTGAGCTCGGGCTGGAGAGGCTGGTCGCCGAGCTTGTCGATCTCGGCGGTGTTCATGCAGGCGGCGAAGAAGTCACCGTACTTCTTCTGGAGCGGAGATTTGGGCGCGTCGGCGGCGGCCTTGAGGTCCTTGTAGAGGAGGTAGTTGTTGTACTCGGCGAGCTCGGTGAAGCGGCCCCAGGAGGTGCGGTCGGGCGGGATGGGGTTGGCCTTGTTCCAGTTGCCGCAGGCGTACTGGAAGAAGTTGTCGCAGGGATTGGCGGACTTGTCGATGGCGTTGAGGTCGAAGGCGACGGGCTTGGCGGGGATCTTGGTCGGGCCGGAGTCGATGTCGATGGGCGCGGCGATGTCTACGGGTGCGTCGGTGGACAGGTGGATGGGGTCGAGCTGCTGGGCGTAACAGAGTGGGGCGGCGAGACCAAGCAGAGACGCGATGACGAGCTTGCGCATAGGACTCCTAAAGGAAGATTTGACCCAGGCCGGCGGGAGGTCCCGGCCGGCGCGTAGTGGGTACAGCAGATTTCATGGACAACAAGGCGCGGTGCCTTGTGGACGAGACAGGATAGCCGGAAGTTTCGGGTCACGACAATGGGGGCGGGAAGCGGCACAGGCGATGAACCCAGGTGTCGAAATCGAGAGCTGGAGCACGCGGGTTCGGTTCAGTTTCGAGTTTCGAGTTCAGGAGTTTCGAGCGGTAAATCTGAAGAGGAGTGAGGAGCCAGGGGAGTGAGGCGCGAGGCGAGTGAGACGCGGAAACTGCGGCGCGAGCGCAGAGCGCGCGATTGCGCTGCCAGGTTTCCCGTCCTCAGAAGATCTTCATGTGGATGGTGAGGTACTTCTTGGGGTCCTGGCGGATCATGGTCACGAACTGGTCGGTGTTGGTGAGGAGCTTGTTGAGATTGTTGTATACGGCGTCGTCGGTGGCGAACTTGCCGATGGTGCCCTTGCCGTTGTCGATGTTCGTGAGCAGGAGGTCGAGCTTGGAGACCGAGTCGTTCAGCTTGTCGGCGAAGGCGGGATCTTTGACGAGCATGCCGAGGCCGCCCTTGCCGGAGTTGATCTGCGCGAGCAGGGCGTTGGTCTGGGTGATGGTGGTGTTGAGGTTGTTGTAGAGCGTGTCGTCGGTGAGGAGCTTGCCCGCCGTGCCTTTGCCGCTCGAGAGATTGGTGGCGAGCGTATCCAGACGCGCGGTGGTGTCCTTGAGATTGTTGTAGACGGTGTCGTCGGTGAGGAACTTGCCGGCGGTGCCGCGGCCGCGGTTGAGGTTGTCGGCGAGTGTCTGGAGATTGGCCACTGTGGCGACGGCGCGGTTGTAGAGCTGGGGATCATTGATGAGCTTGCCGGCTGAGCCTTTGCCGCTGTCGATCGCGGTCACGATGTCGTTGAGCTTGGGCATCATCTCGTTGAGGCTTTTAACGGTCGCCTGGCTGGAGGCCACGACGTCGGCGATGGAGGGAACGTCCTTGGTGCGGAGCTCGTCGCCGTTCTGAACTTCGGGGCCATTGGCGAGCTGGCTGTTGATGTCGACGACGGTGTCGCCGAGAACGCCGGCGGTCTGCATGGTGACGATGGAATCTTTGCGGACGGAGGCGCCGGAAATGCGGGGAGAGCTTCATGACGACTTCGACGGGCGTGAGCTTGCGGGCGGGATCGGTGGTGATCTCGACGTGCGCGACCTCGCCGATGGTGACGCCTTCGAGGGTGACGGGCGCGCCGACTTTGACGCCGGAGGCGTTGTCGAAGAACGAGTGGACGACGATGCGCTTCTGGAAGAAGCCGATGCCGGCGCTGGAGGTCATGAGGAAGAGCAGGGCGGTGAGCAGCAGGATCGAGATCAGCACGATGGCGCCGACCTTGAGCTGCGACCAGCGGACCTCAGCCTGACTGGGCATGGGGGTATGGTATCAGCGGGGTGAAGAGAGGTACTAGGTTGTAAGTTGTAAGTTGTAGGTGCTGTCCTGATGCGCGATCGTAGTGCTGATCCCGCCCCTCAGCTCCCGACCTGCCTGCCAGCCGGCCTGTACTCAGAACTTACAACTTAGAACTCAGTCTTCCGCGATGACGATGGCGATCGCGAGCTCGCGGGAGTGGGATAGCGAGAGCGAGAGGCGCTTGATGCCGAGGCGGGCGGCGAGGAGCGCGGCGCGGCCGGAGAGGTGCAGGGTAGGGCGCTGGCCGGGTGGGCGCAGGACCTCGAGCTCGCGCCAGGTGACGCCGCGGCTGATGCCGGTGCCGAGGGCTTTGGCTGCGGCTTCCTTGGCGGCGAAGCGGGCGGCGAAGCTCTCGGCGGAGGTCTTGTTTTTGGCGCGGCAGTAGGCGATCTCGGCGGGTGTGTAGACGCGGTTGAGGAAGGCGTCGCCGAAGCGGGCGAGCGAGCGCTCGATGCGGGCGATCTCGATCATGTCGGTGCCGAGGCCGAGGACCATGCTCTGGCGAGTGTACCTGCGGTGGGTCGTTTTGCAGTCTGGATGTGGGACAGGGGTGATTGCATGCAGGGGCGCGCCGATAAGCGGGGTGATGACGCGCTGCGAAGAGGAGCGAGGATGTGCGATTGAGGTGCATGGCTTCTCGTTTGAGCGGCGCGGTTTAGTGCTGGCGCGGTTGCAGCGAGCCTTCGCCGCGAGTGGGTGCTGCACGATGGGCTACAAGCGGCGAGGACGGCGGCGGATTGAGTGCAGCCTGGAGATTGAGCTGGACGCCGCGATGGAACTGTACTGCGGGCTGATGGGCGCGGGACTGGAGCTGACGGAGGTGAGCCATCGCGTGCTGACGGAGGTGTGCGTGCTGCGAGCGCATCATCGCATGTTGAGCGGGCCCCCGCGATTGCTGCGCGTCCGGTTGGTGACCAGCTTCATCCGGATTGATGAAGAGGCGGAGTTGTTCGAGGCCATAGCTGCCAGGCGGTGAGGCTGCTAGTATCCGTTGCGATGAGTTCGCAGAATAGTTTCGCCGATCGCTACAAGGTGATGTCCGAGACCGAGCTGATGGAGCTGGCTCGCAAATATGACGATCTGACGGATGCGGCGCAGGCGGCGTTGCGTGCGGAGTTTGAGCGGCGCGGGCTGGAGCCTCCGCTGATTGAGGAAGAGGAGCCGATTGAGGAGGAGGACGATCCGGACCTCGCGACGGTGGGGCGCTACCGCGACATGGCTGAGGCGGTGGTGATGCGGATGGTGCTCGAGGACGCCGGGATTGAGTGCTTTCTGCGCGATGAGAACACAATCGGGATCGACTGGCTGTTGTCGAACGCGGTTGGCGGAATGAGGCTGCAGGTTGCGGCGAAGGACGAGGCCGCCGCGAGAGAGGTTTTGTCGCAGCCGATTCCCGCGGAGTTTGAGCTCGATACGGGTGAGGATTTTGTGCAGCCGGTGTGCCCGAAGTGCGGCTCGCTGGATGTGATTGCGAATGATCCTGACCGGAAGGTGCTGGCGGCGTCGATGCTGATCGGGGTTCCGATTCCGCATCGGCGGCCCAGCGGGGTGGAGTGGCGGTGTATGAGTTGCGGCTGCGTGTGGGCCGACGATGAGGAAGCCGCGGAGCAGGACTCGCGCGCTGCGATAGACTGAGGGCTGCTGTTGACGTGTCTATGCCGCCGATTATTGAAGCCAGTCATTTAGGGAAGACGTACCGCTCGGGCAAGCTGGAGGTTCCGGCGCTGCGCGATGTGACGTTCACGGTGGAGGCGGGTGAGTTTGTCGCGATTGTGGGGCCTTCGGGGTCGGGCAAGTCGACGCTGTTTTATGTGCTCGGTGGGCTGACGTCGCCGACGGCGGGGACGCTGTCGATTCGCGGGCAGGATTTTTCGCGGCTGACGGATGCGGAGCGGACGAAGCTGCGGCGCGCGCATATCGGGTTTGTGTTTCAGCGCTTCAATCTGCTGCCGACGATCTCCGCGCGAGGACAATATCGAGCTGGCACATGCGATTGCGGATACGGGCAAACCGCTCGACCGGGAGCTGCTGGATCACTTGACGGAGCTGCTGCGGATCAAGGGGCGGCTGGATCATCGGCCGAATGAGCTCTCGGGCGGCGAGCAGCAGAGGGTGGCGATTGCGCGGGCGCTGATTATGAAGCCGGCGATTGTGCTGGCCGACGAGCCGACGGGGAACCTGGATACGCAGAACTCGGATGCGGTGCTGGAGATGCTGCGGACGTCCAGCCGCGAGCTGGGCCAGACGGTGCTGATGATTACGCATAATCCGGAGGCGGCGGGGATTGCCGACCGCATTCTGCATATGCGGGATGGGCAGATTGTGAAGACGGAGATGGGCCGCGGCGCTGCGGTGCCGGCTAGATCAGATCAGATTAGACAGCAGAGGTAGAGATTCTCTGGGAGCGGCGTCTGTTCGTCAGGCCGCGTCGCTGCAAGTGTATGCTGGCTCGGCTTTAGAAGTTCAACTCTTTCGGGAGGATCTATGTCACGTTGGAATCGACTGCTTGCGTATGGGTGTTTTGGGCTCCTGATCAGTTTGCCGGGTTTGCTAACGGCGAGCTCGCCGGCGAGTGCGCCGAGTGCGCCGCACGTGATGGCTCCGGCTCCTGCTGCTGAGCTGATCGACATCAACACGGCGACGGCGGACCAGTTGAAGACGCTGCCGGGGATCGGCGATGCGTATGCGAAGCGGATCATTGGCGGGCGGCCTTATACAGCGAAGAACCAGCTGGTGACTAAAGGCATCGTTCCGAAGGCGACCTACGACAAGATCGCGGACAAGATTGTGGCGCACAGGACGAAGTAAAGCGGCGCAGATTCAGCAGGTTCAGGTTATGCGCCGGCTTGTGCGCGCAGGCAACGGTGTGCGTGAGCGTGCGCGTCCCATGGGTGGTTCTTTTCGAGCGTAGAAACGCCGAAATGGCGCGATTCTGGCGCGTAGAATGGAAGGGATGGCCTTTACTGCCCCGCTGACCAGTGAACGGGTGAACGTGTGTGCGGCGCGCGCAAATCGCGCTGCGCGGCGGCGGTGGCGTGTGGTGGCGACGGTGCTCGCGGGGATGTTGCTGGTGGGCTGCCAGAGCATCAATATGACGCCGGAGAATGTGGCGCAGGTGAGGGTGATTGCGGCGTCGCCGGATGCGGGCAGCATGGATTTTTATGCGGGCTCGAGCGCGCTGGCGTACAGCGTGGACTTTGGCTCGGCGAGCACGTATGTGCCGCTGGCGGCGGGCAGCGTTCGGCTGAGCGCGAATACGGCGAACTCCAACCAGATGCTGGTGACGGCGAGTGCGGGGCTGGTTCCGGGGCGGCAGTACACAGCGGTGGTGGCGAATGTCGCGGCGAGTTTGCAGGAGACGATCTATCCGGACCAGACAACGCCGGCTCCGGCGGGCGATGTGGCGGTGCGGGTGATTGATGCGGCGACGCGCGCGGGCAGTGTGGATCTGTACATGGTTCCGGCGGGGGAGAAGCTGAAGGCGACGTCGGCGGTGCGGGCGGGCGTGGCGTTTGGCGCGTCGACGGGGTACGTGATTCTGCCGGCGGGGACGTATTCGCTGGTGGTGGTGCCGGCGGGGACGGCGCCGACGAACCAGGCGCTGCCGCTGCTGACGGCTCCGCAGACGACGTATGCGGCGGGCGCGGTGCGCACGGTGGTGCTGGTGGATCATCCGAAGACGGAGTCGCAGGGTGTGGATGAGATTGTGGCGAGCGACTACGATCCGCAGGAAAAGCAGACAGTAGAAAACAGACAGTAGACAGTAGAGTTGCGGGTGCGTGTTTCTCGCTTACACAGCACCGGCGCGGAAGTTGCGGTTACGAACGGAAATATAGTTTTCGCAATCTTCGCAACTGCAGTGCATGAGGTGTGTCCATCTGTTCGTACACAGCGGCATGAATGCAAACGCCGCAGTGATAACGGAGGGATTGGTCATGAAAGCGATCAAACTTATTCTTGCTTCAGCTCTCGTTCTGGCGCCTGTTGCTGGGTTTGCGCAGACGACGCAGTATCAGCGGAACCACATCAACGCGCGCAAAGAGAATCAGCAGGACCGCATTGGGCAGGGTGTGAAGAGCGGACAATTGACGGCCGGTGAGACTGCGCGGCTGGAGCACCAGGAGACGGGCATCAATCGCGAGGAGCGTGGCATGCGCGCCGAGGACAACGGGCATTTGAGTGCGCAGGATCGGCGTACGCTGTCGCGGCAGCAGAACCAGGAGTCGCGGCGAATCTATCGCGACAAGCACAATGGGCGCAGACAGTAGAGGCTGGACGAGACCGTAGAGGGTAGACAGTAGATAGTAGACAGTCCAGAATTTCAGCAGCAAGGCCGCCTGCTGTTGGGCGGCCTTTCTGCTGTCTGTGCTCTACTGTCTACGTCTCTTAGTAGCGGTAGTGCTCGGCTTTGTAGGGGCCGTCGACGGAGACGCCGAGGTAGTCGGCCTGCTTCTTCGAGAGCGTCGTGAGCTTCACGCCGATCTTCTCGAGGTGAAGGCGCGCGACCTCTTCGTCGAGCTTCTTGGGCAGGATGTAGACGCCGGGCTTGTAGGTGTCCTTGTTCGCCCAGAGGTCGAGCTGCGCGAGCGTCTGGTTGGAGAAGCTGTTGGACATCACGAACGACGGATGGCCGGTGGCGCAGCCGAGGTTCACGAGACGGCCTTCGGCGAGGACGAAGATCGAGTTGCCGTTGGGGAAGGTGTACTGGTCGACCTGCGGCTTGATGTTGAGCTTCTTCGCGTCGGAGCCGTCGAGCTCGGCCATCTGGATCTCGTTGTCGAAGTGGCCGATGTTGCAGACGATGGCCTGGTCCTTCATCTGGCGCATGTGCTCGAGCGTGATGACGTCGACGTTGCCGGTGGTGGTGACGTAGATGTCGCCGCGGCCGAGTGTCTCTTCGATGGTCGTGACCTCGAAGCCTTCCATCGCGGCCTGCAGGGCGTTGATGGGGTCGATCTCGGTGATGACGACGCGCGCGCCGAGGCCGCGCAGTGATTTTGCGGAGCCCTTGCCGACATCGCCGTAGCCGCAGACGACGGCGACCTTGCCGGCGACCATGACGTCGGTGGCGCGCTTGATGCCGTCGACGAGCGACTCGCGGCAGCCGTAGAGATTGTCGAACTTGGACTTCGTGACGGAGTCGTTGACGTTGATGGCGGGCACGAGGAGCTTGCCCTGCTCGAGCATCTTGTAGAGGCGGTGGACGCCGGTGGTGGTCTCTTCGGAGACGCCGCGCCAGTCCTTCGCGACCTTGTGCCAGCGCTGCGCGTCTTCGCTCTTGATGCGCTTCAGGAGGGCCTTGATGACCTCTTCCTCGTGCGAGCCCTTGGGGCCGTCGATCCAGGAGGTGTCGCCGTCCTCGAACTCGTAGCCTTTGTGGATGAGCAGGGTGACGTCGCCGCCGTCATCGACGACGAGCTGCGGGCCGGTGCCGTTCTCGTGACGGAGCGCCTGATCGGTGCACCACCAGTACTCTTCGAGCGACTCGCCCTTCCAGGCGAAGACCGGGACGCCGGCGGCGGCGATGGCGGCGGCGGCGTGGTCCTGGGTGGAGAAGATGTTGCACGAGGCCCAGCGGACGGTGGCGCCGAGCTCGACCAGCGTCTCGATGAGCACGGCGGTCTGGATGGTCATGTGCAGCGAGCCGGTGACGCGGACGCCCTTGAGCGGCTTGGACGGCGCGTACTTGGCGCGGATGGACATCAAGCCGGGCATCTCCTGCTCGGCGATGGTGATCTCCTTGCGGCCCCAGTCGGCGAGTGAGATGTCTGCCACCTTGTAGGGCAGGGTCTGTTCCAGAACGGCTGTAGCCATGATGTCTCCTTTGAATGTGTGCAGCTTCAAGGGTATCAAACTGAGGGCGCGGAAGGTGTCGGGAGGCGGCGTTCAGCGGGTTTTTTCGAGCGCGGCGAGATCGCTCCACAGAGCGCCGATTTTCGTTGCCAAGTCGGCGAGCGAGCCGTGGTTCTGGATGGTGAAGGTGCGGATGTCGGCGGGAATCGTCGCGCGCTGCGCTTCGATGCGCCGGCGTGCTTCGTCGCGGAGTGCGGATTTATTGATGACGCCGGATGCGGAGCGCTGGATGAACCGATCGATCTTGAGCTCGTCGGGTGCGGTGACGAGGACGATGCAGTCGAAGCGGTCGGCCCAGCCGCGGCCGGGTGCGTGCTTTGTCGAGAAGATCAGCGCGGACTCGATGACGACGATGGCGTGCGGGTGCGTGCGGGTGAGCTCGGCGATGCGCTCGGCCTGCGCGGCGAGCACGGCGGGGTGGATGATTGCGTTGAGCTCTTCGATGCGCGGGTGTTGTGGGTCGAAGGCGAGCTTTGCGAGGGCGCTGCGGTTGAGTGTGCCGTCGGGGCTGAGGATCGACAAGCCGAAGCGGCGGAGGATCGTTATGAACGCTGGCTGGCCGGGCTGCATCAGGGCGCGGCCCATCTCGTCGGAGGAGAGCACGATGGCGCCGCGTTGCGCGAGCATCTGGGCGACGGTGGATTTGCCGCTGCCGAGCTCGCCGGTGAGGCCAACGCGCAACATGAGCTAGTTTTCGTCCGATCGATTGTTGAGGAATGCACCGAGGCAGGCAGCGAACACCGGGATCGAGGCCGCGAGTGCGGCGGTCCAGTATCCGGGGTGTCTCGTCTTCCACTCGGCCCACGCCATGATGACAAGCACGCAGAGGCTGTAGACCACAATTGCGGTGGTGCCACGGAAGCGACGCGCGGATGATCTGGCGGGAGCCATGGCGTGCCTTTCAGGTTTCGTCAGAGGCCGCGGCGCAGGCGTGCGGCTTTCACGGTGTTGGACATCAGCATAGCAATCGTGAGTGCGCCGACGCCGCCGGGAACGGGCGTGTAGGCGCCGGAGATGGCGAAGGCTGCGGGATCGACGTCGCCGATGACGGTTGAGCCGCGCTTGAGGAAGGTCTCGCGGCGCGTGAGGTGATCGGGGTGCTCCGGTGGGAAGAAGCGCGAGAACTCGGCTTCGCCGGTGAGGCGGTTGATGCCGACGTCGACGACGGTCGCGCCGGGGCGGACCATGTCGCGATGCACGAAGCCGGCGCGGCCGATGGCGGCGACCAGGATGTCGGCCTCGCGGGTGATCCGGGCGAGATCGCGTGTGCGCGAGTGGCAGACCGTGACCGTGGCGGAGGCGTTGATCAGCATCGCGGCGACGGGCTTCCCGACGATATTGGAGCGGCCGATGACGACGGCGTTTGCGCCGGCGAGCGGGATGTTGCTGCGCTTGAGGATCTCCATGAATGCCCGCGGGCGTGCAGGGCGCGAGCACGGTCTCCATCGGCGCGCCGCTGAGCAGGCGGCCGGCGTTGATCGGGTGGAAGCCGTCGACGTCTTTCTGAGGAACGACAGCTTCGAGCAGGCGAGCCGTGTCGACGTGCTCGGGCAATGGAAGCTGAATCAGGATGCCGTCGATCTCGTCGCGGGAGTTGAGTGAATTCACGAGCGCGAGAAGCTCTTCGGTGGTGATTGACGCGGGCGGGGTGTGCATCTCGGAGTAGATACCGAGCTCGCCGCAGGTTTTGACTTTGCTGCGGACGTAGATCTGCGACGCGGGATTTTCACCGACGAGAACGACGGCGAGTCCGGGTGTGTAGCCGGCGCGGCGTGCGGCTTCGACCTCGCGCGCAACCTCGGATTTAATTTCGGAGGCGATGGCGATTCCATCGAGAACACGAGCGGCGGCGAGTGCAGACGGCATGTGAAGAGGATATCGCGGGTGGCAACTTTGATTCCATCGACAACGCGGGGAACACCCACTAGTAACGTGTGTTTCCGCTGATTCCACTACAACTCGCGCGAACCAATCCCGCTCTAACGTTTCATGCAGTTGGCCGCACGCCCCACGGGATTTTAGCTAGCTCGAAGGGAGAGGCGCTTTGAATGACCTGGAACATTCTGACGATCGATTGAATGCGGAGAAGTTTACGCCATCGGATTTGATGGGGCTCCGCAGCGAACTTATGCAATGCGGTGTTGATACGTTTCAGGCCGGAGAGATTCTGTCCAGCTTTCTGACCGGCCGCGGGTATGGAATTTCCTCACAGGAGGCACGCCGGGTAGCCAGCAAGATCGAGCGCATGGGAGCGAAGCCGGAGCAGATTAACGCGGAGCTGGAGCGCGTCGCGCGGGTGATGTAAATCTGCTCTTTTACTGCGTGAGTTCGCCTTCAGGGTCGTCGGTGGGCGATTCGATCTCAGCCTGAAATCCTTCGATCATGCGCTCAAGAAATGCCGGCTGATCGAGCCCCTTGCGTGCGAGCGATTCAGCGTGCACGATGTGGCGCGCGAGATCCGCGAGAACAATGCCCCAGGCGAATGCGTCTTCCCAGACACCGGAGCGAAGGCTGACGTGTTGTCCCTGGTCGGCGATCCAGACGCGAAGGAGTTCGAAGGAGGCGGCGTCCTGCCGCGCAGCGGGAGGCGGCTCAAGCTGTTTATTCAAGGCCATCGGATGAGTCCTGTGGGTTCATGATAGCCGCGTGAGGCGCGGCCGCGAGACAGCGACACACAGAAAATGTTTGTGAAAAAAATGGGCCCAGGAGTTTTCGCTCCTGGGCCCTGGGGCAGCAGCGTTGTTCAGGGGGGTTACGCTGCAAGCTTTTCGCCGATCTGGTCCTGCCAGGGATCGATCACAATCTTCGTGACCTGGTCCTTCTTGTCGCGCCAGATCTTGTACATATCCGGCACCTCTTCGATGCCGATACGGTGCGAGATCAGAAAACTTGGGTCGATCTTGCCTTCCTCGATGGTCTTCAGCAGGGGCTTGAGATATTTCTGCATGTGGGTCTGGCCCATGCCCATGTGGATGCCCTTGCCGAACGCTGCGCCGAAGTTCACCTTGTCGAGCGCGCCGCCGTAGACGCCGGGAATCGAGAGCGTTCCGCCTTTGCGGATGGCCTGCAAGGCCTGACGCAGGACGAAGGGGCGGTCGGTCTCGAGCATGACAGCCTGCTTGAGCTTGTCATACATGCCGACGAGCGTGTGCGAGTGCGCCTCCATGCCGACTGCGTCGATGCAGCAGTCGGGGCCGATGCCGCCGGTAAGGTCGCGCAGCGCTTCGACGACGACCACGTCATTGTCGGTGTAGTCGATGGTGGTGGCGCCGCAGTATTCGCGGGCGAGTTTGAGGCGCTCGGGGAAGCGGTCGATCGCGATGACACGCTCGGCGCCCATCATGTAAGCGCTGGCGATGGCGAAGAGGCCGACCGGACCGCAGCCCCAGACGGCAACGGTGTCGCCGGGCTGGATGTTGGCGTTCTCGGCGGCCATGTAGCCGGTGGGGTAGATGTCGGAGAGGAAGAGGACCTTCTCGTCGGGAAGGTCGTTGTCAATCTTGATGGGGCCGACGTTGGCGAAGGGCACGCGGACATATTGGGCCTGGCCGCCGGCGTATCCGCCGTAGATATGCGAGTAGCCGAAGAGCGCGGAACCGGAGTAGCCGTACATGGTCTCGGCGATCTGCGCGTTGGGGTTGGTGTTGTCGCAGAGGCTCCAGAGGTCGCGCTTGCAGAAGAAGCAGTTGCCGCAGGCGATGGTGAAGGGGACGACGACGCGATCGCCGGGCTTGAGATTTGTGACTTCGGGGCCGACCTCTTCGACGATGCCCATGAACTCGTGGCCGAGGATGTCGCCGGCCTCCATGGTGGGGATGTAGCCGTCGTAGAGATGGAGGTCGGAGCCGCAGATGGCGCTGCAAGTGACGCGCACGATGGCGTCGTGCGGGTTCACGAGCTCGGGGTCAGGCACCTGGTGGACCTGAATGTTGCCCGTGCCCATCCAGCAGACTGCTTTCATCTTGCTCCCCCTTGTTGCTCAGCGTGGGTGTTTGGTAGCTGTCCTGTGGCCTCAGTGGATGACGGTGGTCCCGGGTGGCGTGGGATTGTTTTCGCCGTAGAGCCGCTCTTTCAGGCTGCCGATGAATCCACGCGGCCCGTGCGGGTTGCGGTCGACGTTTGGAATCTCTCCGGTTTCGGCGAGCTGTTTGAAGTGGCGCAGGTCTTCGATGACGATCTGGCGCGGCGAACGTTTTGCGACGGCGGCTGCAGCCATGCCGAGGCTGCCGCCGGGAATGTTTGCGCTCTCCTGCAGGACGACGACCGTGCCGCGCTTGCCTGGGGCGGGGCGGAAGATGACTTCGCCTGCTTCGTTAATGGTGGAGTCGAGCGACCGCCAGGAGAGCTTTTCGCCGGGGATGTCTTCGACGTACTCGGTGTCATATTCGAGACGGCGGCCGTTGGGATCCTCAGGATTGCCGAGCACCCAGCGGACTACGGTCGCGCTCTTCTGCTGGGCGGAGACGACGTACTCCATCCAGCGGGGGCAAGCTCGGCGTTCTTCCACATCTCGTAGAGAGTCTGCGGGTCGGCGTTGATGGTCTGGACGGTGTGGGCGCGCATGACGCCTTGATGAGTGTCCTGGGAGAGCGGCGAAAAGATAGTGCCGCGGCCCGCGGCTGCGGGGAACTCGGGCAGGTCGGAGTCGAGTCGGCTGACGTGTTCCGGCATAAGAGCCCCCCGAAGTGCGCTGCCTGACAGCTTCACAGCGCGTTCATGTTGTGACGAGGAGCCGGAGGGGGGCGATGCCCGGGCGGTTTGAGTCTGATGGTACGAGGTGAGTGTCTGTTGTAGTGCGGTGAAAGAGGCCAGCGGTTTGGGTCAGCGCTTGCTTGCTGTTTTTTACAGGCGGGGAGTGCGTTCAATCGATTGCTCAGGGGCGATAGAAGCAGCTCAGCGTCGTTTCCGCTGGCTCAGGGCTGTTTGCCGCTGGCTGCAGGGCTGTTTCGATGCCCTGGTTCACGTTGGCCTGCGCGAACTCGGCGGCGACGCGGATGCCGTTCATGATGGCGCGCTCGTTGGAGCTGCCGTGGCCGACGATGCAGACTCCGCGGACGCCGAGCAGCGGAGCGCCGCCGTACTCGGAGTAGTCGATGCGCTTCTTGAAATTGTGGAACGCCTTGCGGCTGAGCAGCGCGCCCATCTGCGCGGTCACCGTGGCCTTGAGGCTTTCGCGCAGTGACGACGTGACGAGCTTGGCGACGCCCTCGCTGGTCTTGAGGGCTACGTTGCCGACGAAGCCGTCGCAGACCACGACGTCGGCGCGGCCGTTGTAGAGGTCGCGGCCTTCGACGTTGCCGATGAAGTTCAGGTCGAGCTCGCGCAGCAGGGGAAAGGTGTCGCGGGTCAGGTTGTTGCCCTTGGTCTCCTCTTCGCCGATGGAGAGCAGACCGACGCGCGGATTGGGCATGTGCAGCACGTCTTTGGCGTACATGTGGCCCATGACGGCGAACTGAAGAAGATTGTTCGGATCGCAGTCGACGTTGGCGCCGACATCGAGCAGCACGCAGGGTGTGCGGGCGGTGGTGGGGAGCAGAGTGGCGAGCGCGGGGCGGTCGACGCCCTGGAGCGAGCCGAGGACCATCTTGGCGGTGGCCATGGCGGCGCCGGTGTTGCCGGCCGTGACGAAGCCGCCGGCGCGGCCTTCGCGGACCATCTTCAGGCCGACGCGCATCGAGCTGTCGCGCTTGGAGCGGACCGCGAGCGCGGCCTTGTCCTCCATGCTGATCCACTCGCTGGCCTGCACGAGGAAGACGGCGGGGCGGCGCTTGCGCTTGCGGCCATTGCGGCCGGCCGTCGATGTTCCGAGCGCTTCAAGTGGGTTCGGAAGCGTGCCGCCGTTCTGGTCGTCGTCTTCCTTGAGGGCGGCGCGCAGTTTTGGGCGCAGGACGTCCTCCGGGCCGACCAGGTGGACGCGGACGTCCAGGTGGCGTGCAGCCAGGATCGCCCCGCGTATCTCAGGGTCGGGGGCCTTGTCGGACCCCATGGCATCGAGAACGATGTCGATCGGCATGCGCCTTGAGCTTCTTGCGAGAGCTTAACTGCGGAGTGTAAAGGAGATGTGGGCTGAAGGCGATGCCTGCGATGTTAATCGGCAGGCTTACTCCGCCAGGCTACTCCGCGTTTTTGGCCTCGACGACGGCACGGCCCTTGTACTCGCCGCACTTTGCGCAGACGGTGTGAGGCCGCTTGGGCTCGCCGCAGTTGGGGCAGGTGGAGACGCCGGTCGGGGTCAGGAAGTCGTGGCTGCGGCGCTTGGCGGTGCGCTGCTTGGAGTGGCGCCGTTTCGGATTAGGCATGGAAGTCCTCTCAAACTGAACAGCCGCAGGGTCTTAGCCGCTGCCGGCAGAACTCGGGTGTTGCAAAATTCGCTGGGCGCTCAGGCCTTTGACTGAGGCTGAGTCCCGCCAGCGCATTCCAGCGCGGGTCCTTGGAACCCTCACCACAGCCGCAGTCGGCCAGGTTGCGATTGGCGCCGCACTTCGGGCAGAGACCCTTGCACTCCTGCTGGCAGAGCGCGCGGCCTGGCAGGCCAAGAAGCACCTGTTCGCGCACGGCGTCCTCCAGCAGAAGTCCGCTCTTTTCATAATACCCGATTTCGGTCTCATCTTCGGTGATGGCGTGCTCGCCGGCCTCGGTTTCGACGCTGATCGGCCGGTAGATAAGGTCGAAGTCGCCGGCGAGCGGCATCTGGACCGGCTCAAGGCAGCGGGCGCAGAGGAGCTCGAACTTGCCGGCAAAGTGCGCGCGGAGACGGATGTCCTCCACGAACTCGCGGGGGCCGCGGTGCTCGACGATGAGGTCGGCGCGGCCGGTGAGTGCCAGCGGGCCGCGCTGGTGGATGTCGGGCGTGTAGTCGATTGCGCCCTCGGGGATGGTCTCGTTCAGCGGGAGAGACTCGTCGGCAAGTTGGATGGGCGTAATCAGCATGAATTAAGGGTAGGCCCGCGGCGCGGGAGCGTCAACGAGGCGGCGACTGCCGGCACTCTCCTGACAAGAAGATGTCAGGAGCATCGTGTTCTCCTTTGAGGCAGGAGGGTTGAGCCGCAATGAACCTGAAGCTTACCGAGCTGTTGTTAGCCGAATTGGAGCGCGAGGCCGTGGGTACCCGCAAGACGCTCGAACGGGTGCCCCAAGACCAGCAGGAATTCAAGCCGCATGAGAAGTCGATGCCCCTGGGATACCTGGCGTCGCTTGTGGCTGCGATGCCCGAGTGGATCGACTTTATGGTGAATCGCGATGAGCTGGACTTTGCTCCAGCCGGAGAAAATCCTGAGAAGCCCAGGCCCTGGAAGACGAATACTGAGCTGCTGTCCACATTGGACGATGCCGTGGCTAAAGCGAAGGCCGCTCTCCAAGGGACGACGGACGAACACCTGATGACGAACTGGAAACTGAAGGCGCACGGACACCTCATCAGCGACGAGCCGCGCTACATCAACATCCGCCACGGCGTGCTGAATCACTGGGCGCACCACCGGGGCCAGCTGACGGTCTATCTCCGGCTGAACGAGGCAGCGGTCCCGGCGCTGTACGGCCCTTCGGCGGATGAGCGGTTTTGATCTCGACTATGCGAATAGCCGGATGGCGGCAATGCCCGTCGCTCCTGCATCAAGACACTGCCCAGCGTTGGCCGCTGTGATGCCACCGAGCGCGAGCACGGGCACCGGGCGCGCGACGGTGCACGCGACCGAGAGTGCGTCCAGGCCTACGCCGGGGACGCCCACTTGTCCTTCCATGCGTTTCTCAAAGACAGGACCGAAGAGGATGAGGTCGGCGCCGTTATCACGTCCGCGTGCGATCTCGTCTGTCGTGTGACACGAGATGCTGACGACCGGGGACTGAAGCGCGGCGTGCTGGTACAGCGCGCGAATCTGTTGTGGCGTGAGCTCGTCGGGATGCGCCGTGAGATGAACGCCGTGTGCGCGTGCGGCGATCGCAATATCCGCGCGTGCGTTGATGAGAAGCTTCGTCGCCGAGTGGGTTTCGTGCAGGATGCGCATCGCGGCTTCAGCAAGCAGCAGCAGAGCGCCGGGCTCAAGATTCTTTTCGCGCAGCTGGATGAAGTCGATGCCGGCTGCAGTCCAACGGCGCACCTGAGCTTCCGTCTGCTCGATTTGCACTCTGTTGACGAAACCGGAAGCTGTGCCTCCCGTTATGGCACAACGAAGCATCCGACCAGTTTATCTGCGCCGTTCGATGCATGGCCTTTCGCGGGCGGAGGGCTATGATAGACAGCGGCACAGCGGGACCAACATGCTGAACGCGGCTTACTAAGAAAGTTCAGCGAAGTGCCGCAGTTTGTTTTTTCACGGGAGAGCGCAGCGACGTATGGCCAATTTGTATGACCTCATCGTCATTGGCTCCGGACCGGCAGGTCAGCGTGCCGCTATTTACGGGGCCAAGCTGGGCAAGAAGGTAGCGCTGATTGAGGCTCGCGAGGTGGTGGGCGGCGTCTGCATCAACACCGGCACGATTCCGTCGAAGACGATGCGCGAGGCTGTGCTGCATCTCTCGGGCTACAACTACAAGTCGATTTATGGCATGAACTATCGCGTGAAGGAGCGGATCACGATGGCCGATCTCGCCTTCCGCGTGCAGCACGTGATCAAGACGGAGATCGACGTCACGGATGCGCAGCTCTCGCGCAACAACGTTGAGGTGCTTACAGGCGTTGCGAGCTTCGAAGATCCGACGCACGTGAAGGTGACGAACACGCGCGGCGGGCAGATCTACGAAGGCAAGAGCGTCATCATCGGGACGGGACGAAGCCGGCGAGCTCGCCGAAGGTGCCGATCAACGGAAAGACGATCGTGAACTCGGACCAGGTGCTGGACCTCGTCAACCTGCCGAAGACGATGATCATCGTCGGCGGCGGCGTCATCGGCGTGGAGTACTGCTGCATGTTCGCGGCGCTGGGTGTGCGGGTCACGCTGATCGAGCGGCGGCCGCGGCTGCTCGAGTTCGCCGACCAGGAGATCGTCGAGGCGCTGAGCTATCACCTGCGCGATGCGCGTGTGACGATGCGGCTGAATGAAGAGGTCGAGTCGGTTGAAGAGGTTGACGGCGGGTCTGTGGTTGCGAATCTTGAGTCGAAGAAGAAGCTGCAGGGTGATGCGCTGTTGTACGCAGTTGGCCGGCAGGGCAATGTGGACGAGCTGAACCTTGCGGCAGCGGGCATTGAAGCCGACCCTCGCGGGCGCATCCCGGTCGACAAGGATTTTCGTACCAAGCAGCCCTGCGTGTTTGCTGTCGGCGACGTGATCGGGTTTCCGTCGCTGGCGTCGGTCTCGATGGAGCAGGGAAGAATCGCGGCGGCGCGTGCGTTCGGCGACGACACGGTCGTCTCCAATCCGAGCTACTACCCGTACGGCATCTACACGATTCCGGAGATCAGCTTCATCGGCAAGACCGAGGAGCAGTTGACGGAGGAAGACGTGCCGTATGAGGTCGGCGTGGCCTACTACCGCGAGATTGCGCGCGGCCAGATTCGCGGCGATACGACGGGAAGGCTGAAGCTGATCTTCCACCGCGAGAACCACTCGATTCTGGGCGTGCACATCATCGGCGAGGGTGCGAGCGAACTGCTGCACATTGGGCAGGCGGTGATGGCGCTGGGCGGCAAGCTCGAGTACTTCGTCGATACGGTGTTCAACTACCCGACGCTCGCGGAGTGTTATAAGGTCGCGGCGTTCAATGGACTAAATCGCGTGTCCAAGCTCGATTAGTCGCAGCTCAGCCGGGGGCGATTGACGATGGTTCTCGCCGAAGGCTACTGTCACTAGCTTTAGGCGTTTGGTTTTCTCGAAGCGCACTGCAGGGCATCGGGCCCGGAGGAGCCGGAGAATGACAGGACGGAACAGGCCGGGCACAGAGTCACACGCAGGCGCACAGCCGGTGGAGGCGATCGGTGTGAATCTGGCGCAGCGCATCTTCGCGGGCCTGGTGGTGGGGCACAAGATTCAGGGCGAGCTGCTGTCGTATCCGGACGGAGCGGGTCCGCAGGAAGAGGATGAAGACCAGGCGCTGGTCGAGCTTCCCACCGACTCGCTGGTCAGCGGGATCTGTGACGTTGTTCTCGAGGCGGCGAAAGGACATGAGTCGACCATCAAGGGCGTCGGCATTGCGATTCCGGGGCTCATCCGCAACGGTGTCGTTGAAGAGGCGCCGAATTTGCCGCAGTTGAAGGGCGCGCGCGTCCAGGAGCTCATCGCGTGCGAGCTCGCGTCGCGCGGCTTCAAGGCGCCGGTCACGATTGTGAACGACGCGGACGCGATGGCTGCCGGGCTGGCCTCGCAGCACGGCAGGCTGGAGCAGCAGGTGCGCGTGTGGACGATCGGCACAGGCATCGGCTACGGCTGCTATCCCTTTGCGGAAGGCGTGTGGGAGGGCGGCCACACGGTCGTGACGCTGGATGACAAGGAGAACTACTGCGGCTGCGGCGGGCGCGGTCACCTGGAGGGCATCATGGGCCACCGCGCGATGAGACTCCGGTTTCTGGACATGGAGCCGGAAGAGGTGTTCGAAGCGGCCAACGACAGAAGCGACACGCGCTGCTTCGAGTTCAAGCAGCTGTGGCACAAGGCGCTGGCTGCCGCGACGGCGAGCACGATTCACCAGGCGGGCGCGCGCAAGTTCTTCATCACCGGCTACAACGTGCGCTTCCTTGATCTCCGGATGCTGAAGGATTATCTGCACCAGATGGTGAAGATGAGCTCGCTGCAGAGCTACTCGATCGAGGTTGTGGACGATACGCCGGGAACGCGTGTGCTGGGCGCAGCGGTCGCGGCGGAGCAGGCTGTCGACCGCGGCTAGGCTGCCTGGCTAACGCTGGCAGCGCGCGCAGTACACGGTCGTGCGGCCACCAACGATGATTTTTTTGAGCGGCGATCGCGCAGACGATGCACTCCTCGCCGGCGCGGCCGTAGACCTTGTGCTCGAGCTGGAAGAAGCCGCGCACACCGTCGGCATCGACGTAATCCGATACGGACGATCCGCCGAGCTGAATGGCATGCGCGAGAACCTGCTGAAGCGCGCCATGCAGGCGGGTGAGCTCGTCGCGCGTGAGGCGTCCGGCAGCGCGGCGCGGCCGGATGCCGGCACGGAAGAGGCTCTCGTCGGCGTAGATGTTGCCAACCCCGTGCAGGATCGACTGGTTCAGCAGCGCTGCTTTGATGGCGAGCTTGCGTCCGCGGAAGAGCTGCGGCAAACTCGTCGGCGGAGATGGTCGTCGGCTCTCTGCCGGGGCCGCTGTAGCCTTGCGGCTCCTCTTTGCTGATCGGAACGATGGACAGGCGGCCGAAGCGGCGGGGATCGACGAAGCGGATCTCGCGCTTGTCGGCGAGCGTGAGCACCGCGTGCGTGTGGGCGGGCAGCGGAACGTCAGGTTGCGAGACGAGCAGGCGTCCGGTCATGCCGAGGTGGACGAGGAACTGCGGGGCCGGCTTCCTGGCGCGCGTGAGGTCGAAGACGATCGACTTGCCCACGCGGCGCACGCGGTCGACCGTCGCGCCGGTGAGCGCCTGCGCGATCTCTTCCTCCGGGGACTTGAAGGTCTGGGGCTTGCCGCTGGTCCAGACGCGCACGATGCGCTGCCCGCGAACGCGCGCATTCACGCCATTGGCGACGGTTTCGACCTCGGGAAGCTCGGGCACGGGGATTCGATGCGCAGAAGTGGAATCAGGCTGTTATAAGATTTCCGACCAATGAGGAAAGTTCATTTTCTGGGACCTCTCTGTGCGTTGATCGTACTGAGGAGCGCGGGCGGCCTCGCGCAGACTGCGTTACCGGCAGCGCCGGTCCCGCAGCAAGGCACGTTGAAGCTTCCTCCCGGTGCTGTGATTCTCGCGCAGCCACATTCTCCTCCTCCTCCGGTGACCGCTGAAGACGAGTTCTGCACCGCTCCTTCCGATCAGGCCAATCCGGTCTGGGACGCGAACGACCTTCTGACCGACGACCAGAGAGCCGAGGTGAAGGAGTTCGTGCCGGTGATGATCCGGCAGATGTCCTATGAGTGGCTGCACCATATTCCAGAGTTGGCGACCAGCCAGTTTTCCAAGGGCAGGTCCGTTCTGATCCGCTTTGATCTGCTCCCGGACGGCACCGTCAACGAAATGGCCGTAATGATGAGCTCAGGCCGCAAATCGTACGATAAGCATGCCGTGAACACGATCCAGAGATCAGCTCCGTTCCCCGTGCCCGGCGACATACAGATGCCGCTTCACTTCTGCATGCTCTTTCAGTACAACGTAAACCGCCCCAAGCCGCTCGTGCCCGACCCGCTGGAACCCTATGCTCTCCCGCGCCCCAAGTCGCACCACCCCTAGGAAATGCGGCCGGCCTGGTTGCCGCGTGGCCGAAATCCACGGTAAACTGTGGTGTACGCACTTTAGGCGCGTAGCTCAGTTGGTTAGAGCGCTACCTTGACACGGTAGAGGTCGTTGGTTCGAATCCAATCGTGCCTACCATCTCCCCTCAGATGTCCGTTGGGACCCAGGCTGGTCGGGGAGATTTGCGACACAAGTTTTTGGCAGTTTTCGGAGATTGGTTATGGCACAGGTATGTGAGTTTTGCGGCAAGGGGCCGCAGTTCGGCAACAACATCTCGCACGCGCACAACGTGACGCGGCGGCGCTGGAATCCTAACCTGCAGACGGTAAAGGCCGTTACGAACGGCGTTGCAAAGCGGGTTCGCGTCTGCACCAGCTGCATCAAGTCCGGCAAGATCGTTAAAGGTTAGCCGGCTGCGGCGTATACAATCGAGCGCGGATCACATCTTTCTCGGGTGAGGGTACGCACGATGTCGGTGGATACGGATCTGCTGGTTCAGTCACTTACCAAGCGCGGACATACGGTGGAAGGCGTCATCAAGGTTCCGGACAACGCCGGCGACTACGAGTTCATCGTGGACGGCGTCACGTTGAACCTCGAGGAGACGCGGCTGCTGCTGGAGCGCGATCAGGCGGAGCAAGGTCCAATCCCTGTGCGGACGCCCGCAGTGGTTCCGGAGAACTAAGACTCGTCAAGTTAAAGAAAATCCTCGCCGGGGCGAGGATTTTTCTGTTGCGGCTGGCTGCTGTTTTCCGGCGGGCAGCTACTGCTTTGCGAAGTCCAGCGAAGCGGAATTGATGCAATAACGCTGGCCGGTTGGTTTGGGGCCGTCGGGAAACAGGTGGCCGAGATGCGATCCGCAGTTCGCGCAGGTCACCTCGATGCGCCGCATGCCGTGGCTGGTGTCTTCGTGGATGTCGACTGCATCCTTGGATACGGGCTCAAAGAAGCTGGGCCAGCCTGAGCCTGACTCGAACTTTGTCTCCGATTTGAACAGCGGAGCGTTGCACGCGGCGCAGTGATAGACCCCGTCGTCGTGGTTGTTCACCAGCGCTCCGGTGAAAGCGCGCTCTGTGCCTTTCTCCCGGAGGATGTGGTACTGCTCCGGCGTCAGCTTCTTGCGCCACTCGTCTTCGCTGAGGTGCGTCTTCCGCGAGGATTTGTTCTCCGTGCTGATGGCCGCGTCGCTCAGCGGTCCCGCTGCAGGAATGTCGGGCATGGTCGTTCTCCTTCCTGATAGGTATGACGCTCGCGGAGCTTTGCGGGATTCGCGGTCTATCCGCGCGCGATGCACTCGATTTCAACCAGCGCGTCCTTGGGCAGCGCGGCGACCTCGACGGTGGAGCGGGCCGGTGCAACGACGCCTTCTGCTGCGAACGCGCGGGCGTAGATCTCGTTCATGGCGGCGAAGTCGCGCATGCTCTTGAGGAAGACGGTTGTCTTGATGACGTCGGCGAACGTGACCCCCGCTGCCTCGAGCACGCCGCGCAGGTTGGCGAGCACGCGGTGGGTCTGCTCGGTGATGTTGCTGCCGACGATCTGGCCGGTTGCGGGATCGAGCGCGACCTGGCCGGAGGTGAAGACGAGGTCGCCGGAGCGGACGGCCTGCGAGTAGGGGCCGATGGCCGCCGGAGCGTCCTTGGTGGCGACGACCGTCTTCGCTGCGGACGTGCTGTTTGAAGCCTGGTTGGTCACGTTGATGTTCATACGCGCGATTGTCTGCGAGGGCATGCTGTGCGCGCAAGCGACGCTGCGGGCCGGCGCGCATCCATTCGATAGTGTGACAATAAAGGATGGTGCGCTTGAGGCTGGTTGCGCGCCGTGAAGAGGAGTCTCGTGGCAGAACAACAGCAGCGCGTCGTCGGCATTGACCTGGGTACGACCAACTCGCTTGTCGCGTACATGCAGGGTGACACGCCGCAGGTGATCCCGGGCGAAGACGGCTCGCCGATTGTGCCGAGTGTCGTGGCGTTTGATCAGGACACGAAGGACGGGTTCGCGGTCGGCAATGCCGCGCGCGATGTGTTGCTGACGAAGCCCGGGAATGCGGTGTACTCGGTGAAGCGGCTGATGGGACGCGACCTCGAGGATGTGGAGCCGGAGCTGAAGCTGTTTCCGTTTCATCTCGCGCAAGGGCTCAAAGCCGGCGAGGTGCTGAAGCTGGACGTGGGTGGGCTGACGCTTACCCCGCCGGAGATTTCGGCCTATGTACTGCTGCAGTTGAAGCGGAATGCGGAGCGGTTCTTTGGCGCGCCGGTGACGAAGGCTGTCGTCACGGTTCCCGCGTACTTCAACGATGCGCAGCGACAGGCGACGAAGGATGCGGGGCGCATCGCCGGGCTGGAGGTGCTGCGGCTGGTCAATGAGCCGACGGCGGCGGCGCTGGCGTATGGGCTGGACAAGCTGCACGGCGGCAAGGATGGCGTGATTGCCGTGTACGACTTCGGCGGCGGCACATTTGATATTTCGATCCTGAAGTTGCACGAGGGCATCTTTGAGGTGATCGCGACCGGAGGTGATACGCACCTGGGCGGCGATGACATTGACAACCTTCTGCTGGGCGTGGCGCTGGACGACATTCGCGGCGATCTGGGCGTCGATGTGAGCACGCAGCCTGAGGCGATTCAGGCGCTGCGCAAGGCGGTGATCGACGCCAAGATTGCGCTGTCGTCGAATGCGTCGGCGCGTTTGCAGGTGGAGCTCGTGGGCGGCAAGCAGTATCTCCGTGAGATTACGCGCGAGCAGTTTGAGCAGATGATTCAGCCGGTAATCGAGAGAACGGCTGCTCCGGTCAAGCAGGCGTTGAAGGATTCGGGGCTGCAGCCGGAGCAGATTGATGAAGTCGTGATGGTCGGTGGATCAACGCGCATTCCTGCAGTGCGTGCGCTGGTGACGAAGCTGTTCGATCTCGAGGCGCGGGGCAAGAAGTTGCACACGGAGCTCAACCCGGATGAGGTTGTCGCGCTGGGTGCGGCGGTGCAGGCGCAGATTCTTTCCGGCGAGACGAGTGCCGCGACCGATGACCTGCTGCTGCTGGATGTGACGCCGCTGTCGTTGGGCATTGAGGCGCTCGGCGGTGTGGTCGCGAAGATCATTCAGCGCAACTCGACGATTCCGGCGAGTGCGACGGAGCACTTCACGACCGGCGTTGATGGGCAGACGAATGTGGCGATTCACGTGGTGCAGGGAGAGCGCGAGCTGGCGAAGGATTGCCGCTCGCTGGCACGCTTTGATCTGAAGGGAATTCCGCCGATGGTGGCGGGTTTGCCGCGGATTGAGGTGAAGTTTCTGATTGATGCCAACGGCATCCTACAGGTGAGCGCGAGAGAGCAGCGCAGCGGCAAAGAGGCGCAGGTGGAGGTGAAGCCCACGTACGGGCTCACCGATGAGCAGGTCGAGTCGATGATCCTGGAGAGCTTTGATATGGCCGAAGAGGACATCAGTGCGCGGCAGTTGATCGAAGCGACGAACGAAGCGCAGACGATTCTGGACGCCGTCGAGAAGGGCGAGAAGACGGAAGCGTGGCAGCAGCTGACGTCGGTCGAGCACGAGGAGATTCGCGCCGCGGCGCACGAGGTGCAGGCGTCGATTCGCGGCGGCGATTACAAGATCATTCGCAAGGCCATCGAGCAGCTGGATAAGAAGACGCGTCGGTTTGCGGAGATCATGATGGACTCCGCGGTTGCGGGCGCGCTGCACGGCAAGACGATGGACAAGGCCGGTGAGGGTATGGGTGAGGGGCCGACCGCGCCGCACCCGTTTGCGAAGGCGGAGGTGCAGCAGACAAAAGCACAGCCACGACACCGCACACCACGCCGCTCGGTCCGGGCAGTGAGTTGCAGGCTTCGGATACGCAGAAGCAGTCTGGGTCGAAGGGTCAGTCGAAACAGGCTGCAGCGCAACCGGCGGTCGCGGGTGAATCGACGGAAGACTAACTACTCGAGAGCGCGCGCGAGGACGCCGTTAGCGGCGGCGAGCTTCGCGCGTGCGGCTTCGGCGTTCAGGTTGAGCTTGGCCATAACGATCGCGGTCTTTACGTCCTCGCCGGAGTCGCGGAGGAGTTGAGCGGCGCGGCCGCGGTCGACTCCTGTCGCGGCGGCGATGATGCGTTCGGCGCGGTCCACGAGCTTGGCGTTGGTGGGTCGGACGTTGACCATCAGGTTGCCGTAGGTCGCTCCGGCGCGGACCATCACTCCGGTCGAAATCATGTTGAGGACGAGCTTGGTTGCGGTTCCGGCCTTGAGGCGGGTGGAGCCGGTGAGGACCTCGGGGCCGGTGGCGGGGGTGATGGGGATGTCGGCGGCCTGGGCGAGGGGCGAGCCGGGCACGCAGGAGAGGCCGATGGTGAGGGCTCCGCGCTGGCGAGCGTAGTCCATCGCGCCGAGGACGTAGGGCGTGCGGCCGCTGGCGGCGATGCCGACGAGGGTGTCGGGTCTGGCTTGGCCGTCCGAGGCTGGCGAGCAGAAGTCTGTGGCGGCGAGGTCTTGGGCGCCGAGTTCGGGCGAGTCTTCGGAGTGCTCGGAGGAGAGGCGGAGGGCGGTGTCGCCGCCGGCGATGAGGCCCTGGACGAGGTCGGCGGGGACGGAGAAGGTGGGTGGGCACTCGGAGGCGTCGAGGACGCCGAGGCGGCCGCTGGTGCCGGCGCCGATGTAGAAGAGGCGGCCGCCGCGGGTGAAGCGGGCGGCGATCTCGTCGATGGCGCGGGCGATGGCGGGGAGCTCGGCGCGGACGGCGGTGGCGACGGTGGCGTCCTCGTCGTTGATGACGCGGAGCATGTCGAGGGTGGAGAGCTGGTCGAGGTGCTCGGAGCGGGGGTTGCGGGATTCGGTGGGCAGGGTGCCGAGGGCGGCGGTGTCGTTTATCTGCATGCGAGGTTCATGATAGCGAGGTGCGCGGGAAGCTGTGCGGGGGTACCCCCCTCCCCCCTCCTGTTTTGGCCTGATCTTTGGAATCAGCGGTTTGCGCGAGGGGCGTGGCTGCAAAATATTGATTCCAGAGATTTAGCGCACAAAATCTCTGATTTCAATATTTTGCGGCTCCGATCGCCTAAAGGCAGATCGCTGGTCCACCGGCGAGCGAGCTCGCAGGATGCCGGCCGTACGCGATACCCCACGTTGCGCGGCTTCGCCGGGGTCGAGGATGAGGCACCTAAGCAAAAAGGCTGCGCTATAGCAAAAAGCTGCGCATAGCAAAAAGGCTGCGCTATAGCGCAGCCCTCTTTCAAGTTCACTGATTCCATTATAGCAATTTGAGTGGAATTCCCCGGCAGCAGTTTGGGTTGTGTTTTGTTGAGGTTAGGGGTGGCGGGGCTTGACAAGGAAATCCTGAGGAAAACTGCGGCGACGAGGATGTGCGCTATTCTTCCGAGGCTTCAAGAGTTACTGGAGATTGTGTTTTCTATGCGCTCTCGTGTGTATGCCTCGCTCACGTTGCTGTTGGCTCTTCCTGTTGCTGCGCAGAATGGTTTCAAGCCCGTGCCGCTGAAGGCGCCGCAGACGCTTTCGCCGGACGTCGAGCGGTATGTGAAGTATGACTCCACGAAGAACACGATCTGGCTGGAGCATGTGCGGGTGATCGATGGGACGGGAGCGGCGCCGATTGAGGACGCGACGGTGATTCTGCTGGATGGCAAGATTGCGGCGGTCGAGCGGCCGAACACGGCGACGCACAAGGAGGCGTACACGTGCGATGGGTGCGGGCCGGCGCTGCACCTGGACATGACGGGCAAGACGGTGCTGCCGGGATGGGTGGGGATGCATGACCACATGTACTACATCGCGCGGCCGAACTTTAGCGCAGACGGAAAGTGGGAGCCGCCGCTGATTGTGCCGGAGATGCCGTTCTCGTCGCCGCGACTTTATCTCGGCGCGGGAGTGACGACGCTGCGGACGACGGGATCGGTGGAACCGTATCTGGATTTGAATCTGCGGAATGAGATTGATGCGGGTACGCTGCCGGGGCCGCACATGGATGTGACGGCGCCGTATCTCGAGGGGCCGAACTCGCCGTTCATCCAGATGCACCAGCTGCGGGATGCGGCCGATGCGCGGGAGACGGTGGACTTCTGGGCGAAGCAGGGCGCGACGAGTTTCAAGGCGTATATGAACATCACGCGCGCGGAGCTGAAGGCGGCGATTGATGAGGCGCACAAGCATGGGCTGAAGCTGACGGGGCATCTGTGCGCGGTGACGTATCCGGAGGCGGTGGAGGCGGGGATCGACAACCTGGAGCATGGATTTTTTGTGAATACGCAGCTTGATCCGGGGAAGAAGTTGGATACGTGTCCGCAGACGGCGGGTGCGCCGACGATTGGGAAGATGACGCCGGAGACGCCGGAGGGCAAGGCGCTGATTGCGCTGCTGGTGGAGCATCATGTGGCGGTGACGTCGACGCTGCCGGTGTTTCAGAGCGATGACCCGGAGCATCTGCGGATGGATCCGCGGATCTTTGTGGCGATGTCTCCGCCGGCGCGCGAGGCGTATGAGGCGATTCGGAAGTTTGAGCTGGCGCGCGCGGCGGCGGACCCAAAGGCTGCGGCGGCGAGGGCGCAGGAGTTCAAGAACGACATGGCGATGGAGCATGCGTTCGTGGACGCGGGTGGGCTGCTGATGGCGGGGCCGGACCCGACGGGCGATGGTGGAACGCTGCCTGGATATGGCGATCAGCGGGAGATTGAGCTGCTGGTCGAGGCGGGGTTTACGCCGCTGGAGGCGATCAGGATTGGGACGATGAATGGAGCGACGTATATGGGGCTCGCGGACCGGATTGGGTCGGTGGCTGAGGGCAAGGATGCGGATTTGATTGTGGTGAGCGGGGATCCGAGCAAGGAGATTCGCGATATCGAGAACACGGAGATTGTGTTCAAGGATGGCGTGGGGTTCGATTCGCAGAAGCTGCTGGATTCGGTGAAGGGCAGGTATGGGCAGTACTGAGAAGTTAGGAGTGAGGGAGTTAGGAGTTAGGGGAGCGGCAGAGATTGCTAGTTGGTTGGATGTGGTGCGGTCGCGCGTGTCTGGCGGACGCGGCATCTCATTTGGTTAGGAGGGCAACGATGTCAAAGCTCACAACTGAGAAGAAGAAAGTCTGAACCGAAGAGCGATTTCGGGCTGCCGGAGCAACGCAAATATCCCATGCCGGACGCGTCTCACGCGCGCAATGCGAAGGCCCGGGCCTCGCAAGAGGAGCATGCCGGTAAGCTGAGTGCGGCTGACAAGAAGAAGGTCGATAGCAAGGCGGATAAGGTTCTGAAAGAGAAGTGAAAGAACTCAGGACGGAAATCGTCTGCGTCCTCAGCGCATTCTGAAGGTTTGCTTCCAGTTGCTGGCCGCCGCCGCGCGTCGTCGAAGTGTGCCGAACCGCCGATGCGGAACGAGACTGTTACGAAGCGAGGAAGTCGCGCCTGCGCATATTACTCATCACAACCGCGTTTATCGGGACTAATCCGTTGAAGTTGCCGAAAAGCGACTTTTCAGGCGATTCGAAGATGGCAGAGTCGCGGCTAATTCGTCGCTGGCGGCTCGACCTTGTAAACCTCCAGCTACAGCTGCAATCGCCTTAACCGGTTCTAGTCTCAGCTCCAGCTGCTCCGGCGCGCAGTTCACAATCGCGTCGGGGCATCTGTCGTTGCGCTGACGTAAGCCGAATCGGCCGCCGGCCCTGGCAATTCAAAGTAATACTGCCTTTCAGTCCTGTCGGGTCAACCGGCGGGGGTCAAGAGCGATACGCATAACAGTCCCGCCAGCTCGCCCATTGAAAGGTCTTCAGCTTGCATTGTCTCCAGGCCGCGATTCTCGCGATCGTTCTCGTTCGGAGGCCGTTTGGATCACCCTTGCGCGCCGCGATCTTCGCGCCGCCCTTCGCCACTGTCAGCATGTAGACGGATGACATGCGCTTCTCCATGTGCATCACCAATCCAAACCGCTCCGCCAACAACATCCGAACCAGCGCCTGCATCTGTTCGCGGTTTGGCTGCCCGGGAACATCGGCATAACCCTTCGCATCCCATAACTCCGTCCTTATCCAATCCGGCGCATTCGTCAGCTGGTCTTGTGCAATGCGTAGGCATAGAGCAGCATCGACTGCACCGTCTTGCGCCGGATCAGACATTCCGGCCTCGACTTGATATCCACCAACTGACCGTTTGGATCGCTCGGCCGACCGTCACCACGTCCCGGGTGGGATCAGCCTCCTTGGCGCTCATCGCCACCTGCTGCCACGCGTCCTGGTCAACCGCCGAGACAGGATTAGGCTCAGTGCTTACCATCCAGAAAACGCAACTCATGCGATTCGCTTCTTGACTTGATTCGAACGGCTCCTTCGGATGTTCGAGCTGATTTTTTTCGAGCGGGGGAAGGGAGCACGGCAGTAGCTGGGAACCCGGAAGTAACCTGCATTGGCGGCTTGTTGATTCGGTGGCGCACGGAACACGGCGTTATCGGCAACTACGATTATTCCCGATAAGTCGGCTTATCGTGAGCGATTCGGCTCGACTGAGTGCAGAGGTGAGTGTCGCTTAGGGGGCTAACGGACGGATTCGGTGGAGGAGAGTTCGCGTTCGACGGCGATGAGGTCTTCGGCGACGAGGCGGTCGGCGCGGCGGAGGGCGGGGAAGAAGCCGGCCCAGAGGCCGGTGATGGCCATGGAGGCGACGCCGCCGATGACGACGGCGCGGACGGCTCCCCACCAGTGGGCGGTGAGGCCGGATTCGTACTCGCCGAGCTCGTTGGAGGCGCCGAGGAAGAGCCAGTTGACGCTGGAGACGCGGCCGCGCATTTCATGCGGCGTGGCGAGCTGCAGGATGCTGGAGCGGACGACGACGGAGATCATGTCGGACGCGCCGACGATGCAGAGCGCGACGCAGCTTAGCCAGATGTTGCGGCTGAGGCCGAAGACGACGGTGGCGGCTCCGAAGACGGCGACGTAGGCGAGCATTTTTTTGCCGGCGTTGCGCTTGAGCGGGCGAAGGAGCAGCGACATGGAGACGATGAGCGCGCCGAGCGAGGGCATGGCGCGCAGGAGGCCGAGGCCGTGCGGGCCGGAGTGCAGGATCTTGTCGGCGAAGATGGGGAGCAGGCTGGTGGCGCCGCCGAAGAGGACGGCGAAGAGGTCCAGTGAAATTGAGCCGAGCAGAAGGCGGGTGTGCGCGACGTAGCGCAGGCCGGCGAGCATGGTGGAGAGATTGAAGCCGCGGCGTTCGGCGGCGCCGCGCGGGCGGATCATGGAGATGAGGATGAGATAGGTGACGATGCAGAGGAGTGTGAAGAGGTAGACGAAGGGCGCTCCGTTGAAGCGGGCGAGGCGCGTGCCGAGGAGCGAGATGGTGAAGAGGATGCCGCCGAACATGGGGCCGGTGGCGGTGGCGATCTGGAAGATGGCGGAGCCCCAGGTGACGGCGTTCACGAAGTGCTCTTTGGGAACGAGCGCGGGGACGAGCGCGGCGGCGGCGGGGCCGGAGAAGCAGCGGCCGAGGCCGATGACGAAGAGCGCGGCGTAGATCCAGTAGACGGAGGAGACGCCGTGCATGGTCATGCGGAGGAGCCAGAGCGTGGCGCAGAACTGGAGGACGTAGCAGGAGAGCAGGACGTTGCGGCGGTCGAAGAGGTCGGCGACGTGGCCGGCGGGGAGGGTGAAGAGGAGGCCAGGGAGGAAGAGTGCGAGGCCGGTGTAGCCGAGGGCGAGGGCGGAGTGGGTGAGCTCGTAGATTTGCCAGGCGACGCCGACGGCCTGGGCTTCCGCGCCGAGGATGCCGATGAGGCGCGCCGCGGAGTAGAAGCGGAAATCGCGGTGCTGCCAGGCCGCGGTGGCGGCGGTCCCTCGTTGCTCAGGCTCAGCCATGTACCTCTATGCTGACATATCGAGGATGATGGGATGCAAGTGGGTGTGACGGGGACCGTGAGAGTCTAGAGGCAACGGAGGGGCGGATAGCAGATATGAGCAAGGGGCTGAAGATTGCGCTGGGGCTGACGGTGGTGTTTCTGGTGGCGATTGGAGCGCAGTTGCTGTGGCTGCACCATCGCAATGTGGCGGATGAGAATGCGCAGGTCGCGCGCAAAGACCAGTTTGTGAAGCCGACGATGACCGAGGACGACTCGGTGTTTCTGCGCAAGGAGCGGCCGGATTCGCTGAAGGACGAGCGCGAGCTGATTGGGAAGACGATCTGGGTGAGCGCGGGCGGGCAGATGGACTACTACAAGGACACGGGCAAGCATGTGGATTATGCGAAGCCGGTTGGCGTGCTGCTGGGTGCGGAGCCGCTGGTGATCAAGGATGTGTTTGAGGAGAAGGCGCCGGCGAACTCGCGCGCGACGTTCCGGATTGCGCCGGGGCAGCGGCAGGTTCTGCTGGCGTTTACGATGCCGAGGTCAGCGGACCCGAATGCGCTGTATGCGGTGCCTGTGGGGAACTTCGATGAGGGTGTCTATAACTTTTTTACGGACGAGATTTTTTTCTATGACGATCCGCATGTGCTGTACAAGCACTGGGGGCCGGAGATGTGGGCGCACATCGACAAGCATGAGGCGGTGCTGGGGATGAGCGAGAACCAGGCGATGATGTCGCTGGGGCAGACGATTACGCCGCATGGGGATACGGTCGGCGATCGCAGCGTGACGTTCGATAACAACGGGCATCCGGTGACGATTGATTTTCAGGGCAATAAGGCGGTGAAGATTACGCCGGGGAGTTAGAGGCAGATTCGAAGGATCAGACATTAGAGCTTACGAAAATGCGGGGAGATGGCGATGAAGCGAATTCTGAGTGTGGCTCTTTGTCTGATGGTGTTCGGCTCAGCGCTTGCCGGCGCGCAAACGACGAAGCTCTCCACCGAATATCTGATGACTCTCTATGCGCCGCTGGACACACCGCAGAAGATCGACAATTCATTGACCATCTACAATGTAGGCCCCGGTGGCTGGGTTCACGGCCCCAAGATCAAGGGAACGCTGATTGCCCCAGCGGCGGACTGGATTCGCACCATGCCTGACGGAAATCTACGTCAGGATGTTCGATTGACGATCAAGACGGATGACGGCGCTCTGATCTATATGACTTACAACGGCATCATCAGCCGGTCCAAGGAAGCCGGCAAGCGGATCGCAGCCGGCGAGGTGCTGACTCCGGCGGACGAGTACTTCCTCATGGCCCCTTCGATGGAGACCTCGGCTAAGGCCTACGTCTGGCTAAACCAGGTTCAATGCGTCGGCAAGATGGTCGAGGTCAAAACCGGTGGCAGCTCATTCGTAAAGTACGACATTTTCATTGCGCATTGAGCTATGTCGCATCTACTTGTGTTCGCGGAAGAGCAGCGGTGTGAAGTGGATCAGGTTGTCGCGCCAGACTAGCCAGGTATGTTTGCCGGGAGTTTCGATGGGCGTGATGGGGAGCTTCTTGTGCGCGCCCAGGTGACGAAGTCGCGGTTGGGCTGGATGAGGCTGTCGCTGGTGCCGCAGGCGATCCAGAGCAGGCGGAGGTCGCGGGCCTGGCCCGGGTCCATCATGAGCTTGTTGAAGTTGCCGTTGTGCAGTGCGGAGCTGAAACCGCCGACGTAGGCGAAGTAGCCGGCCTGGTTGATGCCGATGGTGACGGACTCGAGGCCGCCCATGGAGAGGCCGGCGATGGCGTGATTGTCGCGGCCTTTGGCGATGGGGTACTCGCGCTCGACGGCGGGGATGATCTCCTGCATGAGCATTTTGGAGTAGAGAGTGAGGTTCTCGGTGACTTTGGACTGGTCGTCCCATACGTGCTGGCCGGAGGTGACGAAGCTGTAGTCGCCGTAGCCCTGGGGCATGACGACGATCATCGGAACGATGCTGCCGGTCGCGATGAGTGAGTCGAGGATGAGGTTGGCGTTGCCGACGGTGAGCCAGCCGTCACCGTAGTCGGACCAGCCGTGCAGCAGATAGAGGACGGGATAGCCGCCTTTGTGTTTGGGGTCGAAGTTGGGGGGCGTGTAGACGTAATAGGGCTCCTGGTTCATGGGCAGGCCGCGCGCGATGTAGGTGGTGAGCATGTGGCTCGTGACCGTGCCGTGCGGAATCTGGGTGAGCTCCCACGGCGCGGGCGGACGGCCGGGGACGAGGACGTTCGAGGAGAGCCCGACGATGTTGGGGCGGACGTCGTCGTTGAGCGGATCGAGTTGGGCCACGCCGTCGACGACGAAGGTGTAGCCGTAGCGCTCGGCGGTTAGCGGCGGTGTGGTGACGGACCAGAGGCCGGAGGAGTCCTTCTGCATGGCGAGCGGGTCCATGGCGGCGTCGGTTGCGACGAGCACCCTGGACGCGGAGGCGTTCTGGTAGCGGAAGGTGATGCTGCCGTCGGCGTTGACCTGATGCGAGTTGATGGTGGGCGATGCGGGATTTTGAGCGAGTGCGGGGAGGGTGGCCAGCATGAGGGCGAGCGTGAAGCGGCGCATGGGCGAAGTATAACGGCTGCGTGCGGAGGAGTTGTTGGTAGGCTAGGGAGAACTTCCTCGAGCGAGAGCTAAAAATGATTGACGTTCATGCGCCGGAGCACCGCATCAGCGGCAAGCGCGATTTCTTCCTGCATTTGTTCACGATCACGATCGGGTTGCTGATTGCGCTGGGGCTGGAGAATGCGGCGGAGGCGTGGCATCACCGGCATCAGCGCGACCAGGCCGAGGTGACGATACGGCGTGAGCTGAGCGACAACCGGGCGGGATTGATCGAGGCGCGCAAGACGCTGCTGGTGGAGCAACAGAACCTTGTGCATGTTCTGGCATTTTTGCAGGACCGGAGCGCAGGCAAACCGGGCGATCCTCATGGACTTTCGCTGAGCTATGAGGGCGAGCCGTATGAGGTTGCGGCGTGGAAGACGGCTTCCGCAACCGGCGTGCTGAACTACCTGAACTATGACCGCGTGCAGACCTATGCGACGGCTTACCAGCTGCAGGATGAGTACGACGCGATGCAGGCGACGACGCTGGATGAGTTTCTGGACCTGGATTCGTATGTCGTCAATGGGTTCACGCCGGAGAGCCTGACCCAGGAAGATCTAAAGACGGCGATTCCCGAGGTGCGCAAGACCTTGGCGCATCTGGTGGCGTTGTCAGAAATAAGCGCCGGCCTGCTGCAGGCGTACGACACGGCGCTGAAGCAGTAGCCGATCGGCCGACGCAGATGGGCCGGCTGCTAGGCTGGTGCAACGATTCCAACGAGGGCTGAGGCAAATGATCGACGTTCATGCGCCGGAGCACCGCATTAGCGGCAGGCGGGATTTCTTTCTGCATCTGTTCACGATCACAGTCGGGTTGCTGATTGCGCTCGCGCTGGAGAATGCGGCGGAGGCGTGGCATCATCACGAGCAGCGGAATGAGGCGCAGGCGACGATCCAGCGCGAGCTGGTCTACAACAAGCGGCACCTGATCGAAACGAACTTCGTTCTGGAGCAGGAGACGCAGAGCCTGACGAAGGCGATGGCGTATCTGCAGGCGCGGGGCGCTGGGCAGCCGGCTTCCGCTGCCGGAATTTCGCTGGGGTACACCATGCCGCACCTGCGAAACGCGAGCTGGAAAACGGCGAACGCGACCGGCGTGGTGCAGTACATTCCGTACGAGTATGTGCAGCGGCTGGCGGAAGCCTATGACACGCAAAACCTGCTGGTGAACCTCCAGACGGACACTCTGCAGAGCTATTTGCGGCTGAACTCATATATTGCGGGGAAGAAGGATGCTTCATCGCTGAGCGATGATGAGGTGCGCTCTGCAACAGTGGACGTGCGGAATACGCTTGTGCAGCTTGAGGCGATGAGGGACGTCAGGCGCGACGTGATTGACAGTTACAACGATGCGCTGAAGTAGACGGCTCAAAACATGTTGCGCCCTCAGCCGGTGTTACGCAGCCCGGCGCTGATGCCGTTGATGGTGGCGGTGATGGCGCGGTCGAGTACGGTGGTGTCCTGAACGTCGGTGGTGGTGTCGGCGGAGCGTTTGCGCGTGAGGAGCTCGAGCTGCAGGAGGCTCATGGGGTCCACGTAGGGATTGCGCAGGCGGATGGAGTTGGCGAGGACGGGGTTGCGCTCGAGCAGAACTTGTTGCTGGGTGACGGCGAGCAGCATGCGCGTGGTGCGAGTGAACTCTTCTTCGAGCAGCGTGTAGACGCGGTCGCGGAGGGCTTCGTCTTCGACGAGGTTGGCGTAGAGCCGCGCGACGCCGAAGTCGGCCTTGGCGAGTGCGAGCTCGACGTTGCGCATCATGTCGATGAAGAGCGGGAAGCTGCGCATCATGTGGCGGAGAAGATCGAGGCCGTTCGGATTTGTCCGGGTGAGTTGTTCGAGCGCGTAGCCGACGCCGAAGTAGGCGGGAACGACGTGGCGCGATTGCATCCAGCCGAAGACCCACGGGATGGCGCGAAGGTCGGCGAGCGAGCGCTGGCGCGTGGCGGACTTGTCGCCGCGCCTGGCGGGGCGGGAGCCGATGCGTGCGTGCTCGAGCTCAGCGACGGGGGTGGCCTGTTCGAAGTAGTCGAAGATCTCCGGATTGTTGAGAATGTGCTGCTGGTAGAAGGCGAGAGATGTGGCGGAGAGCTGGTCGAAGGCGGATTCCCAGGCGGGGTCGATGGCGCCGGTGAGGTGGGTGTTGGAGGGATCGTTTGACGAGGCGAGGTCGGGGCGGGCGACGGCGTCGAGGGCGGCGGCGATCATGAGCTCGAGGTTGCGCTCGGCGAGGACCACGTCGGAGTACTTCCAGTTGAGGACCTCGCCCTGCTCGGTGATGCGGAGCTCGCCGTTGAAGCTGTCGAGCGGTTGCGCGAAGAGCGCGCGGTGCGTGGGGCCGCCGCCGCGGCCTACAGTTCCGCCACGGCCGTGGAAGAGACGGAGGTTGACGCCGCACTCGCGTGCGACCTGATGGAGCGCGCGGTGCGCAATCCAGATCTCCCAAGTGGAGGCGATCATGCCGCCGTCCTTGTTGGAGTCGGAGTAGCCGAGCATCATCTCCTGGCGGCCGTGCCAGGCGTCGAGCAGCGGGCGGAAGGCTTCGCTGGTCCAGAGCTCGCGGCAGATGGCGGGCGCGTTGCGGAGGTCTTCGATTGATTCGAAGAGCAGGACGGGTTGCACGCCGGGGTCGGTGAAGTTCCCTTCCACGTGGACGCCGCCGACGCGCGCGAGCCAGAGGACGCGGAGCGCGTCTTCTGCGGAGTTGGCGCCGGAGACGACGTAGTTGGTGATCGCGTCGGGGTTTTGTTGCTTGATCTCGGCGAGCATGCGGAAGGTGGCGAGGACTTCTGCGGTCTGGGGCGAGAGCTCGGCGGGGAGTTGCAGCGCGCCGTCGGCTGCAAGTGCGCTTTGCCACGCGCTGAGCTCTTCGACGGCGGCGGCGTGCACGCGCGCGTGCTGGCGGAGATCGAGCGTGTGGAGGTGCAGGCCGAAGGTGCGGACCGCGAGAAGCAGCGGGTCGATGTAGAGTGCGGCGAGGCGCTCACCGTGGTTGCTTGCGAGCGAGTCGCGGAGGAGCTCGAGGTCGTCGGCGAACTCGGCGGCGTTGGTGTAGCGCGGGAGCGAAGCGTCCTGCGGGAGCTGCAGGTTGCGGTACATGACGCCGGGCGGGTCGCCGCCGAGGCGCAGTGTGAAGCAGGCGATGGCGAAGCGTACGGCTTCGTTGGGGATGGTTTGCGTGGAGGTGACGTCGGCGCGGCGCAGGCGTGCGAGGTAGCCGGAGAGGCGCTCGCGGAGTGCGGGCGAGATGGCGGCCTGTTCCTGTGAGGAGGCGAGCTGCTCGAACAGACTTCGCAGTTGCGTGAGGTAGAAGTCGCGCAGGAGATTGCGCGCCATTGCGAGCGAGTCCTGTGTAGTGGATGCGGTGACGAAGGGATTGCCGTCGCGGTCGCCGCCGATCCAGGAGCCGAAGCGGACGACTGTGGGGAGCGACGAGAGCGGTGTGGTCTGTTCGGTAGTGTTGTTCGCGTCCGGAGGGAATTCGGCGTCGAGTGCGCTGGCGATTTCGGCGTAGAGGACGGGGATGGTGGCGAAGAGGGAGGACTCGTAGTAGTCGAGGCCCATGCGGATCTCGTCGCGCACGGTGGGGCGCGCGTTGCGGACATCGTCGGTCTGCCAGAGTGCGGTGATTTCGGCGAGGAGGTCGCGCTCGAATGTGGCGATCTCGGCGGGTGGGACGGCGATGCCGTCGAGCCGCTCGAGGAGATCGGAGATGCGGCGGCGCTTGAACATCACGCTGCGGCGCGCGACCTCGGTGGGGTGCGCGGTGAAGACGGGGATGATGCAGATGCGGGCGAGGAGCTCGAGTGCGGAGTCGCGGGTGTAGCCGGCCTCGCGGAGGCGGCGGAGTGTGCCGCGCAGGCTGCCGCGCTGGATGTGCTCGGTGTTGCTGAGCATGGCGGCGCGGCGGCGGCGCTTGCGGTGGTTGGTTTCGGCGAGGTTGATGAGCTCGAAGTAGAAGGCGAAGGCGCGCGCGAGCTGGTGTGCGGTGGCGGGGTCTTCAGCGGCGGCGCGGGTGAGGGCGCGGGCTTCTTCGAGGCGGGCGGCGGCGGCTTCGAGGTCGCCGGCGAGCTCGGCTTCGCGGCGCGCGATGCTGGCGCGGCGGAGGGTTTCGACTTTTTCGTAGAGCTCGTCGCCGGCCTGCTCGCGGAGGACCTGGCCGAGGAGCGCGCCGAGGGAGCGGATGTCGCGGCGCAAGGGCGCCTGCTTGGATTCGAAGTCGAGCGCTTCGAGCTCGGCGACGCGGTCGGTCCAGCGTTCGGGGTCCACTGCGAAGGCGGCGTTCGCGACGAAGGCGGTGTCGACAACGAAGACATAGATCGATTATGCCTTGCGCCTGCGGGATGCGGGTTTACGCGCGGCGCTGCTGGTAGACGCGGAGCTGGACGTAGGTGGCGCGCAGCAGCGGGGCGGCGATGTTGTGCGCTTCGGCGCGGGCGAGCAGGTCGCCGAGGATGTGGTCGGCTTCGACGGGCGCGTTCTTCTTCATGTCGCGGTACATGGAGGAGGTGAGGTCGGAGCCGGGTTGGGTGAGGCGCTTGCGGTCGAAGTCGATGAGTGGGCCCGGGCGGAGGGTAGCCGTTTGCGGCGGCGATGGCGATGCACTCGTCGATGGCGGCCTGGGCGAAGGCGAGGCCGTGCGGCTGCGCGACGACTTCGCCGACGGTGCCCTGCGGGAGGATGCAGATGATGTTGAGCGCGGCGAGGACGTACCACTTGTGCCACATGGCGGCGAGGACGTCGGGCGAGAGGATGGATTTGAAGAGTGCGCCCGAGAGTTCGGCGGCGATGCGCTGGATGCGCGGCTGTGTGTTGGCCGTTGCGTTCGCCGAAGGTGAGGTCGCCGAGCGTGGAGAGCTGGAGGATGCGGCCGTCGGGGTCGACGTCCGAGTTGATGCGGCAGGTGCCGCCGATGACGTGCTCGGCGCCGAAGCGCGCGTCGAGGAGATCGAGCTGGCGGAGGCCGTTGAGGATGGGGAGGATTGTGGTGTCGGGGCCGACGGCGGGAGCGAAGTCTTCGATGGCTTGCTCGAGTGAGTAGGCCTTGGTGGCGAGGAGGATGAGATCGAAGGGCTGTGGGTTGGCGCGGAGTTCGTCGGCGGTGAGCAGAGTTGTGGGTGGAGTGTGGCGTCGCCGAGCGGGCTGATGATCTGGAGGCCGTTGCGGCGGAGCTGATTCGGCGCGCGCGGGCCGGACGAGGAAGGTGACGTCGCGGCCGAGCTGGGCGAGGCGGCCGCCGTAGAATCCGCCGGTGGCTCCGGCGCCGATGACGAGTGTGCGCATAAGAGCAGATTGTAGAGGGTAGAGGGCAAGGGGTAAGGGGTGAGGGTAAGGGGTTACAGATTGGCGGTGGTTTGCTCTTCGAGTTGCGAGGCGAGGTCTTCCCACTCGGCGGTGCGGGTGGCGTGCTGCTCGCGCAGGGTGTCGAGTTCGGCGGCGAGGGCGCGGGCGGCTTCGGCGGTGGTGAAGACGGCTTGTTGCTGCTCGGCCTGCGCGATGCGTGCGTCGAGGTCGCTGAGCTCGTTCTTCGATGGCGGCGACGCGGTCTTCCATTTGTTTCAGCTTGATGGGATTGAGGCGCTTGGCGGCGGGCTTGGGCGCGGGTGTGACGGGGGCGAGGGAGCCGTCGAGTTCGTGGGTGGATTCCCAGGGCTCTTCGTGATCGAAGCCGTCGGAGCTGATGACGAGAGTTTCGGCGGGCTTGGCGGTTCGGGAAGGCGAGGCTCTTCGGGTTTTGTCGGGCTGGCTGGTTCCGACCTGCGCGACGGGTTTGAGCATGCCGGTGGCGGCGTCGATCTTTGCGCCGGTGGCGGACTCGGTCTTGAGCTGTGCGGCGAGTGAGGCTGTGTCGGTGGCGCAGGCCGCCGGATTTGCGGAAGAGGTAGTCCTCGTAGTTGCCGGGGTAGATGTGGACGCGGCGGTCTTCGACCTCGAAGACGCGGGTGGCGAGGCCGTCGATGAAGTAGCGGTCGTGCGAGACGAAGAGGACGGTGCCGGTGAACTCTTTGATGGCGTCGAGGAGCACGTCTTTGGCGCGCATGTCGAGGTGGTTGGTCGGCTCGTCGAGCAGGAGGAAGTTGGCGGGCGAGACGAGCATGCGGGCGAGGGCGTAGCGGTTGCGCTCGCCGCCGGAGAGCACGCCGAGGGTCTTGAAGACGTCGTCGCCGGTGAACATGAAGCAGCCGAGGAGATTGCGGAGCGTGACGGTGTCGACGCGCGGGTTGGCGCCGGTGATGTCTTCGAGCATGCGCGCGGAGGCGTCGAGGACCTTGTACTGGTCCTGCGCGAAGTAGTCGGAGATGACGTTGTGGCCGACGCTGATTTCGCCGGAGGTGGGCTTTTCGATGCCGGCGAGCATGCGCATGAGCGTGGATTTGCCGGCGCCGTTGATGCCGACGAGCGCGATGCGGTCGCCGCGATCGATGGTGAAGGAGACGTTTTCGAGCACGCGCTTTCTGCGCCGTAGCGATTTCGATGAGGTTCTTGACGTCGAGGACGGTGCGGCCGGAGGCGATGGGCTGCGGGAATTTGAAGTGGATGGTCGCTTCTTCTTCGGGGACCTCGATGCGCTCGATCTTTTCGAGTTCCTTGATGCGCGACTGCACCTGCTTGGCTTTGGTGGCCTGGTAGCGGAAGCGGTTGATGAAGACCTCGAGCGCGTCGATGCGTTCGCGCTGATTTTTGTAGGCGTTCATCAGCTGCGTGCGGCGCTCTTCCTTCTGGACGAGGTACTTTTCGTAGTTGCCGTGGTAGACGTGCATGCGCTTGTTCCAGACCTCGACCGTTTTGTTGACGGTGACGTCGAGGAAGTAGCGGTCGTGCGAGATGAGGACGAAGGCGTGCTCGTAGGTGGTGAGGTACTGTTCGAGCCAGTTGCGGGATTCGAGGTCGAGGTGGTTGGTCGGCTCGTCGAGCAGAAGGAGCGAGGGCTTTTGCAGAAGGAGCTTGGCGAGCGCGATGCGCATCTGCCAGCCGCCGGAGAACTCTTCCGTGCGGCGCTGCCAGTCTTCCTTCGAGAAGCCGAGGCCGGCGAGCACGGCGCCGACCTGCGCGTCGAGCGTGTAGATGTCATGCGCGTGGAGGAGGTCGGCGATCTCGGAGTAGCGGTCGGCGGCGGCGATGTACTCGCGCGATTTCGGGTCGGCCTCGGAGATGGTGTGGGTGAGCTGCTCGTATTCAGTTTCGAGCGCGCGGAGCTCGTCGAAGACCGAGAGGCATTCGTCGAAGACGGTGCGGCCGGAGAGCGCGAGGCCATCCTGCGGCAGGTAGCCGATGGTCATGCCTTTGACGTGGGTGCGCTGGCCGTAGTCGAGCGACTCGATGCCGGCGAGGATCTTCAGCAGCGTGGATTTGCCGGTGCCGTTGCCGCCGACGAGGCCGGTGCGCTCATTCGGTGTGATGAGCCAGTTGACGTCTTCAAAGAGGAGTTTTGGGCCGAAGCGTTTGCCGGCGCCGGATAGCTGCAACATCTAGAAAATGTCCATTTCCTTGGTTCCTCTTTATTTTCGCATCCTGGGATGTGTCTGTACTGAACGCGGAAGTGTTTGATGGCATCGAAGATAGCGGGGGGATGTGTGGCACAGCGCGCGCAAGAGGAGCAGGTCGTGTCCGCGAACGCAAGGGAACGTGCGCGGCGGCGGTGGTGGCAGCGGGCGTGGTTCAAGGTCCTGGTCGTGCTCGTGGTTGCCGGGCTGGCTGTCCTGGTGATCGCGACGGAGTGGGCGATTCACCATGCGGAGCCGATCATTCGCGCGCGTGTGGTGGAGACGCTGTCGGCGCGGTTTCATGCGCCGGTGCAACTGGACCACCTGGGCATCTCGCTGGTGAAGGGCGTGGCGCTGAGCGGGACGGGCGTTGCGGTGGAGGGCGATGGACTGCGCATCGAGTATCCGCCCGAAGCAGATGAGCCGGCGAGCGACCACGGCGCGCCCATGGTTGCGGTGGACCACTTTTCGTTCACGACGAGGGTGAAAGGCCTGCTGCATTCACCGACGCGAATTGCTCAAGTGGTTGTGAATGGGATGGAGCTGCACATCCCGCCGCCAGAGAGACGGCGTGACATGTTCGGCGACCGCAAGGGCAAGCATGGGCCGAAGATTTCGCTTCTGGTTACCGAAATCCTTTGCAAGAACGCGAAGCTGTACATCGATACGACCAAGCCGGGGAAGGATCCGCTGGAGTTCGACATTCAGAATCTTGATCTGCACGATGTGGGCGAGGCGCGGCCGTTTTTGTATCGAGCGGAGCTGATCAATCCGAAGCCGATTGGCGAAGTGCATGCGGAAGGGCACTTCGGGCCGTGGAACACGGACGATCCGCGCGAGACGGCGCTGGATGGAAGCTACAGCTTCAGCCATGCGGACCTGAACACGATCAAGGGCATCGGCGGCATGTTGTCATCGCATGGTGAGTTCTCGGGCGTGCTGGACCACATCAACATCGACGGCGAGACGGACACGCCGAATTTTTCGCTGGATGTGAGTGACCATCCGATGCCGCTGCACACGGTGTTTCATGCGTATGTGGACGGGACATCCGGCGACACGTTTCTTGATCCTGTGCGGGCGCGGCTGGGGCAGTCGGACTTTACGACGAGCGGCAAGGTGGTGGTCGTCAAAGGCAAGGGCCACGACATTGCGATGGACGTGGACATTCCACACGGGCGCATGCAGGATTTTCTGGAGCTCGGGGTGAAGACACGGCCGCCGCTGATGAACGGCATTCTGAGCATGAGAGGCAAGCTGCGTGTGCCGCCGGGAGATGAGCGAGTTCCGGAGAAGATGCAGCTCGCCGGCGCGTTTCATCTCGAGGATGTGCGCTTCAACAATCCTGCAGTCCAGGACAAGGTGGATGGGCTGAGCGCACGCGCGCAGGGCAAGCCGAAGGAGATCGCAGAGTACAGCACCGACAGGCAGGCTGAGGTGAGATCTGCGATGTCGGCGAAGTTTGACCTGTCGCATGGGCTGATGAACGTGCACGACCTGGAGTACCAGATTCCGGGCGCGCTGGTGCTGCTGAACGGCGTGTACTCGACGGATGGAAACGTGTTCGAGTTCAAAGGGCACGTGCGCACCGAGGCGAAGGCTTCGCAGATGGTGACGGGGTGGAAGAGCTGGCTGCTGAAACCGGTGGATCGGTTCCTGGCAAAGGATGGCGCCGGATTGGAGCTGCCG
Source organism: uncultured Acidobacteriaceae bacterium (assembly GCA_963777205.1). GTDB lineage: Bacteria > Acidobacteriota > Terriglobia > Terriglobales > Acidobacteriaceae > Granulicella. Next base: position 643,633 of record CAVZPQ010000001.1, on the reverse strand, counting down.
ATTTCGGTCAGCGGCACGCAGGGCGATGTGCACTTTGGACTGGCGCTGCACGGATCGGCTGAGGAGAGCAACCAGGCCATGGCGGCGGACCTGAAGAGCAACCGGCGGACAATGCTGGATGACGCGAAGGCGCGGCACGAGCTGGACAAACAGCTGCAGCAGGAGGAGAAGGCCGGCGAGATAACGGACCGGGATGCGAAGAAAACGGAGCGCAGCGCGGAGAAGGAGCGGCGCAAGGCCGAGCGGCGCGAAGCGCGGGAAAAGGCCCAATCCGAATCGACCGCCCAGGCGCAGGCGGATTCTGCAACGCCGAGCACGGGACAGAAACCTTCGCCGGAGGTTCCGCTGCATCAGCGCACCCCGACCGAGCCGCAGCGATGAACAAGACATCGGCGCCCGGCAACTGCTAGCCTTGAGAGCATGGCGACGCAGGGCGAGCTCTTTGCAAGGGAGACAGCACAGCGTTCGGCGCAGCGGAACGAAGGACCGCAGGCTGTGCCGGCGCCCGCGCCCGTGTGGCTGCAGCGTCTGAGCCTGATCGTGCTTGTGCTGTTCTGCTTCTATATAGGCGGCCTGCTGACGATACTGCCGTGGTCGCAACGCTACTTCGATTCGAATGCATGGCTGCTGGCGCATCCGGCGCTGGGGAACTTTCTGAGCAAGAGCTGGATGCGTGGCGTACTGAGCGGCTTTGGGCTGCTCGACATCTGGATTGGGATCAGCGAGCTGCTGAACTATCGCGACTACAAAGGCTGAAGCTGCGCGATTGCAAAGGCTGATAGCGCGCCGATGCAGAGCCTGATCCGGCGCGAATACGCCGTGAGCTAGGCATTCCTCTCTGGTCGGGAGAGAATAGCTTCGTGGCTGATGAAATCGAACAGGTAAATCATGACGGGCTGGAGCGGCTGGAATCTGCGCCGCTGGCGTACGAGAATGCAGCGTTTATCGATTCGCCCGATGGGCGGCCGCTGCGCATCATGGCGGAGTACACGGAGCCGATGACGCGCTTCCGGCGCGAGCGTATCCAGGACACGGTGGTGTTCTTCGGCTCGGCGCGGTTTCGCGCGCTGGATGTGGCGAATGAAGAGCTGGAGCTGCTGGCGAACAGCTATGCGGCGCAACCGGCTCCTGAGGATGAACAGCCGGCGAAGGATGGTGAGCTCGCCAGCGGCGAGGCGACGGAGCTGAAGCGCAAGCGCGCGGAGGCTGCGGTGGAGATGGCGCGCTACTACGAGGACGCGCGCTCGCTGGCGCGCATGCTGACAGACTGGGCCAAGGGGCTGCCCGGACGCCGGCACAGGTTTGTCGTCACGTCCGGCGGCGGGCCAGGCATCATGGAGGCAGCGAATCGCGGCGCGTGGGAGGCGGGCGGAAAGACGATCGGGCTGAATATCAAGCTGCCGTTCGAGCAGTATCCGAATCCGTACATTACGCCGGCGCTGAACTTCAACTTCCATTACTTCTTCATGCGCAAGTATTGGTTCGCGTATCTCGCGAAGGCGCTGGTGGTATTTCCCGGCGGGTTCGGCACGCTGGATGAGATGTTCGAGCTGCTGACGCTGGACCAGACGCAGAAGCTCGCGAAGAAGATCACGATCGTGCTGTATGGGTCGAGCTACTGGAAGCAGGTCATCAACATGGACATGCTGGTGGACAAGGGTGCGATTTCGCCGAAGGATCTCGACCTGTTTCAGTACGCGGACACGCCCGAGGATGCGTTCAAGATTCTGAAGGACGGGCTGACGAAGTATCACCTCGACGGCGCGGCCGCCGAGCCCGCGGGCGCTGTGCCGGATGGGCCTGCGCCGTCAGCCGAAGAGCTGCTGGGGCCGGGGATCGCGCGCACGCGTTAGCGGGGCCGGAGCTTGCCGCGGCTCAGCGGTGATAGAGCTCGCCGACGTAGACGCTGTGCGGCGAGAGGCGCAGGTAGCCTGTCGACTGCGCGACGTGATCGACGTGGAGGGATGTGAGCAGAGGGCGCAGCGTGCCGCCGGCGATGTGCAGGTGCGCGAGGTCGCTGTTGAGTGAGAGCTGGATGGGGTGGTCGGTGAGGTTGCACGCGACGATTACGGAGGCGACGGTGCGCGCGCCAGCGGGAGCGCGGCGCAGCCACACGAGCGCGCCTTCGCTGTCGTGGTTGAGAAACGACACGGAGCCGGTGCGAAAGGTTACGTTGCTGCTGCGCAGTTCGACGACGCGGCGATAGAAGTTCAGCAGAGAATCGGGATTCTCGTCTTCGACTGCGACGTTGATGGTGTTGTCTCGACTGCTTGCGCCGGGCAGCGCGCGAGTGCTGAAGCCGGGCAGTGTGTTGGGGTCGACGGGCGGCGGAGCGGATTCGGTGTTGAGCGCCACAGTCGGAAGATGTGGGCGGACGATCGGCGCAGGCCGCACGTACGGGTGATACGCGCCGTAGACCTCTTGCCTGGGCTTTGGTTCGCTGGCCGCTTGTGGATGCGTCACGTTCGACGGCGTCCAGCGCATGATCGCGGTTGTGCCGCCGCCGGGAAGGCCGATCTCCTGTCCGTAGTCGATCGCGACTGCGCCGCGTGAGCTGAGGAAGAGTGCGGCGAGGATCTTGTCGCGCCCGGTCTGCGACTCGGGGTGCGGGGCGATCTCGAGCAGCGGCTCGCCGGCGGAGGGCGAGTCGGCGAGAACGAGCCTGGTGCGCAGGGTTGCAGCATCCCACGGCGTGGGATTCACGGTGCCATCGACGATCTCGGGCCCGCTGTGCTGCGAGTTTTCGGTTGCGGCGCCCACGGCCGGGGAGTCTCCGGCGATCACGATGCGCTCACCGGGAAAGCTGTCTGCGAGCGAGCGAAGCTGTTGCAGCAGCGAGACAGCATTCTGGAAGCCTCCGTGCGTGGCGACCGCGTTGAGAGTCGATGACGGAAGGTAGACACCGGCGACGCCGCGACGCAACCATGTGCGCGCTTCGGTTGTGAGTTGTGTCTCGCTGAGCGGCTGCGCGTTCTGGCCGTCGGTCTCTGGGCCGAGCATCACGAGAATCCGAATGTGGTGACGGCTGGCGTCGCTGATGAGATCGTCGAAGCCGGCGTCGTTCGCGAGTTCGCCGGCAGGCTGGTCCGTGTGCGATTCGATCAGAAGGGCATCGACGCCGATGGACTGCAGGTAATCGAGGCGCTGGGCGAGGCCGCGGAGATCTCCGACACCGTCGCCGTCCGAGTCCTGGAAGCTCGCGGGATCAACCCGGTAAATGACGGCGGATTGCCACCAGGCTTCCGAGGTCAGCCCGGATCCGACCCATCCGGGACGAGCGAGCGTCTGCGCGAAGCTTTGTGTTGGAAGCAGCAGGAGCGTGGCGAGCGTGGTGACGAGCGCGCTGATGCTGATGGAGCGACTACGTGGCGGCCGGGAGAAGATCTGCATAGACGAATCCGGCGCGTTCGACGACGTCGCCCGGCCGTACTTCGATGCTACGCGAGCGGCCGCTCTGCGCAAACATAGGGCCGGCGCTGACGAAGGTGTGGAACTCGCCGCGCTCGCCGCACGGATCCACGCTTGGCGGCAGCTCCTGCAGCAGGGCTTCATCGAAGCGGCGGCCGGCGAAGCTCGGGTCAAGCTGGCGTGGATCGACGCAGACGAGGTGAGCGCGAACGCCGCCCGCGATCATCTCGCGTGCGAGCTGTCCGGTCGGCATCTGCCAGCAGGGAAATAGCGGCTCCAGTCCGGTACCGGCAAGGCGCGCTTCGCGATAGGCGCGGATGTCTTCGAGGAAGAGATCACCGAATGCAATCGCTTCGATACCTTCGGCAACAGCGCGCGCGCAGCAGGCCGACATCGCTGCTTCGTATTGCTCGTTCGAGCAGGGCCAGGGGAGCGGGACAGGCCAGAGCGGAAGGCCGGCGGCTTCGGCCTGCAGTTCCAGCAGCTCCTGCCGGAAGCCGTGCATGGCGACGCGGTTGAACTGCGAGTTGATGGTCGTGAGCAGACCGACGATCTCGATGCTGCGGGTCCTGCTGAAGCAGGTGCAGCGCCCAGGCGCTGTCCTTGCCTCCGCTCCAACTGACGAGAACGCGTTTGCGCGCCATGCCGGTTTAGAGGCCGGACATGAATTCGCAGGCGCGAGCTGCCGCGGCGAATGATCTCGGCAGGATCGGGCGTGAGGTCGTACTGAATCTCGAGCATGCCGATGGGCTTGGTCTTCAGCGCGGCGATGTGGGCGTCGACGGCTTTGAAGTCGAGCGTGCCGTCGCCGGGCCAGAGGTGCTCGTCCTTTCCGCTGCCGGAGTCGCCGCCGTGGTTGTCGTGAATGTGCAGCTCGAGCAGGCGGTCGGGAATGGACGTGAAGGCCTCGAAGGCGAGATCGACGCCGGTCTTTGCCCGGTGTGTCGCGGGTGGCAGGCGTGCCTTCGGCGAGGTGCGCGTGGCCGAGGTCGAGGCAGAAGCCGACGCTGGAGAAGTGCCCGACCCGGACGATCTCGACGAGGTGCTCGGGTTTGGCCACGTCGTTGGTCAGGTTCTCGAGCAGGATTTTGACGCCGAGCGGACCGGCGAAGGCCTTCAGGTGCTCGATTGCGGTGAGCGAATCGTCGAGCGTGCGCGTGCCCCACTCGTCGTCTTTGGAGCCGAGGTGCAGGACGCAGGACTTGATCGGAATCTGCTCGGCGGCTTCGAGCGCGCGCTTTACCTCGTCCATGGCGGCGATGCGAGCGGACTTCTGCGAGTCGATGAGGTTCAGCGTCGCGGCCGTGTGGCGGCTCCAGGCGGATTCGTCGTCGGGCGTGAAGAGCGGCATGTGCAGCGTGGGCGTGACGGAATTCGACCGGAACCAGGTTGCGATTTCGCGAACGGCGTTGCGGTCGGTGTAATCGAAGTGATGGCGCGACGCGAAGAGCTCGATGGCCTGCGCGCCGGCGGAGCGAAGTGTGTCGAGCAGCGCGGGCGTGAGAGGCTGCGGCAGAAAGATGTGCGTAGAGATTCCGGGTTGCATCGCGCTATTGAGGGTATCGCGGACGGGCGTGGATGCGTGAGGGGCATTGTGCATTACCGCGAAATCGGCCGACGCTGGCGCGCACAAGATGGATAGAATTCTGGGCGGAGAGTGAAGATGCGTCTGTGGATTTGGGCAGTTGCGATTTTGACGGCGGCAGGCACGGCGGGGCAGGCGGGGGCGCAGGTTGCGCCCGCCCCGCAAAATCAGCCGGCGGGCACGCCTTCGGCTCAGAGCGGAACGCCCTCGGCGCAGGCTTGCGAGGCGATGCAGAAGAAGCTGGAGGACTGGCCGCAGCTTTCGCGGTACGCGGATGCCGATCGAGCGCTGCCGCCCAACCAGTCGGGGCGGGTGGTGTTCTATGGCGACTCAATCACGGATGCCTGGACGCTGAACGGCGGCAGCTTTTTTCCGGGCAAGCCGTATGTGAATCGCGGCATCAGCGGCCAGACCACGGAGCAGATGGTGCCGCGCTTCCGGCAGGATGTCATCAATCTGCATCCAGTGGCTGTGGTGATCCTTGCCGGGACGAACGACATTGCAGGGAACACCGGGCCGGAGACGCCGGAGATGATTGAGGACAACTTCCGCTCGATGGTAGACCTGGCGCGGTCAAACCAGATTCGCGTGGTGCTGGCGTCGGTGCTTCCTGCGAGTGGCTATCCGTGGAAGCGGTCGGCGGGGAATCCTGCTGAAAAGATTCGGGCGCTGAATGAATGGCTGAAGAGCTACGCCGCGCAGCAGGGCATCACGTACCTGGACTACTACTCTGCGATGGCGGGGCCTGACGGCGGTATGAAGCCGGGCATCAGCATCGACGGCGTGCATCCGAATGCGGCGGGGTACGCGATCATGGAGCCGCTGGCGGAGAAGGCGCTCGCGCAAACGCCGCCATCGCAGGCCGCGCAATAGTAAACCGGCGAGCGCAGTTGTTAGCTGCGCCGCCGGTCGGGTTGTGTTCAGGTTCGGATTAGCTGCTGCGGCGGCGTTTGCTGCGTCCGCCGCTGCGTCCGCCGGTTGAGGACGAGCCGCTGGAGCGGCCGTCGCGCTGCATCTTTCCTGCATGAGAGCGGCCGTGGCCGGCATCGGAGCTTCCGTGCGGATGATGCGCTGCGTGCTGGCGGGCGTGGTGCCCGCGCGGCGCGCTGTCGCTATCGCCTTCGGTCTTCCAGGAGCGGGTCTCGAGCGCCAGCAGCGCAGAGAGATCGTCCATCGGCTGCGCCAGATCCACAGGCTTATTGCGCTCTTCCTTCGCGAGGTCCTTGTCGGCATCGCGCCACTCGAAGCTGATCTTCAGCTCGCGTTCCAGCTTCTTCGCGTCACCTTTTTCGAGCGGCGTGATGAAGGTGGTGGCGACACCGGTCGCGCCCGCGCGTCCCGTGCGGCCAATGCGGTGCACGAAGTCGTCCGAGCCGTTGGGCAGATCGAAGTTGACGACATGCGCGATGTTCGAGATGTCCAGCCCGCGCGCAGCCACGTCGGTTGCAACCAGCACGCGCACTTTGCCTTCGGAAAACTTCTTGAGCGCGGCGGTGCGCTGCGACTGCGAGCGGTCGCCGTGGATCGTCTCGATCTTGTGGCCGAGCTTCTGCAGCTTGCGTCCGATGCGCTCCGCGCCGTGCTTGGTGCGTGAGAAGACAAGGAAGGTGCCGTCTTCATCCTGCAGCATGCGGTCCAGCTGTGCGAGCTTCTGGTCCTGCATCACGGTGTACAGCCGAAGCTCGACCCGATCGCTCGGTTTCGAGGTCTGGCCGATCTCAACGCGTACGGGCTTATGCACGTAGTCGCGAACGATCTGCTGAATGTTTGCGTCCAGCGTGGCCGAGTAGCACATCGTCTGGCGGTCCTTGGGCAGGGCGCCGACGATGCGGCGAATCGCCGGAAGGAAGCCCATGTCCAGCATGCGGTCGACCTCGTCGAGCACCAGCATGTCGACGTCGCGCAGGTTGATCAGCTTGCGCTTGAGGTAATCCTCGAGGCGTCCGGGAGTGGCCACAACCAGGCGCGGTCCGCGAGCGATCGCTTCGATCTGCGGATTCTCAGAGAGGCCGCCGCACACCAGCACGGCGTCGTTCTTGTTGACCGGGCAGACCTTGAAGTAGTGCTCCAGTACCTGCATCGCCAGCTCGCGCGTGGGAAGCAGGATGAGCGCCAGAATCGGACTCTTCTTGGCTTTTGTTGAGGGCTGCGAGATGGACTCGAGCCGATCGATCATCGGGACAAGAAAGCTGAGCGTCTTGCCCGTTCCGGTGGAGGCGGTAGCGAGAATGTCGTCGCCTTCGAGCGCCGGTGGGATCGCGCCTGCCTGTACCGGGGTGGGCTTGATGAAGCCCGCAGCGGTGAGGCGGTCCTTCAGGGACTGCGTAATGTCAAAGTCTGTGAAGTGAAGCGCGGAGGCTTCGGTTTGTGTGATGTGCCGCTCGGCTTTGAGGGGCAGGGGATTCAGAATTGATTCAAGAGTGAGTGAGTTCGACAAGTATTCCTCGGTGTTTTAGCGGAAGAGGGAACGTCGGCAGAGACGCGGTCGCGCACGTGCGCAAGGACAGCGTCATGGATTCCGGGTTTCAGCAAAGCTTTGGGTCTCTTCAGGTCCAAAGGGTCTCAACCACATCAGTGGTATGTTGCTGCTGCACGGCGAGGCCTGTCCTATGACGGGCCTCCAGCCAGAGCAACCAACACGCAAAGCCCTCTCAATGCTTAGCGGAAGGAGGGAAGCGCTCGCGGCCTCTGGCCAGACTCGAATCCATCGGGAGTCGTTCCCGCGGCGCCTGCGTGATGTACACGCAAATTCAGTATAGCACCGCCGCTGCACTGTCCGTGGTGCACACCGGCTGCCCCTTTCGGGGGGCGGATCCTGCGACCGCGCGGCCGTGACGGTACGACCCGGCGCACGCGCATCCAACCCGGCATGGAACTCGATCCTCAGCTCCAGAAAGCACTTGAGAAGCTCGCCAAGGGCGGCAAGAAGATCGGCGAACCGACCACCCTGGGCGGCGAGCTGGTGATCCCCGTGGACGGCGTGCTACTGACGCCAGAGAAGATCTTTGCGACTGCACAGATCGATCCGCACCCGAAGCCGAAACCCTGAGGCCGCTCGGATGCCTTCAAAGCCATGGCTACGCTCCGCAGGCATGTGGAATCTGCGTCTGCTTCAGCTTCGGCTGGGCACACGCAAGAAGCAAAAACCTCAAGCAGAGCTTGAACCGGGGGTTAACTCCCTTGGTTCATGCGCGTCGTCAGGCGTAAATAGAAGAATCAGCAAGGGAACCGTGGAAACTACTGGCCCCTGTGGGCCGTCGCACCTATACTCTGTTCAAGCCGCAGGGGTGTCGCCAACCTGCAGCGACGGGCTTTTTCCGGGGCAACTTTGATGGGAACTCACCAGTCAATCCGCAAGACCGTTACCCCCGAGATCCCGGACAAGCTGTACTTCCGGATCGGCGATGTCGCGAGCCTCTGTGAGGTGCCGGCGTACGTTCTGCGCTTCTGGGAGACGGAGTTTCCGCAGCTGAAGCCCAACAAGGGCGGAACCGGCCAGCGCCTGTACCGCAAGCGCGATGTCGAGATGGCGCTGCGGATCAAGAGCCTGCTGTACGACCAGGGCTACACGATTCCCGGCGCTCGCCAGGTATTCAAGAACGAGGCCAAGGCCCGCGAGGTGGTCACACCGTTCGAATCGGCGGCGACACCCATTGCGGCAGCCGCGCCGGTGGTGGTCCCGGCCGATAGCTCAGCCCAAACCGCTCCTGGTTTCGATCCATCGAAGCTCGAGGGGCGCCTGCGCGCGCTGCGCAAGGAGATGCAGGAGATACTGGCGATGCTCGGCTCGTCGATTGCGACGGACGAGCAGGCTGAGCCCCGGCCTAAGCCTCTGCGGCCGCGCCTGGTGACCGAACCGCGCGCCCTGTCGACGCCCAAAATCGCCCCAAAGCAGGAGCCCAGGATCCCGGTGAAGCCCGAGCCCAGGCTCCTCGACCGCCGCCAGGGCGACCTCTTTCCGGTCGAGTAGCCGTTGGATCCCGCCACTCCCCCGCCTGACATCCCAGCAGCGGAACAGCCGGCCGACATGACCGCAGGTACGGCCGTGCGTTCGCGCAGCTCGCGTCTGCAGCTCTTTCGCAGCTCTCACGGGCACACCGTCGCCTCGGCGGCTGTGCTGCTCATGCTGAGTTCGCTGCTCTCGGGCGTGCTGGCGCTGGTGCGGATCAAGTATGTGAACTACCTGTTCGGCGCGGGCCCGGCACAGGACGCGTATCGCGCGGCGTTCAAGCTGCCGGACCTCCTCTCCTATTTCCTCACTGGCGGGGCCGTCTCGATCTCGCTGATTACGGTGCTGAACCGGTTTCTTGTCAACGAAGACGAGGAGGCGGCGGACCGCGCACTTTCAGTCGTGCTCACCACGATGCTGGTCGTGCTTTGCGCGGGCGTCATCGTCGCGGAGATCATCGCGCCGTACTACGTGTGGTTTGCGAACAAAGGTTTCCGGCACGACCCTCTGCGGTCGGGTTTGTGCACGTCCATGACGCGCATCATTCTGCCGGCGCAGCTGTTCTTCTTCGTTGGCAGCTGCATGAGCGCGCGGCTGCAGGTCCGCAAGATTTTCATCTACCAGGCTGGCGTTCCGCTGGTCTACAACGGCGGAATCATTCTTGGCGCTGTGTTTCTGCACCGGCAGATGGGCATCTACTCGCTTGCTGTCGGCGTGCTCGCGGGCGTCATCTGCGGCGCGCTGCTGCTCAACACACTCGGCGCGATGCGCACCGGGTTGCACTACCGGCCTGTTCTGGGCTTCAGAGACCCGGCGTTCGTGGAGTGGTTCAAGCTGACGCTGCCGCTGATGATCGGCGTCTCGCTGGTGATGTTTGACGGCTATTTCCTGAATTACTTCGGCTCATTACGTGAAGGCGGCATCACGCTCATCGGCAACGCGAAGGACCTGTTCAACGCGCCCGTTCAATGTCATCGGGCCGGCTGCTGGAGCAGCTTCGCTGCCATTTTTTGCGTCGCTGTTTCAGCAGGGCAGGGCGCATGATTTTTCGATGTCGGTGAGCCGTTCGGTATCGCGGCTGTTTGCGGTCGGCATGCTTGTGTCGGCGTGGATGATCGCGCTTGCGCCGTGGCTGCTCGATCTGTTCCGCGGCGGAAAGTTCAACCACGCGGACGCCGCTGGAACGACGCGCCTGTTTAGCATCTTGTCCATCACGCTCGCGGTGTGGGCGGTGCAGGGAATCTATGCGCGGTCGTTTTACGCGGCGAGCGATACGCGGACGCCCGCGATTACCGGAACCGTCATCACGATTCTTTCGATTCCGATGTACTGGAGCCTTTTCCGCGCGATGGGTCTCGAAGGCCTGGCGCTCGCTTCCGACCTCGGCATCGTCGCGCAGACGGCTACGCTTGCGTTCCTGCTGCATCGCAAGCGGCTGGTCAGCTTCTCGCATCTGGAAGGGCGCGAGCTCGGCCGCGCTCTGTTGGCGGCCGCAGCTGCTCTGGTGGGAGCGGGCGCAGTCGTGCGCGTGATGCCTCGCGTCAGATCGCATGGGGGCGACCTGCTTGTGATCGCAGCGGGAACGATTGTGTGGGGGATTCTCTGCTGGGTGGTGCTCAGGCTTACCGGGTCCACTCTGCCGAATCAGCTGCGCCGCCGCTTTGCATAGAGGCTACGGCGGCGCACCGATTCAGCTTAGCTCGGCAGCAGCCTAGTACGGGCTGTCAGCCTTGGCGGCTGCGCGATCTGCCTCGTCCTGCTTCTTGTTCGCTTCATGCATCTTGTGGCTGCCGGCCACCTTCGCCTCAGCCTTATCGGCCTTGGCCTGCTTCTTGTCCGCACGCTCATCCTTCTTGAGCTGGTGATGGGACACCGGCCGTGTTTCCTCAACCGGGCCTGAAGCCGTCGCGCTGGTGGTCGTGGTGGTCTGGGTGGTCTGCTGGGTGGTCTGCTCCTGCGCCAGCGCGGGGGCCGCGCAGAGCGCAAGGGCTGCTGCGAGCAATGCTGTACGTTCAAGCTTCATAGGAAGTCTTCCTCCTCGTGCTTAGACGGCGGGCGCGGAGGCTCGCGCTGTCTCTATGAGCGCAAAATCAGCCCTCTTTGGCGTCCTCATACTCCTCATGCCACTTCATTTGTATCGCCTCAAGAAGCGACTCATTTGATTTCTGCGGATCGCCTATGAAGCCGGGCAACTCAGTGATCCATTTGTGCATGTCGGTGAAGCGCACACTGTAGGGGTCGACGTCAGGAAATTTCTCCTGCAGTTGAATCGCAATCTCGAGCGTGTCGCTCCATTCAATCTCTCTCGCCATCGGAACTCCTCCGGGACCAGTTTACTGAGGCTGCCCGGCAGGCCATTGCAGCGTGCCGCCGGCAGGTTGCTGAGAGCGCGTCCGCAGAAGCTCTAAATCATTGGTCCGCGATAGAATAGAAGCAGTTGATGCCTACGGAAACCAGCCCCGTCGCGAGTTCTGCCCGTCCCCCGAAGATTGCCGCGGGGCCGATCCCTTTCAAGCGCCGCATGACTGCGCGCCGGCGGCTGATTGCCGCATCGCGGCGGCTACGCGAGCTCAAGAGCATCGGCTCCGCGCTCGCCGACACCGCGCACCCGTATATGGCGCATATCGTGCCGATGCGCCGCTGCAACCTGGCCTGCACCTACTGCAACGAGTTCGACGACGTCTCCAAGCCGGTCGACATCGACGAGATGCGCCGCCGCATCGGCGAGCTTGGCCGGCTCGGCACGTCCGTAATCACGATCTCGGGTGGCGAGCCGCTGCTGCATCCGGAGCTTGACGACGTGATCCGGGCGATTCGCTCCACTGGCGCGATTGCCGGCATGATTACGAACGGCTATCTGCTGATGCCGGATCGTATCCAGCGCCTGAACGAGGCCGGGCTGGACCACATGCAGATCTCGATCGATAACGTGATGCCGGACGACGTGTCGAAGAAGTCCCTCAAGGTGCTGGACGCGAAGCTGCGCATGCTCGCCGAGCACGCCGACTTTCACGTGAACATCAACTCCGTGGTCGGCGGTGGGATTTCGCATCCGGAAGACGCGCTCACGATCTCGAAGCGCGCGCTAGAGCTTGGCTTCAGCTCGACCATCGGCATCATTCACGATGGCACCGGGCAGCTCAAGCCGCTGGGTGAGCGCGAGCGCAAGGTGTGGGACGAGGTCCGCCGGCTGACCCGGCGCAGCTACTCGCGGTTCAATCATTTTCAGGAAGCGATCGCGAACGGCGAGCCGAACGACTGGCGTTGCCGCGCGGGTTCGCGCTATCTCTACGTCTGCGAGAACGGCCTGGTGCACTACTGCTCGCAACAGCGTGGCTTCCCGGCGATTCCCGTCGCGGAGTACACGACTGAGCACGTGAAGCGCGAGTTCGTTACGGAAAAGGGCTGTGCGCCGAACTGCACGGTCTCCTGCGTGCACCAGGTCAGCTACATCGACCACTGGCGCGCACCGCAGAGCTCCAACAGCACACCGGCCAGCACTGGGGCCTCCGACCTCGTACAGATTCAATGACTGCTGAGCAGGTTCGTGTAGCATCTTCGCGGGCGCATCACCATCACGTATGCCGCTTCTGCGGCAGCTGAAATTGCGTAGGGTTGCGATAGAATGAGCCTGTTTGACGCTCGTGAAGCATCGGCGCCGCCGCTCGAAAGTCTCCGCTGTGCCGGACTTTGACCCGACAGAGATGAAGGATTCTGCCGTGCAGGCCGAGGATGGATTTACTCCGTCCGGCTGGGACGGCACAACTCCGCTCTCGGACCCGGAGCTTCCAGGAATTGCCGCAGTCTCGGCTGCGGATCAGGTTTCAAGTCCCACCACATCGAATGACCGCGAACCGCAGACCTCCGGCGGCTTGTGGAGCATTGCGCGGCGCGTAGCGCAGGCGCTCGGAGTCGACCGGGCCATCGCCTTCACGGTGATGGCGCGGGGCTGGGCATCGCTGGCCGGGCTCGTGACTGTAGCGCTGATTGCCCGGCTGCTGACGCCCGCGGAGCAGGGGTACTACTACACCTTCGGCTCGATTGTGGCGATGCAGCTGATCTTCGAGCTGGGCTTCTCGGTCGTGATCCTGCAGCTCGCGTCGCATGAAACGGCACACCTGCGGATTCTCGACGACGGCACGATTGAGGGTGACGAGCGGCACCATGCAAGGCTGGCGTCCGTGCTGCGCAAGAGCTTCCACTGGTACACGGCAGCCGCGGGGTTGATGGCGCTGGTGCTGATTCCGGGCGGCTGGATCTTTTTTGCCACGCATTCGAAGGCAGGGGTGTCGGTGAACTGGCACCTGCCCTGGACGCTGGTCGTGCTGGCGTCCTGCATCACCTTTCAGATCGACCCGATCTTCAGCTTCCTGGAAGGCTGCGGGATGGTGGCCCGGGTCGCGCGCACGCGGTTTACGCAGGCCGTGCTGGGCAGTTCCCTCGCGTGGCTGGCGCTTGGGACGCATCACGGCCTGTTTGCACCGGCGGCCATCGTGACCGGACAGGCGATCGCGGGATTGTATTGGCTGTTCCGGCGCCGCGCGCTTCTGTTTGGGCTTTACCGCAAGGTTAGTGGAGCGAACGCAATCCACTGGATGGAAGAGGTGTGGCCGTTCCAATGGCGCATCGCAGTGAGTTATGGCTGCGGATTTTTTATCTTTCAGTTATTCAACCCGGTGCTGTTCGCGTACTGGGGACCGGCGGAAGCGGGCAAAATGGGCATGAGCCTGTCCCTTTCGAACGCGTTGGCCTCGATTGCGATCTCATGGATCAACACCAAATCGGCTCCGTTCGGCGCGCTTGTTGCGCGGCGCCGATTTACAGAGCTGGACCACACATTTTTCCGGTCGGCTGGGCAGTCGCTGGCGCTCAGCCTATGTGGGTCGGCGCTGGTGTGGACGGGAGCTTGGTACCTGCGAGCGCACCACTATGCGTTCGGCAATCGACTGCTGCCGGGCCTGCCTTTTGCGCTGCTCCTGGCATCGATGAACATCAACCAGGCGGTCGCATCCATGGCCATCTACCTGCGGGCGCACAAACAGGAGAAGTTCCTCATCAACTCGATCCTGGGCGCGGTGTTTATGGGTTCATCGACGTACTTCCTGGGCCGTTACTTCGGCGCGATCGGGATGACGGCGGGGCAGTTTGCGATCGCGGTCGGCCTTGGACTCGGATACGGGACGTACGTCTTCCTGAAATACCGGAAGCTGTGGCATGAGGTTGAACCGGGATCAGTGGCGGCGGCCTGACAGCGCAAAATTCATGCAAGGTGGAGCGCAGACGCATTGGAAAACGTCGATTTCGGAGCGACCGTAAGGATGGACACGAGGCCGCTGTTGACGCTCTGCATCCCAACGTGGAACCGCGCGGACGAACTGCGGCTGCTGCTGGAAGTGCTGGCGCCGCAGATCGCGGAGGCCGCCGACGTCGAGCTGCTGATCTCGGACAATCAGTCAACAGACCACACGCCGGCGGTAGTGGAGCAGGCGATGGCCGGCGGCCTGCGCAGCCGGTACGTGCGCAACGCTGAGAACATCGGCGCCGATGCGAACTTTCTGCAGTGCTACAGGCTCGCCCAGGGAAAGCACGTCTGGATCTTCGGAGACGACGACGTGCTGCTTCCGGGGTCGCTGTTGTTCGTCCTGAAGCTGCTTCGCAGCCGTGCGTACGAGCTGATCTATCTGCAGCCGTTCGGGTTTGTGAACGACGTCAACGAGCGAGGCCACGCGAATGCTGCCCCCGAGGTACGCGAGTTCACCGACCCGGTGGAGTTCCTCGAAGCTGTCGGTTATCGCGGTGACCTGGTGATGTTGTCGGCTGTGATCTTTGACAAGGACCGCATCGAGGCAGAGCCCTATCCGCCCTTTGAAGAGGGCAACGGCACGAACCTGCTGCAGATGGGATGGGTCTTCACGGCGCTCAAGCGGATGCGGTCCGCGCTCGTGGTGGACCGTGGACTGTATGCCGTCTCGGAGGCAAATCCGCGGCGCGGCTTCAACGTAGTCCGCACGTTCGGCCCATACTGGTCGCGCTCGGCGCACCTGTACCTGGCGCCCGACCAGCGGCTGGTTCGCGCGGCGGAGAACATGCAGCTCGAGTCCTGGTTTCCGACCTGTTACTACGGAATGCGCAAGCGGCCGGACATGAACCAGCTCATCGATCCCGTGGGGCAGATGAAGCCGGTTTACGGAGATCGCTGGCAGTATTGGTTCTGGACGTGGCCGCTGCTGGCGTGGCCGATGTTGCCGGCCGGTGCGTGGCTGTTTCTGCTGCGCAAGCTGCGCGCGATCGGGCGGCGACGGATGGACCGCAGGCATCCTCCGTTGGCGCTCTAGCGCAACGCCGCAGCGGCGCTAGTGCGCTAGCTCCAGTCGTCGCGGGCGATGGTGTCGTCGGCCATTACGGCGTCGAAGCGGTCGGCTTTCTTGACGAGAATGTCGCCGAGCTGCTCGGGCTGGCGGAGAAGAATTGCCTGCAACCGAACCAGCTCCAGCATGGCCAGGAAGGTGCAGATCAGCGCGCGTTCCGAGCGGGTGTTCGCGAGCAGCTTGCGCAGGCTGACCGGCTTGTCCTCCATCGTGAGGCGTCGCTTGACGTAGTCGATCATCTGGCCGACGGTGACGGTGTCCTCGTCGATGTTGTGGACGGGGCGCTCGCGCAGGCGCTGCAGAATGTCCTGGAAGACGCGGACGAGGTCGACGGTGTCGGCCGCGATCTCGCGGTCGTCATCGCTCGATTCGAGGCCCTGATCTTTGAGGAACTCTTTCAGGCCCGGCTGCGTCCAGCTTGCGTCTTCGAGCATTTGCTTCTGAGCGAGCATCTGCGCGGCGGCCTTGAAGCGTTCGTGCTCGAGCAGGCGTTCGACCAACTCGCGGCGCGGATCTTCGGCGTTGCCCAGGTCGCCGAGCTCCTTGGGATCACGCGGCAGAAGCATCTTGCTCTTGATGTGGATGAGCAGCGAGGCGGTATAGACGAACTCGCCGGCCGAGTCGACGTCGGTCTGCTGCAGGTGCCGCGTGTACTCGAGGAACTGTGCCGTGATGCGCGCGATCGGGATGTCGTAGATGTCGATGTTCTGCTTGCGGATAAGGTCGAGCAGGAGATCGAAAGGACCGTCGTAGACCTGGCCGACCGTAACTGTGAAGGGCGACTGCGAGGCCTCTTCGGGGTCCTTTTTTGCGGCCGGCTTCCTGGGTTCCTCGGGCGCGGGTTGCGGAGATGAAAGCCGGAAGGGCTCGGCGGAGGCGTTGTCCGTTATCCGTTCTCCGTTGTCCGTTCTAGGCGCAGTTGCTGGACCCCGCTCAGCGGCGGCGGGAGTTTCCGCTTCGTCGTGCGAGTCGCGAGATTCGAGCTGCGATTTTTCGGCTTCGCCCGTCTGCATGTCGGTTGTATTGAGTTCTTCTGCCAAAAGGATCCTGCCGCGAGCTCCTGCCCGTACTTCTACTCTAAATTGCTTGCGCTCTCGGAAGGCCTATCTACGGCTTCGGCTCGTTCGGATAGTTGAAGAGAAGCTGGTTGCCATCCGGGTCGTCGACGACCAGAAGCCGGTAACCCCACCAGCCCTCCCTGACCGCAACGCCTTTCGCCTCGAACTCGGCGCGGAGGGTGTCGACCGCTGCGGCTCCGTTCGCCGGTGTTTCCGGCTCAACGTTCAGCGAGACGAAGATGACGCCTTTGCCGGTCTTTTCGGGCGCCGTATCCGCCCAGGAATTGGAGAGGATCAGCGTGCAGCCGAGGCGTTCGACCTGTGCCACGTAAGCCTTGCCGTTGTCATCGAAGCGCCAGGCGCAGGTGAAGCCGAGTTGATCGACGTAGAAGCGAAGCGACGCTTCGACGTCCTTGACCTGCAGGATGGGGCGCGCGAACCACTCTGTCATCGAGGCGCTCCTCGGATTACAGCGGCAATGCTAGCCGAGGCCCATGGCATGTTCGACTTCGGCCAGCGTCTGTGCCGCGCGTTTGGTCGCGCGTTCCTTGCCGTTAGCGAGCACGTCTTTCACGACCGCAGGCCGGCGCTCGAGATCGCGGCGGTGCTCCTGGATCGGCTGGATGGTGCGGATGATCGAGTCCGCGCACCAGCTCTTGCACTCGATGCAGCCGATGCCCGGCTGTCGTGCAGCCGTCGTACACCTTGGCGATGGTCTCCTGGTCGGAGAAGACCTTATGGAGATCGCCGACCGGGCACACGTCGGGGTTACCAGGATCGTCACGGCGAACGCGCGCGGGGTCCGTCACCATCGTCTTGAGCTTGGCCCGAAGACTCTCTTCGGGCTCGGAGAGCGAGATCGTGTTGTTGTAGCTCTTCGACATCTTGCGGCCGTCGAGTCCCGGCAGCTTGGGCGAGGGCGTGAGCAGCACGTTCGGCTCGGGGAGGATCTCACGGCGGCCGAAGGGCGAGAGTTTCTTGGTCTGCTGTGCGGCTTGAAACATCTGGTGCGGTGTGAAGTCGGTGCGGGTGGAGTCTTTCGGTTCGCCGGCCAGCTTGCGCGCTTTTTCGAGGATGGCGGGCATCTCCCACGGGGCGGCCTCTGGGGACATGTAGAACTCGCCGGGATAGAGGCCGTTGAAGCGGCGGGCGACCTCACGGGTGAGCTCGACGTGCGCGACCTGGTCGGCGCCGACGGGCACGAAGTCAGGCTTGTAGAGCAGGATGTCGGCCGCCTGGAGCAGCGGATAACCAAGGAAGCCGTAGGTCGAGAGGTCTTTGTCGCCAAGCTGCTGCTGCTGGTCCTTGTAGGAGGGCACGCGCTCCAGCCAGCCAAGCGGCGTGAACATGCCGAAGAGCGTGTTGAGGCGGTCGTGCTCCTTGACATCCGACTGGCGGAAGATGACTGACCGGCCGGGGTCAAGCCCGGCCGCGAGGAAGTCGAGCGCGATCTCGAAGATATTCTGCTGCACGCGGGAGGGGTCGGCGTAGTCGGTCGTGAGGGCGTGCAGGTCGGCGATAAAAAAATAGCAGTCGTAGTCCTGCTGGAGCCGCACCCAGTTGTGCAGCGCACCCATGTAGTTGCCCAGGTGAAGGCTGCCGGTGGGGCGCATGCCACTGAGGACACGGGGACGCGGGATGGTGCGGGAGTGCGGTGTGCTCATGAGGTCTGAGGTTCAGGATATCAGCGCGAGAGCAGATGTAGCCTGGGCTGCACCACGGGAGGAGGCTGGCAATGTCGACCGCCGTCCTGATCTCACGGGAATAGTATCTGCACACTGCGTATGAGTCGGATGCGAGGTATATGGATGGTGAGATTCAGCAGCCGCCGGCGCACGCATCGCAACTGCTCTTATTCTTCGCCCACCTTCAGCACCGCGAGAAACGCCTCCTGCGGAATATCCACCTTCCCAATCCGCTTCATCCGCTTCTTGCCTTCCTTCTGCTTCTCCAGCAACTTCCTCTTGCGGCTGATATCCCCGCCGTAGCACTTCGCGATCACATTCTTCCGCATCGCGGTCACGGTCGACCGCGCGATCACCTTCGATCCGATCGCCGCCTGGATGGCGACCTCGAACATCTGCCGCGGAATCAGCTCGCGCATCTTCTCCACCAGCGCCTTGCCGCGGTCGTACGCGAAGTCGCGGTGCACGATGATCGATAGCGCGTCCACCGGCTCGCCTGAGACCAGGATGTCCATCTTCACCATCGGCGAAACCCACATGCCCGTAAGGTGATAGTCGAGCGAAGCATATCCACGCGAGACCGACTTCAGCCGATCGTAGAAATCCAGCACGATCTCATTCAGCGGAAGCTCGTACGTAATCATCACGCGCGTCTGCGAGACATACTCAATATTCTTCTGGCGTCCGCGCTTCTCTTCAACCAGCTTCAGAACTCCGCCAAGGTATTCCTCGTTGGTGAGAATTTTGGCTTCGATCACCGGCTCTTCGATCTGTTCGATCTCGCTGGGGTCCGGCCAGCGCGAGGGATTGTCGACGGTGACGACCTTGCCGTCAGTGAGAGTGATCCGGTACTGCACGCCGGGCGCGGTGATGATGAGATCGAGGTCGTACTCGCGCTCCAGCCGCTCCTGGATGATCTCCAGATGCAGCAGCCCGAGAAACCCGCAGCGAAATCCAAACCCCAGCGCAACCGACGACTCCGGCTCGAAGCTGAAGCTCGAATCATTCAGCCGCAGCTTCTCCAGCGCATCACGCAGCAGCGCATGCTCATGCGAGTCCACCGTGTACAGCCCCGCGAACACCATGCTCTTGATGTCTTCAAACCCCGGCAGCGCCTCCGCCGCAGGATTCTCAACCGATGTAATCGTGTCGCCGACCTTCGTGTCGCCGACGGTCTTGATCGTCGCGACAAAGAAGCCCACCTCACCCGCCGAGAGCTCTTCAAGCTCCACCGGCTTCGGCGTCATCACACCCATGCTCTCAACGTCGAACATCTTGCCGTTCGACATGATCTTGATCTTGTCGCCCTTGCGCATCCGGCCGTTCACGATACGCGCAAGCACGATCACGCCGCGGTACGGATCGAACCACGAATCAAAGATCAGCGCCTGCAGCGGCGCCTCCGCGTCGCCCTTCGGCGGCGGCAACAGATGCACCACAGCCTCCAGAATGTCCGCGACGTTCTGCCCCGTCTTCGCGCTCACCGGCACCGCATCATCCGCCGGCAGCCCGACCGACTTCTCGATCATCTCCTTCGTGCGCTCGATGTCGGCGCTCGGAAGATCGATCTTGTTGATCACCGGGATGATCTCCAGCCCATGCGAGATCGCCAGATACGCATTCGCGAGCGTCTGCGCCTCCACACCCTGCGACGCATCCACCACCAGCAGCGCGCCCTCACACGACGCCAGCGAGCGCGAAACCTCGTAGCTGAAATCCACATGCCCCGGCGTGTCGATCAGGTTCAGCTGATACGTGTTCCCATCGCTCGCCGTGTACATCATGCGAACCGTGTGCGCCTTGATGGTGATGCCGCGCTCGCGCTCCAGGTCCATCGCGTCCAGCACCTGCGCCTGCATCTCGCGCGCAGTCAGCGATCCGGTCAGCTCCAGCAGCCGGTCCGAAAGCGTTGATTTGCCGTGGTCGATATGCGCGATGATCGCGAAGTTGCGGATGAATCTGGGGTCCATGCTGTGGGGCCGAGGCAAAAGCCCCGAACCTCTAGGGTAGCATCCGCAACTGCGAGATTTCAGGCGCGAAAGTTCCGAACATTCCTCTCAGGAATCAATAGCTGTGCCCAAGCACCGGATGCGGCTCGTAAAGCTCTTCGAGTCGCTTGATCTCGTCCTCCGATAGCTTCAGCTCCAGTGCGCCCAGCGCGTCGTCGAGATGCCCCGGCTTGCTCGCCCCGATGATCGGCGCCGAGACCGCCGGCTTCGACAGAACCCACGCCAGCGCCACCTGCGCCGGCTTGACCCCGCGCTCCTTCGCAATCTCCACCACGCGGTCCACGATGTCAAAATCGGTGTCCCGGTAATACATCTTCTGTCCGAACTCATCCGTGCGCGCGCGCGTTGTCTCGGACTTGCCATCTCCGCGCTTGCGCGTGCCGGTCAGAAACCCGCGCGCCAGCGGGCTCCACGGAATGCAGCCGATCCCCTGGTCCAGGCACAGCGGAATCATCTCGCGCTCTTCTTCGCGATAGATCAGGTTGTAGTGGTTCTGCATTGTCACAAATCGCGCCAGCGAGTTCTCGCGCTGAAAATCAAGCATCTTCAGAAACTGCCACGCGTACATGCTGGACGCCCCGATGTACAGCGCCTTGCCCGCGCGGACCACCGCATCCAGCGCCTCGCACGTCTCCTCAATCGGCGTGTTCTTGTCGAACCGGTGAATCTGATACAGATCCACATACTCCATGCCCAGCCGCTTCAAGCTGCGATCGATCGACGCCATGATGTGCTTGCGCGAGAGCCCGCGATCGTTCGGCGCGTCGCTCATCGGGTTGAACACCTTCGTCGCTACCACGAGCTCCTCACGCTTCGGCTGAAACTCCCGCAGCAGCTTGCCCGTCAGCACCTCGCTCTCACCCAGCGAGTAAATATCCGCCGTGTCGTAGAAGTTGATCCCCGCTTCCACGGCGCGCTGAATAAACGGCCGCGACTCATCCTCCTCCAGCACCCACTCGCGCCACTTCTTCGCGCCGTAGGTCATCATCCCCAGACACAGCGGAGACACACGCACGCCCGTCTCCCCAAGCCGCACATAATTCATAGCCGGTTCACCTCTTCAGCCGTTGGACGCTCCACATCATCGCCCGAGTTCCAACACCATCAAAACCGCCGCACCGCCGCGCGCAAATCAAAAGGTGTCCGCCGAGGTTCGTCCCTTCGTGCCCGCTGGATGCACAGCCCGCACCTGCCCCACACTATAGGCAATGGCGCGCAAAAAACTTCGCGTAGGCATTCTCTTCGGCGGCCGCAGCGGCGAGCACGAGGTCTCGCTGCGCTCCGCGCGCTCCATCCTCCAGGCCATCGATCGCAAAAAGTACGACGTAGTCGAGCTCGGCATCACGAAAGAAGGCCGCTGGCTGACGGGCGCCGCCGCGCAAAATCTGCTCGGAAACACCCAGCAGCCCAGCGCCTCAGCCAGCCCCCGCAGCGACGACGAACCCACGGCCGAGATCAGCATCACCCTCGCCGCAGCCGCCGCCGAACCCGGCACACGCACCGGCCTCGACGTCGTCTTCCCCGTCCTCCACGGCACCTTCGGCGAAGACGGCACCATCCAGGGCCTCTTCGAGCTCGCCGACGTCGCCTACGTCGGCTCCGGCGTGCTCGGCTCCGCCGCCGGCATGGATAAAGACGCCATGAAGCGCCTCTTCATCGCCGCCGGCCTTCCCATCACGCCGCACGTCACCGTCCTCCGCTCCGAGTGGCGCGCCGACACCAAGCGCGCAACCCGCACCATCGAGAAGACACTCACCTATCCGCTCTTCGTCAAACCCGCAAACCTCGGCAGCTCCGTCGGCATCAGCAAAGTCCACAACCGCGCGGAGCTCGCCCCGGCCATGGACCTCGCCGCCAGCTTCGATCGCAAGATCGTCATTGAGCAGGGCGTCGGCGGTCCCGGCATCAAGCCGCGCGAGCTCGAAGTCGCGGTCCTCGGCAACGACGCACCCGAGGCCAGCGTCGTCGGCGAGATCGTCCCCGCCAAAGAGTTCTACGACTACGAAGCCAAGTACGAGCTCTCCGGCCCCGACGAAAGCATCAGCATCATCCCCGCCAAGCTCACCAAAGCGGAAGAGAAAAAGATCCGCACCATGGCCATCGAAGCCTTCCGCGCCTGTGATTGCGCCGGCCTCGCGCGCGTCGACTTCCTCATGGCGCCCGCGCGCAAAGGCAAGCCCTCCGAGATCGTGCTGAATGAGATCAACACCATGCCCGGCTTCACCTCCATCAGCATGTACCCCAAGCTCTGGGCCGCCACCGGCCTCCCCTACTCCAAACTCATCGACCGCCTGATCGACCTCGCCACCGAGCGCCACCGCGAAAAACTCGAAACCCACTTCACCCGCGAGTAGGTTCTAAGTTCTAAGTTGTAAATTCTCACTTCGCGCGGGAATCGCGGACCCAACTTAGAACTTACAACTTACAACCTGAAACCTCTTCTCCAT
This sequence comes from uncultured Acidobacteriaceae bacterium, assembly GCA_963777205.1. Taxonomy (GTDB): domain Bacteria; phylum Acidobacteriota; class Terriglobia; order Terriglobales; family Acidobacteriaceae; genus Granulicella. Next base: position 621,124 of record CAVZPQ010000001.1, on the reverse strand, counting down.
CTACGATAGACACATGAGCCCCACCGAAGCGCCGGCGCTTACACTCGCCGACATCACCGCCGCGCGCGAGCGCCTCAACGGCTCCATCTACCACACGCCCTGCGCGCGCTCGGAGACCCTCTCCCGCCAGACCGGCCAGAGCATCTTCCTCAAGCTCGAAAACCTGCAGATGACCGGCAGCTTCAAGGAGCGCGGCGCACTCAACAACATCGCCACGCTCACCCCCGAGCAGGCCAGACGCGGCGTCATCGCCGCCAGCGCCGGCAATCACGCCCAGGGCGTCGCGCATCACGCCACCCAGCGCGGCATCCGCTCCGTCATCGTGATGCCGCTCGCCACGCCGCTCGTCAAAGTGCAGGCCACCCGCGGCTTCGGCGCGGAGGTCATCCTGCACGGCGCCAACTACGACGAGGCCTGCGAGGAAGCCACCCGCCGTTGCGAAGCCGAAGGCATGACCTTCATCCATCCATTCGACGACCCACTCGTCATGGCCGGGCAGGGAACCATCGGCCTCGAACTCCTCGAGCAGATCGACAACCTCGAAGCCGTCGTCGTCCCCATCGGCGGCGGCGGCCTCATCGGCGGCATCGCCTGCGCCCTCAAGGAATCCGAAACCCGACGTCCGCGTCATCGGCGTCCAGACCTCGCGTCTGCCGTCCATGAAGGAAGCCCTGCGCGCGCATCATCCCGTCACCATCGATCCCGCAACCACCATCGCCGACGGCATCGCCGTCCGCCGCGCCGGCGACGTCACCTTTCCGGTCGTCGAGCGTTATGTCGACGAGATCGTCACCGTCGACGAGGACGAGATCGCCTCCGCCATCCTCACCCTTCTCGAGCGCGAAAAGACCCTCGCCGAAGGCGCCGGCGCCGCCGCCCTCGCCGCCGTTCTGCAACACCGGACCTCGCTCCCCGCATTCACCCGCACCGCGGTCCTCGTCTGCGGCGGCAACATCGACGTCACGCTCCTCAGCCGCATCATCGAGCGCGGTCTCGTCCAGGACGGCCGCCTCATCCGCCTCCGCATCCATCTGCTCGACCGCCCCGGCGCGCTCGCCGACCTCACCCAGATCATCGCCGCGCACCGCGCCAACATCGTCGACACGCTCCACAACCGCGCCTACTACGGCGTCAACCTCGGCGACACCGTCATCGACATCACCATGGAAACCCGCGGCCGCGAGCAGGTCGAAGAACTACTCGCTGCGCTGAACGCTGCAGGCTACAAACACAGCCGCGTCCTTTAACTCCTCTGATTTGATCTGCTGATTACCGCTTCTTGCTCTCGGCCGGCAGCGTCAACGTCAGCCCGTGATGATCGCGCACCACATCCAGGCTCATCGCCCGCCCCTTGCTCGCGCGCAGCTGCTTCGTCCAGTCCGACGCCGATCGCATCGGCCGATTGTCCGCCCGCACCAGCACATCACCCGCCTGCACCCCGGCCGCCGCTGCAGCGCTTCCATTCGCCACCGACTCAACCAGCAACCCCTGCCCCTTCGGCGCGCCGAAGTAGCTGCGCAGTTGCGGCTGCATCGCGTCCACCATCAACCCCGCCGACTCGCCATGCAGCATCGTGCCGATGAATCCCTCGCCGCGCGGTGCAGTTGGCTCGCCAGCAGGCGCGGCAGCGTACGAATCCGAAGGTCCCGCGATCACCTGTCCCTGCGTCGAAGCCACAGGCTGCGGCTGCCTTAGCCGCAGCCACGCCTTGCGCTCCACATCCTCATGGTCCGCAAGCTTGGTCCGAATCGTAATCGGATTTCCATTGCGAAACACCGACAGGGTCACCATCACGCCCGCGCCCGTATCGCGGATCATGCGCCGCAGCGCCTCTCCGCTCGGCACAACACGTCCATTGATGCCCGTGATCAGGTCATGCGGCTGCAGCCCCGCCGCCGCCGCCGGCCCATCATGGTCCACCAGCAGCACCTCCACGCCCTGCGGCCCGCGCAGATGCAGCGCCTCCGCCTGCTCGTGGGTCAGATCGTGAAATTCAATGCCCAGGTATCCCGGCGGCCTCTGCGTGACTGTGTGCCCCGCCGCACCGCGCGCCACCGGCGCTGCAGTCGCTGAAACTGCGGCCAGCGCGAGCAACATCGCGCACGCGCTCCGGCGCACCCGTCCCGCGCAATCCAGCCCTTTGCCCCACCCGCTCCGGTGCTGGTTTGCGCCGTCATCTTCCGCGGCTGCATGCTGCATCGGTTCGTCCTTACTCGATATCAGCCGAGCCCTGAAGCGCCTTGTACGACGCATTGCGAATCGTCGCGCTTGCGTCCTGCGTCGACACCGACCGCAGCACACGCCGCACGCTCGTGTCCGCCTGCACCGGCTCCAGAACCGAGATCGCCGCCGTCCGCACATCCGAGCTCTGATCGTTCATCAGCGCATCCAGCACCGCGTTGCGCACATTCTCGTCCTGCGCCACATACGGCTGCAAACCTTGGAGAGCCTTCAGCCGCACCTGCGCGCTCTTGTCATTGCGCAGGCTCGCCAGCAGCGTGCCGCGAACCGAATCCGGCCCGTTCGCATCGTTGTCATTGCAGTTCGAATCCGGCAGGCACTCGCTCACCAGCAGCGACACCGCATCCTTGTGCACGTCCGCATTCGCTGCCAGCTTCGTTCCCATCAGCAGCAGCTGCCGAATCTGCGGATCGTCCAGCGACCCCTGCACCGTCTCGGGAACCAGCCGGTTGTACTTCACCTGCACAATCTTCGGGTCCGGCGTCTGCACGATGCCGGAAACATTGGCGATCGGCGCCTGCGACATGTTCGACGTCACCACGGCGCGCGGAAGCTGCGGCGCATGCGCTGCCTGGTAACGCGCAATCGTATTTCCACCCAGGAATCCAACGCCAATCAGCAGCACCGTCAGCGCCGGCGCGCCCTGCACGTAGCCAAACCACCGGAACGCGCTGCCCCAGATCCGCTGCACCGCCGAGCGCGGCGGAATCGCGTCCAGCGCGTCGTCAAGACGCAGCCGCGACGCGGCCAGCAGGTTCGGCGAAGGCTCAACCACGGGGACCTGCTCCAGCTGTTCGCCCAGCGCGAGCATCGCATTCCACTCGCGGCGGCATCCCTCACAGCTCTTCAGGTGCTGTTCCAGCGAAAGCTCCAGTTCCTCGGGCAGCTCGCCGTACTGGGCAAGAACAATATTCAGTTGTGCGCTCTCACAATTCATGATGCGTACTCCAACCAGCCTCTCCAACGCACTTCATACAACGCATTTCCTCGTGCTCCGCAGCGAATCGTTTCGTGTCCCGCCGCTCGCGGTCGTTCGTTCTGCCTTACTTCTACCGCCCAGCTCCTGCCGGCCCGCTGACTGGCTGACTCGCTTACCTGACATCCGCGAGCTTCGCCCGCAGCTTGCGTGTCGCCCGGAACAGCGTATTCTTTGCCGTTTCCTCGGTCGTCGAAAGCATCTCGCCGATCGTCCGCAGCTTCAGCCCCTGGTAGTGCTTCAGCTCGAAAACCGTTCGCTCGCGCGGCGTCAATGAATCCAACGCACTCTGAATCGCGGCGTTCATATTCTTTCTGTCCAGCTCGCGCGCCGGGTTCGCCGTCGCGCGATCGTCCGAGAGATTCGCCATCAGGTCCATCTCCTCGCCGGCAGCGTCCATCACCGTCGAGGGATCTTCTTTGCGGCTCTTCCGCCGCCGCAGCTGGTCCAGGCAAAGGTTCGTCACAATCCTGTACAGCCACGTGTAGAACGAGCACTCAAAGCGAAAGTTCGAGAGATGCCGGTACGCCTTGATGAACGCGTCCTGGTGAACATCCTGCGCGTCCTGCTCGTTGCCCAGCATATGCAGCGCCAGCCGCAGAACGCTCCGGTCGTATCGCCTTACCAGCGCGTCGAACGCCGTCCGGTCGCCCTTCTGCGCCGCGCGGATCAGCTCATCGTCCTCCGCGCGTTGCTGCTGCCGGGCCTCCAGCTGTTCGGCCGTCATGCGACCGCGTGTGCTGCTGTGGCCGGATTGCGCGGTTGCCTTCGGTGTCATCCGCGCCGATTCTACGCTGTTCGCGGCCTCTCTCAAACCGAGAGAAAAGGGACCGGTACGGCCGCGGCTTTCGCCGCCAAGGACGATCACATCACTTATGCTCATGCTTCGTTCTGACTCCGGAGTCAGGTTCCTGCTACATCTCGGTAGACGTCCTCCGCCGCTCAAAGGTGAGCGATAGAAAAATCACCGGAAAGATTTCCTCATCCCGCCATGAAATCTACGTCATGCACCACTTCCGGGGGAGCTCCCATCCTTCGCCCAGCCCGTCCCGCGCGTCATACGGTCAGGGAGCCACTTGGCCACGGAGTCTGATGCCTAAATCCTTCGATCCCAAACTCAACCGCCGCGAGTTCCTCCGCCAGACCTTCGCCTTTTCGGCACTCGCCGCCACCGCCCCGCGCCTCGCCTTCGGCTCCGAATTCGCGCCCCGCGCCCTAATTCGCAGCCCAGGCTGCCCTCACCGCCCGGCGCCCGCCGCCCCTCCCGACCCCAACGGCCAGCACATGTTCCTCGTCGGCGACTGGGGTACGGACAAATACCTCGACCAGCAGATCGCCACCGCTCACGCCATGAAGCAGTGGGTCGACCAGCGACACATTCATCCCGGCGCGCTCTTCATGCTCGGCGACAACTGGTACGGCGACATGGGCGTCGGCTACATCTCCCCCCGCTGGCAGTCGCAGTTCGAGCAGATGTACCCCACCTCGCACTTCCCCGGCCCCGCCTACGTCGTCCTCGGCAACCACGACTACGAGCGCCGCGTCTCCTCCAAGGTCGACCTCCAGCTCGGCTACGCCGCCCACGCCAAAGGCACCCGGTGGACCCTCCCCTGCCGCTGGTACACCTTCCAATACCCGCAAAAAGACCCCGTCATCACCTTCATCTGCCTCGACTCCAACCTCCCCGGCCAGAAGCACGGCGCCGACATGTTCGAGCCCTGGAGCTTCGATATGAGCAAACAGGACCGCGACCAGGAAGACGCCTGGTTCCGCGCCGAGCTCGCCAAGCCCCGCACCACACCCTTCCTCGCCTGCGTCGCCCACCACCCCATCTACACCAACGGCGTCCACCGCGACCAGAAGATCCTCATCAAGGACTGGGAGCCCCTTCTCCGCCAGTACAAGGTCGACTTCTGGATCTCAGGCCACGATCACGACCTCCAGCACCTCGAGTTCGCCAACCACCCCACCAGCTTCGTCATCTCCGGCGGCGGCGGCGCCGAACTCGTCAACTGGACCATCCCCCCCGCCGAGCGCGGCCCCTTCGGCGCCAAGGCCATCGGCTTCTCTGACATGGAGTTCACCAAGGACGCCATCCTCTTCCGCCACATCAACGCCGAGGGCCAGGTCATCCACAGCTTCCGCAAAACCCCCGACAACAAAGTCGAAATCCTCCAGCCCGAGGCCTAGCGCCCCGTCCAGCCGACTGAGCCCCGGTTAGCGAAAATGAAACCGGGCGGCAGCAGATCCACTCTGCTCCGCCCGGACCCATCCATCCTCCCCAGATGATTCTCTACAGCACGGCCTTCCGCCGCCGCCACAGCGCAGCGATCCCCGACAGCCCCGTCCCCAGCAGCGCCAGCGATCCCGGCTCCGGCGTCGGCAGCTGCCGTGAAGTTCGCCCCATACGCCGAGCCCCTGCATATCGCTTCGGCGAGATTGGACACCGTCTGCCGAACCGTGTCATTCAGCTCGTATCCACCCGTCGCCGCCGCGCCGTTGCTCCATATATCGACCGCAGCTCCTCCATCGTCGGCCCTCCGGCCACATCAAACGCCAACCCATAGATGTCCAGATCGCCGCCCGAGAAGAACGGCACCTCCGGGCACACTGACGGCGAGTTCCCGCCCGGCCAGAACAGATTGTCGTAGGTAAGCCCGTCGCTCGAACCCGGCGGATTGAATGTGCCGCGCCGGCGGGGTGGGGCCCGCATTCAGCGTCGGTGGCAGCAGCATACTCCAGACCTGTGATCGGCCCCGAAATGGAGTTGGCCGTGTCCGTGAAGTTCCCGCTGATCCCGGTCACTGTCTAGGAGCCCAAACTGGCGTTTACCGCTGCAGCCCCAGGATCGCCCGACGGAGCACTCGAAACCGTGATCACTCCCGAACCGCTGATGCCGCTCCCGTTGTTGTATCGAAAAGTTATACGCAGAGTCTGCCCTCGCGGCCTGCGATAGGCCGAGTGTGGCAACCAGCGCAATCACCGTGAACGTTCCCCGGTGAAACGGTTTGGAAAAAAAAGCAGCCTTGTTCATAAATTTCCCCTTCAGGGCCCTTGCCAGAGCGGCCGCAGAGACTTAACTGAGCGCCCAACCTAGCACCGCCCGGTTATGACCTTCGCGCAGCCTTTCATTCGCTTTTCATGATGTTTTTATGAGGGCGCTCTAAATTGCACATTCCATTGCCGGCCGCGACCGCAACGAATCGCCGCATCGGAACGCTGCGCGCTGAAGATACAATTGGCAACGCTCCTCTTTCCCATCGTCGCCGCCGCGAGTCGACGGGAGATTCATCGCCTCGAGCGGCACTCGCACAGCGAAGGCAGGCTCATGATCTACCGCTTCGGAGACTTCGAGCTTCGCGAACAGGACTTCTGCCTCTTCCACAACGGTTCCCGTGTCTCCATCGAGCCGAAGACCCTCTCCGTCCTGCTCCACCTCGTAAAAAACGCCGGCCACCTCGTCGAAAAAACCAGCCTGCTCGACACCGTCTGGGCCAACACCTTCGTCGAGGAGAACACCCTCGCCCGCGCGATCGCCGTTCTCCGCCACGAGCTCGGCGACAGTCCCCGCGATCCGAAATTCATCCAGACAATTCCCACCCGCGGTTATCGATTCGTCGCACCGGTCGAGACGCAGCCGAACCCCAGCTCTTCAGCCACGCAAGCAGCCGGGATCCAGACAGCCGAGACCCAAACAGCTGAGATAACAGCGCAAGCTGCTCCCCCGCCGAACCCTCCCTCGCAACCCTCGCCGCACCGCACCTGGCTGTCCACCCTCACCGTCGCCGCTTCGCTCCTCGTCCTTGTCGCTGTTGGCTGCATCGTCCTCTGGCCGCGCCACAGGACAGCCGCCACCGCGCGTCCCGCGCTCATCTCCATCGCCGTGCTTCCCATCCAGAACCGTACCGGCGACCCGTCGCTGGATTACGTTTCCGATGGCACCACGCAGAACACCATCCAGGCCCTCGCCGCCATCTCCGGCCTGCGCGTCATCGGCAGCAGCACCGTCTTCCACTACCGCGACGTCGCCCAGGACGCCCCGGCCATCGGCCGCACCCTCGCCGTCGGCGCCGTCCTCGTCGGCCGCCTGCAGCGCAACCAGGACCGCCTCGTCCTCAATATGGAGCTCAGCCAGACCAATGACAGCAGCATCCTTTTCACCCATCAATACCTGTCCAATCCGCGCGACCTCCGCGACGTCCAGGCCGACATCGTGCATGACACCCTGCAGGTGCTTTCGTTCGATACCGGCAAACTCCCCGGTGGCTCCCAGCTCGCTCCGCACACCAACAGTCCAGCAGCCTATGAGGAGAACCTTCGCGGAGAAGCGCTGAGCCGGACCGATGCGCCGCAGGCCTTCCGCCAGGCCCTCCTGCACTTCCAGAAGGCAACCGAGCTCGATGCGAACTTCGACCGCGCCTGGTCCAACCTCGCGCAGGCCCATCTTCTCCTCGGCATCTACTACGAGTCGCCTCTCGACCACATGCCCATCGCCCGGCGTGCGGCTCTCCGGGCCCTGCAGCTTAATCCTTCGCTCCCGGAACCCCACGGCTCCCTCGGCCTCATCGATCTGCTCTACGACTGGGACTATGCCGGCGCAACCTCCGAGCTCGAAAAGGAAGGCGCGACGCGCTCGGCGATGAGCATGCTCGCCTGCACCGCACATCTTCGCGAGCGATCCGGCCAGGCCCGCAGCGCCGAGGAAGAGGTGCGCCGTCAGCTCTCCTACGATCCCCAATCCGAGATGCTCATCTCCGAGCTCGGATGCGCAGCCTACTACGAGCATCACTACGACGAGGCCGTGCGCTCCTACCGCACCGCCATGGAACTCGACCCCAGCTCCCCCCTCCCTTACCTCGGCCTGGGCCGCTCGCTAACCGAGCTAGGGCACCAGCAGGAAGCTGTGAAGGTGCTGGATTCGTTCGCCAAACGCAACGGCTTCACCCCGCCCATCCTTATCGCCGAAGCCGGGTATTCGTGCGCTGTTTCAGGCCAGCGCGACGCGGCGATCGCGCGCATCCACCAGCTCGAGAGCCAGTCGCAATCCACCTACGTCGATCCCTATCTCGTCGCCCTCATCTATCACGGCCTGCACGATCACGATCAGACCATCCTCTGGCTCCGCAAGGCCGCCGCAGTCCACTCCGCGCTTTTGTTCTCCGTCCTCAGCGACCCCATGTGGCAGGACGCCCAGTCCGACCCTCAGTTCATCGCAATCGTCGACAAGATGAAGTCCAAATCAACCTGAACTCAAGTCCTCGCTCCTCAGGCCTTTCGTGCTGGTGTTCCGCAATGTGGCAGATTAGGAACCAAGGCACTTCAGGAGATCGTGTGCGCGTACCAGCGAAGCTGTCCCTCCTTTTGAATCTCTCGCTCATGTGTGCTTCAGGCGTTTTCGCGCAGAGCGCATCGCCGCCAGACTCCTCGCCACACAAAATCCAGTTCGTCACCGTCGCGCCAGGCGTCCGGCTCGAAGTCCTCGATTGGGGCGGCACCGGCACCCCGATCATCTTCCTCGCAGGATCAGGAGACACCGCGCACGTCTTCGATACCTTCGCCCCGAGGTTTACAGCTCATCATCACGTCTATGGCATCACCCGCAAGGCGTCCGGCGCATCCAGCAGACCCGCTCCAGCCAACGGGAACTACACCGCAGACGGTCTGGCAAACGACGTCCTGGCTGTCATGCGAGCCCTTCACATCAACCGTCCCGTGCTGGTCGGACACTCGCTTGCCGGCGAGGAGCTCAGCTCGATCGGCAGCCGCTATCCGGAGAAAATCTCCGGCCTCATCTATCTCGACGCGGCCTACGGATTTGCCTTCTACGATCCCGCGCATCCTGCGCTCGAAATCGAGATGAACGACGTCAAGAGACGCATCGACGAAATTGAAGCCGGCGGAGTTGACGAGCAGCAAAAGATGCGTGAGCTTGAAGTCGCAGTGGCAAGGTTTGAAACAGTTCTTCACCAGAGCAATGAAAACGTGAAGTCGATGCCTCCGTTGCCGCCGCGCTCACCCATCGGAGCCGCAATCAACTTCGGCATGGAAAAATTCACGTCCATCCCCGTTCCGGTCCTCGCAATCTTCGCCTGTCCTCACGACTGGAGCCGCCTCGACCCCCAGCGCAGAGCGGCCCGCCTCACCGCCGACAAGGCATGGTGCTCTGCACAGGCAGAAGCATTCAGGCGAGGAGTCCCAACCGCGCACGTCGTTCTCATTCCGAACGCAGACCATTACGTCTACAGATCCAACGAAGCCCAAGTCGATCGAGGAGATGAAGAAGTTCCTGAGCACGCTTCCCAACTAGCCGCTTCGAGACGCCTGTTTCACGATGCTCCGAGAAGCGGATTGCACTCAATCAATGCCGTCGCTGTTCCCCGAACCCTCCCATCCTCGCCTTCCCGAATCCCGCACGATTCCGCAGCCCTGGCTCACCGCGCCTCATTCCTTTTTGCAGGAGAGCACCTGCTGATTTTTGATATACGTCTGGCACAGCCCCATCATCCCGCTCGGACAGCCATAATTTCCGGCGCTCCCTGTGCAGTGCCCATTCTTCAGAATGTGGTCCACCACCGGCAGCACCAGGGCGCCACAGCTCGCGACCGCGCCATTCTTCAGCATCGTCTCGCATAATCCGTACATCCCCTTCAGCGGGCACAGGAAATCGCTCTGCTGTTCGCTATCCGCCGTACATCCGCCGCCCGTCAGCGTGTTGTAGGCCACCTGCCTTCCCCGCGTTACATCCTGTCCGTTGCCGGCCACCTGCCCGGTCCCCGGGTTATACGCCGTCTGAAAATCCAGCACGCACGTCGTCCCTGCATGGCAGCTGAAGTCGATTCCGTTCGGCGGCAGCGTGATCGACAGTTGCGGAAACCAGATCTGCCAGTTCCACTGGTGCGACCACACAGCAATGTCCACGAACACCTGCGGATTCAGCCCTGGCGTGATGGTGAATCCGAGGTTGTAAACCGGGTCCCCTACGCTGAAATGGCTGCTGTCCTGTCCACCGCCGGCTTCCACCGACACCGGTACCGTCTGCGGCGTCCGCGTCAGCAGCGTCTGCCGGCTCTGCATCTCGTCATGGAACGTAAGCTGCAGTTTGTCCGAGTGAAGGTTCAGCTTCGCCGCAGGCAGCACCTGCCCGCCGGCAACGCCATAGTTCAACATCCCGCCCAGCAGATCAAGCCCATCCAATATCAGCACCGAATCGATACCGTGCGCGCCCGGCGCGGGCGGCTGGAAGCTTCCGCCCGTGTAGGGCGCCGGCAGGTAGTTCGTAAAGTCGATCCCCACGTTCACGTCAGGATCCACGTTCAAGCCCGGCAGGCTCAGATCAAATCCAGCATCCGCCCCAATCTGCGCCACAAGCTCTTTCGCGTTGAACATCTGGTCCGCGCCCAGACCCGTCGCTGAAAAATCGGCGACATTGCCCTGAATCGGATCGAAGTCGGCGGTCACCGTCGCCGCAGCCGAGTTCTGCCCATTCGCGGCCGCCTTGTACGTCAACTTCGTCTGAATCGGAAACCGCAACCCGAAACCGTAGTTGAACCCCGCATGCAGTTCCAGACCGTAGGTGGACGCGCAGCCCACGACGCACCAGTCAATCGTTACCTGCTCTCCCCAACTCCACTCATAGTCATTGCCAATCGTGAATCCCGTAAGGAAGTAGTACGTGCCCAGATCGGCATCCGCGGGCTTTCCTCCACCTGCACTCAGCGATCGCGCCGGAACCATTCTCAGCAGCTTCGGATAGCTGCCGGATCCGCGTTGCGTCACACCGTCACGCATCATCGCCTCGGTCGCGGTCATCTCGCCGGAGCTCCCCGTCGATGTGACGTTGTGCGGCGAATGTGCATACCTGGCCGACGCCAGCTTGGGCACAAACATCGTCTCTTCCACCTGCTGCACGCCTGAATTGATCAGCTCCTCCTTCAGTTGATCGTCATTCAGCGCCTGCATCCGCGCCGTCTCCTCCTCGCCCATCTGCGCAACAATCGCCGCGCGCTGCTGCGGATTCGAGAGCGCGGCTCGCAGGGCAGCAATCCCTTTATTCGCGTCATTCTGTTCGAGCGCGACATTCTGCTGATACTTCGCCATCCCCGCCTGCCGTTTGCCCGCGTCAGCAATGTAACGCGCATTTCCCGGCCTGCTGAACTCCGTCATCCGGTCATTCACCGTCGAACGCGTGAAGCAGGACGCGCCGGCACGCGCGATCTGCGCCGCTGCATTTGCATCCCCGCATTTTCCCGGAAGAATCCGGTACGTCAGCGAATGATGGATCACCAATCCCTGGTCCACCTCGCTGATCTCCGACGTGTTCTCAATCACCTGTACATGCTGCGGCAACGCGCGCAAACGCTCCGCTACGTTGAACACCGCCTGCGGATTGCCCAACATCGGCTGGAAGTCGAGCTTCACCTGACCAAGTCCCACCTGTGAGTTGCTGCGCAGATTCGGCAGCGAATACGTCCGCACGACGTGCAGCCGTGCCATGGTCTGCGCGTGCGTGCCCCCGGTGAGAACCACAGAACCCGCAACCACACCCTTCTTCATCGCGGGCAGAGGTCCCGAGCGCGTCATCGGCATCGCTCCGCTTGTCCTCGTCACCTCCGCAGGCTGCGCATTCGCCGCGGAGCCAGGATTCATCCTGGTCACCGGTGCCGGCCGTGCATTCGGCACCGCACCCGGGGTCATCGTTCTCCCCGGCGCCGGCTGCCCATCTGCGACCGAGCCCGGATTCATCCTTGGCATTGCTGAGGAGATCGCTGAGGGCTGCGCATTCGGTGCGGCCGCGCCATTGAATGCTGGAGCAGCCGCTGCACCTGCTGGATTCGCCGCTGCGCCGGGCCGGGACATCCGCGGCGAACCGCTGATGAAGATCCTCGTCGCATCGATCTCCATGTTGTTGCCCACCCCGTGCGCCGGACCCATCACCGACACGCTCGCGCCGCGCGCCAGCCCGGCAAGCGAACCCGGCTGCCCACCCTGGCACACCGTCACAGAGCTGCCGTAGTGCACCAGCACGGTCTGGCCGCCGTAACTCACCTGCATGGAACTGCCGTCGGGATTGCTCGAAACCTGCCCGGTAAATTTGCCTTCTCCCGGTCCACGGTTCAGATTCGTGCAGGCTGATTGCGACAGACTTTGAGTGGTGGCGAATGCTGCGAACACGAGGGCCCAGAACATCAAGGCTGAGGTAGCTTTCCTCATGATGCCTCCTCTGATTCATCCTTCGTTCAGCGGAACGCAATCGAATATTTTTCAGGAGACCGTTTCGGGAGGGCCGGTAGAATCCAGCGACTCTACACCCCACACCACCGAAATGCGAGCGAAAAGAACACCACCCGCCCCGAGGCCCGCCCCGCCCCGGCCACCGTGCCCCGGCCGCACATCTGAACAACGAACCCCGCCTCGGCCTACTTCCCAATCATCAGGATCGTGAACGACCCCGGCACCGCCGGCCCCATCCGCGGCCGCCCATTCGGCGAAGGCGCAGCATCCGCCGGCGGCGGTTCGCGCTCCTGCGACATCGTCAGCACATGCCCCGTCTTCGAATCCAGCGTGATCGTCCGCGCTCCATTCATCGTCGGCAGCACCTGCTCCACCTCAAAGCTCGTCGGAGAATCCTCCTTCACCACCGTCAGCGTCCCATTCCCGCCCGTGCTGAACGCCTCCATCGTCGCAGGATTGAACACCGCGCCATCCGAGCTCCCGGCCAGCGGCAGCTTTGCCAGGATCTTCCCATCCTTCGCACTCAACACCACCATCTGCGCCGGCGCCTGCCCCAGCGGCCTCGCCGCCTGCCACGCAGGCGCGGCGTCTCCCGCCTCCCCCGTCGGCCTACTGCAAGCCGCAAACAGCACGCCATTCTTCGCATCCAGCGCCAGCCCATTACACCCGCCCATATCCACCAGCGAGTAATGCGCCACCGCCTTCATCGTCCTCACATCCACCGCCGTCACACTCCCCAGCGGATCCTGCATCACCACGTACAGCATCCCCCGGCCGTCCACCGCACCCTCCTCCGGCGTCCCACCCAGGTCAATCGTCCCCACCACCGTCCCGTCCTTCGCATCAATTACGGTCGCGTTCTTCGTCGGATGACTGAACACATATACCCGCTCATTGAACGCATCAAACAGAATCCCATCCGGCCGCGCCGCGCCCACATCAATGCTCTTCAGCTTCTTCAGCGTCTTCGTGTCGAACATCGATACCTGCGGGTGATCGCTCGTGAACCCATGCCCATTCTTCGGATCTACCACCGTCCCCTGGCCCCCCACACCCGGGATCTCACCCACCGGCGCCAGCGTATCCAGGTCGAACACCGTCAACCGCGGCGGCTGCACCACCTGCGTCTCAGCCGACGCGCCGGCTCCCGCTGCCCCGGCCGCCCTCACCGCGCCTCTCGGAATATAAAGCCGTCGCGCCGCGCTATCCGCGTAGATGTAATCCCATCCACCCTCTCCGCCCACCCGCGCCGTCTTCAGCACCTTGTACGGCCCCGGCTTCGTGGCCGCCGGCTGCGCGAGCGCCTGCGCCCCAATCACCATCGCAACCGCCACCAACACCACGGCCAAACCCCGCATCATCTCTCTCCTGTCACAACTCGTCGCGGCGCGCGCAAACCACCGCCCACAGCAGGTATACGACTATAGGCCTGCGCGACCATTCCGCTGCACACGCCAGCGCGTCTTCGCGCTACTTCCACAAATGCGGAGCTTTCCCCTTCAAATACTCCGTCAGCTTTTCCGGATGCATCGGCTTGGCCAGCAGATCGAAGTCGTAGCCGCCCATCTTCGCCTCGTGAAGCAGGTCCGCAACCCCCGCCTGCCCCGAGATCAGAACGATCACCGTGCGCGGCAGATACTTCCGCACCGCCATCGCGAGATCCACCCCGTTCATCCCGGGCATCACGATATCGCTCAGCAGATAATCAGGTCGCAGCTCCAGCGCCGTCTGCAACGCAGTCTGCCCGCTATAGGCCCGTTCCGCGCGAAACCCCGACAGATTCAACACCGCCATCGTCGTGTCTGCAATCAGGTGCTGGTCATCCACCACCAGGATTGTCGGCTTCCTCACCTGCCGCGAAGACTCGCCGTCCCCCTGCCCATCAGGCACAATGCCGCTTTGTGAGTCTTTCAGCGAAAACAGGTAAAGCTCTGACGTGCTTCCCAGCATGCGATCTCCTCGCCGGCTTTGTTCATTCATAGTTAATTCACGCTGTTGTTGGTAACCCCTGCTGGCCGCGTAAGCGGCAGGAAGATCGAAATCGTCGTCCCACTCCTGCCCGTCTCCGTGCTGCTGTGAATCGCGACCTCGCCTCCCCTCTTCTCCACGAGCTGTTTCACGACCCACAACCCAATCCCCGTGCCCATCTCGCCCTTGGTCGTAAAGAACGCCTCGAACACCTTCGCCAAATCCTCCTGCCGAATCCCCGACCCGTTGTCCGTGAACTCCATCTCCACACCATCCGGAAGCAGAGTCCTCTTCGTAGCGATCCGGAGAACGCCTCCCTGCGGCATCGCATCAATCGCGTTCGCCACAATATTCGAAAAGATCTGGATCAACTCGCCTTTGCTCGCCAGCAGCTGCGCGCGGTCTTCAAACCGGCACTCCGTCGTAATGTGTGCCGACCGAAGCTTGCCCTGGTAAACCGTAAGCACGTTTTCAATCACGTCCTGCACAATCACCGCCGTCGGCGTCGCGTCGTCGCGGTAGTAGCCCAGCGTCTGCCGCGCAATCTGCGCCACCCGCTCCAACTCGCTCTCCGCCGTGCTCAGGTATGACCGCGCCTCCGCCAGCGACCCGCTCTTGCGCGCCAGGAACAGCAGATTCAAAACCGAGTCCAGCGGATTGTTGATCTCGTGCGCCACCGTCGCCGCCATCCGCCCCGTCGCGGCCAGCTTCTCTGACTGGATCAACTGCTTCTCCAGCCGTTTCCGTTCCGTAATCTCCCGCGCAATCTTCGACGCGCCAATAATCCTGCCCTCGGCATCGATCAGCGGCGAGATCGTAATCGATACATCGAACCGCTCGCCATTCTTTTTCAGCCGCACCGTCTCATAGTGCGAGATCCGCTCGCCGCTTCGAATCTTCGCCAGGATCGTCTCTTCCTCGTGCTGCAGCTCGTCCGGAATCAGACAACGAACGTTCCTGCCGATGATCTCCTCAGCCGAATAGCCGAACATATGCGCCGCGGCCTCGTTCCAGCTCAGGATCGTTCCATTCAGGTCCTTGCTGGCAATCGCGTCGTCGGTGCTGTCGACCAGCGCAGCCAGCAGTGCCTGGCGGCGCTCCGGCGCCCCGGCTGCCGCCGCCTCACCCTTCAGCAAAGTATCGTTCTGAGGGTTCGTGCCCAACCGCTCCGTCCTCCACATAACTTCAACCTTAGATGTCTCAATTCAATAGAGCGTCCAAAACCAGTCCTCAACCAGTAATCCCCGCGCCCTGCCCACGCGACGTCTCGACATTCCGCGTGCGCGACATCTCGACACTCCGCGCGCCCCCACGTCTCGCGTTTGAGACGTGCGCCATCGCCACCCAATTACACTGACCCCATGCCGTCGCTCTTCCCCGATGAATCCCGCACCAGCTCGCAACCCTGGCTCATCGCCCACTGCGACGGCGGCGCCCGCGGCAACCCCGGCCCCGCAGGCTACGGCGCCCAAATCACCACCGAATCCGGCGAAGTCCTCGCCGAGCTGAGCGAATTCCTCGGCATCCGCACCAACAACGTCGCCGAGTACTCCGGCCTCCTCGGCGTGCTCGCCTGGGCCCTCGAGCACGGCTACAAGCGGCTGCGTGTAGTCTCCGACTCCGAGCTCATGGTCAAGCAGATCCAGGGCAAGTACAAGGTCAACTCACCCGACCTCAAGCCGCTCTGGACCGAAGCCCGCGCCCGCATTGCCAGGCTCGACGAGTTCCAGATCACCCACGCCCTCCGCCACAAAAACAAGGACGCCGACCGCCTCGCCAACGAAGCCATGGACCACGGCATGGGCCGCGGTCCAGCTCGCCAGTCCGGCCAGAACGCCGGCACCACTACGCCCACAACGGCCACCCAGCCCAACCGCGAACCTAAGGCGACGCCCTACCCGAAGCACCCCTCCGCCACGCCGCCACCAAAATTCGAAATGCTCCGCGGCTTCACCCGCAACGGAGTCGTCCATCCGCTCGGCGGCGTCACACTCCCCGACGGCATCTTCGTCAAAATCGTTCCCGAGTAACTCGCAATCACCGCGCAGCTACACACAACTCCCGAGTAACTCGCCGCGCACTGCGCCGCGTCCCATCACTTGCATCCAAACCAAGTAGGATGAACTGCATGCAACGCGGTCTAAAGCACTGGTCAATCTTTCTTGTACTTGGAACATCTGCTGCTCTTTTCGCGACCAACCTTCCTGCGTCGCAGCCGCAGCAGTCCGACCCCGCCGCCGTCGAGCTCGTCCGCCAGGCCGTCGCCGCCGAGTTCCAGGCCAACCGCACCGACAAAAGCACCTGGACCTATCGCGAGAGCGACTCCACCGAAGGCAAGCACGCCATCTACAACACCGTCGAAACGCCGCAGGGCACACTGCGCCGCATGATCGAGCTCAACGGCCAACCGCTCAGCCCCGCCGCCGCCGCCAATGAGGCGCGCCGCATCAACAACTACATCCACGACCCCAGCGCGCAGGCCAAGTCCCGTCGCGCCGCCAACCACGACGACGCCCAGGCCGCCGAGCTCCTCAAGATGCTCCCCGAAGCTTTCATCTGGACCCGCGGCACCGACACTGCTGACCTGCTTGCCGTTAACTTTCGACCGAACCCTGACTTCGATCCGCCCGACATGCAGTCCCGCGTCATGGGCATCATGGAGGGCGAGATGCTCATCTCGAAAGACGGTCACCGCATCCGCACCCTCAAAGGAAAGCTCAGCGACGACGTCCGCATCGGCTGGGGCATCCTCGGTAAGCTCGACCGCGGCGGCACCTTCGATATCGAGCGCCGCATGGTCGGCGACGGCCACTGGCAGATCACCGCCACTCACGTCCACATCGGCGGTCACGCGCTCCTCTTCAAGACCATCGGCCAGCAGGAGGACGACGACAAAACCGACTGGAAGCCCTCCACCGCCCAGACCCTCGAAGAGGCGGCCCACCAGCTGGGTGTCCAATAATCGCCCAAAACCCGTTTTTAAGACCCTTCAAAAACGCGTTAAAACCGCTTAAAAGTGCCTCAAAAACACCTCAAAATGAAAACCGGTTTTCGAGCTTTCCGCATCCCCGCCCCCCGCGAGACACTCTAATCAGCCTGTGACTTTCTTGCCCAAACTCTCCCGCCGGGGACCCTTTTTGGCCGTTGCGCTCCTCTGCGCATCTGTTGCATCTGCTCAGGATACCCCCGCCAAACCCGCCCGCCAGAACCTGCCCTCCGCCCCCAGCGCGCTCCTTCTTTCACAGCAGGATGAGTCCCTCGGAAAGCCCGCCGGCTCCGGCTTCACCTTCAAGTCCCCCGCAACCCTCCCCGGCCCGGATCACCTTCAGATTGAACAACCTACAGACACTCCGCTGCGCCTCTCACTGGACGACGCCATCTCCCTCGGCCTCGATCGCAACGTCCGCCTGGTCTACGACCGCACCAAGGCACGGATCGTCCGCGGCGAACAGCTTGGCGTCATAAACGCCCTGCTTCCTTCACTTAGAGCCACCGCCTCGACCAGCAGGGAACAGATCAACCTGGCCGCGATGGGATTCAAGCCGCAGTCGCTCAGCGGCCTGCTAAGTAGCTTTGGAATGAGCGGCGTAACCTTCCCGACTATCGTCAAAGTCAACGTCACCGAAGCCCTGCTCAGCGCCAACCAGGTGCTCTTCGATCTGCCCGCCTGGGAACTCTACAAAGGTGCGAAGCGCGAGACCGAAGTTGTTGATCTGGATGTGCTTACAAGCCGCGGCGACCTCATCCTCGCCGTTGGCGAAGCCTATCTCCAGGTGCTCGCCGACCAGACCAGCCTCGCCAACGCCCGGGCGCAGCAAGCTGCTGCAAACACAGTATTTAGCCAAGCCAGCCAGCGCCGCCAGGCGGGCGTAGGCACCAGTCTCGACGAGCTGCGCGGCCAGGTCACGTTCCAGATGCGCCAGCAGGCAACCATCGCAGCCGAGAACCAGCTCGCCAAGGACATCATCCAGCTCAACAGAATCATGGGTTTACCTGCGGGCCAGAAGCTTGAACTGACCGACGCCGCCCCGCTGGCCGAGTTCAACGACATGGACCTTGACCGCGCCAAGGACACGGCGTATCGGCACCGCAAAGACCTCCTCAGCCTCGAGGCGCAGATCCTCGTGGCCGAGCGCGAGATGCGCGCCGTGCGATACCAGCGGCTCCCAACTGTAGCATTCAATGGGTTTTATGGCGTGATCGGCGAGACCACCGGGCTGTACCACGGCGTCTTCACGGCCCAGGGCAGCCTGCGCTTCCCGATCTTCCGCGAAGCGGAGCAGCGCGGCCAGGAAGACCAGGTAAATGCGGAACTTACGGCGCTGCACCAGCGCGAGGCCGACCTGCGGGTCACGATCGACGCGCAGATTCGGGCGTCGATGCTGGATGTCGAGGCCGCAGACCAGCTCGTGAAGGTGGCGCAGAGCAACGTGCAGCTCGCGCAGCAGGAGCTATCTGATGAGCGTGAGCGGTTTAGCTCAGGGGTTGAGGACAACCTCGCGGTCGTCGATGCGGAGGCTTCCGTGACCTCGGCGCAGTCGCAGCTTGTGCGGGCGCTGTACCAGTACAACGTCGCGAAACTGAATCTGGCGCGCAACACAGGCGTCATCGAAACGCGCTACAGGACCTATCTGGGCGGCTAGGCCCCCTCCCCCGCCTGTTTTTGTGCAAAGTCTTAGAAGCAGGCACCTTAGGCTTGGACTTCAGTGCGCCGGGAGTGCGCCATCCTGCGCGCAAAGGGATGTGGAGGGGTCTTCCGCGGGACTCGTTTGTCAAATCAGCGGGTCGTGTTTGGGGGCTAGTGCGAGGCCTTCTGGAGCTCGAGCAGGATGCCGTGGTGGAGCTTGGTGACCGCGAGCACCGCGATCGCAATGGCTGACGCGGATTCGAGCACCGCAGCGGGGAGATCACGGCGGAAGAGGCGTGCTGCGCTCATCCGCACGAAGAATCCTCCCCATGTGCCGATGATGGCGCCGGCGGCGCCGAAGAGGATTCCTCCGGCGAGCGGCTCATTGATCGCCGTTGCACCGAGCGCGCCCACCAGAGCCCCAATCACAACACGCGCCAGCGCGGGACCGAGCGATGTGCGGCGTGGCGTTTTTGGCAGCGTGTCGACGTAGTATTCGCCGAGTGCGCAAATCGTGAAGATGATCACGACGACGACGTGCTGGATCCATGTGCCCCAGCCGAACTCCGGGATGAAGCCGAGCCATGCCGCCCAGCACAGCACCGCGATCCCGGTCATGCTGCGCATTCCGGTGACGACGCCGAGTAGGAGGATCATGTCCATGGAGTTAGACAGTAGAGGGTAGAGGGTAAGGGATAGAGACTACTCGCGGAGCCAGTTGTAGAGCGGGAATTGTTCGGCGAGTTCGGTGACGCGGCCGTGGATCTGGCGGAGGCGGGATTCGTCGGTGCGGTGTTCGAGGGCTTCGGCGATCCAGGCGGCGATGGTGCGCATCTCGGCTTCTTTCATGCCGCGTGTGGTGAGGGCGGGCGAGCCGATGCGGATGCCGCTCGGCTTGAGCGGCGGATTGGTGTCGTAGGGGATTGCGTTTTTGTTGACCGTGATGCCGGCGAGGCCGAGGGCGGCTTCGGCTTCCGAGCCCAGCATGCCGCGGCCGAAGACGTCGATGAGAACAAGATGCGTGTCGGTTCCGCCGGAGATGACGCGGAAGCCCGCCGCCTGCATCTCTTCGGCGAGCACCTTGGCGTTCGCGATGACCTGCGCAGCGTACTGCTTGAACTCGGGCTGGAGCGCTTCCTTGAATGCGACGGCCTTGGCGGCGACGATGTGCACCAGCGGGCCGCCCTGCTGGCCGGGGAAGACGCTGCGGTCGATGCCCGCGGCGAGCTCCTGCTGGCAGAGGATCAAGCCACTGCGTGGACCGCGGAGGGTCTTGTGCGTGGTGGAGGTGACGACGTGCGCGTGCGGCACGGGCGAGGGGTGCACGCCGCCGGCGACGAGGCCGGCAAAGTGCGCCATGTCGATGACCAGCTTGGCGCCGACCTTATCGGCGATCTCGCGCATGCGGGGAAAATCGAATTGGCGCGGATAGGCTGAGCCTCCGCCGACGATGACCTTGGGCTTTTCGGCGACGGCCTTCTCTTCGAGGAGGTCATAGTCGATGGTCTCGGTTTCCTTGCGGACCTGGTAGCCGACGATGCGGTAGAGCTTGCCGGAGAAGTTGAGGCGATGGCCGTGGGTGAGGTGGCCGCCGTGGGCGAGGTCGAGGCCGAGGATGGTGTCGCCGGGCTCGAGCAGCGTCATGTAGGCGGCGGCGTTGGCCTGCGAGCCGGAGTGCGGCTGCACGTTGGCGTGCTCGGCGCCGAAGAGCTTTTTGACGCGATCGCGGGCGAGGTTTTCGACGGCGTCGGCGAACTCACAGCCGCCGTAGTAGCGCTTGCCAGGGTAGCCCTCGGCGTACTTGTTCGTGAACACGGTGCCGGCGGCTTCGAGCACGGCGCGCGAGACGAAATTTTCGCTCGCGATCATCTCCAGGCCCTCGTGCTGGCGGGCGACTTCGTTTTGGATCTGCGCCGCGATTTCGGGGTCGGCGACGGAGAGGGGAGCGCTCAGGGCATTCACATCGATGGCGGTGGGCATATCTGTGTGCGATTGTACGACGCACCCGACCAAAGGCTGACCCGAAGGTGGAAAGGGTCATACCACTCCCGGGAGTTTGAGTACCTTCGCGTGGGATAGCTGCTTTTGTACCGCAAGAGCATTCTTCCTCTGGAACCGAGATGGTTCCTTTGAAAAGAACTTCGGGCCTGCGTGTTCTGTGTCTCCTGTAGGGCAAAGGGCACGCGCGTATCGGCGCTTCAGCAACTGCTTGAGGACCTACCTTCGCGGGAGGTCCAGCCGCTATAAGTCGGGCTACAACAAGTCGGGCCGGGTCCCTGGCGGGCATGCGCTCGCCAGGGTTCCCAAAGGGCCGGCAGAGGTTCCCTCCAGGTGCTTCTGCCGGATGTACGAACGCAGAGCAGAAAGGTTTCCCGGTCGTGGCTGCCCGCACAATACCCTTCCCCAATCCTCCTGGGAATGCCGCCACACGCAGGGAGACTTCAACACCTCCTCCTACACCTCCAACTGGCGCCGCGAAGCTGTTTCCAGCTTCGCGGCGCTATCGCGGTCTTCATCTGGTCACCAATGATGGGCTGCGGAAAGTGTCGAGACATTTGAACCGGCTGGCGCAGACAAAGGCGATTGTGAACCAGGTGGAGCGCGAGATTGCGCAGCATGCGGCGAATACAAGGCAGGAAGAGATGCAGCTGCTGTCGCCGGTGAATATGAAGGCGTCGCTGCCGGCGCGAGCGGCGCGGCGGTTGGTGTTGTCGCTGTTGCCGGTGAGGAGTTGAGAGCTAGGGAGTTAGCGAGTTAGGGAGTCAGCGGGTCAGCAAGTTACCCGAGGGGCCAAAGCCCCTTTTGCTTTTGCGTCGGAAGAGGCCCGAGCCTGAAGGCTCGGGTTACCTAGAAGCGGGTTCTCGCGTTGCTCGGAACGGCGGAACAAAAGCAACGGGACAGGCAAAACAACGACAGGATAACGACAAAAACAAAAGCGGTCGCGCGTCTTAACGCGCGATACCCCACGCTGCCCCTGCGGGGCGAGGATGGGGCACCCGGGGAAGCTGCTACTCGCTAGATTTGCTGATTTGCTGATTCGCTGACTGGCTGACTGCCTGAGTTGCTGAATTACTGAGCTTGCTGACTTGCTGACTAACTAACTCGCTGTCTGCGGCGCATGGGGCGTTGCGAGGCCATGCGGCGGTAGGCGCGGTAGATGAAGCTGCCGAGATACCAGCCGTCGAGATACTTGTAGGGCGTTTCGCCGGTGGTGTAGTGGCCGCAGGGGAGCACGCGCGAGACGTACGGGATTCCGTACTGGTCGAAGGATTTGAGCACGTCGAGGGAGAGCTCGCGGAGGAAGGTGAGGTCGTAGGTGGCGTGAACGATGAGCGTCTGGCGCTCGGCGGCGCGCGCGTACTGCGGCATGAAGCTCATGGGGCTGACGCCGGCGAGGACGGCGCGAACGTCGTCGCGGGTGAGGCCGGCGTGCTCGAGCGAGGCGCGGACGTGGCGTGTGCTCTGGCCGGTCCAGACGACGTCGCCGAAATAGGTTGAGGCGTGATTGAAGGCGCAGACCTCGATGCGCGGATCCATGGCCGCGGCGAGGAAGGCGTAGCAGCTTCCGAGCGAGGTGCCGAGCACGCCGAACTGCTCGTAGCCCTGCTGCTCGAGCCAGTCGACGGCGCTGCGGACGTCGACGACGGCCTGGCGTGCGGCAGCGATGGTGCGGCCGATGTTGGAGCTGACGGCGTAGTCGGAGCGCTCGAGCTCGGCGGGGCGGCGGACGTCGTGATAGGGCTTGGAGAGCCGCAGGCAGGCGATGCCCCAGCGGTTGAACATCTCGCAGAGCGTGTTGTGCGAGAAGGCGTCGGCGTTCCACTGCGGCATCACGACGATTGCCTGCCGGCGTCGTCGGCCAGTCCGCTGGTCGACGAAGCCCTGGCCGGGTTTGGTGGGATACCAGCGCGCGTTGGCGAGATCGTTTTCGGGAACGCCGGTCTTTACGGCGGAGGTCCAGCGGAGGAAGGG
The DNA here is from genome assembly GCA_963777205.1 of uncultured Acidobacteriaceae bacterium. Taxonomy (GTDB): domain Bacteria; phylum Acidobacteriota; class Terriglobia; order Terriglobales; family Acidobacteriaceae; genus Granulicella. The sequence continues at coordinate 598,109 of CAVZPQ010000001.1, read as the reverse complement.
CTCGCGGCGAAGCTCGCCGGCTTCGGCGCGGCGACGCCACTCGCGCTCCTGCTCGAGCGTCTCGGGGCGGACGTTGGTGGGGTGCAGCTCGGGGAAGCGTTCCTCGATGCGGAAGTCGGTCGGGACCTTGTAGGCGTAGAAGCTCTCGGGGTCGGCGACGATGCGGTGGTTGAGCTCGATCATGGACTCGAGCGGAGAGAAGTGCTGGCGTGCGACCTCGCGCGCAGCCTGGAGGCCGCCGCAGTCGTAGAGGTGGTCGAAGCCCCACTCCAGCGGCCGCTCGATGCGATTCTCGTCGCGGGTGGTGAGCGCGGTTTCCCACGCGACCATCCAGCTCCCATATAGGCCAGCAAGCATTCTATTCAGGATATCGCTGACGATGGGACGGGGTCGTGGCCCGAAGGTCACCAGTGCGATGGCAGAGGTCACCGGAGGTCACGCGCGTTGGGCGGGGGCGCGGAGTTATTCGGCCAGACGGCGATGGGCGCGGATGCCGCAGAGGATTTCATACGAGATGGTGCCGCACCAGCGGGCGTGGTCTTCGGCGGTGACGCCGTCGCCGAGCAGCGTGACCTCGAGGCCTTCGGCGGCTTCAGGGATGTTGGTGACGTCGACGACGGTGAGGTTCATGGAGACGCGGCCGACGACGGCGGCGCGCTGACCGGCGATGCGCACCCAGGCGCGCGCCCAGTCGTCGCCGGTGCCGCTGGAGGCCTCGCGGCGGAAGCCGTCGGAGTAGCCGATGGGGAGAAGCGCGAGGCGCATGGGGCGGTCGGGCACGAAGGTTGCGCCGTAGCCGACGGTCTGGCCGGCGGCGATGTCGCGGGTGGCGAGGATGCGGGTCTTCCAGGTGAGGACGGGCTGGAGGTGTGGGGCGAGGTCGCCGGTGGAGAGCGGGCTCGTGGAAAGCTGGGCGCCGTGCTGGTTTTCGAGAGTGTTTTCGATAGCGTTTTCGAGGGCCCTTTCGATTTCGAGGCAGTAGCCGTAGAGGGCGATGCCGGGGCGGACGAGGATGTTGGCGCGCAGGGCGGCGGCGACGCGGCGGAGCCACTCGGTGGTGGAGCCTTCGTCGAGTGCGGAGCTGTTGGCGATGTGAATCCACTCGGGGAGCAGGACGTCGCCGTCTGCGGTGCGGAGGCGGTCGAGCGCGTGCTGGAGGCGCTCGAGCTGCAGGACGGTCTGGGTGGCGTGGCGGACTTCGGAGGAGCTGAGGTGGGTGAAGACGCCTTGCATGCGCACCCACTTGGAGCGGTGCAGGGCATCGACGACGCGCTCGAGCTCGGGGCCGGGCGCGGCGCCCTGGCGGGACATGCCGGTGTCGATCTCGAGATGGATGGCGACGCGGCGGCCGGCGCGCTCGGCGGCGGTTTCGAGCGCCTGCACCTGCGCGGGCGTCCAGATGACGGGGGTGAGGCGGTGCTCGAGGACGGTCGGCGGCGTCGGCGGGTTCGATGCCGGACATCAGGATGATGTGCGCGTCGTGGCGGCCGAGCGCGCGGCGGAGGCGGGCGCCTTCTTCGACGTCGGCGACGCCGAGCCAAGTGATGCCGCAGTCGAGCAGCACGGGGGCGATGAGCTCGGCGCCGTGGCCGTAGCCGTCGGCCTTGATGACGGCGAGGAGCTGCGCGTCGTCACCGGCGGCTGCGCGGATCGCGGCGACGTTGTTGCGCAGGCGCGACGCTGAGATTTCGGTCCAGCTCTTCAAGGGGCTCGATTTGCTCCTCGCCCATTATGCCGTGAGGGCACAAGAAAGCCCGTGCCGAAGCACGGGCTGGTTGGAGGAACTGAGAGCTACGCGGTGCGGCGGCGGTGGTGCGAGCGCGCGCGGCTGCTGGAGACAGCGCCGAAGCTCCACTGGCGGACGGGGCCGACGTCGACGTGGACGAACTGGCTGACCGGGTAGTATCCGACGCCGCCGGCGTGCAGGCTGAGCGCGGCGTGGTCGAGCTGGCTGGTGCTGACGCCGGGGATGCGGATGTCGATGGCCTTGGCGAGCATGTGCTGCGAGTGCTCGGCGACGCCGGTTTCGGCCGGGCTTTCGGTGCCGCCGCGGGTGCGCAGGAAGTTGTTCGACCAGGGCGTGCGGTAGCCGCAGACGACGTCGATGATGGCGTTGGGCCGGTCGAGGCGGGTGAGCAGATTGTGCAGCAGGTCAAACTCGCGAGGGTCGTAGCTGGACACATCCTGGGTGCGGTGGTCGCGGAGGAAGTGGTTGAGCTCGGCGAGCGCGGAGGGGATGTAGGTGTTGCCGATCCGGTAGACGACGTCCAGGCTCTCGCCGGTGTGCAGGTGGTAGAGCTTGAGCTCGTACTTCTGGCCGGTGGCGGGAATTTCGGCCGCTGCGGTGGGGAGAACGCCCTCGGACAGGAGGGGAGCTTCGGCGGAGGCGCTGCTTGCGGCGAAGCCGATGAAGCCAAGCAGGATGAAGGAGATAGCGGAGAGACGAACGAGGTTCAGGGCCCGACGAAAGGTCATGGAGTAAAGCTCCAGGGGATATGGCCTAAGGCTAGTCGGCGACAACAAATGCGATTTGCCTGTCTCCATTCGCCTACCTCCATTCTACCCAGAGAATGGCATACGGTTGCTCTCGGGTCTGTAATGCTTTTGTCGCAGCAAACAATCCAGTTGGAGCACTGGATTGGGGCTCCGGGTTAGCTGCAGGTCCTTACACTTCAGTAACTTCCGGCGGGGCTTTGTCGGGCTGGGATTGGTAGATCTCTTCGACGCGTGCGAGGGTGTCGATCTCCTCGACGGGTTTGTCGTCGCGGACGCGGATGATGCGGGGGAAGCGGAGCGCGAAGCCGCTGGCGTGGCGGTCGGAACGCATGATGTTGTTGAAGGCGACCTCGAGGACGCGGATGGGCTCGACGGTGCGGAAGTAGCCGTGGTCTTCGAGGGTGTGGGCCTTCAGCCACTCGGTGAGCTCGGCGATCTCGGCGTCGGTGACGCCGGAGTAGGCTTTGCCGACGTTGAGCAGATCGCCGTCAGGTCCGCGCGACGGCGAAGGTGTAGTCGGAGAGCAGGCCGGCGCGGCGGCCGTGGCCGAATTCGCAGCCGGTGATGACGACATCGAGAGTGGCGAGCTCGCGTTTGAGCTTGAGCCAGGCGAGGCCGCGGCGGCCGGGAAGATAGGCGGAGCGCGCGTCCTTGATCATGACGCCTTCGTTGGCGCGGGCGCGGGCGTCGCGGTAGGCCTGGTCGATTGCGTCGGCGCTCTCCGCCATGCGCGCGGGAGAGAGGCGCAGGCGCGGGATGTCCTCAGTGCCGGATTGGGGTGCTGCTTCGAACAATCCGGCTTGGGCTTTCTGTGCGTCCAGCGGAGATGCAGTGATCGCGCGGAGTTCCGCTTCCATGTGTTCGAGTAAAGCGCGGCGCTCGGCAAGAGGTCTGCGGGAGTAGAAGCTCGCCCTCACCAAACATGAGATCGAAGGCCATGAAGATGACGGGAATGGCGCGCCGCATGGCGTCGTCGACGCGCTTGCGGCCGATGCGCTGGCCAAGAACGGAGAAGGGAAGCGCGCGGTCGGCTTCGAGGTCCCAGGCGAGGATCTCGCCGTCGAATATGAGCCCGCCGCTGTTCACGGCGACGTTCGCGAAGGCCTCTTCGAGCTCCGGGAAGCTTTCGGTGATGTCTTCGCGATTGCGCGAGTAGATGGCGACGCGGCGCGGTTGTTCCGGATCTCCGCAGTGCACCTGCGCGCGGATGCCGTCGTACTTGTCCTCGATGACGGCGTGGATGGTGTGTCGTCGGCGTTCGGCCGGATTTGCGGCGGCTTCCGCTTCGATGTCTTCCGCGAAGCCCTCCTCCGCCGCGTCTTCGGCGAGAACTGACTCGGCTTTTCCGCGGCGCTTCTTCGACTTCGGGTTCGCGGGCTTTGCCGGTTTCGCCGGTTTTACGGTGAAGCGCTCGACGGCTTCCTCGGGCGTCTCGACGGGCGAGGCGAGCATGAATCCGAGCGGGTGAAAGAGCCGCATGTGCGCTTCGGCGAGCGTGCCGTTGAAGGCGCGTTCGACGGCACGGCTGAGGTCGGCCTCGAGCATGACGGCGTGGCGAACCGCCGCGACCTCGGCGTCTGCGGCGACCGCGATCGCCTCTTCGACGAGGCTCTGCTTCACGCCGATGCGCATGTCGCCGAGCATGAGCTTGAGAAGATATTTCGTTTCGAGAGGCGTCGCGCGGCGCAGCAGCGCTTCGACGGCCGCGGAGCGCACGGCCGTGGTTCGCGCGCGCGCCATGGTGTCGAACGCTTCGGCGACCTCGGCCAGCGTCAGTTCGGGTGCTTCAGGCGAACCGCGATCGCTGGCTGCGAGTAGATCGAACGCTGCGGCGCCCAGGTCGCCGTGGCGGCGATACGCGATGTTGAGCGCCGAATCGCTTGCGCCGGCGACCTCTTTCAGCACGCGCGTGAGCAGCGCGCCACCGGCATTCAGCTTGCGCGGATCGGCTTCGGCGAAGGGCTGTCCGGCGAGGTAGAGGCAGAAGCGGCCGGCCTCGGCAGGGCTCTCCTCGGCCGCGCGGCGCACGATTTCGGCGATGGCGGCACGCTTCTTCAGCCTGCTGCTTTCGGCTGCCAGGCGCTCGGCCAACTGTGCCAGCTCTCCGAACTGCACGCTCTCGCCTCCCGCTGTTTCGATTCCGTGAATCTAACCTTTTGAGATTGGATTCCTAGTATCCGACGTAGCCCCTTCCCATGTATCGTAAGGATTCCTTGAAATTGCCGCTTCGGGTCCATTGCGCGTTCTGCTGTGTGCACCGCTGCACACGGATGGTTCCCGTGCTGCTGTTTGCAGTCGCGCTGCGTGCCCAGTCTGTAGCTCCGCAGTCTCTAGCGGCGCTACCTGATGCTCCGCAGCCCGTCGCTCCGCAGTTTGTAGCGGCGCTGCCTGAGGCTCCGCAGCGGCAGCCCGCGCCCCCGAACTCCGCCACGGCGAATCAGCCGGGGATGGCGCGCATCAAGGGTGTCGTTTCAGACATGCAGGGCGGGCTGGTGCCTGGGGCGCACGTGGTGATCTCCTGCGCGCAGCCGGCCTTGACGCGCGAGACCACAGCGAACCAGACGGGCTTCTTCAGCATTCCCGGCCTGCCGCCGGGCACGTATCTGCTGAAGATCAGCTCGCCGGGCCTGGAGAGCTACGTGATTCACGACCTGCACCTGCGGGCCGGCGAGACGTATTCGATCCCGGAGGTATCGCTGCCGATGGCGCGGACCTCGGCGGACGTGACGGTGACGGTCACGACGGAGGAGATCGCCGAAGCGGAGCTGCACAGCGAGCTGAAGCAGCGCGTGTTCGGAATCCTGCCGAACTTCTACACCAGCTACCAGTGGGACGCGGCGCCCCTGAACGCGAAGCAGAAGTTCAAGCTGACTCTGCATGCGGCGACGGACCCGGTGTTTCTGGGCACGACCGCCATAACGGCCGGCATTCAGCAGGCGCGCAACACGTATCCGGAGTATGGCGGCGGCCCGGCGGGATACTGGACCCGCTACGGTGCGGACTATGGCGATGCGGTGATCGGGCGGTTGATGGGCAGCGTCGTTTTCTCGACCGTGTTTCACCAGGACCCGCGCTATTTTGTGATGACGAATGGGAGCTGGGAGCGGCGGAGTTGGCACGCGGTGTCGTCCACGTTTATGCAGCGCAATGATAAGACGAAGCACTTCGAGCCGGCGTACGCGCATCTGCTGGGCGCGGCGACGACGGGGCTGATTGCCAGCACGTATCACACGGGAACAAGCCCGGGGAAGATGGTGCTGAACGACACGGTGCTCGACCTGGGGAACAAGGCGGCGAACAACCTGGTGCGCGAGTTTGTTCTGCGGCACCTGGCGCGGCATATCCCGAGTTATGCGAAGGGGCGGCCGCCGCAGGATTAGTGCTCTGGCGGCGATTTGCGCGGCCGGAATCCGCGTGGCAGGCTGTACCATCTAAATAGGCGATGCGTTTGAGCAGCTACAAGCTGGCGATGGATTCGGTGAGTGCCGCGAATGGTGGGCTGAATGCCCCCCGGCACGACTTCCTGTAGCTGCGCGCGCCTCCAGTTTCTCGTTTTCTCCTCCTCGAAAATTTCAATATCACTGCGGGCCGGAATGGCCTGACTGGACCTCTCGAATGTTCGACAAACTTGATCAGATTGAAGCGCGTTATGAAGATCTCGGCCGCCAGCTTGGCGAGCCGTCGCTGCTGGCGGACCAGAAGAAGTTTCAGGCGGTGGCCAAGCAGCACCGCGATCTGGAGCCGACGGTGGAGAAGTTTCGCGAGTACCGCAAGCTGCGCGACGCGATTGCCGAGGCCAAGGCGATGGCCAGCGACAGCGATGCTGATGTGCGCGCGATGGCGGAGGAGGAGCTCGCGGAGCTGGAGCCGAAGCTGCCCGTGGTGGAAGAGGATTTGAAGGTTCTGCTGCTGCCGAAGGACCCGAACGACGACAAGAACATCATCATCGAGGTGCGCGCGGGCACGGGCGGCGATGAGGCGTCGCTGTTTGCGGCGGAGGTGTTCCGCATGTATCTGCGGTTTGCCGAGCAGCACAAGTGGAGGGTGGAGATTCTGTCGGAGTCGCCGAGCGACGTTGGCGGGCTGAAGGACGTGACGGCGATCTTCGAGGGCGACAAGGTCTACTCGCAGATGAAGTATGAGTCCGGCGTGCACCGCGTGCAGCGCGTGCCGGCGACGGAGACGCAGGGCCGTGTGCATACGTCGGCGATTACGGTGGCGGTGCTGCCGGAGGCCGAAGAGGTGGACGTGAAGATCGAGGCGAAGGACCTGCGCATTGATACGTTCTGCTGCTCGGGGCCGGGCGGGCAGAGCGTGAACACGACGTACTCGGCGGTGCGGATCACGCACCTGCCGACGAATACGGTGGTGAGCTGCCAGGATGAGAAGTCGCAGATCAAGAATCGCGAGAAGGCGATGCGTGTGCTGCGTGCGCGGCTGTACGAAGTGGAGATGGAGAAGCAGCATGCGGCGCAGGCGGCGGCGCGCAAGTCGCAGGTGGGCTCGGGCGACCGCAGCGAGAAGATTCGCACGTACAACTTCCCGCAGAACCGGCTGACGGACCATCGCATCGGGCTGACGAATCACCAGCTGAACATGGTGATGGAAGGCATGCTGCAGCCGACGGTCGACGCGCTGATCGCGCACTACACGGCGGAGCGGCTGAAGGCGGAAGCGACTGCCGCGTGAGCCGCGCACGCAGCGTTGCCTGGCTGAGTTGCACGCGCTGAAAATCGTTTTCGCGGCGTAGGTGAACGGACGTTAACGTGCCTTCAAGTGCGACAACGGTCGCATGTGTGTCGCCATCCTAACAAACGGCTAGTCCTTAGCCTGAGTGAGGACCGAATGAAAGGTACGGCACGTTTTTTAACTCCGATTATTTTCCTTGGGCTCGCTGGTGTCCCGATGAGCATTCCGCAGCATGCGAGCGCACAAGTCATTCAGTGGAATATCGAACCGCCCAACTACTACAACGACGTGGGGCGTCGCGCGTTCCGTGAGGGTCTTGAAGCCGCGCACCATGACTGGGACGCGCATCGCGATATGAACGCCTGGGACCATCCGCAAGTCCGCAATCCGCCGGTGGCCGGACCGGAGCGCGAGCACTATCGTGACGCGTTCCTTCGTGGCTACGACGAGGGCGTGCACCGCGTCCGAGGCTGGAACGACCATGACCGCGATAACGCATGGCGCGATCATGATCACGATGGCGATCACGACCATGACCACGACAACTATCCTCACTAATTGGGCCTGAAGTGCAGGAGCGGGGGCTTCGGCTCCCGCTCTTTCATTTGAACGGCGGTTTACTTCTGCGCACACACCGGGGTCTTTTCGCCTAATCGCCGCCGCTGCCCTGCTACCATCCCGCCATGAACGTCCGTACCTGTGCAACAGGTGGACTGCTGCTGATCTTCGGCTCCGCCTGGGCCCTCTGCGCACAACAGCCATTCACGCTTCAGCAGGTGCTGAGCGCGCCGTACGCGTCGGAGCTGACCGCCGCGCCCGCGGGCGATCGTTTCGCATGGGTGGAGAACGCCGAGGGCCATCACAATCTGTGGCTCGGTGCGCCCCATGTAGCGGCGCATCAGCTCACGATCTTTGACCAGGACGACGGCCTCGATCTTTACAATCTCGCGTGGTCTCCGGATGCCAGCATCGTGGCGTTCACGCGCACGACGGAAGATGGGCCCGACGACAAGCCATCGAACCCCGCGCACCTGCAGCGCAAAATCGAGCCCGAGATATGGCTTGCACCTGTGGCAGGTCCGGTGCCGACGGCGCGCACGGTCCAGGGCAGCCACGCGCTGTTCTCGCCCGATGGCCATACGCTCTACTTCGTTCGCGATGCAGCGAGATCTGGTCGCTTCAGCTTTCGCCGCTGGCCTTGCAGCCGGCGCAGCTTGTGTTTGATCGCGGCCGTGCATCGTCGCTGACGCTCTCGCCTGACGGCAACCTGCTGGCCTTCATCAGCACGCGCGACCGCGGGCAACGCGAGCACAGCTTCCTCGCGCTGTTCGATCTGCGCACGCATGCGCTCACGTTTCCGGCTGCGTCGACCGACAATGATTCGGCTCCGGCATTCTCGCGCGACGGAAAGCAGCTCGCCTGGCTGCGCACGCCATTCGTCTCGGCTCCGGAGTTTGCTGCCAACCGCCTGTCGCCGAATCCGTGGTCGATTCAGCTGCTCGATTTCGGCTCGCGGAAGACGCGCGCGGTGTTTACCGCAACACCGAATGTGCCGGGATCAGTGGTCCCCCGCATGTCGCAGGGAGAGCCGCGGCTGTTCTGGACTGCGCGGGGGCGGATCATCTTTGCCAGTGAGGCGGACGGATGGGTGCACCTGTACGAGCTTGATCCGGCGCATGCGGAGCGCACGCCACAGCTCCTTACCGAAGGCGAGTTCGAGGTTGAAGATCCTGCGCTGAGCTCTGACGGAACAACGCTGGTGTATGCGTCGAACCGGGCGATCACCGATCCGCTCGACACGGACCGCCGTCACGTCTGGCGCATCGATCTCGCGGACGGGGCGGAGCCTGCGGAGGTGACGCGCGGCGCCGGCATCGAGACGCATCCCCAGCTCTCGGCAGCAGGCAAATCACTTGTCGCGCTCATCTCCAATGCGCGTGAGCCGATGCATGCCGCCTTCATCACCGCGCACGGAGAGATGCAGCCTCTGCACCTCAACGCGCTGCCGCCGGGCTACCCCGCACAACAACTTTCCGCGCCGCAGCAGGTGCTCTTCCCGTCCAGCGACAAGCTCTTCACGCTGCACGGGCAGCTTTTCTTTCCGCCACGCTACGACGGGAAATCTCCGCGCCCGGCCATCCTGTTCTTTCACGGCGGACCGCGTCGCCAGATGCTGCTCGGATATCCCGGAATGGACTACTACTCGAACGCGTATGCGATGAACGAGTACCTCGCCTCGCGCGGATTCATCGTGCTCAGCGTGAACTACCGCTGCGGCATCGGCTACGGGATGAACTTCCGCGACTGCGAAAACTCCGGCGCGGCCGGCGCCGCAGAGTACAACGACGTGCTCGGCGCCGTGAACTACCTCCGCGGATCATCGTACGTTGACCAGGCGCGCATCGGAATCTGGGGAGGGAGTTACGGCGGATATCTCACCGCACTCGCGCTCGCGCGCAACAGCGATCTGTTTGCCGCGGGGGTTGACTTCCACGGCGTGCACGAGTGGGCGCGCGAGGACAACGCCAGCGCGGACTGGCTGCGCGGCACGCTCGCCGAGCAAGAGCGGATTGCTACACTCGCGCATGCGAGCTCGCCGATGGCTGCCGTGGAGCGCTGGAAGTCGCCCGTTCTCTTCATCCACGGAGACGACGATCCTGATGTTGCCTATTCGCAGACGCCGCGGCTCGCCGATGCGCTTCGGGCGCGTGGAGTTGCTGTGGACGAGCTCATCTTTCCCGATGAGGTGCACGACTTTATTCTTCACCGCGACTGGCTCACCAGTTACGAGCGCAGCGCTACATTCTTTGAACGCGTCTTGCATCCTGAGCGCTGAGCCAAACGTCCCAAATATTATGTCGATCGCTGACGAGCTTGCCATCCTGGAGCACCAGGAACAGATCCTTCGTTTCACCAGCTTCAACCCCGAAACTGCATGGGAACTCGGCTGCGTACTGCGCACCATGCTGATGGATTGTCGCGCCGGCGGTACCATCGAGATCGAACTCGCAGACCATCTGCTGTTCGCCTGCGCCACGCCGACCTCCAATCCGGGCCAGGCAGACTGGATCCGGCGCAAGCGCAACGTTGTGCACCGGTTCGGGCGCAGCTCGTACGCGATCGGTCTCATTCTCGAGCAGAACGGCGAGACCTTGCAGTCGCGCCATTCTCTTCGGGCGGCGGACTACGCAGCGTGCGGTGGAGGATTTCCGATCCTGATCGAAGGCACAGGACCGGTCGGCAGTGTGGTCATGTCCGGCCTGCCGCAGCGCGACGACCACTGCCTCGTCATTGCCGCGCTCGCGAAGGTGCTCGACAAGGATGTCCCGCGGCTCGGATGAAGATGAAAGCAATCGCATTCGCGCTCAGTCTGCCGCTCTTGCTGTCGAGTATCTCGGCTGCGCAGAACACGCGCGCGAGCGAGCAGCCTTACCACCGCGTCTTCGTCTTCGGGCAAGCTGTACACGGCTCGAACAGCGTTACCGCGATCAACACCGCGGCTGCGTACACGCCTGGTTGGGGGTTCGGCTTTGAAGGCGAGCCGCCGTCGGTAGAACCCTCCAGCATCGGCGGTCAGCCCTTCTTCTTCAGCTTCGACGCGCCGGAAGGGAACTACCGCGTCACCGCAACGCTCGGCGCGGATGAGCCGTCGCAAACCACGGTCAAAGCAGAGCTGCGCCGGTTGATGGTCGAAACCGCGGATGCACCGGCCGGCGGCAGCGTGACAAAAACATTCATCGTGAACGTCCGCACTCCCGCATTGCCGGCCGGAGGCGTCGTCCGCCTGAAGGCCCCGCGTGAGAGCGAACAGGAAGCGCGCGATTGGGACAGCCGAATCACGCTCGAGTTCGATGGCACGGATCCCAGCGTGCGCAGCATCACGGTCGATCGCGTGCAGGTGCCGACAATTTATCTTCTCGGCGACTCAACCGTCTGCGACCAGATGGGCGAGCCGTACGCGTCGTGGGGCCAGATGCTTCCAAGCTTCTTCAAGCCCACAGTCGCGGTTGCCAACCACGCGGAGTCGGGCGAGACCGTCGCTGCCAGCAATGCACGCGGACGCTTCGAGAAGATTCTCTCGCTCATCCAGCCCGGCGATGTCTTCATCGTCCAGTTCGGTCACAACGACATGAAGGAGAAGGCGAAAGATCCGGACGCAGCGCAGAAGTACAAAGCGGGCCTGATCGATTGGGCCAACCGGATCAAGGCCAAGGGCGCGACACCCGTGATCGTCACGCCCATGAACCGGCACACGTTCAAGGATGGCCACGTGGTCAACAGCCTCGAAGAGTATCCGCAGATGGCGCGCGAAGCGGCGGCGCAGACCGGCGCGGCGTTGATCGATCTCAACGCCCAATCGAAGGTGCTGTATGAGGCGTTCGGCGAGGCTGGATCGCTGCACCTGTTCGAGCACAACGCCGACTACACGCAAAAGGACGCAACGCATCACTCTCCGTTTGGCGCGTACGAGCTGGCCAAGCTGATTGTGCAGGGCCTGATCGACGACAAGCTGCCGATTGCGCAGCAGGTGACGGACGACTGGAAGCCCTTCAACCCCGCGCACCCCGACTCTGAGAGCGATTTCCACGTGCCTCCGTCCGTGACCTTCGCGACAGCCAAACCGTTTGGGAACTGATCCCCTATCCTGAATCGGATGACACCCACGCTCCGTATCACCCGCCGGGCAGCCGATCGCCTCCGCGCCGGATATCTCTGGGTCTACCGCTCGGATGTGGAAGCAGCGGAGCCCGTCGAACTCGCTCCCGGCGCGCTCGTGACAGTTGTCGATGCGCGAAAGATTCCGCTCGGCACAGCGCTCTATTCCACGACGTCGCAGATCGCGGCGCGGCTCGTGTCGCGAATGCCCGAGCTGCCGAGGGAGCAATATCTGATAGAGCTGCGCGAGAGGATTGATGCCGCGCTGCAGCTTCGCGACGAGCTCGCGCCGTTCAGTCCGGACAACAACGCACACCGGCTGATCTTCGCCGAAGCCGACGATCTGCCCGGCATCATCGCCGACCAGTACAACAATTTGGCCATCGTCCAATTGCTCACGCAGGGAACCGCGCAGGATGATGTTCGCGCCGTGCTTGTGCAGGCGCTTCGCGAACACCTCGCGCCGGACGGCGCAGTCGCTCACGATATGGGAGAGGCCGGACGCGCGCATTCGCGAGCTCGAACAACTCCCCGCACCCGCGCCCGGTCCGCTGTTCACCAACACGTGGGGCGATGCTCCAACGACGACTACTTTCACGCCTCAACGGCCTGCGCTTTCAGTACGACGCCTCCGCCGGCCAGAAGACCGGCGCCTTTCTCGATCAGCGCCTCAACTACGCCGCAGCGGCTCGCCACGTGCTCGGCTCGGGCCGTACCGGCCGTGCTCTCGACGTCTGCACCTACCAGGGCGGGTTCGCTCTGCATCTGGCAGAGGTGTGCACTCACGTCACCGGAATCGATCAGTCACGTTCGGCGCTGGAAGCAGCGGAGCGCAATCTCGAGCTGAATCCTCAGCTCACCGCACACTGCCAGGTGGACTGGGTGGAAGCGGATGCCTTCGCTCTGCTGCGCGCTCTCGATGATGCCGCCAGAAGTTCGGCTGCCGCTGACGACCTTCCTGTCTCGCCGGGCCAGTTCGACGCCATCGTGCTTGACCCGCCCGCATTCGCCAAATCGAAGCGCGCGGCCGAGGGCGCATTGCGCGGCTACAAGGAGCTGAACCTGCGCGCCATCCGTCTGCTCGCGCAGGGCGGAACGCTTATCACCTGCTCGTGCTCGCATCACGTTTCGCTTGCGGACTTCACCGAAGTCGTTGCGTCGGCGGCTGCAGATGCACACCGTCGCGTGCAGTTGATTGAGATTCGCGCCGCCGCGCCTGACCACCCCGAGGTCCTCACCTTGCCGGAGACGCGTTATCTCAAATGCCTCATCTGCCGCGTCGATTAGCCGCGCATCGCGTACGCTGTTGCGCATGAGCCTTCGTCAGATTTCGCTCGCTGTCATTCTCTTCGGTGCGACAGCCGCTTTCAGCCATGCGCAGCAGCTTTCGATTCTGCCCGATCTCGCCAGCGAGATTGACAGCATTCCTGCGTTCGACAATCATGCGCATCCGATGCTCTCGCCCCCGGCCTACGCGACCGATCGCGAATTCGACGCGCTTCCGGTCGACAACATGGCGCCGCAGACCGATCCTGTAGCGCTGCGGGCCGACTGGCCTCCGCTCGCAGACGCGTGGCACGCGCTGTTCGGAGTTGACCTGCAGCCGCCGCTCACGCCCGAAACAACGAAGCAGCTCGACGCGGCGCGCGCCCGCGTGAAGGCGCGCGAAGGCGAGCACTACTCCTCCTTCGTGCTGGACAAGGCCGGCATCGCGACAATGGCCGCGAACCGCGTCGCCATGGGGACGGGCGTGCATCCACCGCGCTTCCTTTGGGTGCCTTATGAGGACGCTCTGCTGTTCCCGCTGAACAACGCAGCGCTCGCGGCCGAGACGCCGGATCGCGCGCAGTTCTTTCCGCTCGAAGACAAGCTGCGCGCTCGCTACCTGCGCGAGGCCGGCCTCGAGAAGATGCCGCCAACGCTCGATGAATACATCGCGCGTGTGGTGCTTCCCACGCTTGACCGCCAGCACGCCCACGGAGCCATTGCAGCGAAGTTCGAGCTTGCGTATCTGCGTTCTCTCGCAGTCGGAAACCCGACGAAGGCCGAGGCCGCGGCGGTGTACGCCAGATATATTGACGCGAATGCATCGCCGGATTCGGCAACCTACAAGCCGCTCCAGGACTATCTCTTCCGGACGATTGCAGCGCATTGCGGCCAGCTTGGCATGGCAGTTCATCTGCATTCGATGGCTGGCGCCGGCAGCTATTTCTCCGTGACCGGCGGCAATCCGATGAATCTCGAGCCGCTGCTGAATGACCCTGCAATGCGTCACACCAACTTCGTCTTCCTCCACGGAGGCTGGCCGTACGTTCACCAGGTCGGTGCGCTGCTCGAGAAGCCAAACGTCTATCTCGACATCTCGCAGCAGGCCCTCGTCATCCCTGCCGCAACGATGGCGACGTGGCTGCGCGAGTGGCTGGAGCTCTTCCCGGACAAGGTCCTCTTTGCGACCGATGGCTATCCGTACAGCGAGTCTCTCGGTTGGGAGGAGTCCACGTGGCTGGCGGCACGCAATGCGCGTCGCGCGCTCGGGATTGCGCTCACGGGCATGGAGCGCGATGGCGAGATTACGCCGGCTCGCGCATCGCAGCTCGCGCACATGGTGCTGCACGATAACGCCGCGGCGCTGTACCACGTGCAGTAACCGGCACAACCTACCTGGTTCGCAACTGACGCTCGAAGAATCCCACGGCCAGGTCGTCGACCTCTGCATGCACAGCGTCGCGGTCCACTCCTGCAGGATCGTCACAGTAGACGCCAAGCTGGTGCCTCCCGGCCGCAGTGCAGGTGTCGAGAAACGTGTAGTGCGCCACGTTGGGAAGCACGGTTTCCTTGGCGCCGCGAATGTGCGCGCGAATGTAGTCCGCGTTCTCCTTCGGCGGCGCAATCGGGTCGGCTGAACCCACAACGATGTCCACGGGCACGCGCATCGCATGCAGGCTGTCGGGCGTAAGGGTGAAGCCTATCGCCGGTGAAATCGCGAAGATCGCATGCACGCGCGGATCGCGATAGCTCTGGTCGGATTGCGCCAGCGACACGCCGCTCGTCCGCCGCACTGCCTCGAGCATCTGCTCGGGCGTTCCCATCTCCTTCATCTCAGGAACGCGACAGCCCGGCGTCTCCGGGTGATTCCTGCACAGATCGAAGATGATGCTGATGTCCGTGCGCGCGCCGCCCAACGCAAGCACGGTGTAGCCGCCAATCGAAAATCCCGCCGCGCCGATGCGGCTGCTGTCGATCTTCGGCCCGAACTCCGGGTCGGCCAGCATGCCGTCCAGGACCTCGCTGAGGTCCGTCGCGCGCTCCCACCACAGCAGGAAGCCCTCCGCCGTGTACGGCTCGAGCGCGTTGTTGCCCGGATGATTCACCGCAGCCGCAATGAATCCCGCCCGCGCGAGCGCCGTGCCCAGCCATGCCATCTGCATCGCGGAGCCGCCGGTGCCATGCGACAGCAGGATCAGCGGCCACTTGTTCAACGCCGGCGCCATCGCCGCATGAGCGGCAGCCTTGCCCGCCAGCAGCAGTGGAGCGTCTGGCGGCCCAATGGCCTGCTGGACTTCGACAGCGTTTTCCGCCGCCGGATACCAGACCGTCACGCTCAGCTCCTGGTGCTCGGCGCCGCGCCAGTTGCGCTGCGCCTTCGGATGGAAGACGCGTGACGTCACACCCGCTTTGAACTCCGGCCGCGGCTGGTTCTTGTCGCTTGCCGCAGCGCTCGCCGCAACCGCCAACAATGTGAAGCACAACACACTCGAGAAGCGTATCTGCATGCCAACAGGGTAGCGCGACCGTCACTCTTCGTTCGCGAGCGCCCTCATCTGCGCGATGTAGAGCGTGGAGTCAAACTTGCGCGCTGTGCTCTCCGCGCTCATATAGCGGCGCTTCCCGAACACCGGCCGCTCGCCCCAGGCGCGGTCGAACTTGCCCAGGACCGCCCACGCGATTCCCGCGTATCCGTTCGGATCCCGCCCGTCCAGAAAGTAGCGATCGTTCAGGTAGATCGCGCGTTTCATTGCGGTCGCCGCGTCGGGACTCCACTCCAGGATCTTCTTCGCCCAGTACATGCGCAGGTAGTTGTGCATCCAGCCGTAGTGCACCATCTGGAGCTGCGCCGCGTTCCACAGCTCGTCATGCGTGCGCGCGTCTTCCATCTGCTTGAGCGTGTAGAGCAGCGCGCGTTCATCGCGGTCGTGCAGCTCAAGCGTCGATCGCGCCCAGTTGTCTGCGCATTCGATCGAATCGTACCCGGGCTGATAGCGCACGAAGTTGACGCTCAGCTCACGCCAGACAATCAGCTCGTTGAAGAAGCTGTCACGCGCTGTGTTCAGGTTTGGATTCTGCTTCACCGCCGCATTGATGGCGAGCGCGATCGTGACCGGACCGATGTGTCCGAAGTGCAAGTACGGCGACAGCTTGCTCGTGCCATCCATCTCCGGCCGGTTGCGCTCGCGGTCGTAGCTCGCGAGCTTCTCGCGTATGAAAACCTTCAGCCGCTGCCAGCGCCGCCTTCGAGCCGCCCTGCCAGGCCTCGACCGGCCCCACACTGCGATCGAACTCACGCCAGCCGCGTGTGATGTCGCCGTCCAGATCGTCGCATGCCACTCCGCGCGGACGCTTCCACGCAACCTCCGCGCGCGGATTCTCAAACGGCTCAAGAAACTCCGGCAGCAATCGCATCAGCCGCGGACGAATCACGCCCGCGCTGAACTGTGCCTTCGCGAGAAGCTTCGATGGCACGATCACATCCGCATCCACCGTCCAGAACGGAACGCGCAGCTCGTCTGCGATCTCCACTCTCCACTGCTCCGGAACCCGCAGCGGATTTTCATCGCTAATCACCATCGCGGCGTCCACATCGGCGAAGAATCGCAGCGGGCTCTCGCCAGGCGCGCGCCGCATCACGAACCCGAGACCGCGCTCTGCGCAATCCGCCTCCACGTCTCGGAGCCCGTGCGCCATGAACGCATAGTGGCGCAGATTCGCATGCGGAAACTTCCGCACCACAGCAAAGTACACAACGCAGGGAAGCCCCAGCGCGTTCGCCACACGCACCGCAGTATCGAGCGCATGGTTGTCCCGGCCGCGTTGTGCGCGCTGCATCCAGTACACGACGCAACGTCCGCGCGCCGGAGCGCCCCCTCGGCGCACCGTAATACGCGGGTCCTCGGCCAGCCGACGCAGATCCTCCGGCACCGCCCGATCGCGGCTCAGCTCTTCGCCAAGTCGCGCGTAAACAGCGTCACGCTCTTCTATGCTGAGTCCCACCTGCGCCGAACGCATCCCAGCGTAGCCTACGTGAGCCGCGCGCCGAAGTATCATCGTTCCAGGATTCCGCTACGACCGAATCACCGAAATGCCTATGTCCTGCAACGTCACGCAAAGTGAATGGATTGTTCCCGCCGAAGAGCCCGCGGACGAGCCTTTGCGTCTCCGGCCCGCCACTGCCGCCGACGCCGACGCACTCGCGCTCGTCGGCGCTGCCACATTTCTCGAAGCCTTCACCTGGATGCTGCCCGGCGACGACATCCTCGCGCACTGCACGCACAACCACTCCGCCGAGAGCTATCGCGCGGCGCTCGCAAAACCAGACACGCGCATCACGCTCGCCGTCACAGTTCGCGGCGGCGCGCCGGTCGGATACGCGATGCTCACCGCGCCCGATCTGCCCACCTTCCCCGTGCAGCCCGGCGACATCGAGCTCAAGCGCATCTACCTGCTGTCCCGCTTCCGTTCGCGCCAGCGCACGCCGGTGCTCGACGGCGCAGGCCAGCCGCAGCCGGAGCTCAGCCCCGGACAGGCCTTGATGAATGCTGCTATCACGGATGCGCAGTCGATGGGGTTTCAGCGTCTTCTGCTCGGCACGCACCAGAACAATCAGCGCGCCATCGCTTTCTACCGCCGCAACGGATTTCAAGAAGCAGGGACGCGCACCTTTCAGGTGGGCAGCCAATGCTGCTGCGACCTGATCTTTGCGCGTCCCTTGCCCTGATCTGCTTCCTGGCGTTCGAGCTGCCAACCTTACGGCTTCGTCTGATAGTTTCCCGGCACGTATGGCGCCTTGGTCGGCGCGGCCAGTCCGAGGAGCTCCGTCACAGAGCCGTCCTTATTACCCGTCCAGATGTTGCCGGAGATGTCCGGAGTCGCGGACAGGCAGCTATCGCTGGCCGCGGTCTGGAACCCGCGGGTCGCGAGCCAGCCGTTCCCCGTGCTGTACTTCTTGCCGGTGATGTTGTAGGCGCTGACGCTCGTTGCGCCCTGGTTCGCCATCCACAAAGTGCCATCGCCGTCCAGAGCAATGCGGTCCGGGATGTTCATGCCGCCGAGGTTAGTGACGGAACTCTGCTGAGTGCAGCTGACACCCGTGACCAGACCTGTTGACTTGCTGATTTTTTGAGGGCAGCTGATCTCGTAGATGTACCACGGTCCGGTGCCCGTGTTGTTCAGCATCCAGAGGTTATCGGAGGCGTCGATCGTAAGGGCGTACGCGTTCGAGAACGAAAAGGTGTTCCCGGTCGCCTTTCCCGGTGCGTCTCCTCCCAGGTAGGTCGAATTCTGGCTGGGCAGAAACGCGTCCCCGAGGCTATCGACCGCGATCCACGCCGGGCTGCTCAGCAGACCTCCGAAGGCTCTCGCATTGCTATACATCTGCGCCCCGGTGGATGCCTTGAATACGCTCATCGTGCCGCCGGTGTCGTTCGCAACGTAGGCGTTGCCAGTGGAGTCGAACGCAATGCCCGCCGGTCCGTTCATTCCACCGGAACCCGCGCTGGACGTGAATGTGGCTGTGCCGGAGCTGTTCAGGATGTTGATCTTGTTGTTCACGGCATCGCTGACCCAGATATTGCCGGAAGCGTCCACCTCGACGCCTTTTACTTCGCCGAAAGTGGTGCCGTTTGCGTCCTTGGTATGGAGCGAGAAGTTGCCGAGCGGGCTGACCTCGACGACGCCGTTCACCTCATCACCAATCCACATATTGCCGCTTGTATCGGCGGCCATGTCGAAGGCTCCGGCCGTGATCGTTGTGCCGTTGGTTGCGTACTTGCTGATGGCGTTGTTGTAGACGATCGGCATCGTCCAGTCGGTCGGCTGCGCGGTCAGCGTCGGCGCGAACACGCCGGTCGTGGGCGTCAGGTTCCAGATGTTCGTTACGTTCTGCGCCTGGTTGTGCGCAATGTTAAAGATCGCGCCTGCTTCATCGGTCGGTTGGGTTCCCGATGAGTCGGTCGCATATTTGAACAGGTTTAGGCAGCTGGTCGAGGTTGAGCTCGATGTGTTCACGCACGTGGCCAGAATGTTGGCGAGCGCGTAGAGCTTTGCTTGCGGATTGACGGCGCTGGAATTCGCAATCGTCGATGAGGGCGCCTGTCCATATCGGATGTTCACGATGTTATTCGCATTCGCAAACGCATTCGCCAGCGCCGTTGTCCCGCCCGCGTCGGTGGAGACGTAGTAGGCCGTCGTCGCAAATCCCGCCACGGAGTACGCAAACGCGACCGTAGTGACCTCATTGATCACCACGTAAGGAACCTGCGCTGCCATGCTTCCCGCGGCCGGGCACTGCCCCAGCGCGGCCATCTGCACAATCGCGGTGTTGTTCACGTTACCGCTGAGCCCCGGATTGCCACCCACAGCCACCATGTACACCTGGCTGCCGGATGTGCAGACGTAATCGCCGCTCAGCGCAAAGTTGCCCTTTGAATCCGTCTGAACGTAGTAGTTGCTGTTGGAGTCCTCATAGGCATTGCTCGGGCACGTTCCGGACATCAGGGCCGAATTGCAGATCAGCGAGGTCGCCGGGCTGTTGTAGCCCGAAGTGCTCGCCTGATAGAGATAGATCGATGCTCCGGTGATCGGAGCCTGCCCTCCATGCACGATGCCCTGGATGTTGCCGATCGGAACGTGGTCTTCCGAGACAGGCTTCGGAACGAAGCTCGCCGAACAACCCGCCAGCAGTCCGGCGGCAAGGGTGGCGAGAGCGGCAGTAACGATGCAGATGCGGGGGCGTGCGTGCATAGGCGCCTCTTTGGAACTGGGAATCATCCCCATTACTATGGTGCAAATTGGGACAGAATCCTGTTCCTAGAGCGGGTCCGGGCGGTACAACTTCGGTTAATCCAGGTAACCTGCCCAGACCGTGCGCGTGCCACGCCAGGTGCATCTATTCAGTCGTCTCACCTCTTGAATTCAGCAAAATCATTGCAAGGCAAGCCGCCGCTGTTCGGGTTCCCTACGGTTCGGTACCCAGGTTGCCGTTCGTGTAGACCGTCGTCGTCGGAGTTACCGTGCTGTTGATCACTGTTCGTCCTCCGGACAGAGGAGCCGCGGTCGGAGTCGCCAATCCAAGCAGCTGCGTAATGGATTGATCTGAGTTTCCGGTCCACACGTTGCCGGAGGGATCGACGCCGATCACAACTGAGCCTGTTCCACTTGCCGCGCTCGTGCTGAAGCCCGTTGACGAGATCCATGCCTGGCCCGTCGCGTTGTAGCCACTCACGCTATTTGCGCCGCCGTTCGCAACCCAGATCGAGTTATTGCCATCGACGAACGTCTTGTAGGGGGTGTTCATGGCACCGCCCGTGTGCGTCGCGGCAAAATTGCCCCCCTGCAGCTCGTACAGCCCAGTGCCGACCCCAGACACCGTCGCCGCTGCCCAGACATTCCCCAGTCCATCAGCAGCCATGCCCAGTTGTTCGGGAACCGCCGTATAGGTTGCTCCGAAGTTCAGGTTCGTTGCTGCATACTTCGCGCTTCCGTTCTTGTCCGTGACTGCCAGCTCGCCGGCGTAGGTGCTACTCGTGCTCGGAATCCAGACGACGCCGGTGCTATCCACGTAAATCCAGCCGGGTTTGCTGACCGAGGAGAAGTCCTGCGGACTGTTGCTGTTGCCCGCGTAGTGCACGGTCGGTGTTGCGCCCGTGTAGTTGCCGGCATCAATCGCGACGATTCCAGGCACCGTTTCGTCAACCTCATAAGCCATGTAGTTGCCGCCGGGTATGGGGTTCAGAGCAAACACCGTCGAAACGGGCCCGTTTGAGGTCATGTGCTGCGCGATGGTGGCCAGCTTTGTTCCGGTCGAATCCATCACATACACCTTGTTATTCCCGAAATCAGATACCCAGATCGTGCCGTCCTGCGGCGAGACCGCCACGCCCTTCACTTCCTTGAATCCGTAGGTGGTGTTCGAGAAGGTGGTGACCGCGCCCTGCGGTTTGATCTCCACAACGCCGTTGATCCGATCGCCGATCCACGCATTTCCGGTTGCGTCGAACGCAATGTTGTAAGGTCCGCTGGTAATCACACCGCTGGCCGTCGCCGGCGTGCTGATCACGTTCGTGTAGATCACCGGCATCGTCCAGTCGCTCGGCGCGCTCGGAAGATAGGGACTGAACGCCGTATTCCCGCTCATCAGGTTGAACAGATTGGTCGCGTTCTGGGTTACCGTGGTCCCGCTCACAACCTGCACCGCCTGGTTGTGCACGATGTTGAAGATCGCGCTCGCTTCGTCCGTCGCCTTAGTTCCGGCCGAGGTCGTCGCATACTTGAACAGGTTCGTGCACGCGCTTGCCGCCGGGCTCGACTGGTTCACGCATGTCGCCAGGATGTTGGCCAGCGAGTTGATCTTGCTCTGCGGACCCACACTGTTCGTGTTTCCGTTTGCCACCGACAGAGCCAGGCCCCTCGACAAGTTCACAATGTTGTTCGCATTCGCCAGCGCATTCGCGAGCGCCGTCTCGCCTGAGACATCGGACGACACGTTGTACGGCGTCGTCGCGAAGCCGCCCATCGCAGTAGGCAAACGCGACCGTCGTCACCTCGTTGATCACCAGGTACGGAACCACCTGCGCCAGCGTGCCGGTCGATGGGCACGCCGCCATGGCCGCCATCTGCACGATCGCCGTGTTGTTCACCGTGCCGCCCAGCCCGGGGTTGCCGCCCACCGCCACCATGTACACCTGTTGCCCTTCCGTGCAGGTGTAGTCGCCGCCTACGGCAAAGTTCCCATTCCCATCCGTGGTGACGTAGCAGGCGCCGGTTACCGCGGGGCTGCTGCAACTCACCCCGCTGGCGCTCGACTTCAACAGCGACGTCGCGCTCGTGCCGTACCCGCCCTGTCCGGCCGCAAACAGGTAGATCTGCGCCCCGGTCACCGGGAAGTTCCCGCCATGGACATTGCCCTGGATCATCCCGATGGGCGTCTGCTCCGGCGTGATGGGGCCGGGAACGAAGTTGGCGGAACAGCCGGCCAGCATGCTGGCCAGCAGAAGACCGGACAAGATTCCAACGAATCGCTTCAACATAAACGTTTTCACCGTATGAACAGCTGATGACGAATATGTCGAAACCTGATACAGAAGGCTGTAGTCCTTGGTGCATTGGGTGTGCAACTACCGTCGAATTACCTAGGTCACGTGACCCCGAATTTGCTGATTTGGTAACGTGCGCCCCCGGTTAATCACCTTTTCCGGAATCGCTCAAAAACTGCATCTTTTCTGCATTAAAACGCGTCTAAATTGATGTAAACTGGCAGTGCTGGAGACCTGCGCCTCCGAGTTGCCGAAGCATTGAGTTGCATTTTCAATGACTTCCGCCCGCGCCAGCGGCCTTGACCGCACCCGTGTCCCAGCGGCCCCCGATAACATCCAGGGTTCCCTCGCGCCCAAAGATATCGTGCGCAGGTATACCTTCCTGACCCCCGCCCACTCCAACCAGTGTGGGCCACTCCGAGGAGCGCCAAACTGTGGCTGAAGAGCTCGATAAGTACGAAGAAGACGTAGACCGGATCATCGATACCGGCAAAGAGAAGGGTTACCTGACGTTCGGCGAGGTCAATGACCTTCTGCCCGGCGATATCACGTCCCCTGATGATCTCGACGATCTGCTGACGACCATCAACACCCAGGGCATTGATGTGCTCTCGGGCGATGGCCGCCGCGGCAAGGACGAGCGCGACGAGGAGCACGAGGCCGGCGAAGAGTCCGACGACGTCGAGCTCGACCTCACGCCCGGCACCCTCGAGAAGACCAACGACCCCGTCCGCATGTACCTCCGCGAGATGGGCACCGTCCCGCTGCTCACGCGCGAGGGCGAGGTCGAGATCGCCAAGCGCATCGAGCGCGGGCAGATGCGCGTCATGAAGGCCATCTCGCGCTCTCCCATCGTCATTCGCGAGATCATCGCGCTCGGCGAGGACCTCAAGCGCGGCGTGCGCAACATCAAGGAGGTTGTCACCTTCGATGAGGAAGAGCTCACCGAAGAGATCCTCCAGGCGCGCGTGAAGTCCACCGTCGCGCGCATCGACTCGCTGCTCAAGCACCAGAAGAAGGCCGCCGAGTGGCAGGCCCGCACCGAAGAGCCGCACGGCAAGGACCAGAAGGCCAAGGACAAGGACCGGCGCAAGTCCCGCTGGATGATGGGCCGCGAGACGGTCTATGTCACGCGTGTCGTCCGCGAGCTCAAGTACACGAACGCCGAGAAGAAGCGCCTGCTCGACAAGGTCAACAAGACGGTCGACTCCATGCGCACGCTCGAGCGCCAGATCCGCTCACTCGACAACAAGTACGAGGCTTCGCGCTCCGAAGAGCTCAAGAAGGAGTACCGCCGGCAGCAGAAGAACTGCCGCCTCGATCTCGAACGCCTCGAGGGCGAGTCCGGCATCTCCATCGAAGCGCTCAAGAAGACCCAGCGCGAGATGATCCAGGGCGACATGGACGCCGAGAAGGCGAAGCGCGAGCTCATCGAAGCCAACCTTCGTCTCGTCGTCTCGATCGCGAAGAAGTACACCAACCGCGGCCTGCAGTTCCTCGACCTGATTCAGGAGGGCAACATCGGCCTCATGAAGGCGGTCGACAAGTTCGAGTACCGCCGCGGCTACAAGTTCTCGACCTACGCCACGTGGTGGATTCGTCAGGCGATCACCCGCGCGATCGCCGACCAGGCCCGGACGATCCGCATCCCGGTCCACATGATCGAGACCATCAACAAGCTCATCCGCACGTCGCGTCAGCTCGTGCAGGAGCTGGGCAGCGAAGCGTCGTCCGAAGAGATCGCCCGCCGCATGGACATCCCGGTCGCGAAGGTCCGCAAGGTCCTCAAGATCGCCCAGGAGCCCATCTCGCTCGAGACACCGATCGGCGAAGAGGAAGATTCGCACCTCGGCGACTTCATCGAAGACCGCATGGCCGTCTCGCCGTCGGACGCGGTCATCTCGGTCAACCTGAAGGAGTACACCTCGCAGGTCCTCCGCACGCTGACGCCGCGCGAAGAGCGCGTCATCAAGATGCGCTTCGGCCTCGAGGACGGCTCCGAGCACACCCTCGAAGAGGTCGGCCAGTCCTTCCAGGTCACCCGCGAGCGCATCCGCCAGATCGAAGCCAAGGCTCTCCGCAAGCTGCGTCACCCCTCGCGCTCGCGCAAGCTCAAGGCCTTCGTCGACGGAGTGAAAGAGCTCTAACCGAACATCAACTCAGAAACAGCAAGAGGCCGCGAGCAATCGCGGCCTCTTCGTTCATTGTGCGATCGGGCAGCGCCGGTTGGGCATCAGCGGTCCGTCACCTCATACCGCGCGTCCATTCCGGCCAGCATGTGATCGCTGATGTGGCAGTGATACAGCCAGATGCCCGGCGCATCCGGAACCATATCGGCGGTAATCATCTGTGCGGGGGCAATATTAAGAACGTCCGTGCGCTGGCCTGCAATCAGAACCGTGTTGCCGTGCCAGTGCGGTGTGTGCGCGTTGTTGAAGTCACCCAATGTGGCGACATACCAGCGCACGTGGTCGCCCCTCTTCATCGTCATCATGGGCATATTGCCGTAGAGGTATCCGTTGATCGACCACTTTACGTTGGTGGAGATGAAACCGCTGCCCGTGGCGGGCGTGTAGTACCCCAGCGGTGTCAGCAACTCGGCCTCCGCCTTCTTGACGCCCTTGGGGTCCGTGCAATGTGCGCGGATATTGTCGTCCAGATACCAGCTCTCGTTCTCATTGATCGCGATAAACATCGTGACGAATTCGTGAGCGACGCCCTTGGGCCGGCCGTCCGGCAGTGCTTCGCCGCGCCGCGTGATGATGAAACCGCCGAACAGCCCGGAAGCTACATCGCGCAATTCATCACAGTGCGAGTGATACAGCCAGAAGACCGAACTGGGATCGCGCGGGCCCGGACCCGCTCGCTCAGGAATCTGCCACACATACGTGTGCGTGGCGCCGGGCGCGACGCAGGCGTCCTCTTTGTCTTTGCCGGTGGTGTTGTCGTTGTAGTCGGCGCCTTCCGAGTCCTTCTCATACAGCACGCCATGCGGATGCATCCCGAACGGATGGGTCGCGTTGTTCCTGAAAAGAATCTTGAACGTGTCGCCGACTTCACCATGAAAGATCGGCCCGAGTATGCCAAGATACGCATCCTCAGGGCTGCGGGGCTTCAGCTTCGTGAACGTCGCATCCGTGTATTCGCGATAGACCGCCTTCTTGTTCACGCGGCCGATCTGGTGGGGGCCCGGCTCCGTATAGCCCTTCGCCACGGCATCGAAGTCCATGCCCATCGCTTCATCGCGTCCGGAAGGCGCGTAATCCCAATTCACTTCGTCAGCCGCGACGTAGTAGACGCGCAGCTTACCGCGATGTTCGCCGGCTTGCCCGGGCGCAAACCCAGCCTGCAGCGACAACCCTGCAACACACGCCGCGACGAAACTCAATCGTGTCCATCTCCAACCCATTTACGCTCCTGTTCGACATCAGACTTGTATCGAAATCGTCAGGTTCAGAGGAATGGACACAACACACACAGCCGGCCAAAGCGCCGCGTCTCGCTCCTGTAAACACTGGGCCGGAAGAATGGCGAAAGCATATCAGTTGCCATGATCGGAAGATTAAGAACCTTCCCGGCTCCGGCTTCTATCAAGATTCCGATTATCGGGACCGCATCCGTCGCCCGTGGCTGACGTGAGCATCTCCACGCTCAACCGGATTTCAACGGTTTTTCCCAGTAGATCGGCCATATTCCGTCTGGCGCTCCCGTTGCGCGCGGCGACTCCGTTGTGCCTCTGGGGAATCAAGGTTCCCACTATTTGCACGCTCACTCCCACGAACGTGGGGGTACGAAAGTAACGTCACTGCAGTAAGAAAGAGAGGTTGCACATCGCC
Source organism: uncultured Acidobacteriaceae bacterium (assembly GCA_963777205.1). Classification (GTDB taxonomy): domain Bacteria; phylum Acidobacteriota; class Terriglobia; order Terriglobales; family Acidobacteriaceae; genus Granulicella. The sequence goes on along the minus strand of CAVZPQ010000001.1, from coordinate 572,125 downwards.
CTCCGATAGGGCGGTAAAAATCCAAGTGCGTTTTCTACAGGAACCTGATGATGAGAAAGCTTTCTGTTGCCCTGCTGCTTAGCGCGTCTACCGCTGTTCTGGGATGCGGCTCGTCGACTCCCACCGTTCTACCGGACTTCGCCATCGCAGCTGCGCCGGCCACGGTAGCTCTGCAAAGCGGAGGTTCAGCCCGGTCACTCACCGTAACGGCTGATCCGGTAAACGGTTTCGGGGATCCTGTGAATGTCTCGCTCAGCGGCCTGCCGGCCGGCGTCACCGCCAGTCCGTCCACGGTCTTGGTCGCCCCGGGGCACCTGGCTCAGTTCACGCTCACGGCTTCAGCTTCGGCAGCCCCAATCTCGGGCGCCGCGGTAACCGTCACCGGCTCAGCCGGCGCAATCTCTCACGCCGTCACAGCTGCTCTAACAGTTTCGCCAGCCGCTGTTCCCGACTTCACGATCGCGGCGGCGCCGAGCACGATTTCTCTGCAGGGCGGGGGTTCGTCAGCGTCACTCAATATCACCGTCGGCGCGACGAACGGCTTCGCCGATGCGACAAATGTCTCGCTCAGCGGTCTTCCTGCCGGCGTCACTGCCAGTCCTTCCAGCCTCTCGGTCGCCCCAGGCCAGCTGGCTCAATTCACGCTCACGGCTTCCAATTCAGCCGCTCCGACCTCGGGAACGCCGATCACTATCACGGCTTCCACGGCCTCCCTCACGCACACGGCCACGGCTGCGCTGTCCATTTCGCCGGCGGTTGTTCCTGACTTCACCCTCGCCGCCATGCCGGCCGCGATCACGCTGCAAAGCGGAGGCTCAGCGCGGTCACTCATGATTACGGCGGCTGCGATCAACGGCTTCGCCGCTCCTGTAACGCTCTCGCTCAGCGGTCTGCCTGCGGGCGTTACCGCTACACCGTCCACCGTTTCGGTCACTCCCGGGCAGCTTGGGCAGTTCACGCTCACGGCCTCAAGCTCGGCCGCATCGATATCCGGTGCGACGATCACCGTAACCGGCACAGCGGACTCGCTCTCGCATACCGCAACGACCCCGCTCTCCATTACAATTCCCGTCTCCAACGCGTCCATCAGTAGCACAACGTATGACTTCGGCTACGACCTGGTCGGCTCTACGCTGACCAAATCGGTTGTGACCGTTACGAACACAGGCACGGCGAACATCACGCTGAACCCAGCTCTCTCCGGCGATCCCAGCTATTCGATCGTGGCGGGTTCCTGCGGTTCCACTCTCGCGCCCTCCGCAAGCTGCAGCGAGGGCGTCAGCTATGCACCCACCACGGCTTCCGGCACTTCGCCGCAAACCGCGACGCTTAGCCTCGGGCTCGGAAACGTTCCGGCAGGAACCGCGCAGACGATTGCCTTGACGGGCGTCTCTGCAGCCCTGCCGCAAGGCACCGTAACCTCCACCAACAATCCGCAGGTCGCGCTCTACACGATGACCCTGCCTTTCCCTGGCTCGATTACGGTCAGCTTCGGCACGGACACCACCTACGGACGCCAGACCTGGACCCAGTCCACCACTCAGGCAGGCGGCACCGTCAAGATCTACGTCGCCGGCATGCTTGCCAACACCGCGTACCACATGCGGGCCGCAGTTCAACTCCAGAACGGCGTCACCGCCAATGACAGCGACCACACCTTTACTGCAGGAACTCCACTGCTGACGCCCAACGTTACGGCGACCACCACGCCGGGCATGACGCCTCAGTCCGGTGTTGAGGTCCTCACGCCATACCTGGGTTCCTACGGAATCGCCATCACGGACCTGCAGGGAAATGTCGTCTGGTCCTATACGCTCCCGCACGGCCTTTCAGGCGATCACATCGAGGGCTTCAAACAACTGCCCAACGGTGATTTCCTGATGAGCATCGGTGAGGGTAGCACCGATACCTACCCGAGCCCCCCGGGCGGGATCATCGCCATCCGTGAGATCGACCTCGCCGGAAACATCGTCCGGGAGATCTCCGCTACCGAGCTCACTGATGAGTTGCAGGCAGCCGGATATAACCTCTCGCTCGTGCAGTTTCATCACGAGATCACGCCGCTCCCCAACGGCCACTGGCTCGTGCTCTCAAACACCACAAAGAACTTCACCAACGTCACCGGCTATCCCGGCACCTCAACCGTCCTCGGGGACGTCATCATCGATCTCGACCAGAACCTGCAACCCGTCTGGGTCTGGAACGAGTTCGATCACCTTGACGTCAACCGCCATCCCATGGGCTTCCCGGACTGGACACACACCAACGCGATCGTCTACAGCCCGGACGACCACAACATCCTGGTATCCATACGCCATCAGAACTGGGTCGTCAAAGTCGACTACCAGGATGGCGCCGGGTCCGGCAATATTATCTGGCGCCTCGGTCAGGGCGGTGACTTCACGCTGGTCGGAGGAACCGATCCGACCGACTGGCAGTACGCGCAGCACGAGCCCGCCATCGTCGGACCCACCAGCTCCGGGATCTTCTCCCTGACGTTGATGGACAACGGTGACGACCGCATGTTCCCCGATGGTGGGCTCTGCGGAACCGGCTCCGAACCGGGCTGCTACTCCACCATTCCTGTCTTCCAGATCAACGAAAGCGCGATGACGGCCACGCTGACCTTCCATCAGAAGATCGACCTCAGCGCGTCCAGCAGCTGGGGAGGCAACTCCGAGCCGATGCAGAACGGAAACCTCGAGTACGACCTCTGCGGGACCTCCAACGGCTCGGACATCTACGAGGTCACTGCTGATCCCGCCAACCCGACCACCGTATGGCACATGCATATGGCTGGCAACAACTCCTATCGAGCCTTCCGCATCCCCAGCTTGTACCCCGGCGTGCAGTGGTAAGCACGTCGACCTGAACAAGCAAAGACACAACCTCCACACTTAGCTCGAGTCCCCTGCCAAGGCAGGGGACTTTTGCTTGCCCGCGAGCGCATCCGCCAGATCGAAGCCAGGGCGCTGCGCAAGCTCCGCCACCCCTCGCGCTCGCGCAAGCTCAAGCTTCGTGGACGAGGTGAAAGAGCTGTAAGCGGAATCGATTTCGTTAGCACTGCGGCCCAACCTCGGGGCCGCTTCTTTCTGCTCCGGCAGCAGCCTCCCGTCGTCCATCTCCACAGGCACCCACCTTCGAGCTACAGGTTTTGCCGCATTCCGCCGATGTAATCTACACGACCCCATTGTGTCGTGTGAGGAGATTGCTCGTCGTGAAATCCGGTTGGCTTGCCCTGCCATTGCTGCCTCTGCTCGTCGGTTGTGGTGCTTCCGCCCCCTCCAACTTCACCCTTTCCGCGCTGCCTAGCTCGGTCACGCTCGTGAACGGTGGAACCAGCCGCATGCTGGTCGTCAGCGTGGCAGGCGTAGGCAGCTTCGACAAGCCGGTCACCGTGAGTCTGAGCGGTCTGCCGAGCGGCGTAACCGCCAGCCCGGCATCACTCACGGTCACGCCCGGTGGCCTCGCGCAGTTCAACCTTGCGGCCTCCGGCGCGGCGAGCGACACCTACCCCTCGGTGTCGATAGTCGCCTCTTCGGGAACCATCTCGCACTCCGTCGCCGCGACCGTCTCGGTCACCCAGCCGTTGTCTAACGTCGCGCTCAGTACCCTTAGCTTCGACTTCGGCGGTAATCTCGTCGGCTCCACGCTCACGCGGAATGTGGTCACTGTCACCAACACGGGTACGGCCAACGTGACATTGGCCCCCACGCTATCGGGCGATTCAAGCTATTCGCTCGCCGCGGGGCAGTCCTGTTCCACCCTTGCGCCCAATGCGAGCTGCAGCGTAGCCGTCAACTACAGCCCGACGACTGCCTCCGGAACCACACCGCAGACCGCGACTCTCCACCTGGGCGTCGGCAATGTGCCCACAAGCACCGCGCAGGACGTCGCACTTACCGGGAACTCCGCTGTGCTCTATCCCGGCACCGTCACGGCTACCAACAATCCGCAGGTCGCTCAATACAGCATGACGCTCCCGTACCCCGGCTCCGTCACCGTCAGCTTCGGCAAGGACACCACGTACGGTCGCCAGACATGGACGCGCAGCACCACGAACTCGGGCCAGACCATCACCATCCTCGTCGCCGGCATGCTGCCCGACACGCTGTATCACCTGCAGGCGACGGTCAACCTCACCAGCGGTCTGTCGATCACCGACACCGACCACACCTTCACGACGGGTGAGCCGGAATTTCACCCCAATCTCGTGGCCACGACGACTCCCGGCATGACGCCTCAGTCCGGCGTCGAAGAGGTCACCATTATCGACAACTCCTTCGGCCTTGCGGTTACTGATCTCCAGGCAAATATCCTTTGGAGCTACGCTCTGCCGAACGACCCGGGCGGTTACAGCATTGAAGGCGCAAAGCTCATGGCGAACGGCGACTGGCTCGTCAGCATAGGTCAGGGATCGAGCTATGCAATCAACGGCACGTATATCGCGACCCTGCCGGTTGTCGCCATCCGCGAGATGGACCTTGCCGGAAACATCATCCGCGAGATCACCGCGTCTGACCTCACACACGAGCTCCAGGCCGCCGGCTACAACATCACTCTGCAGCAGTTCCATCACGATGTCACGCCGCTGCCCAACGGCCATTGGCTGGTGCTCTCCAACACCTTCCAGTCGTTCAACAACCTTCCCGGATATCCCGGAACAACCAACGTGCTCGGCGACGTGGTGATCGACCTCGATCAGAATCTCCAGCCGGTCTGGGTCTGGAACTCCTTCGATCATCTCGACGTCAACCGTCATCCGATGGGCTTCCCGGACTGGACCCACACCAACGCGATCGTCTACTCACCCAGCGACCACAACCTCATCATCTCCATGCGCCACCAGAACTGGGTGATGAAGCTGGATTATCAGGACGGCACCGGCACCGGTAAAATCCTTTGGCATCTGGGCCAGGGCGGAGACTTCAAGCTCGCCGGCGGCACCGACCCCACTGACTGGCAGTACGCGCAACACTATCCGTCACTGTTTACCCCCAACAGTGCCGGCGTCTTCTCTCTCGGCGTGATGGACAACGGCAACGACCGCACCTTCCCCGACGGTGGAACCTGCGGCACCGGCTCCGAACCCGCGTGCTACACCAGCATTCCCATCTTCCAGCTCGATGAGAACGCCATGACCGCCACGCTCACCTTCCACCAGATTCTGCCCAGCAGCCTCTACAGCTTCTTCGGCGGCAACGTAAACCTGATGGCCAACGGCAACATCGAATACGATCTTGCCGGCACCAACACCACCGACTCGGACGTGTTCGAGGTCACGCCCGACCCCGCCAATCCACAAACCGTCTGGCACATGCACTCCTACGGCGGGAACGCCTACCGCGCCTACCGCATCCCCAGCTTGTACCCCGGTGTGCAGTGGTAAGCTCCACAGCTTTGAAGCAGACCGCAGCAGAAGGCCGGCCCCAGGGCCGCCTTCTGCTGTTTCCGGCGTGGGAACTCCACTAAACTGGTCTCACCGGAGACCGCTGTTTGGAACCGAATCCGCCCGTATCGGGCAACACAGAACAGACTGCTCCGGCGAATCGGACGTTCTTTCCCGCGCTGGACGGGCTCCGCGCAATCGCCTTCCTGCTCGTGTTCCTGGAGCACATGGCCCATCTGCCCTGGGGATGGAGCGGCGTCAATATCTTCTTTGTCCTATCGGGATTCCTCATTACCGGGATCCTCTGGGACTCCCGTGACGACCCCCACCGAGCCCGCAATTTTTACATCCGCCGCACGCTGCGCATCTTTCCGCTTTATTACGGAATTTTCCTTCTGCTTCTTTTCACCACGCCATTGCTGCACTGGCAGTGGTCGGCCGGCTGGATCGCCTGGCCTCTCTATGCCGGCAACTTTCTACGCTTCTTCGGCCATGGTCCGCTCAGCGTCACCCGGCAGGCTGTCGCCGACGGTCAGCTCCACTCCGCTGTTCACCACATCGTTCTTAACCTCGGCCATTTCTGGTCGCTATGCGTTGAAGAGCAGTTTTATCTGCTCTGGCCCTGGGTCGTTTTCTGGATAAGCTCACGCCGCCGGCTCCTCTGGGTCTGCAGCGCTGTTGTTGTCTTATCTCCCTGGCTGCGCGTGCTCGTTCAGCATCGCGCACCGGTGTGGATGCTGGACCAGGAGCTGCTCTATCGGCTCCTTCCATTTCAGCTCGATTCGCTGCTGCTCGGCGCTCTGCTCGCGCTTGTGTGGCGCGGGCAGTACCGCCGTTTGCTGCAGCGGGTCGCGAGCGTCGTCGCGCTCGCATCCGCTCTCTCCATCGCCGCCTGGGTGCTCTTCGAATTCCTCCTCTACCATCACGACTTCCGCTACGACTACGTCTATCCGGCCTGGAAGCATACGTGGGGACTCACTGTCGTCGATCTCATCGCCGGCGCCGTGCTGGTGTGCGCCCTCCGCCCCGGGTCGATCGTCTGTACCGTGCTTCGCCTCAGACCGCTGCGTGAGCTGGGCCGGATAAGCTACGGCGCCTACGTGTATCACGACATCCTCCACGGCGTGATTACCCAGGCCGTACTCCACATCGGCCGGCGCTCACCCTTCGTCCTGCGGCACCACGGCATCCTGAGTTTGATACTTGCCCTGATCACCACCCTGTTGGTTTCGTTCCTCAGCTTCCGCCTCTTCGAATCGCGTTTCCTCGACCTGAAGGAGCGCTGGGCCCCCAATCGCCCTCCGATTCGCAACCTGTCCTTGCAGTGACCACTTTTCACCACACCTGTGTAGCTGTTTGGACACAAGTCCGGACCTAAGTGCAATCCTCCGAAGACTTTGCGCAATTTTGCCGGGGGAGGGGGAGGGCGCGCACGAAACATCATCCCGCGCCCACCTAAACCTCTCATTCGCGACATCCTGCCCAAACCATCGGCGTTACAATCGCAGACGGGGCCTTTCAGTCGTGCTGCTTTCCAGCGCGGCTTGCCCAGGGAGCCGATCGATGACCTGGTTTAAGCGCGAAGCCCATGAGATTGTTCCACCCTCCGACCACGAGGTCCGCACCGAAGGCCTCTGGACCAAATGCACCCAGTGCGGCAAGCCCATCTGGAACGCCGATCTCGACGCCAATCTACAGGTCTGCCCGTACTGTGACTACCACTTCAAGATAAGTGCCCGGCAGCGCATTCACATCCTGCTCGACCCCGGCTACCAGTTCGTCGACGGCGACCTCCGCTCCACCGATCCGCTCAGCTTCACTGACCTGAAGGCCTACAAGGACCGCCTCCGGCAGGCGCAGCAGAAGTCCGGCCTGAATGACGCCGTGGTCAATGCTGTGGGCAAGATCAACGGTCTGGACATCGTGGTCTCCGCCATGGAATACAGCTTCATTGGCGGCTCGATGGGCGCCGTCGTCGGCGAGACCATCGCCCGCGCTGTCGACCGCGCGTACGAAACCCGTACCCCCCTCATCATTGTCTCCGCCTCCGGCGGCGCACGCATGATGGAGGGCATCGCATCGCTGATGCAGCTCGCGAAGGTTTCCACTGCGCTCGCGCGTCTCGACGAGGCCAGCATTCCGTACATCTCGCTGATGACCGACCCCACCACCGGGGGCGTCACGGCCAGCTTCGCCATGCTCGGCGATCTCAACATCGCAGAGCCCGGCGCGCTGATCGGCTTCGCGGGCCCGCGCGTCATCGAGCAGACCATTCGCCAAAAACTTCCCGAGGGCTTCCAGCGCTCCGAGTTCCTCCTCGAACACGGCTTCCTCGATGCCATCGTGCCGCGCCGCGAGCTCAAGGCGTATGTGGCCAATGCGATCCACTGGATGAGCGAGCCTCGCGTCATCGAGCTCGAGAACACCAGCGCGACAACGGACGACACCACCGCCGCTGCCGCCGACTAGCTCTCCGTGCAAGAGGCGCAGCCTTCAGCGGGGTCCCCGGCGAGCGCTTTCGGCTCGCAGGGGTATTCACGCACCGCGCTGCGCGTAGCCATGCGCCGAGCGGCGCATCAACTCCACGACAAGCCGCCGCTCGTGCTGGACGACCCCTTTGCGGTCCGCATCCTCCCGCCGGAGGCACGCGCTGAGCTCCAGCGCACACCCGCGGCATCGCGCAAACCGTTCTCCGCGGCCATTCGCGCGTTCATGGTTTGCCGCGCGCGTTTCGCGGAGGACGTCCTCGCCACCGGCATCGGCACGCACAACGTTGGCCAGGTGCTGATCCTCGGCGCCGGGCTCGACACCTTCGGGCTGCGCAACCCCTACCCCGGCCTGCGCGTCTTCGAGGTCGACCACCCGGCAACACAATCCTGGAAACGCCGGCTCCTCGTTGAAGCAAAGATCACACCACCCGAGACCCTCAGCTTCGTTCCCGTCGACTTCGAGCGCCAGTCGCTTCGCCAGCAACTGCTGCACGCCGGCTTCGACTTCTCTGTCGCCACGGCCACTGCATGGCTCGGCGTCGTGCCGTATCTCACGCCGGAAGCGTTCGCCGCCACAGCGCGCGTGCTCGGGCGCCTGCCGGTCGGGTCCAGCGTGGTGTTCGACTACTCGCAGCCGCGCGAGGTTCTTCCGACGGTTGAGCAGCTCATGCTCGATTCACTCTCGGCGCGCGTCGCCAAGGCAGGCGAACCCTTCCAGCTCTTCTTCACGCCCGCGGAACTCGCCGAAGAACTCGCGCGCTTCGATCTCGCGGTCGTCGAAGACCTCGACTCGCCCGCGCTCAACGCCCGGTATCTAGCCAACCGAAGCGACGGGCTGGAACTGCACGGCCGGGCCGGCCGCCTCTGCCTCGCACAAGTCGGCTCTCAAGATGGCCGCCCTCACTGGCGTTCCGTCAGAAGGCTCGTCCTCACTCGTGCAGTAGGACACCGCGTCGTATCGGCGCGTCTCAGCGGCGCACCAGCAGCAGAATCATCAGCGCCAGCAGAACCATATTGAGTGGAAGAAGCAGTGTGACCAAAGCGGTCGTGATGCCCACTCTGCGCTCCAGCGCGGCGGCCCGCTCTTCGGCCGCTTCCGCCGCCGCACGCGCCGCGTTCACCTGCTCGCCGAGCTGCGCAAAGCGCTCTCCCTGCTCATTCAGTTGCCGGTAGATGCTCTCGTGTGCTGCGGTCACACGCTTCAGGTCACCGCGAATATCGTCGCTGATACTGCCGAGGTTCGCACGGGTAGCATCATCATTCGCAACGCGGGATTGCAGAAACCGGTCTGCCGTCGGCAGCAGCCGTGCAATGTGCGGTGCAATTTCAATCAACTGGGAAAGAGCCTTGGGCCACATGCACGGCATTGTAGCCGGGTCAGGCCCTCACACGTAGGCCGGTCAGGTCCTCACCACGGCAGAGTGTTGGAAACGGCTGCGGCGCTGCTTCTGAATCGCTGCCACAATCGAGCAAATCAGAATCGCCGCAATAAATATTTGCGACCAGACGCAGTAGATGCACCACTTCTGAATGACGAACGCCTCCAGGTAGCTCAGCATTGCGGCGCAGAAGAAGCCGATCTCCGCAAGCTGCAGCGTCAGCCATGTCCAATCCGCCAGCGAGCTGCCAATAATCAGCGCATAGCCGATGATGCCGATCGTTGCCACCGGAATGTGCACCTTCTTCGACCCTGGCTGCTCGTCGAATGACTCGGCCGGAAACACCGAGAACCGCGAGTGATTCACCGCGCCGCAGTCCCACCTCTCGCTCACGGCGCAGGGCGGCGCCTGGCTTGGATCCTGCATGTGAATGCGAAGAGCGAGCACCGAGTCGACAAGTCCGGCAATAGCAAGCAAAGCGATCAGGAAGCGCATCTTCCCCGTATTGTAGGCCGAGCGTTTCCTTTGTGCATCGGCCAGAATATAAAACAGACAACAAGAAGGACCGACAGACACATGAGCGACACCGCAAATCAGCCGGAATCAATCACCACATCCAACTCCGGAGACACCCTGCACCTCTGGACCGGCCTCAACAGCGCCGAAGACGCGCAGCACTGGATCGAATCGCACCTGCAGATGTCGCGCGACCGCATCGCCGACCTCCTCGACGCGAATAGTTCGCGCTCCGCCGTCCAGACCCTTGCGCTCTACGATCAGGCTGCGTGGCACCTGCGCATGGCCGGCAGCCAGGCGCACGTGATGTTCATGGTGCATCCGCTCGCCGCCGTGCGCGACTCCGCGCAGTCGCTCTCGCAGCTCGTCGCGGCGGAAGGCGTCAAGCTCAGCCTCAATCGCGACGTGTTCAAGGCCCTCGAAGCGCTCGATGTGACCCACGAGGACGCCGCGACGCGCTACTACCTCGAACGCACGCTGCTCGGCTACCGTCTGGCCGGCGTGGACCGCGACGACGCCACGCGCGAAAAGATCCGCGAGCTCGCCGACAGGTCCACGGAACTCGGCATGCGCTTCGCGCGCACCGTGCAGGACGACGTCCGCAGCATCGAAGTCAATGATCCGAACGAACTCCGCGGCCTGCCTGCGGATTTTCTCGAACGCTTCGGAGTTCGCGAGGAAAATGGCCAGCTCACCCAGTCCGATCCAGCCAAGCCCGTGGTCCTCACCACCGACCCTCCCGTGCTCGCGCCGGTCATGACCTACGCCGCCAGTGCCGCACTGCGCCGCCGCCTGTACCTCGCCTACAACGATCGCGGTTATCCGACCAACGCACCGATTCTCCTCGACCTGCTCAAGACCCGCGAAGAGATGGCCGAGACACTCGGCTTCCGCAGCTGGGCCGATCTCGCTACCGTCGACCAGATGATGGGTTCCGCTGCAAACATGCGCAAGTTCCTCTCCGAAGTCGAAGACGCGGCACGTGAGACTGCACAGCGCGAGTTCGCCGAGCTCGAGGCCTTCGTTCGCGAGCACGATCCGAAATCCCTGCCGCTGACGCTCAGTGACGCGCGCTTCTGGGAAGAGCAGTATCGCCGCGCGCACTACAACTTCGACTCGCAATCCGTGCGCCCGTATTTTCCCTACGAGCAGGTCGAGCACGGCATTCTGCGCATCGCCGGCGAACTCTTCGGCGTGCAGTTTTCGCGCAATAAATCAGCGCCGGTCTGGCACCCTGATGTCAAAGCCTTCGATGTCTTCGAATCCTCGTCTGTCGACGCCGGTCCCATCGGCCGGATCTACCTCGACATGCATCCGCGCGAAGGCAAGAGCAAGTGGTTCTCCGAGTGCTCGCTCGTCGGCGGCGTTCGCGGCAAACAGATCCCGGAAGCCTCGCTCGTCTGCAACTTCACGCAGCCGACCGAGAAGGATCCCGCCCTCCTGCAATACTCCGACGTCGTCACCTACTTCCACGAGTTCGGGCATCTCATGCACGAGATCCTTGGCGGACAGCAGCGCTGGGCGGGGCAAAGCGGCATCGCGACCGAAGGCGACTTCGTCGAAGTCCCGTCACAGATGCTCGAAGAATTTTTCGAGCGCGCCGACGTCCTCCGCACCTTCGCACACCACTATCAAACCGGCGAGCCCATCCCCGAAGAGACCGTCGCACGCATGACCCGCGCCAGCGCGCACGGCCGCGCGCTCTCCACGCTGACGCAGGTGATGTACGCGACTTACTCGATGGAGACCCACGACCGCCGCGCCGCCGAGCTCGATCTTGATACGCTCCTGCGCGAAGGCTACGACCGCTTCTCGAAATACGAGTTCGTCGACGGCAACCGCATGTACGCGGCTTTCACGCACCTGATCGGCTACACGTCCAACTACTACACCTACCTCTTCGACAAGGTCATCGCGCTCGAGTTCTTCGCAGAGTTTGCCAAGCAGCCCGAGCATCACGCCGCCGATCATCTCCTCACTGGTCCAGTCGCGCGGCGCTATCGTCAGGTAGTTCTTGAAGCCGGCGGCTCGAAACCGGCGAAAGAAATCGTGCACGACTTCCTCGGCCGCGAGACCAGCATGGAAGCCCTCCGCGGCTGGATAAGCCGCGAATTTGCGGCATAGAGCAGCGCAGGCAGACGGCGCGCCAACTGGAAAACCAGCCCGCAGCCTAGGTTCGACCGGGCCACAGCCGGTGAGGCAGCAGGTACGTGAATCCCGCGAAGCTCTGCCACTGCGTCGACGTGCTCGTGAACCCATGCGAGAAGCCGCCGTCCAGCACCAGGTTCGGCCGCACCGAGTAGCTCAGCGCAAACAGACCGTCCAGCAGATCCGCTCGCGCAACATAACGGCCGCCGGCCGTCGCATGGACCAGCGGCTGCGAAAAGTGGTACACCTCCAGCGAGAACTGAAGGTTCGGCGTCCCCAGCGAGCGGTCGATCGAGAAGGTCTCACCGAACTGCGCTCGCCGAATCGTGTGCGAGCCATCCGTCGAATCTCCGGTCTGCTCACTCGCAATCCAGTTCGTGTCGTAGTGCACATCGATCCCCGGCGCGTGCCCCGATAGCAGCAGGATCGCCGTGCGTGACTGGCTTCCCACATCGATGTCCGGCGTCGTTCCGCTATGCACACGGTTCAGATACGCAAGCGCGATCGTCGGCGTGGCCGACCGAACATACGCATGCCGGTGCACGTCTGTGCGCACCACATCGTCATTGCCCTCGGCCGGCGTTGTAAATCACTGCCTGTCCGCCCACCAGCACATCGCCGGAGGCAGTCGCCGCTCCATCGCTCTGCCGGCTTCGCGCCCAGGGCTGCACCTGCACCTCGGCCATAAGACGCGGGTAGACCGTCTCCTTCGCGACGAAGGTTGCGCCGTACTGCGACGGCGTCTCCGGGGAACCGAGAGAGCCAACGTATCCCTGCTCAAGTTGCAGGTATCCGACCGGCGGCAGCGTCGCCGGGTTTGTAACTGTGGGCCGTGCCGGATTCGCTGTCGGGGTTTGTCCACTGCAACACGCGAAGGCTGCGAGGCAGCAAAGCACGGAGCCCAGAAGTCCAGTTCCGTGCAACGTCACGTATCGCTGCATGCAGATGCTATCCCTTGCGCTTGGCCTTCACCGGCGCCGCCTTCGTGCTCTTCTTCGGCGCCGCAGCCTTCACCGGCGGCTTCCGCGCGGTCTCGGATTTCGCTGCCGACTTCGTCACCGCCTTGGCCTTGCCGTTGGTCTTCGCAATCGCCGCGCCCTTACCCTCAAGCTTCCCATTCGCCGGAATCTTCGAAGCCGCGGCGCTCGAGGTTGACCTCCCCGCCGTCTTCGCGTGAATCTCTTCTCCTCGCGCCTCTGCACGCCCCACGACGCGCGGCGGCGGCCCTGCGGCCGGTTCAGGATCGGCGTGCGACGCAGCCGCGCGCGGTCCTACATCAACGCGCGTCGTGGTCGACGGCACATTCGTGTTGCCCTCCGCGTTCTCTGCGCTCTGCCGCAACGAGTGCAGCACCACCCGCAGCATCTCCTCCTCCGGCGCCGGCTTGCCCGTCCAGATCTCGAACTGCCGCGCGCCCTGCTGCACAAACATCTCCACACCCGTGATCACCGGCAGCCCCTTTTGTCTGGCCATGCGCAGCAACGGAGTGTCGATCGGGTTATAGACCAGGTCAAACACAATCCGTGTGTTCAAATCCTCGGGCCCCAGGATCGACGCAGTCTTGTTCCCGCTCATTCCCGCCGGCGTCGCGTTGATGATCACATCGAAGCTCTGCTTCGCCAGCGCCTCTCGCTTCACGGTCTTCGCACCGGCCTGCCGGGCCAGCTTCTGCGCCGTCTCCGGCGTGCGGTTCAGGATGCACACCTCCGCGCCCTTATCGCGGCAGCCGAACACCGCCGCGCGCGCTGCTCCGCCTGCACCCAGCACCAGCACTCTCGCTCCGCGCAGGCTCAGCCGCCGCTCCAGCGGGCCAACAATCCCGGCCACATCCGTGTTGAACCCGTAAAACTTTCCATCCGGCAGTCGCGAGATCGTATTCACCGCGCCGATCTTGTTCGAGAGTGGATCCGTGCGCTCGAGGAAGGGAATCACGCTCTCCTTCAGCGGCATCGTCACGCTCAGCCCCTGCACCGGAATCTCGCGCGCCAGCTTGAACAGGTCCTCCACATTCTTCGTCTGCAGCGCGAGATACACCGCGTTCACCGTCTCACGCCGGAACGCCGTATTCATCATCAGCGGTGAAAGCGAGCTCTTGATCGGGTCGCCCGCCACGCCATACACCTTCGTCGCGACGTCCACCTGGTCGATGCGGTAGGTCTCAAGCAGCGTGCGCGCGGCAATCTGTCCCGGCGCCGTCGCTTCGCCTGGTGTCGCCGCCGCAAACGTAAACGCGGATCCCGCCCGGAGCCCCAGCACGCGCGAGATGATGCCCGACTCGCCCATGCAAATCCCGACAATCGTTCCATTCGAGCGGTCTTCCATCCGCTCCACAAAGTGCATCAGCTTCAGGTTGTCGGTCAGCGAGCGCGCCGTCGGCACAACCTTGTAGAAGTCCGGCGCAAACGGCTCCATGCGCGCATACACGGCATCGAGGTCCGGCGTGCTCTTGAAATCGTGGAAGCTCAGAATCACGGCCGCGCCTGCGTCACGCAGCTTCTGCATCGTGTTCTTCGGCAGCTTCTCAATCGACTCGAGCTCGACATCCACGATCTGAAAGCCCGCCTCGGCGGCCTTCAGCAGAACGTCGAGCGCCGTCTGGTTCGATCCCTCGAAGCGCCCGCCGTTCTCCTTACATCGGCACGTCGCAACGGCCGTCGCCCCGCGGTTCGCTTGCAGGAACTGCTTCAGGACCGGCAGGGCCGCCGCGGGCTTCGGCAGATAATCCAGCCGGAACTCGATAAACGTCGTGTCCTTCAGGGCGGCCGCGGCCCTGTCCACCATCTCTTCGGCAGATTGTCCGGTAATCGCGATGCAGATCTTCCCAACGCGGGAGCGAAGCAGGTGAGGGGCGATTTGAGTGGTTTTATTCATGCTGGCAACCGCGGTATCGTACCGCCGAACTCCCCCATATGCAATAGCTTTCGGGCCGGACAGGAGACCGGAACGGCACGTTCACGAGTGTAAACGGCACAACCAAAACCGTTGAATTTGCGGCCCCAACTCCCGAAGTTGGACGCGTGGACGGCCCAAGAGTTGCACCATTCTTTTAAGCATGGGCGGCGATTATTAACCCCCAAGCAACTCGACAGCGGCTCGTGCGTCTAAACAAATAACTGAGAGGCTAATTTCAGAACTGTCCCACCCGTAGTAGCACCTTCCTCTTTTTTGCCCATTGGGCATCCTCTAATTTCCTTCAGTATCCCCTCCCCGAAAGCCTCTCAAGGGCCCGCCTGAAAGCGGGCCCATTCACTTTAAGCGCAAATCGCGCATTCCCGATCAACCGTACAATCATCTCGTGAGCAGTAAGCACCGAGAAGGGCAGAAGAGCCCTCGGCCGCCGCGGCCAGCACCGATCCGCTGAAAGCCCCGCAGCCATCGCCGCTGTTGATGCCCTCTTCGCCAGTGTCGGTCTCGAGCACGGCCGCCGCGCCACCCGCAGCCGGCACCTGGGCTGACGGCCAACGCGTCCGCACCCCCCGCACCTCGCAACCTGCGAACGCGCCCGCAACAAAGAAGCCACGCCGCGCACCCGGCATCATTCGCCCCGCCGGCTGGGAGGCCTTCCCTTGGCTCCGCGCCGGCTTCAGCACCCGCGAAGGCGGCGCAACCACCGTCTACGGCAACCCCGGCGACCTCAACCTCGGCTGGACCACCGCCGACCCGGCCGAGACCGTCGGCGCAGAACCGCCGCCGCTTCCTCGAAGCCGTCGCCGGCGTCGACCAACCATCGCAGCCCGCAACCAGCTCGTCGCCGTTCGCCAGTTCCACAGCGGCCTCATCCGCATCGTTGGTCACGCAAATCACGCCACTCATCACGCCGGAAGGCAAGCCCGTCCTCCGTGGCGACGCACTCGTCACAAATCAACCCAATCTGCTTCTCGCGATCCTCACCGCAGACTGCGTCCCGTCCTCGTCGCCGATACCCGCCGCCGCGTCGTCGCCGCCTTCCACGCCGGCTGGCGCGGCACGCTCGCCCGCATCGTCGAGCGCGGCATCGGCACCATGCGCCTCCAGTTCGGCTCGCGCCCCAGGGACCTCATCGCCGCCATCGGCCCCGGCATCGGCCCGTGCTGCTACTCCGTCGGCGAGGAGATCCGCTTCGACTTCGAGAGCCAGTTCGCCTACGCGCCCTCGCTCTTCTCCGAGGTCTACGACTCCGACCCCGTCCGCGACAAATACCCTCTGCTCTTCCTCACCGCCCGCGCTCCCGGCCACTCCAACATCGGCCCGCAGATCCACCTCGACCTCATCGAAGCCAACCGCCGCCAGCTCCTCGACGCCGGCCTCAGCGCCTCAAAGATCTCCATCGTCGGCGAATGCACCGCCTGCACGCGCCTCCCCAACGGCCAGCGCCGCTACTTCTCCCACCGCGACGAGCACGGCTACACCGGCCGCATGCTCTCCGTCATCGGCATCACCGATACCGAACTAGAGACTGTGCCCAGATCGCGCGGAGCTCTCTACGGACCTCTACCCCGCTGCCCGTCTGCCTCTTCGCCCAGCTCCTCGAACAGCGCATCGCGGTGCACCCACGCATACGCGTCCACCTTGTTCAAATTCGTCCGGTAGATCCACGCCGCCGCGGCCGCCGTGCCGCGAACACCACCGGCACCACCCAGTTCACGTGGCCCATCCCCGCCAGGAACGTCACCGCCGCGCCCACCACGCCTGCCCCGAGCATAATCCCCATGCTGAGAAACGAGCTCGCCGCGCGCGCCTGCTTCTGCGCCGTCCTGCCCTGACTCAATCCGCTTCGGCGACCGGATCGACATATAGTTCCCGACCGTCAGCTCCAGCAGCATTGCCGTCACCATCCACAGCAACGCGCCCGCCAGAAACACCACCGGCGGCGGTCCCGCCGAGTACGACAGCACCGCCACAATCGCCACCGTCTCCAGTCAGCGCCACACCCGCGCACAGCAGATTCTTCCCGATCATCACCTCGCGCAGCCGCACCGGCGCGAAGAAGTACGTCTGCGCTCCCGTGCCCTCCAGCCCAAACGAGTTGAAGCTCATCGGAAACACGCCCAGCAGCCCGTACGCCAGCGCCGACAGAAAAATCAGCGGCCCATGCGTTCCCGCGCGCACCGTCCATCGGCCCGCAAAGATCATCACCATCACCAGCGGCATGACGAGCCCATAGAACAGCCCCGTATTCCGCCGCAGGTACAGCAGCTCCTTCGCCGCGACCGCGCGCACCACATCCATCGGCCGCGAAGCCGCCGGCGACAAACTCAGCCGCAGCCGGAACAGATCCGACCCCCGCCGCGGCAAATCCTGCCGCATGCCACCCGTTCGCCGCAACCGCATGCGCATGCGCAACCTGCAGCTTCTTCTTCGCACCCGCACCGCATTCGCCGCATCGCTCAGGTTCTCGCCGCGATACTCCGTGCGCATGCGCAGCCCAAACACCACCAGAAACAGGCCGCCCCACGCCACCGAGACCAGATTCTCCTCCGCAAACCTTGCCCGGCGCCCTGCGCCGACGCCGCCACCAGCGAATCACCCGCCAGCTCCGGCGGCAGCACGCGCAGATACGGCTCCACCACCGCAATCGCGTGGTGCATCCTGCGCACCGTCTTCATGTCCACCCTGCGGTTGTGGTACGCCGGGTTGTACAGAAAATTCAGCGCCTGCGCGCCAATCGACACCAGGAAGATCAGCGCCGTCAGCACCTCGCGCGCCCTCCGCGTCGAAAGCCAGCGGTCCACCCACGCGAACACCATCCGCGTGAACAGCACATTCACCAGCGCAAACACCGCCATCGCCACGAACGCCCATCCCGCCAGCGACGGGCTCGCAACCGTCACGCCGATCGCCGCCGACAACGACATCATCATCACGATGACATTGCCCGGCGACAGCACGCCGAAGAACAGCCGCATCGCCGTGTAGCTCGACGTCGCTCATCGGGAACCGAATCAACTGCGTCGGATCGAACGTCGTTCCCGGCTGCCCTACATTCAGGTTCACCAGCTGGCTGAGCACAAAGATCACCCACAGCTCCCAGCTCACCCGGTCCGTGTGGTCCAGTGTCACCGCGAGCCCCGCGCGCCACGCCCGCCTCTGCGCACACACGAGCCAGAATCAGCAGCGCCATCGGCGCGACCGCAAGCGTCGCCCACAGATCGCCCTTGCCGCCCTTGCGCCGCAGCCCGTTGCGAAACATCTGCCAGCGCAGTCTCGCCACCGCAGCAAACTGCGCACGCCGCTGCGCCGCCGTCCACGCGCTGACGTTCCCTCGCGCGGGTGGTTCAGCTCAGCCACGCGAGCTCCCCTTCGCGCACCGTCATCTCGCTCGCGTCCTTGCCCACCACGCTCAGGAAGATCTGCTCCAGCGTCAGCCGCTCCCAGTGCACACCGGCCTCCGCCGAAAGCTTCGCCTGCACGCCGGCGCGCAGCTCATCCAGCGACCCATTCGCCACAATCCGTCCGCGGTCGATGATCGCAATATGCGAGCACAGCCGCTCCACAATCTCCAGCACATGCGACGTCAGAAAAATCGTCGCGCCGCGCGCAATCATCCGCTGCAGCATCTGCTTCAGCGTGCCCGCCGCGACCGCATCCACGCCCTCAAACGGCTCATCCAGAAACAGCACCCTCGGCCCATGAATCACCGCCGCAGCCAGCGCCAGCTTCTTCCCCATGCCGTGCGAAAAATCCGCAATCAGCTTCTTCGGCTCATCGGCCAGGTTCATGAACTCCAGCAGCTCGGCCGTGCGCTCCTGCGCCGTCCGCCGCTCCAGCCCATACATCCGGCCCACAAACTCCAGGTACTCGCGCGCCGTCAGCTTCCCGAACAGCGCCATGCCCTCCGGGCACCACGCCGATGTTCCGCTTCACCTCCAGCGGATTGCGAAACAGGTCCTCGCCCAGAATCTGAATGCTGCCCGTCGTCGGCGCAAGCAGCCCCGTCAGCATCTTGATGGTGGTGGATTTGCCCGCGCCGTTCGGCCCCAGAAAGCCGAAGAACTGGCCCGGCTCAACCGCGAGGTCGATATGATCTACCGCCGTAAAGCCGTTGAAGCTCCGGCTGAGGTCGTGCACCGCAATCGCAGACATGAGCCGAGTCTACGGCATCGCAGACGCAACAACGCCACCGCGCCTGGCTGACTCGCACGCTGACCAGCTGACTCGCTCTCTACATCGGTGGCGGATGATGCGGATCGACATGCGCCGTTTCCGCCGCCGCCGGCGCTCCGTTCCGACCGCCGGCGGCGCCGGCTCTCGCCTTTCTGTGCCGCGCTGCGACGCCTCGCTCGGGATTCACCAGGTCGCGCAGCTCCTTGCTCGGCTTGAAGAACGGAACCCGCTTCGCCGGCACAGCCACTGCCGCTCCGGTCTTCGGATTCCGTCCCGTGCGCGAGTTGCGCTGCCGTGTCCGGAAGCTCCCGAACCCGCGCACCTCCACCTTATCGTTGGCCTTCAGTGCACCGATGATCGACTCGAACAGCGTGTCGACGATGACCTCACCGTCGCGGCGGGTGAGGTCGCCCAGTGCGGTGACCTGGTCGACTAGATCAGCTTTCGTCATGAGAGTCCTCTCCCGGGGCCAGAGATGCTCGCGCTAGCGGTCCAGTCGCCCTTTAGTCTAAGCCACTTAGACGTCTCCACTCGCCAGCACGGCTCACCTGTAATGAAAATTTTGCGATTCCTGCCCCTGGTCTGCAAGGTGAGATGCCGCCAGCCCCGCGTGCGCAGCCCTAAAAACAAAGGCCCGCGCCGAAGCACGGGCCCTCTTTACAGCTGTACAGCCTTAGTAGGTTGGCTCCGTGCGCCACCAGGTTACCGCTCGTAATCTGCGCCGAAACCGGCGTGATCGTGGGATAAGCCGCGCCCACAATCTCCGTCAGCGTAAAGGCGCCCGGAGTGCAGTCGATCGTATTGCAGCCCGCGTTCGTCATCCACACGTTGCCCGCATCATCTACGCCGAGGCCATAAGGCATGGGCGCGGTGGCGGTCTCCCCGTCATTTCCGTTATGCAGCAGCAGCTTGTTCGGGATGTTGAGCGCCCCACTGCTGTTCAGATACACCGCGCCGCCGGTCGCGCTGGGGTTGTTCACGGGGACCTCCAAGCAGACCGCCCACGGCCGCCCCGGCAACCCAGAGCTGCCCGGCCCCGTCGATCGCCATCCCTTCGGCCGCACGGTCTGACTGGCAGCGGTCAGGAAGGGATAGCAGGCTTTCAGCGAGTAGATGCAAAGTCCGTCGCTTGCATTGCCGCTTCCCGAGTACGACCGCACCGCGATGTCGTCGTTGCCCGTGAAGATGACCTGTCCGCTGTCGTCGTTCGCCGTGCCGATCTGCGTGGAAGCCGGCGCCGAGGTCACGTAGTAGTACCGCATCGCTGTCGTCGTGTTGTCCGTGGCCGTTACCGCGTCGCCGTTGCTCGTGTCGCCGGCCATCGATGCCACCGGAAATACAAACTTGACGCCGGAAGCCAGCGAGTAGCTCGACCGGTCCGCCGAGATGTTCGCCATCTCATAATTGCTGCTGTTCGTGATCCCCACGTTCACCCGGTTATCGCCGCCAATCGTCAGCGATTGACTGGTCGTGTTCGGGAAGGCAACACTCTCTGTCAGCGTCGGCGACGTCGTCAGATATCCCGAGACCGTCGAGCTGTTGCTGTCGTTCAACCAGGCATAGCCGTTCGCATCGATCGCAACCTGCTGCGGATGTGCCAGGCTGGTCGTGTTGTACGGCCCGCTGAACGTCTGGGTCGATGGGTTGAAGTACGCCGCGCCCACCATCCCCGACGCATTGCTCGGGAACCAGATGTTCCCCGTGCTGTCGATATCCAGCGTGCTCAACGTGCCCGTATCCACCGCCAGACCCACTGACGAACTCGTGTACCTCACACCAATCGACCAGTCGTTCGGCGCGCGAGCTCAGATACTGGACCGAACGGCCGGTGTCGTGCCGATCAGGTGTAGAGGTTCGGTAACGTTGGTCGTTGGGTGCAGCGCCATCTGCACCGCCGCCTGCAGGGTGTCCGAAGGCCGTGTCGTTGCTCCGTTCGCGGTGAAGTTGAACATCTTGCCGCATGTCGTCTTCGTCTCGGTGGCGTTCTTCGATCCCGATGAATTGATGCACGCCGCGAGGATATTCGCAATCGTGTTGATCTTCTCCCACTCGGTTGTGTAACCCGTGCGCCCTCGGTCACCGGCCCACCGTAAGCGTTACTGACCAGCAGCGGGATCGTGACGTTGTTTCCAAACACCATGCCGCGCGAGTACACGATCGTTGCCCCCGCTGGTCGTCGACGGTCCGCCGATCGAGTCATTCGCCTGCGTTCGATCCGCCGCAGCGTCGTCGAGAAATAGTGCGAGAACACGAACGCCGTCGCCGCCGTCGTCACCTCATTCATGATCACGTACTGCTGCTGCGCAAGCGAGCACTCCCCGAGCGCCGCCGCCAACATTGCCGAGGGATTCGTACCCGCGCCCGCGTTTCCGCCGATCGCCCAGCAGGTAAACCGGCGTGTTCGACTGCGGGCACGTATACCCCGGAAGACTGAAGTTGCCGTTCGCGTCCGTCGTCGCGCTCGAAAGCACCGTTCCCGCCGAGCCGTAGCCGGACGTGCCCATCGACACCACCTCAATCGTCGCTCCCGCCACCGGCTGCTGTCCGCCCATCGCACGGCCCAGGACGCCCGCCGATTGCGCATCGGGCACGATCATCGTCGTCTGATCCACGCCGCAGCCTGCAAGCAGCAGCGCAGGCACGAGAGTCGTGACGCCGCAAACAAAAGCTTCAATCGCATTAGGGGGCCTCCGGGCGTAACCAGGATTGGGAATTGCTGAGGTTCTGAAGGTGTTATACACCGACGCTTGGAAACTTAAGAACGCACTTAGATTATGCGGGGTTGCTAAGAACCTCAAACTACGAATCGTCACGTTACCTTTGTGACCCTCGGCCGCCGAGCGATCCTGACGCTCCAGCCCGGCCGAAGCCGCATCCCACGTACAATCGCTTGGTTTTCATGCGCTTCGGCGATTGAGTTCGCTCCCACCCAACCCCGAACCCAGCAATGTCCTCTCCGCGACAGTCGTTTAAAACGCGGCTTTTCGCGCGTCAGGCCGCCCTCGGTTACGACTTTCGGCTATTTCCACAGGAAGTAAAAACCCGGCGCCTGGTTCAGCAGATTTGTCGGATTCTGAAACAGCTCCGTTGTCTCATCTCCGGTCAGCAGGGCCAGCAGCCCATGCCGCTCCTTCGCAGGCCGTATCACGTGTGGTTCCCCTTTCAATCCCACCCGCTTCGCCGTATCCAGAAGCGCCTGCCGGTACCCGCCCTGCTGGTCGATCAGCCCCAGCGGCTGCGCCTGCTCGCCCGTCCACACCTGCCCCGTCGCCAGCGGCTGAATCTTGTCCGCCGTCGTATGCCGCCCCACCGCCACATCCCGGATGAACTGCGCATACATGTTGTCGATCAGCCCCTGAAAGTACGCCTGCTCCTGCGGCGTCATGTCCCGCGTCGGGTCACCCGCATCCTTCAGCTGCCATCATGCAGGTTCACCGTCTTCAGCTTCGCCCACCGCAGCAGCTCGCCGTAGTTCGTCCACTCCATAATCACGCCAATCGACCCCACCACACTCGCCGGGTTCGCATAGATCCGGTCACACGCCGACGCAATGTAGTACGCCCCACTCGCGCCCACGCTCTCCACCGACGCGACCACCGGCTTGTGCAGCTGCGTCCGCACCCGCACCACCTCGTGGTACACCTCCTGCGACGCCGCCGCTCCTCCGCCCGGCGAGTCGATGTGCAGCACAATCGCCTTTACCGCATCGTCGTTCCCAAACCTCTCCAGCTGCCGGTCGATCTTGTCCGCGTCCACAATCACGCCCGAGATATCGATCACCGCAATGCTCGGCTGCCCAAAGCTCGCCGTCCCTCCCGTTCCCGCCGTCGCCGCCACCAGCCGCCCGAACGTCACGCATCAATCCGATAAACGCGATCACCAGCACACTCGCGATAATCACCACCGCCCAACCCATCCAGTCGACGCCGCTGCGGCGGATACCCATACGGATACGCATACGGATATCCAGCCTGCGCATACCCATACGGCTGCGCCGGCGCTCCCGTCGGCGGCTGTTGCGGATACGGCGGATACGGTGGTCTTGGCTGCTCGCTCATGCCGCCGAGTGTAGCAGCGCCCGCTCCCCCGCGTCTCCGCATCCCTGCACCGCTTATCCCTTACCCCTTACTCATTACCCCTGTACCCGTCGCTGCCAAATGGCGTATCATGAACCCGCCACTGCGTCGGCTTCGCACCGACCGCCGGGCCGGTCCAACGCACGTGAACGCTCCCTCCCTCAGCATCGTTATTCCCGCCTATAACGAAGGCGCGCGCATCGAAAACGCGCTCCAGCGAGTCCTCGCCTGCGTCGCCGAGCGCCACTGGAACGCCGAGGTCCTCGTCGTCGACGACGGCTCCTCCGACGCCACCGCCGACATCGTCCAGCGCTGGATGCAAACGCACCCCAACCTCCACCTCATCCACAACGACGGCAACCGCGGCAAAGGCTACTCCGTCCGCAACGGCCTCCTCCAGGCGCGCGGCAACATCGTCATGTTCACCGACGCCGACCTCTCCTCGCCCATCGAAGAAGCCGAGCGCCTCTTCGCCGCCATCGACGCCGGCGCCGACGTCGCCATCGGCTCCCGCTGGCTCGACCGCCAGCGCCAGACCATCCACCAGCCGCTCTACCGCCGCTTCTTCGGCCGCTGCTTCAACTGGGTCACGCGCAAGCTCATGGGCCTCCCTTACAAGGACACCCAGTGCGGCTTCAAAGCCTTCCGCCGCGACGCCGCCCAGACCATCTTCCGTCTCCAGACCATCGAGCGCTGGGGCTTCGACCCCGAGATCCTCTTCATCGCCCGCAAGCTCGGCTACAAGATCGTCGAAGTCCCCGTCACCTGGGGCCACGACGAGCGCTCCCGCATCTCCTACCTCAAAGACGGCATGAAGATGCTCGAGGACATGGCCCGCATCCGCAAAAACTCCGTCCGCGGCCGCTACGACGAAGCCATCGCCGCCATGAAAGACACCAGCACCATGATCACCGCGCCCGCCGCCCGCCGCGAGCCCACCCGCGCGAGAAGCCCGCCGTCCCCCACCCCCAGCCCCGCTAGGCGCGCTTCCTCGCATCCCGCTCCTCGCGAGTCTCCAGGTAGCTGATCCGCTCCTTCAACTCCTCGATCTCATCCTGCATCGCAGCAAACCGGCGGTTCGTTGCGCGCTGCACATAGAGGACACACGCCACGAGCACCCAGACGCCGAACTCAACAATCGCAAGCTCCCAGACCTCCCTCCAGGCCGAGAAATGCCTTGCGCATACGTGCCCACCCCAAACACAACCGCATCCAGCGCGACAAACGGGCTCAGCGTCACCTGGCCCGCTTTCCGAAGGCAAAATGTGAACGAATTCCGCGTCGCAATCATGCGCAGAAGACTACACCGTTCGGCTTCACCCGGGCCGCTTGCCGGCTGTTGTGGAGCAGGGGATCTGCTTCTTAGCTTCTAGGTAACCCGAGCCTTTAGGCTCGGGCCTCTCAGCGCCCCAGTTTGAAAGGGGGCTGGTAGCCCAGGGCTTTAGCCCTGGGTCTCCCCCGGGGTATACCTTCCCTCGCGAACTCCAAATTGCTTATTCCTAACTCCTAACTCCTAACTCTCCCTACTTCCCCTTCCACTGAAACACCTCCTCCAGCGGCACCCCAAACACCCTCGCAATCCGGAACGCGGTCTCGAGCGACGGCGAGTACTTATCCAGCTCAATCGCAATCACCGTCTGCCGCGTCACGCCGATCGCCTCCGCCAGCTCCTGCTGCGTCATATTCCGGTCCGCGCGCAGCTCGCGAATCGTATTCCTCAGCGGCATTACGAGCGGCCTCCGGTACGCCACAATCTGCGCCACCGTCTTCACAATGTCCGAGATCACCAGGATCCCGTAGAACACATTCAGAAAATGCATCGCAAGAAACTGCGCATGCACTGGAAACTCACCCGCATTCGCCAGGGTGTGCATCCACAGCATCCCCAGCCCCAGCACCATCAAGGTCGCGAGCGTCAAATATCCCGCGCGATATCCACGCAACTGAATCAGCTTGTCGCGCTCATCCTTCATCCGGTGCCGTGTCACCGCCGCAATAATCGACTGCAAAATAATCTGCAGCACAATAATCGCGAAGATCGTCCCCGCCACCTTGTTCACCGAATTCGCTCGATGAAGGTTCAGAAAAAAGTACGGCAGATACACCACCAGCTCCGCCACCAGCGATCCCCACAGCGACCTCTCCTGATACGAAAGACTGCCCATCGCTCTATCTCCATGTCAAAAATGTTTGACACAGCCACGGTAAGCGCATGTACTCTCGCATGTCAAACATTTTTGACATATATACTTTGCAACTCTGCGCGATTCTTTTCGTTCCGTATCCACAGACCGGGCGTGTCCCCGGCGAGCGTTCTTTGCTCGCCGAAGTGGAGAAGGGAATCTGCTTTTGCTTCCCGCTTCTAGGTAACCCAAGGCTTTAGCGCTCAGTGGGTTCATCTCCTGGTCGGCAAAGGAGCGGGGCTTTAGCCCCTGCGGTATGCTTTGGCCCAGCCAGTAGACTCGGCTTCACCGTCGACTTCATCTACGGCAACTCATCGTTCTGACGGCCAGGTGCGCCGCGACCGCGCCCTCCTCCATCCTCCGCCACATGGACGAGGACTTCTTCACCCGCACCAAAGCCCAACTACGCCGAGCGCGAATCCCTGCTCTCCGCCTCCATCACTGTCGCCACCGCAGAGGAGATCGAACAAACCTTCCGCACCTATGAATCCGCCGGCGTCCCATTCGCCCAAAACGCTCCGCACGGAACCTTGGCAAGCGACAGACCTTCATCATCCGCAACCCTCGATAACAACCTCATCCTCTTCGCCGGCCCATCCACATAGGACGAAAGTCGGACGGTTAGCCGAAACTAGGAAGCCTTACCGCGAAACTCGGAATTGAGCGTTCGGACCATCTTGTACGACGTTTCGTGCTCGTTACGGTCTCTCCGAATAATCTGAGGGCGCGGCTCTTAGCGCGTTCGTCCCCGCTTCTAGGTACCCCGAGCCTTCAGGCTCGGGTCTCTCATTCGAAACGAACAAATAGGGGCTTTAGCCCTTGGGGTATGCCTTCGCTCGCGCGCCAGAAATCCGGGTGGTCCCTACCGTTCCGGCTCATACCGCATCGCCACCGCGCCCGACGCAAACTCCATCCGGCTCACGAGCCTCAAATCAAGCGGCTTCGACAAACCCGAAAACAACGTCGGACCATGGCCGGCGATTCTCGGCTGCACTAAAAACTCGTACTCATCAATCAGCCCAAGCTCCGCCAGCGCCAGCGGCAGCGTCACGCCACCCACAAACAGTCCCTTGCCCGGCTCCTGCTTCAGTTGCTGAACGGCCGTAGCCAAATCTCCGCGCACCAGCTCCGCATTCCAGTCCACGCGCTCCAGCGTGCTCGAAACCACATACTTCTTCGCCGCGTTGATCGTCTGCGCGAACGGCTCCATCCATTTCGGCCGCCCCGCCGCCGGCCCCCGCCAACCGGCCTCCATCATCTCGTAGGTCACCCGGCCAAACAGCAGGGCATCGGCCTCGGCCAGCTTCTCGGCCCAGTAGCGGTGCATCTCCTCATCCGGCACGCCGGCCCGATGATCGCAACAGCCATCCAGTGTGACATTGATCCCATACCGAAGCGGTCGCATGACCCAAGACTACCTCCGCCGCATCGCGCCTTCACGAACCACTAACCACTAACGACTAACCACTCCAGTACACGACACCCCACCCATCCATGCCCTAAGCTATCCAAGCATGCTTCGTTCCTTTTTCATCGGCCTCTCCACCAACAAGCCGTTCCGCAAATTCTCAGAGCGCTCTTCCATCGGCCGCCGCGTCTCGCGCCGATTCGTCGCCGGCATGTCCGTTGAAGAGGCCATCGCCGCCGCCCGGCAGCTCAACAACGAAGGCATCGCCGTCACGCTCGATTCGCTCGGCGAATCCGTCAGCCGATGCCGCACACGCCGAAGCCTCGGCCGGCATCTACCACCGCCTCCTCGACGAGATCGCCGCCCACAATCTCAACGCCAACGTCAGCCTCAAGCTCACCCAGATGGGCATGGACGTCGGCGGCGCTAACTCGCCCGAAGGGCAAGGTCTCGCCGCCCGCATTGTTGGTGGCCTCGTCGCGCACGCCGCTCAGCTCAAAAATTTCGTCCGGATTGACATGGAAGGCTCCCAGTACACCGAAGCCACCATCGCCATCACCGAGATGCTTCACGCCCAGTACCCCGGCGCGGTCGGCACCGTCCTGCAGGCCTACCTCTACCGCACCGAAGCCGACAGCGAGCGCCTGCTCTCGCAAGGCATCCGCATCCGCCTCTGCAAAGGCGCCTACAAGGAGCCGCCCGACCTCGCCTTTCCCGCCAAGTCCGACGTCGACGCCAACTACATCGCGCTCTCCAAGCGCATCATCATCGGGCCCGTCTTCTGCGGAATGGCCACCCACGACGAGACCATCATCAATGAGCTCACCCGCTTCGCCCGCGCGCACCGTATCGAGCGCGACGCCTTCGAGTTCCAGATGCTCTACGGCATCCGCCGCGACCTCCAGCGCAAGCTCGTCACGGGCGGCTTCGGCGTCCGCGTCTACGTCCCCTTCGGCACCGAGTGGTACCCCTACTTCATGCGCCGCCTCGCCGAACGCCCCGCCAACGTCCTCTTCCTCGCCCGCAACTTCTTCCGCAGCTGAAGGCCGATCGAATCGGTCAGGTGCCGTTGTCGGTCAGGAAAAAGTGCAGCCCCCCTGTGACGATAACCCGCCTGCTCGTGAAGACTTTGCAGCCACTGAAATTGCAAGTAGTTGAAATTAGATAGTTTGCGAGTCACGCCCGCCCTGAAGTCCACCGCTAAGATGTCTGTTCCGAAGACTTTGCGCAAAATTGACGGGGGTAAGGGGGGTGTGCCGCCGCACCAGAACCGGTGCAATCAGCGAGGCTGCTGTCCGCTCGGAGGCAGCAGCGGCTCAACCCGCAGCAGATTATTGAGAGCAGACCGCTGCGCCGGATTCATGTACTGATATTGCGGCGAGTTCAAGGCCGCTCCCCGCTGCTCGGGAGGAACGGCTCTCAGCTCGCGCCAGCTCCGCGCCACCTCGCGCCGCTGATCCGGCGGAAGCGCCCCAAGCTGCTGCATCGCACCGCGCACCTCGGCCCGCTCCTGGACCGGCAGGTGCTCCATGTGCTCGTTGTAGTTGAGTATGCGCTGCCGCTCCTGCGGAGGCATGGCGTTCAGCTCCGCCAGCCGGTTCCGCATCCGCTGCTGCGTCTGCGCCGGCAGGTTCTGGAAGCCAGGCTCGTGCGCCAGCGCCTGCTGCTGCTGCTGCGGCGACAGGTTCCGGTGCTGGTCCATCCACTGCGCCAGGTGCTCGCCCCGCGCCCCATTCTGCTGCCCCGGGTTCCGCCGCTGGATCTGGGCCAACTGCGACCCCTCGCGCTGCCCTACACCCGGCTGGCCCGCCTGCGGCTGCCCACCCGGAGCTCTCCGCTCCACGGGCGCCGGACTCTGCCCCTGCGGGTACCGCTCAGGTGAGTACGCCTGCTGCCCACCCCGGAACCCCTGCGGCGTCGCGGTGCGCTGCCCATATCCAGGCCCCTGCCCACGGTACTCGGGCGCTTGCCCGCGGTATCCCGGCGCCGCCTGCCCGTACATGCCGCCTTGGCCCCGATAGCCCGGGGTCGCCTGCCCATATGCCGGCGAGCGCCCCGATACGCCGGCCCCGCACCCCGATACGCCGGACCAGACCCACGGTACGCCGGAGCCGCCTGGTGGTAACCACCACCACCCCGTCCACCGCCACCCCCGTGCCTCTGCGCCAGTCCCACAGGCGCACAGGCCACCGCCGCTGCGACAGCGAGTGTCACATACAAGGCGCGAATTGGAGAGGTGAGTTTCATGTCGACTTCAAATCTGCTGTGGGGTTCCGCCTGGTCTCAGTGGCTCCTGCGCGGCCCCATCATACCGAAACCGCCGTCCAAGGGCGGCGGCTGTTACTGCGGAATCAAGCTTGTTCTGCCCACTAGGTTGTGGGCGGATCGCCTCCCGAGTCGTCGCCGGCGTTCGGGTCCAGAAGCTGATCCATCTGCTGGTACGCCTGCGCGTTGTTGTCCAGAATCTTCAGATCGTTCACGGTTGCGGAGGGCTGCGCCGCACCCGGGCGGTTCGCAATCTCAAACCCCGCGAAAGTGCCGCCGCCGATCAGCAGAACCAGCATCAGGGCACCGGCCAAAGCGGACCGCACATGCCAGCCGGTGCTGAAGGTCAGGAACGAATACAGCCGCTCCAGCAGCCCCTCCGGCTGCGCCTCTGCCGCCTCGCGCACGCGCGCCCGCAGCTTCGAGTCGAAGTAGGGCGACGGCTCGGGCGCGGTCCAGGCGTCCATCAGCTCGAAGGTGGCGCGCAGCTCAGCCAGCTCCTTCGCACAGCTGTCACAGCCGTTCAGGTGCGCAGCCACTTCCGGGTGCGCGGCCTGGTAGCCGCTCTCAAGCAGCAAATCCGGTAAATGTGTCTGGCAAGTCTTGCAATTCATCGTAATGTCCCTATCCATATAGACCCCCTCTTCGGGTGGTTGTTGCTTTTCAGGTGGCCTTCGAGCGGATTAATCGCGCAGTGGCTCCCGTCGTACTCAGTCCTTCAGACAAACTCCTTCAGTCGCTCGCGCAGTGTCTGATACGCGCGGAACAGCAGCGACTTGGTCGCAGATTCGGATAGCTTCAGCACCTCACCGATCTGCTTGTAGTCCAAACCTTCATATTTGTGCATCAGAACGGCGGTTCTCTGCCGTTCCGGCAGGGCCATCACATGCTGGCGGATGGCGTTCATACGTTCCCGCCGAAGCAATCCGGCTTCAGCGCTGGGCGTCTCGTCGGCTACATCCGGCGTCGTTCCCGTGTCGCTGTCAGGCTCATCCAGATATACGGTCGAGGCCGTGCGTTCGTGCCGCGTGTCGCGGGCATGATTCACGCCGAGATTCGTGGCAATCCGGTACAGCCAGGTGCTGAACCGTGCCTCCGCCCGGTAGGTCTCGCGCGAGCGGTACACCCGAAGGAAGACCTCCTGGGCGAGTTCCTCCGCAACCGCCTGGTTATGGACCATCCGGTACATAAAATGGATGATCGGCTTACGATACTTCGCTAACAGTACATCAAAGGCTGCCATGTTGCCGGCGCGGAGCTCCAGCATGATCTCCGCGTCGGATAGGGAAGAGAAGTCCCCCCGGGCTATGGCTGCCGCACGCTCCCTGGCACGTTCCGGGCTAAGGTCGACGGCGCTAGCGGGACGGTCAGCCGGAAGCCCTGCGCCCACACCTGGAATCCGCTGGTCGAGGAGTCCGGGATGGAGCGCCGCCGTGCTCATATCCTCCTCAACCCCATTCGGCTCCGGAGGTTGCGCCGCCTGGCCGGAATCAGGCTGATCCGGCTCGCCGGAATCTGCCACTTTCGGCGCATCCGGGGAGGGGTCTCGAGAGTTGGGAGCAGCCATCCGCCGTATTGTACCCGCGCAGCCCGAACGCCCGGCAAGCGCGACCGGCAAGCGAAGGGCTCGCGGCGCGCCGCAGAGCGCGGTGCTCTGGTATTCTCAAAGGCAAGACGGCGGATCCCGTGGGTTGGATTCAGCCGCCTGCCAGCATCCCGGCATGGGCGCATAACTCAGCGGTAGAGTGCCACCTTCACACGGTGGAAGTCGTAGGTTCGAATCCTGCTGTGCCCACCATCTCCCAACCTCTTCCAACCAAAGAAGTTGAACGCGATGAGCCAGTCCCTGAAAGTGCCGGCCTGCGCTGGCTCCATTAGTCCGCCGCCGCCAAGTCACTGGACATCGGTGCCGAAATCGCGAATCTACCGCCGGATCAGGGGCAGGGCGGCTCGAGGCTGAAAGCTCGCGCCACTGTGGAGCTCTAGTTCCGGTCATGAATGAACAGTGTCTTACTCTCGCTATAGGTTGCTCGTAGCTGAGTTCTGATCCTCAGCGATCTGCAGAAACCTGCCCGCCAAGAATTTCCGGTCGTT
The DNA here is from genome assembly GCA_963777205.1 of uncultured Acidobacteriaceae bacterium. Taxonomy (GTDB): domain Bacteria; phylum Acidobacteriota; class Terriglobia; order Terriglobales; family Acidobacteriaceae; genus Granulicella. The sequence goes on along the minus strand of CAVZPQ010000001.1, from coordinate 541,095 downwards.
ATGAGCGCGGTTGGAAGCTCCATCCCAAACTCAACAACGTGGGCGAAAGATAATCCGCCTTCGGCCGATTATTTTTCGCGCAGATCCAGCTCGTACAGGTTAACGGACGGGGTGCGCACTGTGACCATAGGCAGATCCCCGGGCGCCAGCCCGATGAGGCGGTAATCGGTGGCGGCAGTGGGGCGCAGGTTCTCGAGAGTCGCGATTTTTTCCAGTTTGCCGACCGGCACAGCTACGCGGTAGATGGGTTTGTCGGCTTCTAGAAAATCCTGGAAGTAGATGTAGCGCCCGTCGTGCGACCAGGTAGGATCGCCGACGCCATGCGTGGCTATCGTGTTCCAGCGCCCGGTGGTGCGATCGAAGAGAACTAATGCATGCTGGTCGAGCGGCATGGCGAGCAGATATCGGCCATCGGGCGAAAGGCGCGGACTGAATAGGCCCGTCGAGCCTGGAATTCCGGTCACCTTTTTTGTAGTCAGGTCGAGCAGATAAATGGCTTTGGGCTCGCCGCTGTCCATTCGATCAGGCGGCCGTCCGAAGACGATCGAACGGCCATCGGGCGACCAGGTCGGGTCGGCCTCGTTGCGGTCCTCATTGAGGATGGGCGTTATCTTGCCGCCCTCCGCATCGATTAAATCGATCTTCCACGGTTTACCCGGCTCCTCGGCCATCACCGCGAGGGTACGGTCGTCAGGCGACCACCGCATATTGAAGATGCGCAGCGGCGACGTAGTCAGCTCGATGCGCTCGCTTCCGTCCACACGGCTGCGCCACAGCGAGTTGTCGGCCTCGTTTAACCACGCGACCCATTTCCCGTCGCGCGAGTACTCGGCCATTGCGGCCGCGCTGAGGTTTTCGTTGAGGCTTACGAAACCCGTGGAGCCGGGGATCGCGCGCAGCAGACCGAACTGAGCGGTGGCACCGATGAAGTACACGCGATCACTACCCGGCGCGGTCGTAGGGGCTTCGTATTCGAGGGGACCGTTCGTGATCTGGCGCGGCGCGCCGCTGGCCCGGTACCAGGGCTTCTCGCGCAGCGCCCAAATTTCGCTGTGGCCACTATGGGATGACTGGAAGACGTAATCGTCACCGTCCGGCGTCCAGCTTCCACAGCACTCTGAGGCGGGTTGGCTCCAGCCGGGCAGCAAGGCGTGGAGATGGGAACCGTCGGCGTTCACCTCCCACAACTCCGATGTCTGCCGATTGGGATTACGTAGCGTGAAACGCAGGTGCGTACCATCCGGCGACCAGCGCAGCCAGAAAGCCCGGCCGGGCGTTGTGAGGAGGGGAGTTGGATTCGCGCCGTCGGCGCCCATTTCCACTAACTGATTGCCGCTGGCCACCAGCAGGTGCTGGCCGTCGGGCATCCAGGTCACGTCATGGGCGAGAACATTTCCAACCCGGCGCGCATCGCCCCCCAGAGTAGGCACGATCCATAGCGGCTGCTCCGGCTCGGCCTGCAAGTGGCTGCGCAGTGCCAGCCGCGAACCATCCGGCGAGAGCGAACCGATCAGTGGCGCTCCGATTTCCGAGGGCAGGTTGAAATGGCTCATCTCGCCATTGGCCGTCAGCGCGACGGCGAGGGCAGGACTGCCGTTATTCATGTCGGAAAAATAGATTCGCGTGCCATCGCTGGCTGAACTGGAAAAACTCTCCACGTCGAGGTCGTTGATGAGTACGTGGCCGGTAAACGTGATCTGAGCGACGCGGTACGGCGTGTGTATGGGGGGGAGCAGGACCAGCATCCCTATGAGGACCAGGCAGAGCAGCAGTAGCGCTCCAGCCACCCACGTTGATCCCGCGAAGTGACGGGCCGCAGGCGGGGCGGTCAGTGTCGCCGGCACTGAATCCGCCGGAGGCGGGGCCGCAAGTGTCGCCCACGCTGAGTCGCTATTGGGCGCGCGGTAACTGCCGCGGGCACTGAGTCGGCCGGAGGCGGATCGAGCACCTTGACCGGCGCGATGAAGCGGTAGCCGCGGCGGGCTAGCGTCTCGACAAATCGCGGATTCTCGGCTGAGTCGCCCAGCGCCTCGCGGAGTTTGTTAACAGCGATGCCAAGGCTATGGTCAAAATCGACGGTGGTGTTTTCGCCCCAAAGCTCCTGTTGTAAGGTCTCCCGAGCTACGATCTCGCCCGAACGCTGGAGCAGCGAGGCGAGCAATTTGAAGGGCTGGCTTTGCAGTCGAACTCGAACACCGGAGCGGCGTAATTCCTCCGTTTCGAGGTCGGCCTCAAAGAGGCCGAATTGAGCTCGGCGAAGACCCTCTCTTTTGATTTCGATAGCCATGAACCCGCGGGGAGCCCGGCAAGTTTAAGGGGAAACGCCGAACAATAGCAAGTTTGCTCTGGAACGCCTCCTGCAATGGGCCCTGATTACGAGAGACTTCTTGGAATAAATCGAGTCGTTTGTGTTGACATACCTGTTGATGGGCAATTGATTTTCAATTGGTCGGCGGTGAATTGACGATGCGTCCTGTCGAGGCGTTTGCTGTGCGTGATCGCGAGGTTTCCCGTCCCATCGCGCTCAGATTGCAATCCAGCAACGCTCATCGATAAGGTTTTTTGGAGGAAGACACTGTGCCAGTTAAGAAGATCAGTCCAGAACTCAAGGGGCGACTGAAGCTGCTGCTCACGGCCATGGCCGCGCTCCTGATGCTCATAGCCGGTCCCGAGGCAGTCGCACAATCCGACACCGGCAGGATAGTCGGCACGGTTACTGACTCAAGCGGCGCTGCGATTCCCGGCGCCGAGGTGTTGGCAACCAACAAAGCCACTGGGCTGAAACTGGACGCCAGGTCGAACGCCGCAGCAGAGTTCAATATTCTGGCGGTTCCCCGCGGCAATTACACGGTCACAGTTTCGGCGCCGGGATTCGAAACCGAATCGATCGCTGTGACCATCACGGTCAGCACCGCGCAGACGTTGAATGTTCAACTGAAGCCCGGCAGCGTGGCTACCACCGTGCGGGTGACAACGGCGGCACCGCTGATCGATACCACCGATGCGACCGTGGGCGCGACGATTCAGGGCAGGCAGGTGACGGAGCTTCCGCTCAACGGGCGGAACTTTACCCAACTCGCGCTCCTCACGCCCGGCGTGACCCGCGGCGCGTATGGCGATCAGGCCAGCGGTGGCGGCAGCTCGAATATGACTGAGACCAATCGCTACAACGAGAGCGGCTCCGCAGCCCTGGCGGTGAACGGGCTTCGTCCGCAGGCCGACAACTACCTCCTCGACGGAGTGGATAACAACGACGGTTTCGTAAACACGATCCTGTTCTTTCCTAACATCGATGCCACTCAGGAATTCAAGGTAAACACCAACATCGCTCCGGCCGAGTACGGCCGCGCGGGCGGCGCAATCGTTATCAGCTCGACCAAGAGCGGCACCAACAACTACCACGGTTCGGTTTTCGAGTTTTACCGCGACCGGAGCTTCGATTCGAATCCTGGATACCGCTTTGACGGTGCGCCGGAGACGCCCGCCGGAGGATTTCTCCGCAACCAGCCGGGCTTCTCGATCGGCGGCCCAATTCTCAAGAACAAGCTCTTCGGCTTCGGCGATTACCAGGCGCTGCGCGAGATTCTCGCCGTCTCGCCTCACTACGTTACGGTGCCTACCGCACTGATGCGGCAGGGGAATTTTACCGAGCTGCTCAACCCCCAGGGAGCGAATGGTCCCGGCTCCAGCAATACGTCTGAGACACAGTATCCGCGTTGTTATCCGGGCACTCTATCCGGGAGCACGCCCTACGCGGGTTCCACCACTACCGGCGCGCAATTCGGCTGGATCTTCGATCCGACCACCTGTTCGGCCAGCGGCCCGCCTCAGCAGTTCGGAGCAGCGAATGGAACGCCCAACGTTATTCCCAAAGACCGCCTGAACCCGGCGGCAGTGAACTACCTCAATGCGTTCCCTTTGCCTACGCGCACCGATCGTTACCTGAACAATTATCTTGTCAACCAGAGCGAAAACAACAAGTACAACACCTTTGACATTCGTTTCGACTGGATTCCGCGCGCCAGTGACGTTGCGTTCATCCGCTTCAGCTACGACAACTCGGTGAACACGAAGACGTCGGAGTTCCCGAACCTGCCTGCCGGCGGCGGAACCGGCACCAATCCGACCCATGCGCGCGGCTACGACCTGGGCTACACCCACACCTTCTCGCCCCGCGTCGTCAATCAGGCGCACATTGCATACAACCGCGATAACTACGGCTATACGCCGCCTATGTACGGCGACTATGTTTCCCAAAGCCTGGGCATTCAGAACGCCAACGTCAACATGGAAACCACCGGCGGCGCGCTGATCGGCGGCTGGAAAGGGAACCTGGAGTACACCGGCGACTATGGCATCTACGCGGTTCCACAGAACACCTACGAGATCAACGACACCGTAAGCTGGAATCACGGCAGCCACTCGTTCAAATTCGGCGGGAGCGTGATCCGCCGGCAGGTCTCGTTCTTCAATGCGGAGGAGGGCAAGGGCTATTTCTGGATTGACCAGGGCACAGTGGACTTTACCGGATACGAGGTTTCGGAGCTGCTGGCCGGCGGGATGGATCAGTATCAGATCGGCTCGGAGTCGGGATACTTTTCAAACATTGGACAGGAAGATGGCCTGTTCGCGCAGGACGACTGGCGTCTGAATTCCAGGCTGACGGTGAACCTGGGCCTGCGCTGGGATTTTCTGTCACATCCGTATGAGGCGCACGACCAGCAATCCGCATTCAACGTGAGCAACGGCACGGTGATGGAAGCCGGAAAGAATGGCGTTTCACGCAGCATTATCAATCAGAACTATCACGACTTTGGTCCGCGCTTCGGCTTCGCGTATTCGCTCGATAACAGGACGGTGGTCCGCGGCGGGTACGGGATCTTCTATTTCATCGACTACGGCGGCGGCAGCAATCAGCTGGCAGAGCAGCCGCCGTTCGGGGGCAGCAGCGATTACCTGGCCAGCAACGGGTACTGCATCACGTTCACTGGGCAACTGAATCAAACCCCCACGAACACCGGAAACGCTTACAACTGCACCGGCTACACCAGCCCATCCACTGTCCTGAATGGTTCCGGAGGAACAGGCGCCCCCCTTCCACCGCGCGGTTACGTCAACTTCGATCCCGCGCACCCGCCGGCCGGCACCAGCATGATCGCCGTCAACGTCCACGAGCCCACCAGCATGGTGCAGGAGTGGAACCTGCAGTTGGAGCGGCAGTTCGGTGAATCAAACGTGCTGAATCTCGCTTATGTGGGAACGCATGGCGCGAATCTGTCTACCTTCTATCCGTACAACATCAACCAGTTCGGCACAGGAGTGCAAAACTTTCCCAGCCTGGGCAACATCAACTACAACGTCCACAATGGTGTGTCGAACTACAACGGCCTGCAGGTGCATGCCGAGCACCGCAGCACGAACGGGCTGGTGGGCACCGTCTCCTATGCATGGTCCCATACGCTCGACGACTCCCCGGGAGCGGCTCAGGGCCAGACCGCGGCGCTTTATTACGATCCGATGGCAAGCTACGGGAACTCCATCCAGGATCAGCGTCACGTGTTCAGCACCTCGCTGCTCTACCCATTGCCCTTCGGCCGGGGACAGCGGTTCGGCAGCAGCTGTATCGCTGCCGATGGATTGGTTGATTGGTGGATGGCAGACCAGCGTGATCGCCTTGTTGCAATCGGGCACGCCGGTCGATCTCTCAACGGGCGAGGATTCGCCAGGCAATCGTCCCGATTTAGTCGGACCCATCCGGTACCCGAAGGCTACCAGCGGCAGCCCGGGAGCTTACTGGTTCGACCCGACAGCATTTGCCAACCCGCCGACGGTCGCCTCTCCGGCCTGCAATTGCACGGTGTACACGCGCCTGGGCACGCTAGGCCGCGACGCGATCGTAGGTCCGTCCTATCGCGTGGTCAACCTCAGCTTGCAAAAGAATCTGCACCTGGCTGAAGGCTACACGCTGGAGCTGCACGGCGACGCGTTCAACCTCCTCAACACTCCCGAATTCACGAATCCGAACGGCAGCATGACCTCGAGTCAGTTTGGGCAGATTGAAGGCACTCAGGTGTACAGCAATCGCCAAATTCAGTTGGCGGCTCGATTCACCTTCTGATCTGGCGGTTCAAGCGGGCCGGTAACATCTGTGGCTCCCCAGGTCTTCACACGAAGACCTGGGGAACTCAATCACACTTGCTTGCAGGGCTCCTGCAAACTGTCCGATGTTTCCTCCGGCAGGGACTTTATTTGACCTGCCCGGCGTCGGCGGACAGCCGATGATCGGCGGAAGATTGTCTTTACTTGTTTCGGAGTACGGCATGCGATTTTGGTCTTCTTGTTTTACGGCCGGGCTGTTGGGCTGTGTGACCGCAGTTTGCTCCGCGCAGGCTACAGCGATCCAAAAGCCTCAGGCCGATCGTTCCGGGATCGACAAAATTAAGATCGACAGGATCGATCCGCCCAACTGGTGGGTGGGTTTGCCGAATCCCATGCTGCTGGTTCACGGTCAGGGTTTCAATGATGCGCAGTTCACGGTCAGCGGAAAGGGCGTGACGCTCACGCACACTCAGGTTTCCGCGAACGGGCACTGGGCCTTCCTTTGGATTGAGTCGCAGTCGGCGGTCCCGCAAACGCTGAAGATCACGGCCGCCAACGATCAAGGCCACGCGACTGGCAGCTATAGCCTCGCCGAGCGCTCGCACGATCCGCACGCCCACGGCGGCTTCTCTGCGACTGACGTGCTTTACCTGATCATGCCCGACCGCTTTGCAAAGGGACCTTCGACAAGCGACCCTCCCGGTGACAACCGTGCAGCTCCGCGCGGCTGGCATGGAGGCAACCTGGCCGGCATCGAGCAGCACCTCGACTATCTCCAAAAGCTTGGCGTGACCGCGCTGTGGATCACGCCGATAGTCTCGAATGGCGCAATGCCGGATTCCTATCACGGCTATGCGGCCACCGATCTTTACAGCATTGATCCGCACTTCGGTACCATGGCCGAATATCAGCAGCTTTCGGCTGCGATGCACAAGCGCGGCATGAAGCTGGTGATCGACATGGCCCCGAACCATATCGGCCTGGAGCACCCGTGGGTCAACGATCCGCCCGCGCCCGATTGGCTGCACGGGAGCGTCGCGCATCACCTCCATATCGATCCGGACTTTCACAGCCTGCTGGATCCGCACGCGCCTCCACATGCCTGGCTTGACACGACCACCGGCTGGTTTGCCGATCCCATGCCCGATTTGAATCAGGAGAATCCGCTTGTAGAGAAGTACATGATCCAAAATGCGCTTTGGTGGGTGGAAACCGCCAACATCGACGGCATTCGCTTCGACACGTTTCCTTACGTTGGGCGTGCGTTCTGGCACGACTTAGATGCCGCGCTGTACAGCGCCTATCCACACCTGACCACCGTAGGCGAAGTCTTTGATCGAAGCCCGAGAATCACGTCATTCTTCGCCGGTGGCTGGGCGCGCCGCGGCGCGGATGGAACATTCGATACCGGGCTCTATACACCCTTCGATTTCCCGGTCTGCTTCGCGATTCAAGATGTTTTCACCCAGGGCAAACCGATGACCGAGTTGAGCGAAATCATGGGCCAGGATTCGTTGTACCCGCATCCCGAGCGGCTGGTCACCTTCATCGGCAATCACGACATGCCGCGCTTTCTCACGCAGGCTGGAGGGGATCCGGCAAAGCTGAAGCTGGGCTTGGGCCTGATCGCAACCCTGCGCGGCATGCCGCTGATTTATTCCGGCGACGAGATCGGGATGACTGGGGGCGCTGATCCCGACAATCGCCACGATTTTCCCGGTGGCTTTGCCGGGGACCCGCACAGTGCATTTACAGAGGCCGGGCGCACCCCCGCAGAAGAAGACATATTTCGGTGGAGTTCGGGCCTGCTTGCGTATCGCGCGGCTCATCCTGAACTCAAGACCGGCATCGAGCAGAATCTCTTCGCAGACGCCGACGTGTTCGCATTTGTCCGTGGAGCAGAGACCTCCGGCTGCAGCGGCGATCACCCGAGCGAGCGGCTGCTGATAATCGTCAACAAGGGGCCGAAGAACGAGACCGTGTACATCCCTACGCAACAGACGGCGCTTGCGGGATGTAGCGTCTTCGTGCCGTCGGCTGCTGCTCCGGGCGTAACGCCGCGGCAGAGTGAGGGGAAACTACAGCTCGATCAGCCAGCCGAATCCATGTCAATTTACGCGGTGCGATGAACCGAACCGGATTGCAACGCGGCAAGTGCACTGCTCGAATTTCTCAGAGTTGAGTGGTTGGAAACGGAGGAGATTTGTTCTCGCACGATGTGATCTTGAAAAAAGTGATTCTTCTGCTTTGTCCGGTCCTTCTCATCCCGTCCTGCGTGGCTGCGACGCACTCTGCTCCGCCGGTTTCTGACGCGCACATCTCTGTGCTGCCGAACGGCATCGAGGTCGCCGATGGATCTTCGTTGCTCGACATCGAAATTCTCGACGACCAGATCGCAAACGTGCACGTCCGCATTGACGGCAAGTCGACGCCGCGGACCCTGGTCCTCGACCCCAAGCCTCTGTTGAGGTGGCCAGCTATCGCTCGTTCCGAACAGGACGGGGTGTATACGATTTCTGCGCCCGGAATTTCAGTGCACGTGGACGAGAGCAAACCATACAGCGTCACTTTCTTCGACGCCACGGGACGGCAACTCCTCCGCAGCGCCGATCCGTTCGGCGAAGCCCGCAAAACCAGCGTAGTTATGCAGCATGGCGCCGGCGACACGCTGTATGGCATCCATGGCCTCAACCTTAACGACACCTCTGGTGGCCTCGTGCGGAACGATGGCGGAAAAGTTGCCGCGGGCGTTCAGGGCAACAGCGGAGCTCCATTCGTCTTCTCCGTTCATTATGGGCTGCTCGTGGATTCGGATGGAGGCGAGTTCACTCGAGATCCGGGCAGCATCAGCTTTCGTAACAGTTCGCGTCCCGATGTCGAATATTTCGTCTTCGCTGGGCCGCCTCTTGAAACCATGGCCGCACTTTCGAAACTGGTCGGCCCTCCGCCGCTCCCACCCAAGTGGACCCTCGGCTTCCTGAACAGCCAGTGGGGTTCTTCCGAGCCCGAGGTTAAAAACATCGTCGAGAATTATCGCGAGAAACAGATTCCCATTGATGGTTTTATTCTCGATTTCGATTGGAAGGCCTGGGGTGAAGATAACTACGGCGAATGGCGCTGGAATAGCACGTCGGGTCCTGGAAATGTCGCGCCGGATAAATTTCCGGACGGGGCATCGGGCGTTTTCGCCAGAGAGTTAGCCGCCGAGGGCGTAAAGCTCGCAGGCATTCTCAAGCCACGCATTCTGATGACCGTTGCCGGAGATTCAAATCATCCGACCGAAGCCGCGGCATACGCTACGGCCCACCATTTTTGGTATCCCGACGAAGCGCCTTATCCGGAGTACTTCTCGCATCGCATGGCCCGGGACCTGGACTTCAACAATGCCGGCGAGCGCAGTTGGTTCTGGGAACACCTGCTACCCGCGTTCCGCGCTGGAATCGTTGGATGGTGGAATGACGAGGCCGATGTATCCGGTCACGAAGACGTGTCCAAGCAGGTGGTCTTCAATAACTTCGAGTTCCTCAATATGGGCCGCATGCTGTATGAAGGCCAGCGCAAAGACTCCGAAATGCGCGTCTGGTCGATTAATCGCGACTTCTATCTGGGGGCAAGCCGCTATGGTTATGCCGGCTGGTCCGGGGATATAGATTCCGGCTTTGCCAGCATGGCCTTGCAACGCGTGCGTATGCTGGCCGCGGTTGATACCGGCGAGTTTCACTGGAGCATGGATACGGGCGGCTTCCATGGCCATCCGACTCCGGAAAACTACGCGCGCTGGATTGAGTTCGCAGCATTTGTGCCGATCATGCGCGTGCATGGCGAGTTGGATGAGAAGCGGCAACCTTGGGTGTATGGTCCTATTGCCGAAGCCGCTGCCCGACAAGCAATCGATCTGCGCTATCAACTTATGCCCTACATCTATTCCTACGAGCACCTCACCACGGAGGGTGCCCCCGGTCTCGTGCACCCGCTCTTCTGGGAGTTTCCGTCAGACCGTGAAGCGGCTGCGCAGGACGGCGAATGGATGTTCGGAGACGCGCTCCTTGTCGCTCCGATCATCAGCCAGGGCGCAACCTTCAAAACGATCTACCTGCCGCCCGGAGAGTGGTTCGACTACGCCAGTGGCCGGAGTTATAAGGGCGCGCAGAACATAAAAATCGCCGCAGATGCGAAGACCTGGAAAGATATCCCCCTCTTCGTGCGCAGCGGATCCATAGTGGCTACACAACCACTCGAGCAATACGTGGGACAGCGTCCGGTTAGGGAAGTCACTCTCGATATCTTTCCCTCCGACTCTGCCGCCGCTTTCACCGCCTATGACGACGACGGCGAGACCTATAACTACGAAAAGGGAGAGTATCTGCGGCAGGAAATTCGCGCGCTGCGCAAGCGCGGCGAGATTCAGGTGACGATTGATGCTGCGACCGGAAGCTACGCCGGCCCGCTGCGTACTTTCCTGCTTAAGATTCACGCTGCCGCCCAGGGCGTCACGTTGAACGGAAAGCAACTGCCTGAGGGCGGCAGTTCTCCTGCTTCATTGTCTACAGACACGGACTGGGTGCGCGAACACGACCGGTTTGGGACCGTGATCGAACTGCGGATTACCGCCGGCGCAAAAGCGCTCTCCAACATAACCTTGCGCTGACACGGGTTGCTTCGGTCGGCTGTAGCGGCCCTGGAACTGAACCGGGCAGAACTGGGTTCGGGGGACACTTCTCTCTGCCCTCGATACCTATGAACACGTGGAGTCCTCAACACCGAAAAGGTCAAATTGGTGGGCCCACCAGGACTTGAACCTGGAACCAACGGATTATGAGTCCGCTGCTCTAACCATTGAGCTATAGGCCCGCCGCAGGCGCGCAGCCATGCGGAGACTGATCCGCAGCCACACATCTGTACCGATTTGTCGATTCTATATGCGCAACCGCATGACGAGCGCCTACTCCTCGGCCTCGTCTGCGGCCGGCTTCTTGGCATTGGCCATGATCTTCTCCGCTGTGGGCGCGGGCACGAAATCGTAGTGGTCCATCTCCATCCGGAAGGTGCCGCGCCCCTGCGTCATGGACGTGAGCGTCGTGCCGTAACTCAGCATCTCTGCCAGCGGCACCTGCGCGTGCACGACCGTGCCGGCACCCGCGCTGTCCATGCCCTGCACACGTCCGCGCCTGCTGTTCAGGTCTCCGATGACTGCGCCGGCAAAATCGTCCGGCGCTTCAATCTCCACCTTCATGATCGGCTCGAGCAGTGCGGCCTTCGCCTGCTCCATGGCGGCACGGAAGGCGAGCCGGCCGGCCATCTTGAACGCCATTTCGCTGGAGTCGACGTCGTGATAGCTGCCGTCGTACACAACCGCCCGGAAGTCCACGACCGGAAATCCCGCCAGATATCCGCGCGCGGCTGACTCCTGGATTCCTTTCTCCACCGCCGGCACAAACTGCCGCGGAATCGAGCCGCCAAAGATGTCGTTCTCAAACTGAAACCCGGCGCCCCGCTCCAGTGGTTCGATGCGGATCTTGCAGTCGCCAAACTGCCCGTGTCCTCCGGTCTGCTTCTTGTGGCGGCCGTGTCCCTGCGCTTTGACGCGCACCGTCTCGCGATACGGCACCTTCGGCGCCTTCAACGTCACCTCAGTGTGGAAGCGCCGCCGCAGGCGCGACACCACCGTTTCAATATGCATCTGTCCAGCACCCGCGACGAGGAACTCATTCGTCTGCGGATCGCGATAGAAGCGCAGCATCAGGTCCTCTTCCATCAGCTTGTGCAGCGCGGGCGCGAGCTTGTCCTCGTCGGCACGCGTCTTGGGCTCGATCGCGTAGGTCATCGCCGGCTCCGGCACAGGCGCAGCGTCCATCAGGACATCATGTCCCTTCGCGCCCAGCGTGTCGCCGGTCTGCGAAACACGAAGCTTCGCTACGGCGCCAAGATCGCCCGCATGCAACTCCGGAATCTCGGTCAGCTTGCGCCCCTGCACGATCGACAAATGTGAGAGCCGCTCCGATTCACCACGGGTGTAGTTCTCGAGCGCTGCATCGTTCTTCACGCATCCGCTGATCACCTTGAAGAAGGAGATCCTTCCCGCGAATGGATCGACCATCGTCTTGTACACGTACAGGGCGACGGGCTGCGCATCATCGATCTTGCGGATCACTGTGTCGCCTGACCCATCGCCAGACCCGTTGTTTGCGGATTGGCTTGCGGCCTTTCCTGCCGAACGCATCTTGATCTCGCCACGTTCCACCGGCGACGGCGCATACACCTTCAGAAAATCCAGCAGATGATCCGTCCCCACGTTTCGCAGGCCGCTCATGTAGAGCACGGGAAAAATTCTGTCCTCGCGAATTGCCTCATGCAGCGCCGCGATCAGGTGCTCTTCCGGAATCGTGCCGACAGCGAAGAACTCTTCCATGAGCTCATCCTTGCCTTCGGCTACGAGCTCGATCAGCGCCTCATGCGCTGCCTTTGCGTCCGCTTCCAGCGCGTGCGGAATTTTCCCCTTGGTTCCGCGCCCGTCTCCATCGGGCGTGTAGAGAAACGCATCCATCGTCACCAGGTCCACGACTCCATGAAACCCTTTCTCATCCACGATCGGCAGTTGCACGGGAACAACCTGCCGTCCCCAGCGCGTCCGAATCGCCTCCAGCATCTCCATGCGGCCAGTGCGCGAATCGGCCTTCGGATGGTCAACCTGGTTCATCACAACAACGCGCGGCAGGCCAATCTCGGCCGCATAATTCCACACGCGCTCCGTTCCTGATTCAGCACCCGTCTGGGCATTCACCACCACGATGGCCGTCTCCGCGGGCATCATCGCCGCGCGTGCCTCGTGCACAAACATGTGAAAGCCCGGCGTGTCGATCATGTTCACCTTGATCGACTCCCACTCCGCGAACGCCGCCGCGTTTGACATCGTCATCTTGCGCGCAATCTCTTCTTCGTCATACATCGTGACCGCGCCACCGTTCTCGCGGGAGGACGCCGCCGGCGACTTCGCAGTCTTCAGAATCGCCGTGATGAGTTCCGTCTTCCCGCTGTGTGCATGGCCCACGATGGCCACATTTCTAACGTCGCTTCCCGCATAGACCTTCATCGCCGGCATCTCCTTCGCGCTTTCAGAGGTGGGGCACACGTTGTGCCACGGCGGAAATCTCCTGCGTGCGGAGGGACGGTGGAGCGAAGGATGCTCGCCGGCCAGCCGGTGCAAGAGCTCTCCTGCCAAGGCCGCCATTCTAGTCCTTAATTTCGAGCGGCTGCACGGTGCAGCACGGCGCTAATTGTGAATTGCCGGCTGCGGTCGCGGCGCATACTCCGTCTTCACTTCGGTGCGCTCCTGTAATCCGCGCGGGCTCAGAATCTTCACCACCAAGACGGCGACCGGCACCAGAAAAACCAGCGAATTCAGCACCCACATCTCGGCGCCGGCGAGCGCCTGGTCCTGCAGCGGGGTCAGGCTGGTGATCCGCTCCGCCGCCGCGTACGACGGATACAGCACCTTGCCGGAAAACGTGAGCACGGCTGACAAGATGGTGTTCACGATGTCTGCCGTGAGCAGGTAGGGGATCACCATCCAGCGCGACCACCGCGTCCGGCTCGGCCATGGCTCGACGATCACCCACCAGAACGCAATATTGGTGAGCAGAAAACACATGTGCTCGGTGTTGTGCCAGCGCCTCGGAGCGAAGCGTGAGCTCAAAGGCCTGCGGCACATGCCATCCCAGATAGGCGACGTTCATCACCAGCCACGCGACAACAGGACGCGCCAGCGCATGCGCAACGCCGTGCACCGCACGCGATGCGAACACCGGCCGCAGTCCACGGATGACCGGCCGCGGCAGCCCACGAAGGATAGGCACCAGCGGCGCGCCGAGCACCAGCAGCGGCGGCGCCACCGACATCAGGATGAAATGCTGCAACATGTGCGCGGAGAGAAGGAAATCATCCAGCGCATCGATCGGTGACGCCAGCGCGATCCACAACGACAGCAGCCCGCGCGAAGAAGCATACCGCGCGCCACACCGGAAGCTCGCGCGCACGCGTGGCCTGCAGCGCGCGCCATCCGCGCAGGTACAGCACACCGGCAATCGCGATCCCGATCGCCGGCCAAATCGGAAAGCTCCACGCCGCCAGGATTCCGTGCGGAAACTCCGCCATTCTTCAGTAGCCTTTCTTAATGCGGATAGTTCTGCTCGCCCCCGCCGCGCTCCACGGTCGAGTGCGGTGGAACTCCGCCAGTCGCTGCCACACCGCGTGACGCATCTCCGGCCGCCGGCTCGTAGCCCGGGTGCATCGTGTCGAGGTATTTGACCAATGCAGTCGTCTCCGCAGGAGAGAGCGTGCTTCCGTACGCCGGCATATTGCCCCCGCCCAGCAGCACCTGGCGGATCATCTGGTCTTCCGTAAGGCGCGTGGCGATCTCATCGAGCTCCGGTCCGCGCTTGCCGCCCACTCCGCCGATCGAGTGGCAATTGCGACATTGCTTCTCCTGAAACACATTCGCACCCATGCGTTCCAGTGGCGTGCGGTTATGCAGATACTTCACCGGAATCGGATCTCCGCTCCACGCGCTCATGTGCGGGCTCCAAGGCGTGTACGTGCCCAGATGCGTCCACACACCCCAGCAGACTGCGATGAACATCACCGCGAACACACCAACCGGCCGCCGCCACCAGCTCTTCTCTCCAACGCCCGCAACAAACGGCAGCCCAACCAGGATCGCGACGGCGATCGGCGGCACAATGAGGATGAACGGCGTCTCCATGCTCGGCGGCAGATACGAGAGCACCGTGTAGATCCAGAGGAAGAAGAAATCCGGCTTCGGGACCGTCTGAATGATCGTTGGATCCGGCTGCCCGGTCGGCCCGTACGGCCCGAATACAGCAGCGCAGAACGCGACTGCAAAAAGTATCGCGGCGGAGAAGAAGAGGTCCTTCCACACCGCGCCGGGCACAAAGGGGATGCCGTCGGTGTGCGCGAGCTCGTTGTACTCCTGGATGTAGGTCGAGCGGCGCACGATGCGTCCCGGAACCGGCCACTCGTTGATGCCCAGCTTCACCACCATCCAGACATGCAGGGCAGTGAAGAGCAGCAGGACGCCGGGAATAATAAACACGTGCAGCGCGAAGAAGCGCGTCAGCGTTGCGCCGTTGATGATCGGTCCGCCGAGCAGAATGTCTACCAGCGCGCCGCCGATCAGCGGAACGCGGCCCATGATGGACGCGCCAATTCCAAGTCCCCAGTACGCATCCTGATCGAAGCGCAGCACCTGTCCCGTGAACGCCATGCCGAGCGTCATCAGCAGCATGAAGACGCCCAGGATCCACGTCAGCTCGCGCGGAAACTTGTACGCTCCAAACAGAAACACCTGCGCCATGTGGATAAGCACGACGGCGACCATGAAGTTCGATCCCCACCCATGCATCGCGCGCAAAAACCAACCGAGCGGAAGGTTATAGTTCAGCACCTGCAGCGTCTGCCACGCGTGTCCGGCCGAGGGCACATACACCAGCGCCAGCATGATGCCGGTCACCACCTGCAGGATCAGCAGCGTCAGGCTCGCGCTGCCGAACACGTACCACCAGCTCGCCGTGCTCTTCGGCACAGGATGCAGCACGGCCTCTTTGATCGGGCCTTCGAGCTGCAGCCGCCGCTCTAACCAATCGTAGGTTTGTTTGTACCAGGCCATCTCAAATCCTCAGTCCACTAAGTTGCGTACGTAATCTGTACAAGCGAGCTCTGCTGCTTCGGTCCCGCGCCCGGGCAGTCATTCTTGGCACGGTTCGACAGCGTCGGCATCTGTCCGGCATCGATCATGAGCTGCCCGTTTTCAACCTTCATCTCATACGTAAACAATCCGCGCTCCGGCGGTCCTGACGCGCGGCTGCCATCGGCGTAGTAGACGCCGCCATGGCACGGACACATGAACAGCTGCGACTCGGCGAACCACCGCACCGGGCATCCCAGGTGCGCGCAGTTGATCGCAAACACGACCAGCTGCCCCGGCCCCGTGCAGCGCACGTACGCCGGAATATTGTCCGTCTGCCCATCCCAGGATTCGCGGAAAGGATTGCGGTAGCTCACCAGCCGCGTCTCGCCGGGCTTGAAGTCCGTCACGTTCCCCAGCGATATCCAGTGCCTGTACTCCTTGCGCCGCATCACCGGCCCAAACAGATACACGACCACTGGCGTCGCAATCGCGATCCCCACAATCGCATTCAGCGCGATCCCCACGTTCATCATGAACGTGCGCCGCGAGATGCGTTCCACCCGAAGGCGCTTCTCCTGCTCCTCAGGTGATGGTGGCGGCAGCTTCTCATCCATCGCGATTCTCTCCTCTCAAACTCAGCGCGTCTTTCCGTTATTCGTCCTGCTGCCCGTTCCCGGCCCGGTGGGCTGCGTCTTCGCCCGGCTTCTCCGTCGTCGTGTTGTAGCTTGGATACGGCTGCCCCGGATTCGCCGGCTTCTGCGCGAGCAGCCACGCCGTCACATCCGTCACGTCCGCATCGCTCAGCGGATGCCCCGCCACATAGCCTCGCCAATCCGGATGTCCCAGGTCCGGCCGTCCCGCAATCACCAGCGTGCGAATCGTCTGCGGGTCCACCAGCGCAAGAAACGATCCATCCAGAATCGACCCCGCCGGTCCAGGCTGCTGCGCCGTCGCTCCGTGGCAACGCGCGCACGCCGCCGCGTACACCTGCTGGCCATGCCCCGCATCGCCGCCCTGCGGAGCCTTGTACGCCGGCGCGTTCTGCCCTTCGCAGCACATTCGGCTTCGACCATCGCGCGCGCATGCCGCTCACAATCGCATTGATCTGCGCGTCGGTGAGGCCTCCGCCACTCTGTGGGCCGAAGCCCGGCATCAGCGTGCCCTTCTCTCCATTCGCAATCACATCGCGCAGCGTGGCATCGTCCACCAGCGCCTCATACTCCGGATTCGCCAGGTCCGTCGCCGGTCCATTCTGCCCATCCGCGCCATGGCATCCGGCGCAGTTCTGGCCATACAGCTTGTCGAACGACATCACCGCCTCGGGCCGTGGCACCTCATCGCCCGGTTTCGGTCGTCCCGGCAGATTGCACCCGGCCATCATCACCAGCCCCGGCAGCAAACACGCCGCGCTCAGCACACGCCTCATTGCCGCGGCTCCTCTCGCTGGTCGCCATGCTCTTCCGGATGCAACCCCGGTGTCTCCAGCCCCAACCGCACCGGCAGCGGCAACTGCTGCAGCCGCTCCAGTCTGCCGAGCCTCTTCACCGTGTACCCGGCCACAATGCCGAAGATGATCTGCGCCGCCAGAAAAGACCACCAGTCGATCTTCTGCTGCAGAAATGGATTCACAATGCCCAGCGCGCTGTGCAGTACGCCCGTCCACAACACCGGAGCGATCAGGCCGCCCAGGACAATCGGCCGCTTCGGCCATATCGGCAACATCGCACCGTACAGAATTCCCACCAGCAGAGTCACCACGCCTTGAATAATGTTGGCCGTAATAAACGCCATCAGGTTGAAGTGCGTCAGTTGATACATCGAGGGATTCCGCCACTGACCCACACCCGCGCCGCCCAGCAGGTTCACGATGTACCAGATGCTGTGGAAGCGAATAATCCCGTAGAGCTCCGCCGGAATCAGCATCGCGATTCCACCCGCGATCCCTCCCTTGATGCCACTCGCGAACGTAAAGGTGTGCAGCGGCAACTGCGCACGATGCGTCTCATCCACTTCAATCCGCGACACGCCTTCGAGCGATGGCTCAAGCTCCACCAGTCGCGTATCCACTTCCACATCCACGTGCGCCTCACGCGGCAGCACGTCGCGAAACCACCCGATCGCCGGAAATACCGTCAGCACCAGACCCAGCCAGAAGACCCACACCGTGGTCACCAGCGAAAAGAACATCAGCGTCACGCCCATCGCCATCAGCACCGGCCACATCGTCGGCGCCGGCAGATGGATCGTCCCGTGGACCGTGCGCATGCGCAGCCCCGTGTTGCATCCCGTGCTCGTTGGTCACCGCTGGTCTCGACTCTTCCATCACCGCCCCACGATGTACACGACTGTGAACACCACGACCCAGACCGCATCCACAAAATGCCAGTACAGCGCCAGCACCTTCACACGCTCCGCATGCGTAGGGTTCAATCTTCCGGTCAGCGCAAACAGCAGGGTGATCAGCAGCATCATCAATCCGATAATCACGTGCGACGCATGCAGCCCGACCAACGAGTAAAACGTCGTCCCGAACAGGTTCGTCGCGATCGTCAGATGGTCATGCACGATCAGCTTCTGCCACTCCATTCCCGTGCCCACCAGGAAGATCACGCCCAGCACAAACGTCACAGCCCACCACAGCTTGAACGCGCCCATCTTGCCGACCGTGATCGCATGCTCCGCGAGATAGATAAAGAAGCTGCTCGAAAGCAGGCACACCGTGCCGAAGATCGGCAGCTCCAGCACCTCGCGCGGCGTCGGCCCGGAGACATCGCGTCCGAGATAGTAGAGGTATGCGACAACGAAGATCGTGAAGATCGTGCTCTCCGCGATGATCAGCGACGACATCGCGACAAAGCCGCGCGACGGCAGCTTCCATTCCTCGGGATGCTCGATATGTTCCAGCGGTATCGTGCCCACATCCACTCCTCAGGTGCTCACAGCCTCTACGAAAAACGCACAGCTCTGCCCGAAACTCCGTCACTCAAACGCCGAATCCGGATCCTCCGGATGTTTCAAATCCCACAACGGCCTTCTGCTCTCAACCACCGGATCGACCGCGAAGTTGTACGCCGGCGGCGGAGAGTGCGTTGACCACTCCAGCGTCCATGCATCCCACGGATCCGGCCCCGCCTCTTTGCCTTTGAAGTACGAGTGCACCAGGTTGTAGACCAAAATCAAAACCGCAATCGCCTGGATGAAGCCGCCGATCGAAACAATCTGGTTCAACAGCGTCCATCCGCGGTCTGCCTCATACGTGTAGATCTGCCGCGGCATTCCGAGCAGCCCCGGAATATGCATTACGTCGAACGTCATGTGGAACCCGATCACCATCAGCCAGAAGTGCCACTTAGCCAGCCGGTTGTCCAGCATCCGCCCGGTAATCTTCGGATACCAGTAGTAGATCGCTGCAAAAATCATGAACACGATCGCGCCGACCAGCACGTAATGAAAATGCGCAATCACGAAATACGAGTTATGCAGCTGCCAATCCCACGGACTGATCGAGAGCATGATGCCCGTCAACCCGGCAATCAGAAACTGAAACAGGAACGCGATCGAAAACAGCATCGGCGGCGCAAAGCGCACGCGCCCGCCCCAGATCGTCGCCAGCCAGTTGAAGATCTTAATTCCCGTCGGAATCGAAACCAGCATCGTCGATAACGTGAAGAACGCATTTCCGAACGACGTCATACCCATCGTGAACATGTGGTGCGCCCACACGCCCAGGCTGATGAAGCCAATGCCGACGCTGGCCGCCACCATTGCCGGATATCCGAAGATCGCCTTGCGCGAGAACACCGGAATAATCTCATTGGCAAACGCGAACGCCGGCAGCACCAGCACGTACACCTCCGGATGCCCGAAGATCCAGAAGAAGTGCGCCCACAGAATCGCCGATCCGCCCATCTGCGTATCGAAGAAATGTCCTCCAAGGTAGCGGTCGATCACCAGCATCGCCTGGCATGCCGTCAGCGGGCTGATCGCCACCAGGATCATGCCCGACACAACCGCATACAGCCACGGCAGCAGCGGCATCCGAAACAGCGTCATCCCCTTGCAGCGCATGCAGAACACCGTCGCAAGAATATTGATCGCCGTCCCAATACTTCCAATGCCGTTCGCCATCAGCGCCAGCGCCCAGTAATCCGTCGAGTGCCCCGGCGAGAACGCGCGTTCACTCAACGGTGCGTAGGCGAACCACGCCACATCCGGCGCCGTGCCCGTTCCTGTCAGCCCATTGCCGCCGATAAAGCTGTAATAGAGCATCAGTCCTGCAAACGCGCTGATCCAGAAGCTGAACGCATTCAGCCGCGGGAATGCCATATCGCGCGCGCCGATCATCAGCGGAATTAAGTAGTTGCCGAACCCGAAGCAGAATCGGCATGCCCACCAGGAAGACCATCGTCGTTCCGTGCATCGTGAACAGCCGGTCGAAGACAAACGGCGACACAAAATGGTTTTCCGGAAAGAACAACTGGATGCGGATCATCATCGCTTCCGCACCTGCTACGAGCAGGAACACCAGCGCGTAGCA
This sequence comes from uncultured Acidobacteriaceae bacterium, assembly GCA_963777205.1. Classification (GTDB taxonomy): domain Bacteria; phylum Acidobacteriota; class Terriglobia; order Terriglobales; family Acidobacteriaceae; genus Granulicella. The sequence continues at coordinate 520,756 of CAVZPQ010000001.1, read as the reverse complement.
GATGTACATGATCCCAATCTTCTTGTGATCGACAGTGACTACCCAGTCGTGCACTACCTCCAGGTATGTGCCTGCAAACGGCCGCCGCGGCGTCTGATCAAGCACGCTCTCTACGCGATTCGGAACCGGCACGCTAGGTGTTGCCATCTGTCCTCTCCGTCGGCTGGTGCAGCGATAAATGTTCCGCGTAATGCTGGCCTATTGCAGCGTTAACAAATAAGCGGTGATCTGCGCGTTCTGCTGGTCTGTCAAATGCATCGCCGGCATCAGGCACCCGGGCTTGAAGTCGTTGGGATCATTAATCCAGCGCAGCAGATTCTCTCGCGTGTTCGGCACAATCCCGGAGCCGATCGTGTCGCGGCTCATCAGGTGCGTCAGGTCCGGCCCATAGCGCCCGTTCGCCATCGTGCCCTTGATGGTGTGGCAGTTCACGCATGCCTGCTGCTCAAAAACTTGCTGCCCCGTGTGCGCATCATCGCCCAGCAGCGTTGCCACCAGCGGCGCCCGAGCCCTGCCCCTGCATTCCCTGCGAGACATTAATCTGCTGAGCATTTTGGCGCGTCGGGCTGGTATCACCGGAAGGCGCCTTTCCCGTGCCCTGGACCTTGATCGCTGAACTCATCCCCGAACCCTGATCGCTCGACGACGGCAACTCCGGCTGCGATCTGCTGCTGCGCCTTCACCCATGCCGCGAACTTGTCCGGCGGATCCACATAAACCCGCAGCAGCATCTTCGCGTGCTCCGGTCCGCAGAACTGCGCGCACTGGCCCAGGTACACGCCCGGCACATTCGGGTCGAACCACATCTCGTTCACGCGGTTCGGCAGCACATCCGTCTTGCCGCCCAGCCGCGGCACCCAGTAGCTGTGCATCACGTCCGCCGACGTCAGCTTCAGAAACGTCGCGCGCGGATGGTCTCTCGTGCTCAACGGAACGTGCAGCTCGTTCGCCGTCACAATGCCGTACTGCGGATACCGGTACTCCCACCAGAACTGGTGCCCAATCACAATCACGTCCAGCGCATTCGGCGGCTTCGGCGCATCCTGAATCGCAAAGATCACGCGCGCCGTGCCCAGGAACAGCACCGTGACCAGCAGCACCGGAATGATCGTCCACGCCAGCTCGATCTGCGTGCTTCCAAACACCTGCGGCGGCTCGCTCGTCTCGCCTTGCCGGCAGCGGTACCGCACCAGCGCAATAATCAGCAGCGCGGTGACGCCAACCCAGATCCCTCCCGTGATCAGCAGCACGAACAACGAAAGCGAATGCACCTCGTGGCTCGGCGTCGATACCGGCTCGAAAATATTTGTATTAACGAACGGCGTCCCGCTCGGACTCGCGCGGTCCTCGATTCAAAGCTCCCGGCGCACTCTGTCCATACCCGCTTGCCGCCATCGAAAACCACAGCAGCAGCAGTATCGGCAATACGCGTAGGCGATACACCACCGGGACTCCTGAGCCTCTTGAAGGGGTGGACAAACACCCGTGCGGGCGGTCACGCTGCCTCACGCGGAAGACATACGGCGCCCGCTAGTTTCTTCTCACCTGCACTCACAGAAAGTTGCGACGTGCACACGAACGTTCTGTCGCTGCATACTGTACTCCCTCAGAGCCGCGATCTTTCGTATCGGGTTGTAAGCAGAACGAATACCGATCAAAAACTGCGCCGAGCGCCGGATATCGACCGCATGCGTGTGACCTGCGTCACAAGCCGTCAGAGTCTGCACGCTTCTGTACCGGAAATCTCCTCCCGCGCAACAGCAATTGCATCGAACGCCGTCGGCCGGAGAAGAGGGTTAACGCGACCGGCGCCACAAAACGCAAACCGGTCGGCCAATCATTACGCATGGAGATTGATTCGAGCTCGCGCAAACCGCAACCACGAGCATCAGAGGCCGCCGATCGCACTACACGCGCAAAGCGCGTCGCGGCTCCATGCAATGGTGGCGGAGGGAGAGGGATTCGAACCCCCTGACGCAAAGCGCTCTCCATGCATTTGTGGCGGAGGGAGAGGGATTCGAACCCCCGTTGCCCGTTAAGGCAAAGCGGTTTTCAAGACCGCCTGTTTCAACCACTCACACATCCCTCCGCATGCCTCGCGCGGGTGAGCTCTTCTCTTCAGCCTAGCAGCAAAGCTGCCAGCGCATCCTAGCTGCCCGATCTGTGCTCAGCCGATATCACTCGTCGAGCCGGGCGTCGTCCCCGTCTCGCCAGGCGACGACGGGTTGATCTGTCGCTCCGCGTTCTCCGGCGTATTCGAGTTCACCTTCCGCTCGCCTCGTCCCGCCGTCGCCGGATTCTCGCCGCGCGGCCCCGAGGGCTGCGCCTTCGCATCGCCGCGATCTCCCGGCATCGTTCCGTGCGCATCGTTCGTCTGCTGATTCGCCATCGTCTCTCCTCGCAGCCGCCTCAAACCCCCTGGCCGCTTCTCCTTCGATGCCTCTCCAACTCAATCGGCAAATTCCACCCGTTCCCCCCGACGGCCGCAGCCTCAGCATGCGCGGAACACCTAAGTCTCTAAATCTCCGCCGCTTAGTCCTCCCCGTCGCAACCCAGGTCATTTCCGCGCCCGCTCTACCCCATCCCGGTCATGCCGGAGCGCAGCAACTCCCTTGTACTCTAAGGGTCTAATCCTTTCGTCTCACAATACGAGTTACCGCAACAAGCAGAGTCACCGGACCGGGCCCCCAGGCACGCCTCCGGTGCTTCGTAAACCGTCATCCCCAAGGGCCCCTTCGCAGGAATCTCCATGACCGCAACCCGCCTCTCCCCCGCTCTCCTCCTCGCCGCTTCGCTTCGTCCTCTCCGCCGCCTGCATGTCGGCGCAGACAACCCAGCAGCCCAAGGCGCGCCTCTCGGCCCCCATCGCCGACACCTCCCGCGCCACGCTCCCCGGCTCGCAGCCTCCCCGCGCCCGCCTCTCGCGCGACCTCGGCGCCGTCGACCCCTCCACTCCGCTGCCGTCCATGACCCTCTACTTCAGCCGCAGCAAGCAGCAGCAGGCCGATCTCGATTCACTCATCGCCGCCCAGCAGAATCCGTCCTCGCCGCAGTATCACCAGTGGCTCACGCCCGCTGAGTTCGGCGCCCGCTTCGGCGTCGCCGACGCCGACATCGCGAAGACCGAAGCCTGGCTCGAGTCCAAGGGCTTCACCGTCACCGGCGTCTCGCCCAGCCGCAACAGCATCACCTTCGCCGGAACCGCATCTACCGTCGCTTCTGCCTTCGGCGCTCCGCTGCACCACTACAGCTTCCAGGGCAGGAACCACATCGCGCCCTCCGCCGACATCTCGCTTCCGTCCTCGCTCTCCGGCATCGTCTCCGACGTTCGCGGCCTCTCCGACTTCCGTCCACGCCCGCACGTCCGCTACGGCAACGGCGCGGCGTTCAAGCCCAACTTCACCTCCTCGCAGACCGGCAATCACTTCCTCACTCCCGGCGACATCGCCGTCATCTACGACGTCAAGGCCGCCTGGAACGCCGGCTACAACGGCACCGGCCAGACCATCGCCATCGTGGGTCAGTCCGCAGTCTCCACCACCGACGTCACCAACTTCCAGGCCGCCATCGGCCAGACCGCCAAGGCCCCCACCGCCATCCTCGTGCCCAACACCGGCAGCAGTCCGCCACCTACTCCGGCGACGAGTCCGAATCCGACCTCGATCTCGAGTACGCCTCCGGCATCGCTCCCGGCGCCACCATCGACTTCGTCTACGTCGGCCAGAACGCCACCTCCAGCGTCTTCGACTCGCTCACCTGGGCCATCCAGAACCGCATCGCTTCCATCCTCAACATCAGCTACGGCGAGTGCGAGCCTAACCTCGGCCAGTCGCAGTACAACTCCATCAACGCCACCCTCCAGCAGGCCGCCGCCCAGGGCCAGACCATCGTCTCCGCATCCGGCGACGACGGCTCTACCGACTGCTACGTCGGTCAGCAAACCTCCCAGGGGATCTCCCTTGCCAGCGAAGAGCAGCTCGCCGTCGACTTCCCATCCTCCAGCCAGTACGTCACCGCGATCGGCGGCACCGAGCTGCCCGCAGCCGACGTCGCCTCCGGCAACAACACCTACTTCTCCGCCGCCAACGGCTCTGACGCCGTCGTCTCCGCCCTCGCCCATGACCCCAACGAGATGGCCTGGAACGATGACAGCGCCACCGACGTGCTCGATTACGGCCTGTCCTCCGGTGGCGGCGGCGTCAGCATCTTCACCGCCGCACCGTCCTGGCAGACCGGCGTTCCCGGTATCCCCGCCGGCGGCGCCTTTCGCCTGGTCCCTGACGTCGCGCTCGACGCCTCGCCCAACAACGCTCCCTACGCCTACTGCTCCTCGGACTCCACCGCCTGGGCGTCCGGCCAGTACTCAAGCTGCAATGCCGGCCTGCGCGACAGCAGCAGCCAGGACCTGACCGTCGCCGGCGGCACCAGCTTCGCCGCACCGATCTTCTCCGGCATGCTCGCCATCATCAACCAGGCGAAGGGCTACACCTCGCAGGGCGTGGTCAACCCCACGCTCTACATACTCGCGTCCAACCCCGCCACCTACGCCTCGGCCTTCCACGACATCACCACCGGCAACAATGAGTGCGGCCTCGGCATCAGCTACTGCTCCACCGCCGACGCCGCCAGCTTCGCCGCAACCGTCGGCTATGACCAGGCCACCGGCCTCGGCTCCGTCGACCTCAACAACCTCCTGAACGCCTGGCCGCAGAGCTCCTCCGGAACCACTCCCTCCAAGAGCTTCACGCTCGTCCTCCACCGCGCTCTCCATCAACCAGTCCAGCGGCTCAACCGGGACCGGCACCGCAACCTCCACCATCACCGTCACGCCCCAGAACGGCTACACCGGAACCATCGCCTGGACCGTGACCACCAACGCCACCGTCTACGCCGCCACCGCCTGCTACTCGCTGCCCAGCACCGCAGTCTCCGGAGCGTCGCCCGTAACCGCAACCCTGACCGTCACCACCCAGGCCAGCGGTTCTTGCCCCTCGGGCATGTCCGCTCTCAAGCAAAACGGCGCCACCTCGGCCGCGGCCCACGTACCCACATCGCCCGCTCAGCGGTCGCCTGCGGTTCCCGTGCTCGCCGGGCTCGGGTCTGGCTTCGCTCGCGCTGTTCGCGCTCTTCCCGGCCGCGCGCCGTAACCGCCGCCTGCCCACGCTGCTGGCCATCGTGGTCCTCGCCGGCACGGCCTCGGGCTCTCCGGCTGCGGAAGCGGCAGAACCGCCACCGGCATCGGGATCGGAAACACCGGCGGTGGTGGCGGCGGCTCCAACACCACAACCAACTACACCATCACCGTGATCGGCACCGACACCGCCAACAAAGCGATCACCGCCACCACGACCCTCGCCTTCACCCTCACCGTGCAGTAACGGGCCCCCAATAACACCCGGTGAGGGAACCAGGCCCCGGTGGCACACGCCGCCGGGGCTTTTCTCTGCCTCCGAAAGGGAACTCAGCCGGAACGCCGATTTCCATTTACAGACTGGCCCGAAAGCAAGACACTGCCGCCTATGTCTGAATATGAGGAGCAGCCCGTAGCTGGAAAGCCCCAGAAAGCTGAACAGCCGCAGCCTCTCCCGCGCGCCGATGCCGCTCAATTTGTCCAGGCACTTCGAACCGGCAGCCTTTCCGCAGACGATCGCGCGCAAACCGCTGCAGCGAATCCATCTGCTGCGCCGCCGGTCCACTTTCAGCCTGGCGCTCCTCGCCAGCACGAAGCGGGCACAGCTGCTTCCGCTGTTCAGGGCTCGCCTGTTCGCAGGATCGCCTGCATGGTCACTCACGGTATGGGCCAGCAGGTTCGATTCGAAACTTGCGCCCAGATCGCGGAGGCGTTCGTGCGCGGCAATTCCAAACCTGCCGCGGTCCACGCCGACAGAGTTCAACTCGTCACCGGCGGCGATCTGCTCGCCTGCATGAGAGTCGTCTTCCCTTCGACTGCGACCGCTCCCGAAACCCATGTCGACATCTTCGAGGGCTACTGGGCGCCTCTCACCGAGGGCAAAATCTCATTCACCGCGACCATCGTCTTCCTCTTCGGAACCCTTTTCCGCGGACTCAAAGCCTGCCTCTTCAAACCGGCAGGCTCCAGCCGCCGCGTGTTTACGCGCTGGGTGTTCGGGGAAATGCGGGAATTCCCGATCAAAAAACGCACGTTCACCCACCTCATCTGGACCGGAGCAATACTCGCCCTTACGCTTGTGATCGCCTACGCGTGTGAGCAAGTTCTCGTGCATACCTGGTACGCGGTGAAGACTCTCCTCGACGTCCAGCGGCCTGCGCATCCCGGCTTCTGGGCTTGGTTCCAGCCCTACATCGACGTTATGCACCGCTTGCTTGCAAAGTTTCGTCAGCATCTCGTCCCCAACATTCTGCGCATCATCGGTCTTGTTCTCGCCGGTATCTACGCATACTGGCTGCGCTATGCGGTTGTCGAGTACGTAGGCGACGTCGTCATTTACGTCTCCTCGTTCCGCGTCAGCGCCTATCAGGAAATCCGCGATGCCATCCAGAAAACCGTCGTCGACGTCGGCAAGCAGATCGTCGCTGCCAGTCTTCCGCCCGCGCCGCTCGATGGCCCGTACGCTCAGAACGCCCGGGCCCGCTATGACGGTCTCATCTTCGTAGGCCATTCCCTCGGCTCCGTCATCGCCTACGACCTGATCAACGCCCTCATCGTTTGGGACGCAACCGGCTGCCAGGGCCGCCACCAGGTCGCCGCCCGCATCCGCCGCTTCATCACCTTCGGTTCGCCGCTGGACAAGACCGCCTTCCTCTTCCGGACCCAGATGCGTGAGGAACACGATTACCGGGAAGCCCTCGCCGGCCTGATGCAGCCCCTGATCCTGAACTACGGCAGCTTCCGTGCCTTTCCCTGGATCAACCTGCACTCCCACAGCGATCCAGTCAGTGGCTCACTCGCCTACTACGATCTGCCCGAGGGCGCTCGCGACGCCGGTCCGTGCCACTACATCCAAAATGAGCTCGACCCCGCCGCGCGAATCCCCCTCGTCGCCCATGTCCAGTATTGGAATGGCAAATGCCTCACCGACCAACTGCTAGCTGGCCTCTAGTGACGCGCGTAATCGCAGCCCTCTTTTCCACTACTCGTCCCGGCTCTCCACCGCGTCCTCCATTGCGCCCCACATCCCGCCGAGCTACCCTCGAACTCTGTTGACCACTTTTGCACTGGGATCATCTCCACAAACCACGCGGCCCGGGCACGCTTTCCACAGCAAAACGCCAGCAATTTCGCTGCCCCAAACTCGGCAATGCCCGTTTTGGGGAGCATCTGCAACAGCACCACAATATGTTGTTGTTTTATACTTGACTAGTACCAGAGCTGGCGGTACTTTCGACCTCACGCTCGGCTTTGGTGAAGCGCCTGATGCCTTGGCTCACACCGTGACCAAGACCCATGAACCCGGCCTCGTCCCCACCCGCAGGGATCCGCCGCCGGCACCAAATTCCCAGGTCGCATCACCCATAGCCGGCGCGTCCGGCAACGTCCGCAATCCATAACCGCAGCCCCGCGCCGCGGCTATCTCAGCTCTTGAGAGGTTCAGCCCCATGGCCGACATCGTGACCAACCCCGCCGCCGCTTCCGCCCCCAACGCCCAGACCTCGTCCAAGCCCGCCGCCGGCTCCGGCAAGACCGCCCGTGGCCTGGAATTCTCCCGGCACTTCACCAAGCCCGGCGTCTCCCCCTTCGACGAGCTCACCTGGGAGAAGCGCGACGCCATCATCCAGGACTTCAAGGGCAAGATCATCTTCGAGCAGAAGGACGTCGAAACGCCCAGCTCCTGGTCGGTCACCGCGACCAACATCGTCGCCTCGCAAGTACCTCCACGGCCAGGTCGGCACCCCCGAGCGTGAGTCCGGCGTCCGCGCCCTCGTCTCCCGCGTCGCCGAGTCCATCCGCGACTGGGGCATGCGCGACGGCTACTTCGCCTCGCAGGAAGACGCCGAAGTCTTCTTCGCCGAGCTCTGCCATCTGCTCCTCAACCAGAAGGCCGCCTTCAACTCGCCCGTCTGGTTCAACGTCGGCTGCGATCGCCTCGAGCCCAACTCCGACGCGCACAACTGGCACTGGGACGCCGAAAAGAACGAGACCGTCTTCTCGAAGACCGGCTACACCCGCCCGCAGTGCTCCGCCTGCTTCATCAACTCCGTCGACGACTCGCTCGACTCGATCCTCACGCTCGCCAAGACCGAGGGCATGCTCTTCAAGTGGGGCTCGGGCGCAGGCTCCAACCTCTCCAAGATCCGCGGCTCGATGGAAACCCTCTCGGGCGGCGGCACCGCCTCCGGCCCCTTGAGCTTCATGCGCGGCTTCGACGCCTTCGCCGGCGTCATCAAGTCCGGCGGCAAGACCCGCCGCGCCGCCAAGATGGTCATCCTCAACGTCGACCATCCCGACATCGAGGACTTCATCGAGTGCAAGGTCGCCGAAGAGCGCAAGGCCTGGACCCTCATGTCCGCCGGCTACGACGGCAGCTCGCCCGACAGCGAAGCCTTCACCTCCATCTTCTTCCAGAACGCCAACAACTCCGTCCGCGTCACCGACGAGTTCATGAATGCCGTCGCCAACAACGACACCTTCTTCACCCGCGCGGTCAAGACCGGCGCTCCCATCAAGGAATTCCGCGCCCGCGACATCATGCACCACATCGCCGAAGCCACCTGGCAGTGCGGCGACCCCGGCATGCAGTACGACTCCACCATCAACCGCTGGCACACCAGCAAGAACACCGCGCGCATCAACGCCTCGAATCCCTGCAGCGAGTACATGTTCCTCGACGACTCCGCCTGCAACCTCGCCAGCTTCAACCTGATGAAGTTCCTCACCCCCGGCGGCCAGTTCGACGTCCCCGCCTACCGCCACGCCATCGCCGTCGTCACCACCGCCATGGAGATCATCGTCGACGCGGCCGGCTACCCCACCGAGCAGATCTCCCGCAACTCGCACGACTACCGCCCGCTCGGCCTCGGCTACGCCAACCTCGGCGCGCTCCTCATGGACTTCGGCCTGCCCTACGACTCCGACGCCGGCCGCGCCTTCGCCGCCACCGTCACCGCCATCCTCTGCGGCGACGCCTACGCCCAGTCCGCCCGCATCGCCGAATCCTGCCCGCCCCTCGGCGCCGCCACCCCGCTCACCCAGAAGACCGAGCGCGAAGGCGGCGCCTGCCCCGGCTTCTACGTCAACCGCGAGCCCTTCCTCGACGTCATCCGCATGCACCGCGCCGAGGTCAACAACATCGACAAGTCCCTCAAGCCCAGCCCCAAGGGCGCCGCAGACGCCGCCGGCTTCATCGCGCCGCAACTCGACGAGCTCAAAGCCGCCGCCCAGCTTGCCTGGGACGAAGCCCTCGTCCTCGGCGAGCAGTTCGGCTACCGCAACTCCCAGGTCACCGTCCTCGCCCCCACCGGCACCATCGGCTTCATGATGGACTGCGACACCACCGGCATCGAGCCCGACCTCGCCCTCGTCAAGTACAAGAAGCTCGTCGGCGGCGGCATGATCAAGATCGTCAACAACACCGTCCCCGGCGCCCTCTTCAAGCTCGGCTACAAGGACGCCGAGGTCCAGGGCATCGTCAACTACATCGACGCCACCGGCACCATCGAAGGCGCGCCCGGCATCAAGCCCGAGCACCTCGCCGTCTTCGACTGCTCCTTCAAGCCCGCCAAGGGCACCCGCTCCATCTCCTGGCAGGGCCACGTCAAGATGATGGCCGCCACCCAGCCCTTCCTCTCCGGCGCCATCTCCAAGACCGTCAACCTCCCCAACGACTGCACCGCCGACGACATCGCCGAGGCCTACACCGAAGCCTGGCGCCTCGGCCTCAAAGCCGTCGCCATCTACCGCGACGGCTCCAAGGGCACCCAGCCCCTCAACGTCTCCATGACGGAAAAGTCCGACAAGGCCGCCGACCGCCACCTCCGAGCCCAAAGACGCCACCGCCATCGACGCCCTGATCGCCGCCAACGCCCAGGCCGCCGCCGACGCCGCCGTCCTCCGCGACGAGCTCTCGGCCAAACAATCCGAGCTCGCCCACACCCAGCAGCTCGCCTCCCAGCTCCAGCAGTCCAACAACACCCTCGCCGCCCAGCTCACCGCCCTCCGCCGCTCCATCACCGAAGGCAACGACGCCCTCGACGCCCAGGCCCCGCCCGTCGCCATCCGCCACCGCCTGCCCGCCGAGCGCGCCTCCATCACCCACAAATTCTCCGTCGGCGGCCACGAAGGCTACGTCACCGTCGGCCTCTACCCCAACGGACAGCCCGGCGAAATCTTCGTCCGCATGGCCAAAGAAGGCTCCACCATCTCCGGCCTCATGGACTCCTTCGCCACCGCCGCCTCGCTCTGCCTCCAGCACGGCGTCCCCCTCAAGGTGCTCTGCGAAAAGTTCGCCCACACCCGCTTCGAGCCCTCCGGCTGGACCGGCGACGAGCAGATCGGCTACGCCAAGTCCCTCATGGACTACCTCTTCCGCTGGATGCAGCTCCGCTTCCTCTCCGGCCACCAGCTCTCCCTCTTCAGCCTCAAGTCCCTCCAGGCCCAACCCTCTACCGGAGCCTTGGGTGCCCCCGGCACGGGCGCTGACAGGGTGGGGTCCGGAACCCTCCCACTCACCGCATCCGCCTCACCCTCCAACGCCGCCATCCTCTCGGACGCCGCCGACACCGCCGCCATCCTCTCGGACCTCTCCGCCGCAGCCATCCCCGTAGCCGGCACCGTCAACGCCCCCGACAACGCCGTCTTCTATGACAACGGCATCCCCGGCCAGCACGCTGGCTGGGGTGGCGAACGACCGCCGCGCTCCCCAGCAGGGAATCGCCCCCGACCTCGCCGCCCGCACCGGCCTCACGGAGCAACGGAGAACGGACAACGGACAACCTCTCCGTCCCCGACCGCAGCTACATCCACGCCGCCACGCCATGAAGTCCATGTACAACATGGGCGACGCCCCCTCCTGCAGCACCTGCGGATCCATCATGACCCGCAACGGCTCCTGCTACCGCTGCATGGAATGCGGCAGCACCTCCGGCTGCTCCTAGCGATCTGCCATCGAGGCGAACGCGCTTCGCGCCAAAACCAAAGCCCCGCCGCAAGGCGGGGCTCGTTGTTTCCCTGACCAGGTAAGTCGATACCTACTTAAAGACTACTTACCGCAACCAGATAATCGGTTCCTCGAAAGGCCCGTTCCAAATAGATCGCGACTGGTCAAATTGATCATGTTTGCTCGCATCCTCTCTGCGCTCGTCAAGAAGTCAGTTGAACCCGGTCGCGATTACTCCTGATTACAACTAGAGCTCTGCCGAAAGAACGCTGCTCCTTGGATTCAGGCGCAACTCGTAAGCTGTCCCTCGGTTGAAGCTTAACTTCTTCTGAGTGTAGCTGGCGGCCGACGTAAGACAGTCAACGCGGCCATCCGCCGATTCAATCTGAAGTGCTCAACGGCCTTGTCGGCGCAAGCATCCCAAAATCTCAAACCGGTCGTAACTGTGCTTCTGTTGGCCAATTCGAACCTTTGTAATTATTGCAGATATCGCACGAGTAATAGAGATTCGCATAAACGAGTTCGAGCTCCGGGTACCTCGTTTTCTGGCCTGAAATGCTCCACTTGAAAATGCCGAGATTCGCCCCAGACAGCTTCGGGCACGCAGCAATAACAACACCGATGCTGGAAATCAGATCGGATAAGTTCTTTATACGCCCTTTAAGTGCTGTAGATCGGCGGATTCGCGGTCCTCGTGACCCTTGGCATCTAACAAGTCTCTCAAGTGCTCATTCAAAGAGATCAGCTCTTTCAGTCGAGATATATCAACATCCAATTTGCGAACCCGGTGGTTATCCGCCGGGCTTCCGTCTTCATCTTGGTCGAGCCTGCGTTCTATCGCCGCTAATGAATTTCCTGATCCTCGTCGAGATCTGATTCTAATGACACGTCGATGAGTTCTGGACTCGCGTAGATCGCTTTCGTCTTGTTGGCTGCCTGATCTCTCCGGCTTGACAGAGTCACCGCCATGCATTCGAACTCTCTTCTGATGCCGAAAGTCTCTTTAGGACAGCTCGATCGGAAGTTTTCGCGGGCTTCGGCAGAAAATCAGCACAGATGCGACGCGTAGCGGATGGCTCCAAGCCCGAAATTTTCAGCTCGCCTAGCAGCAACGATTGCCTTTCTGAGGGCGTTCCCCGTCTGTTAAGCTCCTGCAGACAGTTCGTCGGTCGCTTCAGGGAACCACATTACGAACTCGCAACCTTGTGATGCCTGACCGCCGACAAGGGACTGTTTCGGGTGCTCGGCCATTGGAGAGCTTCTAGTCCAGTCCACGGAACGTGGAGCCTCATCGCAATCCAAAAGGACCGGCTGTGACGCGCGGAACGCCGGAATTCAGCAATTCGCAGTATGAAATGATTTCGGGATGTATGTTTTCGACATGACTAAATGAACAGCTTGCTTTTAACACTTGAACTGCTTCCGGGAAGCACTTAATCGCTTTCTCAAGCAGTGAATTCCCGCTATTTAACTGAAGTGTGGATGATTCCTCTTGACCCTCTCCGCGAAGCAATGATCTCAAGTATGAAGATTTAGGTGTAGATACCCAGACGGCGACGTCCTCCTCATCATCAGGGCTGTACGCCTGTCCCGCGAAAATTGGGCGTAAGTCCCAAGAATACGAAAGACTATCAATCGATGGCGCCCCTAAACCTCAACGCTAGCGCGTAGCGCCCGCACATAAAAGCGTTCCTTCGATTTCTCTAACGGTCGTAGAATTGCTTTGCCTTCTCCATTGAAATCTCGGGTAAAGAAGCTCTCTTCCAAGAGGACTTCAACTGAACGCCCCTCGCCCTGGAAGTTGCCAAGAGGTGCCGAATCATTCCCATTACCCGATTCAGCGGTTCAAAGGGATATCTGTTTCGGCGGCCAATCTCTGGAGATCGACGAAAAGTCGGGCAACATGTAGTCGGGATCACCGAGACGCGATCCCGCAAGCGGACTCTCGTTGACCAACGGGCATTTCAAACAGCTTCTCTTTTCCATCTGAAGACTGCCTGCGCTGCTGAACGCGGATGTGTCAGCCACTTGCCACCTGCCGAACTCGAAAGACCGAATAGAATACGTTACGAAACCACCAAAGCCAAATACCGACGGTCCAACGAACATTCCGATTCTTAGATGCGTGCAGGATCTCACGCAATTGCGCGCGATCATCGGAATCCTCGAAGCCCAGTTTCAGTTACCGGCTCAAGTGTTAGCTGGTTCGCGCCGGGCGCCCCACTTCTAGCCGACTCTGGCGCAGAAGCGGGGTGCCGCTCTGCCCAAGGGCATCGCCTGCATCCCGCAGGGCGGAGTCCGAATTCCTTCCACTCCCCACACCCTCGCAGTGCTACGCTTCTCCCTCACAGGAGACCCCGCATGCCCAACCCCAACCAAGGCTTCTCCCAGCGCTGGTTCGATGAGGTCTGGAACAACCAAAACGAGCACATCATCGACGAGCTCAGCCACCCCGAAGGCCGCTCCTTCGGCTTCCCCTCCGCCGACACCGCCCTCTCCATGGAGGGCTTCAAACAGGCCTACCGCGACTTCAACAAAACCTTCTCCGGCATCCGCGTCCACGTCGACGAAGAGCTCGTCCAGGACGACCACGTCGCCTGCCGCTGGACCGCCTCCATCACCCACACCGGCGAAGGCCTCGGCTTTCCCGCCACCAACAAAGCCGTCACCTTCTCCGGCTCCTGCTTCATGCACCTGCGCGACGGCAAAATCTTCGAAGCCTGGAACTTCTTCGACTTCTCCAGCGCCGTCCAGCAGCTCCGCCAACCCTAGCTCGCTCCGCTGGGGTGGGAGATCGTCGTGAAGCGAAGCGCAACGACTGAATTGCCCTTCCTCCCAATCACCACGAACCCCAGCCCACACAAAAACGACGACTCCGATGAGTCGTCGTCACAAACAGCCTTGCCATCCAGGATCAGCCTCAGTCCGTCAGCACCTGCAGCCGATTCCGCTCGAACACCACAAAGAGAACCCTTCGATTCTCACCCGTAGCGTACCGATGTACCTCCCCGATCTGCGGTACCTTCGTGATGTCGCGCAGACGTTCGCGGTGCCACAATCCGGCGTCGGACGCGCTTTGCGTCTCCTTGTGCACTCCAAACGGCGACGCAACGCCTCTGGCAAAATCGGCAAACTCTAACGCGCCCGAAGCTGTCCTCTTCTGTTGTGCGGTCCACGAGCGTTGATACATCGCCGTTACCCGTTCGCGATGGAAGCCGATTTCAGAGACAGGAAACCGTGTCACAGCCTTGGTGGGCGTGTCCTGCGAGCTAAACATGGGAGGGATCCTCTACCTATTGGATGCCGCTCGCATCACAAGAGCCTTCCACGTCGCAAGATAATTTCCAACATCGCCTCCGTTGTCCTCTGGCGCGAGAGCCCCGTCCACGCCGCCCGCTGCTTCATCACGCGCCAACGCGCCAGATGAGCGTACCGTGGACTAAGGAGCAAAGGCCCGCCATGTCTTCCCCCGGTTTCTTCGAGGCGCACATCACCACCCATCAACACGGCTCCTCCCAGATCGACTACAGAGCCGTACACAAACAAATGGCGGCACACGGATTCGAGCGTGTCCTTCAGACCACCGCCCAGAAGGCGAACGAAGTTCCAGGCATCTACCGGCTCCACAAGCCTCAACTTACAATGACGCAAGTAGTGGAACTGATCCGCTTGTCGATCGCTCCACTGGCAGGCGGCATCGCCGTGCAGGTCCTCAAAGTCGACGAGGAGATTCTGTTGAACTTCACCCCATCGACGGCCGCCACTCAATGGGATAGCGACCCCAGATCAGCTCAGCTCCAATCCTCCGGAAGCAACGCCAAACCCCAGTCCGGCTACCCCGCCTGGAGGCGCCCAAGATAGCGCCGCCACCCTTCAGCCCGCCGGCCTGCGCTCCCTCCCACCAAAAGAGCCCCCAACCAATGGAACCCCGAAGCTCCCATTAGCCCCCTCCAAAAATCCTGTCAAGCCCTTTGAAATCTGGAAAACCGAGCTAACAGACACGAGGCAGGCAGCTTACGCTGTTGAAAAATAAGTGGAATGAATTACCCTCAATTCTCTATAATAGAAATAGAAGGTTAATCACCAAGCTCTGAAGAGGCTGCGACGCCGGCACATGCCGCTCGCAGCCTTTCTCTTTTAACCCTCAAAATCACCACAACCTAAACGGACCAGCCGCAAATTATTCAATCCAGAGATTTTGCAAGCAAAATCTCTGGAATCAATATTTTGCAACCACACCCCACCCGCAACTCACACATTCCAAAGATCCACCCCAAAACCGGGGGGGAGGGGGTACCCCCCTGCCTCTCACTAACCACGAACTACTAACCACTCGCTCAGGAGGAGCTATGACCACCATCTGCCGCCACATCAAGACCAACGGCGAGCGCTGCGGTTCGCCCGCACTCGCGAACCACGCCTTCTGCTACTTCCACCGCAACCTGTCCCAGCGTCACTCCAGACCCGAGCCTCAAATCCCCACCATCATCCATCCGGTCGACGGACGCGAGCCTCACGCCGCCGCCCCCCAGCCCTCGCTCACCCTCCCGCCGCTCGAGGACCGCGAGTCCATCCAGCTCGCCGCCTCCATCGTCATCGGTGCCCTTGCCCGCAACACGCTCGACACCAGGCGCGCTTCCATCCTCCTCTATGGTCTCCAGGTCGCCAGCGCCAACGCCACCCGCCTGAACCACAAGCCCTCACGCGACTACCTCGTCACCGAAACCACACTCACCTCCAGCGGCGAAGAGATCGCTCCCGACATCGACCCGCCCGGCGAGATCGCCTTCCAGCAGCTCATCGCCGACCTGCACCTCGACGACGACTCAGACGAAGACGACGAAACCCAGCCCGAGCTCTCACCCGCCGCGCGCTATCTCCGCACCACACTGTCCAATATCGCTCTGCCGAAGGTGTCCTGAAGCCCGCAGGGCGTAACGACTGAATCGCCTTCCCCATTGCCGCCACAACTCTCTCGCCCGCCTTCGGCGCCCAGTTAATCAGTCAGGGCACCGCGGTCTCGGGAATGGACTTCCATCGCGACCCGGCGTAATCTCACCTGCGCTTGGCTTCGTTGTGAAAAGGAGCATCTATGCGGTCCCTGTTCATAGCCTTCGCCGTTCTCGCCGCCTCAGCCCTTCCACTCACCGCCTCGGCCGATCCCGTCGACTACTTCACCCTCACCGGCAACGGCAACACCTACACCTGGTCCCTGCCCGCCAACGAGACCTATCCCGCTTATCCCCACCTCGGCTACATCGTCTTCCCCGCCACCGTCACGACTAACGGCACCGCCCAGACCACCGGAGACATCGGCTTCTATACCAGCGCTGGCATCGCCGGGCCGGATCTCTACGTGCCCGGCATCAACGACGCGCTTTACGGTCAGTGGCTCGCCAATATCGGTCCCGGCCCCACCGGCTACGTCAGCGTCACCTTCGACCTCGGCACCTTCGACCTCACCGATGAGCACTTCGGCCCATCCTTCGGCCCACCACCCCCACCCACGCCGTATACCCTCACGGTCACCCAACAGGCCGCCACCACCCCGGAGCCCTCCAGCCTGGCTCTGCTCGGCACCGGCATCCTCGGTGTCGCGGGCGTCCTGAAACGCCGGTTGGCCCGATAGCGTTCTCGCAGCGGCTACACCTTCGGCGAAAA
The DNA here is from genome assembly GCA_963777205.1 of uncultured Acidobacteriaceae bacterium. Taxonomy (GTDB): domain Bacteria; phylum Acidobacteriota; class Terriglobia; order Terriglobales; family Acidobacteriaceae; genus Granulicella. The sequence continues at coordinate 504,020 of CAVZPQ010000001.1, read as the reverse complement.
GTCTGTCAGCTTCAGGAACGTGATGTCGTGTTTGTTCACAAACTCGCCATCCCGCTCCGACTCCTTCTTCAGCGCCACCCACTCCGGATCCTCGCGGAACTTCGCCCACGCCTCATCGGCCGCCGCCCGGCTCCGGTGCCGCAGCATGTACACCAGCGTCCGCCCCGCCAGCGGCTCGTCCGTGGGCACCCAGTATCCCACCGGATGCATCCCGAGTCGCTCAAAGATCTTCGTCTCACGCGTCCGAAACCGCTCCAGGATCAGCGGCAGCTTGCCCTCGTTCAGGTGATAGATCCTCAACTCGTAAACCGTCTCATCCGTCACCTGCGCGCTCCCCATTCCGCCGCCCTCACTCAAGCACATCGCCATCGCTGTCATCCCAACCATCAACTCTCGCCGATCCACGCAGCACCTCTACGCCCATTCTCACCCGAGCCCTGAATTACCGGAACGTATACTGGCCGCACCCTCATGGAAATCTTCGCCGTTAGTCTCTTCTTCGGTTATTTTCTCGGCTGCGCCTTCGGGATGGGCTGCGCGCTGGCCGTGATGTATTCCATCTTTCGGAGCGGCTACCGCACGGCCATCGTGGATGTCATGCAAGGTGAAAAGAACAAGCGGTATCGGCTGGCCACAGAGTGGGCTACCAGGAAGCTCGCCGGCAAGGTCACCGATCGGGTCTGGTAATCGCCGCGTGGTGATCCGTACGCCCGTTGAACCCCACCCCCATTCACGCCTAAGCGACGAATGGGGGTGACCCAATTCCGTCCGGAACTACCTCTGGAACGCGAAGCTCTCGATCGCCACCTTCGGCGCTGCCAGCGCCCGCCCCGCGTCCGGTTTCACCTTCACCGTAATCTCGTCGATCTGCCTGCTCTTGGCTCCGCGCGGAAGCTGGAAGATAAGCCTCTCCTGCACCGGTCCCCGCTTCAGCGGCATCGGCGACACAACGCTCGAAGCCAGCACCTTGCTCCCCAAAGACAGCCCCGGTCCAGCCTTCCCATGCGAATCCCCCACCACCACCTCCACTGAGATAGCCCCCGGCACCGCATCCGCATTCACCAGGTTCAGCTCCATTGAACGGCAGCAGCTCATCTCAATCGGGCTCGACAGTCGCTGGTGCGCCTGCATAATGATCGGGTAATTGTCCGTTGATCGGATCAGGCTCTTGGCCGGATCTCCCTCGACAACGTGAGCATCCACCCCGGGTTTCGCATCCGGCCACTCGAAATACCAGTACTGCCCATCGAACGGTATCGTCTTCTCTTCTTTCCGGAACCCCTCAGGGTTTGCGGTCAGCACCGGCGTCACAATCTGATGCCGCATCCGCGGCCGGGTCAGAATAATTCCCGAGTACCCCCGTGCCGCCCGATGAACAAAATTCGCGACATGCACGGACGCATGCACGGCCGGCATTCCCAACCATCCGCGGGCAGACACGCCAACTCCAAGAAGAAACGGAAGCAGCGCTACTACCGTGAGCATCCACACCGTGACTGAGTTGCCGGCTGACGCGCGCTTCACCGAAGTCTCGCGCACTGTCACGCGTGCACTCGTTCTCGTCAGCAGCCGCTCGGTGAGATACGCCCCTGCGATCGCAAACAGAACGCCCGCCGTCCAGGCATGATCGTCCGCAAGCATCCCCACGCCGCCATCCAGCACGAGCACAATCATCAGCGACGGCAGAAGCGCCCGCCAGAGTCGCGGCGACTCGTCCACCGCAAACATGTCCAGCGTCGCCCTCGCCGCCCAGGTTGGAAGCTCATCCTCCTCTTCTCTCCGCCGCGAGGTTGCAAACAGCGTCAGGAACATCGCAGCTACGGGAAGAATCATCGCGACCCAGGTCGAGCGCTCGTACGTCAGCAGCGCAATGAGCGGAAGCCACACCACGGCGATCCACGCGCCCCATACCACCGGCCACACCAGCGCCCACTCGCGCACGCCTTCACTCTGAATGCGGTATGCCGTCCACACGGCCAGCGCATGCACACACGCCGCTACCACGATGTACACACACGCCAGCCACAGCAGGTGTCCCCAACTCTTCAGGCCCGGAAATGGCGGAACGCAGACTATTGCCACAGCCACGCCCGTCAGAACCAGGCTGCCAACCAGCGGCCATGTAACCCGCTGAACACGTTCCGGAGAATCTTCTCTCGCATCCACAGGGCATCTCCCGGACGACCGCAATGCAATGCCGCATCCTTCCACACGCGCCTGATCAGATGCAAGCCGGCCTGGCTGACTCACTGACCGACAGCTCATGGCTTGCCGAGTCCTGGAGTGGCAACTACAAGGCAGAGGCGGGAACGGCCTGCCGCAAAACCGAATAGATCGTCGATCCTAGGCAGCCTCTTCTCGGCCGCCAAGCAGACAAGCGTAGACGGTGTTCGTTAGATCAATCCAGGTGTCCTCGCCATCGAGCAAACTCATGAGCAGACTGAGCACATGTCCGCGATAAGCCGAACTCAGAGTGGCTTGCCACACGGCTGGCTGTTCCAGTTCGCGCACCGTCAAAGCTCCAGCCAGCACGTCTTCGTGCGGGTTCTCTGAGATTTCTTCCATCCATGCCCGCAGAGCCGCCTCGTGCTCATCGTTCTCCGGCACGACTTCGTTCCGGTGCACCTGCTCCGCATAGCACCGCCCGTAGTATTCGATCGCGCGATTGCGCTCAACACGTAAGTCCCATGTCGGACGGATTCCGGGTGCCGGTCTCTTGAGAACACTGGCCAGTTTCTTCATGGAAAGCGGAGTCAGCAACTCGTCCGTCGGCCGCAAGCAGTTCTGCAGCCCGAGCGCCCATAAGAGCGTGTTCAGAAGTTCTCCCGTCGCGAGCACGCGGGCAACTCGATCAAGAGGCCACGAACCGTCCGGCCGCATGACCCATTCTCTTGCCGGTGACGGCATCTCGTCCCAGACGCCGAATTGCTTCAGCGCGTCGATCGTGATCCTGCGTGTAATCACCGTATGGCCCTCGGGCACGGTGTTCCTGATCAGCCAGCGTTCGCCCAGCGCACGCTCTGTAATTGCTGCAAGGCCATGCGCGAGACGTTGAACATGAGCTGTGACTTCGGCAGGAACGGATGCAAAGTCCGCTTCCAGGTTCTTGTGTGCTTCACGTTTTTGCGAGTACCAGTTCGCCGCAAAAATCGCGAACATCATGAACAGCGCAAATCCCAAGCCGATCGCAGTGGCGGGGTCGTGGAAGCTGTAGAAGAAATGTCCGTAGTAGCAGACAGCACCAATCAAATAAGCAAAAAAGCCGATTTTCAGGCGCACCGATTTTCTTGCACGCGGGTCTTTTCGAAACCGCAGAATGTCGATGCGGAAGTCACGCCAGAACTGGCGTTTGTAGATTGGGGCCCTCTGCATGGTGTTCTTGCAGGATATTCATGTCGAGGCGCGGCGGCCAATAGAGATTAGCGAAACAACTCCAGCGGCACCGCATCGCCCATCGCCTTATAACCCGACGGCCCCGGGTGCAGCCCATCGCCTGAATCGAAGCCAGGATTCAGGTTCAGCGGATTCGCCGGATCGCGCGTCACCTTATCGAAATCCACCACGCCATCAAAGTGCCCGGGCGCCAGAATCCATGCATTCACGGCCTCACGCGCCGCGTTATCGGCGTCGCTCGGATGGTAATAGCCTGAGCCTCCATCCGGCATAATCGTCGCTCCATACACGAGAATTCCATGCGCATGCGCTCGCGCAATAATCTGCGCGTATGCACCCTCCATGCGCTTCACCAGTTCATCGCGATCTTCCTGGGTCGCGCCTGGCCTGCGCGCCAGCCCACCTAGATCATTGATTCCCTCGAGCACAATCACATACTTCACACCCGCAACGGCCAGCACATCACGATCGAATCGCTCGAGGACCGGTTCACCCAGCGCATGCACCAGCAGCGCGTTGCCCCCGATCCCCTCGTTCACAACCGCAACATCCTTCAGTTTCTTGTCGGCAACCACACGCCTTGCCAACTCATCGGTCCACCGGTCATTCCCATCCGTTGTCGCTCCGTGTCCGTCGGTGATCGAATCCCCCAGCGCAATCACCGTGCGCCCCGCATCATCCGCCACAACGTCCACCTCAGCCAGCCCGAGCCATCGAACGGTCGTCTCCGCGCCGGCGAACTCCGCATCCGTCGAATGCTCACCATGTAATAAATACGAAGTGGCCCGTGAGCCCGGGTGACTCGTCTGCACACTCGGCGGCTCCGCGTAATGGAAGCTAATCGCCATGTCACTGAGCGCGTCCATGGGCATTTCGATCGGATCCGACACCCACACTGACCCGGTCGGAATCAGGACAAAATCTCTGCCATCGAAGGTCACGGCGTGATCCGTTCCCGCGACAATCTGACTCGAGCCCGCCTTCACGGCGCGCGCCACATGCACCGCATCGACCCGCAGCGGCTTCGTCCCAAACGCATTCGACAACTCGACGCGGAACCTCGCACCGCCGACTGACAGATGCACAATCTGCCGCACCGTCGTGTCCGTCAACTGCGAATCACTTAGCTGCGGCTGGCTCGGCTCCGGGCCCACCTGCGAGGTTGCCCACGTAGCAATCCAATGCGGCTCAATCTTCTTCCCATTCTTGTCCGCGCCCCAGGCACTTAGTGCACAACCCAGCAGAGCGACAAGCACCGCATTCCGAAGCCCCATGGCCATTCATCTCCTCACGATCAGAATGCTATCCTCCGGCATGCGCAAATTGCTGGCGGCCACTTTATTTCTTTCAGCATCTCTAACGTGCTTCGCTCAGGTCTCTCCGCAAGCCGCGGAGCTGTCCGCTGAGAGCGCGCGGCAGGTCGCCGACATTGCAACTAAAACTCTGCAATCGACCGGCGTTCCCTCCGCATCCATCGCCATCGTCGAGCACAACCGCGTTGTTTACGCGCACGCCTTCGGGCTCGCGAACGTCTCGCCCGCAAAGGCCGCGACTGCGGAGATGGCGTATCCCATCGGCTCGATCTCGAAGCAATTCACCGCGAACGCGGTGCTTCTACTGCAGCAACGCGGCAAGCTCTCCATCAACGATCCCGTCGCGAAATACTTCCCCAACTTCACCCGCGCCAACGAGGTCACGCTTCGTAACCTCATGACCATGACCTCCGGATACGAAGACTTCGCTCCGCAGGACTACACCATCCCCGCCTGGCGTCACGCCGTCGACCCGCTCGCGAATGCCACCGCGTGGGCCACCAAACCGCTTGATTTCACACCCGGCACCGAGTGGCAGTACTCCAACACCAACTACGTCATCCTCGGGCTCATCGTGCAGAAGGTCAGCGGCGAGCCACTCATGCAGTTCATCCGCGAAAACGTTCTCGACCCGCTGCATCTTCAAGACGTTTTCAACACCTACACCCAGCGCGAAAGGCTTCAGGTCACCGGCTACATTTCCAACGCGTTCGCTCCCGTCCGCGTGCTTCCGCTCGAAGGTAACGGCTGGTACTTCGGCGACGGCGATCTCGCCATGCCCGCGTCGACGCTCGCCGCGTGGGACATCGGCATCATCGAGCAGAAGCTCCTCTCGCCCGAGTCCTACAAAGAATTTGAGACACCCTTCATCCTCGCCAATGGCGAGAACACGCACTATGGTCTGGGCACCTACGTCCGCGATCTCAACGGCCATCGCATGCTCGAGCACGGCGGTGAGGTCGGCGGCTACGTCGCCGAAAACGTTGTCTTCCCGAATGATCAGATCGCTATCGTCGTCCTCACCAACGAGACCGCCTCGTCCGCCGCGCACATCATTGCGCAGCAGATCGCGGAGCAACTCCTTCCGTCGCTTCAGACGGCATCCGCAACACCCGCCGACACGCTGCAACCGAAACTCGCCGGCATTCTCGCCGGTCTGCAGCAGGGCACCATCGATCGGTCTCTCTTCACGGCTGACGCGAATGACTACTTCAACGCGGACGCGCTCGCCGACTTCAAATCCACACTTGCTCCGCTCGGTACCATCACCAACATCACACGCGCCGGCACGCACCTGCGTGGCGGAATGACCGGCGCCGTCTACCGCATCACGTACTCCTCTGGAACGACGCTCACGCTCAGCACCTACACGATGCCGGACGGCAAAATCGAGCAGTTCCTCATCACCGGCAAATCGTAGGGTTTTCGCGGTTCTTCTCGGGCGAGCGCATACTTACCTTGAGCACTTGGAGGACAAACCATGGTGAACCCGGGCGATTTCGTGCCGGTCATCTTCGTCCTGATCATCATCCTTATCTGGATTTTGAAGTCGGTCAATATTTTGAACGAGTACGAGCGCGCGGTTATCTTCCGCCTCGGCCGCGTTCTCAGCAGAGCGAAGGGCCCAGGCCTGGTCCTCATTCTTTGGCCCATCGACAAGATGGCCCGCATTTCGCTCCGCGTTGTCACGTGGGAAGTGCCGCCGCAGGATGTCATCACGAGGGACAACGTCTCTCTGCAGGTGAACGCGGTCGTCTACTTCCGTGTGGTCGAAGCCGTTCGAGCCGTTATTGAAGTCGAAAATTTCCGCTTCGCCGTCGAGCAGGCTGCGCAGACCGGGCTCCGCTCTGTGCTCGGGGAAGTTGAGCTGGATGACCTGCTCTCGCAGCGGGAGGCGCTCAATCAAAAACTGCAGACGATCCTCGACGGTCATACGGAAGCATGGGGCGTCAAGGTGGAGAGTGTGAACCTGAAGCAGGTCGATCTGCCGCAGGAGATGCAGCGAGCCATCGCAGCGCAGGCCGAGGCCGAGCGCGAGCGGCGCGCCAAGATTATTGCCGCCGAAGGCGAGTTCCAGGCCTCCTCGAAACTGGCGGACGCCGCCGCTGTACTCGACCGCGAGCCCATCGCCATCACCCTGCGTTATCTGCAGACGCTGGTCGAAATCGGTGTGGAGAAGAACACAACGGTCGTGTTTCCGTTGCCGCTCGATCTGTTGGGCGGGGTCGGCAGCCTGGGGCAGAAGCTCGGCGGTATGCGCGCGCAAGCGGCCTCCACCTCCGCTGCACAAGCGGGTCCTGAGCAGGGAAACGCCGATATACCGAAAGCTTAAGAGCTCTCGAAGAGACGCGCCAGGCGGAGTGCCGGCCTAGCGCTGCCGCCGTCCGCTGGTCCGTTTCACCGGAGGCTGCCGTTTCTCGCGACCAGAGCCGCCGGCGGCCTTCGGCTCCGTTCCCGGCACCAACGCAAACTGCAGCCGCATCTGCTGCCGGTCAATGCGGTCGAGGATCACCTCCACCCGGTCGCCGACGCGGAAGCAGTGCCCCGTGCGCGCGCCGCAGATCGTGCGGTCGGTATCGCGGAAGCTGTAGTGGTCACCCGCGAGCGAGGCGATCGGCACCAATCCCTCGATGAACAGCTCGTCGAGTTCCACAAAAAATCCGTACTTCGTCACGGACAGAATGATCGCCTTGAAGTCGTCGCCGACCTTGTCGGCCATGAACCTCATCTTCTTCCAATCCATCAGCTCGCGTTCGGCATCGGCGGCGCGGCGCTCCGCCTGCGAGCTCTCCACGGCGATGTCGCTCAACTCGTGCGCGCTGATCGGCGCTGCCGCGTCGTCGCGGTGAGCCGGCCGAGGTCGACCGGCTCCATGCAATGGCGCTCCATCCAATGACCAGGGCTGCGGATCATCACTGCGTATCGGGCCGCCTCGCGGATCCGCTCCGCTCTCCAGCATCGCCCGCAGCAGGCGATGCACAATCAGGTCCGGATACCGCCGGATCGGCGACGTGAAATGCGTGTAGCACGGACTCGCCAGCGCGAAGTGGCCCTCATTCTGCTCCGCATACCGCGCCTGCTTCAGTGAGCGCAGCATCAGGTACGCGAGAATGCGCTCCTCGGGATGGCCGCTGATGCGCCGCACCAGTCGCTGATACATCTGCGGCGTGACGGGAATCTCCGCGGGAATCTCATGCTGCTGCGGCGCGCGCGAAGATGATCTTCCACGCGCACTTCTGCGCTGCGCCTCCCGACGGTCTCCGCGCATCGTCATCCGCTTCACCGGCAAAGCGCCGATCCCCAGCGTCTGCCCAAAGCTCGCGGCGGTCTCCTCGAACTCCACGATGCGTTTCGGATCAGGCATTTCATGGATGCGATAAATGGACGCGATGCCCTGATCGCGCAGCCAGGTCGCGACACACTCATTCGCGCTCAGCATGAACTCCTCAATCAGCCGATGCGACCAGCCACGCTCCGACCGCACGATGGCCTTCATGTTCCCATCCGGATCGAATTCCACGACCGGCTCGGGAAGATCGAAATCAATCGATCCTCTGCGTTGGCGCTTCGCATTCAAACGCAATGCAAGCTCCAGCATCGCGTCAAACGCGTCGACGAGCTCCGGCTGCTCGGCGGCAACGCGCTCGCGCTCCGCGAGGTCCTCTGCCGTCGGGTCAGGCGTGATCGCCTCACGCGCATTCCACTCCCGCGCGCGCGTTGACGAATTCAGGCACCGCTGCACGCTGGTATACGTGCAACGCCGCACGCTGCGGATGATCCCCTCGCACACGCGATAGCCCACGATCTCGCCGCGTGGATCAATCTCCATCACGCAGCTCTGCACCAGGCGGTCTTCATTGGGCAGCAGGGAGCACATGCCACTCGAGAGCGCATGAGGCAACATCGGCACCGCGCGATCCGGAAAGTAGACACTCGTGCCGCGCACGCGCGCCTCGGTGTCGATCGCCGACCCAGGTTCTACATACCAGCTCACATCGGCGATATGAACCTGCAGCTCCGTGTTGCCGTTCTCGAGCGGACGCACCACCACCGCATCGTCAAAGTCCCTCGCCGTCTCGCCATCGATCGTGACGATCGGTAAACCTCGGAAATCCTCACGCCGCTCCAGCTCCTCGGCATCGAGGGTGGCAACTGTCTCGCGTGCCCGCTCCTTCGCTTCCGCAACGACGCGCGATGGAAACGTATGCGGCAGATGATGCTTGCGGATCACAATCTCGACGTCCACACCGAACGCATCGGGCGCTCCAAGCACCTCGATGACGCGCCCGCGCGCCGGCCGCCCGGCAGCAGGGAACTGCGTCAGCTCCACATCTACAGCGAGCCCCTCGAGCGGCCAGCGGGCATCCTTCGGCTCCCATTGGGCGCTTTGCGCCCGCGCTTCATCGCCGAGCATCCGGTCCTCAGATTCAGCCCGCTCGGGAACAGTCTCTGCACCTTCAGGAATTTCGATCCAGCCGGCGACGCGCTCATCGAACGGCCGGACAAAGTTCCCGCGCGGCTCATTCAAACCGAAATCGCGCACCTCTCGTCCGCTTCGGCTTCTGCCCTGATTGCGTGCGTAATGAAAAATTCCGACGACCGTCGGATTACGCCTGGTAAGCACCCGCACAATCCGGCCTGATCGGCGGCCATCGCGGCCTGCGGGAGCCTCGTCCACCAGCACAACATCGCCCTGCATCGCCCCGCTGATCTCGTTCGGCGGAATAAAGATGTCTTCGCCCTCGTTCCGCCCACCGGATGCGCCGCCGGATTCCGGCCGGACGAACCCGAACCCGTCTCTGTGAAGGTCCAACCTCCCGCTCACCAGTCGTTCGCGGCCCGAGCGTGCATCTTCGCCGCCGGTTCCGCGTTCGACCGGCGCCGATCGCGGCGGGCGGACGGCCTCCGGCAGTGCCCAGGAATCTTCCTCGGTTCGCACCAGGTCGCCGCGGGCCGCGATACGGGTCAGCTGTTCCAAAAGCAGACGCCTCTCGCGCCCCCCGCCCAGACCCAGCTCGCGAACCAACTGCTTATACCCGGCCCTCCCGTTGGGCGAGCGACGGATGCGCGCCATCAGCTCCCGGTCCGACCGGCTGTAGGGATGACCACTGCTCATCTTGTTGAGAATACCTGCGCTGCACCTGGAATTCGGGTCTGGAACGAGATCGATTGAGCAGGATGGCATCGCTCAAACAGCACATTACCTCGGTAACTATAACTAATGAATACATAGGTATCAAACTCAATCTATTCGACTTACGACAAGGCTACAGCTAAGGTTGTAGCCACTGGCAGATGCCAGAACTTTTTCACCCAAGTGATTGGCCCAGGAGATCCCATGAAGACCACTTTCGTTCGCGCCGCTGTTCTGACCCTCACGTTCGCCGGTCTTACCGCCCCCTCTCTCACTGCCAAGACGGCTTCGCCCGTCAAGAGCATCACGCCCACTTCAAGCTTCGCGGGAATGCCCACGCCGATGTGCCTGCCGAGCTCCGGCGACACCTGCGGAATGCGGTAATACACCTTTCGTCGTACACGGAAGTGCTTGTAGAGATGCACCTCCCGGGATAACATCATTCCCGCGAGGTGCATTGCTGTGAACGCTTTCGATTGGCTTGCGAACCTGAGCATCGCCGAATGCATCCTGTGTCTAGCCGTGCTCGCGCTCGCCTTCTATAGGCATCAGGCCCGCGAGTTCCGGGCGTTCGTCGTGCTACTTGGCGTCCGCGCTGTTTCGATGTCCATCATGATCCCGTTGCTTTTTTTCCGCCAAGCGACAGGACTGTCTCTGCTGACCGCCTATCACATCTATTTCTTCACCTACTGGAGCTCCGCGGTGGTTGAGGGAGTCCTTCTGGTAGTGGTCATCTACAGTGTTTACAACAAAGCAATGCGCCCCCTCAAGGGTCTCCAGCGCATCGGCAGGATCATTTTCCGTTGGGTTGCGGTCGTGTCCGTGGCTGTTTCCCTTGCCATCGTCGTCGGCCCGCATTTGATCGCCGGTAATACCAAGGACATGATCTGGGCAACGATGATCAGCCAGATACAGCAGGGTACCTCCGTTCTGACACTCTGCCTGTTGCTGTTCGTCTGCTTTGCCATCCGGCCGCTCGGCCTCACCTTCCGCAGCCGGATCTTCGGCGTGACGCTCGGTCTGGGTGTTACTGCTACCACCTACCTGATCCAGGCTGCATGGCTCGCGACCAGCGGCGCTCGATTGTATTCGCTTGCATCCTCGGTTTCGACGATTGGATCCTTTATCTCGGTCTGCGTCTGGGGTGTGTACTTCGCCCTGCCTGAGCCTGAGCGGAAGATGATCCTGCTCCCAACCACTTCTCCGTTCTTCACGTGGAACCGCATCTCCGAGGCCCTTGGCGACGAGCCCGGCTTTGTTGCGATTGCCGGATTCAAGCCCGAGATGCTGGCCGCAGCCGAACTGAAGGTGCTGAGCAGTTCCACAACGCCTCGCGCGGATCGCCTGCCCGCCCCTTCACACGCAAATTCGGAGCACACTGCCCGGCCGACTCTGCAGCAGATCGCCGTCTCGCAGTAGCATCATCCCATGGAGCCGGTAACGCACGTCCTCACCGGCGCGTGCCTGGCCCGCGCGGGCCTGAACCGCCGGGCGGCATACGCCACCGTGGCCATGGCGATCGCGGCCGAGTTCCCCGACATCGACACCCTTTGGGGCTTCCGCGGGCCGCTTGACGCGTTTCAGCATCACCGCGGAATCACCCACACCTTCCTCGGCGTGCCGTTCGAGGCCGCCATCGTCCTGGCGATCGTCTACGCCATCCATCGCTGGCGTGCAGCCCGCTATACCAGGCGCAGGCCAGCCGTCCCCGTAGGCGATCACGTCCCGATTGAGCGGCCTCTCACCGCCGCTCCCGTGCACTGGGGCCTTTTGTACGGCTTCTGCATCCTTGCGCTGCTCAGTCATCTGTTGCTCGACTACACCAACAACTACGGCTTGCGTCCGTTCTTTCCGTTCAATCCGCATTGGTATGCCGCGTCGATCGTCTTCATCTTCGATCCGGTGATCTTCTGCCTCCTCCTGATGGGATTGATCGTTCCCGTGATCTTCCGGCTGGTAAGCTCCGAGGTCGCGTCTAGACGTCAGCGGTTTACCGGGACGGGCTGGCCAATCGCGGCCCTCCTGCTCATCGTGCTGTTCTGGGTCGCACGCTGGACGGAACACAATCGCGCGATGCAGCTTGCCATGTCTCAGAGTCTTGAAGCGCCGCCGCCACAATCTTTTGACGACGCTCCGTCTGCTGCCGCACCGCAGAATCCGCCGCCGGCGGCCGCTCAAAATCCGGAGCCGCTGCCGCATTACCTCGCCGCGCGCCGGGCACTCGCCAGCCCCGACCCTCTGAGCATCTTCCGCTGGTACACCGTTACCGACTTCGGCCCGCTCTATCAGCTGGAGCGCGCCGATACGCGCGAGCAGACCATCGAGGCGACCGAGGGCACGTACGCGAAGCCGGAGCAGACGCCTGCGCTCGCGGCCGCAGAAGCGAGCAGGCTCGGGCGCGTTTATCTGGACTGGTCGCAGATGCCGATCCTCACGACCGACACCTCTCCCGCGGCGATCGAGCAGGCAATGGCTGATGCTGACGATGCTCCACCGAAGCAGGGAACTGTGGTTACCTTCCGCGATCCTCGTTTTATGGGCGTGCTGCGGTGGCGCTCCGGAAGCGGTTCAACCCCGCTCACCGGAGTCGTGGTCGTCGATCAGCAGAATCACGTTGTCTTCGAAAGCATGGACGGACGGCCCGAACGGGCGCACTAAGAACGCGCCGAAAGGCTATCGGATCTGCCCAGCGCTAATCAGTCGAGCATGTTGCGTACGAAGCTGCGTACGCGTTCAGCGACTACGCCATACAGCAGGTGACTGGCAGCCTCGCTGGATTGTTCGCGTTGGCTCTGCTCCTCCGGAGGTGCACTCAGCGCCATCGCGGGAAGCACGCCGTCGTGGGTCAGGGCCATCAGCACGAGCCCAAAATTAGCCCCTTCTTTCGACGTAGCCTGCGGATAGAACTCGGCGAGCGCGCCGTAGAACGCGCCTGCCGCCGCGCCGAAGCCCCAGTGAATGCTCTCGCTGGCCACCATCTTCGTCGTGTCGTCGAGAGGATGCCCGGCGATGCGCTCGCTCAGTACTTCAGGCGGCTCAGGCTCACCGCTAACCCGCGGAGGATACAGCTTCTCTGCGACGCTTTTCGCTGCCGTCGCAGCAAGCCCGGCCGCGAGCCCCGCGGCCAGGCCCTTCCACAGCGACGGAGTCCGATTCGATGACGCGCTACTCAATTGGACCCTCCGGATCTATCGGTGAGGAAAATCAGCCGGCGTGCTGCCGGCCCATGGATCGGTTATGCAGCGCGCTTCAGAACGTACTGCGACGCGCCGACCTCATCTTCATCGTCCTCGAGATCATCCTCGTCGTCGTCTTCGTCATCTTCGAACTCTTCGTCGTCGTCCTCGTCGTCGGCGTCTTCTATATCGCCCTCGTCATCATCTTCTTCGTCGTCTTCGAACTCTTCGTCGTCGTCGTCATCCTCATCTTCCAGCTCGTCATCCGACTCCTCTTCATCATCGGTGTCGCGCATCTGGGCAAGGTTTTCACTCGACGCGTTTGCCGTGGGATTGCTGTCGACAAACTTTGGATCGTTTTCGAAATCCGCCGTGACATCATCGTGCACAAGGTTGTGAAGGTCGCGGGCGCTGTCGGTTGCGGGCATAGGATTCTTATCAGGCATTGGGGAGGTCTCCTTGGCGGCAGCTTGCCTGCCCGTTGGATGCAGGTTGGCCGAACAGCGACGGCTCGGGCTTTTTTCACACTGGAAGGGCGCTGTTTTATTCCGTGAACCGTTATGCCGTAAACCGTTATTCGGTGAACCGCTATGCCGTAAACGGCCGGAGCTTGGCCTCAGTGGGCGGGGGCGTCACGATGCTCACCAACCCGAGGCAGAGCAGCGAGACGATCAGTGCCGGAAGAATCGCGTCGCGAGCAGCCAGCGCCGCAGGCAGGTGCTGGCTGACAAAGGGCTTGTCCCACAGTACGGTTACGACGGTACCCGCCGCAATGCTGGTGACCGCTCCCGCGGCCGTCGCGCGCCGCCAGAAAAAGGCGGCCAGAATCACAGGCGTAAGCGCGGCAGAGTAGATCGTGTAGGCGTACAGCGATTGCTGCAGCACGGATGTCGTGCCGAGCGACTGCCACAGCGCCCACGCCCCCAAAACAATCACGGCCAGCCGGCAGACCACGAGGACTTCCGTGTTCCCGGCCGAGCGCCGCACGTACCGGACGTATACGTCATTGATCAGGTTGGTGGCCGGCGAAAACAGATAGTTGTTTGCCGTCGAGACGACCTTCGCGAAGATCGCACCCACGAGCAGCGCACCCAATAATGTCAGCAGCTTCGACCCGCCGAAGGCATGGATCGCCGTATAGGCGAGGATCTCGCGCGGGCGCTGGGCGACCTCGCCGGTGCGGTACATCGCCGACCCCACAACCGCCAGCGCGACGATCACTGATTCCAGGATCACTGTTCCGATAACCCAGCCGATCGTTGCGCGCCGTGCGTCCTTTTCGCTCTTCGCGGAGAAAAACTTCTGATACATGGACTGATTGCCGAGCATGAGCAGGCAGGTGGGCAGGAAGATCTCGAGCGCTGACTGAACCACCTGCCTTGACCCATCGGGCATCGTCATCGTGTAGTGATCAAACGGACGAATGTCGCCGAAGAATTTGAAGTGCGAGGCAGGCAGTGCCGCGCGGACGCTGCCCCACCCGCCCGCTATGTGGATGAATACGGGTAGCGCGACGATCAGGATGACCGTCGCGAACAGGCCGATGACAAGGTCCATGTAAGCGACGGAGCCCATGCCGGCAATCATCGTGAAAAATGTCACAAACGCGGCGAGGATGCACTGGCCCTCGGTCGCGGAGACCGATGGGAAGATCATGTGCAGGATGTCGCCGCCGCCGATGAACTGGTAGCTGGTGATCGCGGTGTACGCGAACAGCACAGCGATGACGCCGAGTACGCGCGCGGTCTGGTTGTAGCGCGCTTCCAGAAGGTCGGGAATCGTGAATTGCGCAAACTTACGCGCACGCGGCGCAATAAAGTAAATCAGCGCCAGGCCGGCCCATCCGCCGGCGGACTGCCACAGCGCAGCGAAGCCATGCTTGTAGGCGTTCTCTGCGCCCGCCAGCAGCGATCCCGATCCAATCCAGCTCGACAGCAGCGTGAACACCAGCACGAACGCCCCGAGCGAGCGGCCCGCAACGAGGTAGTCGGCCTTGGTCTTCACCTTGCCCAGCCGCGCCAGCGACACGCCGAGCAGCGCCAGGGCGATCAGGCCAATAACAATCGCGTAAATGTTCATCGTGTGGGTGTCATTCTAGAGCACGCGCCGAAGCTAGTGCGCGGCTTCAATCTTCACCCACTCGTCCGTCGTCTCCCAGCGCACGTGCAGCTCGGTTGAGTTCTTCGTCGTGTGCTCGAAGCTGATGCTCATGTTCTCCTGCGGCGAGGGCAGCGTCCGGGAATGCATCGGCGTGCGTCCAAGGTCCTGACCCTCGTTGTAGACCGTGCCCCACTGGCCGGTCTGCTTGTTGATGATCAACTGCCACGCCGTGCCCTGCGCTGCCGGCATCGTGTAGAGCGTGTACTTGCCTGCCGGCACATTCAGGTCGCCAACCTTGATGTTCCCGTCCGTCACAAAGCTCGTCGCCGGATTCGCGCCCGTCCGCCACACCTTGCCGTATGGCACGAGCTCACCCATAATTTTCCGCCCGCGCATACGCGGCGAGTTGTAGTGAATCGTGATCGCCTTGCCATCCAGCGTCACCTCGGCCTGTGCCGGCGGACTCGGCAGCGGCTTGTTAGCCTGCGCGGGTTTGGCTTTCATCTCCGGCATCGATCCCGGTTCTTGCGCCGAGGCGCTCGGCGTCGGGACGAACATGGCTGCGGAGCCCGCAACCAGAACTGTGGCGAGTGCAGAACGAACGAAGGTCTTCATGGCCCACCATGCTAACCTAGAACTACAGGGTCTGGCTCTCCTGTCATCTCTCAAGCGCCCGTAGCTCAGCTGGATAGAGCAACAGCCTCCGAAGCTGTAGGTCAGACGTTCGAATCGTCTCGGGCGCACCACTTCTCACAATCGATGCTCATCCCCAGGCATCCACCGTAACCAGACGGCTGCCATCTGCGGCGATTTCCTTCAGCAGGTGCTCCGTCGCGTCGACGGTTGCCGAGCGGTCCGCTCCCATCCGCCTATCGTATCCGTCGTGCAGCAGAATATTCGCGCCCCGGCCGCGCCGCCGGGCCTTTTCCATCCCATGCCGCACCTTGCCCAGGACGCCGTCCGCCCCGATGGGCGCCCAGTCGTGCCCCATCACATTCCATTGCACCACCGTCAGCCCGAGCTCCCGCCCGGCGCGCAACACCGCCGGCCTGCGCGCACCATGCGGCGGCCGCAGATACTTCACCGGCGCACCCAGCACATCCTCGAGCGCCTGATTACAGCCGCGCAGCTCCTCACGAATCACACGCTCGCTCTGCCACGCCAGCCACGGATGCGTCATCGTGTGATTCCCGACCAGGTGCCCAGCGGCGTGCACAGCGCGCACAATCTCCGGCCGCTCGCGCACAAACCGCCCAATCATAAAAAAGCTCGCGCGCACGTTACGGGCTGCGAGCACATCCAGCAACTGCATCGTCGCCGCGTCGTTCGGCCCATCGTCATAAGTCAGCGCGACCTCGCGCAGATCGCTCCCCGCAACAACCGTGCGCCCGAAGATCTGCGACTGCGGCGACAGCGCCGCCCAGGCCAGCGTTCCACCCGCCGCTACGACAGCGGCCGTCGCCGCGACCGCAATGCTGGAGGTATGAGACATCCACTCAGCATATTTTTCGTCGCACGACAGAGCAAATGGCCCGCGGCCCCGCGATGTAACTCGTGAACTCAATGCAACATAGAACCGGCGTTGCCCGTCTCAACCAGAGGCGTGGCGCGGCTTCGCCAGGGAGCCGTGCGTTTCATGGGAGAGCGTTACGTGCTGCGAACGATCACACTTGGTTTGTCGTGCGTGTCTGCTCTCGTGCTCTCACTGGAGCTCACAGCCGCCGCGCAGAACACGGTGAACACGCCGGCAACGGATTCCGCTGCGCAGGCCAGCCCGGTCGCGCCCGCCCCGCACGCTCCGGCTACGGATGCCGCTGCCGAGGCAAGCCCCATCTCCGCGCCCACCCACCCGCGCCATCTGGATCACGCCCCGTACGCCCATCGAGGTCAAGCTCGGCCGAAGCATCGACTCCGGCCGCCTGAAGAACGGCGCCACCGTCCCCGCGACACTCACTAAATCCGTGCCGCTTTCTCCAAGGGGCATGCTCAACGCAGGCACGCCCGTGGAGCTCACCGTCGTCGAAACGCTCCCCGCCGGACGCATCTACGCGGCAGGCGAGTTCTCGCTGCAGATCGAGCGCATCGGGTCGCTCTCCGTCTACACCAACACGCTCACCTACCGCGGAAAGCCCGGCCACAAAGACCTTCCCGACAGCGCGCCGCAGGTAGGAACGGACGCCGGCCTCGCCGCAGGCGCCGTGCTCACCTTCCACGTCCTTCCGCCGCCGTCATTCGCCAGCGGGCCGCCAAGAGCTCGCGGTCGCGGCCCCGGCTCGGTGACCGGGACGGCCAGCGGAGCTCCGCCGCCGCCCGGTTCCTCTAAGCAACCGAACGCCGGGGCAGGGAACACGAACCGCGGCAACGCCCGCCAGATCACTCCCGCGAACAACACCCCGCAGCCTGCGCAGCAGATGGGTCAACCCAGTCCCGCGCCCAATCAGCCGGCGCCGCCCACCGGCTCTAATTCAACGCAGACGACGCAGCCTCACCCGTAGCCACTGGCTCATAGCCAGGCAGCGGAGCGCGCCCGCCCTCGCTCAGCCAGATGCACAATCCCGCAAACAGCACTGCACCCACTGCAAACTTCAGCGCGCTCGGCGCATGTGTGGGCGAGAGAAACGCCTCCAGGGTGCCCGCGATAATCAGCAGCGGCACGGTGCCCGCCACAAGCTGAACCGCCTCCAGCCCCGCCAGCGCCAGCGCGTCACTGCCGGCGCAGCATGCCGGGGAAGAGAATGCCGGCACCGAGCCGCAGCCCCGCGGCACCGGCCAGCATGATGCTCGGCAGCTCCAGCGCTCCATGCGCCGCGATGAAGCTCCACAGGCTCAGCGACAGGTGGTAATGCGCACACACCGTCGCAATCGTGCCGATCATCAGGCCGTTGATGAACAGCGAATAGATCGTAAACAGGCCCGCGGTAATGCCTCCAGCAAACGCGACGAAGCAAACAGTGATGTTGTTGGTCATGATCGCCGACGAGGCCTGCGGCTTCACACTCAGAATGCTGTCCATCCACAGATGATGCTGGCGAATGCCCTCCATCTTCTCGGCACCGAGAAACATCGCGCCGAACTCCGGCCGCACCAGCGTCACAAACACGCCCAGCGCGGCAGCCGTTAGCGTGATCGCCGTCGCCAGCCATACGTAACCCGAAAGCCTGCGCAGCAGCCGCGGGTACCCATGCGCAAAAAACCGCCACAGCCCAATGAACGAAGTGCGCTGTCCCGAGTAGACGAAGTTATGCGCGCGCGCCACCAGCCGGTTCAGGTACTGTTCCAGCGTGCGTGATGAGCGGTCCGCACGCGCCGCGCTCAGGTCCGCCGCCGCCTGCCGGTACAGCAGCCCCAGCTCGCGCACCTCGCTCTCGTTCAGCGAACGCAGCCCGTGGCTCTCCACCTGCCGCAGCAGCGCGTCCAGCCGGTTCCAGTTATCCTTGCGGAGATCGATCCAGAGGTTCGAGATCATGGGTTCAGTCGAGGGCCGCGGCTTCGCCGATCAGCTTGACGCCGGTTCTGCCGGGCAGATCAATATTGCCACGCCTGAGCAGGTCGAGCTCGAGTTCGCCGTCGCCGGCCTTGGCAGCCGCTTCGTCGCCGTCCTCATCGATCACCTTATCCAGATCGGCGTCTTGCTCGTCTTCATGCTCCTCTGGATATTTGTGGTCGGCGCGCTCGGCGACCGCCTGAATCTGCTCGGCAAGTGGTTTGTCGCGGCATTTATCGCGCTCAACTTCCTCATCATCTGGGGCTACTTCGCCCTGTTCGAGGCCTACTGGCGCGGCCAGACTCCCGGCAAGCACATCATGAAGCTGCGCGTGATCAAGGACTCCGGCCGCCAGATCACGCTCTTCGAATCCATGTCGCGCAACCTCCTGCGCGTCGTCGACTACCTGCCCACGCTCTACCTCGTCGGCGTCATCACCATGCTCTGCACAAAGCGCAACCAGCGCCTCGGCGACCTCGCTGCAGGAACCATCGTGGTCCATGAACGCAGCGATGAGCAGCCGCTGCTCGTCGATCGCGGCACCAGCATCATGCCGGCGCACGCGTCACCCGCAGCCTATGACGCCTTTACCTCGCCGGCTGTCGCACAAAATGCTGCCACCCTCCCGGGCGATGCCGTCGCCAGGCTCTCATCCGATGATCTGCTGCTGATCGAATCATTCTTCGCCCGTGCGCTGGACCTCGCTCTGAACACGCGCGCCGAGATCGCCGCGCGCATCGCCGCGCAAATGGCAGCGAAGATGGCCATTGCCGTTCCGGATGGAAACCCCGAGCGATTTCTCGAAGCGATCGCCTACGCCATGCGATCAAGCGCGCGCTCGCGCCGGTAAGTTTCGTCGGAAAAAATCAGGCAACGAAGGCAGAGATTCGATCGTAGAAGATTTTAGAAGTGTCACGTCGGCCCAGACCGGCTTCGAACCGGCTCCCCTGTGACATGGAACATTAAAAATCCGCTATCAACATCGGCCTTCTAATCCGCTGCGTTCCGCGACAGCGAATCATCATCCACACCCTGGATAAAGCCCTCGGAGACAAGCCAGGTCTCACCTTCAGCCAGTGGATGCACGCGTTCTTCCACCCCCGCCTGCTCCGCCGCACGCATCAATCGTGGCAGCGGCTCGTCCATCGGCTCACGTCCCAGCCGAAATGTGTTGTAGTGCATCGGCACCATCTCTTCGGCGCCAAGATCCAGAAATCCCTGCAACGCATCCTCGGGACTCGTATGCACAGAGCGATAGTTGTCTGGGTAATATGCGCCAATCGGCAGCAGCGCAATCTCCGGCTTCAGCCTCCGCCCAATCTCCGCAAATCCCGCAAAGTACGCTGTGTCACCGGAGTGATACACCCGCGGCGATCCGGGCGACTCCAGCACGTAGCCGCCAAAGTGACGGTGCGTGTCGGTGAACAGCCGCGCTCCCCAGTGCTTCGCCGGCGTCATCGTCACGCGCAGCCGAGCGGCCTCGCCCAGTTCGGTCGATTGCCACCACCGCAGCGGCTCGACCGCGCGAAACCCAAGGTCCGCAACCAGGTCTTCGACCCCTTGCGGCACAATCGCTACCGGCGCCGGCAGCTTGCGGCGTCCCATCTCGCGAATCACTTTGCGCAGTGACGGACGATTCAGGTGGTCCATGTGCGCGTGCGTCAGGAGGATCGCGTCAATCCGCGGCAGGTCGCGAACCCGCACGCCGGCCACGCGTTTCCGCCGCAGCAGAATAAGGCGCGTCGCAAAAACAGGATCGATCAGCAGGTTGTGTCCGCCAAGCTGCAGCAGGAATGACGAGTGCCCGATGAACGTGATCGCCGCCTCATCTTCCCCGACCACCAGCGGCAGCCGCGGCTCGCCTTCCAGCGGATCCGCGTGGCTCTCCTTCACAAGCCGCCACAGTTGCCCCAACTTGCGCATCCAGAAAGGGATTCCTCGTGCGCTGCGGGGGGCCCTGCTTCTACGGCGTTTCATGCTTGTGTCTTGCTCCTGACAGATGAGATGCGCCAGTCGCGATGGCGATGCTTGCCGCAAGAATACGCAAGTTACCGCGCAATGTCAGCCCGCATCTGAGAGACGAGACGATGAACTGACCGGCCCCCGAAACGCTTCCGCAGAGGAACAACTTGCGTATGCCGCAGAGCGTACCTTTCCCGTCCACCCCGCAGACACCGGCCCGCAAAGACCACCGCACGGCTGATCCGTTAGCGCAACGTATTTGGGACTACGTCTCGCACTCGGAGTTCCACAGCCTCTGGGACTTCGAAGGTACGCCCGTCCTGATCGTGCTCAAGCGCACGGGAAAGGCGTTCGTCGACGACGATCTCGTCTCGCGCGCCGCCGAGCTGGGCTTCTACTTCCTGTTCTCCCTGTTCCCCATGCTCATCTGCGCGAGCGCCGCGCTTGGGCTCGCTGCTCGCAGCGCGCCAGGAATTTACGTGAAGCTTCTGCACTATCTCGCCATGATGGTGCCTCCCTCGGCATATCAGCTCGTCATCAACACCTTTGACCAAACGGCAGCGGCCTCGACGGGCGGCAAAATCACCTTTGGCCTGCTGGTCTCGTTATGGTCGGCATCGATGGGCTTCTCCGCCATTCAGGACACCATCAACCTCGTCTACAAGGTGCGCGAGACCAGGCCCTACTGGAAGGCTCATCTCGCATCGATAGGCATCACCCTTCTGCTCGCATTCATCGCGACAATAACTCTGGCTATTTTGTTCGGCGGCGACTTCCTGGCGCACAGAGCGTCGCTCGCCATCTGGCATCGGCCCGTGGGAATGGCTGCCGCGCTCGCAATTCACGTGGTGAGCTGGCTCATCGCCTGCGCTCTGCTGATGCTGATCTTCAGCATCATCTACTACTACGCTCCGGATCTGAAGAAGAAATGCTGGCGCTGGCTCACGCCCGGCGCTGCACTCGGAATCATCACATGGGTCGTCGCATCGCTCGGCTTCCGCGCGTATCTTCACTTCTTCAACAGCTACTCCGTCACCTACGGCTCGCTGGGCGCCGTCATGGTTCTGTTGATGTGGTTCTACATCACAGGCCTCACGCTGCTCGCCGGTGCCGAGCTCAACTCCGAGATCCAGGCCTCGGTCGCCGAAAAGCACCTGAAGGAAACCGGCAAGCTCCCACCCGAGGCGACCGTCGACCCGCTGCATCCTGTGCCCGCCCCCGCCCGCGCCAGCTGAAATCTGCGCAACTCAGACTGAACAGGACGCCGGCACGTTCATCTACTCTCTAGTGTCTACTCTCTACTTTCTGCTCTACTTCACCATCGGCTGCAGAATGTCATCCAGCCGGGTCGGCGTGCCCTGCACCCGCTCCAGCTGCGGATACCGCTCGCCGCCGTGATAATCCATCCGGATCACCTTGAAGTAGTTCGTGTTCTCCACGATGAACTCGAGCGCCGGCCCGTTCCCCTGCGCCTTCTGCAATGCCTGCCGCAACAGCAGCGGAGCAAAAGCCCGCCCGTTCACCGCGATGATCTGCATGCCCGGCCCAAACCCCGCCTTGTCCGCCGGCCCGCCGACGATCACATCATTCACCTTGCCATCGGTCCCCACCGACATCCCCAGCGACCACCGCACGTCGATGAAGTTGTGCTGACTCTCAATTAATTGCGACCAGTAGTTCGGCTTGTCCGTGTACGTCAGCTTGTACCCCGAGAGCGCATCGATCCCATTCATCTCCGGCGCATGAAACTCATTCGAGTCCAGCCGGGTCCGCAGAAAGCCCGCCCAGTCGTTCGGCACCACTGCATTCAGCGCGCTCACAATGTCCTCAAACGTATACGGCACCACCTTCGGCGCCGTATTCCCGCCGAGCCCCTCAAACGCCGCCGCAAAATCATTCAGGCTCTTCTTGCCGTTCGTCTTCTCGCGAATCGTCAGGTCAACCTCGAGCCACAGCAGCTCGCCCTCATCGTAATAATCCGTATCGCGCCGCCAGTTGTCGTAGCCGCCGCTCGCGAAGTACAGTAACTGCGCCGCGGTCGCCGTATCCTGCAGATCGCGCCACGTGCGCCCCGGCCGCACATCGTTCAGATATCCCGCAATCGTCGCCAGCCGGTCGCGATACACCGCCGCCGGCCATATCCCGCACCGCGACGCCAGCACATCGCCCAGATACTCCGTCAGCCCCTCATACACCCACAGCAGATCGCCCTTCATCGGCTCCTGGTAGTTCGGAGTCGCCAGCCCCGCCGGCCGCCGGTACTTCCCATTCCACGAGTGCGTAAACTCATGCGGCAGCAACAGCCCCGCCTCGATAAACGTGTTGTCGTCCGTAAACGTCTTCTCGCTCACGCGATCATCCGACGACTGGTGATGCTCCAGCCCGAAGTGCGCCACCTGATCGCTCAGCGTCACGAGAAAGTGATACGAGTGATAGTGCCGCGACTTGTACAGCGCGCCCGTCTCGCGCACCAGCCGCGAAAAATCATCGATGTGCTCCTGCGACAGCTCCACATCCTCCGGCCCATCGCCCGCCATATCCAGGTAGTGCTTCGGCGTCACATCCGGCGCCAGCGGCAACCTCCCTGAAGTACCGCCCCGCCAGCACCGGCGAATCAATCAACTGCTCCAGCGACACCGTCTTGAAGCTCGTGTTCTCCCCAACCGGCGATGTCGCCTCCAGCGCCGTCCCAAACTTCCATCCCTCCGGCACCTTCAATGACGGCGTCACCATGACGTCCGCCGCATTCATTCCCGCCGGATACACCACCAGCTCATTCCAGCTCAGCAGCGCCAGATTCGCGCTCGTCGACGCACCCGCCGAGAAGCCTTCCGCCGCCGCTGTCGCCAGAAAATCCATCTTCATATTCAGCTGCGTCGTTCCCGCCGGCACGGTGATGTGATACGCGTACATGTTCACCGGATCGCGCTCCCACTTCACGCGCTCGCCCGCTCTGCGTCGTGATGACGAACCCCGCCTGGTCGACCACCGGCCCGTCGGGCGCATGCTCTCCCGGAATCCACTCCGGATACACGATCGTCATCGGCCCCGGCTGCACCGGCATCGTCTCCACCGCGTGCAGAATCTTCCGCGGAGCATCGGTCAGATCAACCGCCAGCGTAATCGGCGCGGTCTGCATCGGCGCAGCCTGCGCACCCGCAAGACATGGAAAGAGAATCGCCGCACCAACCGCTGCAGCGCAGAACAGACGCGAAGATTGCATTTTGGGAGAAAGCTCCTGAAGCGAAATCCGAATGCGTTCAGTGTACGCGCAGCATTCGACCGCCTAGCGCACTTGCTTGTCCTTGCGAATCTGCTCCATCGCGCCGGCGATCAGCTCCTTCGCTCCGCCGATCCCCGCCAGCACCGCCTGCAGATCCAGCTTCGGCACCGCAGGATTCCGATTGCTCGTGCAGTACACGCCGTGCTGGCCCACCAGCACCAGCGCATCCGTCAGCGAATCCAACGCGACGGCAAGCCTTCCACCCGCTTCGCCACGCATGAAGATCTCGCGCTCCAGCTCCTCGCCGCGCGCATGCAGAACATCGCCGTGCCGATAGAACGGCGTCGCACTCCTCGCCTCATCCGGCACGGGCTACCACTCCTTCGCGGCTGAATCCGGCGTCACAGAATCCGCCGCAGCCGGCGCCTTCCACCGCAGCACCGGCTTCCGCGCCGCCGTCGTCTCATCCAGCCGCCGCAGCCGCGTCGTGTGCGGTGCCGTCTGCACCAGCTCCGGATTCTCCTCCGCCTCGCGCGCAATCTGCTGCAACGCATCGACCAGCAGATCCAGCTCTTCCTTCGACTCGCTCTCCGTCGGCTCGATCATCATCGCGCCCTGCACCACCAGCGGAAACGAAACCGTGTACGCATGAAATCCGTAGTCGATCAGCCGCTTGCCCATATCGCCGGTCTTCACGCCGTTCTTCGCCTGCAGCTTGTCACTGAACACCACCTCATGCATCGACGGCGACTTGTACGGCAGATCGAACGTGCCCTCCAGCTTCGCGCGCAGATAGTTCGCATTCAGCACGGCATCTTCGGTCGTCTGCCGCAGCCCATCCGGCCCGTTCGCCAGGATGTACGCCAGCGCGCGAACAAACATCCCGAAGTTGCCGTACCACGCCTTCACGCGCCCCACGCTCTGCGGCCGGTTGTAATCCAATCCCAGCGTTCCATCCGGCCGAGTCACCACCACCGGCGTCGGCAGAAACGGCTCCAGAATCTTCTTGCACGCCACCGGCCCCGACCCCGGTCCACCGCCTCCATGCGGCGTCGAAAACGTCTTGTGCAGATTCAGGTGCATCACGTCCACGCCGAAATCGCCCGGCCGCGTCTTGCCGCACAGCGCATTCATATTCGCGCCGTCCATGTACAGCAGCGCGCCCTTCGCATGCAGAATGTCCGCAATCTTGTGAATCTCGCTCTCAAACACGCCAATCGTCGACGGATTCGTCAGCATCAGCGCCGCAATATCGTCCGTCACCAGCTTCTCCAGCTCCGCGAGATCGACCATCCCCTTCGCGTTCGACTTCAGATTCGCAACCTGGTAGCCGCACACCGCCGCCGTCGCCGGATTCGTTCCATGCGCCGAATCCGGAATCAGAATCTTCTTGCGCGGATTGCCCTGCGCCGTGTGATACGCCCGCGCCAGCAGAATCCCCGTGAACTCGCCATGCGCGCCCGCCGCCGGCTGCAGCGTGATCGCATCCATGCCCGTAATCTCAATCAGGCACTCGCTCAGAATCTTCATGATCCCCAGCGCGCCCTGCGACAGCGACTCCGGCTGATACGGATGCGCCTCCGCCAGACCCTCCAGCCGCGCCACCGCCTCATTGATCCGCGGGTTGTACTTCATCGTGCACGAGCCCAGCGGATACATCCCCAGATCGATCGCATAGTTCCACGTCGAAAGCCGCGTGAAGTGCCGGATGATCTCAATCTCGCTCAGCTCCGGCATCACGCCCAGGTCCTCGCGCGCCGCATCGCCCAGCAGCGCAGCCGCATCCACCGCCGGCACATCCAGCTCCGCCAGCCGATACCCCTTCTTGCCCGGCGAGCTCTTCTCGAAGATCAAATCCTCGTTCTGATTGACGTGCGTCGTCGCCTTCTTCGGCGTTCCAATAAACTTTTCGTCTGCCATCCTGCTCCCGTCACAAAGCGCACCAGAATCATCGGCTAGCCGCTCCTTCCAGATTCTCACATTGGACCGTCCGACCCGTGCGGCCCATCTTTCCCCGCCGGTTGCCCACGTCCCCGTCCCTCCCCTGATTCCACCAATTCCGCTCTAGCTTGTGCAAAACGTGCCGATTACTCCACCTGCGCGTCCAAAATCTGAATAGGCAAATCTGCCTCCCCCGAAGAGGAACTCCCCCGGCCGCCGCGCCCCTGCCTCTTCGCCAAACCTGCGACCGCACGGAGCAAAGACCGAAATGCAACTCTGGACCGAATACGAAGGACGAACGATCGAGGGAACCTACACCCTCGGCAAGCTGCTGCGCTCCGAAGGCCGCAACGGCTTCTTCGCCACCGCGGACGCCACGGGCAAGCCTGCCGTCATCCGCATCACCGAAGCCCATTACGACGAAGACGACCTGCTCAACCGCTGGCGCCAGGTCTCGGCCATCCATGAAACCAATCTCATCGAGATCGAACGCTTCGGCCAGGCCGACTTCGACGGCGTCGCCATCACCTACGCCC
Organism: uncultured Acidobacteriaceae bacterium; assembly: GCA_963777205.1. Lineage (GTDB taxonomy): Bacteria > Acidobacteriota > Terriglobia > Terriglobales > Acidobacteriaceae > Granulicella. The sequence goes on along the minus strand of CAVZPQ010000001.1, from coordinate 477,758 downwards.
TCATGGAGGCCAACGACGCCAACCTCGGCGACGTCCTCCACGAGCGCCCCCTCACCCTCGCCGAAACCACCCAGGTCGCCCGCGCCGTACACGCCGCCCTCACCGCGCTCCACGCCAGCGGCCTCGTCCACGAGCACATCGCTCCCGACAACGTCCTCGCCGTCGGCGAAACCGTCAAGCTCCGCAGCGACTGCGTCCGCGAGTGCATCGCCGACATCGAATTCAACACCCCGGAAGGCTGCGCCGAACTCCGCCGCCGCGACATCCACGACTTCGGCATCCTTCTCCTCCAGTGCCTCACGCTCGAAAAGACCTACAACGCCGGCCTCAACCTGCCCGACGTCTTCCGACGCCTCATCCCCCACATGCTCGACGGCTCCTGGACCCTCGACCAGATCGGCCAGGTCGTCAACGCCTCCGCTCCTCCCGACAGCGGCCGCGGCTACCGACTCCGAACGGCTCCCGGCCCGCCGCCGCGCCTCAGCAGGCCGCAGCCCGTGCCGGCCCCACCGCAACCTGCAGCCCGCCGCAAACCCGCCCGCGCCGATCTCGCCCAGCAGGGAACACTCCCACTCAACAGCACAAGCCCAGCCGCGCCGCACCTCTGCACCCGAGCCCACCATCCGCTCCCGCCGCGCGATCACAGACGAGCCCACCGGCTTCAAGCTCCGGCCCATGCTCCTCGCCGCTCATCGCCGCCGTAATCGTCTGCATCATCGTCATCTGGCACTTCGTCTCCGCAAAGCCCGCCCAGCCCGCAACCACCGCGGAGCCGGTCGCCGCGTCTCCAGCACCGCTGCCCAGCCCACGCCATCCGCTGCATCGCAGCCGCCCCTCATGGCCGACGCCAGGCCCGCGGCGCCCGCCGCCGCCGCCGCTCCGCTTGCGCGCCCGCGCGCCCGGCTGGTACGTCATCGCCTACACCTACAACCACCAGGGCCAGGCGCAGACCAAAGCCGACCGCCTCAACGCCCGCCACCGCGACTTCCACGCCGACGTCTTCAGCCCGCGCGGCCGCACCTTCCTCGTCAGCCTCGGCGGCCCCATGTCCGAACCCGAAGCCAAATCCCTCCAGCAGCGCGCCCGCCGCTCCGGCTTCCCCCGCGACACCTACATCCGCAACTACCGGTAGGCTCCAGCGAGCACAAAAAAGCGACCCCCGTACGCTGTTCACGTCGCTGTAACGCTCCAGTTTACTGAGACGTTGCGCAACACGTGAATCACTGACTCTGCGGAGGTTAGGGGGACGTCTAGCTCGCCCCCAGCGCCTGCGCCGCAGCATCCATCTGCGCCCTGGTCGTCAGCTCGGTCGCACACCACAGCGCCGCATTCTCCCCCAGCTCCGGATACCACCGCTTCAGCGCCAGCCCGCCAACAATATTCTTCTCCAGCAGCCGCGCATTCACATCCTCGGCGCTCATCGACAAGCTCACCGCAAACTCATTGAAGCTCGGCCCAGAGAACATCGGCTCCGCCCCACCCGCCGCACTCAGCACATCCCGCAGATACGCTGCCTTCGCCAGATTCTGCTCCGCCAGCTCGCGCAGCCCCTGCTTGCCGTAGACCGTCAGGAAGATCGTCACCATCATCGCCACCAGCGCCTGGTTGGTGCAGATGTTGCTCGTCGCCTTCTCGCGCCGGATGTGCTGCTCGCGCGTGGACAGCGTCAGCACAAACCCGCGCTTGCCATCCATGTCCTTCGTCTCACCCACCAGCCGCCCCGGCATCTGCCGCAGGAACCGCTCCTTACACGCAATCACCCCGCAGTACGGCCCGCCAAACCCCACCGGCACCCCAAAGCTCTGCGCCTCCATCGCCACAATATCCGCCTCCTTCGGCGGCTTCACGATGCCCAGCGACACAGCCTCCGCAATCGCCACAATCAGCAGCGCGCCCTTCGAGTGCACCAGCTCCGCAATCGCCGCAACATCCTCAATCGTGCCGAAGAAGTTCGGCGACTGGATCAGCACGCAAGCCGTGTTCTCCGTAATCGCCCGCTCGAGCTCAGCCAGATCGACGCGCCCGGTCTTCCGGTCATAACCGCACTCCGCAACCGGAATCTCCTGGTGCTGCACCGTCGTCTTCAGCACCTCGCGGTACTCCGGATGCACCGTGCGCGCGACCACGCACCCATCCCGCCCCGTCACGCGCACCGCCATCATCACGGCCTCAGCGCACCCGGTGGACCCGTCATACATCGACGCGTTCGCAATCTCCATGCCCGTCAGCTCGCAGATCATCGTCTGGAACTCAAACATCGCCTGCAGCGTGCCCTGCGAGATCTCCGGCTGGTACGGCGTATAGCTCGTCAGAAACTCGCCGCGCTGCACCAGCGAGTCGATAATCACCGGCCGATAGTGCCGGTACGCCCCCGCGCCAAGAAAGCTCGCCGGCAGCTTCGTCGCGGGCATCATTCGCCAGCTCCGCCGCATCGCCACTCGCGAGATTCCCGGCAAACGCGCGGAACCGGTCCAGAATCTCCGACTCCGCATGCTGCCGCGGAATATTCAGATCGCGATCCAGCCGGTACTCGCCGGGAATCGTCTCAAACAGCTCGTCAATCGGACGCGACACCAATCGCGTCGAGCATCTCTTTGCGATCGGCAGGGGACTTGGGGAGATAACGCATCGAGGTTCTCAATCCTCGTTCTCAGTTCTCGGCTCGAGCGAACTGTGCGCGTGAACGTCTATAGCGAATCCGCCGCAGTCGCCCGCGCCCAATACCGGACAGAGCTGGCAACCGACAACGCTAGTGCCCGGTCTCTTCCTTCACAAACTTCTCGTAGTCCGCGGCCGAGAGCAACGCATTCGCTTCGTCGGAATTCGTCACGGTGATCTTGATGAACCACGTGTCGTTCGCCGCTGCGTTCACCGTCTCGGGCGCCGAGTTCAGGCTCTCGTTCACCTCGGTCACCGTGCCGCTCACCGGCGCATACAAATCGCTCACCGCCTTCACGCTCTCGACGGAGCCGAACGTCGATCCGGCCTCCAACTGCTGGCCGACCTTCGGCAACTCGACAAACACGATGTCGCCCAGCGACTCCTGCGCATAATCGGTGATGCCGACCGTTGCCGTTTCACCGTCCATGTTCAGCCACTCGTGTGACTTGGCGTAGCGGTACTTCTCGGGATAGCTCATTTCGTCATTGTAGAGGCTCCCGAGCACCGTCCGGTTCGGCCGCGTAAAACCGCGGAAAATGGCGGCTACACTGAGCATGATGAGCCGAGCCACACGCCTGCGGGGGCTGTTTATCGCGGCAGCCTTTTGTCTATCGATGCGCGCGAGCCGCGGTCGCACAGTCTCCGCCGCCCTCTCCAGCGACCCCGCTCCAGGTCGCCTTCACCTTCGACGACCTGCCGGCACACGGCCCGCTTCCTCCCGGCATGGCTCGACCCGCCGTCGTTCAGTCCATCCTCGACACGCTCAAGCGCGAACACATGCCGCCGATCTACGGCTTCGTGAACGGCTTTCGCGTCGCCCAGTATCCGTATCAGATCCACATCCTTCAGGCATGGCGCGCGGCCGGCAATCCGCTCGGCAATCACACCTGGTCGCACCCTGAGTTCGACAAACTCACCGTCGCGCAGTACGAGGCCAACATCCTCCGCGACGAGCCGCTTCTGCGCAAGGTCTCGCCGGACAGTGATTGGCACTGGTTCCGCTTCCCCTTCCTCGAAGAGGGAAGCACCGTCGAAAAGCGCGAGCAAGCTCCGCTCGTGGCTGACGCAGCACGGCTACCGCATCGCCGAGGTCTCGATGGACTTCCAGGACTACAACTGGAACGAGCCTTACGCGCGCTGTGCAGCGAAGCACGATCGACGCTGCGATTCAGTCACTGCACGACAGCTATCTCGACGCGGCCGACGAGGCGATTCACGGTTTATCGTCAGGTCGCACAGAACGCTATACCAGCGCGACGTGCCATATGTTCTCCTGATGCACGTTGGAGCGTTCGACGCGCGCATGCTGCCGGAGTTGATCGGCCTGTTTCGCTCTCGCGGCTTCACCTTCGTGACGCTGCAGCAGGCCATGGCAGACCCCATCTACAGCTTCGATCCCAAGGTCTCCTCACCCTCCGGCAACACCTTCAACGAGATGGTTGCGCAGGCACGCAACGTCAACATTCCATACATGACGGACCGCTCCAAAGAACTCGACGCAATCTGTCGCTGAGGTGTGTCACACCTTCAGCCCGACCATCCGCATCAGCGCGACTCCGTTCCGCGTCGTCACCACACCGTCGCGCAACTTGAAATCGAAGTGCATCTCGCCGTCCTCTATCCGCTCCTCGAAGTGCATGTTGCGCAGCCTGCCGTCGCCGGCGCCAATCTCTGTCAGCGCGAGATCATGCGTGCTGATCAACCCGATCGCTCCGCTCGCGAGCAGCGCCTGCACGATCCCGCGCGCTCCTGTCAGCCGGTCGCTGGAGTTCGTCCCATCCAGCAGCTCGTCAAGCAGGAACAGCACCGGCGGCATCTCCTCCGCAAGCGCACACACCGCGCGCAGCCGCAGAATCTCGGAATAAAAACGCGAGCGCCCTTCACGCAGCGAGTCGTTTACCTGGATACTCGCACCCACGTGAACCGGCGTGAGGCGCAGGCTGGCCGCACGCACCGGAGCTCCAGCCATTGCCATCACGGCGTTGATCCCGATCGCGCGCAAAAGCGTGCTCTTGCCCGACATATTCGATCCGCTCACGAGCAGCACGCTGGTGTTGGCGCCGAGCGCCACATCATTGCGAACGCAGTTTGCATCGGCGATCAACGGGTGTCCAAGCTCGCGCGCCTCAAAGCAAGCGCTGTCCCTCGCTGATCTCGGGGAATGGATCCTTCGGATGCTCGAAGCTGTACGTCGCCAGCGACGCGAGCGCCTCCAGTTCAGCCAGCGCGCGCAGCCAGCTCTCAACCGACGCGGCATGCCGCCTGCGCCATCGCTGCGTCGCAACCGCGAGCTGCACGGAAAACAGAAACGGAGAGTCAAGGATCCGGACCATCATGTTGGCGCGCTGTTCCATCATGCGCAGCCAGCAATGCCAGCCTGCTCAGCGCACGAGTCGCGCTGTCTGCCTCGGACGCGAACGTATGCCGCAAGCTCGTCAGCAATGCGCAAGAAACACTCTGCTGCTCCCACAACGCAATCAGCACCGACGCCAGCCGCAGGCTTCCACTCGCGCGCTCCGCAGTTAGAAAGATGGGCTTCATTTTGCGCTTGAAGCTGCGGCTGATCGCCCAATCCAGAACCAACATCCCGAGCAGAGGCAGACCCTTATCCGTGGCGAAGAACCAGACCGCAGCCGCAAGCGTAACCGCAACGAGCACGGGCGCGACCCAGCCGCAGCCATTCAGGAATCTGCGCCGCTTGACCTGTCGCCCAGCCCGCAACGGCCGCAATGTCCAGCTTCTCGAAGTCCGCCGCGCCGCAGCTTGCAAGCTGTTCCCGCAGCTCTGGCATACCGCGCAGCTCTGCAATCGCTTCCTGCCGCGCAAGGATCACATCGCGTTCGGCGGGCGTGAGCAGCCATGAGCTCAAACTATCGCTTCCAGCGGATGTTCTCGCCGTGTCCAGCAGATCGAACAACCCGCCGCGCCGGAAGAGATCGAGATCGTCAGCAAACAAACTTCCGCTCGCGTTTACCTCCGCGTGGCGCCCAGGAAGCTCCGCCCAGCGGTCTTCGATTCTCGCCAAACCGCGCCTCGAAGAACCTCGTCGCCCGCTGCGCTTGCGATCTGCGCTGCAACACGGCCGAGTGCAGCCGCGCAACAGCCACAAATACCGCAACCACGGCCAGCAGCCACCATCGTGAGATCGCGCCCAGATAGAACGAGCTCCATGCAACGGCAACGCCCATCAGCACCAGCGCAAGCCGAGCGTATCCGAGCAGCACATGCCGGCGCTGCAGCTGGGCCATCTCGGCCGCGCGCGCTGTAAGGCGCTCCGCGGTACCACTTGCCCGGATCGATTTCCGTTTGCCGGTCAACTGTCAAACTGCGTCTCCCAATCTTCCTCCGCCCACTGGAACCATCGGTTCGTTGATCGCGTACAGTTCCTTCAGATTCATAATCTTCCCGGGAGACGTGCGCATGTTAAAGACGGACTCCGCAAACAATTCTATGGCGCAGGCAGACCACGCTCCCGCGCAACAGCGCAGCCTTTTGCCGATCTTCCTGGTTGCCGCCGCCGTTGCGCTGCTGCATCTGCTCACGAACAGCCGCTATGGTTTCCACCGCGACGAGCTGCAATTCCTCTCCGACGCCTTGCATCTCGACTGGGGCTTTGTTGCCTATCCGCCCCTGACGCCATTCCTCGAGCGAATCTCTATCGCGATCTTCGGCTTCTCGCTCGTCGGTCTACGCCTGTTCTCGGTGCTTGCGCAAGCTGGCGTTGTGATCGCCGCCGGCCTCATGGCCCGCGCTCTCGGAGGCAGCCGGTTCGCGCAGGTCACCGCCGCGCTCGCCGTCGCGCTGTCGCCCATTGCGCTCTTCGAAGGAACAGAATTTCAGTACACCACGTTCGAGCAATTCGCTTGGGTCCTCGCAACCTACGGCGTCGTTCGACTGCTCACCGATGAAGACGAGCGCTGGTGGCTCTGGATCGGAGCGTTCAGCGGCGTCGGCCTGATGGCCAAGTACACTGTCGCGTTCTTCATCGCCGGCTTGCTGCTTGGCATGATGCTCACGCCGGCGCGCCGATTTCTGGCGAGCCGCTGGTTTGTATTCGGCTGCGCGATCACGTTGCTCATCGTGCTCCCCAACCTGATCTGGCAGGCGCGCCACGGGTTCATCTCGCTCCACTTCCTCGAGCACATTCATGCGCGGGATCTGCGAATCGGCCGCGCAAGCGCCAAGGATTTCTGGGTATTCCAGGCGATCGCCTGCGAAAACGTCTTCGCTCTCCCGCTGACGATCGCCGGCCTGATTGCCGCCTGGCGCATCACTCGCTATCGCGCGATCAGCATCGCGTTCATCGCCACCATTCTCCTCTTCGCCATCTCGAAAGGCCGCGGCTACTACACCGGATCGATCTTCCCCGTAATCGTCGCGTTCGGCGCCGTCGCGATGACGCTCTGGTTGTCCTCGCTGCGTCCGCTCGCGCGTCGCTCCATCTTCGCCATCCTCTGGGCCGGCATTCTCGTTGCAGGAGCCTACGCTTCAGCGATGCTCATTCCCCTCGCATCGAATGGTCCGCTGAAGGCGTTTGCGCTCGCTCGCAGCGGCGATCTCCGTGAAGAGCACGGCTGGGATACCTTCATCCAGACCCTCGCACAAATTCGTGACACCTTCCCACCAGACCAGCGCGGCGCAGTCGGAATCGTAACGGCGAACTACGGCGAGCAGGGCGCGGTTGAGGTTCTTGGCCGCCGGTACAGCCTGCCCGAGCCCATCGGCCTGACCAACTCCGAATGGCTGCGCGGTTATCCGGCACCCCCGCCAACCTCACTCATCGTCACCGGCCTCAACGCCGACGACGCCAACGAGGAGTTCACCAACTGCCGGCTCGCCGCGCATGTGCCGTATCCGCCTGGCATGAACAACGAAGAGAGCAAGTACCACCCGGACATCTTTCTCTGCGGTCCGCCCCGTCTCCCGTGGCCTGAGTTCTGGAAGAAGTATCAGCGCTTCGGCTGAACTCTTTGGTGCTGAACGCGCGCCACGCGCATCCGCTATCCTGAAAGCATGCCGTCCACGGTCGAGCCTTCGACAACCGCACCTGACAGCGAGCCGATCAAGCCTCCGTTCGAGTCCTGGGGGCGCTACCCCGTCTACAACGCCGACGTGCGCTCCGTTCATTGGCAGGACCAGTTCCCGCGCGTCATCGACGGCGTCCACCACGGAGCGCTGCCCGTCGGCATGGGGCGCAGCTACGGCGACGTCTGCCTGCTCAAGGACGGCACCCTGGTCAAGACCACTGGGATGAACCGGCTGCTTGCCTTTGACCCTGTAAGCGGCGTTCTGACCGCCGAAGCGGGCATAACGCTCGCGCAGATCCTCGACTTCGCCGTGCCGCGCGGCTGGTTTCTTCCCGTCTCGCCCGGCACAAAATACGTAACCCTCGGCGGCGCGATCGCCAATGACATCCACGGCAAAAATCATCACGTCGCCGGCACCTTCGGCTGCCACGTCCCGCAGTTCGAGCTCGTTCGCTCCGACGGCACGCGCCTGATCTGCTCACCTAATACGCAACCCGGATGTGTACTCCGCGACCATCGGCGGCCTCGGCCTCACCGGCATGATCACCTGGGCGCAGCTTCGCCTCAAGCGCATCGTCAGCCGCCAGATCGAGTACGAGGGCATTCAGTTTCACGGCATCGACGAGTTTCTCGACCTCACCGCACAATCGCAGGAGATCGAGTACACCGTCAGCTGGATCGACGTCACATCCACCGGCAAAAACTTCGCGCGCGGCATCTTCATGCAGGGCGACCACGTCGAGATTCCCGGCGAGCTCAACACCTCCGCCGCACCGAAGCTCACGTTCCCGTTCGAGCTTCCCGGCTTTGTGCTCAACGGCGCCACCGTCGGCATGTTCAACACACTCTTCTTCAAGAAGCAGATGAAGCAGCGCGTCACCAAGCTGATGGACTACGAGCCGTTCTTCTATCCGCTCGACGCCGTGCTCAAGTGGAACAAGATGTACGGCAAGCGCGGCCTGCTGCAGTTCCAGTACGTCATCCCGTGGGAGCACGCACGCGAAGGCACCATCGCCATCCTGCACGAGGTCGCAAACTCCGGCCTTGCCAGCTTCCTCGCCGTGCTCAAAGCGTTCGGCGATGTCCCCTCGCCCGGCATGATGAGCTTCCCCAAACCCGGGATCACGCTCGCGCTCGATTTCCCCATCAAGCCCGAGAAGAGCTTCGCACTCTTCGACCGCCTCGCCGAGATGACCAACGAGTTCGGCGGCCGCCTCTACCCCGCCAAGGACGCGCGCATGACCGCCGAGCAGTTCCAGGCCTTCTACCCGCAGTGGCAGCGCTTCGCACGCTACAAAGACCCCGCGTTCACCTCCAGCTTCTGGGAGCGCGTGGTCGGCGGCCAGGGGTTCATGCAATGAGCACAACGCCCTCCGCTGATCCCTCATCATCCCTGCTGCACGCCGAAGCCGCACCGCAGTCCGCCGCGTCTGACACCAGGCGCATCCTCGTCCTCGGCGCGACCTCCGGCATCGCCGAAGCCTGCATCCGCCTCTGGGCCGCTCGCGGCGACAGCCTCTTCCTCGTCGCGCGCAATGCGAATCGCCTCGCCGCCGTTGCCGCCGACGCGCGCACACGCGGCGCCGCCTTCGTCGATACAGCCGTCGCCGACCTCGACCGCACCGAGCACCACGCAGACCTTCTCGCACACGCCATCAACGCACTCGGCGGACTCGATGTCGCGTTTGTCGCGCTCGGTGTACTTGGCGATCAGCCGAAGGCCGAGCGCAACTTCAACGACGCCGCGCAAATCATCCACACCAACTACGCCGCTCCCGTCAGCCTGCTCACTTGGCTCGGAAACTTCTGCGCCCAGCGCCGCGCCGGCACCATCGCCGTCCTCAGCTCCGTCGCCGGCGATCGCGGCCGCAAATCCAACTACGTCTACGGCAGCTCCAAGGCCGGCCTGACCGCGTTCGTCGACGGCATGCGCAATCGCATCGACCGCGAAGGCGTGCACGTCATCACCATCAAGCCCGGCCCCGTGAAGACCGCGATGACCGAAGGCATGAAGGGCCGCGAACGCTTCGCCGACGTCGACAAAGTCGCCGCCGACCATCGTGAAAGGCATCGACCGCCGCCAGGACATCCTCTACGTTCCCGGCCAGTGGCGCCTCATCATGTCCGTCATCCGCGCCATCCCGGAGCGCTTCTTCAAGAAGCTCAACCTCTAACCGGCGCTGCGACCTTGCAAATAACAAAGGCCGCTTCTTTCGAAGCGGCCTCTTCGTGCTCACAAACTTCGCCGGCTACTTCTTCGCCTGCTCGAAGCGCTTGTTCACCTCGGCCCAGTTCACGACGTTCCACCACGCCGCCAGATACTCCGGCCGGCGGTTGTTGTACTTCAGGTAGTACGCGTGCTCCCAAACGTCATTGCCCAGGATCGGATAAAGCCCCTGCATCAGCGGATTGTCCTGGTTCGGCGTCGTCATGATCGCCAGCTTGCCGTCCTTCCACACCAGCCATCCCCAGCCTGATCCGAACTGCTTCGCCGTCGCATCGTTGAACGCCTTCTTGAAGTCCTCGAAGCCGCCGAAGTCCGTCTGAATCTGCCCGGAGATCGTGCCTGTCGGATTGCCTCCGCCCTTCGGCGTCATAATCTGCCAGAACATCGTGTGATTCACATGTCCGCCGCCGTTGTTCCGCACCGTGGTGCGCACATCTTCAGGCACGCTGTTCAAATTCCTGATCAGCTCCTCCGGCGTCTTCTTGCCAAGTTCCGGATGCTTCTCCACTGCACCGTTCAGGTTCGTCACATACGCCTGGTGGTGCTTGTCATGGTGCAGCTTCATCGTCGCCTCGTCGATCGTCGGCTCGAGCGCGGCGTAGTCATACGGCAGGGGAGGGAGTTCAAATGCCATAACAGTTCTCCTTTGGCTGTGCTTCCAGCAACCACCAGGTTGCTTCTATAACGAATGGGCTATCACAAGCGGAGTGCAATCTCCGCAAACGAAGTCTCGTCGCCTTCTTCGCTGTCAGATGCACGAGCGAAGCCCGGCGACTCAGCACCTTCGAGCTTAACGCAGTTGTGGTCAGGTTCGCTTCAATCGGGCTGCACCTGCTCAAAAACGGGTTTATGGCTGCCGTAGAGTCCACAAATTGCCATCGCCGCCCATACATTTTCGATTACACGCGCCGCTGTGCTCTCATAACTCTTGATGAGCGTTCTGAACGAAACCTACCGCTGGCTCGACGACGACGGCCCCGCCTTTGGCTCCCCCGGCCTTGAACCCCGCTGGACCTCCTCCAAAAAAGACACGGTCTCCACCGCCTACGCCGCCTCCAGCCGCATCTGGTTCACCGCCTCGCACGGCACACTCAACGAGATCTACTACCCCACCATCGACCGCCCCCAGACCCGCGACATGGAGCTCCTCTTCACCGACGAGGAGACCTTCTTCCACGAAGAGAAGCGCGACTTCGAGTACGACTTCCACTACATCGACCCCGACGCCCTCGCCGTCCGCGTCGTCGCCAACGACCTCGGCGGCCGCTACACCGTCACCAAGGAGTTCATCACCGACCCGCACCATCCCGTCGTCCTCATGCACGTCGAAATCGGCGGCGACCCCGAGCTCCTCGCCAAGCTCAAGTGCTACGCCCTGCTCGCCCCGCATCTCGACGGCGGCGGCGCCGGCAACTCCGCCCGCGCGCTCGACATCGCCGGCCGCCGCGCCGTCCTCGCCTGGAAAAACCGCTTCTCCCTCGCCTTCGGCGCCGACTGCGGCTTCACTCGCTCAAGCTGCGGCTACGTCGGCTCCTCCGACGGCTATCAGGACCTCTGCCTGCACCAGAAAATGACCTGGAACTTCGGCCAGGCGCTCGACGGCAACATCGCCCTCATCGGCGAGATCGACATCTCCCGCAACCCCAAGTTCACCATCGCCATCGCGCTCGGCGACAACCACCACGCCGCGCTCGCTGCCATGACCCAGACCCTCGCCACGCCCTACGAGCTCCTCCGCAAGCGCTTCATCGAGCAGTGGCACCGCGCCGCCTCACCCGAGCGCCTCGCGCCCGCCTCCAGCGACGGCGGCCGCCTCATGCGCATCTCCCACAACGTCCTCCTCGCGCACGAGGACAAGACCTACTCCGGCGCCTTCATCGCCTCCGCCTCCATCCCCTGGGGCGCGTCAAAATCCGACGACGACCTCGGCGGCTACCACCTGGTCTGGACCCGCGACATGATCCAGTCCGCCACCGCGCTGCTCGCCTGCGGCCGCACCGAAACCGCTCTCCGCGCGCTCGTCTATCTCGCCTGCACCCAGCACCCCGACGGCGGCTTCGCGCAAAACTTCTGGATCGACGGCACGCCCTACTGGTCCGGCATTCAGCTCGACGAGGTCGCCTTCCCCATCATCCTCGCCTGGCGTCTCTGGAAGATCAACGCCCTCGGCAGCTTCGACATCGTCCCCTTCGTCACCGCGCGCGTCCAGCTTCCTCGTCCGCTACGCTCCCGTCACCCAGCAGGAGCGCTGGGAAGAGAACGCCGGCTACTCGCCCTCCACGCTCGCCTGCCGTCATCTCCGCGCTCCTCTGCGCCTCCGAGATCGTCTGCAAGCCCCATCCCCGAGCTCGCCGACTTCCTCTGCGACTACGCCGACTGGATCGAAGCGCACCTCGACGAGTGGACCACCACCACCGCACGGCGTCCTGCTCCCCGACGTCCCCTACCACTACATGCGCATCCGCCCGCCGGCCGAGGGCGAGCCCTTCCACAACCCCGACATTCCCGCTGGCATGATCCACATCGCCAACCGCGCGCCCGGCGAGAAGTCCGACTTCGAAGCCCGCGAGGTCATCGACCCCGGCTTCCTCGAGCTCGTCCGCTACGGCGTCCGCCGCGCCGACGACCCGCTCATCATCGACTCACTCAAAGTCGTCGACCACGTCCTCAAAATCGACACGCCCTACGGCCCCTGCTGGCGCCGCTACAACCACGACGGCTACGGCCAGCGCAAAGACGGCGGCCCCTACATCGGCTACGGCCAGGGCCGCGCCTGGCCGCTCCTCACCGGCGAGCGCGCGCACTTCGAGCTCGCCGCCGGCAACGACATCGCCCGCTCATCAGCGCCATCGAAAACTTCTCCTCCTTCGGCGGCATGCTCCCCGAGCAGGTCTGGGACTACGCCGACATGCCCGCCGAACATCTCTACTGCGGCCGCTCCGCCGGCTCCGCCCAGCCGCTCTGCTGGGCCCACGCCGAGTACCTCAAGCTCCTCCGCTCCGTCGAACGACAACCACATCTTCGACCGCATCTCCGTCGTCGAAGAGCGCTACGCCGTCCCCAAAGACCAGCGCAAATTCCAATCCCGCATGGAGATCTTCCGCACCACGCGCCCCATCTCCGCCATGGTCTGCGGCGGCACGCTCCGCATCATCGACCCCGAACCGTTCCAGGTCCTCTGGACCACCGACAACTGGGCCACCAAGACCACCACCGACGCCCGCCCCGTCGACGGCTTCGGCGCCTTCGCCGACCTCACCGCACCCGCGCAGACCGGCGGTCAAACCGGGGTCCTCAGCTTCACCCTCTTCTGGCCCGCATCCAACCGCTGGCTCGGCCGCAACTACGACGTCACCATGCACTCCGAACAACCCGCCCAGATGCCCGCCTCCCGCAAACCCGAAAACTAACGCAGCTTCATATCGGTCAACCACGCCCCGGGTGCCCCACCCTCGACTCCCGAAGGAGGCAAGGTGGGGTATCGCGCGTTAAGACGGGGTCCCCGGCGATCTGGCTCGCTGGGGTGGAAAACGCGCGAGTGCCTTTCTTTCTGTCATCCCCGAAGGGGATCTGCGTTTGTCTTTGTCTTTGCTTCTAGGTAAGCCAAGGCTTTAGCCTTGGCCCTCTCAGTGGCCCAAAGAAAAGGGGGCTTTAGCCCCTGGGGTGTGCCGTTCCCCCCCACGCACCCAAAACACTTCGACTATCATCTAACTAACCATGGCGCGCACCCACAAGCTCACCGACGAAGAAATGCAGGCCATCGCCCGCGCCCTCGCCGACCCGCGCCGCTTTGCCATCCTGCAACAGATCGCCCGCCACGACGCCACCCCGTGCGGCTCCCTCGACCAGCAAAAGGTCCTCAGCCCGGCCACCATCTCCCACCACCTCAAGGAGCTCGCCGACGCCGGCCTCATCGACGTCCAGCGCGAAGGCCGCTGCGCCTCTCTCACGCTCCACCGCGAGACCTGGAACGCCTACCTCGCCCAGCTCGCCAAGCTCTAACTGAAGCCGAACGCTTCTAGGTAAGCCAAGGCTTTAGCCTTGGCCCTCACGCCAATCCGTCAGAAAAGGGGCTGGTAGCCCAGGGCTTTAGCCCTGGGTCTCCCCTGGGGTGTGTTCTGCTGCACCCCATTCACATTTCGACATTTATCAAACTTTCCTGAATCCCCATCCCCTCCTCCACATCAATTCGATATACGTCGAAACATTCGACAGAAATCGAAACAGGAGAAATGGTCATGGCAAAGCTCACAGGAAAAGTCGCAGTCGTCACCGGGGCCAGCAAGGGAATCGGCGCAGGCATCGCCAAGGCGCTCGCCTCCGCCGGAGCCTCCGTAGTCGTCAACTACGCGTCCGACAAATCCGGCGCGGACCGCACGGTCGCCGAGATCACCAAGTCCGGCGGAAAAGCCCTCGCCGTCAAGGCCAGCGTCGCGGAATCCACCGACATCGACAAGCTATTCACAGAAACCACCCGCGCCTTCGGTAAGTTGGACATCCTCGTCAACAATGCCGGCGTCTACTCCTTCAGCCCGCTCGAAGCCGTTACTGAAGACGAGATCAACCGCATCTTCACGACCAACGTCACAGGGCTACTGCTCACAACCAAAGCTGCCGTTTCGCACTTTCCCGCGGAAGGCGGCAGTGTCATCAACATCGGGTCGCTGGTCACAGAGAACACACCGCCCAACACCTCCATCTACACCGGAAGCAAGGGTGCAGTCGACGCCATCACCCGCGCCCTCGCCAAGGAACTCGGACCGAAGAAAATTCGCGTCAACGCTGTAAACCCCGGTGTCACCACCACCGAAGGAACCGCCAGCCTGGGAATCGCCGGCTCCGACTTCGAAACCAATCTGGTCGCGCAGACACCACTCGGCCGCACCGGAAAGCCCGACGACATCGCCGACGTGGTCACCTTCATCGCCTCCGACGACGCCCGCTGGGTCACCGGATCGCTTCTGCAAGCCGGCGGCGGCCTTCGCTGACCGAACAGAATTCACAGAAGTTTTGCCCTGCAGTGCGAAAGCTTTTGCATCCCGCAGCGAAACTTCGAACAACACAGACTCGGCCTGACCCATACACGCTTCACAACCGTGTACGGGTCCGGCCACAACAACACAAGGAGAAGACCATGAACCTCGTCCTTACACTTCTTCCCCTCGGCCTTGTCGCCGCCAACTACCTGATCGCGGACATCCGCGACCGCGGCAGCAAACCGAACACCCAAATCATCTGCGGCTGAGCTTCGGCATAGCCTCATAGGCCGACTCGGCGCCTCCGCGCACTGCGGATGGCGCCAAGTCTCCTTAAGGGCACGGCTTCAGCCGTGCCGAAAAGCTGCGATGAATCCGGCGTTGGCCGCTGAGGACCGCCTTTCAGAACACGCCAGATTGGAACGCTCAGCTCGGTTGCTCGCCCGGCACACTCACCATCCAGTTCACCCCGAACTTATCCGTCAGCATTCCGAACAGCGGCGACCAGAACGTCTTCTGGATCGGCATCGTCACATTCCCGCCCTCGCTCAGCGCCTCAAAGATCCGCTTCACCTCTGCCTGGTCTTTGTCCTCCACGCACACCTGGAATCCACTCATCGGCTGCGAGCTGTTCGGCGGCGCATCGCATCCCATCAGCACGCCACTGCCCAGCGGGATCGACGTATGCATCACCTTATCTCCCCAGTCCGCTGGAACAGGCGCACCCTGCGGGGCCTGTCCATACGTCATCGAAAACGCCTGGTCCGCCTTGAACACCTTCTCGTAAAACGCAAACGCATCCTTACAATTCCCGCCAAAATTCAAATGCACACTCATCTTCATCGCTTCTCTCCTTTGGTTCGTGTGTCGTTTGCAATCTGATTTCTACGGTCTCTTCTCTACCCTCTACTGTCTACCCTCTACTGTCTCTCTCTAACCAGCTCCCCCAGCTTGTCCAGACTCTGGCTCCATCCCTCGCGCATGCCCTTCAGGTAGCCCGCAGCCTCCGGCGTGCTCTTCGTCACGTGGACATCCAGCACGACCTCGGTCCCGCCTTCAACCTCTTCGAAGAACACTGAAGTCCACGTCTCGAAGAGCTCTTTGCCTTCCTTTAGCGGAGACGAGGTGAAATGAAACCGGTATGGAGGATAAAACTCGACGAAACGTCCCGTCATCGGGTACACGGTCCCATCCGGCCCCTGCATGTGAATCAGGATCTTCCCGCCGCCGCGCGCATCCACCTCGCAAACCGGGTTGGTGAAGCACTTCGGTCCCCACCACTGCTTCAGCAGCTCAGGCTTCGTCCACGCATCGAAAACCAGCTGCCGCGGTGCCGCAAAGAACCGCCGCAAATGAAGCTCGCTCGGCACATCCTCCTCTGCGGGCTTGCGCTCCGGCTGTTCGCGCAGCATGAACTCCGCAAAGCAGTCGAACGACGAGTTCCATCCGCCCATGTGCCCATCGCGCTCGCTCTCCGTCGCAAACGGAGCCTGTGTAAAGTGCATCACCGTCTTTCCTCCTTGCTCCTCAAACCGCACCGTCACCACGTTCTCTTCAAACGGACTGTCCGGCAGCCCCACCGCAGACCGCGGCTTCCACGCGAACGTGTAGACCAGCAGCTCCGGCGGACGCATCTCCTTCACCACGCCGCCCTGGCGCAGCTCCACCATCTGATCGCTTCCCGGTCGCTGGCCCACCATCGTTAGGCTCCACGGCTTGCCCGACTTCCGCAGGCGTTACGAACTGCTTCGCCGTGAATCCACGCGGCCCCATCCACTGCTTCGCCATCTCCGGATCCGTCCACGCCTTCCACACCAGCTCCCGCGGTGCATCAAAGACCCGCGTAATCGATAACTCGTACCCCGTCTTCGGTTCCATCACTGCTGTGCTCATTCCGCCTCTCCCTTTCTGTCGTTCCTACTCCGCTTCATCGCTTGAACGCTGGCGGGTTCTCTCACCGAGCTCCAGACGCAGCGTCATACTCTTTCCATCGCGGGCCCTGAACGTTGCCGTCGCGTCGAAAACGTCCGCTTCGTGGTTTGCGAAGATTCGCTTCGCCTCCAGTTCTTTCCCGGCCTGGCTAAGCGCCCGGTGCACAGCGCCCACCATCCTTGGCCCCGCCATGCACACAACCGCCGCCCACAGAAGCAGCGTGACAAGCCCGCCAGCCAAACTACTTACGCCCGTTCCCATCACGTCTCTCCTTCGCTGCCCTCGCCGGAGCCGGTTTCTGCTTGTGCTTGCCCTCCTCCGCCTGCAACCGCGCCAGAAACGCATCCAGCCGGTCAAAACTCTCTTCCCAGAACTGCCTGTACTGCTCGATCCACACGGCAGCCTCCTTCAGCGGCTCCGCCCGCAACTTCACCGGCCTGTACTGCGCCTGCCGGCCCCGCTCCACCAGCCCGGCATTCTCCAGCACCCGCAGGTGCTTCGAAACCGCCGGCATCGACATCTCAAACGGCTCCGCCAGCTCCGTCACCGAGGTCTCTCCCAGCGCCAGCCGCGCCAGGATCGCCCTGCGCGTCGGGTCCGCCAGTGCCGAAAACGTATTGCTGATTGCGTCATTCATCGTTTATGTAACCATCAGGTTATATAACCTACAAGTTAAATACTCGTTAGGCGCCTGCCCGTCAAGCATGTTTTGCAAAAATCTTTCGTTGCTCGTCGTCGGCCTCGAAACCGGCCGCGTCGACTTGACAAAACCCACCTCCGGCGATGCCCCGCTCCATTGCTCTTGGCTTCCTCGCGCCGGCTTTTGACGTCATCAAGTCCAACCACAAACCTTGTGCTCTGAAGACTTTGCGCAAAAACCCGGGGGGAGGGGGGTACCCCATGGTTTGCGCCCGAAACATGAGAAAATATAGGAGATGATCTCTGTCTCCAATGTCACCATGCGCTACGGATCGAAGCTCCTCTTCGAGGACGTCTCGGTCACCTTCCACGGCGATCGCCGCTACGGCCTCACCGGCCCCAACGGCTCCGGCAAATCCACCTTCATGAAGGTCCTCACCGGCGAGCTCGACGCCCAGAAGGGCACCGTAGTCCGCCCCAAAAAGTTCGGCGTCCTCAAGCAGAACCAGTACGAGTTCGACGCCTTCCGCGTCATCGACACCGTCATCATGGGCAACAAGGCCCTCTGGGCCGCGCTCGAAGAGCGCGAGGTCATCTACTCCAAGCCCGAGATGACCGACGAGGACGGCATCCGCCTCGGCGAGCTCGAAGGCATCGTCGGCGAAGAGGACGGCTACGAGGCCGAAGCCAACGCCGCCATCCTCCTCCAGGGCCTCGACATCCCCGACGAAGCTCCACGAGCGCAAGATGTCCGAGCTCCAGGGCGGCCAGAAGGTCCGCGTGCTCCTCGCGCAGGCGCTCTTCGGAAACCCCGACGCCCTCTTCCTCGACGAGCCCACCAACTACCTCGATCTCGACTCCATCCACTGGCTCGAGAACTTCCTCATCCGCTACAACGGCACGGTCATCACCATCTCGCACGACCGCCACTTCCTCAACTCCGTCTGCACCCACATCGCCGACATCGATTACGAGACGATCATCACCTACACCGGCGGCTACGACGACATGGTCATGCAGAAGACGCAGATCCGCAGCCGCATCGAATCGCAGAACGAGCAGCGCGAGAAGAAGATCGCGCAGCTCAACGAGTTCATCGCGCGCTTCTCCGCCGGCACGCGCAGCTCGCAGGTGAACTCCCGCAAGAAGGAAGTCGAGCGCCTGCAGACCACCGAGCTCGCGCGCTCCAACATCCAGCGCCCCTACATCGCCTTCAAGATGGAGCGCCCCAGCGGCAAGCACGTCCTCGAGTTCGAGCAGGTGAACAAGAGCTACACCCAGCCCGACGGCACAACCGAGCACGTCATCCGCAACTTCTCCGCGTCCGTCATGCGCGGCGACAAGGTTGTGCTCGTCGGCCGCAACGGACAGGGCAAGACCACGCTCATCAAAGCGTTGCTCGCGAACACCGGCATCGACCAGAGCGACCCATCCGACATCGACTCCGGTGAAGTGAAGTGGGGACACGAAGCGCAGATCGGCTACTTCGCCCAGGACCACACCGGCGCCATCCCCAAGGGCACCACGGCCGCCGACTGGCTGCACAGCTTCGACCCCAAGGCCGCCAAGGAAGACATCCGCGGCCTGCTCGGCCAGATGCTCTTCCGCGGTGAAGAGGGCATGAAGAAGACCGAAGCCCTCTCCGGCGGCGAAGCTGCGCGCCTCATCTTCTGCAAGCTCATGCTGCAGAAGCCGAACATCCTTGTGCTCGACGAACCGACGAACCACCTCGACCTCGAGAGCATCATGGCGCTCAACACCGCGCTGCAGCGCTACGAAGGCACGGTCTTCCTCGTCACGCACGACCAGGACCTGATCGAAGAGGTCGGCACGCGCATCTGGCACTTCGAGGGCGGACCCGACGACTTCCACATCACTGACCACAAGGGCCCGTACGAAGAGTACGAACAACAGCTCGCGCTGGCTACACGGTAGGAATCGCGCTTTGCGTCAAGAGTACGAACAACAGCTCGCGCTGGCTACACGGTAGGAATCGCGCGTTTGCGTCAGGAGTACGAACAACAGCTCGCGCTGGCTACACGGTAGGAATCGCGCTTTGCGTCAGGAGTACGAACAGCAGCTTGCGCTCGCCACGCGCTAGTCGCCTGTTCCAGTACACTCGTATCACGTGCATCGTCACATCTTGTACTGCGCCGGAGCAGCAGCTCACCGGTCATAAGGAATTCTGCGGATGGCTAGAGTTGTTGTCGTTGGAGCCGGTGCGATGGGCCTCGCGGCTGCCTATCGCGCAGTGAAGAACGGCCACGAGGTGGACCTCATCGAGGCCTCACCCGAGCCCGGCGGAATGGCCGGTCACTTCGACTTTGACGGCGTGTCGCTCGAGCGCTTTTATCACTTCCTCGCCAAGACCGACTATCCGACATTCGATCTGCTCAAAGAGCTGGGCCTCTCGGATGCACTCCACTGGCGGCCCACCTCCATGGGTGTTTTCACGCATGGCAAACTGCACCGCTGGGGCGATCCCATCGCGCTTCTCAAGTTCCCCCATCTCTCTCTGTGGCAGAAGCTGCGTTACGGTCTCTTCGCGCTGGTCTCGGTCCGCAAGGACAAGTGGCCGGAGATTGAACCCGAATCTGCGAAGAGCTGGATCACGCGCTGGTGCGGCGAGCCGGTTTACAAACTGCTCTGGGAGCCGCTGTTTCACTTCAAGTTTTACGAGCACGCCGAAAACATCTCCGCCACCTGGATCTGGACGCGTGTGCGCCGCATCGGCCGTTCGCGCAAGAGCATGATGCAGGAGGAGCTCGGCTACATTCAGGGCGGATCTCTTACCCTCGTCAATGCTCTCGTCGATGCGATTCGGCAGAACGGCGGGCGCATCCATCTCGGCGAACCGGCTGCCGAGATCGCATCCGAGAACGGCCGCGTCACCGGAGTTCGCACTGCGAAAGCGTTCTATCCGGCTGACGCCGTGATCTGCACCTCGCCCACACCCTACATCTCTGCGCTTGTGCCGTCGCTCCCGGACGACTGGAAGCAGCGCTACGACGCGATTCATAACGTCGCGGTGATCTGCGTAATTTTCAAGCTGCGCCGCGCCGTGACTCCGCACTTCTGGGTGAACATCTCGGAGCCGGGCATCGAAATTCCAGGCGTTATCGAGTTCTCGAACCTGCGTGACTTCGGCGGCGACAGCATCGTTTATGTGCCGTATTACATGCCGGCAACGCATGCAAAGTTCTCCTGGCCGGACCAGCAGCTGCTCGACGAAGCGTTCGCCTGCCTGCATCGCATCAATCCAGCGCTCACCCGCGACGACATCCGAGCCACCAAAGTCGCGCGCCTCCGCTACGCCCAGCCCGTGTGCGAGCCCAACTTCGGCCAGAAGCTTCCGCCCGTCCAGACACCCATCGCCGGTCTGCAGATCGCCGACACCTGCTACTACTATCCGGAGGATCGCGGGATCGCCGAAAGCGTGCGGCTGGGCCAGCAGATGGCGTCCGCTGTGAGCGCCCGGTGAGCGCAGTTCAGAAGCGATTCATCACCTGTTTCTGTGTGCCACGCTTGATATCATCGGAAGAGAAGCACGCGTCTGTACTGCACCTCAACCATCGTGTAATCCGATGAACGCGGTACTTTGTTGACCCATCTTCGTCAGTGAGACCTCAGGGAGACTCAGATGCTCAACGGAAAGCGGACTGCTGTTGTTCTGCCGGCCTACAACGCCGCCAAGACGCTGGAGAAGACCGTCGGCGAAATTCCTCGCGACATCGTCGACACCATCATCCTGACCGATGACTGCAGCAAGGACGACACCGTTCGCATCGCGCAGCAGCTTGGTCTTCTCACGCTTCGCCACGACAAGAATCGCGGCTACGGCGGAAATCAGAAGACCTGCTATGCTGCCGCGCTGCATGAAGGTGCAGACATCGTCGTGATGGTCCATCCCGATTATCAGTACACGCCGCTTCTGATTACGGCGATGGTCTCGATGATCGCCTACGGCGAGTATGACGCTGTGATGGCTTCGCGCATTCTCGGCCGCGGCGCTCTGAAGGGCGGCATGCCGCGCTACAAGTACATCGCGAACCGGTTTCTCACGTTGGCGGAGAACATCCTGATTCACGAGAAGCTGTCCGAATACCACACCGGCTACCGTGCGTGGAGCCGAGAGGTCCTCGAACGGCTGCCGCTGCTGAGCTGCTCCGACGACTTCGTCTTTGACAATCAGATGGTCGCGCAGGCGTTCTACTTCGGCTTCCGCGTCGGTGAGATATCCTGCCCCACGAAGTACTTTGAAGAGGCATCCTCTATCAACTTCCAGCGCAGCGTGAAGTACGGTTTCGGCGTTCTCGGCACGGCGCTGGATCTGCGGCTGAAGCGGATGAAACTCAAGCGGCCGGCGATCTTCGAAGACCGTCCCGGCGAGAAGTTGCTGGACGCTCCTGCGCCTACACCGCTGCCTGCTGCTGCTCTCTGATTCGATACACAACATTCATAACTGCATCACCGGCCGTCCAATCCTGAATGAGAATGGGAACGAAATCCTGGATACGGCTGGCGCTCGCAGGCGCGATTGCGGTTATTTTGTTGAACACGTGGCTGGCCGCGCGCGCCCTGCACGTCCTGATCAACGCGCAGTTCTGGCAAGCCCATACGCTTGAGGTGATATCCCAGACCGAGACACTCATTGCACAGGTCCGCACTGCTGAAAGCGCAGCACGTGGGTATGTTCTAACGGGGCTCCCCTCATTCCAGCAGCAGTATGCGACGTCCTACAAGCAGATTCAGGAGAGCACTGCGCATCTGCAGCGGCTGACAGCCGACAACGCGTCGGAGCAGGTGCGCATCCGTGACCTGAAAGCCAAGATCACACTCAAGATGGCTGCGCTTGACGCGGGCATCGCCGTGCGAAACGCGCAGCCCGAAGGCGGACTCAATGCGAGGCTGCTCGGTCCGGTGATGCAGGACACTCCGGAAAAGATGGAGACCGTGCAGCGGACCATCCACGACATTGAAGGGGAAGAGCAGAGGCTGCTGGCCGACCGTATCCACAGCTCAGCCGCGGCCCGCACACAGGTATGGGCCAGCTTCGCGCTCGCCTTTGTGCTGGACTTTCTGCTGGTCATCGCCGCATTCCAGCAGATGATGTGGGCCAGCCGCGATCGCGAGCGTATTGCTGCCGGAGCAGCGGAGATCGACACGTTGAATCGGCAGTTGACGGAAGCGAACGAGGAGCTCGAAACGCGTGTGGAACAGCGCACGAGGGAGCTCGCGGCCTCGAACCAGGAGCTCGAGGCGTTCAGCTATTCGGTCTCGCATGATCTGCGCGCTCCCTTGCGCACCATCGACGGATTCTCGCTCGCGCTCCAGGAGGATTTCGCAGACAAGCTGGATGAGCACGGCAGGGACTACATCACGCGTGTGCGCAACGGCGTGCAGCGGATGGGTGGACTGATTGATGCGTTGCTGCAACTGTCGCGTGTAACGCGATCGGAACTTCAGCGGGAACAGGTGGATCTCTCGCAGTTGGCGACGCTGGTTTTTGAGGAGCTCAAGGCTGGTGACCCTCAGCGCGCTGTTCGGTGGAGTGCCCAGCCGGGCTTGGTTGCGGATGCCGATCCGCGGCTGATGCGTGTAGCGTTTGAAAATCTGATCGGAAACGCGTTGAAGTTTACTGCAAAGACCTCTGAGGCGGCGATTGAGTTCGGCAGTAGCATCGTCGATGGCCAAACCGTATACTTCCTTCGGGACAACGGCGCGGGGTTCGACATGCAGTACGTGGATCGTCTCTTTACCGCATTCCAGCGTCTCCATGGTGACCGCGATTTCAAAGGTTCGGGTATCGGACTTGCGACAGTGTTGCGCATCATTCGCCGTCATCATGGTTCCATCTGGGCGGAAGCAGAGCCGGACAAAGGAGCCACGTTCTTTTTCACGCTCTCGACCTGAGAATTTGCGGGCTGAGCAGCCTAACGGAAGTGCGACAGTATGAGTGAGAGCATGATTCTTCTGGTCGAAGACGATCCGGATCACGAAGCGCTGGCCATCCGCGCTTTACGCAAAGCGAATGTCGCGAATCTGATTGAGGTTGCGCACGACGGCGCCGAAGCCCTCGAATACATGAAGGGTGTTGCCGAAGGAAGCAAACAAATGCCACAGCTCGTGCTCCTGGATCTGAAGCTGCCCAAGATCGAAGGGCTCGAGGTACTGCGCCAGATCCGGGCGTCCGACAAGACCGCGCTGCTACCCGTTGTTGTGCTCACATCGTCCGATGAGGAGCGGGACATCGTCTCCAGCTACCGGCTCGGTGTGAACAGCTACATTCGCAAGCCTGTAAACTTCACTGATTTCGCCGAGGCTACACGCCAGCTCGGCATGTATTGGCTGCTGCTGAACCAATGTCCACCGCCCCAGTAAACGCGCCGCGGAAGCCACTTCGAGTGCTCCTCATTGAAGATTATGAGGAAGACGCAGCTCTGCTCGAGCGCTTCCTTTCACGCGCCGGGTACGCTGTTCAGGCCCGCCGGATCGAAACGGCAGACGAACTGCGCGGTGCACTCGCGCAGCCGAACTCCTTCGATCTTGTCCTTGCCGACTACACGTTGCCGAGCTTCGGCGCCCGTGATGCGCTGGCCATGATTCAGCAAAGCGGCGCAGACATTCCCTTCATCATCGTCTCGGGCACAATCGACGAGGTGTCCGCCGTCAATGCGATGCGCGCCGGCGCACATGATTACGTTCTGAAGGGCCATCTCGACCGGCTTCTGCCCGCCATCGAGCGTGAATTAGCGGACGCCGAGCGCCGTCGCGCGCGGCTGCGCACCGAGGCTGAGCTGCGGCTGGTCCAGCAGAGGTTTTCGGCCACGTTCAACCAGGCTGCCGTCGGAATGGCGCACACATCCACCGATGGCCGCATCCAGCTGGTGAATCAGAGGCTCGCGGAGATGCTCGGCGCGCCCGTGAATCGGCTGCTTTCCCTGTCGCTGGCGGACTTTCTGCTGCCCTCGGAGCGCGAATCTGAATTGGCCGAACTGTCTTCACTCGTTTCAGGCGAGACGACCGGCCGCCGCGTCGAGCGCGACCTGCTGCGCAGCGACGGCACAAGTTTCCCGGCGCAACTCACCGTCTCGCTGTTGCACAGCGACGACGCAACCGCGCCCAACCTGCTCTGGGTGGTCGAGGACATCTCCGCACGCAAAGCTGCCGAACGCGAGACCGCAGAGCTGATGACGCGCCTGATCAACTCCGAACGGCTCGCCGCCGCCGGGCGCATGGCCAACACCCTCGCGCACGAGATCAACAATCCGCTCGAGGCGCTCACCAACATCGTCTACCTGCTGCAAACGCACGATCTACCGGCGCAGGCCCGCGATCTTGCCGCTGTTGCGGCGCGCGAGCTCGAGCGTGTGGGACACATTACGCGCTCAACCCTGAGCTTCTATCGCAAGTTGCCGGGCCGCACACTCGATCTGCACACGATGCTTGACGAAGTGATGCAACTCTTCAGCTCGCGCGCGATGCAGCATCACATCAAGATCCGGGCAGGCTTCAGTGAAGAGACGCGCGGCGGGAGCTACGATCCCGCGCTGCGGCAGGTCTTCGCCAACCTGGTTGGTAACGCCATCGAGTCCATGGAGGACAAAGGCGGAATACTCACCGTGCGCGCGCGCGTTGAAGGCGAGCGAAGCGTCGTGCTGATCTCCGACACCGGACACGGCATCGAGCGCACCCACCTGCGCTCTGTGTTTGAGCCGTTCTTCACAACGAAAGGCGAGCGCGGCACAGGCCTCGGCCTCTGGGTCACACGTGGCATCATCGAGGAGCACGGCGGCCGGCTGCAGTTGCGCACCAGCACCAGGGGAACGCATCGTGGCACAACGGTGCGCGTCGAGCTTCCGCTGGTGCAGCACGCCGTGGCGCAGCCGGAAGTGGCGCTCATCAACTAAGCGGCGCCGGCGAGCACAACGGCCCATCGCTGCCGGGTTTAGAATCCAGCCATGGAGACGCAGCGCGGTGTGATGCAGAAGAATGTGCTGGGACAGCGGCTGGAGACCTGCGGGCGCGAGCCGATGACCGGCTTCTACCGCGACGGATGCTGCAATACCGGCCCTGAAGACCTCGGCGTGCACACCGTCTGCTGCATCGTCACGGACGAGTTCCTGCGAGTGTCCGCGCAGCTCGGAAACGACCTCTCAACTCCCATGCCGCAGTTCGGCTTCCCGGGCCTGAAGGCCGGCGATCGCTGGTGTGTGTGCGCAGCGCGATGGTTACAGGTGCAGCGTGCGGGTGCCGCCTGCCCCGTGGTTCTCGAGGCCACCCACGAAGCTACTCTGGAGGTCATTCCTTTCGATGTCCTGCTGCAGTACGCAGTCATCCCCGAGCGGCTGCACTAGCACGTTCCACCTTCCGGCGCGCGGTTCAGATTGCTTCTGCTGCTGTTTATCGTCCTTTCATCTCCTCACGAGCTTCGGTTATTCGCTTGACACTGCCGCAACAACCGCGCGACCCTTAAAGCAAACAACAAAACGTGTTTCCGTCTCGCATTGAGGTTGCACAGTATCAGCGGGCGCGGATTCACCTCCTATTTCGTCCGGGCCTGCTGTGCCGGCTTTCTTTGTACTTACTGGAGACGCGACGCCCATGAGACCAACGCTTCGGATCCACCTCCGATTGCTCGCCCTGCTTGCTGCCATCACGCTCTTCGCCTGCGCTGGTGCTCACGCGCAATCCGCTGCCCTCGGTGGAATCGGAGGCGTCGTTCGCGACAACACCGGCGCTGTCGTGCCCGGCGCGACCGTCGTCATCAGCAATCCTGCCACGGGCTTCAGCCGCACCGTCACCACCAACGGCGAAGGCTATTACCAGCTCGGCTTCCTGCAGCCAGGCACGTATGAGGTTGTGCTCGGAGGCAACGCAGCCTTCGGCAAAGTAGACCGCAAGGGAATTGCAGTCACCGTCGGTGCTCCGATCACCGTCGATGCGGTGCTGCCCATCCGCCAACGTCAGCACCGAGGTGACTGTAACCTCCGAGGCTCCGCTGATCGATACGGAAAAGGTCGAAGAGTCGCAGGTCGTCGACCAAGCCGTTGTATCGAACGTGCCCGTGAACAGCCGCCGTTTCGAGAGCTTCGTGCTGCTCACACCCAACGTGGTGCCTGATGGCAACACCGGCCTCATCGGATACCGCGGCGTCTCCGGCGTCTACAACCAGAACATCATCGATGGCGCCAACAACAACCAGCAGTTCTTCTCCGAAGCGCGCGGCCGGTCCATCGGTGCCCCGTATGTGTGGCCAGTGGACGCCATTCGAGAGTTCGAGTCCTCTGCCACCGGATACTCGGCTGAGCTTGGCGGCGCTGCCGGCGGCATCATCAATGCGATCACAAAGTCCGGCACGAACCAGTTCCACGGAGACGCGTACGAGTACTACCGCACGCCGGGATGGAACGCCCTCGATCCACTGAACAAGTACTCGGGCCGGCTCACGCATAACCCCTTTTTGCTGACGCAGCCGGTAAAGGTGCAGCACGAGTTCGGCGTCTCGGTCGGTGGTCCCATCATCCACGACAGGATGTTCTTCCACTTCACCTATGACGGCTTCCGCAAGGTGAACCCGATCACGTATCTCTCCACCTACAACACGGCCACAACCAACGTTGCGAACCTGGCGAACCTCTGCAATGGCGGCAACACCCCCGTCGTTGAGGTCGTTACTTCAGGAGGCAAGACAACAACGACGACATTCCCGACGACCATCCCGGGCGTAACCGCAGCTCAATGCTCTGCGGCCGTAGCGGCCCTCCAGGCAAATCTCGGCGCGTTTCAGCGCAACGTGAAGCAGGATATCTTCTTTCCCCGTCTCGATTACCAGATGGGCAAGACTCATCTCTCCACCGAATTCCTCTGGCAGAACTTCCACCAGCCCAACGGCTACAACACGTCCACCACGATCAACAACGGCGGCCAGTCACAGAACGGCACCGCAGACTTCCACGAGCGCATCCTGATCGCAAATGCCGAGACTGCCCTCACCAACAGCTCCGCGAACGTAGTCCATTTCCAATGGGGCCGTGATCTCGAGACCGATTCGACCAACTTTGGCGGACCGGCGAATAACCTGACCAACCTGGTCAGCTACGGCGAGACCTCTGCGCTTCCGCGCGGAGCGTTTCCGGACGAGCACAAGTGGCAAATCTCGGATGTCTACTCGCACGTGATGGGGCACCACACCGTGAAGGCAGGTTTCGACGCCTTCTTCGTGCATGAACAGATCTCGAATCTGTTCGGCGGCGACGGTGCATTCAACTACTCGAATGGCTTGGTTGAGTACAACTTCGCGAACTGGATTCAGGACCAACTCGGCATCAACCCAACCACCAACGTTGGAGGCGGTACCGGTTTGGCGCGCCACTACGCGTCGTTCTCGCAGACGGTCGATCAGATTACCGGCGTCGGCGCGGATAACTTCTGGAACCAGAACCTCGACTTCTTCGCCGAAGACCAGTGGAAGGCCACGCCGAAGCTGCTCCTTTCGCTCGGGCTGCGCTATGACGTGCAGCTTGTTCCCGGCCCCGATAAGCCGAACACTCTGAACCCCGTTGCTTTCAACGCAACCTCTCAGATCAATCCGAACCTGCACATGATCCAGCCGCGCCTCGGCTTCAACTGGAACCCGCAGCAGGGCACCGTCGTCCGTGGCGGCTACGGCATGTTCTACGGTCAGATCGGCAACTCGTCCTACTACACGCTGCGCCGCGAGAACGGTGTCTATCAGAAGCAATATGGCGCCAGTGCGGTGACAGCGAACTCGCCCTACACGGCTTGCGCCGCAGGGACGGCGTGCACGGTGTCTTACCAGAACAACGGTGTCTATCAGACATACTCTCCGCAGGGTGGCGTGCCGATCTATACGCCGCCAGGGCCCGCTCCGGTCGACGTCGTGACCGGCCAGCCGTTCACGATTCCGTCCAGCATCAACCCATCACTTGGACAGGGCATCACGATCCGCGGCATGGACCCCAGCTTCACCAATCCGGTGTCGCAGTCCTGGGATCTGACTGTTGAGCAGGCGATGCCACTGCACTCTTCATTGACGCATCGGCTACGTTGGAAATCGCGCCAACCACCTGCCGATCTATATCGACACGAACATCGATCCGGCCTCGGTTCTGAACAACCGCTTCTACGTCTACACCAACCCGATCACCGGAGTCACCGGCACAGCAATTCAGCCCACCTACGTGAACAAGCTGTATGCCAACACCGGAACGGTGGCCACCGGCTTCTCCGCCGTCAACTCCTGGTATCACTCCATGGTCGTGACGGTCCGCAAGCCAATGGCGCACGGCGTCGAGCTGCTCGGAAATTACACCTGGGCAAAGGCCATGGACGGCGGCCAAACCTATGGCACCAACGGAACCTTCAACGGTACAGATGCCCCGCTGGTTCCGTTCTTCACCGGCGGACGCACCGGGATCGGTGACGAGTACGCTCGCTCTGACCTCGACATCCGCAGCCGCGTCGTCGTGACGCTGGTTGGGAAGTCGAACTTCTCCCTCGGAAATAAATTCGCCGGATACGCTGTCAACGGCTGGCTTCTCTCCGGAACGTACACCGCACAATCGGGTGAACCGGTAACCGCTACCGTCAGCGGCAGCTACACGTCCATCTCGGGCGGCGCGCTCGGCACTCAGGGGCTCGCCATCACCACGGACGCCGGCCCCTCGAACGCCTCGTTCACCTCTGGCCCGTCCGCGCGCGTCCCCGATTTCATTGCACGGCGCAACGCATTCGCCGGTCCCGGCGTCCACAACCTCGACGCACGCCTCTCGCGTATCTTCCCGATATTCGGGGACAGGTACCACCTTGAGTTAGCCGCCGAGGCGTTCAATCTCGCCAACCACCGCAATATTCTTTCGGTCAACACCAACCTGGTGGCCTATACGGCTGCTTCTCCAAACGGATCGACCGGGGCATGCGTTATCGGAACGGCCGCTTCGGGTGGCTGCAACGGTACGCTCGGTCCGCTGCCAAGCTCTGCGGCACAGTTTATGACGCCGTCGAGTACCTCCAACATCATCTACGGCCCGCGGCAGCTTCAACTCCTCGGCCGCTTCATCTTCTAAACCAACCCAACCGGCACCAACGGCCCGGAGCGCACACCGCTCTCCGGGCCGTTCTTTCGTCCGCCGCAACCCCGCTATTTATTTCCAGGCACTTGCAGGAAATTTTCAGCGAATCTCCCCGTAAAACAGCGTGTCAAGCCCCCTTGGCCGCTATCTCCATGAAAGCAAAGCGAAAATAGCTGCAGGTCAATTACGCTCAAACGGCTATAATGGAAGTAGAAGGTTTGAAGGGAATGCAGGCTGCCAGCGAGCAGCCTTTCGTCTTTTGGCGCCTTCACTGCAACACTCAACGAGCTGCTCGCAAATTATTGATTCGGGAGATTTTACGAGCAAAATCTCTGGAATCAATATTTTGCAGCCACACCCCTCCCGCAAATCATTGATTCGAAAGATCCGGCAGAAAAGCCGGGGGAGGGGGAGGGGTAGGGCCTAGGTCTCATCCCCCCGCGACGGCTGCTGCGTCTCGTCTGTGAGCGTGACCTTGAACGTCATCCGCTTCTGCCCGCGAAACACCGTCACTGTCACGGTATCGCCCGCATGGTGCTCATTCAGCGCATTCGAGAAGTCCTGCGCTTGCTTGCATCTCCTCGCCATCGATCGCGACGATCAGGTCACCTCCGAGCACGATCGGTGTGAAGCCCAGGTACGCGCGCTGCGATCCGCCCTTCAGCCCCGCCCGTTCCGCCGCTCCACCCGGCAACACCCGCTCGATCAGCGCGCCGGAATCCGCCGGCAAACCGATCTGCTGCGCGAGGTCCGGCCCGATCGCCAGCGTGACGACATCCATCGACGGCCGCCGCACGCGTCCGTACCGCGCGAAGTCATCCAGCACCGCCTTTGCCGTAGAGATCGGAATCGCGAAACCGATACCGGCCGACTGCGCCGCGCCGCCGTTCGGATTCCCGGCAATCATCGTCGTAATCCCGATCACCTCGCCGTGCGAGTTCAGCAGCGGCCCGCCGGAATTCCCGGGATTCACCGAAGCGTCCGTTTGAATGGCGTTGTCGATCTTGACGCCGCTGGGCAGTTGCACCGAGCGCAGCGCCGAGATGATGCCGCGCGTCATCGTGCCCTCAAACCCAAACGGGTTGCCGATCGCATACACGCGCTGACCCACCAGCAGATTCGACGAATCGGCAAGCACCGCGGGCTGAAGGTCCGGCGCATTGTTGATCTGCAGCAGCGCAAGATCATGCGCCTTGTCAGTGCCCAGCACCTTCGCCTTGTACTGCTTCTTGTTGTAGAGCGTGACCTCAACGGCCTGCGCGCCCTCAACCACATGATTGTTCGTCAGGATGTGGCCCTGCTTGTCGAGGATGAATCCGGAGCCCTGGCCCTGTTCCGGCACCGGTTGGTAGAAGAAGTCGTACGCCACCTGCGTCGACGTGATGTTCACGACCGACGGCAGCCCACGCTTGTACACCGCGACGTTCTGCTGCTCTTCCGGGATCAAGCGAAGGCGCGGCATGGGCCTCGGTCAGGCGAAAGTCGCCGAGTGGGCCGCTCACGTTTGTCGTGGTCAGGCCCGCACCGTTCTGCTGACCTGCGTGCATCAGCCCGGCGATGGTCCCGATGGGAAAGAAGTGTGTCGAGAGCAGGTAGAACCCGCAGAGAATGAACAGAACAAGCAGCACAGAACGCAGCTTCATGGCAGAGAACCTTCTCGGACGCAGGCCATGCGTCACTGCCATAATTCTACGGGTCTGGACTTCTCCGGTTCCGTTCCTCGGGCGCTTGCGTCTGCCGAACGGCGTATCGATCAGCGGTTCGGGCTCGATCTTGCTGCGCTCCATCTCCAGCAGCCGGCGCTTGCGCTCTACGCCCCAGCGATACCCAGTCAGCTTGCCATCGGACGCAACTGCCCGATGGCACGGCACAACTACGGCCAGCGGGTTGGCGCCGCATGCCGCACCGACGGCGCGCACAGCCTTCGGCGCGCCGATCGCCTGCGCGATCTGTCCATAGCTGCGGGTCTCGCCGCGCGGAATTTTGCGCAGCGCCTCCCACACGCGATGTTGAAACGAGGTCGCCCGCACATCGAAGGGCAGGGAAGCGGCCGCCCGGCTCTCCGTCATCTCCGTCGAGCACGAACCGCACTTCCTCACCAAGACCTGCGTCATCGCGCTGCAGCATGGCTTTCGCAAACCTCGCGTGCTAACTCGCGCTCGGCGTCCTCATCGGAATCCGCGAAGAGCACTGCACAAAGTCCGCGTGCCGTCGCTGCCACGAGCACGCGTCCGAGCGGCGACTCTGCAGTGGTCCAGCGAATCGTCTCGCCCGCTCCACCAGCCTTCATCACCGAAGGCCGCATCCCCAGCGTTGCTCCGGCGCTCTCATACACGCGGCTTGCCGATCCGAAGCCCGCTGCATACATCGCATCCGTGATCGCTCGCGGAGCCATCCTGCAGATGTCGTACGAAACCGCTCGCGCTTCTGCGCGCGCGCAAACTCAGACGGCGTGACGCCGAGCACACGCTGAAATCCGCGCAGCAGCGCGAACCGGCTGAGTCCTACAGCGCGCGCAAGCTCAGCTGCGGCAAGCGGCTCACCGTCACGTGCGCTGAGCAGCGCCGCCGCCCGGCTCACGGCCTCCGCCTGTGCATCGCCAGCCGGATTCGGAGTAGTGGGCTTACACCGCAGGCACGCACGGAAACCCGCTGCTTCGGCCTGCTCGCAGCTCGTGAAGAAACGCACATTCTGCCGTGAAGGGCGCCGGCTTGGGCATCCCGGCCGACAGTACACGCCAGTAGATTCAACCGCGTAGACAAATTCGCCCGTCTGCCATTCGATCGCGGGCCAGCACCTTCTTCCACGCGGTCTCGGCATTCAGCGCTGAGTTCATCTTCAGATCTTCGGGAACAAGAATAGCGGCTGCCATGCTGTAATCCTGCAACAAAAGCACATGGCGCACACTCCGGAATGTGCGCTCAAACCATCTCGTTTAGTCGGCTGCACGACACAGCAGCCGTAATCAGCTTACGAGTGGGTCTAGTTCATCGTGAACCGCTACTTTTGTATACCCGTTTGTAGGGGATTCGAGTACGCTAAGCGGAGCGGCGCGGCCACGTTGAGATGTCCCCCGTGTTACTCATTCTCACCCCGGTTGGACGAATGCCGCATTTGGGCTGCTGGTTCGCGATGCTGTTGGTTTCGGGTGCCGGGTTTGTTGCCGCGCCAGCACTGAGCGCGCAAAGCCCTGAGCCACCTGCTGTGCTGACTGGAGTCGTAACCGACCCGTCTGGCGCCCGGATTCCGCGTGCCTCAATTCACATCCACGGGCATGATCTGGACCGTGACACCCAGACAAACGGGACTGGCAGCTTCACCGCTACGCTGCCGAGCGGCACATATACCATTAGCGCGGATGCTCCGGGGTTTCGCGAGCTAACGCGCGAGGAGATCATTGCACCCGGCGAACTGGATGAGCTCACGCTCCAGATGGCGATTGAGGTTGCAGCCGAGGAGGTAAGTGTTGATCCATGGGTGGGCGCCGACGAAAAGGGCGAACGCCCTAAACTTCTCCGGCAATCAACTGCAGATTCTGTCCGACGACCCGCAGACGCTTCGCCAGGAACTTATAGCCATGGCTGGCGGCGGAACCGGTATGGCCGCGCCGCAGTTCTATGTGGACGGCTTCAGCAACGGACAGGTGCCACCCAAGTCGGCCATCCGCTCCATTCGCATCAACAACAATCCGTACTCGACGGTTTACGATCGCCCGGGCTTTGGCCGCGTGGAGATCGAGACGCAGGCCGGTGGAAATCAACTGCACGGCATGCTGGACATCGGCGGAACCGACAACGCGTTCAACTCAAATAATCCGATCCATCCGCTCGCGGCAGCGCCTGCGTCGCAGCCGCCGTACTATCAGCTGCTCTTCCGCGGCAATCTTAGTGGTCCCATCGGGAAGAAGACATCCTTCTTTGTGGCTGGAAACACGAGCGACTTGCAGAACAATGCAATCGTGAATGCAACAAACCAAAACGCTCCCTACAACCCGCTCTCGGAGGCGGTTCCGAACCCGTTGCGCGACGATGACTACAGCTTCCGGCTCGATCATCGCTTCTCGAATGCCAATCAGATTAACGGACGCTACGAGATCCACCGGCTCAACCAAACGAACGCGGGAGTTGGATTGCTGGTCCTGCCCACGGAGGGCTACAAAAACAACTCCACCACGCAAATTCTGCAGCTCTCCGATAACGACATCGTCAGCCAGAAGATCGTTAACGACGTTCGCTTCCAGTACATCCGCACTCGTGTCAATCAGGATCCGAACAGCACCGAGGCCACGAAGATCGTGGAAGGCGAGTTTTCCGGCGGGGGCGCACCGAGCCAATATCTCCGTGACGACCAGGATCAGTACGAATTCCAGGAGAATGTCTCGGTTGATCGCCGCGGGCATTTCATTCGCGCCGGTTTGCGTTATCGGCTCTTTCGCGACAGCAATAACTCGCGTGCAGGCTACAACGGCGAGTACATCTTCCCCAACCTGGCATCGTACGAAGCCGGCGAGCCGACGGAGTTCAGCCAGACGGCCGGGAACTCCAGCGCAGCTCTGAGCACCGGCGATCTGGGCCTCTATGCCGAGGACGAGTGGAAGCTTTCGCGCGACTTCACGCTGGATTATGGCCTGCGCTATGAATCGCAATCCGCTATCCCGGACCACAACGATCCAGCGCCGCGTGTGGGTTCGCCTGGTCGATCGCGCGCAAGAACGCCAAGATTCCGTTTCTCACGCTGCGCGGCGGTGTCGGACTTTTCTATCAACGGCTGACGGCTTCAGACCTGTTGCCTTCAGTACGCCAGAACGGCATCAACGAGGTCGCCTACTTCGTCCAGGATCCCACCCTTTCAAGCGAGCTATACAACGGCAGAATAACGCTCGCGTCGGTTCCCACGAGCGGAACCGACGATCTACCATGTCCAGCCGCACTTCAAAACCTCGCGCACGGTCGTGAGCAGCATCACGGCGGAGCGCGCGATCGGAAGAATCGGCACCATCACGGCGAATTATCTTGAAGCCGACGGCCGTCACCAATACCTCTTGCTCAACGCAAACGCACCGCTTCCCGGAACCGGCGTGCGGCCGCTGGGCGAAGAGAACATCTACCAGTTCACGTCCGAGGGCACTGGACACGAGCAGATGTTCTTCAGCAACTTGAATCTGATGCCGAGGCGCTGGCTGTCAGTGTTCGCGTTCTATGTTGCGCAGCGCGATCACAGCGACGCCAACGGTCCAACTTCGTTCGCATCCAACTCCTACAACATTCGCCAGGACTACGGCAGGGACGACAGCGACATCGGCCAAAATTTCTTCATGGGCGGTGCCATCAATCTGCCTCACGGACTCGCGGTACAGCCGTTCCTTTCCGCGCGGAGCGGACGGCCATTCAACATCACAATCGGCAGCGATCCAAACGGCGACACAATCTATAACGATCGCCCGGCATTCGCCACCGATCTCTCGCGCCCCTCAGTCGTACGAACCGCATACGGCAACTTCGATACGAACCCGCTGCCTTCGCAGACGATCATCCCCTACAACTACGGCATTGGGCCCGCTTTGTTCTGGGTCGATCTTCAAGCGAACGAGACCATTCACATTGGCCCGCGGCCTGCGCTGAAGGCGTCCGCTGCACCCGGACCGAAGGCCGGCCCACAGTCACCTCACCAGCCCGAGCGTCCATGGACGCTCGCCTTCTCCGTCGAGGCGCAGAACCTGTTCAACCACACGAATCCGGCCAATCCTGTCGGCGTGCTTTCGTCGCGCTTCTTCGGGCAGTCGCTCTCGATAGCGAACGACTTCACTGCGTTGACTGCGGCAAATCGCACGCATCCTGCTGCACTCCAGCTTCACCTTTTAGCAATCAACGCGCGATTAGTTGGCCTGTGTCGTGCATCGCGCAAAGAAAAAGCGGGAAGCCGATGGCTTCCCGCTCTGAATCGAAACGAACTGCATTATTTGGCCGCGAGCTCAGCCTCGGCACCGGCCTTCAACGCCTCTGCCTTGTCAGTCGCTTCCCACGTGAACGTCTCACCTGTACGCCCGAAGTGTCCGTAAGCCGCCGTCTTCTTGAAGATCGGACGGCGCAGGTTCAGGCTCTCGATGATGCCCTTCGGCGTGAGCTTGAAGTGCTCACGAATGAGCTCAATCAGCCGCTGCTCGCTTGCCGTACCCGTGCCGAAGGTGTCGATGCGCACGCTCACCGGCTCAGCCACGCCGATGGCATAGGCAAGCTGCACCTCGCAGCGGTCGGCGAGCCCTGCGGCGACAATGTTTTTCGCAACATAGCGCGCCATGTACGCCGCCGAGCGGTCGACCTTTGTCGGGTCCTTGCCCGAGAACGCGCCACCGCCGTGCCGGCCCATGCCGCCGTACGTGTCGACGATAATCTTGCGCCCGGTGAGTCCGGTGTCGCCCATCGGTCCGCCGATCACGAAGCGGCCCGTCGGATTGATGTGGTACTTCGTCTTCGCATCAAGCAGCTCGGCCGGAATCACAGCCTTGATCACCTGCTCGAGAATCTCCTTACGAAGCTGCTCGTTGCCGACTTCCTCCGCATGCTGGGTCGAGATGACCACCGCATCCACGCGCACGGGCCGGTAATTGGCGTCGTACTCTACCGTCACCTGGCTCTTGCCGTCGGGCCGCAGATACGGCAGCTTGCCGTTTTTGCGAACCTCGGTGAGCTTCTCGGTTAAGCGGTGTGCGAGCGAGATCGGCGCCGGCATCAGCTCCGGCGTCTCGTTCGTCGCATAACCGAACATCATGCCCTGGTCGCCGGCGCCGCCGGTGTCCACGCCCTGAGCGATGTCGGGACTCTGCCGGTTAATCGTGGAGATCACGCCGCAGGTGTTGCAGTCGAAACCCTTCAGCGCGTCGTCATAGCCGATCTCGCGAATCGTCTCGCGCACCAGCGTCTGGAAATCCACGTAAGCCTTGGTGGTTATCTCGCCGGCAACGACGACGAGTCCGGTGCAGGTCAGCGTCTCGCACGCCACGCGGCTCAGTGGATCTTCCTTGAGGCAGGCGTCCAGAATCGCGTCGGAGATCTGATCGGCAATCTTGTCCGGATGACCTTCGGTCACGGACTCGGAGGTAAAGAGAAAACGGTCGGTTGTATTCGCCAAAGCGAAGTGCTCCTGAATGGGATAGCCGGACCTTCTGTGGCAAGGGAAGGTGCTGTTACGAGCCAGCCTTGTCCTGGTTGAGCCAAAGAACCCGACGACCGGTGTCCTCCGCCGCACACGCGCTGCTCTTTGAAAGAGAAGAGCAGGCAGATTTGGCAAACTCCGGTCGTTCCACGCCGATGGGAATCGGATCAGCGGAACCTTCTTATTCTACTCTGCGAAGCACCTAACCGCCCATCGCACACAGTTTTCGGCAGAATCCTGCATCGAGCGGGGTTCCCACGCAATAAGCGGAGGCAAGCCAGGCGTTAAAGAAACAAAAAGGCGCCCGCCGAAGCGGACGCCTGAAGGATGTTGCAAGACGGCGTTAGAAGTCGAACCGGCCAGCGAACTGCAGAATGCGAGCGTCGCGATATCCAGTAACCGTCCCGAACAGCGTCGAAGTGGCACTGCCGGATACGGTGTTCACGTTCGTATGATTGGCCACGTTGAACGCCTCCGCACGGAACTGGAATTTCAGGTTCTCGTAGATTTTGAAATTCCGGAACACGCCAACGTCGGCGGTTTGGTAACCGGGCATATCGATCGACCCGCGCTTCGCAGTCCCAGGCACAGTTGCGGCCGGGTCCTGCGCTTGGAAGGCGCCGGTGTTGAACCAGGGGAACTGCGCCTGCTCATATTTCTTGCTGGCGCGCAGGCGGATGCCGTTCCCGTTCTGTGGATTGCCAATCTGATTCGGCCGCAGACCGGCATTGGTGGCGCCAAGAACGCCGAGACCGACGTTATCGTTCACGATGTTGTTCGGGTTGTTGGGAGGCGCCACGGTTGGGAACCCAGCTGAATTCTGGATTGCCACCCCGCCACTCGCGCTGACCGTCAGCGGAAGTCCGGTAGCCGCGGAGTAGATACCCGAAATCTCCCAGCCTCCGATCAGGTGTCCCTTGAATCCATGCTGTTCTCTGTACCAAGGCAGCTCGAATACCCCGTCCATGTTCATGATCAGCTTGCGGTCATCCGAGGCGCGACCATAATCTCCGTTCACGTCATAGATGTTCTGGATGAAACCGGAGTAGTCAGCGGGCGAGTTAGTGAGGTCGCGAGACCATGTGAAGTTCGCATCGATGTACGTTCTCCCGCTGAACTTCTTGGTCGCTTTCACCTGCAGTCCGTTGTAGTTTGAGCTGAAAATCGTCCGCATCGCATCGATCGCGTTGTAGCCGAGATACGGTTTGATTTGGTTCAGCACGTTGTCGCACGCGGTTGTGATGAACGCCGGACCGGAGTATCCCGGAACAACGCAGCCTGGATTTGCCGTTCTGGGATCAACCTTGCCACGCCACGAATTCGGGACCGGCTGGTCAATCTCTTCAGCTCCTGACAAGTGCGTTCCGTGCGTTCCAAAGTAGCCCACATCCAGCATCAAGCTCGGAGCGAGCTCCTGCTGAAGGTCGATCGAGTACTGCTGCATGTAAGGCGTCTGAAGATGCAGCGGCACAGCCTGAATGCGGGCCGGCGTGACAGACGGAGCACTTCCCGTTACGCCGCCGGACGCACTCTCCAGCGAGGCATTGAGCTGTGTGTACGTCGCGAGCGATGGCGGGTTGCCCCAGTCAGTGGTTTCCCAATAGCTCGTCTCCAACTCGTCATACGCCCAGCCGTAGCCGCCGCGGAATGCAGTCTTGCCATTGCCGAAGACGTCGAAGGCCCAACCGAAGCGCGGCGCGAGGTTGATCTTCTGCACCGTGTTTACGTGGTTCCCGAACGGCGAGGCCTGATTGTTATTCTTGGCGCTCGGCGTGCCGAAGATCAGGCCATTGATGTAGTTCGGGCCTACATAATCGGCGTTCGGATTGGGTGTTGCGGACTGTCCCGCGTTGCTGCCGGACTGGGTGCAGTTCGCGACTGTAAAGCAAATAAATCCGTCGTTGTTGATCGTCGGAGCTTTGGACGCCGAGTACGTGTCCGGATCAAAGTTGTTGAGCAACCCCGATTCGTCCACGTATGGAGTGTCATAGGTGTACCTCACTCCCAGGTTGAGCGTCAGGCGTGGGCTCACCTTCCAGTTGTCCTGGACATACGCCTCGTAGACATTCATGTTTATGTCTACCCTGTTATTGCTGTTCACCTGAGTAAAGCCGCTGGTGTTCCCATTTCCGTTGGCATTGCCGGTCAGAAAGTTAGAGAACGCCTGGTCCTCTGAAAGGGCAGCCGTCTGCCCGATCGACGTGGCTGGCGAACCCGCAGTGGGGGGCGCCACGCAGACAGAACCCGGCGTGGTGCACGTTCCATAGGTTCCGTCGCCCTGGAAAGCGAACGTTCCCTGGTTCCCGCTCGTGGCGTTGTTCTCTGTCTTCTCGTAGTGGTCGTACGAGACGCCAAATATCAGCGTGTGATTGTGGAAGGTCTTGGTCAGGTCACCGAACGCCTGGTGGTTGATTCCATGGTCGTTGTAGACAGCGCTCCCGCCAAGTTGGGTTAAGCCGCTGAAGTTCAGCGTTGGAACCAGGCCGACGATGTTGGTGTATGGCGTGGTTACCTTGATGTCTGGCGATGCAGCCGACAGCAGCCCCCCCTGCGGGACCGTCAAGATCGATCCATTCGAGTACGCATACCCGATATCTGCAACCAGTGACGGGCTTGCTACCCAGGTGCCTTTGGCCATGTGCTGTGTTCCCGGGTTGTCCGATACAGTGCCCGAAAGCCCCGGAATCGGAACGGCTACAAACGTACCCGCTCCGATGAAGTCTGGGAACGTGTCGTGAATGTAGCGATACATGAAGTTCAACTTCTGCCCGAACTGCTGATCAATGCGCACCACCGTGTCCAAATTCGGATACTGGTTTGGCAGAGTGGTCGTGATCGTGTGAGGATCAACGTTCCTAGCCGCATTAGCCGCCGCATCGGGGAGTGGAATGATGCTGTAAATGTCCTTCAGGTAGGCCGCAGCCGTCGGCGAGATGTTTGTGACCTGAGTGCCGCTCGCTGTGCAGACGTTGGTCTGAGTAGCGGCCACATAGGTGAAAGCCGTGCATACGTTTACGGGTCCCTGTACCCATGTCAATTGACCGCTACCGTTCTTTACCTGATACCAGTCGTTGCTGAAGTCTCCCTTGCGCTCCGCGGCTGTCGGTACGAAACCGGTGCCCGTGCTGTACGTAATCTCCTTCAGCCAGTTTTCTGACACGAACCAGAACGTCTTGTCCTTGCCGTTGTAGATCTTGGGAATCCACACCGGGCCGCCCAGAGTGAAGCCGAAATCGTTGTAGCGATACTTGTTGATGCGAGCGTGATTGAAGTCATTGAGGTAACCGGCCGCATCGAAAAAGTCGTTGCGGAAGTACTCATACGCACTACCGTGAATAATGTTCGTACCTGACTTGGTCACAACGTCGACCTGGCCAGCAGCGTTGCGCCCGTACTCGGCGCTGTACTGTCCTCGCAGTGTCTTGAACTCGGCGATCGCATCCGGGCTGGGATAGACGTACAGCGTCAGGTTCGCGCCGCGGTCCAGGTTGTCCGCTCCGTCTATCGTCCAGTTGTTGGAAGTGTCGCGCGCTCCGTTTACCGAGAAGTTCACCACGCTTGATGCGCCGCCGACGCCAACCGGGCCGCGCTGCAGGACGTCCGTCGTTCCACCGTACGCCACGCCCGGCTGCAGGTTCATCAAGCTCTCATAGTTTCTCGAGACCATCACCAGCTGGTTGATTTGTGTGCTGTTGATGAGTCCCGCCGATGTCGCGTCCTGCAGATTCAACTGCACCGCGCTGGCCTCAACGTTCACTGTCTCGCCGGCGTTGCCAGCCGTAAGCGAGCGGTTCAACGTGAGCGCATCACTGACGTGAAGCACGAGGTTCTTCACGTCCTCGGTCTTGAATCCCTGATCTGTGATCTCGACCGTATACGTGCCCAGCGGCAGATGAGTCGCCGTGTAGTAGCCGGAGCCGTTCGTCGTCTCAGTTGCAACGGTCGCGCCGCGATCATTATTGATCAACTTGACCGTCGCGCCGCGGATGGCGGCTCCCGTCGAGTCCGTTATCGTTCCACTGATGCTGCCGCTGGTCGTGTCCTGCGCGCCTGCGGCAGCCACTACCGTGGCCACCAACGCCGCACAAAAAGCAGCCCTCATCCTTCGCATCGTCTGATTCATCTCGTGCCTCCCAAAAAAACTGCTGACCTGCCAAGTTCAAACGTTCGCCTGGGAAGCTTTTTCATCCATTTCCCGGCGAACTGTTGCCAAAAAAGCCCTACAACAGAATGGGCCCGAGCCCGTGGGCTCAAAGAACATTACGTTAAAAGCCCCACGTGCGCTAGCCGTGGGGCTTCACTCACTTCAGAAGCGGTAAATCGCCGACAGCTGGAATTGTCGGGCTGGAGACAGTGTTGATGTAATTTCCCCCTCCACCGAGTTGTTCGGGAAGCTGGCCGCCGGAACGCCGTTCGCGGCCGATACGAAAGCCGGCGCTGCATAACTGGCGATGTTGAACGCGTTGAAGGCGTCCACGCGGAAGGTCAGCGACTCCCTTTCAAAAGTGGGGAACGATTTGAACAGCGACATGTCGATCAGCTTGTACCCCGGGGAGCGGGGTCCGTTATCGATGCGGGCGTTCCCGATCTGCCCTGCCAGTTCACTGCCGTAAGCGCAGACGCCGTTATCGATGCCGGTGCAGGGGTTGGCGGAAGGATCGGTGCCGAACCAGTGCCGCACGCTCTGATTACGAATGATCAGCGGACGGTACTGATTGGCGCGAGCGGTACGGTTGTGGACATTAGCGTTGTTCGCCCCCGTCATATTCGTCGGGAACCCGGTGTGCAGCATGACGTCACCGGAGAGTTTCCATCCCCCGATCACCTCATCCACGGCACGGTTCCAGTGGCTGCCGAATCTCCGGCCAATACCGAACGGCAACTGATAGACGGCGGTGCCGTTGAGTGAGTGGCGCACGTCGAATCCCGACTGGCCGTAATCGGCTTTCGGGTCGTAATAGTTCTGCCAGTAGGCGCTGGCAGCGTTCACGCCGGCTACGCCGAAGAACCCCGGGTTATTCGTCATGGCCTTCGCCCAGGTGTAGTTCAGCGTGTACTCCAGTCCATCGCTCTGTCGATGCCGGAGAGTCGCCTGCAGCGAATTGTAATTTGACACGGCCGCGGAGACAGTAGAGACCACGTAACCGCTGGAACCAACAAGGTTATAGAACGGCGCTGAGGTCGGTACGCCCGGCTGTGTCCATTGGTTCGGAGATGCGGGCACAATCAGGTGTTGGCCATTCTCGCCGACGTAAGCCAACTGGCCCGTGGTGCGGCTGGTGATGAGGTACTCCATCGTCAGGTTGAACTGTTGTACCAGGGCCGGGCGCAGGTTCTTGTCCCACGCGTTGTACTGAGTAATTGCGGCCTGACCTCCGTTGCTGAAGCCCTGCTTTACGCTGAGTGGATTCCCGGCTGAAGTATTGGAAGGCGTGGCCGGCGCATTGACAAACTGCGGAAAGAACGGCGGGTTCAGCGTCGGCCGAAGATTGA
This sequence comes from uncultured Acidobacteriaceae bacterium, assembly GCA_963777205.1. Classification (GTDB taxonomy): domain Bacteria; phylum Acidobacteriota; class Terriglobia; order Terriglobales; family Acidobacteriaceae; genus Granulicella. The sequence goes on along the minus strand of CAVZPQ010000001.1, from coordinate 435,556 downwards.
CGCCTGTGCCTTCCATAAAGTCCGTAATTCCGTACCCGCCGCGCAGCACCGCCTTGGGATCAAACTGCCACGCAAACCCGAGGCGCGGCATGACCTCGCCGTAAAACGGGTTGTACAGAGCGCGACTGTTGCCATTTACGCCGGCGAACATCAGGCAAGGATTCGACGGTGAATTCGCAGAGGTGCATTGCGACGCCTTGCTGAGATCGACGTTCACCTCTTTGTTGTGTACTTCGTACATGGGCTGGTCGTAGCCGTAACGGACACCGAGGTTGAGCGTCAGGGTGTTCGTCACCTTCCAGTCGTCCTGCACGTAAACAGCGTCCTGATACTGGCGCTGACCGACAGTTCCGGCAACTCCGCCTTCCTCCACCTGATACGCCTGGTCCAGTACGAAATCAGCGAAACTGTAACCGGGCGCCGATCCCTTCACAGGCGCCTGGGGATTTTGCGTGTAAGTGGTGCCATAAAGGAACTGCCCGTTGGCCCCATAGTTCCCCGCGTAGTAGTAGTTCTCCTGATAGCGGGCGATCTGCACGCCGAACTTGACGACCTGTTTTCCGTGCTGCCAGATGACGTCATCGCCATAGTTGAAGAGGTTGTCGAGGAAATCCTGAACGACGGCTGCGGACCCAACGTTCGATTCGTTGCCGGAGAAACTGATCAGGCTGAAGCCGGGGTAGGACTGCACGGCAGGGATACCCACCATGGAATTGCCCTTGAGCCCGAACTGCCCGGTCGGGTCCGTGGGAACCTGGTTGAACCACTGGATGCGCGAAATGCCCGCCCGAAACTGATTGACCAGCGCGGGAGAAAACGTGTGCACCCAGTTCACCACGCCGCTGTGGAATGGGTAATCGTTGTTAGGAGGAAAGGTAATGGGAAGCACGACCTTTGTGGAAACATCGTAGGCGTCGCCGTCAGAGTAGCGGAACATCAGCGAGTCTTTTTGGTCGAGCGCCCAATCGACCCGCAGGTCGCCCTGGTTGTTTCTGATCGCGCCTGCTGTGGGCGCCTGGTAGTTGTGCAGGTCCAGAGTTCCAGAATTCGCCGGCCGGTTGGGCAAAGGATAGAGCTCCGGATGAGCGAAGAGATAAATCGCGACGGGGTTATTGAGCGGGATCTGATCGTTCACATAAGGAGTGGCGTTCGCCCAGCCGCCGGTCGGATTGCTCGGTGACACCGCCGGATTGTAGAGCTGAATGCTGGGGGATCCATTCGCCCCGGCCAACAACTCGGAGAAGTCGCAGGTCGTTACCCCACCGGTCGACGTGCACGTGCGCATCTTGGCGGTGGCCACGCTTGCCGTGCCCGTGCCGGACGAGATGTTCCTCACTCCCTCGTAGTCCCCGAAAAAGAAGAGCTTGTCTTTGAACACCGGGCCGCCGAAGGTTGCGCCGAACTCGTTTTGATGGAAGACGCCCTTGGGCGGAATGGGCGGGGCGACGTTCTTGGCGGACCACGTGTACGCGGTCAGGCCCTGGTTTTCGTAATAGTCGTAGATGCTGCCGTGAAAGCGGTTGGTCCCGCCCTTAGTGACCAGAATCTCCTCGCCGCCGTTGACGTTTCCGTATTCAGCGTCGGCATTCCCGGTAATCACGCGCATCTCCTGGATCGAATCCGGCGCGGGGTTGTACCCGATGTCGTTGTTGGTCGATTCATTGATCTCGATGCCGTCGAGAACGTAGGTATTACTCTGCTCACGGTTGCCGTTGAAGGACGGAGCAGTCTCGGCATTGACGTCTCGCTCAAACCCGTTGGCGCCGCCTTCCGCGTCATAGTGGGGGATCACAGCGCCGGGCACGAACACCGCCGCCACCTCAAAGTTCCTTCCGCTCAGGGGCAGGCTCTCCATGGTGTTGGCGGTCACCGTCGTTCCCAGGGTGGCGTTCTGGGTCTGCAGAACGGCGCCGGTCGTGTCCACGCTCACCGTTGTGGCGACCTCTCCAACATGCAGCTGGAGGTTTACGCGGGCAATCTGGTCGATTTCGAGCGCCAGCGGGCCGGCCGTCGCTTGCGCAAAGCCCTTTGCCTCGGCCGTGATGCTGTACGACCCGATGGGCAGAAACTGGAAATTGTACAGACCACTCGAATCAGCGCGGGTAACGGTCTGAACGCCGGTACCAACGTTCTTCACGGTCACCGTGGCGCCCGGAATCACGGCTCCGCTCGCGTCCGTAACCGCTCCGCCTATACTGCCGGTGATCGTCTGTGCGCCCGCGGCGACAACGGCCGCGGCCACCAAAGCCGCGCAGAGAGCAGATCTCATCCTTCGTATCGTCTGAGTCATCTGGTGCCTCCCAAAAAACGACTGAGCTGCAAAGTTCAAGGTTGACCCTGGGAAGCTCTTACGTTCACTTCCCGGCGAACCGTTGCAAAAAAGGCCCAAAAAGCAAAAAGGCCCAGAGCCCCGGTAGGCTCAAGGAACATCAGTCGAAACCGTTCAAAAGCCCACGCGCGCCGCTGGATCCATTCCAGGTGAAGCATTTGTTTCACGTGGTGTAAATTTTCCAGAGTTCAAGGCGACATTATGCTGCCGCCCTAGTGGTGTCAAGCTTATTCTGCGTAGCGGAGCCGCGGCCCTGCACCTGTCATACCTCATGCCTCGATTTCCTTCGCGCTTGTTGCACTTCCGGTCACTGCCGCTCCATCACGGCAGCGTTCTCACGGGCCGAAACGCGACCATAAATCGCCCTTGCCGCGCCGGCCGGAACAGCCCAATCCGAGTGCCCGTCAGAAAGCGGTACAAATGTTTCACAAATTCGTATACCTTGGGAAGCCAAGGCCAGCAATCAACCGAACTATCGGACGCACTCTCGCTCCAAAAAGCGGGAGTCCACCGGGACGTCCTGTTCGCAGCAGCAGTTCCATGTACGGTACTTCGCAAGAGGAAGCACTCGTATGTCGATCAAGAGAGAACCCAAGCCGCCGCACTTCCCGTCCAGCATGGTGCTGCAACTGCAGCAGCTCTCGGACGCGCGCCAGGACGTCATCCGTCCGGTACTCGAAAGCCCGCGCGACTTCGTGCTCCTGAACGTCCGCGACATGGCCCGCCGTCTCGAAACGGGACCTGCCACCGTCGTCCGCATCGTGCGCGCACTCGGCTTCGACACCTACAAGGACTTCCAGCACTATCTCCACTATCTGTCGGTATCAAGCTCGACCATTCTCGACAGCATGCAGGCGGGCGGCAACAGCACCGAAACCCCCAAGATCCTGCGCGGCTCCCGGCGCCAGATCCAGCAGAACATCGAGTTCGTCATCGAGCGCCTGGACCTCCACCAGGTCCAGAACATCGCGACCCGTATCGATCAGGCGGATCGCATCCTTCTGCTGGGCGGCGACATGGCCGCCCCGCTCGTTGAATATATGGAGTACCACCTGACGATTGCCGGCCTTCCGGTAGTTGTCGCCACCAGCCCGGGCCGCGCCAGCCACCTGGCGCGCTCAACAGGGAAGCGCGATGTGGCGATCGGCATCAGCTTCCGCCGTGGCCTGCGCATGACCATCGAAGGCGTACAGCGCGCACGCGAGAACGGCTCCTACTGCGTGGGCGTGACCGACTCGCCACTGTCTCCGCTGGGCCGCTTCGCCAACGATCTCGTGATCGTTCCGATCAATAGCTTGTCGTTTGCGGCCAGTTACGTCGCACCCATCGCGTTAATCGACTTGATTTCCGCCGCCGTCGGCAGCCTTCGCCGCAAGCAGGTCGTCGACCGCCTGCGCGAGGCGGACTTCGAACAGCGCCACGGATATCGCTGGTATCAGACGGAGTCGTAGTTCCGCTGCACGCTCGCCTGAGACACCCTGCTCGCGGCGACCGGAGCCGCCTTGGGGCCGGCGATCAGCCGCGGCCGCACGGTAAAGTGCCACGCCACCCACGCCAATGCCACCAAGCCCGCCAGCATCAGCAGCACACCAAACCACCGCCGCTGCTGCGGAAGGACATTGCTCAGCCGATGCTGACGCACACTCTCCGCAAAGGTCTCCCAGTCCGGCTCACGGCTGGTATTCAACTCACTGATAGAGAAGCGGTCCATCCATTCGCTCTCCTCCAGCCCGACCACCTGGCAGTAACTGCGCAGCAGCCCCTTGTTGAACACGCCGCCCGGCAGATCCCCGCCGCGCTCATCCTCGAGCGCACGCAGGTGCCGAATCGAAACCCGTGTACTTGCGGCAATGGCATCCAGCTCCACGCCGCGCTTGACCCGTTGCTGTCGAAGATCGCTTCCGAATCCCACACGCATCTCCACTATTTCGGCCGCACGTACTGCGGCCGGATTCCCGGGAGACCCTGGAGACTACTGCTGTCGGAGCCGCCGGGGAAGCTCCAACAGGAGCACCGTCCGTCCCGGAAGCGCCTTTGTTTCCACCGGATGAAGCTCCTCGGTCACCTCGGCAGCACTCCCGGGAAGGTGTGCGCCGTCAAGAATTGCATGACTGGCATGCAGCTCCAATGCCTCCTTCGTGATGGCATCTAACCCATTAGCAGGCATGGGGATTGCTCTGTATCCGGTCGTGACTGAAAACTGAACGGGATCCGGCGTCATCACCACCGCCGCGTCCGGTGAATCGTCCCGCGGAGCGCCCATCCCAGCCAGCGCGCGCGCCTCCGCTCGGTCCGTATTCCCTATGTCATCCATGGGCCCAATGGCCCGCCGGTCATCCATCACCCCGCTGACGAGATAGATCACGAGAACGGTCGTCGTGAGCACCGCAGCCATCTGGCGGGACCGGGCCAGCCGCACAATCGCAACGACCACCACCACCGAGGCCGCTGGCAACAGCGCCGTCGAACTCCGCAGTGCCGAGAACACGCCCACCGCCGGCAACACCAGGCTGTAAACGACCAGCACCGTCAACCCGAACGCCACCGGCCCCGCCAACTCCGGCAGCCGAGTCTCCGGCCTATCCTGCGTCTCTCGCGAGCCGCGCACCCAGAGCGTCGGCAGAAACACCAGCGCTGTATAGCCCAGCAGCAGAGCCAGCACACGGTACACAATCAACGCGCCCGCGCTAACCCGCATCGCAACCAAATGTCTCAGCCCGTGCGAGAGCATCAGGTGAAGACTCACGGGCGCTCCATATTTGCTGAAGTCGCTCAGGTCATCGAGATAAAGCGCCTGCGCCGCACCCGCGGGAAATGCGGTCCCGAGCACATGCCTGTACAGCAGGTGCATCGGCACGAGCGCCACGCAGAACCCCACCAGCATCGCAAGCGCATACACCGTCGAACTTCCCGCCGCCGGCTCACCGCCGCGCCCGCGCGAGTCCCGCAGCGCCTTCCATCGCAGCACCAGAACCACAATCAGCGGCACGACCAGCAGCCCCGCATCGTTACGAATCATGTACGCCGCGCAGACGCAGACCAGCGCCACCAGATCCTGAACCAGCCCTTGCCGTCGCACGGTGAACAGTGCCAGAAACCACGCGATCGCAGCCGCGTAGAACAGTGTCGGGTCAGGCGTCAGTGAGCTTTCCCACCCGGGCGGCAGCAGCAGACACAACACGTAACTCGCCAGGGCCACCCTGCGGCTACCAGTAGCGCGCATCGCCACAAACGATGCAGCAAGCGCCCAGATCACGCCGGCGAGCGACGCGATCACCAGGCTTCCATGCAGCGTAATCCCGCCCACCGGCTTCAGCGCGAACAGCAGCATCGACACGCCCGGCCGCCAGTACTCCAGCCCCGTGTTTGGCACGGCCAGATGATTCAGTTGCAGATCAAACAGAAACGGTGCCCGAAAGGCATGGAATTTTGCGAGACTCTGCGCGAGCCCCAGCGCATAGCAGGAGTCCGGAGTTCCGCAGAACGTTACCTGCCGCGCAAACCACGCCCGCAAGCCCACAACAACGACGGTGAATACAACGGCGGCGACCCTCTCCCGGCCTCTCAATCTCACGTTTCGCCTCGTTATGCGCTGGGATCCAGCAAGAGAGTCTTTGAGTCGGCGCCGTCGGCTGGGATGCGCCGCATCATCAGTTCAATGCTCAGCGGAGCCAGCGCCAGCGCAAACGGAATAAAGATCCGCACCTCATTGAGCTTACCCATCGCGCCCCAGAGCAGCAGATAAATCGCGCTGGCGATCACCACGCCCTTGTCAACCTCCGCCCCTGACGACTCGAACCGCTCCCGCCAGAACTGCACAAACGTCCAGACAACCGGCACCATGAAAAAAATGAATGGCGGCAGGTTCAGCGGCTTCTTCCAACTGTGACGAATCATGAGCACGGGAATGGCCCCGTAGCTCGCATGAGGATACTTCACCTTCATCAGGTAAAGCTGTACGCCGGCAGCTATGCCAACGCACAGTACGCCGACCGCAATCTTCCATCCCCGATGCCGCGCGACGCTCTTTCCTCTGCACACAACAAACGCCAGCAGCACGCCTGCATTTAAAGCGGCCGGAACATCCGCGCGTATCCACGCCTGCAGGAACGACGCCGCGATCAGCCCCAACGCAATGCCAAACTCATTGCTGCGCGACTGCCCCGCGTTCCACGAACTCCAAAGCCACACCATCACCGCGACGAATCCCACCGTCGGCAACGTCTCCGGCCTGAAGTAGGAGCCTGCCCATCCAAAGTAAAAGCACGTCAGCGCGACAAAGGCCGCTGAAGCAAACCACCTGAGCCCCCCTGACCCGGCTCGCACCTTTTCCCGTCGCCGCACCAGATCGTAGAGCAGGTACACGGCGGTGAGCGTGCCGGCCACATCCATCAGCGCGAACCCGTGCCGGAAACCCCAGCCCAGGTGCTCCACCATCCACCATGCGGCCAGCTTCACCCCGATTCGATACTGTTCGGGAGCCGATCCGACCCCGTCAATAAAGCTCTTCCAGTAGCCCGGCTGGTAATGATCGATCGAATCGTAGAGCCAATACGTCCGTTCGCAGAGCCCCAGCGCGACAGCGAGCAAAAGGACCCGCGTCATTCGCTCCGGCCCGGTCGTTGAAGCAGATTCCGGCCCAGCCGCTGCAGACCGGGCGCTCTCCGTCTGCATGGGCTTGCCTGTCCTCCAATGCTCCATTGTTCTGCCCGATTCTACGGCACGCCTCACTCCGAATCCACGACTTCCATCCCCCGGTTCGCGTAGTCTGTGTTCAGCATGCGTCTGCCGTTCCCCACGCAAATCTCCGTGCAGAAGACGCTTGTCTTTGCTCTCATAATCCTCATAGCGCAGCAGCTGCAGCACACCGGCATCGCGTTCAGTGTTCTGTTTGGCGGCTACATCGTCTTGACGGTACTTGCCTTCAACTATGCGGGAGGCTTCTCACGTCCCTCCGGAACTTATATCTTCTGGTTCTTCCTTCTCACCTGCGGCCTGGGCGGAATCGCCAAGATTGTGCTCGGCGAGCCCGCAGATTCCAACCTGCAGGTACCCACCCTCACCCTCGCCGCCTACGTTCTGAGCATGGGTGTGATGTTCCTGGCCTTGTTTGTTATGAAGCATGTTGTCGGCAAACCTCAGGGCCTCAGCACAGCATTGAAGGCCGACCATGTTAATCTCGGCCTCGCGAGCCTCGGATGCCTGATCATCTATGAGATCGCGGCCACCTCTACGAGGTTCCTGCCCGCTGGGCAGGGAAGCATCTCCAGCATCATCGTCCAGCTGAACGTCTTCCTGCCAATGTCAATCCTCCTGGGCACGATTCACGCCATCCGCTCCAGTGGCGGAAGACGAAGCGTAAACGTGGTCACGGTGGTTGGCTGCGCGCACATGTTCATCTTCTACGGCCTGATCAGCTTCTCCAAACAGGGCATGTTCACTCCCATTGTCTGCTGGGGCATTGCGGCGGCTTCACAGCGATACAGGCTCCGTTTTTGGCAGTCCATTTTGCTGATCGGCATTGCGGTCTACTCCGTCATGGTGCTTGCACCGCTCTCCCAGGTCGCCAGGGCGATTGTCCCCCCGGGCGAGAGCTATATGGGTGCATTGGAGCTCTCCACTGACCTCCTGATGCATCCCGTGCATCTCCGGGAGCTGTACAAGGAAACCATGGGCATCCAGGACGTCGCTCCCGGCGAGGTTCCCAACTTCGAAGCCGGCTACTTCGATCGTCCTCAAGGGCTGCTCGATCGCCTCAGCATGATCAAGATGGACGACCGTCTGGTGAACTATACGGCCCAGGGGCACACCGTTGGCAGTTTCCGTGTCGTTTATTACTTCCTCGACTGGATTCCTCACTTCATCCTTCCCAACAAGGAGAAGCTCTTCCCTCCAGGCATCATCTCGCCCGGAAACTACTACGCCCATGAAATCGGCGGCCTGCTTTCGCCCGAGGACTTCGGCACCGGCATCTCATTCAGCCCAACGGCCGAAGCCTTCCATATGAACGAGTGGCTCGGCATTATCGTGGTCGGCGGCTTGGTGTGGACGTTGCTCTTCATCAGTGTCGAGATCGTCTGCGGAGACCTGCGTCGATCTCCCTACGGTCTCCTTGCCATGGTCGCGTTCGCGCACGTTGCGCCCGAAAGCCTCATCGGCGGCCTTGTTTACTTCATCTTCTTTCAGAACCTTGCCATCGTCGTCGCGATTGTCTTCTGCTCCTACTTCGCCCCGATTCTGGGCACGCTGCTGTCCGGTAACCCAACCACCCGGAGATACGGATCGCAGCCATCCGCCATCCCCGACCGCCGGCACGAAACACAGCACAGCTCATCCCCGAGACCGCCGGCACATAAACACAGTACAAGCGCCCAATTCGCGTAGACTTCCTTTCGGACGGACACTTCAGACCTGCAATCATGAACAAGCTCATCATCGGCAATCTCGTGCATCGTCCTCTGCGCTCCATCATCAGCGCCTTCGCGGTCGCGATCGAGGTCATCATGATCCTCTCCATCGCCGCCATCATGTTCGGCATCCTGAACGGCAGCCGCCAGCAGACTACCGGGATCGGCATGGATATGATTGCTCACCCCGGAGCTGCGACCGCCCTGATGAACACCTCGGCCGCGTCAGCCGATGTCCGCATCGCGGACGTGCTCCGCAAGCTCCCGCACGTCGAAGTTGTAGCGCCGGTAAATATCAAGCTCACCACCGGGTCGTCGCTCGAAAATATCTACGGCATCGACTACGCCAGTTACAACGCGCTTCGGCCGTTCGTCTTCAAGGCGGGAGGTCCGTTCCAGCAGCCGTACGACATGATCATTGACGACCTGCAGGCCGCCAGCGGCAAAGGTTTTCACGTCGGCGACACCATCAAGGCGCTCAACCACAGCTTCCGCGTCTGCGGCATCGTCGAGCACGGCAAGGGCAGCCGCAAGTTCATCCCGCTGGACACCATGGATCAGCTGGACGGCAATCCCGGCAAGGCGGCCGAGTTCTTCCTCCGCACTGAAAATGAGCCGCAGTACCAGGAAACCGTCCGCAAAGAAATTCTCTCCACGCCGGGGCTCGAGGACTGGAGCGTACAGACGATCCAGGAGTTCCTCTCCACACTCACCCCCGAACGCATGCCCGGCTTCAACATCGCGCTCCGCGTCGTTATCGGCATCGCCATCATCATCGGCTTCCTCGTCATCTTCCAGTCGATGTACACCGCCGTGATGGAGCGCACGCGCGAGATCGGCATCCTGAAATCCATGGGCGCCAGCCGTGCCGGCATCGTCTCGGTTGTGCTGCGCGAGACAGGTCTTCTGGCGGTCGCCGGCGTCATCCTCGGCGTGGCGGCCACCTACCTGCTGCGTGTCCTGCTGCACGCCCGCTTTCCAACCCTGAGCTTCCAGATCACCGGTCGCTGGGTCGCAAGCGCCGTCATCATCGCGCTTCTCGGCGCTCTCTTCGGTGCGCTCTATCCCGCACTCAAAGCCGCCCGCAAAGACCCGATCGACGCGCTATCTTACGAGTAGCGCCCGCTCTCGCAGCGGCAGATCTGGCCCTGCTCACGTTATCGCCATCCCCGAGGTCCGCTTGCCCGATCTCAATCTCGCCACTCCGCCCGTTGAGCCCTCCGTAGGCCACCGCGGACGCATCGAGCAGCTTGACGGGCTCCGCGCCGTGGCAATCCTCGCCGTCATCGTGCATCACTGCGTGCATGTTCCGCTCCTCTGGGTAGGGGTGGATATCTTTTTCGTGCTCAGCGGCTTCCTCATCACCGGCATCCTCCTGCGGCGCAAACCCACACGCACCGGCTATTTCTCCGGCTTCTACTTCCGCCGCATCTTCCGCATTCAGCCGCCATACATCGTGGCGATCGTTCTCTATGGTGTGTTGTTCACCTGGCACTACTTTCGGCCCTGGCCGTACTACGCCTTTTTCGGGATGAACATCCATCCGCTTTTGTATAACTGGCCTATCGGCCTGCCGGCCTGGTCACTCGCGGTCGAAGAGCAGTTCTATCTTCTCTGGCCGGCCGTCGTCCTTCTGCTCCCAGAGCGTTGGCTCTTTCGCGCCGCGCTCGGCGTCGTCATTCTGGATCCCTTCATTCGCGCCCTCTGCACACCTTTGTTTGCCAACAATGGCGCCATCTACATGCTGACGCCGTTCCGTGCGGATCTGCTCTGCGCCGGCGCGTGCCTCGCGATCCTGTGGGCGCATCGCTCCGCACGCTTCGAGCAGATATGTAAACAGCGTGCCTGGATCGGCACGGTTCTCGGCTTCGGGATGCTCGCCGCTCTGGCGCTTTTTCCTGTATTCCGGCCGTCAGCGAATACGCGCTGGAGCAATTCGTTCGACTACTCTCTCTCGCTGATTGGATCCACAGCACTCCTGGCCTGGGCACTCGCTGGCCGAGGCTTGCTCCATCGCCTGCTGATGCTAAAACCCATGCGCTACATCGGCCAGATAAGTTACACAATCTACCTGGTCCATCAGATGGTGGAGTACCGTCTGGCTCGCTACATGCCTGAGCGATACACGCTCATTCCCACACTCCTCATCAGCATCGCGTTCGCATCCGTCTCCTGGTTCTTCATGGAGCGTCCCCTCATTAACTTTGCCGCGCGAAACTCATTCCGCTCGCTCTTTGCTCCGCTCTCCGGCAAGACACATCCCAAGTCAGTGGGCCTCGGCTAGATCGCATCCCCACCATCCCCTGCTGGTTTGCTCAGGTAAATTGGAGTGAAATGCCGGGCAGCCGACCACGCGAATACGCCTTCACGCGACATCTTCCCGGTCTTCTGCTGCTCACTGTCGCAGCCGTCTTCTTCGCGCTTCATTTCCTTCACCTCACCGCCGACTTTCCCAACAATGCGCCCTGGATGGACTGGGCCAAGTACACCGACGAGGGCTGGTACGGTGATGCCGCCATCCGCCACTACCTCACCGGCCACTGGTACTGGGCCGGAGACTTCAACCCCGCAGTCGCTCTGCCGGTCTGGCCGGCGATCGAGCTCGTCGTCTTCAAATTCACCGGCGTCACTCCCTCCGCGGCGCGCGCACTCACGCTCTGCGTCTTCGCCGTCACGCTCATCGCGCTTTACATTCTTCTCCAGCGCGCCGCCCGCACACTGCAGCCCAACTCCACGCCACTCGCCGGCCCGCTCTGCGTTCTTTTCCTCTGCCTGAATCCGTACATCTACGTCTTCGAGCGCATGGCCATCCTCGAGCCGCTCCTCATCGCGCTCACCGCCATCGCACTCATCGTCGCCTCGAGCCTCGAGCCGCTCAGCCTCAGCTTCCTGCGCTCATCACCCCGCCGCAAAGCCATTCGAGCCGTCGCATACGCCCTCGCACTCGGCGTGCTCATCCCCGCCATCGTGCTTACCAAGACCACCGGCGTCTTCCTCATGCCGGCCATCTTCTACATGGCATGGGCGCGCGCGAATTACAGCACCCGCCGCTATCTCCGCATCGCACTCCCGCCCGCCGCGCTCGGTCTCGCGCTGTGGCTCGCGTACTTCTTCGGCTTCGTGCACCCCCACTATCTCGCCGACTACCAGTACCTCTTCTCCGCCAACGCCTACACCGGGCTCGAGCTCCAGCCTCTCGCCACCGTCGTGCTCAACGCCATGCACGACGGCCTCTGGATGGGCCACGTGCTCTACCCCGCGTTCTTCATCATGCTCGCGCTCGCACTCTTCTGGCGCTCACGTCTGTTCGCGCAGCCGCTCTTTCCTGCGCTGCTGCTCTGGATCGCCGGCTACTTCGCCTTCCTCATCTATCACAACAATCTGCAGCCGCGTTATTACCTCGTTATCGCCGTTCCCATGACCGCCGCCGTCGCACTCGGCCTCGACAACTTCCGCACCTTCCACCGCCGCATCCACACCATCATCGCCTCAAGCCTTGTCGCAGCCGTCGCGCTCGCCATCATCATCCCCGACGCTATCCTTCAGCTCGACTTCATCCGCCATCCCACCTATCAATTCGAAGCCGCCGCGCAATCCATCAAGCGCATCGTCGACGCCGACCCCACCCACTCGCACCTCATCCTCTCCATCTCCGGCTCTGACATCTCCCTCATGACCGGCCTGCATTCCATCGACGACGACTTCGGCACCCTCGACCTCGATCAGCGCGTCGCCAAGTACCACCCCGGCTGGTACATCGCCTGGAACGAGCTCGACGACGACAAGGCCGACGCCATCACGCCGCTCTACCGCCCCGTGCGCGTCGCCGCCTTCCCCGCGCTCGACGACCCCGACCGCAATCTCCTCATCGTCTATCGCCTCGACCCCAAGCAGCCCACGCCCGAGCACCCCACACGCAGGCGCCACATCCCCAAAGCACTTCAGACCAAACTCGGCCAGCAGCCCGCTACCACGCAGCTCCAGCATTAATCAAAATATTTGGAATCTCGTCTGCACCCACAGCGGAACACTTACCGGCTGAGCATGGCAGGTTCCCGGTCGAAACACATAATTCGATAAAGCATAGACACTCTGATCCGTCAGGCCGGAAGCCAGCGGCTGCGTAACCCAAATGTCCGTGATACGGCCCGAAGCATCCACAACGAATGCAGTGATCACTGTTCCGCTCAGCCTCCGTTTCCGCGCCTCGCGCGTGAATCGGGGATCAACCGTATGCAGCACCTTCGGCGGAGCCAGCCCGGCATAGCTTTTCTGATTCCTGCATGCCTCAGTGTCTCTCTCCGTGCAGTCGCACGAAGGCGGCGGAGCTACTGCTGCCGGATTCGGCAATGGCGCGATCACGTTCCCCGGAACCATGGCCTTCAGCAAGTCCGGAACTCCGTTGAGTGCATCTTCGAAAGAAGAGTAGAAGAGCTGGTCGCGAACCTGCGGTAACACCTGCGCCGGATCTGCACCGCGAAGGGCGATATCGATCTCAATCTGCTCGGCAGGATCGTACGCCGCGAGTTGTTTCTGTTCATTCCATTTCAGAACACGCCGCTCGCATTGGAGCTTCACCTCGTTGCCATCCATCTCTACCGTTTTCGTCTGCAGCGCAGCGAACATATGCCACTGCGGCACATCCAACTGAAGGGACGTGCCGCTCCAGACAGCCGCCACCATCGTGGCTCCGCTGAAATTCCGCAGCACAAGCTCCTTACCCATAACCGAATCGCGAAACGCATTCAACGCGTCTCCATCCGATTGCCCCCAGGCCGCCGTCGCACTCGCAAACCAAAGCGCCAGAAACCACAGCATCGTTCGCATGCGCAACATCCTACTGCACCATTTCAGTCACGCCGCTCCCGGCCAATCTCCGCAGACAGCCTTCCGTATACTCGCCCCATGCACTCACTCCTCGCGCCCTGGACGCACGCATGACCGGAATCCAGAGCCTCGAGGCGCGCACCGCGCTCGGCTGTGTCGTCGCCGCAACCAGCTACATCCTCGCGTCCAGCCGCCGCATCCACCGGCCCGCGCAGAAGTCCTTCGACCGCGCCGTCACGCTCGCCTTCATCGCCAGCCGTCTCGGCCTGTACGTCCTGGTCTACTTCGTCCTGCATCTCGCCGTGCGCGGCGACGTCCCAACCTTCTACGTCCTTCCCGCACGCGCCGCACTCCAGCACAAACTTCCCTACGTCGACTACCCGACCAGCTACGCCCCACTCCACGCCACACTCGACGGCGGCCTGCTCCTGCTCTGGAACTCACCGCTCGTCATCATCCTCTTCTCCATCCTCGTCGAGTGCTTCCTCCTCCCGGTCTGGCTCCGCGTCTCTCGCCTCTTCCTCTCTGAAGAATCGGTCCGCATCGCGGCTGTCCTCTATCTCGCCAGCGCCATGAGCGTCCAGTTCGTCACCATCGACGGGCAGGACAACGCCATCCTCGAAGTCCTTCTCGGCCTCTCACTGCTGCTCCTCGCACGCTTCCGTTCCGTGCTCTCGGGTGCCGTGCTCGCGGCCGGAGCCGTCGTCATTAAATTCCTTCCGCTGCTCTTCGCGCCGGCCTTCTTCCTCGCCGCCGCTCGCCGCTTCCGCTGGCTCTTCGGCTTCGTCATCGTGCTCGTCGTCGGCTACGGTTACTTCGTCCTGCGTCACGTCCCCATCCTTTTTCCCTTCGAGTTAGAGCACAACTCCCGCACCGCCAGCGACCTCCCCTACGTCCTCGAAGCCATCATCAATCGCACCCCGCCCAACATCGCCGAGGACCTCGCCTTCGGTATCGCGCTGCTCATCATCCTCGCTGTACTGGCGCGTATCGGCGTGCGCCGCCCCACGCGCGAGGCCTCCCTTCGCGCCATCACCTTCGGCTGCGTTGCACTCGATCTCGCACTCCTGTTCTTCTCCCGCAAGTCATGGCCGGACTACATCGTCCTCACACTCTTCCCCATCGGCCTGCTCTTCGGGTACGGCGCCCATCGCCGCCTCCGCCTCGCCCTCTTCGCGGTCTTCAACGTCATCGCGGTCACCACTCACAGCATGTGGGCCACCTTCTTCGGCCAGTTCCTCGCCGGCCCGCTGCATCAGGCTCTCGTCGCACGCCAGCCCGCTGCCTGGGTCTTTCTCTTCAGCCAGATCTTCCTCATCGCCGGCTATGCCTGGCTGCTGGTCGAAAGCATCGATGCCATGCTCACCCCAGCCACGCCGCCCGCGAGCTCATCCGATCTCACCGCTACACCATAATTGCCGGCGAATTCCACTGGGTCGCGAACTCCGCGCGCCCGCATCGCGCCGCGCACCAACACGTTAAAAGAACAACGCCCCGGAATGTCCGGAGCGTTTGGCCGCGTGCCGCTCACGCCATGAGCGTGGCTACCATAGCGACCGAAGCGTCTTGAAACTCACATCCAGGTACAGGTCCACTGTCACGGCGTTGCCATCCTTCGTCGCCGGCTGGAATTCATACTTCTCCACCGCCGCAATCGCCGCCTCGTCCAGGCCCAGCCCTGCCGGTCTGGCCACACTCACATGCGATACTTTGCCGTCCGCGTCGAACCACAGGTACAACTTCACGTTCCCCGTGAACTGCTGCGCATTGGCCAGATCCGTAAACGTCGGATTGTAGGTACGGATCAGGGTTGGCGGCTTTACGGCTCCGCCTACGTGTACCGCGGTCTTTTCCGCCGGCGCAAAGGTCTGGGTTTCGAACGCCACCGGGCGCGCAACCGCTCCCTGCTGCTCAATCTCCTGCTTGTCCGCTACCACCGGCAGAAAGTGCTGCATCGCATATGCCTGCCAGTACTCGGGAAGGGAAGGGGTCAGGCTCGCCAGGTCGTTCGCGAACACCCGGTCCAGCGCCTTGTCGAAGTTGCCTGTCCCGTCGCCCTCAATCTTCATGCTGATCGCGCCCGGCTCCTGTTCCGTCCTGGCGGGCACGCGCCGGATCTCATCGTCAGGAAGAAACTCGAGCGCCATCCGCTGGCCCTCGATGAACAGCGTGTTGCCATCCACGCGCACCGAGTGCACGTCAATACCGGACTCGGTGAACGGAACCGTCTGACTCGGCGACTCGATCTGCCCGCGCGCATCGAACTTCAGGCTGTCATTCGCCCAGAAGCCGCGCAGAAAAAGCTGCTTGCCGATCAGGCGCTCCGCCACAGCCTGTCCGCTCGTCTGCGTGTCCGCTGCATGCGACGCAGCCGCACCGGCCATAAAAAAAGAAACCATCAGCGCGGCGTAAAGTCGTCGCATCTCCACCTCACATGAGCCCGTTTTTGTGGCCGATTCTTATTTCGTTGCTTTCCGGCCTAGTCTCCGTTGCCCGAACCTGCCCAGACACTCCCAATTTCGTGTCATGACCTCCGTGCACCGGATCAAAAGCATCGCATTCCGGCCAGAATCCGCCCATCCCGCATCACCCAAACGCGTCTCTAACCGCCTGCTTACAATAGAGATCGGCAGCCCATGAAATTCCTTGAGTCCCTCGCAGACGCGTTCATCATGACCTTCGGCATCACGCCACCGAAGCCCGAGCGCCGTCGCGTCGCCGCCATCTTCATCGGCTCGGGGCTGCTTTTGACCGTCCTGGGCGTCCTCGCGCTCTTCATCGCGGTCATCCTCCACCTGCTTATGCACTGAATTTCCACGCTTAAATCCACCACTACGGTCTCGCGCTGCGGTCCCAAACGCGTCCAGAAATCATTGACTTCGCTCTGCTACTTGGTTATCCTGAGAACTCGCGCAGTCCTGCGCCTGCGCTTCGGTGTGTCCCGGTCGCCCATCCTGGTGGCCTGATCGCTGAAGCAAGCAGTACAGGACATTGTGGCGAGGCTCTCTGCCGCCCCCGCCGCGTCCGGTTTCATCCGGCTCGCAGCCCGGCCCAGCTTTCCGAGACCCCGCTCCCCGGCCATTGCTTTATCCGGCTCTGTGCGCCGTACCTCGAACTCCGGCTCCTCGTGGGCACCGTCGCGGCAATCGTGCTGCGCCCGGCCTGCCGCCCACGCGAGATCCGCACAACACAGGCACAATATCTTCGCGCTTCACGCCGGCCACGAAGACGGCAGATGTAAGGAGTAAACAGTGAATCTGAATCAGACAACGACGATTCCCAGCGGCAAGAACTTCGAGCGCAAGTGGTTCGTCCTCGACGCCAGCGGACAAACCTTCGGCCGTCTCGCCTCCCGCGCCGCCAACGTCCTCACGGGTAAGAACAACCCGCTCTACACGCCCTATATCGACACGGGCGACCACGTCATCGTCATCAACGCCGAGAAGATCCATGTCACCGGCATGAAGGCGAGCCAGAAGATGTACCGCCGCTACACCGGCTTCCCCGGCGGCCTGCGCGAAGAAGGCTTCACCAAGCTGCTCGCCCGCCGTCCCGAGAAGATCGTCGAAGAGGCCATCAAGGGCATGCTGCCCAAGTCCAAGCTCGGCCGCCAGATGGCCACCAAGCTCAAGGTCTACAAGGGTGCCGACCACCCGCACAAGGCCCAGCAGCCCACCGCGCTCAGCGCCTAGGTTTTGAAGGGGCACGGCTTCAGCCGTGCCATAAGCCGAACGAATTTCAAAGGGGCTTTAGCCCCTGGGGTAAGCCCCGAGGACCAACAGAATGGCAGATTTGATCCAATACTACGGAACCGGCCGCCGCAAGAGCTCCATCGCTCGCGTCTTCCTCCGCCCCGGTTCGGGCAAGTTCACCGTCAACGGCAAGGAGTTCGAGCAGTACTTCGTAACTCCCGCCCAGCGCGCCGCGGCCAAAAAGCCGCTCGGCATCGCCGACATCAACGAGACGTTCGATGTCATGACTACCGTCAAGGGTGGCGGCGTCTGCGGACAGGCCGATGCCGTCAAGCTCGGCATCGCCCGCGCCCTCATGGAGTTCAACGCCGAGCTCCGCAAGGCCCTCAAGTCCGAAGGCATGGTCACACGTGATGCCCGCGGCAAGGAACGCAAGAAGTACGGCCAGAAGGGTGCACGCGCCCGCTTCCAGTTCTCGAAGCGCTAATGCGCTTCCGGTTCTCAATTTTCCGTTGTCCGTTCTCCGTTAGTGCAAGTCAAAACGGAGAACGGACGACGCGAGAACCAGGAACAGCACCACCAGCACGACCCGCCCGCACCGCGCGGACGGCAAAGGAACCAAATCTCCCAGCCCACCGGGATCAATCGTCTGTCGCCTAGGCCCAAAGCCGGACCCACAGACAGCGATGCCCAGATAGGAAAATGTTATGGCAAGTATCACGATGAAAGAGCTGCTCGAAGCGGGCGTCCACTTCGGGCATCAGACCAAGCGCTGGAACCCCAAGATGAAGGAATACATCTTCGGCGAGCGCAACGGCATTTACATCATCGACCTCCAGAAGACCCTCAAGATGTTCAAAGAGGCGTCGAAGTTCGTCACCGACCTCACCTCCGGCGGCAAGCTCATCCTCTTCGTCGGCACCAAGCGCCAGGCCCAGGACGCGATTGCCGAAGAGGCCACGCGCGCCGGCATGCCCTACATCAACTCCCGCTGGCTCGGCGGCCTGCTCACCAACTGGGTCACCGTCCAGAAGTCCGTCAAGCGCCTCCAGGAGCTCGACGACATGTCCACCGACGGCCGCTACGACCTGCTGACCAAGAAGGAAGTCATCAAGCTCGAGCGCGAGCGCAAGTCGCTCTCCACCAATCTCTCCGGCATCAAGAGCATGCGCCGCCTGCCGGACGCGATCTTCGTCGTTGACTCCAACAACGAAGCCATCGCCGTCTCCGAGGCCCGCAAGCTCGGCATCCCCGTCGTCGCCGTCGTCGACACCAACTGCGATCCCACGGTCGTCGACTACGTCATCCCCGGCAACGACGACGCCCTCCGCGCCATCCGCCTCTTCACCACGAAGATCGCCGACGCCGCCTACGAGGGCACGCAGATGATCTCCGACAAGGCCTTCGCGCAGGAGTACGCCGACGTCACGCCCGCCGGCCTCGAGCCGCACCAGCTTGCCGAGACCGAGGACGACACCGCGCTCGCCGAGATCCAGGTCTCTGCCGGCGCCGCGGCCGACTCCGTCGAGGACACCGAGGACGAAGAGACCATCGACCTCAACGCTGCCCTCGGCGGCGGCATCCGCAAGGCCCCCGCGGCCGAAACCGAGCCCGAGCCAGACGCCACCCCCGTCGAAGCGACGGCCTAGGCATCACGCAACACTCTATCGGGAGAGCGTGGCTGCCTAAGCGCCACGCTCTTTCTCGCTTGAGCGCCCACTGCGCTCCTCATCACCGATTTCACTGGAAGGTAGAACTATGTCCACCACCGAAGCTGTCAAGATCGACGCCAAGCAAGTCAAGGAACTCCGCGAAAAATCCGGCGCCCCCATGGGCGATTGCCTCAAGGCCCTGCAGGAAGCCAAAGGCGACATGGAGGAAGCGTTCGTCGTCCTCCGCAAGCGCGGCATGGCCTCGGCCGCCAAGAAGGCCTCCCGCACCACCAACGAGGGCGCGGTCGGCACCTACATCCACGCCGGCGGCAAGATCGGCGTCCTGCTCGAGCTCAACTGCGAGTCCGACTTCGTCGCCCGAACCGAAGACTTCCAGGAGCTCCTCAAGGACATCGCGATGCACATCGCGGCCGTCGACCCGCGCTACATCTCGCGCGACGAGGTCACGCCCGCCGACATCGACCGCGAAAAGGACATCTATCGCGCGCAGGCCGCCGCCTCCGGAAAGCCCGCCAACATCGTCGAGAAGATGCTCGAGGGCAAGATGTCCAAGTTCTACGAGGAGGTCTGCCTGCTCGAGCAGCCCTTCATCAAGGAGCAGTCCCTCACCATCCAGCAGATCATTTCGCAGAAGATTGCCAAGCTCGGCGAAAACATCTCGGTCCGCCGCTTCGCCCGCTTCAAGATCGGCGACCCCAACTACACGATCGCGCAGGCCAAGCCGGCCGCAACTGACGAGGCCTCCGCATAACGGCGCCTCGTCGGGCACGGTTTCAACCATGCCGGTCACAAAAGAATGAGCCCGGACTTCAGTCCGGGCTCATTCTTTTGGCTACTGTCGGTGATACACCAAAACGCTCTTAACACTCGGATACGCGACTTCCCAAAAAGTGGTCATCAAACTCTGCCCGCCGGGACTCAGCGTCATCGTTCCCTCCTCGAGTAGCCGGCCGTCCACCTTCTTCTTCATGCCGATTGTGAGCGGACCAGATAATTGACCCGCCAACGTAACATTCACATCAGAAGCAAGGCCCTGAACACGGCTGTCACTCCCGTCAAGCGATACGTTTTCGAATGTTTTTTTGCCTGGAAAACTGATGCGCAGTCGGCGCGCTCGCAGATCTGTCACCATGATTTGCGGCTCGTCCTCGAGGAGATGCTCATCCCTCCACGCGCCAACAAAACCGGTGGTCCCCGACATGCGCCGATAGACCTTCTTCGTGGTCTTAGGAGCGGAACCTGTCACAGTCGCAATCGACGTCATGATTGTGCCACTTGTCGATAGTTCGCGATGAATCCTGGTTGTAATCTTGCCGTTCTTCCGGAGGAGCGTGTCCATCACCTGTGGCGAGGGCTGATTGCAACTGATCGTCAAGCCAGAACCGTGCAGCGGATATTCCTGACGATCACACCGAAAGCGGTCAATGAAGCTTGCAGTCGTCATCTCGTATTCGCCGGTCGGCCCGAGCTTGATAGAGAAGTTCGACCCAGGACGCCGACTGTGCGTGATGTCCAGCTTCCATGTGCCGCTCCACGCAGAAGGCGCCTGACCCTCGACATGCCACTGCAGCTGAGGAAGGAACATCACGGCCCCAAAGATGCCGACCGACAGTAAGCTCAATCGTCGTACGCTGTTCGCGTTCTGGGGACTCCGTTTCATCCCCGAAGTCTAATTGCAACCTTCACGGAAACGAGCAACACACCATCGGCTTACAGGAGCAGACGAGCTCGATCGCTACAGAGGGGCTCACCGCACCAGCACGCAAAGAGGGCGCGAGATTCTCGCGCCCTCTTTGCCCATCACCACGCTACTGCCGCTCGTACACGTACGTCTGCTTCTCCGACTCCTTGCCCGGCGTCCACGAAACATCCGTGATCGTCTTCCCGTCCGCGCTCAGCGTCATGATGTCCCGGCCCAGCTCCTTGCCATTCAGCAACGTCGCGCTTTCTACCTTGTTTGAGCCCTCCGACTTGTTCCAAGTGGTCAATCCTGCCGGCACATCCTTCCCCTGAATGGCTGCTGGCGTCCCATCCAGCTTCGCGTCCGACCACACCTTGTACCCGGGATTCTCAAAGTGCATCACATCCCCGTTCACCTTCAGCACTATCACGCCCGGCGCACTAGTCTTGATCGCAGTCTCTTTCCACGTGCCTGCCATCCCGCTGCCGCTGCCGACTCGCGTATCTGTCTCTCGATCGGTGAACGCCGTTCCGTCCGGTCGCGTTCCCGAATTCACGTCATTCAGTGTGCTACCGTCAGCCGACATCGTGCGCTTGGTCGTCGATTGCACCTTTCCGTTAATTTTCCATACCAGCGTGTACGAGTTGCCACTCCCGGTACAAGAAACCGTCTCGGTCGGAAGTACGTTGTAATCCTTACCGTCGCAGGCGAAGTTGAACTTGATGGGGCCTGCATCCAGCGTGTACATACCGCCGTTTTGCGTAATCGTCACGGTCGATCCCGTCATCTTGCTCTTCGCCTTGTTCAGCTTCCACGTTCCATCCCATGACGACCCCGCAGCCACACACGGAGCCGCCGCCAGCGCCAGCGCGGCGCACATAAACACAAATCTGCTTTTCATAAGTTCCTCGGTCTAGAAATTTACTCAGGAGAGCCCGTCATCACGGCCCGAAAGCACGGTTCCCGTAGCTATCCAACTGGTGGCCTGCAACTCTGTAACGGTTCCGAGACGCTCACAATCTCCTCTCCAGCCGCACAAAAGTCAAGCATTCATCTCCCGGCGGAATCACTGTTCCGCGACATCCACGGGGTTGAGCCTTCTTTCAAACTTTTGACCGATGACACACGCAGAGCGGCTGCGTACGTTGGATCTATCAGCCATCACCATCCTGTCGTGCAGCGTGCAAGCGCTGGGGCCCTTTCCGCGGAGTCCTATGAAAACGCCGAAGTCTCTTCTCACCTTCCTCGCCGCTGCATGCGCTCTCCTCACCACCGGCCGCGCCCTCGCCCAGGGCTGCGTCGCAGCTCACACCAATCAGCGCGTGCTCACCGAGCTCCTCACGACCGACGACGGCCGTCCCAACTCGCTCTTCTCCATCCACAACCTCACCATCAACGTCGGCTATCGCGTCTTCAGCTCCAATAAGTACTTCCAGGGCCCCAACGAGATCGCCCGCCCCACCGCCGTCCGCAACCACCAGAACATCTTCGACATTGGCGTCGAGTACCGCCTGTCGAACCGCTGGAGCTTCATCGCCGACGTCCCCGTCTTCGACGGCTCGCGCAACCAGATCTATCCGCCCACCGGCGTCTTCCGCGTCGCCGGCATCGGCGACACCCTCATCGGCGCGCAAAGCTGGATCTTCCGCCCGCCCACAGAAAACGGCGGCAACATCGCTGTCAGCGCGCAGCTCAAAATCCCCACCGGCCTCGACAACGCCACCGGCCTCGCCACGCTCAAGGGCCAGACCATCACCGCCACCGCCGATCAGTCCCTCCAGCCCGGCGACGGCGGCTGGGGCTTCGTCCTCGGCACGCAGGGCTACAAGCGGCTCTGGCACACCGCCTCCGCCTACGGCCAGGCAAGCTATCTCTTCAATCCCAAAGACACCAATGGCGTCGCCACCTTCCGCTCCCAGCCCGGCCAGTCCGTCATGTCCGTCACCGACCAGTACCTGTATCGCGCCGGCGTCTCGCAGTCGATCCCCGAGCGGCACCTCCGCGGCGTCGCGCTCTCGCTCGGTGTCCGCGGCGAAGGCGTTCCCGTCCGCGACCTCATCGGCGACTCCAACGGCTTCCGCCGCCCCGGCTTCATCTTCTCGCTCGACCCCGGCCTCATGATCGACATCAAGCGCACCACACTCTCGATCAACGGCCCCTGGGCTCTCTATCGCGACCGCCCGCCGAGCGTCCCCGAGATCCAATACAACATCACCAACGGCGACGCCTTCTTCGCCGACTACACCGTGATCGCCAGCCTCTCCCACCACTTCTAGCGCAATTCCAAAATCCCTGGCGCGGCTCGTCTACACTCGCGATATGCCGAAGCGCACCGCCGCGCCCGCACGCCCCTCGACCGGCGAGATCCTCCTCGGCGACAATCTCCCCATTCTCCAATCCCTCCCCTCCGCATCCGTCGACCTCATCTACATCGACCCGCCCTTCAACACCGGCGTCACACAGAAGCGCACCCGCATAACCGCGAAGCGCTCCGCAAACGGCACACGCAACGGCTTCGGCAACGCCCGCTACGAGATCACGCATCACGCCTCGCCGCACTACGCCGACACGTTCGACGACTACATCGCCTTCCTCCGGCCACGCCTCCTCGAAGCCCATCGTCTGCTCACCCCCACCGGCTCACTCTTCCTCCACCTCGACCCCCGCGAGTCCCACTATGCCAAGGTCCTGCTCGATGAGATCTTCGGCCGCGCGCACTTCCGCAACGAGATCATCTGGGCCTACGACTACGGCGGCAAACCCCGCTCCCGCTGGCCCGCCAAGCACGACACGATCCTCTGGTACACCCGCTCGCCCACCCGCTACACCTTCCACTACGACGCCATCGACCGCATCCCCTACATGGCCCCCGACCTCGTCGGCCCCGAAAAAGCCGCCCGCGGCAAAATCCCCACCGACGTCTGGTTCATCACCGTCGTCCCCACCAACTCCCGCGAGAAGACCGGCTACCCCACCCAAAAACCCCTCAAGCTCCTCGAGCGCATCGTCCGCGTCCACTCCTCGCCCGGCGATCTCGTCCTCGACTTCTTCGCCGGCTCCGGCACCACCGGCGTTGCCGCCGCCAACCTAAACCGCCGCTTCCTCCTCATCGACTCCAGCCCCGCCGCCGTGGCCATCATGCGCAAGCGCCTCGCCCATTCACTAACCACCAACGACTAGCTACTAACCACTCCGTTATTGCCACCTCCGCGTCACTCCTCAGTCACTATCGGGCGAGCGCCCCCTATGCGACCCTCATCCTATGATGTCCGTCATAAGTCGCGTCTCCTCTGGAGGATGACCCTACATGTCGAACTCACCGCTGGTTGCCAGCGCCCTAGCCTGGCGCGCGATCCAGCCCGCCGTCTGGACTGCTGCATTCACCATCGCCGCCGTCCTCTGCATCACCTGCCTCGCCTCTTTCCGCCGCATCCGCTCGCTGCGCGCTAAGCTCGCCGACCTCGCCTCGCGCGCCGACCGCGCTGAGCGTGAAAACGCGCAGCTCCAATCCACTCTCCTCGCCTCCCAGCGCCTCGAGGACTGGTCGCGCATGTCCGCCGCCGTCACGCACGAGATCTGCAACCCCCTCGAAGCCGTCCAGAACATCCTCTACCTCATCCGCAACTCCGACGCCGCCACACCCGAGCTCGTCCGCCTCACCCGCATGGCCGCCGAGGAAGCCGACCGCGTCCTGACCATCTCGCGCTCCACGCTCTCCTTCTTCCGCCAGTCCTCCACGCCCGAGCTCGTCGACCTCCGCTCCGCCGCCGACAGCGTCCGCTTCCTCCTCGACCCACTCCTCCGCCGCCGCGAAGTCACTCTCAAGGTCAGCTCCTCCGGAGACCTCTCGGTCCACGCCTTCCCCGGTGAGCTCCGCCAGGTTCTCCTCAACCTCGTCCGCAACGCCGCCGAAGCCAGTCCCCGCGGCGGCTCAACCGTGACCGTCAACATCGCCGGCGTTGCCGACCACGTCGAGATCACCGTGCGCGACGAAGGCTCAGGCATCCCGCCCGAAATCCTGCCCACCATCTTCCAGTTCGGCCACACCACCAAGGGACCTCACGGAAACGGCATGGGCCTCTGGACCGTCAAGCACATCGTCGACAAGCACGCCGGCCAAATCCAGGTCGCCTCCCAGCCCGGCCACGGCACCACGTTCAGCGTCGCCTGGCCCCGCCACCTGCCGCACTCCACCAACGGCCACCACTCCAACCACCTCCGCCCCGTCAACGCCTGACGCGCCAAAACCTGATCGGCCGTAATCACGCAGGACTCTCACGCGCCCAAAGCTAGCTCACTCCCTCGCGTCGGAGCAGATCCCGGACACGGCTGCCTATCTCATCGCGTATCGCGCACACCTCCGTCTCGGGCAGTCCCTTTGGATCGCGCAGCGGCCAGTCCTCTCGGCGAAGGCCCGGAACATACGGGCAGCTATCGCCACAGCCCATCGTGATTAGAAGCTGCGCATCGCTCGCCAGTTCCTCCGTCAGCCTCTGCGGCCTGGCTCGGCTAAGGTCGAGCCCGACCTCCTGCATCACGGCCTGCACCTCCGGATGCACACGTTGGCCGGGCTCTGTCCCGGCAGAGATCGCCCGCGCCTTCGTCGGGTCCGCAAGCGCGTTGAAGAACGCTGCAGCCATCTGCGAGCGCCCCGCATTGTGCACGCAGGCGAAAATTACGTTGAGCATGATCTCTCCCGGCTCTCGCCCGTCCTCACGCGCAGCAGCCCGGCGCACAGCAACGCCCGGCCGTCTTCTCCACGTCTCCAGCCTGCGGCTTCACCGCATACACCTTCACACTCGCCGCAGCCGAGTTCACGTCATAGTTGCTCAGCAGCTCCGACAGCTCGCCGTGAAGCGTGCTCAAATCCGCGGTCGGTGCGCAACACGAGCTCCCATCCATCGCCGGCGAACAGCAGCCGGACTGGTTCTCCACCTTCGCATACGCGTTCAGGTCCGCGCCGCTGTCCACGATCTCCACGTGCTCAAATCCCGCAGCGAGCAGTCCATCACGATACTCATCCATCCTGATCGCTCCCGCGATGCACCCGACATAAGCCGCCATGCTCCGCGCAATCGCCTCCGGCAGCTCTCGCTTCAGCGCGATATCGCTCACAGCAAAGCGGCCGCCCGGCTTCAGAACCCGCGCAATCTCCCGGAACACGGCATCCTTGTCCGGCGCAAGGTTGATCACGCAGTTGGAGATCACGCAATCCACCGACGCATCCGGCAGCGGAATCTTGTCGATCGTCGACTGATAGAACTCCACGTTCGTATAGCCACCCGCTGCGGCATTGGCGCGCGCCCGCTCAATCATCGCTGGTGTCATGTCGATCCCGATCGCGCGCCCTTGCGGGCCCACCTTCTTCGACGCCAGGAACACGTCCAGCCCTCCACCCGAGCCCAGGTCAACCACCACCTCGCCGGCGCGGAGATTCGCCGTCGCCGTCGGATTCCCGCACGATAACCCCATGTTCGCCTCGGCGGGTATCGAGGTCAGCTCCTCCGCCGAATAGCCGAACGCCTCGGCCACTGCCTTCACGCCCTCATCCTTCGTGGACAACGTGCTCTGCGCGACTGCGCCGTACTTCGAGCGCACGGAATCAAGAATCTGTTCTGCCATGACAAAAAAACCTCCGACGATACATTCGCCAAAACGAATATATGGTGTTGCACTCGTATTCGTCAAGGCGTATATTTGAGGTATGGCCCGCAACACCCCGTTCGATATGGAGAGGTTCTTTCAGGCGCTGGCCGATAAAACCCGCCTCCGTCTGCTGAACCTGATGGGCGACCAGGAGCTTTGCGTCTGCTATTTCGTCGAGATTCTCGGCGGGCCGCAACCCAAAATCTCCCGGCACCTCGCCTATCTGCGAAACGCCGGCATCGTCTCCGCGCGCCGTGAGGGCAAGTGGATGCACTACCGCATTGTGATGCCGCCGCACATCGGCGCCACCCAGATTCTGCGCCAGACGCTGGACTGGCTCAAGGAAGACAAAGCAATGCAGGCCGATCGCACTCGGCTCAGCAAAGCGTGCTGCGCTCCGGGAAGGTACGATCTCGCTGGCGCTCCGCTGCCTGCACCCGTCTCAGAATCCTGCTGCGATCCGCGCTGACGGCCGACGGCAATTTGCTACTTCACTCCGCTGTTCCCATCTCTTGGTCCAGCACCTTCTGAAATACCTGCATCTTCTGCTCGCGCAGGATATGCACCGCGCCGATGTGGCTTCCCAACTCCTGCGCCTCCGGCCTCTCCTCCCGATACGCACGCCACGGCGGCAACCCATCCCCTGACGGCGCACCATCCCGCGCAAAGCTCGTCCAGTACTCGATCATCGCCGCTGACATCCGCTCGTCCTCCGGTCCCTTCACCCAATCCGTCCAGTAATGCCGGCTCAGATACATGCACTCCAGGCTGTGAAATGCCCCCAGCCCCGCAAACCGCCCGCGGCCCTGCATCGTGAAGATGTACAGAAAAGCCCTCTGCCCGCTCCGCGTCACATCGCGCGCCAGCAGCTGCGAGCCAAAGCCGTAGTTGTAATCCGTATCCATCGCGACAAACACGGCAGGCACATCACTGTCGCGCGCCGCCGGATACGCCGCAAAAACGGCATCCGCCTCCTCGCCAAACTTCTTCTTCAGCCAATCGCGATACTCGCCCACCGTCTGCGGCCGATACGCTTTTCCTCCCACCAGCGCACTCGCAAAGATCGAAACCTCGTCCGCATTGTTGCCCACAAGCACCGGCACCTTGGCCTGCTCGCCGCGCCGAAACACCGCCTCCGGCTGTGCCGCAAGCACACGCCCATCCACAATCGGATTCCAATCCATCCCGCCGATCTTGTCCGCAACACGCACCAGCTCATCCGCAGGCATCGCCCGCAGCTTCGCAATCGCCGCACTACCGGACGCGCCAGCGACCTTCGCCGCAAACGCCGCTCCACTCGTCTCCTGCGCTACAAGCGTGGGCGACGTTCCATCCACACACACGCCGCTCTGCATGATGGCTCTCTGAAACAATCCGCGCGCGAGCGGCGACGCCATCAGATCGCAGACATCCAGCGATCCCGACGATTGCCCGAAGACCGTCACCCGCTCTGCATCACCGCCGAACCGCGCGATATTCCGTTTCACCCACCGGAGTGCCGCCATTTGATCCAGCAACCCGTAATTCCCGGACACATGATCCGCGGACTCCGCGCTCAACTCCGGATGCGCCAGGAAACCCCAGCACACCCAGCCGGTAGTTGATCGTCACCACCACCACGCCATGCGCAGCCAGCGCCTCACCCAGCGGCGGCCAATTCGGCGCGCCCTCCACGTTGCCCCCGCCATGCACCCACACCATTACCGGCAGCTTCGCGCGCGCGTTCAGCCGCGGAGTCCACACGTTCAGGTAAAGACAATCCTCGCTTGTCTCCATCTCCTCAATGCCCAGCATCTCGGGCAGCCACTTGCTCGGCAACTGCGGACACGCCGCCCTCGCGTGCGTTGCATCCCGAACACCGGCCCACGCCTGCGGCTCCTCGGGCGCCACCCACCGCAACCTGCCGACCGGCGCCTCCGCAAACGGAACGCCCAGAAACTCACCACCACTCACACCAAACCGCTTGCCCGCCAATACACCCTGCTCAACCCGCACCCGCGGCCCGCCACTCCGCACCGGAGCCTCAGCGCGACCGCCCACCAGCGCAACACTGCACAACCAAACTGCACAGAGAACCGCCGCACCAATCCGATTCACTGCTCTCTCAATTGGAGGACGCGCCACAAACGATTCTGCCATGCATAGCACCGCAAACGTTTCCTGTGCCCGCATCTAGGTACCCGGACGTTTCACGCTCGGGTATCTCTCCATCACCGGACCGCAAAAATTTTCGTGTGCGCGCATCTAGGTACCCCGAGCCTGGTAGCCCTGGGCTTTAGCCCAGGGTCTGCTCGCGTCTCTCTCGCGCCGCAAGAAAAAGGGGCTTTAGCCCTTGGGGTATGCCTTCGCTTCGGCACCTGCCCGGCACGACACCGCGGGTGGACGCTCGCGGTTCTTTTTGTCGAAGCGTCGTGGCCCACCATGGCCCCGCCCGCGCGCCCTACCCTCTACCGTCTAACGACCCTTCACCTCACCCCACCCAGCAACTGCACAAAACGCTTGAACCCGGCCTGCCTTGCTGCCGTATTCGGCGCATTCGCATCCGGAGCCTCGCCCGCGCGCATGAACCCATGTCCCGCGCCGTCGTACACGACCGGCTCGTACGTCTTGCCCAGCGCCTTCATCTCGTCTTCGGTCTTCGGAACTGTCGCCGAAATGCGCGCATCATTGCCCGCATAGAACCCGTACACCGGCGCGGTAATGTTCTTCATCAGCTCCGGCGGCGGAGGCGGTCCATAGAAAACAAACGCTCCACTTAGGTCGTGCCGGTGAGTTGCAAACAGAAAGCTCTTGCCTCCACCCCAGCAGAACCCCGCCACAAACAGCTTCCCGCTGGCGGCCGGCTGCTTCTTGCCCCAGTCCGCCGCCGCATCCAGAGTCCGCCAGCACCTGCGGGTCCGGCAGCGACGACACCGCTTTGATCACCGCACCCTGATCCGGAAACGCCGCAGTCCCACCCGGCCGCGCCGGAACATATGCCTGTCCACCGGCCTGCATCTCGGCCGGTGCGTGATGGTCGACCGGCGCGGATGGCTGCTGCGGTTGGTTCTGCCCGTATGCTGCCAGCACCAGCTCTTTTCTCAGGGTTTCATCCGCATGCCAGCTTCGCGTCGGTGTCTGGCCCGGAGCGCACGGCATCGGATCACATCCATAAACAGCTGGCCCGCTCTCCGCCGTCGTCCTTGCCGGCCCAAATCCGCTCAGCAAATCCGGCTCGACCACGATGTACCCCGCGCCCGCGACCTCGTCGGCCATCTCACGCGCCCAGTCCGTCAGCCCGAAGATCTCATGAATCATCACGACCACCGGAGCCTTGTCCTTCACCTCCGGATACACCACCCACGCCTGCAGATCGCGTCCGCCGGGTTCGTGGATTGTCACGTACTCGCCGTGGCGCGGGCTCTTCGCCAGGTTCGCCTTCGCCCAGTCCTGCGCCACCGCCGCGCTACACACGGCCAGCGCAGCCACCAAACTTGCCACACTCGTCACTCGTCTCATGCGCGCCAGTCTAAGGCTTTGAACGCTCACCTGAAAACTGACAGGTCGGCATCACCGAACAAACGCGCCGGCCGAGTATGCCCGCGAAACCGAGTCGCGCGACTTGACAAATCACTCCCGCAAAGACCCCCACCCGCATCCCGCGAAGCGCGGATCTGCGCATTGAAGTCCACCCCTAAGCTGAATTTCATGAAGACTTTGCGCAAAAAGTGACGGGGAGGGGGGTACCCCCTCCCCGTCACCGCAAAATCAGCCTAGCGCTGAGGCCCAGCGAAGTTCTGCGCCAGGTCACCAACGATCGGAATCTTGTACCACTGCCCCTGGCTCGCCTTGATCAGCGCAATCAGCCAGAAGACAAACAGGATCAGCCGGATCGCCATATGGATCAGCGTCCACAGCCCAAAGAGCAGCATGTGCACGCCCGCGATCCCCAGCACGACGAAGATGATCGATATCGCAACCCACACAATCGTCAGCGCAATCGACTGCCACGCATGGAACCGCACAAACCGGTCGCGGTTATACGGCTCCATGACCAGGAAGATCACTGCCGGGATGAAGGTGATGTACGAGATCGCCGCAGCCGCATTGCTGCTCAGCCCCTGACCCGCAGTCGGCGGAGGCGCCCCCGGCGGATACTGCGGCCCAGGCCCACCCACCGGATACCCCGGCGGCGGTCCCTGCGGCGGCGGAGGCGTGTACCCCCCCGGCCCACTGGCATACGTACCCCCCGCCCCCGCTGTGGGTCCCGTCCCGTACACCTGCCCGTAGCCAGCGGCAGACTGGGGCGGGGGAGCTGGGGGAGGGGGTAGCGGTTCAAGCGATTGCGCCGGCGGCGGCGCGGCTGGCGGCTCAGGCGGTGTGTAGCTGCTCGGCGGAACGGTGCTCCAGTCGCTTGCGCCCGTGCTCGTTTCGTTCCCCACGCCAGGGCCCGTTCCCTCTGGCCCGGCACCCGGTGTCTGTGGATCGTCGATCATTCCGTTCTCCTCAAAAAAGAGCGAGATCACCACAGCAAGCGCCACACCGCCGACGCCCTCGAGCCGTGACCTTCGCCAGAATCTTAGCTCAGCAGCCTGGATCAGGGCTGATAACCCGATTGCTTTGCGGCAAAATCGCTAATCACCGGCAACTTGAAGTAGCTGCCCTGCGACGCCTTGACGATGGACAGAATCCAGCAGACCAGCAAGGCAAGCATGCCAAGTGCGCCGATAATCCAGCCGAGAATGGGCACAACCATGATGATTCCGAGGCAGAACCATACAATCCCCAAGCCAATTGATTGGAAGGCGTGGAATTTTACGAAGGGCTTGGTGTTGTATGGCGCCATCACCAGGAAGATGATCGCCGGAATGATCGTTACGTACGCCAGCGCGCCCGCGGCCGTATCGCTCAGTCCGCCGGATTCCGCGGCGACTGAGGGAGCCGCCTGTGGCGCGTATCCGTAGTTCGGAGCAGAGCCCGCGGGCGGTGGCGGCGTCTGTTGCCAAGTTGTTCCCGCGCTCGGCGGGACGTCCTGCGTCCGTTGCTCGTCCATGCTGCCTCCTATCGCCCGCAAACGCAGGCGAAGAGTTATTGGTGATGCAAAACGTAAAGCGGCCTTGCTTTCGCGGGGCCGCTTTTGCATCACCGATTCTCGTGTGCAGCACTTCTACCATAGAAGTTGTTAGCCGAGCCATCAGGAAATAGCGTCGGAAGACGACGGTGCGGGTCTCATCAACGGTTGTTGTCGAACATCGAGCCGACGATTCCGCCAAGAACTGCACCCGCGCCCACGTCCCGCACCGTTTCGGTGCGGTTGTGCGGAAGGTACGGCTCCAAAGCGTGCGCCAGATTCGCAAGCGGCAGGGTCTGCAGCCAGACGCGTCCAGGACCGGTGAGCGCGGCGAGGAAGATGCCATCGCCGCCGAAGAACATGTTGCGGATGCCCTGAATGCGCGTGATGTTGAACGCCACGTTGGACTGGAACGCGCCGACATGGCCTGGGTGCACGCGCAGCGTCTCACCCGCTTGCAGGTCGCGCACGACGACCTCGCCGCCCAACTCCAGCCACGCCGTGCCATAGCCGGAGACCTTCTGCAGCAGGAAACCATCACCGCCGAAGATGCCCGCGCCGAGCGACTGCTGGAATCCGACGCCGAGCTGAATCTGCGGCGTCGCGCACAGGAAGCCATGCCGGTGAATCATGAACTCGTGTCCCGGCCCGACCTCGACGGGCTGAATGTGCCCGGGAATCTTGGTCGCAAAGGCGACCTCGCCGGGATAGCCCTGCGCCGTGTACTCGGTCATGAACAGGCTGCCGCCGCCGATGACGCGCTTCATCGCACCGAAAAAGCCGCCGCCGCCCATCATCTGCGTATGCGTGGTCATCGCGATCGTCTGGCTCATCCAGCTCAGCTCGCCGGCCTCCGAGATCACGCTCTCGCCGGGCTGCAGCAGCACCTCAAGCACCGGCATTGTGGTTCCAATAATTCGGCTTTGCATAACAGGTCTTCCTTTCGCGCGCTCACAGTTTTCCTGTTGGAGGTTCCTCTCATGCTACGCCGACGCAGGCCGTAATGTTCCAGAGCTCTGGGCTGCATCGGGCTCAGGGCTGCATCCCAACTCAGGCTGGAGCGCAACACTGGAATGCCCGCAGTCGCAAGCCGTCCCCGGCCCCGATCATCTAAACCCAGGCAGCCCACCCCGCCACCGGTCCCATGGGCCGCACTTCTGCGCGAAGCCCGCGCGCGATTCGGGATCCACGGGTTTCGGCCTGGACAGCGCGAGATCCTCGAAGCTGTCTTCCGCGGAAGAGATGTGCTCGGGATATTGCCCACCGGTGCAGGGAAGTCG
The DNA here is from genome assembly GCA_963777205.1 of uncultured Acidobacteriaceae bacterium. Classification (GTDB taxonomy): domain Bacteria; phylum Acidobacteriota; class Terriglobia; order Terriglobales; family Acidobacteriaceae; genus Granulicella. The sequence goes on along the minus strand of CAVZPQ010000001.1, from coordinate 402,971 downwards.
CTGACATATCAGTTGCCCGCGCTGTTTCTTCCGAAGCCGGTGGTTGTTGTCTCGCCGCTCATCGCACTCATGCAGGACCAGCAGGAGAAGGCGTCTGAGGCGGACATTACAGTCGAGAAGATCGACTCCACGCTTTCGAGCAGTGCCGCAGAGGCGGCGACGGAAGCTATTGCCGAAGGTACCCCGCAGCTCATCTACGTCACGCCGGAGAGATTAGAGAATCGGGAATTCATCGACGAGCTGAAGGCAGGCGGCGGCATTTCGCTGTTCGTCGTGGATGAGGCTCACTGCATCTCGCAATGGGGCCATGATTTTCGACCGGCCTATCTGGGGCTTGGATTTGCGCGCGAGGCGCTGGGCAATCCGCCAGTGCTCGCGTTGACAGCAACCGCGACCGAGCAGGTTGCAGAGGAGATTCTCGACCGCCTGCATGCGAAGGATGCCGTCGTGGTGAACACGGGAAGCGAGCGTACGAACATCTTCTACGCTGTGCACCCGACGGTGAACCTGGATGCGAAGCTCGCGCGCGTCGGCACGCTGCTCGAAGAGGAGAAGGGCAGCGGAATCATCTACACGGCGAGCATCCGCTCCGCAAACGAGCTGCATGATTGGCTCAAGGAGCATGGCGTAGCCGTCGGGAGATATCACGGCAAGATGGCAACGCGCGAGCGAGAGCGCCTGCAGGCCGAGTTCATGCGCGGCGAGCACAGAGTGATGATCGCGACGAAAGCTTTCGGGCTGGGCATCGATAAGCCGGACATCCGGTTCGTTTACCACTTCGAGTTTCCGGACTCGCTGGAGACGTATGCACAGGAGGCGGGACGGGCGGGACGCGACGGATTGCCTTCACGCGCGATCCTGCTCTACAGGCTGGAAGACAAACGCATTCAGAACTTCTTTCTGCGCGGGCGTTATCCGAAGGCGGAAGAGGTTCGCGCGGTGCTCGACGCACTGGGTTCGACGCCCGTACCGCTCAGTGCGATCTCTGAGTTCTCACAGGTCGGGCGGCGTCGTACGCAGGTAATTCTGTACCTGCTGCGCGAGGCAGGCCTGGTGCGGCGAGTGCGCGCAGGTTTCGTGCTGAAGCGCGCAGAGTCGATCTCGGATGCTGAAGTCGGCGTTCTGCTGGCGGATTACGGCGAGCGCGCAAACCGAGACAAGGAGCGGCTCGACCGAGATGATGCACTACGCGCAGGCGCCGACCTGCCGGACGCAGATTCTGCGAGCGTACTTTGGCGAGGAACGCGGCGAGGCGTGCGGGCATTGCGACAACTGCACGCGCGGTGCGAACGCTGATGCGGATTTGAACGAAGCGAAGCCGAGGCGCTCACGCAGAAATCGCGCGCTCGGCGCTGCGGGTGGAGTCTCCCGCGCCAGCGCAGGGCAACGGCAACATCACAGTCCTCGAAACGATGCACGGAGAGATTCGCACAACTGCGCCTGAGACGCTGCCGCAAACGGAGCCGGAGAAGTTTGCGGTGGGAGACCGGGTGCGTCACAAATCGTTCGGGTTGGGACGGATTCGTGACGTGCTGGGGTCGGCGGCCCTGGTGCATTTCCCGTCGGGTGACAGGCGCGTGCACACCGATTTCCTCAAACGCGCAGTAGCAAACGGCGCTGCTAAGATTCAGAAGAATGGCAGCCAGCCTTGACGCACCGACACGGGTTCAGCCGCTGCGCCACAGTTGGGGATCGACTACACGCGATCTTCTGCTGGCGATCCCCTTTCTTGTTCTGCTCTACATTCAGCTAGCGCACCATGTGATGTGGCGCGACGAATTGAATGGGCTCGCAATTGAGTGGGCGAGTCCTACAATTCCGTCGCTGTTCTGGCACATTCATCACGAGGGTCATCCGTGGCTTTGGTACGTGATCCTCTGGATTCCGTCCCGCTTCACGCAATCGGTTCTGGTGCTCAAGTTCGTGCAGGGAGTCGTGAGCACTGCGATCATTCTGTTGGTCGCGCTCCGATCGCCGTTCCGCAGATGGGAGAAGGCGCTGGTGCTGTCCGGCTACTTCTTCGTTTTCGAGTACACCGTAGTGGCCCGGATGTATGGCGTGATGCTGCTGCTGATGGTGCTGTATCTGTGGCGGCGAACAACGCGTCCTGAGAAGCCGATCGCCTGTGCCGTGCTGCTCGGCTTGATGGCGAGTACGGACACTCTGGGCATCATCCTCTCGATCGCCTTGATCGCAGAGTACGCGTATACGGCGTGGGTGCGCCGGCGGGGTACTCCGCTCTTTGGTCGCGCCGTTGCGTTGCGCGCGGTGGTTGTCTACGGTCTGATTACCGCGTTTGCTATCTGGTCCGCGAAACCGGCGAAGGACATCAGCTGGCGAACTACAGGACGTCCGTTGAAGGACGCAAAGAACATCGGGCACCTTTACAACGCATTTCTTCGGTACACGATTCTGCCGTTTTTCCCTGTGCAGAGCCCGCGAAGCCATTTCTTCTGGAATCCGAATATTCACCGCAGTCCGGCGATCTACACGTTTGTGAGTTTGATCGTTCTGGCGATGGTGTACTTCGCATTTCGCAGGCGCACCAGCTTGCTATTACTGATTGGAGTCGCGATCGCCGGAGGAACAGCCCTGGAACATCTCGTCTATCCGGGGTCGGAGCGGCACTTCGGCCTCGTGTTTCTGGCGTTTGTCGCAGGTGTGTGGATCCTCCGCGCTTCAGACGCGTCGCCTCTCGCCTGGACGATTTACGTTCTTCTGGGTATTTCGGCGCTTTCGAGCGTGTGGGCCGTAATCGGGTCGTGGAAACACCCGTTTTCGAATGACAAGCGGGCGGCGGAATGGATGATCGCCAATCATCTGGATCGAATGCCGTTCGTAGCTGAAGAGGATACGAGCGCAATCGGCGTAGCAGAGTATCTGCATCGGCCTGTGTACATGATCGAGTGTTCGTGCGCGGACACATATCTGCTCTTCTCATCCCGGCGCGACAATTTCACGGATGCAGATGCACCCCAGCGCATTCTGGAAGCGGAGCACTTTTACCATGACCAGCCGCTCCTGTTTATGCGCGTGCGACCGATACCTCCTTACGAGGAGGGTGGATTGGAGCAGGAAGGTTTCAAGATAGATCCGCTCGCAAGCTTCACCGGAGCTGAAGAGCTTTACGAGAACTTCTACTTTTACCGCCTGACGCTTACCGACACTCAGCCTAAAGCTCAGCCGGCGCAGCAGGCACCAGCAAGGTAGATAGAGCCGATCGTGTTCCTGCGATACTCTTACCGCAGCGCATGTCCGCACCTACACTCAGCGTCGTCGTGCCCTGCTACAACGAGCAGGAGAGCATCCAGGCCTGCCACGAGCGGCTGACGAACGTGCTGGCCGCGCTCGACGATACCTACGAAATTGTTTACATCGACGACGGCTCACGAGACCAGACCGTTTCGCTACTTGAGCAGATTCATGCGCGGGATGCACACACGGTTGTTGTGCAGCTATCCCGCAACTTCGGCCATCAGCTTGCCGTAACCGCCGGCTTGAGCGCGTCCAGAGGACAGGCAGTCGTAATCATCGACGCTGATCTGCAGGATCCGCCTGAGTTGATCGCGGAAATGGTGAAGCTCTGGCGGTCCGGGTACAAGGTTGTGTACGGAATCCGGAAGAGCCGCGACGGTGAGACTCCGTTTAAGCTTTGGACGGCGAAGATGTTTTACCGCGTCATCAACTCGCTCTCAGACGTCGATATTCCGCTGGATACGGGCGACTTTCGGCTGATCGATCGCATGGTGGTGGATGTATTTCTCGAGATGCCGGAACGCCACCGGCTGCTGCGCGCGATGTGGAGCTGGATTGGGTTCCCGCAGGTTGGATTGCCGTATCAGCGTGCGCCGCGTTTTGCAGGGCGCACCAAATATCCGCTGCGCAAGATGTTTGGTCTGGCGCTTGATGGCATCGTGAGCTTTTCGGTACTCCCTCTTCGGCTTGTGACGGCCCTGGGATTTCTTTCTGCGGGTGCGGCGTTCGTGGGAATCGTCTATACCCTTTGCGTGCGGCTGCTGACGCACTCGTGGGTACGGGGCTGGGCCATGACATTCATAGGAATTCTCTTCATGGCAGGCGTGCAGATGCTCTGCCTCGGAATCTTGGGCGAGTACATCGGTCGCATCTATACCGAGTCGAAGCAGAGGCCGCTGTTCATTCAGCACGAGGTCCGACGTAGGGACGCGGAATAGACCAGCTACCTGACGCGGACATAAACCTGTATGTTCCCGACCGCCTTTTGAAAGTGATAGTGCGACCACTCGGCGCGAAACTGCGGGTCGCGTTCGAACCAGTCGAGCAGGCCGGAATAGCCGCTTCGCGACAACCCGGGACAGATGTCGAACACGGTACCGCAGGGATCAATCGCGACCACCCGTGGACGCCAGCCGGCGAGGTCCTCCGCCGTCGTCTTCTTAATAGCGTGGAGAGCTGGTCGACTTCCGCCGGGGATAGATGATGAGCACGGTCCTCATCGAGCGGGTCTTGGCTGCGAACGATTGCCGGCAACAGCCACAGATGCATGTAACGTGAAGCCCATGTTTTGTGCTGCTCGAGGACCTCCGGCCACTCCCATGGATCAACTGCCAGGAGTCCAACGGGAATACCAGGCGGATACTCGGAATAGATGGATGAGAGTTCCGACTTCTCGATTTGCGGATAGTCAATTGCACCAATGGCGCGCAGACGCATCGCCCCTACGACCAGAAACGCGATTGCCGCCACGGCTATAAGCGCGAGGACAGAGGTGCGCAGTCGTTCAGCGAAATCGGGAAGCATCCGCTCGAAGACAATCCTTTCGGCGATATCGAGCGAGGCAATGGCCACTGCAAGATAGGCGAAGATTTGGAGCACGAGGGCCTGATAGGACCATCCCTTATGCTGCTGCAGGTATGCCGCGAGCGCACCCACGGAGCCGGCCAGCAGGCAGGCGATAAACGCTTCCGTGCGCAGCCGCCGGCGCAAAGCAGCGTACAGGATCACCGCGACGGCTAGTGCGAGCGCCTGCTTGACAACCCCATGAAAGACAATCGTCCACGCCCGGTCGAGTCCCCAGTAGGTTTCCTTCAGCAACGGCACAACGTCACGCAGGTAGGAAGGCACGAAGAGCCGCACCGCGATCAGATAGATAACGGGCCCCGCAGCGATGACGAGGAGTGGCGGCCGGAACCACTGCCGCACCGAACGCAACCGCAGAAGTACGAGAAGCTCAACGGTGACGACGTCGAGAACGTGCTGCGGCTTCAGACAGATCGCCACGACTGCGCTGAGGGCGAAAAGGAGTGTCTCTGACGAAGAAAGCCTCTGGTGAAGGATTCGCGCCGTCGCCCAAAAAATGTAGGGCAGGAGCAGAAATGCCGCGAAGTATTCACGCTGTCCACGGTCCTCCAGGCTGACGGGCCCGGTGGCGATATAGACCGCGCAGAGGATGAAAAGCCACGTCGCCAACGTGGACGCGTTGCAGATTCTTCGATAAAGAGACGCCGACCACGCGATCAGGCCGGTGCTGCCGATCAGCACAAACAGGCGAAAACCGGCCGAGAGAGAAACATGTAAAAGCCGGGCAAGCAGCACAGACGGGACGAAAAACCAGACCAGGAACGGCGGGTTTACTTCGATCATCTGCGGTCCATCGAGACGGACGCCGTGAAGGATCGCATTCGCCAGGTAAAGATCCCATCCCGCGTCGTGACTCACATGCGCCTTCAGAAAAGGAGCACTCTCGAACGCCCAAAGCGCGCCGCAAGCGATCGCGACCGCAAAGGCCAGGAGCTTCTGCAATCGGAATCGCTTATTGGTGGTGAGAGCGGCTTGAATAGACGGCATTCTCCACGAGTGTCCATTCTGGTCATGGCGGTGTCAATGCGCAGACGATCGATTGCGTGCGAAGTAGCACGCATGATTCGTGCAGCACCAACGCCCTGGATTTACCGCCAGAGAAACGGCAGCGTAGCCTTTTGTAAGGCACTCAACGCGAGGCAAATTGAGGTGCTTGCTGTAGTAAACTCGCGGCATGTCGGAGAGCGCGCATGTGCAGGACCAGCCTCGTTTTCGGCGAGGATGGCTGATCGCTCTTCCGGTTATCTTTTATCTTCTTCTCTGCGCCGTGATGTTTGTCCGCGTTCGTGCGGCCAACGACCATCACTTTTTCTTTGCGCTGGATGACCCTTACATCCATCTGGCGCTGGCGAAGTCGATCCGGCACGGCCATTACGGGATTAATACGGGCGAGCCCGCATCGCCCTCATCGAGCATCCTGTGGCCGCTGCTGCTTGTCCCGTTTGCCGGAAAAGATTGGGCGCCGATGTGGGCGCTCGCGCTGAATGTCGTCGCCGGCGTGCTGGCTGCTGCAGTGCTGGGCGTGGCTGTTGCGGGTTGGCCTTCGTCTGAGGTGCGCCGCGACGAAGCCATTCGAAGAGGGGTCTCCGTTCTCTTCCTGGTTTTCATTGGAAATCTGGTGGGGCTCACCTTCCTGGGCATGGAGCACACTTTGCAGGTGCTGCTTGCGGCCTTGGTTGCTGTCGGCATCATTCGCTGCCTTCAGCACCGCGACGTTCCATGGTGGGCGCTTGCTGCAGCTGCCATTGGTCCTGCAATCCGGTATGAGAGTCTCGGTCTCAGCCTGGCCCTGGCCGTCGCGCTTGTTGGGCGGGATCGGCGACGGCTTGCCGCCGGGCTCATCGCAGCCAGTGCGGCGGCGCCCATCGCCTTCGCCATTTTTCTCAAGCACCTCGGCCTTCCTGCACTTCCCACTTCTGTGCTGATTAAAGGCGGCGTACACGATGCGAGCGCAGGCGCGCTGTCGCATGTGCTGGTGCTCTTCGCAACGACCCTCAAGCAAATACTTGTTCCCGATCATTCGATTCTGGTTGTTCTTTTTCTCACGCTCGCGGGGCTCGCCTGGGCTGAGCGTGATCGTTCGCGCCGCTACGCGCTTGGCGGCGCCGCCGTAGCCGCCGGCTTACATCTCGCGGTGGGGCGCTTCGGCTGGTTTCATCGCTACGAGGTTTACGTTGTACTCTTCAGCGCCCTTGTGGTGCTCTACGCCGTTCACGAACGCCAACGTATGCTGCTGGGCTGGTATGTGCTGGGGCTGCTGGCTTGTGCAGGACCTTACATCGAGGCGTGGCGGACGACGATCGAGGGAACGCACGACACCTATTTGCTGCAATACCAGATGCACCGGTTCGCCGACATCTTTGAGCCACGCAACGTCGCTATCAATGATCTGGGGCTCGTAAGCTATTACCGGCATCCCGACCAATACGTTCTCGATCTCGTCGGCCTGGGTTCGGTTGAAGCAGCCCGCGCGAAAGAAAAAGGGCCGGCCTGGCTGGATGCAATTACACGCGAGCATCAGATCGGTACTGTCATGATCTTCCGCTCGTGGTTCCCGGATGTCCCATCTGACTGGACGCGTGTCGGTGCGATCTGTCTTGTGCACCCGCCCGTTGCGCTTCCGGATAGTTGTGTCCAGTTCTACGCCACCCCGCTCGAATCCCCTGAAGAATTGCGCCGCCGGTTTTCGGCTTTCGCCAAGACGCTGCCCTCCGGCGTTGTGCCGATCGGCCCTGAAGAGCTCGACCAGGCTGCGGTGGCCAGGTAATTGCAGTGAAATGCTTCAGGCGCGGCTGTCATCCCTAGTACACTTTGAGTAGCCATGTACAAGCGAGTCCTGCTCAAAATCTCCGGCGAAGCCCTGGCCGCGGGCCGCGGTTTCGGTGTCGACGCCGTTTTTATTCACGAGATTGCGAACGAGATAGCGCAGGTCGCGAGCACCGGATGCCAAATCGCTATCGTAGTCGGCGGAGGTAATTTTTTCCGCGGCGTCTCCGAGCAGGCAATTCATATGGACCGCGTCGCGGCTGACCACATGGGCATGCTGTCGACCGTCATCAATGCGCTTGCCTTGCAGGACGCGATCGAGAAGGCAGGCATGCACGCCCGCGTCATGAGCGCGATTGAAATGCACGAGGTTGCAGAGCCATACATCCGCCGCCGCGCCATCCGGCACCTCGAAAAGGGTCGCATCGTGATCTTCGCCGGCGGTACGGGAAATCCGTATTTCTCAACCGATACTGCGGCGGCGCTGCGCGCGATGGAGATCGGTGCCGACGTGCTGCTGAAGGCGACGAGCGTCGAAGGAATCTACACCGCCGACCCAAAGAAAGTGGCCGACGCGACGAAGTTCGAGACCATCACCTACATGGAAATCATCAAGCTTGGCCTGCGCGTGATGGATACGACCGCTGTGTCCCTGTGCAAGGACAACAACCTGCCGATGATCATCTTTTCAATGCGGGAGATGGGCAACATCGTGCGGGTTGTGCAGGGTGAAAAGCTCGGGTCGCTGGTTACTGCCTGATCACGGAATCCCTGCAAAGCAACCAAACTCATGGCATAATTTCTGCCGAGGTTTGAGATGCTGAGAATCCTGCTTCCAGCTATCCTCTTCGCTGCTACCCTGCCGCTCGCGGCGCAGGAGCCTATCCAGCACGCGCCTGATGGAAGGACCTCGGAGCGCGTTCAAAGCATCGCGATTCCCGCCATTTCCAATGCTCCGTTTAGCGCCGTTGTCGTTACGGAGCTCACACGCATTATGCCCGATGGCAGCAAGCAGACAACCTGGAACCACCGCAGCGTCGCTCGCGATAGTGCAGGGCGCGTGTTTGAGGAGCGCCGCTACTTTGCGCCTCATGGTGACGTTGAGCAGACGCGGCTGGCGCAGCTCGATTATGAGGACCCGAACGCGCACCAGATGACGATCTGCTTTCCGGGCGCCCGGATCTGCCGCACCTATCCGTTCACTCTCCAATTTGTTCCACCCGCGCAGAATGCGTCGCTGCCGCCCACCGTAACGTTGCCAAACGGCATGACGATTGTGCGCGAGAATCTCGGTCACCAGACGATCGAAGACGTAGACTGCATCGGCTCACGCGAAACCACCACAATACCGGCCGGTCTGATTGGGAACGAAAAAGCCCAGACCGTTGTCAAAGAGTTCTGGTACTCCCCTCGACTGGGAATCAACGTACTCACCAAGCGCTCCGACCCCCGCGTCTCGTCGATTCAGAATTTTACCGTTACGAAGCTTTCACAATCTGAACCTGACCCAGCGATATTCGCCCCGCCTGCCGGGTTTACGGTTCGGCCGCAAGGGCAATAACGCGCGGCTCGACCGCACTCTCAGGCTTCAAATACATGCATCCGCATGACGGTGGCGCATGTTTCCGTGGGCGTAAACTATGTCAATGGGCATTACTCGCCAGCAGGCGCTTGATTGCTTTGCGTCGGATGACCTGATCGGGATCGGCATGGAAGCCGATGCGGTGCGGCGCAAGCTGCACCCGGAGCGCGTGGTCAGCTACATCATCGACCGCAATATCAACTACACCAATTTCTGCACGGAGTACTGCACCTTCTGCGCGTTCTATCGCCCGCTGAAGGGAAAGCTTGCGGCCGAAGGCTACATCCTGGACTTCGACACGATCTACGAGAAGATTCGCGAGACAGTGGAGATGGGCGGCACCGGCGTGCTGATGCAGGGCGGCATTCACCCCGACCTGAAGATCGACTGGTTCGAGCGGCTCTTTACGGGCATCAAGCAGCGCTTTCCGCAGATCTGGCTGCACTGCCTCAGCGCGAGCGAGGTGCTGGCGATTGCGGAGTACTCGGAGCTCGACCTGCGCACGACGATTGCGCGGCTGCGCGATGCAGGGCTCGACTCCATTCCGGGCGGCGGTGCGGAGATCCTGGATGACGAAGTGCGCTACCGCATCGCGCGCTTGAAGTGCCGCACAGAAGATTGGGTGAGCGTGCATCGTACGGCGCATGAACTCGGCATGCGGACGACTGCGACGATGATGTTCGGCGTGGGCGAGACGATGGAGCAGCGCGTGAATCACTTTGAGGTTGTGCGCAAGCTGCAGGAAGAGACGGGCGGATTCACGGCGTTCATCCCCTGGAGCTTCCAGCCGAATAACACTGCGCTCGGCGGCCGCGGATGGGACGAGGCGACCTCAGTCGAATACCTGAAGACGCTGGCGATCTCGCGCATGTATCTCGACAATATCGAGAACGTGCAGGCGAGCTGGGTTACGCAGGGGCTGAAGGTGCTGCAGATGGGACTCCGCTTCGGCGGCAATGACGTGGGCTCGGTGATGCTCGAAGAGAACGTCGTGAGAGCTGCGGGAACCTCGAATTGCACGACCGAAGAAGAACTGCGGCGCATCATCCGCGACGCGGGGTTCAAGCCGGTGCAGCGCGACACGCTCTACCGGACGATGTTCCTGAACTGATTTTGTTTCCGGTGCGGTGCCCTACTCCCACTCGATCGTTCCCGGCGGCTTCGACGTGATGTCGTAGACCACGCGGTTGATCCCGTGCACCTCGCTGACGATGCGGCTCGAAATTGTCCGCAGCACATCGTACGGCAGCGCAGCCCAGTCGGCGGTCATCCCGTCCTCGCTCTCGACGGCGCGGATGACGCATGTCGATGCATAGGTTCGCTGGTCGCCCATAACGCCGACGGACTTCACGGGCAGCAGCACCGCAAATGCCTGCCACAATTTCGTGGTGAGGCCGGCGCGCTTGATCTCCTCGCTGCAAATCGCATCGGCTTCCTGCAGCAGAGCAACGCGCTCAGGCGTGACCTCACCGAGTATGCGCACTGCGAGCCCCGGCCCGGGAAATGGCTGCCGTTCAAGAATCTCGCGCGGCATCCCGAGATCTTTGCCGATCCGGCGAACCTCATCTTTGAAGAGATCGCGCAGCGGCTCGATCAACTTGAGTTTCATGTCTTCAGGCAGGCCGCCAACGTTGTGATGACTTTTGATCACGTGCGAAGGCCCATGAACACTGGCTGATTCGATCACGTCCGGGTATAGCGTCCCTTGCACGAGCCAGGCGATCTCCTCGCCGGCTGACTTTTCCGCTTCAAAGATCTTGCGCGCTTCATCGTCGAAGACCGCGATGAACTCGTTGCCGATTGCCTTGCGCTTCTTCTCCGGATCAGTAACGCCGGCAAGCTTCGAAAGGAAACGCTCGCTCGCATCCACAGCTACCACATTCAGCCCAAGCTGATCGCGCATCGTGTGCTGTACCTGCTCGAATTCGTCTTTGCGCAGCACGCCATTATTCACGAAGATGCACGTCAGCCGGTCACCGATTGCCTTCGCGACAAGCACTGCGGCCACACTCGAATCCACGCCTCCGCTCAGCCCGCAGATCGCGTGTCCCGTCTCGCCGACCTGGTGACGAATCTTCGCGACCGTAGTCTCGATAAAATGCGCCGGCGTCCAGTCCTGCTTCGCTCCGCAGATGTCGACCACGAAATTGCGCAGCAGCTCGATGCCCTGACGCGTGTGCGCCACCTCCGGGTGAAACTGCACGCCCCACATCTTGCGTGCTTCATTCGCTACACCCGCGACAGCATTCGCCGTCTTCGCAACCACATGAAATCCCGGCGCCATCGTCTCCGCATGATCGCCGTGCGACATCCACACCTCGAGCGTCTGCGGCAGTCCATGAAACAACGGCGTCTCGGCGATGACCTCGACCTCGGCGTGGCCGTATTCGCGTGCGCTCGCAGGAGCTACGCGCCCCCCGAGATGGTGCGTCATGAACTGCAGGCCGTAGCAGATGCCGAGCAACGGCAGCCCGGTCTCGAGCACCTTCGTGTCAGCTTTCGGCGCAGTTGTGTCGTACACGCTCGAAGGCCCGCCGGAGAGAATGATGCCCTTCGGCTTCAGCTCCAGTACGCGCTCCAGCGACGCCGTGCACGGAAGCACCACCGAAAATACATCCAGCTCGCGAATTCTGCGCGCGATCAGCTGCGTGTACTGCGATCCGAAGTCCAGAATGACGATGGTTGACGATCCGTGCGTATCCACGTGGTCAGTCTATCGTGACTGTTCTGCAGACTAGCTGTGCGGTGGCAACGCCTCCGGCATCTGCAAAATGCCGTACCGGCCATTCGGCAATTTCTCCACCACAGGCGCATAGAGGCCCAGCAGCTGCCGCTTCCACCAGTTCCCCGTCGCGCGCTTTTCGGGCAGTGTCGTGAACCAGTACTGCCATAGCACGGCACGCACATACTTCGGCGGAGCTTGTGCGAACGGATTGCCCCGGAAGAGCGTCAGCACATCCGCATCGTTGTCCAGCAGCCGCTCCTCTGTGATCGGCACGATTTCCGCCTGCTGCCAATCCGTCAATGAGGCGAACCACAGATTCCAGTCGAAACGCGGCTGATACGGCGCGTAGATTCGCGGTCGTTCGTTCAGCGCCTGTGGTTTATAGCGGAACGGATACGCCGTCCAGTTCTGTCCGTCGTTCGATCCCTGAAATTCGATTTCGTACCGCCCGCTCGTCATCACCGCAAACAGCCCATACTGGTTTGCGATCCGAAACGGTTCCAGCACTGCAACGGGCGCGGCCGGCAGCGGCGAGTTGGGCATAACAATATTCAGCAGCTCGAAGCTTGTGTCATACGCAATGAGCGCGAGCAGCAGTGTGCTGACTGTCAGCTTCAGCGCTCCAAAGGCCCGAGCCGCTCCTGATTCCCGTTCAATCGCACGCTCCTCGTCATCAGGCAGAGGCACCCCGAGCCGCTCGCGATACCGTCGCGGAGTCCAGCTCGCCAGCGTGCGGTCGTCCAGCAGCAGGATCCCGAGACACAGCACGATGTAGTTCAGAAAAGCGTAGTTGCCGGTCAGGATCACCGGAATCTCCCACACCGTCACAACCACGAACAGCACCACACGAACGGCGCGACCCGCGGGCCACTTGCGCGGAAAAAAGAACAGCAGCACGACGATGAACTCCAGCACCAGGGTGCCGCCTGCGGTCGCCTTCTGGAACCACTCCGGAAAGTGCTGCACATACCACCCGACCCACGTAGGCAGAGGACTGTTCTGGTAGTACTCGTCCATCGCGGTCAGGTGCCGCCACTGCGGATCGCCGCTCAGCCACTTCACCAGGCCGGATTCGAAGTAGATTCGAAACCACTCCCACTGCAGCAACCAGAGACTCAGACGAATCGGTGGGTGCCCTAATCCAAGCCCCGGCCGCAATCCCGGCGGAGCAAAGAACAGTGAGATAAACCCGGCCTCGAGCAGCATGCCGTCCGATTGATACGACGAGAAGTCTCCCGCAGCGCTGACGAACGCCAGAAAGCAGACCCAGCACACCAGCAGACTTGCGCGCGGCCATAGGTTCAGGAACGCGGCGACGGAGGCCAGCAGCCCGATCCACATCACGGCCACGATGAAGTGTGTGCTCGAGGACATCCAGAACAGCGAGGGCGCAAGCCAGAATCGCGATCTCCCGGCCTGTTGCGCGATTGAGGCAAGAGTTTCGCCTGCGGGAAGGATTCCGTGCTGCCCGATCAGACCGCGGACCTGAAACAGGAGCGAGAAAAACGCGGAGAAGTAAATCGCAGCCAGCGCTCGCACCCACAGCCAGCGCGCGAGCATTACCGTCCGCGGTCCCTGGTCAGACGCGAATAGCCAGCGCACGGGATTGGAAGGCCGCTCCATCGCTTTCTTTGGAAGCCTGCCGCTCAAGCCGGAGTTGCGTGCGCGGAGCATTCCGTTTGGATCGGCCGCTTCGGCTGCTACCCTTGCCGCCATGAGATTCCCCACATGGATCGTTCTCGTATGTTCGTTCGGATTGTCCTGCGGCGCTACCGTTCTCGATGCACAGAATGCAGCACCAGCCGATTTCCTTTGCCGCACATCGAGCGCCAAGACGCTGCTCCAGAGCGAGAACCAGCTGCTACTCGATGAGCTTGCGCTTCATCCCGTCTCCGCGACCGAGGCCGGATACCACCAGCACAACGGCGTGTCTCTCGATGCGCAGCTCGATGACATTGGTCCTGCGGCGCTGGCGCAAGAACGCAAGCTGCTCGAGAACGCAAAGCAGTGCTTCGCAAATGTTGATGAGTCGAAGCTCTCCAGTGAGGACAAGGCTGACCTGACCCTCGTCCGGTCAAGCATCGCCGAGCAGATCTTCGAGCGCGACGTTCGCCACCCGGAGTCCTACCGTCCCGAACGCCCCGTCGAGCTGATCGGGACGGCGCTGTTCTTTCCGCTCACACAGAACTACGGCACACCCGAGCAACGGCTGGCCAATGTCGTCACGCGTATGGAGCAGGTCCCCCGATACTTGAAGCAGGCGCAGCAGAACCTGCGCGAATCCGATCCGGTGTTTATCGACACCGCAATCAACGAAGCTGCGGGCGATAAGCAGGTGATTGCTCAAACCGGCGACCAGATCTCCGCCAGCTCTCCGCTGCACGCACGTTATGTTGCCGCGGCATCGAGCGCAACCCATGCGCTCGATGCATACGTCGCGTGGATGAAGAGCGATTTGGCCAAGCGCGCGACCACCCGGACGTGGCGAGCAGGCCCGGAGGTCTACGCCAGCCTTTTCCGGTTCGCCGTCGGAAGCGACATTGGACAGACGCCCGCATCGCTACTCGCCTCTGCCGAGCACGATCTCGCCGCGCAGCGCGAGCAGATGTATGCCATCGCGAAGCCGCTCGATGCGCAGTGGTTTCCCAACGCAGATCACTCAGCGCTCAGCGGCGAAGCGCTCGAGAACAAGGTTATCGCCGAAGTGATCGGCCGCATCAACGACGACCATACGACGCCCGATCAACTCCTCTCTACGGTCCAGCACGATGCCGCTGAGATCACCGCCTTCATCCGCCAGAAGAATCTCATCACCCTGAGCGCACGCGGCAATCTGAAGATTGTGCCCACGCCGCCGTTCCTGCGCGGCGTGTACTCCGTCGCTGGATTCCATGCACCTCCGCCGCTCGAACCCGGCGGCGAAGGCGAGTTCTGGGTGACGCCGATACCGCCCGGAAACGCGGCTGCCGCCGACTCCAAACTCCGCGAATACAACAACTGGATGCTCCAGTACCTCACCATGCACGAGGCGCTGCCCGGCCACTACACGCAGTTCGAGCACGCCGATAACATCCAGCCGCCGGAGCGACGCATTCTTCGCGCGCTGCTCGGCAACGGACCCTACATCGAAGGCTGGGGCGAATACGGTGTCAAAGAGATGGAAGACGCAGGCTACGCGAACCACGATCCGCGCTTCGTCCTCATGGTGATGAAAATTCGTCTGCGCGTCATCGCAAACGCGATCCTCGATATCCGCATGCAGAGCATGAACATGACCGACCAGGAGGCGCTTGCGCTGATGGAGAACAAGGCCTTTCAGACGCATGCCGAGGCCCTCGGCAAACTGCGCCGCGTGAAGCTCACCGCCGGCCAGTTGATCACCTATTACGTCGGCTATCACCAGTGGATTGAGTTCCGCGACAGGTATCAGCAGCAGGCTGGTACAAGCTTTGACCTCAGGCATTTCAACGACGAGGCGCTCGATGAAGGACCGCTTCCGATTCCGGTTCTGGAACCATTGATGATGGCCCGTTTGCACGCGCAAAACTCAGCAAAACCGCATGAAAAAGGCGCAAAATCACGTACAATGGAAGGAAGATGACCGAGACGACAATCGCAGCTCCTGAAGCCCCGGCCAAGCCGCACGCACCTAAGTACACACGCAATCAACCGTACATTTCGCGCCTCATTACCAACCAGCGCCTTACCGGTCCTGAGAGCGAAAAAGAGACCATCCACATCGAGCTTGAGCTCGAAGACGGGATGACGTACACGCCTGGCGACGCGGTCGGCATCATTCCGACTAACCGCGAGAGCCAGGTCGAGGAAGTGCTCGAGGCGCTTGGGTTCAACGGCACCGAACGCGTGCTCGACAAGGTAGAGATGTCGCTGCACGAGGCGCTGACGACGCGACTCGGCATCAGCAAGCTGGCGCGCGGCAGCGTCAACCAGTACGCCAAGCTGTGCGGCGAAAACGTGCCCGAAGGTCTGAAGAGGCTGCTTGGCACTGAGAACAAGGCCATGGCTGAGGAGTACGTCTGGGGCCGCGAATTCGTGGACCTGGTGAAGGATTTCCCCGGCGTCGTGAAAACTCCGCAGGAGCTGTTCAACATCCTGCAGCGCCTCACACCACGCATGTACTCCATCTCCTCTTCGCTGCTCGCGCACCCCAACGAGGTGCACACGACGGTGCGCGTCATCCGCTACAACGCGCACGGAGCCGAGCGCCAGGGCGTCTGCTCCGGTCACCTCGGCGAGCGCGCGCCCGTCGGATCGAGCATGCCGATCTTCCTGCACGAGAACAACGCGTTTCGTATGCCGCAGGATCCCGATGCCCCGGTCATCATGATTGGGCCCGGCACGGGGATCGCGCCGTTCCGCGCGTTTCTCGAGCAGCGTCAGGCGCTCGGCGAGAAGGGCCCGATGTGGCTCTTCTTCGGTGAGCAGCGCCGGGTCTCCGACTTCCTTTACGAAGAACAGTTCAACCAGCTGCAGCGCGCCGGTGTCCTCACGAAGCTGCACACCGCCTTCTCGCGCGACCAGGGCAAAAAAGTTTACGTCCAGGACCGCATGCAGGAGAACGCCGCCGACCTCTACGACTGGCTTGAGCAGGGCGCCTACTTCTACGTCTGCGGCGACGCGAGCCGTATGGCCAAGGACGTCGAGACCGCCTTGCTTGACGTGATCGCCAAGGGCTCCAACAGCACGCTGGAGCACGCGACCGAGTACCTGGCGAACATGAAGAAGCAGAAGCGCTATCAGCGCGACGTCTACTAAGCGCACTTCAGTAGATCAAGAGGCCGCCGGGATCGGCGGCCTCTTTCTGCTCAAATCTTCGCTACGCGCGCAGGTAGTCCGCGCGCCAGTTCGTAATCGCTTGCTTGATCGCCTTCGGCTCAAGATTTTCGCTGAGCGTCCGCTGCATCAGCGCTGGCAACTCAGCGTCCGAGGCAAAGCGAAGCGCGATGATCTGCTTGATCGTGAGCGACCCTGCGGCCGCCAGGAGCTCGGCCGTGAGTAAACGCTGATAACGAAGCTGCTCCTCCAGTCGAATCACGCGATCCTGCACCCGCAGCGCGGTCGATCGCGCCACGCCCGCGAGCATCAACAGAGCAAATGCGATAACGACAATCCAGGCGTGCAGCGCGATATGCCGTGGCCACTCACGGACAAGAACCACGATCGTGACGATCACATTGATCAGCAGAATGGGCGCAACGAAGAAATGAAACGGCGGATGAAACCGTGCATGATTTTTGTAGGTTTGCGGCGTTTGCATCATTCTCCTGTCAACGTTCAAGAGGCATCGCCATCATAGCCCTGAAGCTTGCGATACGCTGAGACGATGGCGAAGAAGAGAATCGGCGTGCACGTCGGCACCGCGGGCGGATGCTGGACCGCCGTGCAGCGAGCCGTAGACGCCGGTGCAAACACATTTCAGATCTTCAGCTCGAGCCCTCGGACCTGGAGATCCTCACCCGTGAAACCTGAAGACGCGCGCAAAATGCGCGAAGCGCGCGCAAAGCACGATGTGAACCCGATGGTGTTTCACGCGAGCTATCTCATCAACCTTTGCAGTCAAACCGAGAGCGTGCGCGCGAACTCAGTCACGGCATTCCGTGGCGAGGTGGAACGCGCGCTCGCCTGGGGCGCGGAGTATCTGGTGCTGCATCCAGGCTCCTGGAACGGCCTCACCCGCGAGGAGGGCCTGCGCTTCGCCGTGCAGGGAATCGAGCGTGCTACAGACGGCCTGCCCTGGCCCGATCACAACTTCCATGTGCTGATTGAAAACACCGCGGGGGCGGAGTTCTCGCTGGGCGGAACCCTCGAGCAGGTAGCGGAGCTCGTCGAACGGTTGCGTCCGTGTGCACCGGTCGCCGTGTGCCTGGACACCTGCCATCTCCACGTGAAGGGCTATGACATTCTCACCAGCGAAGGCTGGGCGGAAACGACCAAACTCATCGCGAACACCGTCGGGATCGACTCCGTGCGCGTTTGGCACTGCAACGACGCGAAGGCTCCGGCAGGCTCGAAACTCGATCGCCACGAGCATATCGGCGAAGGAACCATCGGCCCGGAGGCATTCCGTCGCCTGTTGTGCGACAAGCGTTTCGCACACTGCGCGTTCATCGCCGAGACGCCGGTGGACGAGCCCGGCGACGAGATGCGGAACGTGACCGCGCTGCGCGTTCTCTCGGCAGGATAAAGAGGGTTGTGGCGCCCCCGGTGCGTACCGCGATCTGAAACCGCCCGACGACACCGCGCTCGTGAGCGGTGGTAGTCTGGGGCACGCGGCCGCCGCGCCGATCCGACCAACCTTGAAGGACATCATGAAGACAATCTGCCGCCTGTTGATGGCCAGCGCTCTGCTGGCGACGACCGCCGTTTGCTCGGCCCAGCAGCCCACGCCCAAGGAGCAGTTGCCCAAGGACGAACTGAATCCCAACTTCAAGCTCCCGGAGCAGCCGCGCGACTACATCAAACGCGTCGAGATGATCCCGATGCGCGACGGTGTGAAGCTCTATACCGTCATCGTTATTCCCAAGGGCGCGCATGATGCGCCCATCGTGCTCACGCGCACGCCTTACAACGCGGCCGCGCGCGCCGAGCGCACCAAGGGCGCGACAAAGATGATCGAGCTGCTCCCGCTTAGCGACGAGGACTTCGTGCGCAGCGGCTACATCCGCGTCTACCAGGACGTGCGCGGCAAGTACGGCTCCGAGGGCGTGTATCTGATGACGCCTCCGCCCGTCGACTCCGGCTGGAATCCGAGCGGCGCTGACGACACCATGGACGCCTACGACACGATCGACTGGCTTGTGAAGAACGTGCCTGAATCGAACGGCCGTGTGGGCATGATCGGTTCCAGCTACGAAGGCTTCACCGTCGTGATGGCGCTGTTGCATCCGCATCCCGCGCTGAAGGTCGCCGCGCCGGAGAGCCCGATGGTGGACGGGTGGATGGGCGACGACTGGTTCCACTACGGCGCATACCGCCAGCCCAGCAACGACTACCTCACCGAGCAGATGACGAAGCGCGGACAGGGTGTGATGGTTCCGCGCCAGACTCACGACGACTATGTGAACTTCCTGGACGCCGGTTCGCTCGGCGACTTCGCGCGCGCGCAAGGCGATGACCAGCTTCCTTTCTGGCACATCGTTGAGCAGCATCCGGCATACGACGGCTTCTGGCAGGCGCAGGCGCTCGACAAACTCATCGCGAAGACGCCGCTGACTGTGCCCACGATGTGGGAGCAGGGGGAGTGGGACCAGGAGGACATGTACGGCGGCAACCACGCCTACCGCGCCTGGGAGCCCAAGGACACTACCAACACGATGAACTATCTCGTAATGGGCCCCTGGTTCCACTCGCAGATCAACCGCTCCGGCCGTGGCCTCGGGCCATTCGAGTGGGCCAGCGACACCGCCGAGTACTGGCGTCGCGACATCCTGCTGCCGTTCTTCAATCAGTACCTCAAGCCGGGTTCGCCGAAGGCAGACATCCCGCCGGTGCTGATGTACGACGCCGGCCTCGATCACTGGGACCGCCTGCAATCCTTCCCGCAGAGCTGCGAGAAGGGCTGCGCGGTGGCGTCGCAGCCGCTCTACCTCACCGCCGGTGGCGGGCTCTCGTTTGAGAAGCCTGGAGCCGCAGAGAAGGGAAGCAAGCAGGCGTTCGATGAGTACGTTTCCGATCCCGCGAAGCCGGTGCCGTTCCGTCCGCGGCCAATTGATCCTGCAGACAGTACTGCGTGGCGGACGTGGCTGGTGGATGACCAGCGGTTCGTGGACGGACGGCCGGATGTGCTGACATATGTGTCCGAGCCACTCACCAAGCCGATGAAGCTATCCGGTGAGCCGATCGTGCACCTGATGGCATCGACCAGCGGGACGGACTCTGACTGGGTGGTGAAGCTTATCGATGTCTATCCGGACTCGCAGGTTAAGCCTGCTGATGTGGGTGGCGTTTATACCGGCGTGATCGGCAAAGAGTACGACATGAACGGCTACGAGCTGCCGATTGGGATTGACATCTTCCGTGGCCGTTATCGGACCAGCTTCGAGCATCCGTCGGCGCTCGAGCCGAACAAGCCGCTGGAGTTCAGCTTCGCGCTGCCGCTGGTGGAGAGGACCATCCTGCCGGGTCACCGGATCATGGTGCAGGTGCAGTCGACGCTGTTTCCGCTCTACGATCGCAACCCGCAGAAGTTTGTGCCGAACATTTTTGATGCCAAGCCGGGGGACTACCAGAAGGCGACGCAGAAGATCTGGCATGAGGCGGGGGAGGCGAGCTACATCAGTCTTCCGGTGGTGCCCGCGACGGAATGAGGGTACCCCTCCCCTCCCCGGCAATTTTGCGCAAAGTCTTCAGCCCACGGGAGATAAGGGTGGACTTCGTGTCCTTTTAGACACAGGTGTGGTCAAAAGTGCTCAGGCGTTGTGCTTTTGCTCGGCGGGGTCCTGTTCCTGGCTGTTGATGTAGGATGGCGTGGTTAGCTGTCTGACAGCTTTTTGGAGGCGTGAGGATGCGGTTATTGGCGCTGGGGTGTGTGTTTGCTATGACTTTGGCCGGTGCTTCCGCGTATGCGGCCAAGGTGTGCGATGTGCGTGACTTCGGCGCGAAGGGCGACGGCACAACCAAGGACACCGCGGCGATTCAGAAGGCGATTGATGCCTGTGCAGACGCGGCTGGCGGGGGCACGGTCAAGCTGAGCGGCGGAACGTTCGTCAGCGGGCCCATCGTGCTG
The DNA here is from genome assembly GCA_963777205.1 of uncultured Acidobacteriaceae bacterium. Classification (GTDB taxonomy): domain Bacteria; phylum Acidobacteriota; class Terriglobia; order Terriglobales; family Acidobacteriaceae; genus Granulicella. The sequence goes on along the minus strand of CAVZPQ010000001.1, from coordinate 382,313 downwards.
AAGTCGAACATCACGCTGGATGTCGAGAAGGGCGCGACGCTGCTCGGCTCGCCCGACCATGCCGATTATCCGCGCAAGACGGAGTTCCGCGGGCCGGGCTACCAGGCGTTTGTCGGCGCGGTGAATGCCGAGAACATCACGATTGATGGCGGCGGCGTTATCGACGGCAACGGCAAGAGCTGGTGGGACGAGGTGCGCGAGCAGCAGAAGAACGGAGTTCACGACGGCGGAATCCTGGGCAGCGAGCACACGCGCCCGCGCGGCATCGTGTTTGACCATTGCAAGCACGTGACGGATCGAGAACGTCACGGTGCAGAACTCGGCGTACTGGCAGATCGTGCCGTACTACACGGACGGCGTGGTGATCCGGAACGTAACGATCCTGGCCGATCCACACTCGCCCAACACGGATGCAATCGATCCGTTCAGCTCGAGCAACATTCTTATCGAACACGTGACGTCGGACGTGGGGGACGACAATATCGCGATCAAGAGCGGCATGATCAACTCGCCGGGACCGGACGCGCCATCGAAGAACATTGTGATTCGCGACTGCACGTTCAAGCGCGGCCACGGGCTCTCGATCGGAAGCGAGATCGCGGGCGGCGCGCAGAACATTGTGGGCGAGCGGATCACGTTCATCGGCACCGACCAGGGCGTGCGCATCAAGGCGAACCGCGATCGCGGCGCGGATGTTTCGAACATCGTGTTTCGGGACCTGACGATGACGGACGTAAAAACGGCGATCCTGGTGAGTGAGTACTACCCGAAGGTGTTCCCGGAAGGCGAAGTCGCGCCGGCGCCGGTGGGCAGGCTCACGCCGTTATTCCATGACATTGTGATCCAGAACGTGAAGGCCACGGGATCGAAGAATGCGGGCGTGATCGTCGGCCTGCCCGAGGCGCCGGTGAAGAACATCAAGCTTGAGAATGTCGATATCCAGGCGCAGACCGGGCTGCGGATTGCGTACGCGGATGTAGCGCTCGATCACGTGACGGTGAACGCAGCGGAGGGTCAGGCGATCGAAGTCGCGCCGAACGCGAAGGTCACGGGCAAGTAAGGTAGTCATATGCGAGTGGCGTGGCGCGCGGTGCTGGTGCTGGCGGTGTTTGTCGGCGTGGGATTTGCCGCTTCACATGTCGTGATGGTGCATGAGCTGGCAAAGCAAGGCGCGCCGCGGGCAGAGGTTCGGCTGGTGTCGTGGATGGCCGGGCTGTTTGCCGGCGGGTTAGCGGCCGTGCTGGTGGGGATTGCGGTGTTGGTGAAGCGGCGGTGAATGCGAAGTCCGTTCAGTTGCGACGGAGCAGTGAAGTGTTCGAAAGACAAACCCCAGGGGCTAAAGCCCCTTTTCTGTTGATCGGAACGAGAGACCCGAGCCTAAAGGCTCGGGCTACCTAGAAGCAGGTGAGTCGTTGCCGTCGCAAAACTGGTGGCGCGGTAGGGCTTCACCTCGCGCGTCTTAACGCGCGATACACCACCCTGGCCGCTACGCGGCCGAGGATGGGGCACCCGATCATGCGATGCCCTACGCTGTCTTCCTGCGGAAGCCGAGGGTGGGCACCCGGGATTATGTGTAGACGCGCTTGCCGAAGATCGCGGTGCCGACCCGGACTGTCGTTGAGCCCTCTTCGATGGCGACGCGGAAGTCATTGGTCATTCCCATCGAGAGCTCGGTGAGTGTGGGATGCGTCGCTTGCAGATCGTCGCGGAGACGGCGGAGCTGCTGGAAGTACGGCCGTGCGGTCTCGGCGCCCTCCGGCGTGCTGTCAGCACCAGGGCGGCACGGTCATCAGGCCGCGGAGCTCGAGATGATCCAGGCCACGAAGCTGATTGAGAAGGGCTGCGAGCTCTTCCGGAGCCACGCCGTGCTTGGTCTCTTCGGGCGAGAGCTTCACCTCGATCAGCACCGGAATGGTCTTGTTGAGCGCCGGCGGCAGCGTGGTTGAGGCGCTCTGCGGTCTTGAACGAGTCCAGCGTGTCGACGGCGTTGAAGAGCTCGGCGGCCTTTGCAGTTTTATTGTTCTGCAGCGGGCCGATGAGGTGCATCTCGATGTCGTTCCCGGGAACAGCGGGCCGCTTCGATTGCCACTCCTGGACGCGGTTTTCGCCAAAGAGGCGGTGGCCGGCGGCGTGGGCTTCGAGGATGGCTTCCGCGGGGTGCACCTTGCTGACGGCCATCAGGGAGACGGAGCCGGGGTCGCGGTGCGCTCGGGCGCAGGCGTCGGCGATCTCGTTCCGGATGCGTTGCAGATTGGCGGCGATGGACATTGCTGCAGCCAGTGTACGGGGCGCGCGCCGAGTGAATGAGGGCGGAAACGGTCCGGTTTTCGCACACACGGTAGTATGGGGCTTCGGGTTCCAGAGAACCTGCATCCGCGCGCAACCTTTTCACGTCCTACGTGTATATACCGTGTCAGACGAGCGGACCGAACGCGTCCCGCAGTTCCATGACACAGAAGGCTTTCAGTTGGAGGAGTAAAGACGTATGCACAACACCGAGGCTCGATTGGTTTCCTTTACCGGCCGCGCACTAGCGCTGGCACTGATGATGGGCGGAGGTTTGTGGCTGCAGGCGCAGACCGGGCAGACCCCGGCGGCAACGAGCAAGACAGCCAACCTTAACCTGACGGTTCCGCAGTTCGAGAACCAGCCCGACTCGAGCCTTGCGGATCAGAACGCGTACTCGAGCAGCAGCAGCGCACAGTTCGATGATTCGCAGACGACGCAGGTGGCCGCGGTTGAGCCGATCCTGCATCTGCCGTCGTTGAACGCGCAGTATGGCGGCGGCCGGCAGCGCTACGGGCGTCCTCGCTATCGCGGCGGCAACACGAATGCGGACGGCTCGCCGAAGTATGACTTCTTTGTGGGCGGCGGCTTCGGCATGCCGACCGGCAATCAGTTCAACTATGCGACGACGAGCTGGGGCTTCGGCGGCGGCGGCGGGCGCATGTTCAACGCTCACGTGGGCGTGAACCTGGAGTTCAACTACGACAAGTTCGGAATGAGCGGAGCGACGCTGAACAACCAGGAGAATCTCTACAACAACTACATCAACAATTACAACGTTTACTGCGCGACGAATCCCAGCGACCCGGCCTGCAGCAACGGCGCCGCAACGCCGATCGCCGGGCTTGACGGCACCAATCACGTGTGGTCGTTCACGCTGGATCCCATTTACAACCTGCGCAAGGGCGAAGGCCTGGGAGCGTATGTGGTCGGCGGTGCGGGTTTCTACCACAAGGTCGCTGATTTCACCGTGCCTTCCGAGAGCGAGTACTGCGACTACTACTACGGTTGCTACCCGATCCAGTCGAACCAGATCATCGACCACTACACATCGAATGCGCTGGGCGTGAACTTTGGCTTTGGCGTGGACTATAAGTTCTCGCGGTTTGCCAGCGAGCGGCTGTACGGCGAGATTCGCTACGTGTACATCTTCAACCAGTACAAGCCGGGCGTAGATGCTGCGACGTGCACCACGCAAACCTGCCTCTCGAGCACGGCGAGCGCCACCAACGACTTCCCATACAACAGCCAGCGGACGGCGTACCTGCCGATCAAGTTCGGTCTGCGGTTCTAACCGCGGTGGTCTGATGGAGAAAGGAAAGAGCCCGCGAAAGCGGGCTCTTTCTGTTGCGTGCTGCTGTGCGATCTTGGCGAGCTAGACGCCGACCGGGTAGGGCTTCTCGTGCATGGCATCGCCGCGCGGGGAGCGGCGCTCGAAGAGGCCCTGGAAGAGGCTGAGCAGGCCGGTGTACCAGTAGCCGATGACGAAGAGCAGAAGGAACGGGACGGTGAAGTAGTTTTCCGTCGAGACGGCGTACCAGACGGTTGCGGTGAAGTAGCAGCCGATGAGGATCTCGATCCACGGGATGATGCCGAGGCGCTTGCGGTACTTCTTGGCCTGATGACTTCTCGCCCTTCTTGAGGACGCGGTACTTCGGTGTGCGCGCGAAGGCGGACTTGATGCCGAAGAGGGCTTCGAGCACGGCCTTGGTGTTGGTGATGGTGAGGCCGATGCCGAGGGACATCAGGAATGGCAGATAGAGGAAGGTCTTGTACCAGGTGCGCGGGAAGAGTTCTTTCTGGCTGACGAGATAGAAGCTGGAGATGGACATCGTGGAGGCCATGAAGAGCGGGAAGTCGATGAGCATCATCTGCAGCCAGCCCTGGTAGGAGCGGATGATCATCGCGGGCATGAGCAGCGTGGAGAGCACGATCATCAGCGGGTAGCTGATGTTCGCGGTGAGGTGGTACCAGGCTTCGAGCTTGGTGTGGAACGGCGCCTTGGAGTGGAAGACGGACGGGAGGATTTTTTTGCTGGTCTGGATGAGGCCTTTGGCCCAGCGGGCCTGCTGGGTTTTGAAGGCGGTCATCTCGATGGGGAGCTCGGCGGGGCACTCGACGTCCTGGAGGTATTTGAACTTCCATCCTTTGAGCTGCGCGCGGTAGGAGAGGTCGGTGTCTTCGGTGAGGGTGTCGTGCTGCCAGCCGCCGGCCTCGTCGATGGCGGCGCGACGCCACATGCCGGCGGTGCCGTTGAAGTTGAAGTAGACGCCGGCGCGGGAGCGGCCGCCGTGCTCGAGGACGAAGTGGCCGTCGAGGAGGATGGCTTCGACCTGGGTGAGGAAGCTGTAGTTGCGGTTGAGGTGGGTCCAGCGGGTCTGGACCATGCCGATGGTGGGGTCGGTGAACTGGTGGACGACGCGGTGCAGCCAGTCGGGTGGGGGGACGAAGTCGGCGTCGAAGATGGCGACGAGCTCGCCGCGGGAGGTCTTGAGGCCTTCCTCGAGGGCACCGGCCTTGTAGCCGTGGCGGTTGGTGCGGTGGAGGTAGTGGATGGGCTGGGGTGGGAGGCCTTCGGTGCCGGCGGCGTAGCGCTGGACGATCGAGGCGGCGACTTCGGTGGTCTCGTCGGTGGAGTCGTCGAGGAGCTGGATCTCGAAGCGGTCGCGGGGGTAGTCGATGCGGCAGCAGGCGTCGATGAGGCGGTCGATGACGAACTGCTCGTTATAGATGGGGAGCTGGATGGTGACGAAGGGGAGCTGGTCGTCGGGGAAGCGGGCGGGGGGCTCGGTGGAGCGGGCGGCCTTGCGCTTGTTGCGGTAGTAGAGCCAGACGAGCTGGTAGCGGTGGATGCCGTAGAAGGCCAGGATGACCATTACGACGAAGTAGGGGACGAGGAGGGAGACGTCGAAGGCGTTCCAGCGGTAGTCGCCCTTGAAGGTGCGGTCGGCGTAGTGGGTCTTCCAGTAGTGGGAGAGGCCGTGGGTGTTGGCGAGCAGGGCGGCGAGAGCGTGGGTGGGATGTATCAGGGTTCGGCTCCCGAGGCGGTGTTGGGCTGCGGACAATTCTACGATGGTGTGGCGTCGATGGAGGGGGTACCGCTGGCAGCCCAGCGAGCCATAACGACGCTCGCCGGGGACCCCACCCCTCCCCCCTGTTTTTGGCTGAATCTTTGGAATCAGCGACTTGCGAGAGGGGTGTGGCTGCAAAATATTGATTCCAGAGATTTAGAGCGCAAAATCTCTGGAATGAATAATTTGCGCGGAGTGAGGCGGATGGTTGGGACAAAAGCAAAAGGCTGCCGTGGGGCAGCCTCGTCTGACGAACTTACTAACTCTAATTATAGCAGATTGGGGGTAATTCCATTGCAGTTAGTTCTCACTGTGTTTTGTTCGGTTTACGCGGTCTGGGGCTTGACAGGATTTTGCGGACGGGCTGTTGAGGAAAACTTGTGTCGGGTGACAGCTTCGCTGATAGGCTGGCGGGCATGCGAAAGCTTTGTTGTTTGATGGCGGTGGCTGTGGCGTGCCCGGCTGTTTGGGGGCAGGCGGCGGCGGGGAAGCCGGGTCCGGTGGCCCAGCGGGTGGCCGATCAGAATGCGCTGTTTGAGGAGTTCTACCAGACCGGGCTGAAGAACAACCCAGTGCGGGCGACGATGATGGGTGACCTGCGCTACAACGCGCAGCTTGGCGATGCGTCACTGGAGCAGATTCAGCGGGAGCATGCGGAGAACGATGCGTTTCTGAGGCGGCTGCGGGCGATCCCGACGGACGGGATGAGCGACCAGGATTTGCTGTCGCATGAGTTGCTGGAGCGCCAGTTGACGCTGTCGGACACGAACTATGAGCTGAAGAACTACGAGATGCCGGTGAATCAGCAGAACGGGATTCACACGTCGCTGGCCGATCTGCCGAATGAGGTGCCGTTCGACAGCGTGCAGCATTACGAGGATTACATTGCGCGGCTGCAGCAGATTCCGAAGGTGCTGGGCGAGGTGACGGAGGTGATGCGGGCGGGCGAGCGCGATGGGCTGATGCCGCCGAAGTTGATCACGGCGGTGCTGCCGGGGCAGTGCGACGGCATTGTGGCGGCGGACCCGTTTGTGCTGCCGGAGAAGAAGTTTCCGGCGAGCTTTTCAGACGCGGACAAGCAGAAGTTGACGGCCGAGATGAACAAGGCGGCGCAGGAGGATGTGCTGCCGGCGTATCGCAAGTTTGGGGAGTTTCTGCGGACGGAGTATGCGCCGAAGGGGCGGGAGAAGCTGTCGATTGAGAGCCTGCCGGATGGGAAGCGCCGCTATGCCGAGGCGGTGAAGGCGATGACGACGCTGAACGTGACGCCGGCGGAGGTGCACGCGCTGGGGCTGCGTGAGGTGGACCGGATTACGGCGGAGATGACGGCGCTCGCGCATAAGCAGGGGTACAAGGACCTGGCGAGCTTCCGGGAGGCGGTGAACAAGGACCCGCGGTGGACTCCGAAGAGCGAGCAGCAGATTGTGGACGACTTCCGGCATTACATCGAGCAGATGGAGCCGAAGCTGCCGGAGCTGTTTGGGTTGCTGCCGAAGGCGCCGGTGACGGTGGAGCCGATTCCGGACTTTGCGAAGGCGGAGTCGACGCACTATGTGCCGGGGTCGCCGGATGGGAAGCGGCCGGGGCGGGTGGTGGTGGCCGTGGCTGATCCGACGAGCCGCACGCTGGTGCTGGATGAGGCGGTGGCGTATCACGAGGGCGTGCCGGGGCATCATCTGCAGATCAGCGTGGCGCAGCAGTTGCAGGGACTGCCGAAGTTCCGGCTGCATGGGTTTTACTCGGCGTACACGGAAGGGTGGGCGCTGTATGCGGAGCAGCTGGGCAAGGAGATTGGGTTTTACCAGGATCCGGTTTCGGACTATGGGCGGCTGAACTCAGAGCTGTTTCGGGCGGTGCGGCTGGTGGTGGATACGGGGATTCACGACCAGGGGTGGACGCGGCAGCAGGTGATCGACTACATGCACAAGAATGATGTGAATGATGCGCTGGCGCAGACGGAGACGGACCGCTACATCGCGTGGCCGGGGCAGGCGCTGGCGTACAAGATGGGGCAGTTGGAGATTCTGAAGCTGAGGGAGCGGGCGAAGCAGGAGCTTGGGGCGAAGTTCGACATCAAGGCGTTTCATGATGAGGTGTTGAATGGCGGGGCGATGCCGCTGGATCTGCTGGATGCGAGAGTGAATAGGTGGATTGCGGAGCAGAAGGCGGGTGGGGCAGGCAGCGGTAGGACGTGGCTGCGGGCAAGAGGGCGGCGGGTTCGGACGCTGAGGAGTGGCGTTGCGGGCATCGTCCACCCCACTCATGACGGCGAAAGGCCGCCGTCATGAATGCGGCACCCGGGGCGTCCTCGGACGGCACCCATGACGACTGTGTCTTCATGAATGGGACATCCGGCAGCTCGACAACGGCTTCTTTCAGTCAGCGCTTCCCAGCAGGCGAGCGCCCTCGGGCAAAATCTCGCGTTCGTTATTGCACGGGATGAAATTTGTAATGCATGAGAAACGAAAATTCATCAGTTTCTCTCTCTCGGATGGGGACTCGCTGGGAGTGAAGACTACGCTCAGGCCGTACGGCCCTTTCAATCGGCGGGCATATCGAAATGGATGCGCCTGGTCAATGTGTTCGTCCGAGTATGGCGACGAGGCTGTGTTCTCGGTTGATCCCACGGCCAGGTCTGGCACATATGCTCCGCCTCGGACGTACCAGTCCCGGATTGGTAGTTCGACGATCTCCGCGAACGATTTCTGAATAATCAAGCCGTTTTCTATCCGCATATCTGCCACGATGACCGAGCTGCGTAAGCCCGTGTGATCGGTCAGTCGCGCAAGCCATTTCTGGTGTGCTCGATCTGAATCGCCGCGGAGCGCGGACGGCAGGATATGCGAAATGCGAACGGACCAGTGACACGTTTGTCCTTGCACACCGTCGCAAGTCTGCCACGGTGTTCCACGCTTGCTCCAAGTGCTGATAAATGCTTCCGCAGTGGCCGAGCTACTACCGACCTGAAGGCGTTTCAGCTGCGCCAATAACTGTTCGCCGCGCCATCGAAGCAACCACTGTGACGCTTCTTCATATGCCCAGGTCAAGGCGACGAGGCACAGCAGGACCGCCATCGTCCGACGAATCCACCGTGATAGGGAATGCATGCGTCGCAGTAAATCACTTCGAGAAATACTCTGCAATTCGGCCTGCGTCCGCGCGCTGGGAAGATACAGGTTCCGTCGATGAGTTTTCTCGTTTGCTACCGCAAACGACACCCCACCCTTTCACTTCGTGAAAGGATGGGCCACCCGGTTCCTATAGGAATCGGCAGGAGGCATTCTCCAGGGCTAAAGCCCGTTTGCCTTTGAGCCTGAGAGGCCCGAGGCTAAAGCCTCGGGTTACCTAGAAGCTAGCGGCAACGGCGACGGCAGCGGCACTCGCAAGCGCAACGGCACTCGCGCGCTACCGCGCGCGATACCTCGACCCTGCCGCTTGCCACCGCAGCGAGCAAGCTCGCCGGGGACCCCGGTGCGCGTCGAGGGTGGGGCACCCGTGTGGGACATCCCGGCTTGCGTTGCTTGGAGGTCGCACGTGGCCGACCCAGGAACAAGGCTTCACTGACCTCCGGTAGGGCTGCGTCTAGTTGGCGGAGGGCTGCTCGATGTGGTCGATGACTACGGTTTCGATTGTTCCGCGGGCGGGTTTGAGGCGGAGGCCGAGCTCCTGCGGGAGAACGGTGAAAAGCGATGGCAAGGCTGCATCGTCGACCTGCTGCGAAGACCACTCGATGTGAAAGTCGAAGCGGCCGTTGAGGCCGGTGTGGTCCTCAACCGGACGGCCGGCCTGGCGGCGCAGCGCCGCTGCGATGTCAGCCATCGACATGGCGGTTGCCGTCATCTCCACGCGCAATCCGCCGTTTGTGCTGAGGTTCGGGGTTGAGTCAGGGGCGGTGGGCTTCAGGGCCGGGCCGAGGACGCCGGGTTTGGCTAGCTCGAGCCAGTAGACCGGTCCCTCCTTCTGCTCGCGGTGGAAGCGGAGCTGAAAGCGTTCCTCGAGAAGAGAAAGGAGTACGTGCTGAAACTGCTCCGGCGTCTTGGGCTCGGAGTGGTCGGCGGTGACGGCGGTGATGTCGAAGAGCTCGCGGTCTGTCCAGGCGGGCGCGCCGGACATGTGGTCGTCGTCTGTCATGAGCGCGATGCGAAGGAGGGTGCGAGCGGTGGTTGCGGTGGCGATGAAACGGCCGCCGGGAAGGAACTGGCGGTTCGATGGCTCGTCGCCGTTGTACGGATGCGGGCGGATGGAGGCGACCTCAAACTGCAGCGGAGTGGATGGCGCAGAGAGCTGCGTGGGAGCGGGCGGCGGGTGCGATTGTGCGGCAGCGGTGCCGTGCGATGCCAACGTTGCAAGTGGCAGCAGCAGACATTGGAGGACGGAAGTCGCTATGGTCCGCATGTTGTATGAGTACGTGAATTCCTCGGTTGTGGTTCACGGAGACACATTGCGGCGAGGGTGGCCGTTCGAGCCGCGGCTGGTGTGAAAGAGTTATGGGATGTGTGGACGGTATTACAGCAGGGCGGATAAGCAGCGGATCGCGGAGGCGTTGAAGGCGAAGGCGCCGGAGGGGCTCGAGGTGAGGGCGACGTATAACGCGGCGCCGCAGAGCTTTCAGCCGGTGGTGAGGCTGGATCGCGAGGGCGAGCGGGTGCTCTCGCAGATGCGGTGGGGGCTGGTGCCGCTGTGGGCGAAGGATGTGAAGATCGGGCGGTCGACGGTGAATGCGCGGGCGGAGACGGTGATGAAGGCGCCGGCGTTTCGGGAGGCGTTTCAGCGGCGAAGGTGTTTGGTGCCCGCGTCTGGATTTTATGAGTGGATGCAGGTGGACGCGAAGACCCGGCAGCCGTTTGCGGTGACGGTTAAGGATGCGGAGGTGATTGCGTTTGCGGGGTTGTGGGAGCGATGGAAGGATCCAGCGAATGGTGAGTGGCTGCTGACGTACACGATTCTGACCACGGATCCGAATGAGCTGATGTCGCCGATTCATGACCGCATGCCGGTGATTGTGCGGCCGCAGGATTATCAGCGCTGGCTGGAGCCGGGCGATGCGGAGAGGCTGCCGGTGGATTTGCTGAAGCCGTTTCCGGCGGAGGAGATGCAGGCGTGGAAGGTGGGAGCGGCGGTAGGGAATGTGAAGAATGATTCGCCGGAGTTGTGCGAGCAGGTTTGGGAGTAGAGGTGAGGTTGCCTGCTGTGGAGTGATGGGCCCCAGCAGTGATGCGAAGCCGAGTTATCGGTGGTCGACTGACAACCTGATTCTCCGGGCATATTTGCGGACGTGCGTCGTATGATCGGTCGACCGGATTCGAATGCGAGGTGCGGGATTGTATGAATAGCTTGGAGCGCGGATTGTCCAGGGGATTGGTTGTCAGTGCCGTTGTGGCGCTCTCGGCGGTCGGAGCTGCGGCGCAATCGGCGGGCGATGTGTCTGTGGAGGTGGCAGTGGTGAGGCCGCATCCGCCTGCGATCATGCACAACAATTTCAGTTTTGCGAAGAACAGGTTCGAGCTGGAGGATCAACCGCTGCTGAAGATGATTGCATTTGCCTACTCGTTGAACCCGCGTCAGATTGTGGGTGCAGCGGGATGGGTTTCGGACGATCACTGGGACATGAGCGGGAAAACCAACCTGACCGAGGACGCAACGCTTGGGCAGGAGCAGGCGATCATTCGTCAGCTTCTGGTGGAGCGGTTCGGTCTCGAGTTTCACAAAGAGAGGCGGGAGCTGGCCGCTTATGCGCTGGAGGTGGTGAAAGGCCAGCCGAAGCTGGCTGTCGCGGCGGATGCTGCGGCGCAGCCCCTGGAGTGGACGGACGGGCATGGCTGGGTGAGAACTGAGAGCTTTCGGAGCAGCTCGATGGAGTACTTCCTCACGTTCAAACGGGTTTTTATGGACCGTCCTCTTATCGATCGGACGGGGCTGACGGGGCGATACGATTTCAAGCTGACCTACTCGGATGCCAATGCGCCGAACACAGACGCAGATGCGCCGCCGCCGATGTTTACGGCGATGAAGGAAGAACTAGGGTTGAAGTTCGAGCCGGTCAAGGCGCAGGTGGATGTGATGGTCATCGACCACATTGGAAAGCCTACGGCGAATTAGATCTCGCTGATGGTCGCGGAAAAGGAACCATGCGAGAGCTGCGCGCGTAGGATGGGAAACGTTCTGCGGAGGGTGATTTGAAGAGACTCGTGATTTGGGCGGCGTTATTGGCTGCGCTGGTGGGTACGGGCGCGTGGGCACAGGATGCGCCGGAGACGTGGCAGGGGACGCTGCATGCAGGGGCGCAGGACATTCGCCTGCAGCTGCAGATTACGAAGGCGGACGGAGCGCTGAAGGGGAAGCTCTACCCCATCGACATGCCCGGACCTGGTGGAGTGGGCACGACGACGTTGTCGCTGGACGGCGGCGTGCTGAAGTTCACGATCCTGGGCATGGACGTGGACTATCAGGGCAAGGTGGCGCCGGACGGAAAGAGTGCGGTGGGGACGTGGAAGCAGGGCGGGCATGAGGTCCCGCTGACACTGGAGCATGTGAACGCCGCTGCGGCGTGGGAGATTCCGAAGGCGACGCCGGCGCTGAGCCTGATGGACCCGAAGCTTGAGCCGGGGTACGAGGTGGCGACGATCAAGCCGACTCCGCCGGACGAACAGGGCAGCGGGTTCACGCTGCAGGGGCGGCACCTGGTGGCGAGAAACTTCACGGTCGAAGGGCTGATTACGCTGGCCTATAACCTGCACGAGACGCAGGTGATCGGCGGGCCGGAGTGGATGAAGTCGGAGCACTTCGACATGGACGTGCTGCCGGATCATGAAGGCTTGCCGAGCCTGGAGCAGGCAAGGGGGATCGTTCGGAAGCTGCTGGCGGACCGGTTTGCGCTGAAGTTTCATAACGACACGAAGGAGCTGTCGGTGTATGTGCTGTCGGTCGGGAAGACGGGACCGAAGCTTACGAAGAGCTCAAGCGATCCGAAGAGTCCGCCGGGAATGGGCGGGCCGCCGGGCAGATTCATGATGCGGAATGGGAGCATGTTGGAGTTTGCGCAGATGATGCAGGGGATCCTGGACCGGCCGGTGCTGGACCAGACGGGTCTGAAGGATCGCTATGACCTGAGCCTGAGATGGACGCCGGATGAGTCGCAGTATGGCGGAAGGATTCCGCCGCAGAATGCGGATGCGAGCGCGGCTGATGCGCCGCCGCCGTTGTTTACGGCGATTCAGGAGCAGCTTGGGCTGAAGCTGGAGGCGACGAAGGCGCCGGCGAAGGTGATGGTGATTGAGAGCGTGCAGAAGCCGTCGGCGAATTAAAGGGCAGCGCCATTGAGTGCAAACCCACATCTCGATATTCGAGATGTGGGGCACCCGGCCGTCTGCGAATTAGGCGCGGTGGTGTGGTGCGGCGGCTGTTGCGGGATCAGGTCCACTCGGGGAATTGGCTGCGGTTGAGGTCGAGGGCTGCGATCTTGCGCATGTCGCCGGAGTCGAGAGCGAAGTCGAAGATGGCGAGGTTTTCGCGGCGGTGGTTGGGGTTGGATGAGCGCGGGATGGCGATGATGCCGCGCTGGTGATGCCACCGGAGAGTGACCTGCGCGACGGTCTTGTTGTGCTTCTTGGCGATCTGCTCGAGGACTGGATTGGTGAAGAGGCCGTTGCGGCCTTCGGCGAAGGGAGCCCAGGCTTCCTGCTGCACGCCGGCGGTGTGGAGCGACTCGTACTGGGCCTTCTCCTGGAAGAAGGGGTGGGTTTCGATCTGGTTGATGACGGGCTTGGTTTTGGCGTAGCCGGTGAGGGTAGCGAGCTGTGCGGGGTCGAAGTTGCTGACGCCGATGGCGCGGATCTTTCCGGCGGCGTTGAGCTCTTCCATGGCGCGCCAGGAGCCTTGCACGTCGCCGCGCGGGCGATGGATGAGCCAGAGGTCGAGGTATTCGAGCTGGAGCTTGTCGAGAGCTTCCTGGAAGGCTTTTTTAGCGGGCTCGTAGCCGGAGTCGTCGATCCAGATTTTGGAGGTGACGAAGAGGTGCTTGCGGTCGATGCCGCTCTTTTTGATGCCGGCGCCGACGGCGTCCTCGTTCTGGTAGACCTTGGCGGTGTCGAGGAGGCGGTAGCCGGCGGTGATGGCGTCGGCGACGGAGTCGGTGCAGATGTCGCCGCGGAGGGAGTAGGTGCCGAAGCCGAGCATGGGCATCATGACGCCGTTGGAGAGGCGGAACTGCGGGATGGCGGCGGGGTTGTCGTCGGCGGCCCAGGCGAGGCGGCTGAAGGCGACGCCGGTGGCGGCGAGGGCTCCGGTTTTCAGCACTGCGCGGCGGCTGATCGCGCTCGGTCTTGCTTTGGTGGTCGTCATGGACGGGATTCTACATTTTTGCGGGGACGGTGACCTGGCGGCTGAAGCCGGGTTGTTCGGCGCCCTATTTCGGTATCCTTCGGCTTCGCTCAGGACAGGCTCTGAAGCCGTGCCCTTAACGAGACCGGGTTCCAACGAGACCGGGTCGGCTGGGGCGGTGGGGAGTTGGGCGATCGAAAGCTGCGCGGCAAAGGATGGAACGGGGAGTGCATCATGATGTAGGAAGGTCCTGCGGATCGGGACCGGATGGTTTCATTTTTTGGGTGGGCTCGATTCTGGAGGGTGGATGGCGCAGCACGCGGATGCATTGGTGTTCTTTGGGGCGACGGGAGATCTGGCGTACAAGAAGATCTTTCCGGCGCTGCAGGCGATGGTGAAGCGCGGGACGTTAGATGTGCCGGTGATCGGCGTGGCGAAGTCCGGCTGGGGACTGGAGCAGTTGAAAGAGCGCGCGAAGGACAGCCTGGAAAAACATGGAGGGCTGGACCAGGAGGCGTGGGCGAAGCTGAGCGGGCTGCTGCGGTATGTGGATGGCGATTATGCCGACGCGGCTACGTTCGCTGAGGTGCGGAAGCAGCTTGGGGATGCGAGGTCGCCGGCGTTCTACCTGGCGATTCCGCCGTCGATGTTTGAGACGGTGGTGAAGCAGCTGGCGCATTCGAAGTGCTCGGCGGATGGACGGATTATTGTCGAGAAGCCGTTTGGGCATGACCTGGCTTCAGCGCAGGAGTTGAACCGGATTCTGCTGAGCGAGTTTCCGGAGGCGTCGATCTTTCGGATCGATCACTACCTGGCGAAGGGGCCGGTGCACAACATGGTGTCGTTCCGGTTTGCGAACAGCTTTCTGGAGCCGCTGTGGAACCGGAACTTTATCGAGAGCGTGCAGATCACGATGGCGGAGAACTTCGGGATCGAAGGGCGCGGGTCGTTTTATGACCAGACGGGGACGATTCGGGATGTGATTCAGAACCACCTGTTCCAGGTGATGTCGAACGTGGCGATGGAGCCGCCGGCGAATCATGACAGCGAGTCGATACGAAACGAAAAGGTGAAGGTGCTGAAGTGCGTTCCGGAGATCAAGCCGGAGGATGTGGTGCGGGGGCAGTTTGAGGGGTATCTGAAGGAGAAGGGCGTGGCGCCGGACTCGCAGGTGGAGACGTTTGCGGCAGTGAAGTTTTATGTGAACTCGTGGCGGTGGAGCGGCGTGCCGTTTTTTATTCGCGCGGGCAAGAACCTGCCGGTGACGTGCACGGAGGTGCTGGCCCGGTTGAAGTGCCCGCCGTCAACGTGCTTCAACGTGGGGCCG
This sequence comes from uncultured Acidobacteriaceae bacterium, assembly GCA_963777205.1. GTDB lineage: Bacteria > Acidobacteriota > Terriglobia > Terriglobales > Acidobacteriaceae > Granulicella. The sequence continues at coordinate 367,310 of CAVZPQ010000001.1, read as the reverse complement.
GGGCCGCAGAATTACATGCGGATGCGGATCAGCCCGGAGATGACGATTGCGATGGCCGTGAGTGTGACGAATCCGGATGGAAAGGCGCGGCGGCGTGGGGTGGAGCTGGTGGCGACGCGGCATCCGGAGCCGGAGGAGATGGAGCCGTATGAGCGCGTGCTGACGGATGCGATGGCGGGCGATCCGACGCTGTTTGCGCGGCAGGATTATGTGGAGGAGGCGTGGCGGATTGTGGATGGGATTTTGAAGGATCCCGGGCCGGTGATTCCGTATGAGCCGCACACGTGGGGGCCGAGCGATCAGTGCATTGTGCCGCCGGGTGGATGGGATGATCCGAAGCCGGAGATTGCGGATGACTACCGGGTGATTGCTGGCTGAGTTGCGGCGGGATGGGCGGCGGCGGTGTGCGACGTTGACGCGGCTGCGGGGACTGTTGCTTGTGCAGTCTCGCGGGTGAGGCCGATGGAACCGTAGTTGTTGCGTGGGTTCCAGAGTTGCCAGCCGTCGGTGTGGTCGGCGTCGGCGGCGGAGATCTGGGTGGCGACCTGCTCGGGACCGAAGACGAGGCCGCCGAAGGCGTAGTCGCGGAAGGCCTGGAGCCAGGGGCGCAGTTTGAGCGGGTTGATGTTGGTGCGGGCGATGCCGCGGTCGAGCGTGAGCTTGATGGTGGCGTTGATGTCGGCGTTCGAGGCGAGCGGTTTGGCGTGGCCGGGGATGCCGTGCGCGAAGCCGGAGGGGTAGAGCATGGGGCAGAGGTAGTCGACCTTGTCGACGAGGTGGTTGAGCTGCTGGCCGATGCCGGTGTCGTTGGTGTTCCAGAAGGTGTAGCCGAAGATGTCGGCGGACTGGAAGACGTTGTAAGGGGCGAGGGCGGCGTGAGCGTCGCCGAGGAAGCTGGAGATGGTCTGGATGCGGCCGGCTTCGTCTGACGGACCGTGCACGATGAGCTTGCTGTTGGAATCAGGGAAGCGGACGTAGTCGAACTGCACTTCATCGACTCCGGCCTTGGCGGCCTCGACGGCGATGGCGATGTTGTAGGCGCGGACCTCAGGCTGGGTGGCGTCGGTCCAGTGGAGGCCTGAGTGGTCGTGGAAGAGCGAGCCGTCGGCGAGGTGAATGGCGAGGTCGGGGCGCTTGGTGGCGAGCGGGTCGTCCTTGAAGGTGACGATGCGAGCGATGAGGTAGATGCCCTGCGCGTGTGCGGTGGCGACGAGTTCGGGCAGTGAGTGGATGAGCGTGAGGTTGCGGGCGCCGATCTGCCTGGCGAGCGGAATGTTGCTGGGGTAGACGAGGAGGCCGTGGTCGGACTTGATGTTGACGACGAGGGCGTTGGCTCCGCCGCGGCGGATGATGTCGAATGCGGCGTTGCGGAGCACGGAGGAGGAGATGCCGTACTCGGAGAGATAGAGGGCGTGGACGCGGAAGGGCTGGAGCTCGATGGAGTTGTTGCGGATTGCTGAGGTGGCGATGGTGATCGCGCGGTAGCCGGGGGCCCGGGCCATGACGGATTGCGTGTTGGCGGGGAGCGTGTAGGCGCCGTTCGCGGCGGAGAGCACGTGACCGTTGACGGTGACGACGGGGTCAAGGACGGGCTGGTGCGTGGAGGCGTTCAGGATGCGGAGGGTATTGTTCTGCGCGGGGAGAGAGGGGATGAGCAGAGCGGCGGCGAGGGAGCAGAGAGCGATTTTGAGGAGGGCCATGGGAAGTGCGGTTTCCGTGTGTCGAGTAGAGCATGCGGGATGGAGGAAAGAGAAGAAGCGGCGATGGTACGGGCATTGCATGCAGCGGATGCGCCTGCGGCGCGCATCGGGTCGGCCGGTTGTGGTTGGGCGTAGACTGGTTTGCACTTCTGACAGTTGATGGGCCGTGGATTGAGTTCGTTCTTCGTGGAGGGATGATGCGGGTGCGTGCGTGTGTAGTGGTGCTGGCGGTTTGTGCGGCAGCGGGAGTGGGGCGCGGCGTCAGCGCCCAGGTTGGCGACCGGCCTGCGGAGCTGAAGGGGGCGTATACGTTCGATCGCGGTGGGTGGACGTATGTGCATCTCGAGGGCGATCCGCATGCGGTGGGGTTTCAGCATGGGTATCTGCTGAAGGACCAGATTGAGGACAACCTGAAGCTGTATCGGCTGGAGGCGGAGCACCTGTACGGCTCGAACTGGGAGTTCTTTCGCAATGCGGGCAGAACGGTGCTGTGGCCGCAGGTTGAGCCGGAGTATCGAGCGGAGCTGGAGGGGATTGTTGCGGGGATGCACGCGGCGGGCGCGGCGGATGTCGACCTGTGGGACATCATGGGGCTGAATGGGGAAGAGGAGATCTCGGGGTACTACCTGCCGATGATGAATGAGAAGGCAGGCAAGCCGAGTGCGCCGGCAGCGACGGCGCCGGGGAAGTGCTCGGCGTTTATAGCGACAGGGAGCGCGACGAAGGACGGGAAGATTGTGATCGCGCACAGCGACTGGGCGCCTTATGCAGAGGGCGAGCGGTGGCAGGTGGTGTATGACATCGTGCCGCAGAATGGGCAGCGCATATTGATGGATGGAACGCCGGGTGTGATTACGAGCCAGGATGACTTTGGCATGAATGCCGCGGGGCTGATGATCACGGAGACGACGCTGCCGATGGCGAAGGGATTCAAGGTGGATGGGATTCCGGAGTTTGTGCGGTCGCGCAAGGCGATGCAGTATGCGACGTCGATTGATGAGTACGCGAAGATCATGCGCAAGGGAAACAACGGAGGGTATGCGAACTCGTGGCTGGTGGGCGACAGGAAGACGGGCGAGATTGCGTACCTGGAGCTGGGGCTGCACCATACGCCGCTCGAGAAGAAGAAGGACGGGTACTTTGTGTCGGCGAACTTCACGAAGGACCCGATGGTGATTCGCGATGACACGCCGGGGTTCAATCCGAACAACATGTCGAGCTCGATGAATGCGAGGCATGTGACGGCTGAGGCGTTTATGAAGAAGCATTATGGGCAGCTCGATACGCAGCTTGCAGAGGCGTATCTGAGCGACCACTGGGACAGCTTCGAAAACAAGGAAGATGCGGATCAGCGGAGTCTGTGCGGGCATGAGGACACGAGCCCGGTAGGCGAGCCGGTGTGGGGGAATCCGCCGTATGCGCCGAGCGGAGCGGTGACGGGCAAGGTTGCGGACTCGGATATGGCGGCGAAGATGAGCTTCATCGGGCGCGCGGGGCATCCGTGCGGCGAGGATTTTCTGGCGGAGCCGTTCTTTGCGGCGCATCCGCAGTTTGCGTGGGAGAAGCCGATTCTGCACGACATGAAGGCCGGTCCATGGACGGAGTTCAAGAGCGGTGAAGGAGCGAGCGGGGTTGCAGCGGGACGGTAGTTTGAATCGTGTCGTGGAACGAACTCTGCTGGTAAGTGAGCACACCGAAGGCGTTCGGGAGGGGATACTTCGGAGTAGTCATTGGGGTTTGACAGCGGCGTGTTGCGACCGGAGAATGGCGCCAGATTTACAACTCAATCTGTCGCAAGAGTTCTCGGGCTTACTCGGGCCTCCTGCCTAAGAGGTGCTTAGTGCACAAAGTAGGACGTTCTCTCCTGACGGCGGCAGCGCTGGCAGCGGTGGCAATCACCGCTCAAGCGCAGTCGGTGATGACGCACCACGTGCGTGAAGTTGTACGCAACGGGCAGGTGCAATCGAATGGACGGTTACCAGCCACCCAGATGATGAATCTGGATATTGTGCTGCCGGTGCGCGATCAGGCAGGGCTCGATCAGTTTGTCGCCGATGTTTACGACCCGCAGAGCGCGAACTACAGGCACTTTCTTACGCCGCAGCAGTTCACGCAGAGGTTTGGACCGACGCAGTCCGACTATGACGCGGTGCTGCAGTTTGCGCATGAGAACGGTTTTACGGTGACGGGCGGAAGCCGCGACGGCCTGGATGTGCAGGTGCGCGGAACGGTGTCGCAGGTGGAGAACGCGTTCCATGTGCGGATGCAGACGTACAAGCACCCGACGGAGAACCGCACGTTCTACTCGCCGGACCAGGAGCCGACGACGGACCTGGGCTTCAACCTGTGGCATGTGTCGGGGTTGAACAACTACTCGATCCCGCACCCGCTAGTCGTGTCGAAAACGGCGTACGCGGCAGCGCATGGGATGAACGCGAAGGATGTGGTTTCGCATGCGACGACAGGCAGCGGGCCTTCGGCTTCGTTCCTGGGCAGCGATATGCGCGCGGCGTACTACGGCAGCGGATCGCTGACCGGCGCGGGGCAGAATCTCGGCCTCTGGGAGTACGAGGGAACGGATCTTGCTGATCTGCAGACGTATTACAAGAACGTGGGGCAGACGTATCCGGGCAGCATCATCTCGCTGGTGAGCGTCGATGGCACGAGCACGAGCTGCACGGAAGCCAGTGGAAGCTGCGACGATACGGAGCAGACGCTGGACATGACGCAGGCGCTCGGCATGGCGCCGGGACTGGCGAGCATGGTGGTGTACGTCGGCTCGAGCGATACGGCGATTGCGAGCGCGATGACGACGCACAACCCGCTGCCGATGACGATTGGCTGCTCATGGGGATGGACTCCGGTCGACCCGAGCACGCTGAATCCGTACTTCGAGAAGATGGCGTCGCAGGGGCAGAGCTTCTTTACCGCCTCGGGCGATAACTCGACGTGGACGAAGACCGGCAACAGTGCGGCGTGGCCGGCGGACAACGCGTACGTGATCTCGGTGGGCGGAACGGACCTGGTGACCGCGAGCGCGGCGGGACCGTGGAAGTCGGAGACGGCGTGGGCGGATTCGGGCGGCGGACCTTCGCCGGACAGCATCGCGATTCCGAGCTGGCAGCAGTATTCGGGCGTGATCAACTCGAGCAACAGGGGATCGACCACGCTGCGCAATGGGCCGGATGTTTCGGCGAACGCGAACTTCACGTTCTACACGTGCGCGGACCAGACGAGCTGCCTTGCCAACGAGTACGGCGGAACGAGCTTTGCCGCGCCGATGTGGGCGGGGTATATCGCTCTCGTCAACCAGCAGCTTGCAGCGAACTCGCAGTCGCCGGTTGGCTTCCTGAATCCGACGATTTATCAGAACAACGCGGGTTCGGCCTCGTATTACTCGACGAACTTCCATGACGTGACGAGCGGGACGTCGGGCAGCTACTCGGCCGTGACGGGCTATGACCTGGTGACCGGATGGGGAAGCCCAACGCCGGCGCTCGTAGCGACACTCGCGGGTTCGGGAACGCAGCAGAATCCGGACTTCACGATCTCGGCCAATCCGGGATCGCTGACGGTTGCACCGGGAGCGAACGGAAGCTCGTCGATCTCGATCGGCGCGGTAGATGGATTCGCTTCGGCAGTTTCGCTGTCGGCCAGCGGCATGCCGAGCGGCGTGACGGTTGGATTTAATCCGACCTCGGTGAGCGGATCGGGCAGCTCGACGGCAACGTTCACGGTGGCTTCGGGAACGGCGGCGGGAACGTACTCGATCACGATTACGGGAACGAGCGGAAGTCTTTCGCACTCGACGACCGTGTCGCTGACGGTGAGCAGCACGACGTCGCAGTACACGATTTCGGCGAATCCGAGCTCGATCACCATCTCCCGTGGATCTTCCGGCAACGTGACGATCACGCTGGCGGGAACGACGACGGGAGCGGTGACGTTCTCGGCGACGGGCCAGGGCAGCGGGCAGACGGTAACGTTCTCGCCGAGCTCGTTGTCTGCGGCTGGAAGCACGACGATGAAGATCACGGTCGGCAGCCGATCGACCAGGACGACTCGCACGATTACGGTGAAGGCGTCGGGCGGCGGAACATCGGCTAGCACTACGGTGAGCCTGACGATCCACTAAACCGGTTTACAACCAACAAGCGAAGCGGCCCGGGGTGATGAGCTCCGGGCCGTTTTGCGTTTGCGCATGGCGCAGGTCCGGCTAGGCGGCCAGATGAAAGCCTTGCTGGAGCACGCAGGCGCTAAGGAGAAGCATGAGGACCTGATCGTTGGCGACGCGAGCTCCCTCATCCATCGTGTCGATGCTATCGAGCAGCTCGATGACTTTCTTTTGATCGAAGAACGGGATCGAAGCCATGGTCGAGCCGCGAAGGGTGTCTTCGATAAGCGAGCTGAGCTTGCCCTTGCGGTTGAGTGTCGCGGGCGGGCTGAGGAAGGGGTGCTTCTGGCGGCGGTAGATGGTGTCGGTGATGACGTCGCGCGTCGCTTCGCGCAGGACGAACTTCTCAGTCGTTCCGTGGATCTTCTGGCTGACCGGGAGCGAACAGACGGTTTCGACGACACGGTGATCGAGGAACGGGACGCGGCCTTCGATGGAGTGGGCCATCTCCATGCGGTCGCCGAGCATGCAGAGGATGTAGTTGGGCAGGAAGGTCTTTGACCAGAGATAGAGCGCCTGATTGACGGCGTCGCGGCCGGTGAGCTGATTGCGAATGTCGAGCTCGCTGAGCAGGGGATGGTAACTCTGGCGGCGGCCGTGGGTTTCGGCAAAATCGGCGGAGAACAGCGGCTGCATTTTGGCGTAGCGGCTGGCGGAGGTTTCGATCCATGAGGGGACGAAGCCGAGAGCGCCGGTCACGGCTTCGAGCGGAGGAGCATCGCCGTCGGGCAGCAGAAGGCCGCGTGAGACGAGGTTGAGGCGGGCGAGATCGTCGAGGAGACGCTGCACCTCTGCGGGGTCCTGGCCTTCGCGGTTGTAGAGGAGCATGTCGCGGCGATAGTGCGGATATCCGGCAAGTATTTCGTCGGAGCCTTCGCCCGTGAGGACGACCTTGTAGCCGGCGCGGCGAACGGCGCGGCTGAGAAGGAATTTGGCGACGCCGTGCGCGTTGACGCAGAAGGATTCGGCCTGGAGGATTGCGGCTGCGAAGTTATCGGCAAGATCGTCCTGCGTGATGGGGATGGGATAGAACTCGGCGCCAACCCTGGCAGCCATCTCTTTCGCCTGCGCCTCTTCGTCGTAGTCGGGACGATCGAAGGTGAGAGTGAAGGCGCGGATGGGGTCGGGGTGGTGGCGGGCGGCGAGGCCGAGAACGGCGCAGGAATCCAGGCCGCCGGACAGATAGCAGCCGACAGGGACGTCTGCACGAAGACGGAGACGCACGGCCTCTTCAAGGACGTGGCGGAACTCTGCGGCGTAGTCGGGATCGGAGCGTGAAGAGATCTCGTTGCCGCTCGGATAGTTGAAGTCCCAGTACTGATTGAGCTGGATGTGCTGATCCGTGGCGAGGAGGAAGTGTCCGGGCGGGACCTGGAAGATGCCGTCGTAGAGTGTGCGGCGTTGGAAGCCGCCGCCCTCTACGGAATGTGACAGCGAGGTCGCGTCCCAGCGTGCGGGGACGCCGGCGGCGAAGAGAGCTTTGACCTCAGAGGCGAGATAGAGGGTGTCGTTGTAGAAGGCGTAGAAGAGCGGCTTGATGCCGAAGCGATCGCGCGCGGCGAACAGCGTGCGATTGCGCTGGTCCCAGAGGACGAGGGCGAACTCACCGCGGAGATGATGCAGACACTCCGTGCCGAGATCTTCATAGAGGTGAAGGGCGATCTCGCTGTCGGAGCGTGTGCGGAGACGGTGGCCGGAGGATTCGAGGTCGCGCTGGATGCGCTCGTAGTCGTAGAACTCACCATTGACGATGATGTGGGTGCAGTTGTCTTCAGAGGCGATCGGTTGATCGCCGGTCGCGAGATCGATGATGCTGAGGCGCGCGTGTCCGAGGGCAACGCGGCGGTCGGGCGAGATCCAGTGGCGCTGGCCGTCGGGCCCGCGGTGGTGAAGGCTTCGCGTGGCTTGCTCCACTGTGGCAGGAGCGATGGGAGCGCGGCGAGAGAAGAATGCGACAATTCCGCACATGTCGGATGAGGCTCCTGGAGGGAAGTCTGTCTGGAACGGAGCCCGAGAATACTGCAAGCGCTTGTTTGGAGAGACAACGCAGTATAGCCGCGGAATCGCAGAACCGGTCTGAATCGCGGCATTTCTTTACAATGAGAGGATGGCTGAAAAGAGCGAGGGGACTGTCGTGGAGGAGCGCGACAGCACACGGTATAACCCGGCGGAGATCGAGACGAAGTGGCAGGCGCGGTGGGACGCGGATGCTGCGCTGTATCGTGCGGAAGACCATGCCGGCGGCAAAGAGAAGTTTTATTGCCTGGAGATGCTGCCGTATCCGAGCGGGAAGCTGCACATGGGACATGTGCGGAACTACTCGATTGGCGACGCGCTGGCGCGGTACATGTGGATGCGCGGGTATAACGTGCTGCACCCGATGGGCTGGGATGCCTTTGGGCTGCCGGCGGAGAATGCGGCGATCAGCAACAAGACGCCGCCGCGCGAGTGGACGCTGAGCAATATTGCAGCGATGCGCCAGCAGATGCGGCGCATGGGTTTCAGCTATGACTGGGCGGGGACGGAAGTGACGACGTGTCTGCCGGATTATTACCGCTGGAACCAGTGGTTCTTTTTGAAGATGTATGAGCGCGGGCTGGCGTACCGGAAGTCGAGCAAAGTGAACTGGTGCCCGAAGTGCGCGACGGTGCTGGCGAACGAGCAGGTGGTGGGCGGCTACTGCTGGCGGCATGAAGACACGTTGGTCGAACAGCGGGAGCTGGAGCAGTGGTTCTTCCGGATTACGAACTATGCGGATGAGCTGCTGGAGGGATCTGGACAAGCTGCCCGGATGGCCGGAGAAGGTGCGGACCATGCAGCGCAACTGGATCGGGCGGAGTGAGGGGACGGAGGTTGAGTTTGCGGTCTCGGGCGCGGATGCGAAGATCGCGGTGTTCACGACGCGGGTGGACACGATCTTTGGGGCGACGTCGATTCAGCTGGCGCCGGAGCATGCGCTGGTGAAGGCGTGGGCGGCAGAGGATGCGGAGCTCGCGCGGGCGGTGGAGACGATGATTGCCGAGCAGAAGGCGGCGAAAGAAGCCGGTGACATCGGCAATATCGAGAAGCATGGTGTGGCGACCGGGCAGGAGCGCGGTGAATCCGTTCACGGGCGAGCTGATGCCGATCTGGGTGGCGAACTACATCCTGGCCGACTACGGCACGGGCGCGATTATGAGCGTGCCGGGGCATGATGAGCGCGACTTCGAGTTTGCGACGAAGTATGGGTTGCCGATCAAGCGCGTGGTTGCGCCGGCGACCTCCGGTGGCGCTGATGATGATTCCGGCGATTTCGCGCTGCCGTACACGGGTGAAGATGATGCGGTGCTCGTGAACTCCGGCGAGTGGACCGGCGAGGCGTGTGCTTGAGGCGCAGGACAAGATGGGGCGCTATGCCGAGGAGCATGGGTTCGGCAAGCGCACGACGACGTTCCGGCTGAAGGATTGGGGCGTGAGCCGGCAGCGGTACTGGGGCACGCCGATCCCGATGGTCTATTGCGAGCGCGATGGCATTGTGCCGGTGCCGGAGAGTGCGCTTGCCGGTGCTGCTGCCGGACAACGTCAACATCACGCAGGAGGGCGGAAGCCCGCTCGGCAAGGTGCCGGAGTTTGTGAACACGACGTGCCCGAAATGCGGCGGGCCGGCGCGGCGCGAGACGGACACGATGGATACGTTCGTCGATTCGAGCTGGTACTTCTACCGCTACACGGATGCGAAGAATGCGAGTGCGCCGTTCGATTCTGCGAAGGCGAACTACTGGTTTCCGATCGATCAGTACATCGGCGGCGTGGAGCACGCCATTCTGCATTTGATCTACTCGCGGTTCTGGACGAAGGTGATGCGCGATCTCGGGATGATCAGGAATGATGAGCCGGCGACGCGGCTGTTCACGCAGGGAATGGTGATCAAGGACGGCGCGAAGATGTCGAAGTCGAAGGGCAATGTGGTGAGCCCGGACGACATGATTGCGCGCTATGGAGCCGATGCGACGCGGATGTACGCGCTGTTTGCGGCGCCGCCGGATCGCGATCTCGAGTGGCAGGAGGAAGGCGTTGCCGGTGTGAGCCGGTTCCTCGCGCGCGTGTACAGGCTGGTGACGAAGTTTGCGCCGGCGGTGCGGCAGATAGAGCGCGGAACGCATGGTGGCGGGATTGCGGCGAAGGCGTTTGCGGCGCAGACGCCGGCGGGTGCGGCGCTGGTGCGCACGCTGCATCAGACGATCGCGAAGATCACGGAAGACTTCAGCGGGCGGTGGCACTTCAACACCTGCATCGCGGCGATCATGATCCTGGTGAACGAGGTCATGGCGGCCGAGGCGAAGATGGACTCGGGCGAGATCTCGGCGGCGACGGTGGCGGAGGTTGTGCGCACGCTGGTGTTGCTGCTCGCGCCGTTTGCGCCGTTTGTGGCGGCGGAGCTGTGGGAGGAGATCGGCGAGACCGAGCCGCTGCTGCGACAGCGGTGGCCGGTTGCGGATGCGGAGCTCGCGAAGGAGAGCGAGATCGAGGTTCCGGTGCAGGTGAATGGCAAGCTGGTGAATGTGGTGAAGCTTGCGGCCGATGCCGGATGAAGAGGCGATCAACGTCTGCGGCGCTGGCGGATGAGAAGGTGAGCGCGCGCATTGCGGGCAAGACGGTTGCAAAGACGATTGTCGTCAAGGGCAAGCTCGTGAACCTGGTTGTGAAGTGAGGCAGGGAACAGTAATCAGGCAACAGGGATCAGCGACGATTGTTCGTGCGCACGGAGAGGTGCGCGGAACGCAGTCATTTGTGGGTGTCATGTCAGCGGTGTGGAAACGGCCGTCGCTCACCGCGTTGGAGATTCTGTGGCGGTGGGCGTTTGGAGTGATTACGGCGGCCGGCGTGTGGATCTTCGCGCATGACACCGTGATGCTGTGGGTCATGAAGTTCCGCGATGTCGCTGCGATTCTGGCGCGTGGGCAGCTGGTGGGCCGCGGCACCACGGATGTGCACACGTATCAATGGGTGCTGGTTACGATGATTGCCGCGTGGGCGGTGTTCGCGGGGCTGGGGCGCGGTGCGGTGTTGCGCCGGTGGGATCGTTCGCTGACGGCGCAACGCGTCACGATGATCTTGCTGGCTATGCTGCGCGCGTTTGTTTATGCGGGTGTTGTCGTGTTGTGGTGTACCGTGCTGGTGAAGATCGCGCAGCGAGCGATATGGACGCCGCTGTCCTCAGGAGCGGAGCCGGCGTATGTGCCGGCGTTTGCGATGGCGGTGATCACGACCATCGTGCTGTTTGTGTTCTGGGCTGCGGTGAGCTGGGCGCTGCGGATTGCGCCGGTGTTGGCGATGTCGCGCGGGCTCGGATTCGATTAAGAGCCTGCGTGCGACGATGCAGCTCGGCCCGATGCGGTCGAAGCTGATTGAGATTAACCTCGTGATGGGGATTGTGAAGGTCGCGCTGGTGGTGCTGGCGATGGTCTTCTCGGCGTGCCCGCTGCCGTTTGAGACGGTGGAGTCACAGGCGTTCCTCGCGTGCTGGTGGCTGGGAGTTGGTGTGTTGTTTCTGATTGCGTCGGATTACTTCCACGTCGTGCGCGCGGCGGCGTATGAGAGGTTGTACCGCGAGTATGAGTGTTCGTCGGGTGACGACGGGCGCTGAAACTGCATCGTAAAGTATGGGCCTCTGTTAGAGCCGAATTGCTGGAGGAATATCGATGTCCTTCGCTTTGTATTTGATTGGAACGCTCATTTTGGTTGCCGGCGTGGCCTATGTGGCGCACCTGGCGCATGTGCCGCAGCACTGGATTCTGGCAATCGCGATCATCCTGCTCGGCGCGGGTGTGATGGGCGCAGTATCATCTACGCGAAGGCGCGATCCGAATTAGGCACGTTGTGCACCCTTCACAGGGCGCACTGATCTGGAAGCAGCTTAGCAGTCGCAGAGCATTGGCCCGGCGGCATGAACGAGTACGACAATGGCCGCAACTTCTGTCGACGTAAGCACGGCCCATGATCCAGGATCAGAGCGGAACGGGCAGAGTTCAGCTGATTCGCAAAATGAACTAAATCCAGTGTGGCGCTTTGGTCCGCAGATGCGGCCGGAGGGCGGTGTTGTTTTCCGGCTGTTTGCTCCGTCGGTCGACAGCGTGCTTCTGGCGCTTGATGAGCATTCGCAGAATCCGCGCGAGCCCGTTGCGATGGACCCGTGCGGCGACGGATGGCACGAGCTTGCAGTTAGCGATGCGGGCGCAGGAACGCGGTACAGCTTTGTGCTTCCGGACGGAACGCGCGTGCCTGATCCGGCGTCGCGGTATGCGCCGCTTGGGCGTGCATGGGCCGAGCGAGGTCGTGGATAGCGCGTTTGAGTGGCACGATGCGGCGTGGCGCGGACGTCCGTGGCGCGAGGCGGTGATGTATGAGCTGCACATCGGCACGTTTACGAGCGACGGAACGTTTCGCGCAGCCGCGGAGAAGCTGGATTTGCTGCGCCAGCTTGGCGTGACGGCGATCGAGCTGATGTGCATCTGCGCGTTTGCCGGGCAGCGGAGCTGGGGTTACGACGGTGTGCAGTGGTTTGCGGCCGATGCGACCTACGGGAAACCGGAGGACCTGAAGGCGTTCGTAGACGCGGCGCATGCGCGCGGCATCATGGTGATTCTCGACGTTGTTTATAACCACTTCGGGCCTGAGGGGAATTACATTCCGAGATATTTCCCGGAGATCTTCAGCAAGGAGCACAAGACAGCGTGGGGTGCGGGGCTGAACTTTGATGGGCCGCACTGCGGCGAGGTGCGCGAGTTTGTGGTGGAGAATGCGCTGTTCTGGATTGAGGAGTTTCACATCGACGGCTTGCGGCTGGATGCGTCGCATGCGCTGATCGACACCAGCCCGAAGCACATCCTCGACGAGATTTCGGAGCGCGTGCAGGCTGCGGCCGGTGAGCGGCAGGTGCAGTTGATTCTGGAGAACGAGCAGGCGATTGGGCGTCTGCTGAAGCGCGATGCAGATGGGCAGACGCTGTACCGGGCGCAGTGGAACCACGCGGTCGATCACATCATCGGCCTGGCGATGAGCGGTGATTGCGATCCTGCGGATGCGCAGCGGCGGTACGAGACCGAAGAGCTGGCGCGCGCGCTGGCGGACGGGTTCTTTGCGGGCGATGTGTCGTGTTCGGCGGAGGACCGCGTGACCATTCCTCCGACGGCGTTTGTGGCTTTTACGCAGACGCATGACCTGGTGGGGAACCGGGTCTTCGGCGAACGGCTGTGCATGCTGGTGAATGCGGAGGCGCTGCGCGCCGCGACGTCTGTGGTGCTGCTGTTGCCGCAGATTCCAATGCTGTTCATGGGCGAGGAGTGGGCGGCCATGACGCCGTTTCCGTTCTTCTGTGACTTTGCCGGCGAGTTGGGCAAGGCAGTGCGGCGTGGGCGCTCGGAGCAGATGAAGCGGGAGAGCCACGCGAACAACGACACGCTGGCTCGAGCGCCGGACCCGCAGGCGGAGTCGACTTTTTTGTCGGCGAAGCTGCGCTGGGAGGACGTGGATGATCCGCCGCATCGGGAGAAGGTGGATTGGTGCCGGCGGGTGCTGGCGGTTCGGCGCGAGCGCATCACTCCGCTGCTGGATGGGCTGACGGACCGGTGCGGATGTTACGAGGTGCTTGGTCCGGGGCAGTTCGTGTGTGAATGGAAGGTGAAGGGGCGGGGACTGCTGCGGGTGATGGCGAACCTCTGCGCGGCGCCTTCCAGCGCGTTTCGGCCGGATGAGGACGAGCTCTTGTGGCTCGAGGGATCGCAGGCGCAAAGCGGTGCATTGGGTGCTTGGAGCGTGCGCTGGAGCTTTCGGCGAGATATGCCGGAGGCGTGATATCGTGAAGCGATAGGAATTCAAGGAAGCAACTGCCGGCACCTTAATGGGTGTACTCGGCAAATGCCGATTTTCCGTCTACGCTGGTATGCAAATGGCAATGGCGACGGATGTCCTCCGCCTTTCCGGCCGGGAGCGCGCACTCACCGAGCTGGACGATATCGAAGAGCTAGTCCAGACGCACCGTGCGAGGCTGCTGCGGTTTGTCACGTTCTCGCTTGGGGACGAGGACCTGGCTGCGTCCATTGTGCAGGATTGCTTTGTGAAGGCGTGGGCCAACCGGCACAATTTCCGCGGCGACTGCAGCGTGCAGACCTGGCTGCATTCGATTGCGCTGAACCTGGTGCGCGACTACCAGCGCACGCAGAAGTTCCGGTTCTGGAAGCAGGTTCGGAAGACGGCCACGGACGTGACGGAGATTGCCGGGATGCTGCCGAGCGCGGCGAGCTCGCCGGAGCAGCAGCTGCTGGCGCGGGAGCGGGCCAAGGAGGTCGCGCAGATTCTGCAGACGCTCTCGTTGAACCAGCGGACGGCGTTTGTGCTGCGCTTCCAGGAGGAGCTGGACCTGAGCGACATTGCCAGGACGATGGACATGCCGATCAACACGGTTAAGACGCACCTGCATCGCGCGGTGCGCACGGTGCGCGCGCGAATGGGAGGACGGCGATGAACACGGGACACCTGACTGACGAACAGTTTGCGCAGTTGCTGGACGGCGCGAACAACGATGTGGAGGCGCAGCTTCATCTGGAGAGTTGTCCAGTCTGCCGCGAGGAGCTGGGCGCTGTTCGCTCGGCGGTCGGCGACTTGAACTTTGCGAGCCTGCGCTGGGCGGAGCGGCGCGCGATCAGGATCGAGAGGCCGTCGCAGTGGAGACTGAGCTGGAGTGCGCTTCCGGGATGGGGAGCGGCGATGGCCAGTGTGCTGGTGCTTGGTGTGGCGTTGGGCGCGCACATTGAGAACCGCGAGCAGGCAGCGGTGGTGCGGCCTGCGGCCCATGCGGTCGAAGCGCCCTCAGACGACGAGCTGGCGCAGGACAACCGGCTGCTGCGGTCGATTGATAGTGAGCTGACTGAGCAGGTGGGCGCGCAGGTGGCGACGGCGCAGCCGGCATCGGTTTCGGGCCCGGTTCGGGGTCACTCGATCACTGAGGTGTCGAACTAGATGATTTTGGCCGGCCAGCGACGCGTGCGTGCGAAGCGTCTGCTGAGGCGGGCGACGCTGGCGCTTGCGCTGTTGATGATGCTGGCGCTGCCGAAGTTCGCCTTCGCACAGCATCATGGCGGCGGTTCGGGTGGAGGCTTTCCGGGTGGTGGGATGGGCGGCCGTGGCGGCGACATCCGCGGAGAGCGCGGCGGCGAGTTTCCGCGCGCGGAGGGGCCGCACGGTGCCGGGGCGCGTGACTTCGGGCGGACCAGCCCGACCGGTATGCACGCCGGTCTGCAGGTGGGCCCTCCGGGCCGGTGGTGGGACGATAAGCATTTTGTGAAGCAGTTGAAGCTCACATCGGACCAGCAGAAGCGCATGGACACGATCTTCGAGCAGAGCCGCCCGGTGCTGCTGAAGCGCTACGAGAGCCTCGAGCAGGAGGAGCTCCGGATGGAGGCGCTGACGCACGCGAAGGTGTTGGATGAGGCCGCGCTGTTTTCGCAGATTGATCGCATCGAGCAGGCGCGAGCCGACCTTGGCAAGGCAACGACCCATTACCTGGTTCAACTGCGGAATGAGCTGGGTGCGGAGCAGATCACAAAGCTGGATGATCAACAGCAGTAGCGCCCATTGGCGTGCTGTGGCCGCGCATAACGCGAAGAGGTCAGCCCAAATTCAACTTTTGTATGGCCGCGCCTCTGCGAGGTTGATGGCTCTCTGTCGTTCCTCGAGCGGAAGATGGCAGGAACGAGGATTTCCAGATGAGAGCCATGAGGATTTGGGCTTTGGCCGCGTGTGTTGCGGCCGCCGGACTGATCGCTAGCAGAGCTGCGCAGGCGGAGAGCTTCGCCGGGTACACACTGACTGGCGACAAAGGCTACAACCCGATCGGCATTGATAGCCAGGGCAATGTGGCGATTCAATCTTCGACAGGGTATGACATCTTCAACGCCGGTCAATTGGTGTCACAGCCGGTTTCGCTGACCAACTTCACGCCGGATGATGGGATGGCTTGCGCCTTCACGTCGACTGCGACGGAGATTCAGACCGGCGAATCGGTTTGCAACGGTGGCAACCATGTTGTGGGCGTGCAAATGAATGGCGCGTCCGAGATCGTTTACGTCTCGTATACGGGGACGGACGTGGTCACGGTTGGGACGGCCGACCTGCTGTTCGTGAATACAGCCGGCGATTTTGTAGTGCTGGACGGACTCGACGAGGAGATTCGCGAGTTTACGCCGGCGCCGGAACTGGGGAGTCTGGCACTGCTGGCGACCGCCGCCGGAGCTGGTGCCCTGCTGTTGCGTCGCAGAAGCCAGGTTCAGTAGTTCTGGAGAATGGAACAGCAGTTTGTGCCGGCTTCGATCGGTTGAACAGTCTCGAAGAGCGACGGCCGCCTGGAGCGGTGATAATCGTTTATGCGCTTCGCGCCACAGGACCGGCTGTTTGTATTGACCGGCGCGGGGATCTCGGCTGAGAGCGGGCTTGCAACGTTTCGCGGATCGGGTGGGTTGTGGAACGGCTACCGCGTCGAAGAGGTCGCGACACCGGAGGCATGGGCCGCCAATCCGGAGCTGGTGTGGCGTTTTTATTCGATGAGGCGGCGGGATGCAGAGGCTGCTGAGCCGAATGCGGCGCATCGCGCGCTGGCCAGGCTCGAAGAGCAGATGGGTGAGCGGTTTTATCTCTGCACGCAAAACGTGGATGATCTGCATGAGCGCGGAGGGTCGCGCCGCGTCCATCACATGCACGGAACGCTGTTTCAATCGCGGTGTGTCGAATGCGACAAGCCCTTTGATGACCGGAAGACGTATGAGTCAGCGGCGGAGCTGCCGCAATGCGAGAGCTGCGGGCGCGCGGTGCGACCGCACATTGTGTGGTTCGGCGAGATGCCGCTGGACATGGACGGAATTTATCGTGAGCTTAACCGCGCCACGGTGCTGCTGGTGATAGGGACCTCCGGCGCGGTGTATCCCGCCGCAGGATTTGTGCACGTGGCGAGTCAGCGCGGCATCCGAACCATATATGTCGGGCCCGAAGAGCCGCAGAACGCGGATGCCTTCGACGAGATTCTGCTGGGAAGCGCGACGGAGATCGTTCCCCAGTTGCTGTAGGCCCTTTCAGTTTCAGGTACATATTTTCTTTCGCTTTCACGCAGGATCAGGATGCCCAAACGCAGCGCCGGTTTATTGATGTATCGGGTTCGAAACAAGAGGGTCGAGGTCTTCCTGGTACACCCGGGTGGACCGTTCTGGGTCAACAAAGACAGAGGCGCATGGACGATTCCGAAGGGCCAGTTCTTTGAAGGCGAGCAGGCCCTTGACGCGGCCAAACGCGAGTTTCAGGAGGAGACCGGGTTTCTTCCGCGCGGCGAATTCGTGGAGCTCGGCACGATCCGGCAGTTGAGCGGCAAGCTTGTTGAGGGGTGGGCCTTCGAAGGCGACTGCAATCCGGCGGAGTTGCACAGCAATACATGCGAGGTGGAGTGGCCACCGCGGTCGAAGAAGATGCTCGAGGTTCCGGAGGTCGATCGCGGCGATTGGTTCTCGATCGACGACGCGCGTGTGGCGATACTGGCAAGTCAGCAGCCGTTTCTGCAGTCCTTGTGCGATGCTCTGGGAGCAGATGCTGCCGGGCGGTTACGCACGTGAGGGTTTCGATTTGAAGCTTGGCCTGTACGTTGGGTTCGCGGCTACGGGAGTAGGCGTGGCGCTGCCGGGTGCGCTGCTTCCGCTGCTGCTCGCGCGCTGGAGCCTGGGAGATGCGCGGGGTGGGCTGCTGCTGTTCTGCTTCTTTGTCGCGTCGATGAGTGGAGCGCTGCTCTCGCGCGGGCGGATGAACCGCTCCATTGCTCGCGGCGCGCTGCTCACGGCAGCCGGTGCCGTGTGGTTGGCGCTGGCAAGCCGTGGATGGGGATTTCTGGCGATTTTCATCTTTGGCATGGGGCTCGGCATCGCGATGACCTCGACGAGTCTGTTCGTTTCGCATCGGTTTGCTGACGAGCGCCGCGTCGAGATGATGCGCCTGAACCTGCTGTGGGCGGCAGGCGCGTGTGCGGGGCCGTGGCTCGCGCTGGGAGGGCACACGCTGGCGAACGAGCGATCGTCCGCGAGGCCGCTGCACACGCTCGGCGGAATAGCGGTTCTGTTTGCGCTATTCGCGGTGTGGGTATGGTTTGCGGTCAAGGATCAAGGCTCGGCGCAGGATCCAGCGGAACTGCGGGCTGCAGCCGGCGAGCGGGCGCTTCGCTATGTGCCACTCGCGCTCGTGATCCTGGTGTTTTGCTCGACTGGCGTGGAGGCCGCGACGGGAGGATGGCTCGCTACTTATGCGCAGCGGCTCGGCGAGGGAGCGCGGACCACGATTGGCGCCGCGACGGCATTCTGGGTTGGCTTGCTGGCAAGCCGCGTCATTCACTCAGCGCGCGCCGCCGGGCGTGTGAGCGAGCGCATTGTGTTGCCGGCGAGCACGGGATTAGCGGCTGTGGGGCTGGCCATCCTTGTGGGATGGCCCGGTGGCTTTGCGAGCGTGGTCGGTGCGCTGATTGCCGGCTTCGGGTCGGGCCCGGTGTATCCGCTGCTGCTGGCCATTGTGCTGCGCAGACGCAATACGCCGGGCATCTTCGTTGTGGCGGGCGTCGGCTCTGCTGCGCTGCCGCTGGCTACTGGCGCGCTCTCATCTGGCGTGCACTCGCTGGGCGCGGGACTCTGTGTTCCGCTTGCAGCCGCGGCGATGATGAGCGTGCTCAGTCTGTATCGCACGGCCGATCTTCGCGTTCCGGCTGCGAATCCTGCCGGCTCGATCTAGGACTCCGGTCTAGTACTCGAGCACGTGCGGCGCGGGCCAAGTCATCGTGCCGTCTGCGCGATTCACATACATGAAGACCTTGTGCCCTGGTTTGGTGTTCGGCGGCTCGCCCGGAGGCGCCTTCACGATCCCGTCCTGAAGATTCACACGCACGGCAACAATGACGCCGGTCCCAAACGCTCCGGTGCCATCGGTCTTCGAAATATCCACGTGGTGCGAAGTGATCGGCGCGTTTACAGGCGAGTACGTCGTCCAGTCCTGGGTGAAACGCTGCAGCGGATAACCGGGATCAGGGTGGCCGTTCTCATAGATGTTGTAGGCCTTCTGGTAGTCCTTCGCCTCGAGCGCATTGAAGAAGTTGTTGACGCGGTGCTCGGCGCCGAGATTCGTAAACAGCCATCCGTGTCCCAGGACGTAGCCGGCGAACGTCAGGATGATCAGGAGCAGAATTACGACCCCGATCGAGATCAGGATGGTTACTTTGCGGCGTTCACTTCGCTCGTCGAACTGCGGTGCATCCATCAGGCTCATCGTGGAGACGGCTCCTCTGTGCGCGTTCAGCTCCGCGCTGCAGTCACGCTCTTAATATAGACACTTGCGGCGTCGCGAATGGATGGCCTCGCAGGCGCGTCACCGACGTTTCGCGATAGGAAAACGCGTCGATGATGTGCTCGAACTCCGGTTTGCTGCCGACGAGATACACGGAGAGCACGTCGAAACGCACCAGAACGCGGCCGCGATGGCGCTCCGGCAACTGCCCGAGCCATGCCGCGGCCATCCGGCGGAGTTGACGTTTTTTTGCGGGATTCACGGCCACGTCCGCGGGGAAGAGGTCGCGTGCCGTGCGGGTCTTCACCTCAAAGATAACCAGCGTATCGCCGTCCCAGCCAACCAGGTCGAGATCACCTTTGACGCGCGCCGACACCCAGCGCCGCGCGACGATCGTGTAGCCAAGCGAGCGCAGATAAAAGAATCCGTGGTCCTCGCCGACTTCGCCGGTCACCAGGTGGTCTGGCTTCGGGCTCTCGCCGCGGCTGCGGGCCCGAGCTCGCCAGCCGCCGGTCCGCCAGCGAGCGCAGGCGCAGGTACAGGGTCTGTTCGAGGCGGAGGAGCGGGCCCGGTGAATGCACGAGCCGAGCATAGCAGCCGGCGGAGGCGCTCCGAATCATCCCGCCGTTGTATTTCGGCCGCCGATTCGCACAGGGATTGCGGCCAAGGGCCTGCGGTATACTTGATCGTGCACACCAGGCACAACCAAATCTCACATTCAAAGAGGTCGCGAACGTGTCAGCAAAGTACATCTTTGTGACAGGCGGTGTTGTGTCTTCGCTGGGCAAGGGGCTCGCGGCGGCTTCGATCGGCTGCCTGCTGGAAGCGCGCGGGCTGCGCGTCAACCTGATGAAGTTCGATCCGTATCTGAACGTCGATCCCGGCACCATGTCGCCGTTTCAGCACGGCGAGGTGTTCGTGACGGACGACGGCGCGGAGACCGATCTCGACCTTGGGCACTACGAGCGCTTCACGCACGCCAAGCTCACGCGTGACAACAACCTCACCACCGGTCGCATCTACGAGCAGATCATCACCAAGGAGCGGCGCGGCGATTATCTCGGCAAGACCGTGCAGGTGATTCCGCACGTCACCAACGAGATCAAGGCCGCAGCACGCAAGATTGGCGCGGACTGTGATGTTGCCATCGTGGAGATCGGCGGCACGGTCGGTGATATCGAGTCGCTGCCGTTCCTCGAAGCCATTCGCCAGATGCGTCAGGAGATGGGGCGGGACAACACCTGTTTTGTGCACGTCACGCTGATCCCGTGGATCGCCGCCGCGCAGGAGCTCAAGACCAAGCCCACGCAGCACTCGGTGAAGGAGATGCTGTCGATCGGAATCCAGCCGGACATTCTGCTCTGCCGCGCGGACCGCGCAGTCCCGCGCGAGATGCGGTCGAAGATTGCGGCATTCTGCAACGTGGAAGAGGCCGCGGTGGTCGTGGCGCGCGATGTGCCCAGCATCTATGAGGTGCCGCTGAACTTCGCCCTGGAAGGCGTGGATGCGCTTGCGCTGAAGTACCTGCGCATCGACGCAAAGGAAGCGGACCTCTCGAAGTGGAAGGACCTTGTCTACCGCGCGTACAACCCTGCCGATGAGGTTTCGATCGGCATCGTCGGCAAGTATGTGGAGTATGAGGACAGCTACAAGTCGCTGAAGGAGGCGCTGGTGCATGGCGCGCTCGCGGAGAACCTGAAGCTGCGCGTTACGTGGCTCGAAGCTGAAGGTCTGGAGGTTGAAGGCTACGAGTCGCAGCTTGAGGGCTTCGACGGCATTCTCGTGCCGGGCGGCTTCGGCAAGCGCGGCATCGAAGGCATGCTGAACGCCATTCGCTACGCGCGGGAGAATAACGTGCCGTACTTCGGCATCTGCCTCGGCATGCAGACGGCATGCATCGAGTACGCGCGCAACGTGGCCGGCCTTGCGAAAGGCGAACTCCGGCGAGTTCGACCCCTCAACGCCGCACCGCATCATCTACAAGCTGCGCGAATTGATCGGCGTGGAAGAGATGGGTGGAACGATGCGGCTGGGCGCCTGGACATGCATGCTGGAGCCCGATTCGATTGCCGCCAAAGCGTATGGCACGACCGAGATCAGCGAACGCCACCGGCATCGCTACGAGTTCAATCGCGAATACGAACCCGTTCTCACCGGCGCGGGCCTGCGGCTTACCGGAACAACGCCCGACGCTACCTATGTCGAGATCGTCGAAATTCCCGATCATCCGTTTTTCCTCGGCTGCCAATTCCATCCCGAGTTCAAATCGAAGCCGCTCGAGCCGCATCCGCTGTTCCACGCCTTTGTGAAAGCAAGCTACGCGAACCGCGGATTGCAAGGCGCTGAACGCGTGGTTCGTGCGGAGATCGAGGCCTAGGCGACCCGTGAGAAATTCCGGTCGCGGGTGAGTCTTCGCCTGGAATAATCGCGTCCTAAATGGGTGAATTGGAACGGAACTCTGATGCAAGTGCTGGATGAGAGGGCTCCGACATCGACGGGGGAGCCGGCAGGCGAGTTGCAGCGCAAGCTCGTCACTGCAGAGACTGCGAAGCCGGCCGCATCGGCGCGCAAGCCTGCCTTGCCTGCGCTTACGGGAATCCGTTCGCTGCTCGCGCTGGTCATCATGCTGTTCCACTTCACGCCCAGCGGGCTGACGTGGGCCGCGCATCCGCGCTTCACGCTGTATCCCATCATCAACATCGGGTACGTGTTCGTCAGCTTCTTCTTTGTCATCTCCGGATTCATCCTCTACTACAACTATGCAGAGCGGCCGGGCGGCGTGAATGCGGTCGACTTCTGGGTTGCGCGCGCCAGCCGCTTGTATCCCATCTACCTGCTGACCATGCTGGTATCGATCCCGATGCTCGCCGTCGAGTGGCATGCGCGCTCGCACGGACAGTTCGTCGTCGGTGTGATTACGACGCCGTTGCTCATTCAGGGCTTCTTTCCGCGCCTGGCAACATTCTGGAATACGGTGAGCTGGACGCTCTCGTGCGAGGTCGCGCTCTATCTGC
This sequence comes from uncultured Acidobacteriaceae bacterium, assembly GCA_963777205.1. GTDB lineage: Bacteria > Acidobacteriota > Terriglobia > Terriglobales > Acidobacteriaceae > Granulicella. The sequence continues at coordinate 345,084 of CAVZPQ010000001.1, read as the reverse complement.
TGTTCCCGTGGCTGGTGAAGTTGCGCCTGCCGAAGAGCGTGCCGAAGCTCATCGCAATGGGCGCTGCACTATGGCTGGCCGGCATGATTCCGCATGCGTGGTATCTCGCGACCAACCCCGACCATCTTGCACACGCGCCGGACCGCTACAGCTCGGGTGTTTATATCGAGTTCCTGAAGTACACGCCTCTTCCGTATCTCTGCACATTTCTGTGCGGAATCATGATCGCCAGAATCCACCAGGTGGCGAAGCTTGGGGTGCGCGGGCGCATGATGGTCGGCATCATCGGCTTCGCGATCGGATGGTTCTGCTGCTATCACCTTGAGGCGCAGATGCCGTACATCCTGGTGCACGGCGGGTTGCTGACCCCGGTCTTCGGAATGATGATCCTCGGCCTTGCCGGCCCGAGCCCGCTTGCGACGCTCTTCTCCTGGCGTCCGCTGGTTGCGATCGGCACGTCAACCTACTGCCTGTATCTTCTGCACTTCAACCTCTTCCAGCTGATTCACGACCATCATCTGCCCGAGCGCCTGCACGTGCAGTGGATCGACCCGTGGATCAGCTACGTTGTCATCGTGCTGCTCGCGATGGCAGCGCGCAAATGGGTGGAGCATCCGTTCCAGATCGCGATAAATAAGTGGTGGAAGCGAAAGCGCGAATCGCAACGAGAAGAGCGCGAGCGGCTGGCTCTCGCAGCTTGATTCATCCGAAACATTAGAGCTGTTCGATGATATTGCGCGCCGTCGCTCGTGCGTCGCGGATCAGGTCGGGAATGCCGACGCCGCGATAGCTGTTCCCGAGGAGGTGAAGGCCGGGAACTTGCGCCACGATCTGCTCGAGCTGCGCGATGCGATCGAGATGGCCGACTTCGTACTGCGGCAAACTGCGCGGCCATCTGCGAACGCTGTGAAAGGTCGGTGCGGGAATTGGACCAAGGATGTCGCGCAATTGCTCCAGTGCGCGGTCTGCAATCGCATCATCTGACTGCGCGGCCAGTGCTTCGGCGCTTCTGCTGCCAAAGAATGCTCGCATGACTCGCGCGCCGTCAGGTGCACGATCCGGAAACTTCTGGTCTACGAACGTGCAGGCGAGAAGCTGTTGCTGACTGTCTGAGCCTTCCGGCACCAGAAACCCGAAGCCTGCCGGGATCGTGAACGTATTCGCGAGATCAGCAGGCCACGTGAACGCGACGAGAATCGCAGAGCTGGCCTCTTTCGGCAGCAGCTTGTCGACACGCAGATCATAATCCGCCGCGGCGAGCAGCGTTCCGGTCTTGTTTAAGGGCGTGCACAGAACAACTTCGTCATAGCTATCCACCGCCAACGGATGAGGGCGTTCGTGCGGCCGAAATGTTGGGTTATCGACGATGATCTGCCACCGAGGATCGTCCCATAGATGCTCGACGTTATAGAGCGGAAAGAGCCGCTCTTGCGGGAGGTGCGCAACGAGAGCGGCAACCAGAGAAGCCATCCCGTAGCGAAGCGAGGTGAAGATCGGCTGCGGCGCTTCTGTCCGTTGTTTCGATTTCGATTGCAGAGCAGCAATCAGCGATCCGTGCTCGCGCTCCATCGCCACAAACTGCGGCATGACAGCACGAGCCGAGAGCTTGTACACATCACCGCCGAACACGCCGCTGAGCAACGGAGCAGCGACAGTGTTCAGCACTTCATCGCCGAAGTGACGCCGCACGAAATCTGCAACAGACTCATCGTGCGCGGGCGAAGACGCCTTCAGCTCTTCGGCGCGAGTGACCTCATCTCCGTAAGCCCTTTTGGCCGAATCCGAAAACAGCGGAGACGCTTCCAGCGCGCTGAGGTCTTCTGGAACCATCATGCGCATGCCGTCTGGGATCGGCTGGAGTTCTCCGTTGATCAGAATGTATGTCTTGCGGGTCGCGTCGTTCGAATAGATGAGCTCGGACTCGAGGCCCAGCTCAATCGCAAGCTCGCGGGCCCAGGGCTTTTCGCTAACCCAGCCGTCGGGGCCGCCTTCGAGAATGTATTCGCCTTCGGGTGTGCGTATGCGAGTCGTTTCGATGATGCCGCCGAGGCGGTCGCTTGCTTCGTAGAGATGCCAGTCGATCGCGGCGCCGCGCTTGCGTGCGAGCTCGAGCTCGTATGCGCATGTGAGGCCGCTGATCCCTCCGCCGATGATGGCGATGCGCTTCATGCAAGCACGTGCGCGAGCGCGCGGATCAGGGTGGGGCTGTCGTTGAGGCTCTCGGCGCGGTAAAGATCCATGCCGAGCTCACGCGCAAACTGGCGGAAGTTGATGTCGATGTCGTAGAGGATCTCGACGTGGTCGCAGAGAAAGCCGATCGGCTGAATGATCGATGGCTTTGTGGCCTTCTTCGGCGAGAGATTTCAAGGTGTCCTCGACAGTTGGGCCGATCCACGGCGCGCCGGCGACGCCTTGTGATTGAAACGCGAAGTACCACTCGGAGTCGGACAAGCCGCAGATTTCTGCGACGGCGGCGGCGGTTTGTTTGCACTCGATGGGGTAGGGATCTCCCTCCGCTGCGGTGCCGTAGTTTTGAATCCCTTCGGGAGGCACTCCCCCGGGGTGCTGCGTTGCTTCCTCCGGGCTGGTCGCGCGGATCGTGCGGCAGGGGACGGAGTGGGCGGTGAAGAGGACGGGGGTGCCGGGGTGTGCGGCGAGGACGGGTTGCAGGCGCTCGGCGAAGGCATGGGCGAGGAGGGGATCGTCGGCCCAGCCGGGGATGAAGTCGTAGGTGAACCCCCCGGTCACGGCGGCGTCGAGGGCGCGCTTGTAGAGGCCGGTGGAGGTGCGGGAGTTCTGCGGGGCGAGGCAGAGGACGCGGGCGTGCGTGACGCCGTCGGAGCGCATCTGGGCGACGGTGTCGGCGATGAACGGATGCCAGTTGCGCATGCCGACGTAGACCTTCTCGCCGAAGGACTTTTCGAGGAGTTCGGCCTGGCGGAGGGTCCAGCGGGTGAGGGGAGGGCCGTCTGGCAGCGGCTCCTCTTTCAGGCCGATTTCGGCGTAGCGGTGCTGGAGTTCGGCGATTACGTGGGGGGGGATGGGGCGGCCGTTGGTGACGTGGCGGAGGTAGTCGGACATCTCGCTGAGGCGGTTGGGTGTGCCGTGCGCGAGAAGGAGGATGGCGGTGCTGCTCATGCTGATTTCTATGGTACGGGGTGACCCCCCCTTCCCCCCTGTTTTTGCGCAAAGTCTTCGGAGCAGAGACTTTAGGGGTGGACTTTAGCTAGTGCAGAAAGACAAGCCCCTCGTGAAGAGGGGCTGTCTGGGGCTGGAGTTTGTCAAGTCGGGTGGGTCAGGAGATGGGTTCGGCGACGACTTCGATGTCGATGTGGCGGGTGGTGCCTTCGATGTCGAGGGAGCCGAGGGTGAGGGGTTTGCCGGGGGTCATTTCGGAGGTGCCTTCGAGTGACGGTCTGGCGGATGACGGGCTCCTGGACGCCGGCGATGGTGCTGGGCTGGCCGAGGCTGGGTTTCCTCGACCTTGGATTTGAGGAAGAGTCCCCCGGGCAAGGCGGTGAGGGTCGCGTCGAAGTTGAGGCCGATGTCGAGGTATTGGAACTGCGTCTGTGTTCCGGTGTCGCCTTCGCTTTTCATAGGTGCCGGTGACGACGGGGATTTTGTCGCCCTGTTTGATCACGGTGCGCTGGCCGTCGGCAACGACGATGGAGAAGTGCTGAATGCCGACGCGCTTGCCGGAGTCGGAGTCAGCGAGGGTGAAGGTGAGGCGGTAGCTCTTCTTCGGGCGATCGAGCTCGGTGATGAGCTTCTGGGCGACGGCCTGCTGGTCGGGCGGCGCCGCGATCACGATCGCGTTCGTCGGAGTTGATGAGGTACATCTTGGCATGAGGGGTCGAGACACGTTGCGCAGCGCTATGAGGATCTCGTTTGCGTCGTTCTGCTGCGTGATGTTGGCGAGGAAGTAGGTCTTCACGACACGGTTGGCTCGTAGCAGTCATCACGGTCGCTTGCGCGGGGGTAGGAGCGCGTAGTCGCACGGGCTTTGGCGTCGGCGGGTTGGCGGTTCAGATTGTGGCTTGCGCGATGGCTGTGCCGGACAGGCTGAGCGCCAGTCAGGTGCCGGCGAGAAGGTTGCAGGGCGTGCGGTTCATTCGTCGTCTCCGGGTTGGTGGATGTGTGGTCGGTCGGGGAAGAAGGTTTTGAAGTCGGCGGTCTCGGCGGCGTCCTGCTGGGCGCGGACGATGCGGGTTCAGCTCGGCGAGCTGCGTGGCGTTGCCGTCGCGGTACATGCGGAGGAAGAGTTTTTCCTGTGTGGTGAGCGGGAGCGGAGGCGCGGGGTGGCTGGGGGTGTGGAGGTCGATGAGGGCCTGGGCGTCGGGGTCGGGGGAGTTTGTGATTACCCCACCCATGACGACGGTGTCGTCATGAATGGGGCACCCGGTGGTGGGGTGATCCGCGCAAGAGACAAATACAGGGGTCCTTCGCTAGCGCTGCGTTGGCAGCAAGCTCGCCGGGGACCCCGGCTTCGGTCGGGATGACGGGTGGTGGAGATTGTGGGACTCCATCGGCGAGTCGTGGTGAGTCGATCCGCCCGAGGTTCGCTCAGGTAAGTGTTGCGAGACCGTGTGGCACTTCGCGGATCGGTTGTGGGGTCGGAGACGAGTCGTCGGCGGATGATCGGTGGCGTGGCGGTGTGGTGGTGACAGGATCGAGTGATGTCCGAGGCGATGGCGCAGCGACGCAGGCGATGCGCCACCCTTGCGGAGCCAGAGGGCGAGCCGCGCGGAGATGTGCAGGCGTGCGGGTTGCGGGCGTGCGCGCTGCGGTGCTCGAGGGAGGCGAGGATGCGGTTGTTGAGGCCGGCGCGGGGTGTGGCGTCGCGGAGGGTGGAGAGAGCGCGGTCGATGGTTTGGTCTGGATTGCGAGCGGCGGTTCGTTGGGGAGGTGCGCGGAGTTGGTGTTCATGCGTGGCCTCCTTTCAGCGGGTGTGGTTCTTGTCGAGCCGGGCGTGGATTGCTGCTCGAGTCGTTCGCGAAGGCGGGTGCGGGCGCGGAAGATGAGGGCGCGGATGGCGGACTCGGATTTGTTGAGGAGCTGGGCGAGCTCGCGGGTGTCGAGCTCGTCGATGGCGGAGAGGAGGAGGACCTGGCGCTCGGCGCGGGGGAGGCGGTCGATCTCGTGGAAGACGCGGGCGAGCTCGCGGGCGTCGTGGAGGGCGGTGTCGGCGGGTGTGTGGTGGGCGGCGAGGGCGAGCGCGGAGGTGTCGTCGAGCTGGTCGGGGCGGATGCGGCGGCGGCGGTCGAGTGCGAGGTTCCAGGTGATGCGCACGAGCCAGACGCGGAGGTCGCGGATTTCCGGGAGGGCGCGTTTGTGTTGCATGACGCGGAGGAAGGTGTCCTGCACGACGTCTTCGGATTCGGTGGGATTGCGGAGGATGGAGTGGGCGACGCGGAAGAGGAGCGTGGAGTAGGTTTCGACGAGGGCCGCGACCTCCGTCTCGGTGACGAAGGTGGGGGTGAGCTGCAGCGGCAAGCTTAGTTCCTCGAACACGTGGGGCGGGGCTCCGGTCCGTCTGGTTCTATCAGGACAGACGGAGGGGGAGCCGAATGCGCTCGGGGAAATTTTTGGGGGAGTGGTCAGATGTGTCGGGGAGATTCGAGAGAAGGCATACCCCAGGGCCTAAAGGCCCGTTTTTCTCGTTCGGCTGTGAGTGCCAAGGCTAAAGCCTTGGCTTACCTAGAAGCCGGCCGAGGCTAAAGCCGGGCGCTACCTAGAAGCGCGCCGAGGCTCAAGGCTCGGTGAGCTACAAACTGAGGCCCTAGAACCGGGCAAGCTCACGGTGTGCTACGGGATAAGAATCTACACGCACGGCGTATCGAGGTGCGGTGTGGACGTGCGGGTAATTCGACAAGTGCTTCCGGTTGGGATTGTTCGCGATGTAGAGGAGTTGGGCGCGGAAGTCATCGTCGTCGCGGATGCGGTGCTCGTGATAGCCGGCGTGCCAGATGTGTCCCGCCTGCTGGTCGCGTGCGGCGAAGGAGTAGCCGCCCTTGATGAGCTGAACGCAGCGGGAGGTGCTGATCTCGATTGCCGGTGTGACCAGGATGTGGACGTGGTCCGCCATGATGGCGAAGCCGTGGAGGAGAAACTTGTCTTGATCTCGGTAGCGAAAGAGGGTCGTGATGAAGAGGTCGGCGTTTTCGGCGCGCTGGAAGTAACGGTGGCGATTCAGGGTCAGGATGGTGATAGCGTACGTGCTCTGCTTCTGACGGATTGTGGCCATGCGAAGGAGAGCATACCCCAGGGGCTAAAGCCCCTTCTCTCCCGCACTGGTGGGAGTGCCAAGGCTAAAGCCTTGGCTTACCTAGAAGCGGGTCACGCCTGCGGCGTGTCGTTAGCGGACGTGCGGAGATGCAGAGCGCATGCGGGGTGCCTATGATTGTGGCGAGGAGGTGCGGACGTGGAGCAGGCGGGCGATCAATTTGCGGGAGAAGTTTGGGTTGTTTGAGGAGCGGTGGTCGCCGCGGGTGATTGCGGAGATGAATGACTATCAGTTCAAGCTGGTGAAGCTGGAGGGGGATTTTGTCTGGCACAGCCATGCGGAGACGGATGAGACGTTCTTTGTGATTGAGGGCGAGCTGCGGATTGATTTTCGAGATGGCGCGGTGACGATTGGGCCGGGCGAGATATTTGTCGTGCCGAAGGGCGTGGAGCATAAGCCGTTCGCGGCAGGTGAGGTGAAGCTGATGCTGATTGAGCCGAAGGGTGTGGTGAATACGGGTGATGCCGGTGGGGAGATGACGGCGGAGAATGATGTTTGGGTGTGAGGAGGTTGCTAATTCCTTCCGGTTTGCCGGTAATCCATTCGAACCACGTCTTCAGAATTCAGTTAGCAGATCTCAGGTCTTCTGCGGACAATCCTTCGGGCAGATGACCGTGAGCTATGGCTCCAAACCCATACCCAACAGCAAGACCGGGCAAATCGAGCGCGCGAAAGAGATCTGCGTGGCGAATCGTAGCGTCGGGATATTCCTTCCATGACAATCGCAATATCCGCTCGACTTCAGGAACGTCGTTGCAATTGAAAGAGGCGCAGAGTCGTTTGGCATCGCCGCCCTCGGGTGGTGCGGGTTCGGATTTGGAGGACCAATAATCGGGTGTGGAGTTGTATTCGTCGATTAGTGTCCCACCTTCGTAAAGCTGATACCACAAGATGTCACTATCGTGATTCAGTACCGTGAGGATTGTGCTTTTCAAGCTCGCCGAGAGTTGCTCCGCAAGCTTCCCAATGGCCCGTTGGTCTTGATTATCAGACTCTTCGTCGAACACGAAAATGTATCCGTTCCGCTCGGGAGAAACGAAGGCCTTCCTCCCTGTCAACGCCCGCGCGATCGAATTCTGATCGGCGCCTTTCACCGTATAGTTCACATAAAACGCACCCGATTCTTAACCTCGCGCAGATTCTAGCAAGGAATTTTTCATTGACCTGTATTCGGCGCGTATTGTCATCAGCTCGAGACTGGTTTCGTTGGAATTTGTCCCGACACGGTCAGGATATGGTGGCTTTGCTTCAGGCGCGGATGGCCCAGTCGCTGGTGGCTTCGTGGGGGGCGCGGGGTGTGGTGTGGCCGTGGCGCTTGATGAGGTCGACGACGCGGAGGACGGACGTCGACGGGGGTGTTGGGGACGATGCCGTGGCCGAGGTTGAAGATGTGGCCGGGGCGGCCGGCGGCGAGGGAGAGGATTTCGAGGACGCGGGCTTCGAGGATGTCGTCGGGGGCGAAGAGGGTGATGGGGTCGAGGTTGCCCTGGACGGCGGTGGGTGCGGTGCCGTCGGGGCGGAGGCCGAGGGCGCGCCAGCCGGCGTCGAGTGGGATGCGCCAGTCGAGGCCGATGACGTCGGCGCCGAGTTCGCGGAAGGTGGGGAGGAGCGAGGCGGTGTCGACGCCGAAGTAGATGACGGGGACGCCGAGGGCCTGGATGCGGCGGATGAGCTCGGTGGTGGGGGCGAGGGCGTAGGCGCGGTAGTCGGAGACGGAGAGCGCGCCGGCCCAGGAGTCGAAGACCTGGATGACGTCGGCGCCGGCGGAGATTTGCTGGGCGGCGAAGTCGGTGAGGACGGTGAGGAGCTTGTCCATGAGGAGCGGCCAGGCGGGTCAGGGTCCAGAGGTCGAGGGCGTCGTCGAGAGTCCGGGATTCGGGGCGCTCCGCTCGACGGTGCGTGGGGTCGCCGCTGGCGTACATGAGTTTTTTGGTTTCGATGTAGTTGCGGGAGCTGCCGCCTTCGATCATGTAGCTGGCGAGGGTGAAGGGAGCGCCGCAGAAGCCGATGATGCCGAGGGTGTCCTGCCTGCGAGTCGGGTGAGGTGGGGCGCTTGGTGTTGAAGTGGGTGGCGACGCGGGTGATGGCTTCGGCGACGTAGGAGAGGTCGGCGGTGCGGTCGGTGCGGAGGGCGCGGATCTGGTCGAGGGTGCGGAGGGGGGAGTGGATGACGGGGCCTTCGCCGTTGATGAATTCGAAGTCGAGGCCCATGGGGGTGAGGGGGAGGAGGAGGTCGGCGAAGATGATGGCGGCGTCGACGCCGAGGCGCTCGGCGGCGGTGATGGTGACTTCGGCGGCGAGGGCGGGGGTGCGGCAGATGTCGAGGAGGGAGTGGTGGCGGCGGATGGCCATGTACTCGGGCATGTAGCGGCCGGCCTGGCGGAGGAACCAGACGGGCGTGCGGTCGACGGGCTGGCGGAGGCAGGCGCGGACGAAGCGGGAGGGTGCGGTGGGGCTCACGATATTGAGGCTAGCATCAGCGGATTGGGCGAATAACGGGCACGCGGGGCGATGCGCGGACAGGTAGACTGGGTGAAGTCCGAGATTACGCGAGAAAGCGGAGTGCAGTTATGCCGAATTATTTGGAGCTGCCGGTCGGGCCGAAGTCGCCGGAGCTGGTGAATGCGGTGATTGAGATTCCGTTTGAGGGAATCAATAAGTACGAGTACGACAAGCAGCTGCATGTGTTCAGGCTGGACAGGAATCTGTACTCGCCGGTGCATTATCCGGGGGATTATGGGTTCATTCCGAGCACGCTGGCGGCGGATGGCGATCCGCTGGACTGCCTGGTGCTGGTGGATACGGCGAGCTTTCCGGGATGCGTGCTGACGGTGCGGCCGATCGGCGTGCTGGAGATGAAGGACCAGGGCGTGAGCGATGAGAAGATCCTGTGCGTGGGGCAGGGGAATCCGCGCTACAAGGATGTTTGGAATTACTCGGATGTGTACCCGCATACGCTGAAGGAGATGACGCACTTTTTCTCGATCTATAAGGATTTGGAAGGGAAGCGCGTTGAGGTGAAGGGGTGGCGCGACGCGGCGGTGGCTCGGGAGAAGATTGTCGAGGCCGAGCAGGCGTTTGTGGATGCGAAGGAGCAGGTGGAGGCGGTGGGCGCGGGGAAGAAGTAGGCGGCGCTAGTGGTCGAGTCCCGAGGCTAAAGCCTCGGGACTTTGTCTTTAAACGGACTTGAGAGACCCGAGCCTGAAGGACTCGGGCTAGCTAAAGCCAAGGCTGGCGAGCTACCGGCGGATTCCTAGAAGCACTTGCTACGAGCCTGCAGGTTGCGACCGGCGGGTGGCGCGCATCAGGGCGTAGACGAGGGGGCCGGCGAGGGCGATGATCGTGGCGAGGAGAAGGGCGTTGATGTGGCCGAGGCGCTCGGTGCGGGCGTTGAAGAGGGCGAAGGCGAGGAGCAGCATGGGGCCGCAGCCGATGAGAATGAGCGCGAGCTGATTGCCGGGGACGCGGAAGGGGCGGTCGAGCGTGGGTTCGGTGCGGCGGAGGACGATGAGCGAGAGGAACTCGAGGATGAGTGAGGCTCCCCAGAGGACGAGGTCGATGGAGATGAGGCGCTCGAAGGTGAGGCCGAGCGCGAGGGCCCAGGTGGTGCCGCAGGCGAGCACGCTGACCCAGGGAACCTTTTCGCCGATGAGCCAGCTCATGCGAGAGGCGGTTCCGGGTTTCCGCGTGCGTGTGAGGATGCGCGGGAGCAGGCCGTCTTCGGCCATTGCATAAGGCAATCGGGTGAGGGTGAGGGTGAGGGCGTTGAAGGTTCCGAGGCCGTCGAGCGAGCCGGCGAACACGACGGCGAGGGCGAGCGCGGAGCCGCCGAGGAGGCCGGCTGCGTCGGCCCATGCACCTGTAGAGAAGCGCGCGGCGGGGATTCCGACGGCCCAGACGGCGAGCAGCGGAAGCGTGTAGACGCACATGATGGTAAGGGCAGAAACGAGCATGGCGCGCGGGTAATCGCGCTGCGGATTTTCGACCTCCTGCGCGATGGTGGAGGCGTTGTCCCAGCCCATGTAGTTCCACATGGTGACGGAGAGCGCGCCGCCGAGATCGTATTTCAGGGTCTCGCCGCCAGCCGCGAGGTGAAGGCCGCCATGAGCGATGCGCCAGAGCGCGATGACGAGCATGATGGCGAAGGGCGCGAGCGAGATGGCCATCATGCGCACGGAGCCGTGGCCGACGGAGACGGCGCCGCGGAGGTTCCAGAGCGTGGCGATGATGACGATGGCGAGCTTGAGGAAGAGCGCGTAATGGCCGTGCTTGAGCTCGGGGAAGACGGTCATGAGGTAGAGCGAGACGGTGGTCGGGTAGATCGCCATGTCGAAGACGCTGGAGGCGAGTGAGAGCCAGGCGACTTCGAAGCCCCAGAAGCGGCCGAGCGCGCGGTGCGCCCAGACGTAAAAGCCGCCTTCGTCGGGGATGGCGGAGGCGAGCTCGCCGACCATGAGGGCGGTGGGGACGCTCCAGAGGATGGGGACGATGGCGAGGAGAAGAAGCGCGCGGCCGAAGCCGGCCATGCCGATGATGTCTTCGAGGCCGTAAGGGCCGCCCGAGACCATGAAGTAGATGGCGGCGACGAGCGGAAGAAGACGAAGGCCGCTGGGTCGAGGCTTGCGCGAGCGGCGGTGGCGTTTCGTGTCGTCAGGCGGCTGCGTTACTGGCGGCATTGATGTGGAAGCTAACATGGCGGAGGCGACGCGAGCGGTCCTGTTGAGTTCGAGTCGCGAGTGTTTCCAATTTTCGAGATTGGATGATGCGTTTTATTCGCGACACAAACTATGGGTTAGGTGTATGGTTCACCGGACTGGCTGAAGGGCGCGTTTAATCGTTTGAGACGCGAGTTTCTGACGTTGCGCCTGTGTGCGAGAAGAAATGCGGAGACAATATTTGGGGGAACGATGTACCTTTATGTCTCCGGAAATTTGAGCGCAGGTGTGTCGGTTCGGTAATGCGGTCCGGGATTAGCTGAGCAGGTTCGGCGATGTACGTTTTGCGTTTTGCGCCTTATGTTTTGGGCGGTTTGAAGCGGCAAGGGAGAACGGCGTGGCAAAAGATACGGGGATCAATGGCGGACGTCAGCCGGCGCATGAGCTGACGCATGCACTACGGAGAGCGGACCTGGCCTACGTGAAGCTGGCGTCGAGCGAAGTTGCGAGGGACATTAATCGCGACGTGATTCTCGAGCTGGTGCGGGCGAAGCAGCCGGTGGCCAGGGTGGAGCTGGCGAGGGCTTCGGGGCTGTATCCGAGCACGGTTTCGTCGATCGTTGAGGAGTTGATTGAAGAGGGATGGGTGGTGGAAGGCGGAACGCAGCGGCTGCCGCGCGGACGCAGGCCGACGCTGCTTTCTCTGAATGAAGAGATTGTGATGCTGGCGGTGGATGTGCGGCCGGAGCAGGCGACGATTGCGGTTGTGGATATGAACAGCCGGCTGCTTTCGCAGAAGGCGATTGTGCTGCCGTCGAATGTAGATCGCGCGTTGCCGGAGCTGGTGGCGGCGCTGGAGCGGATGCGCGAGCTGCATCCTTCGAAGACGTTTGAGGGTATCGGTTTGAGCATGCCGGGGCGGGTGGATCCGGTGACGCACAAGCTGGTGCTGGCGCCGAATCTGCACTGGGCGGGCGCGGAGATCCGAGGGGTGATTGAGAGCGCGCTGGGGCTGAAGGTGGAGATGGAGAACGAGGCCAACGCGTGCCTGATTGCGGAGATATGGTCGGGGCGGCTGGACGGCGTGAGCAATGCGGTGCTGGTGGCGATCTCCGAGGGCATTGGCACGGCGGTGCTGAGCAATGGCCAGATGATTACGGGCTACGGCGGGCTGGCCGGTGAGTTTGGACATGTGGTGCTGGACCCGACCGGGCCTAAGTGCGGATGCGGGCGCACGGGTTGCTGGGAGATGTTTGCGTCGACGCGTGCGGCGGTGCGGTATTACGAAGAGGCCAGTGGACGTTCGAGCAGCGGAATGAGCGGCACGCGTTTGCTGAACCTGGCGGTGGACGAAGATCCTGCCGCGGTGAAGGCGCTGAGCCGGCAGGCGGAGAACCTGGGCCGCGGTCTGCATGCGATTACGGCAGCGCTGTCACCGGAGGTGATCCTGTTTACGGGTGAACTGACGTCCGCATGGCAGCGGTTTGGGCCGATTGTGGAGGCGGAGCTGAACCGGCAGATGCTGGCTGGGCCGCCGCCGCGAGTGATGACGACGCTGAACCCGGAGTTTGCGCGGCTGCGTGGAGCGGCGGCGCTGGTGCTGCAGCGGCATTCCGGGTACCACCGGACGCACATGCATGCGCGGTCCCGTGGCCGCGCGTCCGGGCAGGCTGAGGGGATGGACTCGGCTGCGCAGGCGGGGTGAACTGCGGGAAACAGCTGCGTTTCACGACATAACTGAATTATTTCGGCGGGCGCTGTTTCGTGGGAGCGAGTGGCGTGCGGTTAGGGCGAAGGCGTTCGCGTGTGCGGATGCCGGGTGTCCGCGGCGCTCTGGTTTCTCGGCGAAACGCCCGGAATATGCGGAAAAAGGCACTCCGGGGATGAAATGTTCTTGACAGTCGGTATCCGGGCAGCCTAAAGTTCGCGACATAAAAAATAGCAGTTCGGCGAATGGTTTGTGCGCTTTGAAGGCGTCGAAGCCATCCGCCGAGGTTCATTTGCAGGAGGAGCCGGAGATGCGTGTCTTGACGTGGAGCGGAACGAAAGGCGAACGGGGCAGGATGATGTGGCTTCGGCGTGGAGCGGCGCTGGCAGTCTTCGGTCTGCTGGTTTTTGGCGGGTCTACGGCGCGGGCGCAGGTGCTGTATGGAACGATTACCGGCGAGGTGACCGACCCGACCGGCGCGGACATTCCGAACGCGAAGATTACGGTGACGAACCAGGCCAACGGCGAGACGCGCCAGACGACTACTGCCGGGCACGGCGAGTACACGCTGCCCAACCTGGAGCCGGGGCCGTACACGGTGAGTATCGCGCCAAACGGCGCCTTTGGTGGGTACACGCAGAAGAACGTGGCGGTCGAGGTGAACACGGTTGTCCGTATCAATGCGGCGCTGCAGCCGGCGAGTGTGAGCTCGGAGGTGACGGTGGATACGTCGGCGCCGATTCTGCAGACGGAGACGGCGGAGGTGAACCACCAGATCTCGTCGACGGAACTTGGGCAGCTGCCGCTGACATCTTCGCAGGGCCGGAACTTTCAGGCGCTGTACACGATCATTCCCGGCACCACGAACGTGCAGGAGAACAACTCGACGGCGGGAAATCCTGCGCGCTCGTTCATGGCGAACGTGAATGGAATTTCTGCCAACGGCAATACGACCCGGGTGGACGGCGCGATCAATGACTATGGATGGCTGCCGTACCTGGTCTCGTATATTCCGCCGCCTGACGCGATTCAAACGGTGAACTTCACCACGAACTCCTTCAATGCAGAGCAAGGCATGGCGGGCGGCGCATCGATCAACGTCATCCTGAAGAGTGGAACGAATGCGCTGCACGGCAGCGCGTGGGAGTACAACCAGCTTTCGAACGTGAATGCACGCGGCTACACGATTACGCGAGCGGCTTATCCGCGGATTCCGAAGAATATCTATAACGAATTCGGATTCTCGATCGGCGGTCCGGTTTATATTCCGAAGCTCCTGACGGGCAAGAACAAGCTTTTCTTCTTCCAGGACTTTGACCGGACGACACGGCGGCAGTTGCTGAGCGGCCTGGCGACGGTGGTGGACACGAAAATGCTGGGCGGCGATTTTTCCGAGGTGGCGGGTCCGGTCGGCAACACGAACGCAACGCTCTACGATCCTCAGCCGCCGGGTCTTGTATGCACGCCCTCTACGTGCACCAACGGCTACCTCAACGTAGGACTGCGTCCGACGTTCATGTCAGAGTATGGCTGCAATTGCATTCCCGCGTCGCGGCAGTTCGCGGGGTCGACGAAGATGGCAGCGTTGTTGCAGCCGATTTCGTCAGCAGTTGGAACACCTACGGCGACACAACTGGGCCAGCAGCTTTTCCAGGATTATCCGGCCAGCGGCACGTTCGCTTATAACCGCACCGCGTCGGATTCGAAGGTGACGTATAACCCGAGCGACAAGACGAGCCTGTTCGGGCACTACAGCATACAGCCGTTCTCCGCGCTTGATCCTCAGCCGCTGGGCGCTGCCGGTGGTGGCCCTCTGGATGGCGGTCAGCCTGGCGCGGCAGCGGGGCGAATGCAGAATGTGGGCATTGATTTCAGCCACGTCATCACATCGAGACTGGTGATTGATGCTGATGGCGGATATACGCGGCAGGTAACCGGAGCGCAGTCAACGATGGATATTGCGGACGGTGACTTCGGCGTGAATACGCTGGGGATTCCGGGAACGAACGGAGTTGGGCCGAATTATGTAGGGCAACCGGTGTTTGCGTTCTACGGCGAATCGAGCAGCGGCGCCACCGGGCTGTCGACGCTTGGCAATGCTCAGACAGCCAATCCCTTCCTCTTCCGCGACAATCAGTTCACTGCGGACATCAACCTGAGCTGGAATCTCGGCAAGCACGCGACGAAGTACGGGTTCACGTACTACCACTTCGATCTGAACCACTTTCAGCCGACGCAGGGTGGAGCGATCGTGAATCCGCGCGGCGGGTTTTACTTCCAGGGCGGGATGACGACCAACAGCACGAGCGTCCAGAACTCGTATCTCGCGTGGGCTGACTTCCTGCTTGGGTTGCCGAACTTCAATGGTAATCCTTCGGTTCAGAAGGCGGTGCAGCTCTACAATCCCAATTCGCTCCGCTGGACGGAACTGGCGGGCTATGCGCAGGACCAGTGGGAAGTGACGCCCAAACTGACTCTGAACTACGGCGCTCGCTACGAGATGTATCCGGTGGCGTACAGAGATCATTCCGGCATTTATCGGCTTGATCCGACGCTGCCGCAATCGGGAAATGTCATCATCGGCGGTGTAAACGGCCAGCCTGAGGACGCCGGAGTGAAGGCGGGCTGGGGGCACATCGTGCCGCGTGTCGGTATCGCTTACCGGGTTACCGACCGGTTGGTGGTGCGCACTGGCGCCGGTATCACTACCGATCCGGACAGTATGCGTTACCTGCGTGACTCGTACCCGATGGACCAGGCGCCGTCGTTCTCAGGATCCGGAACGGATACGATCGCCGTGAATGCCGGGCAGCCATTGACCCTCGCTGTCGGGATTCCGACAACGCCTCTGCCTGATCGTTTCGGCGGGAATCATCTCGTTGCCGGTAAGCGGATCGACCAACACACTCCCTGCGAATTATCGGCGTGGGTATATCGAGAGCTGGAACCTGTTCGTCGAGCAGGACCTTGGTCGTGGGTTCGTGGCCAACGTCGGATACGTGGGCAACCATGAGGTACGCCAGCCGGCGAACTATACGTTGAACTCGGCGCCGCTGCCCAGCGGATCGACGGTCTGCATGGCTAACGGCCAGTTCAATCCGTCCTCGCCGTACTACAACGGTACGCCGGGAGCGAACCCGTGCGACTTCAGGGCCAACGAGACGATCAATGTCGGAGCTCCATGCCCGGCCGGCACCAAGGGGAGTTCCCAGGGCATCTGCTACAACACCGGCGGGATTACGATGAATGCGCCCACATTCAGCTCTGAATACAACGGTCTGCAAGCCCAGCTTTCGCGCCGCGCTGGCCGTCTGGCGCAGTTCGGACTGGTCTACACATGGTCCCACGCCTTTGACTTCGACGATAACGGCGCGGGGACGGGCTCAAGCGGACCACCGTTTGCGTATCCGGCGTACTGGGCATTCAACCGGGCTCCAGCCGGCTACGACCGCACGAATAACGTGCAGTTCTGGTGGATCTACCATCTTCCGTTTGGGCACGATCAGCAGTTCGCCAATCACGGGTTTGCTTCAGCGGTCTTCGGCGGCTTCCAGTTGAACGGACAGCTTAGCCACGTCAGCGGTGCACCGTTCTCGGTGAGCGCACAAACGAATGCGCTCAACTCGAATGGTAATGCTGAGTTCGCCGACCTGGTGAAGCCGTATCGTCAACTGGGTGGTCATGCCCGAAGTGCTGGTTCCTCTGTGAGCGGCGGAAACCCGTGGTTCGATCCGACGTCGTTTGCAAACCCGGTCGAGCCGACAAACAGCGCGACGGCATCGCCGAACGCGATTGTGGCTCCGCACTTCGGCAACACGCATCGAAACGAGTTCCGAGGACCTGGCGATACGCAGATCAACGCCAGCCTCTTCCGTGCATTTCACATATGGAGAGAGGGCGAGTTCCAGCTTCGGGCAGAGGCGTTCAATGTGCTGAATCATGCGTTGCTGAACAACCCGAATACAACTGTGGGTGGATCTACGTTTGGCTACATCACGAGCTTCGGAGCGCCGTACTCGCCCACAGCGGGTACGCGGACGCTGCAGTTCAGCGGGCGGATCAACTTCTAAAACATCCCTCGAAGCAAGAGAACTGTGGATGGGCAGCTCGAAAGAGCTGCCCATTTCTTTGGCTTCGATAAACAGATGTATTGATGTCGATAGATTATTCGCTGTCTTGTTTCTATTTCGGAAGTTGTTCGCGGCTGTTGATTGTGAAATGTCCGGAGATGTTGCTGCTCGAGACGCCGGGCTGCGTGCTGCCGAGCGAGAGGGTGTATTCACCGGGGAGGATGACGTGGTTGCCTTGTGCGTCGACCTGGCTGAGGCTGCGCGGCGTGAGGGTGAGGGAGATGTGTTTCGATTCGCCGGGTGCGAGGTGCAGGCGCTCGAAGCCGGCGAGGATGCGGTTTGGCGTTTCGTCGCCGCGAGGCTGGGTGAGGTAGAGCTCGGCGACTTCATCTCCTGCGCGCGAGCCGGTGTTCTTGAGCTCGGCTTCGATGGTGATGGGCTCGCCGGCGTTGATGGATGCGGGGAGCTTGAGGCGGCTGTAGGCGAAGGTGGTGTAGCTGAGGCCGTAGCCGAAGGTGTAGAGCGGCTGGCCGGTGAAGTAGCGGTAGGTGCGGTTGCGCATCGCGTAGTCGTCGAATGCGGGAAGCTGCGAGAGCGAGGTGTAGAAGGTGAGCGGGAGGCGGCCGGCGGGGTTGTTGTCGCCAGCGAGGGTTTCGGCGATGGCGGTGCCGCCTTCTTCGCCGGGGTACCAGGCTTCGAGGATGGCGGCGGCGTTCTGCTGGGCCCAGTTGATGGCGAGCGCGCTGCCGTTCTGCAGGACGATGATGAGCGGCTTGCCGGTTGCGGCGACGGCTTTGAGGAGCTGCTGCTGCACGGCGGGAAGATCGATCGAGGTGCGGTCGCCGCCGGAGAAGCCTTCGAGATGGACGGGCATCTCTTCGCCTTCGAGCGACGGCGAGAGGCCGACGAAGGCGATGACGACGTCGGAGTTTTTCGCGGCGGCGACGGCTTCGTCGCGCAGAGCGGACGGCGGGCGGTTCCCAGGTGAGGTCGATGCCGGCGGAGCCTGTGCCGTGGAGGTATTCGAGCTTGATGGGATGCGGGTTTGTGTCGGTGAAGTTGATGGGGACTTCGTACGTGGCGCCGCGCTCGGCGGATTTGCCGGAGTTTTGGACGAGGAGTTTGCCGTCGAGATAGAGGCGGAAGCCTTCGGAGTTTTCGCAGGCGTAGCAGTAGTTGATGCGGACGCCGATCTTGTAGGTGCCGGGCGCGGGCGGGGTGAGCGTGCCGGTCCAGCGGACGGACCAGTTGTTGCGCTGCAGGCCGGGAACGATGTCGGTGACCTTGTCCCAGTTGAAGTTGATGCTGCGGTCGGTGCGGGTCGCGAGCGGGATGGCCGGAGAGGTCAGGCGAGGAGAAGTATTCGCCGGTGAGGCCGTTGCCGTTTGCGTTTCCGCTGGCGGGGCGGAGTGCGGTGTGCTCGATCGGGACGGAGAAGCCTTCGACGAGCGTTGAGCCTTGTGCGTAGTGGATCTGCGCTGAGCCGAAGCGCTTCTCGATGCCATCGAGCGGGTAGACAGGCGCGGGCGGAGGACCGTTGTAGTTGCCTTGCAGCGATTGGATGAGCTCGGCGGTGGGGCCGATGACGGCGATGGAATGAATGTGGTGCGGATCGAGCGGGAGTGTGTGGTTGTCGTTCTTGAGGAGGACCATGGATTCGCGCGCGGCCTGGAGTGAGAGCGCGCGGTGCTCGGGGGAGTTCACTTCGGACATCGGGAGGCGGCCGTAGGCGAAGGATTCGGGGGGGTCGAACATGCCGAGTTTGAAGCGGGCGCGGAAGAGGCGGCGGAGGGAGACGTCGAGTTCGGCTTCGGTGATGAGGCCTTGATGTACGGCATCGACGAGTGCGGGATAGGCCTGACCTTCGGCGAAGCCGCACTCGAGATCGGTGCCGGCTTTGACCGCGTCGGCGGCAGCGTGGGCCATGTCGGGCGCGTAGTGGTGGCCGGTGAAGATGTCGGCGGCGGCGGCACAGTCAGAGACGACGTAGCCGGAGAAGTGCCAGTCATTGCGGAGGTGATCGCGAAGCAGCATGGTGTTGGCGCAAGCGGGCGCGCCGTCGATGGCGTTGTAGGCGCACATCACGGACTGCGCGTTGGCTTCGGTGACGGCGGCGCGGAATGCGGGGAGGTAGGTGTCTTCGAGGTCGTGTGCGGAGACGTCGACATTGGCGCGGTGGCGCGTGGATTCGGGGCCGGAGTGCACGTCGAAGTGCTTGGGCGTGGAGACGACGCGGAAGAAGTTGGGGTCGGTGCCCTGCATGCCGGTGACGAAGGCGACGGCCATGCGGCCGGTGAGGAATGGGTCTTCGCCGTAGGTCTCCTGGCCGCGGCCCCAGCGCGGGTCGCGGAAGATGTTGATGTTGGGCGCCCAGTAGGTGAGGCCGAAGAACTGCTCGTGCCGGTCGTGGCGGATGGCGTCGTTGTACTTGGCGCGCGCTTCGGTGGAGATGACCTCGGCTTCGTGGTGGACGAGCGGCGTGTCCCAGGTGGCGGCCATGCCGATGACCTGCGGGAAGTTGGTGGCGGTGCCGGCGAAGGCGTCGCCGTGCAGGCCTTCGTTCCACCAGAAGTAGGCGGGCACGCCGAGGCGCGGGATGGCGGGCGCGTGGTCGCGCATCTGCTGGACTTTTTCTTCGAGCGTCATGCGGGAGACGAGCGCGTCGACGCGTTGGTCGATGGGGAGCGAGGTGTTGAGCCAGGGGCGGTCCGTGGCGATGGTTTGCGACCGCTCGATGGAGACGTTGGAGAAGGTGACGGATTGCAGCGCGTTGATGTTGTGCGAACAGACGCCGATGCCGACGTAGACGGGGTCGGTGAGAGGGATGGTGATTGAAGGCGGATCGGAGGTCTGGTTCCCGGCGGTGATGGCGACGGCCGTGAAGCGGTCCCCCTTGCGCTCGATGCGGAGGCGAGAGGCGTTGTGTTCGGGAAGGGTGATGTCTTTGGTCTCGCCGTTGGCGGAGGCGCGCCACTGGAGGGTGATGTGTCCGTCGGCGTGGATGGCGATGTCGGCGTAGGGCGAGCCGGGGTCGAGGCTCTGGCGGAACATCAGGACGCCTTTGGCGAGCGGATAAGTTGGGCGGCTGCGCGACGTGGACGTCGGCGGAAAGCGAGGCGTCGCCGGAGAGACGCGTCCAGGTGAAGCGGAAGTCGTCGGCGCTGGCCCAGATGTCGGCGCCGCCGCCCTTGATGACGTAGCTGTGCGCGGCGGGATCGTAGTCCGTGGCGCCGGGTTGCGCGTGGCCGATGTCGGCGGAGCCCTGGAAGATGCCGAGGGTGCTGGAGGCGGCGGGGCTTGCCGGGCGGGAGCGTGGAGGCGGCGAAGAGAAGCGGAACCGCTGCGAAGAGGACGCGCGCGTGCGTGGTCATAGGGGCAAGAGTATAGGCAAGCGCTGCGCGGTCGGGCAATGAAGTGTCAGTCGATGTCGAAGCTGGCGGGCTAGTCGATGTCGAAGCTGACGCCTTGGGCGAGCGGGAGGTCGGTGCCGTAGTTGATGGTGTTGGTGGCGCGGCGCATGTACTGCTTCCAGGCGTCGGAGCCGGATTCGCGGCCGCCGCCGGTTTCTTTTTCGCCGCCGAAGGCGCCGCCGATCTCGGCGCCGGAGGTGCCGATGTTGACGTTGGCGATGCCGCAGTCGGAGGTGGCGAGGAAGCGCTCGGCTTCGCGGATGTTGAGCGTGAAGATGGAGGACGAGAGGCCTTGCGGGACGTCGTTGTGGAGCGCGAGGGCTTCGTCGAAGGTGCTGTATTTGAGGATGTAGAGGATGGGCGCGAAGGTTTCGTGCTTCACGATGTCGGATTGCGCGGGGATTTCGACGAGCGCGGGGCGGACGTAGAAGGCTTCGGGGTTGTCGGTGGCGAGACGCGCTCGCCGCCGGTGATGGTTGCGCCTTCGGTGCGGGCTTTGGTGAGGGCGGATTGCATGCCGTCGAAGGCGGCGCGGTCGATGAGTGGGCCGACGAGGGTGTTGGGCTCGCGCGGGTCGCCGATGGAGACGGAGGCGTAGACCTGCTTGAGGCGCGGGATGAGCTGGTCGTAGATGGAGTCGTGGACGATGAGGCGGCGGAGGGTGGTGCAGCGCTGGCCGGCGGTGCCCATGGCGGCGAAGGCGATGCCGCGGAGGGCGAGGTCGAGGTCGGCGGAGGGGCAGATGATGGCGGCGTTGTTGCCGCCGAGCTCGAGGATGGAGCGGGCGAAGCGCGCGGCGAGGCGGGGAGCGACGGCGCGGCCCATGCGCGTGCTGCCGGTGGCGGAGACGAGCGGGACGAGGGGCGAGTCGACGAGGAGCTGGCCGAGTTTGGCGTCGCCGAGGAGGAGCGTGGAGAGGTTTGCGGGGGCTAGTTCGCGGCCTGCGGCTTCGTTGAAGCGGGTGCGGGCGCGTTCGAAGAGGGCTTGTGTGGCGAGCGCGGTGAGGAGGGTTTTTTCGGAGGGCTTCCAGACGATGGAGTTGCCGCAGACGAGGGCGAGCGCGGCGTTCCAGCTCCAGACCGCGACGGGGAAGTTGAAGGCGGAGATGATGCCGGTGACGCCGAGGGGGTGCCAGGTCTCCATCATGCGGTGGTTGGCGCGCTCGGAGGGGACGGTGAGGCCGGCGAGCTGGCGCGAGAGGCCGGCGGCGAAGGTGCAGATGTCGATCATCTCCTGGACTTCGCCGAGGCCTTCGGAGAGGATCTTGCCGGCTTCGAGGGTGACGAGGCGGCCGAGCGGATCGAGGTTGGCGCGGAGCTCTTCGCCGAGGAGGCGGACGAGCTCGCCGCGTTTGGGCGCGGGGACGTTGCGCCAGGATTCGAAGGCGGCGTGGGCGGCGGTGAGGGTTTGGTTCGCGGCTTCGGGGGATGTTGCGGGGATGCGGGCGAGCTCTTCGCCGGTGATGGGCGTGTGCGCGGGGAGGGTGCCGTTGGTGTAGGCGGATTCGGGCACGCCGAGTTGGGTGAGGAGGTCGAGGGCTTCGTCGCGGATGGAGGTGAGTGTGGCGGGCATCGGGTGTTCCTTGCAGCGCGTTTGCGGACGTGTGTCCGGATGACAGTGGCGTAGGCATCGGAGAGCATACCACAGGGGCGAAAGCCCCATCCTCATCCGAGCATCCTGAGAGGCTCGAGGCTAAAGCCTCGGGCTACCTAGAAGCTATGAAGCTACGACTTGCCGGCGGCGGCGGGCTGTTGATTGCCGGAACCTGCGGTCATTTTGAAGATGGCCTGGGCGTTGGAGCTGTCGAAGCTGAGGTCGAGTTTGGTTTTGCCGTCCTCTTCCATGGGGAGGCGGGTGATGAATTCGTAGAAGGAGCCGGGGACTTCGCGGGTGATGAGGTTGCCGTTGGCGTCGCGGAAGCGGCGCTGCACGCGGGCGGCGAGGAAGGCGGTCTGGCGGACGCGGCCGGTTTGGGATTTTTCGACGGTGTCCTTCATGGGGCGGCCGAGGGATTTTTGCTGGGCGGCGAGAGCGTCGACGTCAGGGACGCGGGAGGTGGCGTGGTTGAAGGCGTTGCCTTCGGTGGAGATCCAGGCCATCTCGGCGGATTCCTTGAGGAGGGTTTCGTAGTCGGTGACGTTGGGCTCGTCGTGCTGGCGCTCGAAGACTTTGGCCAGTACGGGGAGGAGCTTCGCGGCCTTATCGATCGGGAGCGAGCGCTTCTGTTCGAGCTCAGCGAGGAGCGATTTCGCTTCGGGTGTGAGCGGGTCGCGCGAGGTGGAGGTGATGCGCGGACGGCGGCCTGGAAGTCAGGCGAGAAGCGGTCGGGGTGGAGCTCGGAGATGAAGAACTGGGCGATTTCTTCGGGGTACTCGGATTGCGCGTGGGAGCGGCCGGTCATCTTGAGGCGCTCGAGCGGGTAGGTGCCGTTGAGTTTGTAGCCGAGCGGGCGAAGGACGCGGGTGATGGCTTCTTCGCCGGCGGGAAGCTGGCCCATGCCGTTGAGCAGGACGGTGCGAACGGCGCCGTGGTCGTGGGTGATCTTGATGCCGTCGCGGCGGCAGTCGTCGGCGTAGGCCTTGCCGTCGGGGACGCGGGCGAGTAGGTCCTCGAAGAGGAGCATGTGCAAGGCCTGGGCGATGCCGGCTCGGGAGATCATGAGGCCGGTTTCGTTGAGGATGCCTTGGGGGATGACGAGGACGTCGAAGAGGCGCGAGGTGCGGTCGGGGCCGATGACGTTTGATCAAGGGTGGCGCGGAGTGCGGAGTCTGTGTTCGGCATTGGAGTTCTCCTTGCGGGTTGTTCCAAGGTTCGCGGTCGGAAAGGGGCTGACTGTGTCAGTGGGCCGGAAATTCTCCGGATCCTTCGACCACCCCTTCGGCTTCTCTCAGGATGACAGCGTGGGGGCGGGCGTGGGTTGTCGTGATCCCTACAACCCAGGTCTCAAAGTCGAGACCTGGGGCACCCGGCACGCCGGCTTGGTTGTTATTGTGCTCGCGACGCTTCGGCGATGCACTCCTCGAGGATGTCGAGGGCGATGTCGGTCTCGTCCTGGGTGACGATCAGCGGAGGGCAGAGGCGGATGGAGTTTTCGCCGGCAGCCGAGCAGCAGGAGGCCGCGGTGGAAGGCGAGGTCGACGATGCGGTCGCGGAGGTCGTGGGCGGGTTTGCGGGTCTGCTGGTCTTCGACGATTTCGATGGCGAGCATCAGGCCGCGGCCGCGGGCGTCGCCGACGATGGAGTGCTTGGCGGACCAGGTGCTGAGGCGTTTGAGGGCAGCGGAGCCGACTTTGGCGGCGTTGGCCATGGCTTCGC
This sequence comes from uncultured Acidobacteriaceae bacterium, assembly GCA_963777205.1. GTDB lineage: Bacteria > Acidobacteriota > Terriglobia > Terriglobales > Acidobacteriaceae > Granulicella. Next base: position 321,643 of record CAVZPQ010000001.1, on the reverse strand, counting down.
GCTCGAATGATGTCCATGGTGGCGAGGGCGGCGGCGAGGCAGAGCGGATTGCCGGAGAAGGTGCTGCCGTGCGAGCCGGGAACCCAGTCCATGATTTCGGCGCGCGTCATGCAGATGCCGATGGGCATGCCGGAAGCAATTCCTTTAGCGATGAGGAGCATGTCGGGTTCGACGCCGGTGTGCTGGATGGCCCACCACTTGCCGGTGCGGCCGGCGCCGGACTGGATCTCATCGACGACGAGCAGGATGCCGTGCTTGTCGCAGATGGCGCGGAGCTCGCGGAGGAAGGAGTCGGGCGGAACGATGTAGCCGCCTTCGCCCTGGATGGGTTCGACGAAGATGGCGGCGACCTCTTCGGGCGGGACGGTGGTCTTGAAGAGTTTTTCTTCGAGGAAGCGGGCGGCGGAGAGGCCGAGGGCTTCGGCGGATTGTGGCGTGCCGTCGCAGTCGCGGTAGGGGTTCGGGTAAGGGATGTGAGTGACGCCGGGGACGAGCGGGGAGAAGCGGCGGCGCTGCTGGACCTTCGAGCCGGTGAGCGACATGGCGCCCATGGTGCGGCCGTGGAAGCTGCCGAAGAAGCTGATGATGTGCTGGCGGCCGGTGTGATAGCGGGCGAGCTTGAGGGCGCACTCGACGGCTTCGGCGCCGGAGTTGCCGTAGTAGAAGCGGTGCGGGCCGGGCATGGGAGCGATGGCGGACAGGCGCTCGGCGAGTTGGGGCATCAGGTCGTAGTAGAAGTCTGTGCCGGACATGTGGATGAGCTCGGCGGCCTGGGCTTGAAGTGCGCGGACGACCTCGGGGTGGCAGTGGCCGGTGGAGTTGACGGCGATGCCGGAGGTGAAGTCGAGGAACTCGTTGCCGTCGACGTCCTCGATTCGGCAGCCGAAGCCGCGCTTGACGGCGAGCGGATAACAGCGGGTGTAGCTGGGCGACATGAGTGCGTCGTCGCGGGCGACGACCTTGCGGGCGTTGGGGCCGGGAATGGTGGTCTTGAGCTTGGGGCCGAAGCGGGCGTAGGTGTCCGGCTGAGGCGGTGCGGGGGTGGTCCAGAACCATGGTGCTCATGGGAATCTCACTTTCCTGTCTGCGAAGACGCGCGGGGATGGTGCCCGGAGGGGCAGCCGAGCGGCGGGTCAGGAGACGCGACGCGGGTCCGCCAAAGATGGCGGGGCTGCCGGTTAAGACCGGGCAGGATCAGGCTGGAAGTGAGAGGAGCTAATCTCCGGAGAAGAGATTGGGGCGGCTGGTGCTGGGAAGGACGGAGCGGGAGGCGCGGATGCGGACCGCGGTCCGTGGGCCACTCGCTTGATTCAGCGCCGGAAAGTTAAGGGAACGCATAGATCGGCACCTCACCTTACGGGTGACTATAGACCCGGAGGCGCAGGGCTGGCAAAGTCCACCTTTGGGGGATGCGGCGGCGGGCAACCGCGAGGCGGGTGAGAACTCATCTATGAAGTAAGTATTCCGGTTAGACAGAGATGAGGATTTGAGTGTCGCGGGGGCGTGAAGGACCGGAGTTCGGCGGCTCTCCCAATCCGCCGGGGAACGTGCTATTGCTTGTATGGACTGGCGGAAGACGGGTCCGCAGAATTGCTGTTTTGCACCGATTTCTCCCGGGAGTCAGGCCGAAGCTCGCTAACCGACAACGGTCCCCTACGTTGAATGAGGGTGTGGTGAATTGTCGATTGTCAACTGTACGTGTGTTTAACAGTCAGCCTTAACGCGTGAGCAGAGCGGCCGGCTATTTATCAGTACCTGCTGTCCAGTGATTCCTAACCTGCTGTGTGTTTCTCAGCAACTCCTTTCGCGAGGATTCCCTTGAAGACGATTGCACGTCGCCCCTCTACTTCCAAAGCCAGCTTCCATCGGTCTCAGATTCACAGCTTCCGGTCTCGGTTGTCGAGAACGGAACGGCGAAGCACAACGGGAATGGCAGCGGAGGCGGAGGGTTTGATTCCGCGGTTCTGCTGGCGATGTTGCTGCGGATGCGTGACGGCGACTTTACGGCGCGGCTGCCGAACACGTGGACCGGCGTGGAAGGTAAGGTTGCCGACACCTTTAATGAGATCGTCGCGGCGAACGAGCAGATGGCGCGCGAGCTGAAGCGCATTGGAAGCAAGGTGGGCAAGGAGGGCCGCACGCGGGAGCGGGCGCGGTTCCAGCAACTGCGCGGCAGCTGGGGCGAGATGGAGACGTCCGTCAATACGCTGGTCGATGACCTGCTGCGGCCGACGTCGGAGGTGACGAGGGCGATTGGCGCGGTGGCGCAGGGAGACCTGACGCAGACGGTACGGCTGGATGTGGATGGGCGGCCGCTGGAAGGCGAGTTTTTGCGGTCGGCGAACATCGTGAACACGATGATTCAGCAGCTGAGCGTGTTCACGAGCGAAGTGACGCGCGTGGCTCGCGAGGTGGGAACCGAAGGCAAGCTGGGTGGGCAGGCGGCGGTGCCGGGTGTGGCGGGTACGTGGAAGGACCTCACGGACTCGGTGAACTCGATGGCGTCGAACCTGACGGGGCAGGTGAGAAATATTGCGGAGGTCGCGACGGCGGTGGCGTCGGGCGATCTTTCACGCAAGATTACGGTGGATGTGCGCGGTGAGATTCTGCAGCTGAAGGAAGCCATTAATACGATGGTGGATCAGCTGCGGTCGTTTGCTTCGGAAGTGACGCGCGTGGCGCGCGAGGTGGGCACGGACGGCAAGCTGGGCGGACAGGCTGTGGTGCCGGGCGTGGCGGGAACGTGGAAGGATCTGACGGACTCGGTAAACGCGATGGCCGGCAATTTGACGGCGCAGGTTCGCAACATTGCTGAAGTTACGACGGCCGTGGCGCGTGGCGACTTGTCGCGCAAGATTACGGTGGACGTGAAGGGCGAAATTCTCGAGCTGAAAGACACGATCAACACGATGGTGGATCAGCTGAACGCGTTTGCCGGCGAAGTGACGCGCGTGGCGCGCGAGGTGGGAACGGAAGGACGTCTGGGCGGCCAGGCGCAGGTGCCGGGGATCGGCGGCACGTGGAAGGACTTGACCGACAACGTGAACTTCATGGCGTCGAACCTGACGGGTCAGGTGAGAAATATTGCCGAGGTTGCGACCGCGATCGCGAACGGCGATTTGTCACGCAAGATCACCGTGGACGTGCAGGGCGAGATTCTGGAGCTGAAAGAGACGCTGAACACGATGGTCGACCAGCTGAACCGGTTTGCCGGTGAGGTGACGCGCGTGGCGCGTGAGGTCGGCACGGAAGGAAGGCTGGGCGGGCAGGCGAACGTGCCGGGTGTCGCGGGAACGTGGAAGGACTTGACGGACTCGGTGAACTCGATGGCCGGCAATTTGACCGGTCAGGTGAGAAACATCGCCGAGGTAACGACGGCTGTGGCGCGCGGCGACTTGTCGCGCAAGATCACGGTGGACGTGAAGGGCGAGATTCTCGAGCTGAAGAACACGATCAACACGATGGTGGATCAGCTGAACGGGTTCGCCGGCGAAGTGACGCGCGTGGCGCGCGAGGTCGGCACGGAAGGAAGGCTGGGCGGGCAGGCGCAGGTGTCCGGTGTGGCCGGAACGTGGAAGGATCTTACCGACAATGTGAACTTCATGGCGTCGAACCTGACGGGCCAGGTGAGAAATATCGCCGAGGTTGCGACGGCTGTGGCGCTGGGCGATTTGTCGCGCAAGATTACCGTCGACGTGAAGGGCGAAATTCTGGAGCTGAAAGACACCATTAATACGATGGTGGACCAGCTGCGCTCCTTCGCGTCGGAGGTGACGCGCGTGGCGCGCGAGGTGGGAACGGAAGGCAAGCTGGGCGGCCAGGCGAACGTGCCGGGTGTTGCGGGTACGTGGAAGGATTTGACGGACTCGGTGAACTCGATGGCGTCGAACCTGACGGGCCAGGTGCGAAATATCGCCGAGGTATCGACGGCCATTGCGAGCGGCGATCTTTCGAAGAAGATCACGGTGAACGTGTCGGGCGAAATTCTGCTGCTGAAGGACACGATTAACACGATGGTCGATCAGCTGAACGCGTTCGCCGGTGAAGTGACGCGTGTGGCGCGCGAGGTCGGCACGGAAGGCAAGCTGGGCGGACAGGCGCAGGTGCCGGGTGTCGCGGGCACGTGGAAGGATTTGACGGACTCGGTGAACTCGATGGCCGGCAACCTGACGGCGCAGGTGAGAAATATCGCCGAGGTGACGACGGCCGTGGCGCGCGGCGACTTGTCGCGCAAGATCACGGTAGACGTGAAGGGCGAAATTCTCGAGCTGAAGAACACGATCAACACGATGGTGGATCAGCTGAATGCGTTCGCCGGCGAAGTGACGCGTGTGGCGCGCGAGGTCGGAACGGAAGGCAAGCTCGGCGGCCAGGCCGAGGTGCCGGGTGTCGGTGGAACGTGGAAGGACTTGACCGACAACGTGAACTTCATGGCGTCGAACCTGACGGGCCAGGTGAGAAACATCGCCGAGGTTGCGACGGCGATCGCGACGGGCGATTTGTCGAAGAAGATCACCGTGGACGTGCGCGGCGAGATTCTGCAGCTGAAAGAGACGCTGAACACGATGGTCGAGCAGCTGCGCTCGTTCGCTGCCGAAGTGACGCGCGTGGCGCGCGAGGTCGGCTCGGAAGGAAGGCTGGGCGGACAGGCGAACGTGCCGGGCGTGGCGGGAACGTGGAAGGATCTGACGGACTCGGTGAACGCGATGGCCGGCAACCTGACGGGCCAGGTGAGAAACATCGCCGAAGTGACGACGGCTGTGGCTCGCGGCGACTTGTCGCGCAAGATCACGGTCGACGTGAAGGGCGAGATTCTTGAGCTGAAGAACACGATCAACACGATGGTGGATCAGCTGAATGCGTTCGCCGGCGAGGTGACGCGTGTGGCGCGCGAGGTCGGCACGGACGGCAAGCTGGGCGGACAGGCCGAGGTGCCGGGCGTTGCGGGAACGTGGAAGGATCTCACCGACAACGTGAACTTCATGGCGTCGAACCTGACGGGCCAGGTGAGAAATATCGCCGAGGTCGCGACGGCGATTGCGAACGGCGATCTGTCGAAGAAGATCACCGTGGACGTGCGCGGCGAGATTCTGCAGCTGAAAGAGACGCTGAACACGATGGTGGAACAGCTTCGCTCGTTCGCTGCCGAAGTGACGCGCGTGGCGCGCGAGGTCGGATCGGAAGGACGGCTGGGCGGACAGGCGCACGTGCCGGGCGTCGGCGGAACGTGGAAGGATTTGACGGACTCGGTGAACGCGATGGCCGGCAACCTTACGGCGCAGGTGAGAAATATCGCCGAGGTAACGACGGCTGTGGCGCGTGGCGATTTGTGCGCGCAAGATCACGGTGGACGTGAAGGGCGAAATCCTCGAGCTGAAGAACACGATCAACACGATGGTGGATCAGCTGAATGCGTTTGCCGCCGAAGTGACGCGCGTGGCGCGCGAGGTCGGAACGGAAGGCAAGCTCGGCGGCCAGGCGCAGGTGCCGGGCGTGGCGGGAACGTGGAAGGATCTCACCGACAACGTGAACGTCATGGCGGCGAACCTCACCGAACAGGTGCGCGGTATCGTGCGCGTGGTTACGGCGATCGCGAGCGGCGACCTGACGCGCAAGCTGACGGTGAATGCGAAGGGCGAGGTCGCGGCGCTGGCGGAGACGATCAACAACGTGACGGAGACGCTGGCGACGTTTGCCGACCAGGTGACGACGGTGGCGCGCGAGGTCGGCGTGGAAGGCCGGCTCGGCGGCCAGGCGAACGTGCCGGGCGCTGCCGGAACGTGGAAGGACCTTACCGGCAACGTGAACCTGCTGGCCGATAACCTGACGAACCAGGTGCGCGCGATCGCGGAGGTGGCGACGGCGGTGACGAAGGGCGATCTGACGCGGTCGATTCAGGTGGAGGCGTCGGGCGAGGTGGCCGAGCTGAAGGACAACATCAACACGATGATTGACAACCTTCGCCTGACCACGGACCGCAACAAGGAACAGGACTGGCTGAAGACGAACCTGGCGCGCTTCACGGGCATGCTGCAGGGCCAGCGCGATCTGGGCACCGTGGGACGCATGCTGCTGAGCGAGCTTGCGCCGCTGGTGAATGCGCAGCAGGGCGTGATTTATCAGACGGACTCGGAGGACAGCAACACGATGGTGCTGCTGTCGGCCTACGCGAGCAATGGCGATGGGCAGCTGGAGCGCGTGGCGATTGGCGAAGGACTGATTGGGCAGTGCGCGCGCGAGAAGCGTCGCATGTTTATTGAGGACCTGCCGCCGAATACGCTGCCGGTGCGTTCGGGACTGTTTGAGGCGGTGCCGCGCAATGTGATTGTGCTGCCGGTGCTGTTCGAAGACCGCGTGAAGGCGGTGATCGAGCTGGCGACGCTGAATGAATTTACGGCGTCACACCTGGCGTTCCTGGAGCAGCTGACGGCGTCGATCGGCATCGTGCTTGAACTCGATTGAGGCGACGATGCAGACGGAGGGCTTGCTGAAGCAGTCGCAGCAGCTGGCGACCGAGCTGCAGACGCAGCAGAAGGAGCTGCAGCAGACGAACGAGCAGCTGGGACAGAAGGCGCAGCAGCTTGCGGAACAGAATGCCGAGGTCGAACGCAAGAACCAGGAGATCGAGCAGGCGAGGCGCGCGCTCGAGGACAAGGCGAAGGAGCTTGCGCTTACGTCGAAGTACAAGTCGGAGTTTTTGGCGAACATGTCGCACGAGCTGCGCACGCCGCTGAATTCGATCCTCGTGCTTGGACAGCAGCTGACGGACAATCCGGACGGCAACCTCACGCCGCGGCAGGTGGAGTACGCGCGCACGATTCACGGCGCGGGCACGGACCTGTTGAACCTGATCTCCGACATTCTCGATCTGTCGAAGATCGAGTCGGGAACGGTGTCGGTCGAGGCCGAGGAGGTCTTCTTCGGAAGCCTGCTGGACATGCTGGCGCGGCCGTTCCGACACGAGGCGGAGAACCGCAAGGTGTTGTTCGAGGTGGAGGCGGCGTCGGATCTTCCGCGCAGCCTGGTTACGGACTCGAAGCGTCTGCAGCAGGTTTTGAAGAACCTGCTGTCGAATGCGTTCAAGTTCACCGAGAAGGGCAGTGTGCAGCCTGAAGGTAGAACCGGTCACCTCCGGATGGAGCGATGGGCACCCGATTCTGAACGGCGCAGGATCGGTGATTGCGTTCCAGGTTACCGATACCGGTATCGGCATCCCGCAGGAGAAGCAGCGCATCATCTTCGAGGCCTTCCAGCAGGCGGATGCAGGAACGAGCCGCAAGTACGGCGGAACGGGTCTTGGGCTCGCGATCAGCCGCGAACTGGCGAATCTGCTGGGCGGCGAGATTCAACTGCGCAGCACGCCGGGACAGGGGAGCACGTTTACGCTGTACATTCCGCAGACGTATGTGGGAACGGCGGCGCCGACGATTGCGGCGCCGTCGGACGGAACTGGACAGGCTCCGCGCCTGCAGCTCCCGGCTGCGACGGTGGAGCAGATCGTAGAGCGGCCGGAGGACGACCGCGCGAACCTGGAGCCGGGCGACAATGCGCTGCTGATTGTCGAAGACGATCCGCACTATGCGCGGCTGCTGTGCGACCTCGCGCGCGAGAAGGGCTTCAAGGTGCTGATTGCGATGCGCGGAGCGGAGGCGCTCTCGCTGGCGCGCGAGTTCCGCCCGACGGCGGTGACGCTGGATGTGTTCCTGCCGGACATGCTCGGGTGGGCTGTGCTGAACCACCTGAAGCAGGATCCGACGACGCGGCATATTCCGGTGCAGATGCTGACGATGGACGAGGACTGGCACCACGGCTTGTCGCGCGGCGCGTTCTCTTACGTGATCAAGCCGACGAGCCAGGAGGGGATCGAGGCAGCGCTGAACCGGGTGAAGGAGTACTCGACGCCGCGGCGCAAGAAGCTGCTGATCGTCGAGGACAATCCGGCGGAGCAGTTCACGATCACCGAGCTGCTGGGATCGGAGGACATCGACATCTCGGTGGTCGACACCGGAGAAGCGGCGCTGGCGAGGGTCGAGGAAGAGAAGTTCGACTGCGTCGTGCTGGATCTTCGGCTGCCGGACATGTCCGGGTTCGAGGTGCTGGAACGGATGCAGGAGTCGCCGACCCTGGTGGAGCTGCCGGTCGTGGTCTTCACGGGCAAGGAGCTGGCGCCGGACGAGGACGCGAGACTGCGTACGCTGGCGCGCAGTGTTGTGGTGAAGGATGTGGAGTCGCCGGAGCGTCTGCTGGACGAGACGGCGCTGTTCCTGCACCGCGTCGTTTCAGACCTGCCGCCGGAGAAGCAGCGGATGCTGGAACGGCTGCATGGATCGGATGAGGCGCTGGTCGGCCGCAAGGTGCTGGTGGTCGATGACGACGTCCGCAACATCTTCGCGCTGTCGAGCGTGCTGGAGCGGCGCGGCATGACGGTGCTGACGGCCGGGACCGGACGCGAGGCGATCTCGATGCTGGAGAGCACGCCGGACATCGCGATCGTGCTGATGGACATCATGATGCCCGAGATGGATGGATATGAGACCATGCAGGTGATCCGGCAGAATCAGCACTTCCGGAGATTGCCGATTATTGCGCTGACGGCGAAAGCCATGAAGGGAGACCGCGAGAAGTGCCTGGAAGCCGGCGCATCTGAGTACATGGCGAAACCAGTAAACACGGATCAGTTGCTCTCCGGGTTGAGGACATGGCTACACAGGTAGGCAGACGGGCTCAAATGCAGTCTTCGCTTCATCAATCCGATGAACTCGCGTTCTCTGTCGATGTGCGCGATCCCGTCACCATCCTGATGGTGGACGATCAGCCGTCGAAGCTGCTGAGCTATGAGGCCATTCTTCAGGATCTGGGCGAGCGCCTGGTGAAGGCGGGTTCCGGCCGCGAGGCGCTGGACTATCTCCTGAAGGGCGACGTCGCGGTGGTGCTGATGGACGTCAGCATGCCGGAGATCGACGGGTTCGAGCTCGCGGACATGATGCGGCAGCATCCGCGGTTTCAGAAGACGCCGATCATCTTCGTCTCCGCGGTACATCTGTCGGATATTGACCGGATCCGCGGGTATCAGAGCGGCGCCGTGGATTACATCTCGGTGCCGGTGGTGCCGGAGGTGCTGCGCGCGAAGGTAAGCGTGTTTGCGGAACTGCACCGCAAGAAGCGCGCTCTGCAGATACTGAACCGCGACCTGGAGAAGCGTGTCGCGCAAAGGAGCGAAGAGCTCCGGCAGCTGAACGAACAGCTTCAGCAGCGCGTCGCGGAACTTGAATCGATTATGCAGGTGCTTCCGGTGGGCGTTGCCGTCGCACACGGGCAAGACTGCGACACGATCATCGGCAACGCGGCGCTGAGCGAGATGCTGGGGTCTACGCTCGATGAGAGCCTGGCGGACAAGGCAGTGAACCTGGCGCTGCGGCTCTCGAGGGACGGCGAAGAGGTCGATTACGAGGAGTTGCCGCTGCACCAGGCCGCACGCACCGGTCTTCCCACCGGAATGATGGAGCTGGAGGTTGCGCACCCTGAAGGATCGCCGCACTTTTTACTCTCGAGCGCTTCGCCGCTGTTCGACGAGGGAGGTCAGGTACGCGGCGCGGTGGGAGCGTTCTTCGACGTAACCGAGCGCAAGCGGATGGACGATGCGCTGCGCGAGCGCGCGGAGTTGCTGGAACTGGCCTCGGAAGCGATCATGGTACGCGATGGGCACGGCGCAATTCGCTTCTGGAACGCTGGCGCGGAAGCTCTGTATGGATGGAGGCGCGACGAAGTTCTGGGAAAGAACCAGAAGGATCTGCTCGGCACGCCGCCGGCCGAGCGTAAGGAGATTGAGGACGGACTGGCGCGGGAAGGCCGATGGGAAGGGAATCTCAAGCATCGCAATCGCGATGGGCACGAGATGCTGGTTGCGAGCCGCCAGGCCGCGCAGGCCGGCACCGGAGCTGTGCTGGAGATTACGCGTGATATTACAGCGCAGGTGATTGCTGAAGAGGCGCTGCGCCGAAATGAGCGGCTGGCGGCGATGGGCAAGCTCGCCGGCATTGTGGCGCACGAGATTAACAATCCGCTCGAGGCGATCACGAATGCGTTCTATCTGCTGCGGCATCATCCGTCACTGGATGACGAGGCAAGGCACTATGCGCAAATTGCCGAGCAGGAGCTGGCGCGGGTCTCGCATATTACGAAGCAGACGCTGAGCTTCTATCGCGAGTCGCAGAAGGCCGTGATGGTTTCCGTCTCGGAGCTGCTGGATGATGTGCTCGAGCTGCAGCAGCGCCCCATGCAGACTGCGAAGATTACGCTGGAGCGCGACTATGCCAGCGATGGCGTCGTTCACGGGTTCCCGTCGGAGCTGAAACAGGTGTTCATGAACCTCGTCAGCAATGCCATCCAGGCGATGCCCGAGGGCGGCCGAATGCGCGTGCGGCTGTGCGAGACGGAGGGATGGCGCGGACGGCCTGCAGGCGTGAGGGTCTTCATCTCCGACACAGGGACGGGCATCACTCCGGAGAACGCGAAGCGGCTTTTCGAGCCGTTCTTCACCACAAAATCCGCGAAAGGCACGGGGCTCGGCCTCTGGATCAGCCGCGGCATTGTGCAGAAGCATGAGGGGACGCTGCGCTTCAGGAGTGTCTTCGGGTCCTCGCACACGGTGACGACGTTCCACGTCTTCTTGCCGACGCACTCCGCGGCCAAGTAATCGAAATCGCAAGCGCCTGAAATGTAGGCTGGGACACTCTTCAATCCCGGATTTCGGGATTCGGATAGCTATTCGGTTCAACAGTTTGGCTATTGGCGTTCGCAACACGAGGAGTTGCGATTCCACGGGCATCTTTTTGCAACGTAAGCACATCCCTTACGCAGTCGAGCAACGTATGTAGCACGCCAGGCTTCTCGCTCCAGGTGAGGCGAATGTCTCTGCGAGTGTTCCTTTTGAGTGCGGCGCTCCTGCTGGGTGCAGGGGGATGCAGGAAGCAGACGCAGCAGGTGCAACCGCCTGCCCCGACCGGGGGCGGAATGCACCCGTACGCCGGCCAGTTGGAGGCGGACGATGGGCAGTGGGTGCGCGCGACGAAGGATTACGCGAACACCCGGTACAGCTCGCTGAACCAGATCAACACCGGCAACGTCGGTTCGCTGAAGGTTGCGTGGACGTTCGATACAGGCGTTCCGCGCGGGCAGGAAGCGGCCCCGATCGTCGCGAACAACACGATGTATGTCGCGACGCCCTGGCCGAACAAGGTCTTTGCGCTGGACCTGACGAAGGGCGGTGCGCTCAAGTGGGCCTTCGAGCCGAATCCGTCTCCTGCGGCAAAGGGCGAAGCTTGCTGCGACTGGGTGAATCGCGGAGCCGTGTTCGCTGACGGCAAAGTGATCTTCAACACGCTGGACGGATACACGGTTGCGCTGGATGCGAACAGCGGGAAACAGCTCTGGCGTACGCATCTGGCCGACATCACCAAGGGCGAGACGATTACGATGGCGCCGCTCGTGGTCCACAACAAGGTCTATGTCGGCAATAGCGGCGGCGAGTATGGCGTGCGCGGCTGGCTGGCGGCGTTGGACACCGGCAGCGGCAAGGTGATCTGGCAGGCCTACAACACCGGCCCGGATAAAGAGGTCCTGATCGGCGATCGTTTTAAGCCGTTCTATCCGCAGTACAAGGGCACCGATCTGGGTGTGAAGACCTGGCCACCGGATGCGTGGCAACAAGGCGGGGGGAGCGTGTGGGGATTTGTTGCCTATGACCCCTCAAGCAACCTGATCTATTACGGCACGTCGAATCCGGGGCCGTGGGATGCCGACGCGCGTCCTGGTGACAACCTGTGGACCAGCGGAGTCTGGGCGCGCGACGCGGACAACGGGCAGGCGGTCTGGTTCTACCAGATGTCTCCGCACGATCTCTTTGATTGGGACGGCATCAACGAAGACATTCTGCTCGATCTGCCGTGGCAAGGAACAACGCGCAAGGTGCTCATCCGGCCGGACCGCAACGGATATATCTACGTGATCGATCGCACGAGCGGGCAGGTGCTCTCTGCAACTCCCTATGTGTACAACACGACGACCAAGGGCGTTGACCTGAACACCGGGCAGCTGATGCGGGTCGACGAGAAGACGCCGCAGGTGGGCAAGGAGACGGTGAACATCTGCCCCACGTCGCCGGGCGCAAAGGACTGGCAGCCTTCCTCGTTCTCTCCGCGCACCGGCCTCGTTTACGTGCCGCACCAGAACATGTGCATGGACGAGGAGTATACGGATGCCAACTACATCGCCGGCACGCCGTACGTCGGAGCCGACACGCGCTACTATGCCGCTCCCGGCGGAAATATGGGCGAGCTGATGGCGTGGGACCCGACCTCCGGCAAGAAGGTGTGGACGATCTCCGAGAAGTTCCCCACCTGGAGCGGAACCGTTGCCACGGCGGGGGACCTCGTGTTTTATGGCACGATGGACGGCTGGTTCAAGGCAGCCGACGCGCGCACGGGCAAGGTGCTCTGGCAGTTCAAGACCGGTTCCGGGATCATCGGCCAGCCCGTCACGTATCGAGGCCCCGACGGCAAACAGTATGTTGCCGTGCTCTCGGGTATAGGAGGCTGGCCGGGTTCGATTGTCGCGGCCAATCTGGATACGCGAGATGACTCGGCGGCCAATGGCTGGGGCAGCGCAATGCGCGATTTGAAGCAGGCGACCACGCCGGGAGGCACGCTTTATGTGTTCTCGCTTCCTTAATGTTTGCGCCAGTGTTTGCGCCGCGATTTTTCTTCTGAGCTGTGCGTGCGCATTCGCCGCGCAGCCGTTGCGAATCTGTGCCGACCCCGACAATCTGCCATTCTCCAATCGGCTGGGGCAGGGGATTGATAATCAGATCGCCGTCATGGTGGCGCACGATCTAGGCCGCACACCGGCATTCGTGTGGACGCGCAGCCGGCGCGGATTTCTGCGCGAGCAGTTCAATCGCAATCGCTGCGACCTGCTGATGGGCGTTCCGCAAGGACTGAAAGGTGTGGCGACTACCGAACCGTACTACAGGTCCAGCTACGTCTTCGTTACACGACGGCGCGAACACCTGCAGATCACTTCCTTCACAGATCCCAGGCTGAACGGGCGCCGCATCGGCCTGCAGATGCTCGAGGAGAATCTTTCTCCTCCGTCGATTCCCTTGATACGAAGTGGGCATGCATCGCAACTGGTCGGATTCGAATCGTTCGGCTCGGAGGCAGACAGTATTGTGCGTGCCGTGGCGACCGGGCGCGTAGGCGTGGCGGTGGTCTGGGGCCCGACCGCCGGATACTTCGCCGGGACTGAACACCTGCCCGTCGACCTCAGGCCCGTTGCGCCGGCATTCGATCGGTCCGGCATTCCGTTCCAGTACTCCATCGCGATGGCGGTTCATAAGAACGACATTACGTTGCGTGACGCGCTGAATCGATCGATCAATCGTTTGCAGCCGCAGATCGCAACAGTTTTACGAAACGCGCATGTACCCGCGCTTCCGATCTCCGGGAGGACCTTATGAATCGCGTTCTCGTCTGGGCACTGGGCACAGCAATGATTGTGCTCACGGGGTGCAAACGTGAGGTGCGCGTGTTCGATCCCGGAGCTGACCAGGCGCAGATCGCGGACGGAACCGCATTGACTCCGGTGCATGCAGGCGGGACCTCGTCGTCCAGCCCAGGCCAAGTGCCGGCTGACTACGCGAAATACGAAGAGAGCGCGTACGCCGTCTCTGAAGGCAAGCGTCTGTACAGCGCCTACAACTGCGTGGGCTGCCATGCGCATGGCGGAGGCGCCATCGGCCCAGCGCTCATGGATGCTACCTGGATCTACGGCAGCCACCCCGACCAGATCTATTCGGACATCGTGCAGGGCCGGCCGAACGGGATGCCGAGCTTCGGCGGGAAGATTCCCGAGTACCAGGTGTGGGAACTGGTGGCATACGTACGCTCGATGAGCGGGCAGTTGCCGAGCGACATCGCACCCTCTCGTTCGGACGAGATGGCGGTTGCCAAAGCCGAGCAGGCACGCAAGAAAGAGCACCCCGCGGATGAAGATCAGCAGCCCATCCAGCATGGACCGCAGCAGGTGAAGCCGTGATCGCATTGGCCATGGCTGTGCCGGGATTCAGGGGCAATCAGACGTCGCTGAACCCGGTTGGCCCGGCTGCGCACCACATCGAGCACGAGTTCGCGCTGATCTTCTGGATCACGGCGATCGTTTATCTGCTGACGCTCGCAGTTCTCGTCATATCGGTCTACCGCAGACGTCACACCTTGAACGACATTCCCGCTCCCGAAGTTCCCAGCGAGGCAAGCGAGCGTCTGGCGTCGCACGCCGTTACCGGCGCCATGATCGCGACCCTCGTTCTTCTCTTCATCATGATGATCGGCAGCTTCCTGACGAGTCGCGCGCTGGGCAAGATGAATGGCGATCAAGCGATCACGATCGAAGTCTACGGCCATCAGTGGTGGTGGGAGGTGCACTATCCCAACGGCGAGCCGGATCACATCGTTGTTACAGCCAATGAAATTCACATCCCGACCGGCATTCCCATCCGCATCAAAGGCACATCGCGTGATGTGATTCACAGTTTCTGGGCGCCCAATGTGCAGGGCAAACGCGATCTTATGCCGGGCTACAACACCGCCATCCTCATGCAAGTTGATCAGCCCGGCCGCTGGCGCGGACAATGCGCGGAATTTTGCGGGGAGCAGCATGCGCACATGTCCTTCTATATGGTTGCGGAGTCGAAAGCGGACTTCGACAAATGGCTTGCCGCGCAGGTGCAGAGCGCACCGAATCCCACGACGCCGCAGACGCAACATGGGCAACAGGTTTTCCTCACACACTCCTGCGTGATGTGTCACACGATCCGCGGCACAACAGCAGGCTCACGCGTGGGCCCTGACCTGACGCACGTTGCCAGCCGGTCCACGATCGCGGCGGGAGAACTGCCCAACACCATCGGCAACCTCGCCGGCTGGATCTCAAACCCGCAGGACATTAAGCCCGGCTGCCGTATGCCGCCGAACGAGATGTCCGGGGGCGACTTGCAGGACCTGCTCGCGTATCTGGAGACATTGCGATGACACCGACCATGCTGGCGCCTCAGCGCGAGTTGACCGAAGCCGAACGCAAGCAGGCCGCGCAACTCGAGCGCGTGTGGGCGGAGCCGCGCGGCTTTCTGGGCTGGTTCAAGGCCGTCCATCACACGACCATCGGCATGCGCTACGTCATCACGGCGCTCTGCTTTTTCCTGGTGGCAGGGTTGCTGGCCGGTGCAATGCGTCTTCAGCTTGCGTTTCCCGAGTCGCACTTTCTATCCAATGACAAGTACAACCAGTTCTTCACGATGCACGGCAGCACCATGATGTTTCTGTTTGCCGTGCCCATGATGTTCGAAGCGCTCAGCGTGTATCTCGTGCCGCTGATGGTGGGCACGCGCAACATTGCGTTCCCGCGACTGAACGCCTACAGCTACTACCTGTATCTGTTCGGCGGCCTGATGTTCTACGTCGCGTTCCTGTGCAACACCGGCGCAGACCGCGGCTGGTTCTCCTACGTTCCTCTCGCAGGTCCGGACTTCGGACCGGGAAAGCGCCCGGACTTCTGGGCGCAGCTCATCACCTTCACTGAAGTCTCTGCTCTCGCGGTCGCCGTCGAGGTCATCGTCACCACGTTTCGTCTGCGTGCCCCGGGCATGTCACTCAACCGTATTCCGATTTTTGTGTGGGGGCAGGTCATCGTCGCCATGATGGTGATCTTCGCTCTGCCGGGAGTCGTGCTCTCAAGCACGATGCTGCTGCTCGACCGCACCGGCGGAACGCAGTTCTTCAACCCGGCCGTCGGCGGTGATGTCTTGCTCTACCAGCACGTCTTCTGGTGGTTCGGGCATCCGGAGGTGTATCTCATCTTCATCCCCGGAACCGCCATCGTTTCGACCATCATCACTACCTTCAGTCGACGACATATCTTCGGCTATCTCGTGCTTGTGCTCTCGCTTGTAGCAACGGGCTTCATGGCCTTCGGTCTGTGGGTCCATCACATGTTCGCTACGGGGATCCCGCAGATTGCCGAAAGCTACTTCACCGCTGCCAGCATGATGATCGCGATTCCAAGCGGAGCCCAGATCTTCTGCTGGATCGCCACGCTCGCGACCGGCCGTCCTGTATTGCGAACCCCATTGTGGTGGGTGCTTGGCTTCTTCTTCACATTCATCATGGGCGGCATGACCGGTATCTTCGTCGCGTCCGTTCCTGTCGATCTCCAGGTCCACGACACGTACTTCGTCGTCGCTCACTTCCACTACGTGCTGATCGGTGGGGCCGTGTTCCCGCTGTTCGGCGCGCTCACTTACTGGTTCCCGAAGGTGACCGGAAGGATGTTGAATGAGACCCTCGGTCACCTCAGCTTCTGGCTGTTCTTCATCGGGTTCAACATTACTTTCTTCCCGATGCATCTGCTCGGCATCCGTGGCATGCCGCGGCGCGTGTACACCTATCCCGCGAACATGGGTTGGACCACGCTCAACCAGGTGGAATCGATCGGCTACATCCTTCTTTTCCTGTCCGTGCTGATCTTCATGTACAACATCTTCCAATCGCGTCGCGTCGGGGTGCTTTCAGGACCAAATCCGTGGAATGCCGGCACGCTTGAGTGGGCGACCACGTCTCCGCCGCCGAAGTACAACTTCCTGCACCTGCCCACGGTGAATGGCCGCGAGGCGCTCTGGGATGCCGCGCCGAATCAGCCGATCGTCGTCGGTCTGCATGAGGACGCGCGAAGTTTCCTGACAACGCGTCCTCTCGACGCGGAGCCGGATGCCAAGGATGAATTCCCTGGGCCGACCATCTGGCCGTTCCTTGCAGCGGTCGCAACCAGCGCTGCGTTTATCGCCAGCATCTTCACACCCTGGGGAATCACCATCGGGGCCGTGCCAATCGCCATCACCATGATTGGCTGGTTCTGGCCCGATCGACAGGCGGCCGCGCGCCGCCGCGCGAGGGAGACATGGCAGACGGAATAGAACCCGCAGTCCTCGATGTCTCGAAGCTGCCGGACGTAGTCTTCGGGACGCGCAGCATCACATGGAACGGCATTATCGGCATGATGGCGATCGAAGGCACCGTCTTCCTGCTGATGATTGCAGCCTACTTCTACCTGCACTCGCGCTCGGTTGAGTGGCCGCCGCACGAGAATCCTCCCGCGCTGTTCTGGGGCACGCTCAACCTCATCATCTTTCTGCTCAGCATCATCCCCAACGAGTGGTACCGCCGCCGCGCGCGCAAAGGGGATCTCCGCGCAGTCCGGATCGGCCTCGTCCTGCTCAGCGCCATCGGCATCGTCAACGTGATCGTTCGCTACTTCGAGCTGCGCCACCTCAACTGCGACTGGAGCATGGATGCCTACGGGTCAGCCGTGTGGATGCTCATGGGCCTGCATGTCACGCATCTGCTCACGGATCTCGTCGACACCATCGTCCTGACCGTGCTCTTCTTCACCTCGCTGGTCGAAGGCAAGCGCTTCATGGATGCAGCAGAGAACGCGGACTACTGGTATTTCGTCGTCCTCTTCTGGGTCCCAATTTATTTCGTCATCTACTGGGCGCCGCGGTGGCTCCATGCCTGAAGCTCTCGTTCACAAATCGTCTCCTGCGGAGGCCAGGCTGGATCGCCAGCTCCTGGCCAGCCTTCTCATCTGCCCTTTCGCGGTGCTCTGCAACACCATCGTCGGATTCACGGTTTCCCACTGGGTCTGCGATGTGAACCACAAGCGGACTGACTATCTCGTCTGCCTCATCGATCTCTGTCTCTGCCTGGTCGCCGCCTGGTTGTCCTTTGCGGGCCTGCGCAGGCTTCCGCGTGCGGACGAAACGCAACCCGAGCTCGGACGGCGCCGCTTCATGGCAATCCTGGGCCTCGTGCTCGCCGGATTTTCCATCATCATCGTTATCGCCGGAACCATCGCCACCCTCACCGTCCAGCCTTGTGACTGAGAATGCTTCCTGCATACGACAATTCGGTTTCTGCGCTCGCAGCGTTCGTGTCCGCAGGCACTCCATCGGTCTGGAACGTACCCTGGAGCTGGGAGCCGGCAATCGTCATCCCGCTTGCTCTCATGCTCGTCATCTATGCCGTCGGTGCGGTGCGCCGAGGCAGCCTTCACGTTCTGCGCTGGAAACATGCCAGCTTCGCAGCAGGATGGTTCACCCTCTTTCTCGCCTTGACCTCGCCCATCCATGAGCTCGGTGAGCAGCTCTTCAGCGCGCACATGCTGCAGCACGAGATCATGATTCTCGTCTCAGCGCCGCTGATCTCGGCCTCACATCCGGGCGCCACCTGCCTGTGGGCCCTCGCGCCTCGGCATCGCGCGCACGTCGGTGGATGGGTGCACAGCGTAGAAAACTCCGCTCTGGCCCGGCTTCTTACATCCGCGCTCTCGGCCTGGCTGCTTGAAACCATCGCGCTGTGGGTCTGGCATATTCCAGCGCTCTACGACGCCACGCTCACCTCCGACTGGATCCACGCCGCACAACACCTCAGCTTCTTCCTCACGGCTGTGCTCTTCTGGTCTGCGCTTTACGGAGTCGGCCGTTCTCGAATGAGCTACGGTGTGGGAACACTCTACGTCTTCGCTGCGGCGGCTCAATGCAGTGCAATTGGCGCGCTTCTTACCTTCTCCTCTGTCCTTTGGTATCCCGCTTACGCGACGACAACTGCACGATGGGGCCTGAGCGCCCTGCAGGATCAGCAACTCGGCGGAGTCATCATGTGGGTGCCCTCAAGCATCGTGTTCATCATTATCGGTCTGGCGCTATTTGCTAAGTGGCTCGCGGAATCGGAGCAGCGTATGAAGCTCGGCTCCTTGCAAGTGCTCATTGAGAAAGGTGGACAGCAGCCATGAAGAGCGCCTGTTTCTGTCTTTCGGTGGCGCTGCTCTTCTGCTCGGGTTGTAAGTCATCCCGGACAGCGCAATCGCATCCCGGTGCACCGGCGCTCATGATTCAGTACGGCTGCCCGACCTGCCACGTCATCCCGGGCGTACCCGGCGCGATCGGCAAGGTAGGCCCATCGCTGGATTCGCTGGCACAAAGATCGTATCTTGCGGGCACCGTGCCGAACACGCCCGCCGACCTCCAGGCATGGATTATGCATCCACAGCATTTCCAGCCTGGAACAGCAATGCCCGAGATGGGCGTGACCCCGCAGGACGCGCAGGAGATCGCGGCCTTCCTCCAATCAGACCATTAGGGATTCCCGGAGCATCTCTCCAGCGGCGCGATATTGATCGTCTGAATCACGCGCCCGATCGCACCCGCCTGCACCAGCTGGGCGGACTTTACGGCGGCCGGAACCTCGAGCATCTCGCTGTACATGATGGCGCAAATCCGCACCGTTTCCGCGATCGTCTTCCGAACGTCTGCAAGTTGCTGAAGCGTTGTCATTCCGGGCTTGTCGCTTAGAAAATCCTTCCCGTGCCGCATCACCTGAACGCCCAATGCCGCGCGCTGGTTCGGAATGGTGGAACTGAGGACGAGCTGGATCGAAGGGTCGTCGAGGATTGCGCGCTCGGACGAAGACCATCTTTGCGTCCGGATAGCGCTTGTGAAACGCGGCCGCTTTGTCGGGCTCCGCGCCGTAGGCTGAGACGAGCACACCGCCTCCGCGCCGAATCGCGTTGACCATGCCATAGATATGGTCGTGGCTCATTCCGCAGACAGCGAATCGAATCGACTGCGGCGGGGGCGCGGCGCCGAACGGATCGCCTCCCGCAAGTTCATGCACTATGTGTCCGCCCGGAGCTGCCGAAGCCGGTCCTTACTGATGATGCGAGGCTCCATGCGCCTGCGGCTCCCATGCTGTGCAGAAATGACCTTCTGTATATCCCGTTCACTCTCCGCACTGTGGTCAAACTGCTCTCTGCTTCAGGTAGAGAGCCGGTCTCGCGCTACACCTTCACGTGCAGCTGATCTTGCAAATAGACCTTGCTGATTGCAGCGCATTCCTTCGGCGTGCGCGATTTGTCCGGCACCTTGTCGAGCTCGACGATCGCCCATCCGCTGTACTTCGTTTTGCGGAGTGCATCCATCACCGCCGGAAAGTTCACACGTCCCCGACCGAGTTCGACGAACTTGAACGGGTACTTTACGCCGGGCGTATCAACAGGTAGATCGACAACGTCCTTCAGGTGCAGGAACAGGAGCCGGTCACGATAATGGAGAATTGCCTCGGCCGGATCTCCACCGCCGGCGACGTAATGTGCAGTGTCGAGCTCCAGGCCCACGTAGCGCGGATCCGAAGCATCCATCACTCGCTGCAGATTCTCAGGATGCTCACTGATAGTGTTCATGTGATTGTGATAACCCAACTTCACACCTGCATCAGCGACGCGCTTACCGAGTTCGGTCAGCAGCTTGCCGAGCCGAACGCACTCCTCCGGCACGACCTTGCGCGGATAAGGCTTGAGCTGATCGAGCACCTGGAGGTAAAGCCCGTCTACGGCTTTGACGAAGTTCGCGTTGGCGACGTGCATGTTCAACTGTTGGGACTGGACAGCCGGATCGATGTTCAGCTCACCGCTCGAGAGTGCGACGAACTTCAGATTGCGCTGTTGCAGCAGGCTGCGCAGCTCCTCCGGCTTGAACTCCGAGACGGCATTGTTGCGCATCTGAATGCCCGGATAGCCGAGCGCCGAGATGTCGTCGATCGCCTGTCGCTCTGCGGTTCCCCATGTGATGGAGGCGTAACCGATCTTCAGTCGCGGCCAGCCCTCCGCCACAGCAGTGCGGTCCACGAACCCAGTTGCCGCAGCAGCGGCCACCCCGCTGAGAAAGGTCCGGCGCGAACATGTCAATTTGATTTCCATTCATCCCTCCGCAGCTCTAGGCTGTCTCTGCAATTGCCTGGCGAACCTGATCGATAAACGCAGGCACGATCTTGAATGGGTCGTATGGCTTTCCGGCCACTGACAGTGTCTCCACCGGAATGTAGCCCCGGTATCCCGACTTCCTGATAATGCCGAGGAGCCGTTTCAAATCCAGCGGAATGGGGCTGGCAGCGCCGAACGGGCTCTGCTTAATCTGCCAGTTAACCGCATATGGCGCCGCTTGCGCCATGTCCACGTAGGGATCAGGTGTCTTGTAATAGCCGGTGTCGACGATTGCACCGCACCACCTGGAGTTCACCATGCCGATCAGCTCCAGCTGCTGTTCCGCTGTCTGCAGAAAATCGCCGTGATTCTGCACGCCGATGATCACGCCGTGCTTTTCGCCGTGGTCTGCGCATTCTTTTAGGTTCTCGGTGATGTACGCGGCAACCTCCGCGCGTGTTTTTCCCGGCGCAACATCTTTCCATGTCTTGCTGCGCATCTGGGTGTCTGCAAAGACGCGCAACACGGGCGCACCAAGCTGAGAGGCAATCTCGACCCACTGCTTAATGATCGCGACATCGCCCGCCCGTTTGTCCTTGTCGGCAACCGTGAAGTTATTCCGGACACCGGAGCCGCTGATACCAACCCCCGATTCGAACGCCTTCAGCTTCAGGTCGTTGATGTACTGATCTGTCGGACGCACTGGGTAGTCCGGAAAGAAGTAGCCGGTCGCATCGAAGCCGTCGATGTTGTGGTCCGCGCAGAAATCCACGACGTCGTACAGATCCATACCCTGCTGGTGATGCTTGATTTTGGCGTTCAAAAGCTTTGTAAACGAGTAGGCATTTACCGAGGTCTTCAGAAACGAACCCTTTCCGGCCCGCTGGATGGGCGCGAGTTCGGCATCAGCGGAAGCCGAAAATCCGAAACCACCGGACGCTGCGGCTGCGGCGATCGGTAAGGAACCGATGGCTTGCAAAAACCTTCTGCGATTCAAGCTGCCAACGGGTGCGCGCGAATCCAAGATCACTTGCGACATGCTTTTGTCCTCTCTATTTCAGGTTCACCGGCTTGTTTGCTCGACATGAGTCATAGATCGCGATCACGAGTTCGAGCGCGTCATATCCGTCCTCCCCGGAAACTAGAGGAGCTTGGCCCGATTTGCAGGCGGCTGCAAAGTCGCGGAACTGCCGCTCAAATGGCGTGACTGAAATAGCCATTGGGTCCGAAGCGCCGGAAGCGACATCGGTGACGACGGGCGCGGCCTCTCCTGTGTCATCCTGCACATCCCAGTGCGTCAGCTTGTCGCCCGTGATCGTTGCGGTGCCGCGCGTTCCATGGATGTCGATCCGCTCCGGATAGCCGGGCCAGAGCGCCGTGGATGCCTGAATCACTCCTGTCGCTCCGTTCGCGTAACGCAGCAGCGCAGAGAGGTTGTCTTCCGACTGGATATTGTGCACGGCGCCGAGCTGCCAGTATCCAAAGACCTGATCCACCGCGCCGGCGAAGTACAGCAGAAGGTCCAGCTGATGGATCGCCTGATTGATCAGCGCGCCTCCGCCTTCGACATCCCAACTGCCCTTGATTGGACGGCTGTAATACTCGGCCGATCGCCACCACTTCACATACGCGTCGGCCTGAAGGATCCTGCCGAGGCGACCCTCCTCGATGGCTTTTTTCAGAAACATGGTGGCGTCGTCGAAGCGATGCTGGCTGACTACACCGAGTTGAATGTTTGCGTCACGCGCAATTTCGATCATCTTGCGCGCGGTCTCGAGGTTCGTCGCCATCGGCTTCTGTACAAGCACGTGCTTGCCGGCCATGGCACACAGCCGCACGGGTTCCAGCCGATAGTCCGGAAACGTGCACACATCGACGAAATCGACGTCCGCCCGCGCGCAGAGATCATCCGCCGTCGCGACAAATTGCGCACGGTTGGCCTGGGCGAATTGCTGCCCTCGCTCTGCGGACTTGTTCGTGCAGGCCGTGATCCGGAAGCCGAGATTGCGGTACGCGAGCGCGTGCTTGTTCGCAATTGCTCCGGTACCAATGATGCCGACGCGCATCTCCCCTCCCATCCGATCATTTCGAGTTCAGCGAAGCGCTTAGAGCGCCTCCCGCCCGTTCTTCGCATTCAGTTTCTACTGAGGGCCCGAGGGAGCTTTCGAACTCGCGGGCGCCTTGAACGGAAGCGTGGTGGACGCGGGCGGCGGAGGTGCAGTGGACGAGGGGGCAGGTTTACCCGTCACAGTGTTCGGCTCCATGATCTCGACGCGCGTGCCATCGGGGTCGTAAAGGTTTACCTGCCGCTTTCCGTTCACTCCCGTGTTGATCGTCAGCGGCTTGCCGTAGGTTTCGTAGGTCTTGTAGTACGGCCGGGATTCGAGCTCTCTTACCGCCTTCTCGATGTCCGGCACGACCAGCGAGAGATGGTTCTTCGTGCCCCACTTGCTCTCGTCGGGCAGCGAACGATACAGCATGAGCTCCACGTAGTCGTCGCCATCGGGAACCTTCATGTTGATCCAGCTCAGCTCCTTCGGGTTGCCGCCGCCACGCCACGTTTCGGTAAAGCCAAGCATCTTGTAGAAGTCTTCGGTCTTCTGCGCGTCGGCCACCATATAGCCGACGTGATAGATGCGGGGAGAGATCCGCGTGTCCGGCATGAACTTGCCCGCAGCCTGCATCTCTTTGCCGCTCGGCAGCCTCTGCACAAACTCAATCAGCAGACCATTCGGGTCTTTGATCTCAAAGGCGTAATCGCCGACTTTGGTCTTGCCTCCATTGGCTGGCGGCAGGTCGTAGCCTTTGGACCGCAGAAAGGCGCGCATCTTCTCAATGTCGTCCACAGTGAAGCAGATGTGGCTGAGCATGTTGTGCGGCATCGGCGGAGCTTCGTTGAAGAGTTCGATGTGCTGCAGGTCGTTAATTTTGATGAACGCAATCCGCACATCCGTGCTGTCCTTCTTCGGGAGCGTATACGTCTCGTCGTAGCCGAGGAAGTCGTGCCAGAAAGCGATGGTCTTCGGCAGGTCCGAGGTGAAGAATGCGATGTGCGAGATGCCCGTGATGCGGGGCCTCTCCGATTGCTGGGAACGAGCAGAAAGCGTGACCATTCCGCACACCGCAAGCAGCGCAACTATGCACAGTCGATGAAGGGTATTGCGTGACTTCGATTTCATCCGTTTGCCTTTCAATGCAATAAATCAGTTGTGAATTCTAGACAGCCGGCGCGGCACTCTCGACGGCAGCCTCTTCGCCGATGTGCACCGTTGCCAACCGCGGCACCAGCACCTGGATGATCGCGATGGCGACAAGATATGCCGTCCCGGCGATCAGGAAAATGGGCAGATAGTTGCCATGGGTCATCTGCAAGATGACCCCGACGATCGCTCCGAAGAACATCATCGAAATCGATCCGCCGCACGCCCCGATGCCCACGACCGAGGCTACGGTGCGCCGCGGGAACATATCGGACACGAGCGTAAACAGATTTGCTGACCAGGCCTGATGTGCTGCCGTGACAAGGCTGACCAGCGCGATTACTCCCCACAGCGAATGCACGTGCTCGACGAAGACGATCGGCACGATCGCGACTGCGTAAAGAAGCATCGCGGTCTTGCGCGCACGATTGATCGTCCATCCCATAGAGACGAACCGCGCCGGCAGCCAGCCTCCGAAGACGCTGCCGACCGTGCAAACGTTATAGATAACCAGCAGAGGCATCGCCATGCCGGCAACCGTCAGGCCGAATCTCGCGAACAAGAACCCTGGCAGCCAGTAGAGATAAAACCACCACACCGGGTCCGTGAACGCTTTGCCCAGCAGGAACGCCCACGTCTGACGCAGGGGCAGAAGCTTCTTCCAGGGCACCTTCGTTGTCGGTTCCGGCGGATCGCTGCTGATATACGCGAGCTCGCGGCGGCTCACGTTTGGGTCCTGCTGCGGGGATTTGTACATCCGCAGCCAGAGCACCAGCCAGATCAGAGCGAAGCCGCTGGTCGCGAGAAATGCCCAGTTCCACTTCAGGTGGTACAGAATGAACGCAATCGCAAAGGGAGCGAGCGTCGCCCCAATGTTCGTTCCTGAGTTGAAGATGCCCGTGGCGAGCGCACGTTCCTTTTTCGGAAACCATTCCGCTGTGGCCTTGATCGCAGCCGGGAAGTTCCCTGCCTCACCCAGGCCAAGCACGAACCGCACCACTCCGAACCCGACTACCGCGCCGGACAGTTTGCCGAAGTCGGTGACCCAGGCGGCGTTGCCAATCAGCGGAAGGTGGCTGAGGAGATTGGATACACAATGCGCGGCACTATGCAGCGGCCCGGCGACACCGGCGAGCGGAACGATCGAATGTGCCATCGCGGCAATCGCCCACACCGCAACGGCAACCGCGTAGCCGGTCTTTGTGCCGACTCGATCGATGAACGAGCCGGCAATTAGCAGGCCGATTGCATACGCGGCCGAGAAGGCCGAAATGATGCCCGCATACTGCAGTTCCGTAAGCCCAATCCCATGCACCGGACTCTGCAGCGTCGGCTTGAGCAGCGCGAGCGCCTGCCGGTCCATGTAGTTCAGCGTAGTCGCGAAGAACAGCAGGGCACAGATGCGCCAGCGATAGCGGCCTACACCTGTAGCGCCTGCTGCTTGAGCCTCAGCGGCACGTTCATTCACCGCTGTCGTCATCGCGCCGCTCTTTTCCGTCACTTCGTTTCCACTACCCAGATGTTGCGGAACTGAACCGGCATGCCGTGCTCCTGCAACTGGATGGGGCCCAGCGGAGCTTCACCAAGCTTCGCCGCGTTCAGAATCACGGGGCCGAGCGGCTGGTCCTTGTACATGACGACGCCGTTCAGCCGCAGCGTAACAATGGCATCTGCCGTCTTCTTGCCGGACGCGTCAAAGCGCGGCGCCTTGAAGTCGATGTCGAACGTCTGCCAGTCCAGCACCGGCCGCGAGGCACGGATTCCGGGCTTGGTCGGGACGGAGTTGTCGAACTGGCCGTTCGGATTTTTGTCCAGGCTGCCGTAGGTCTCGTTGATGTTGGCCTCGTAGCGGTCCTGGATATATACGCCGCTGTTCGTCGGCCCACCGAGGTTTCGGAATTCGACGTGGATCTTCGCGTCGCCAAACTGCTGTTTGCTGATGCAGTTTCCGCGCCGCGGAAACGATTCCGCTGCGCCGGCATCCACGATCCGGAACCGGCACGGCCCATCCTGCTCCAGCCAGTGCTTCTCCTTCATCTTGGCCCAGGCGTTCAGGTTTGTTCCGTCGAACAGCACAATCGCTCCCGCCGGCGGCTTCATGCCGAGCGTTGGTGAAGCGCGGTCCACATGCTGCAGATCGAAGGTCTCGCTTCCGTTCTGTGCCTTGAAGTGCCCGTCCTCAATCGTGCCCGTCCAGCCGTCTCCCTCGAGTGTGACGACGCCCTTGTCGAGCGTGCCGGTCAGTACCGCGACCGGCTTATCGTTTGGGAGATCGAACTGGTGAAAGATATGGGCCTCGTACTTGTTGACGTCCTCCTGCTGCGGAATCAGGTCCTCCACCGAAAAAATCTTGTCCATTACGGGGACGACCTGCGCCACATAATTTGCCTGCCCCTGCCAGTCGCCCCTCAGTGCATCTGGCGCCGCCCAGTAGAACGGGTGCGGCAGTTCCACCTTCCGAGGGCCGCCTTTCTTCTTCTGCGCGCAGCTCATCAGGCTTACGCCAAGCATCAGGCCGGCCGTTATCAGCCCGCAGGTCACTCTCTTCATCCTTACCGCTCCGATCCAACGCAATTCAGAAGTGTCGCGGAACTGTCACCCGCGATGCTCCACTCTCCCGAGTGGCGGATGCTCGGGACAAGTTAATTCACGGTCAAGCCGCTCCTGCTAACTGAAACAAAACTTCAATCGCTTTGTTTTCTTCGTCGTACAAGCGAGGTTTTTACGTAGAAACCGTGCGCCATCCCGCTCCATTGACCACCCATTCTTCAGCGCTGTATCGTTGGGCCGATGGTCGAATCTCCTTCTCGACGAGACGTGGCGCAGTTCCGGGAACTGGCGGATCGTATTCTTGCGAGCAGCCAACTGAATCGGTCCATTCGGCTCTCCAAACTGTTCCAATATCTCTGCGAGCGTGTCCTGGACGATGATGTCCAGGAGATCCACGAGCTCGAGCTCGGCCAGAAGGTCTTCGGTCGCGCACCCCGCTATGACACGATGGCCGATAACATCGTGCGCGTCCACGCCTCCATGTTGCGCAAGCGGCTCGCGGAGTACTTCCGGACCGACGGACGCGACGAGGAGTACATGGTTGAGATCCCGCGGGGAAACTACGCGCCTATGTTCCGCCGCCGGACCGCGGAGGAGGGTTTACCGCCTTCCGAACCCGCAGAAGCTCTCTCTGCTATCTCGGTGTTACCGGCTGCGCCGATTCTCGAGGCGCCCCCCGCTGCTCCGATCGACGCCCCATGGACGCTCCCGAAGGCGCAGCCGCGGGACAAAAAGTTCTGGACTGCGCTCGTGGTTGCCGCGGCGTTCGCCATCCTTTCCTGTGTCCTCTATATAAGGTTGCAGCGCGCGCCTGCCATCAGCGCCGGTCCTATCGCACTCTCCGGAACCGTCGGTGAGTTCTGGTCGAGCATCTTTCCGGCCAACAGAACGACTGACGTCGTTATGGACGACGCTTCGCTCGGACTCTACGAGGAAGCCACGCAGCAATCCATTCCCATCGGCGAGTACTTCGATAGAACCTACATGCGGAATGTGTTCACCGGCCCGGGCCCTGCCGAACACGATCCGAACTGGCTGCATCAGCTGCTGCTCCGGCGCCAGTCCAACTACGCCGAATCCTCGCTCGTCTGGAAGCTGGCGCAGATCGCAAGCGCCGAGCAGGGCCAGGCTCGTCTTCAGTTCGCCCGCGACCTCTCGTTCCAGCAGACCAAGCTCGATAATCTCGTTCTGCTCGGCACGCCCGCCTCAAACCCATGGATTCAGCTGTTTCAGGGCGCCCTGACTTTGCAGTGGGCGTTCGATCCTGTTTCGAAGTCCTACTATCCCGTCGACACCACCACACGGGACGCCGCGACCCACTTCAGGCCTGCGGACGAGAGCAAGACCCGCGATGGCTATGCCACGATCTCTTTCCTGAGCAATCTAAGCGGCACCGGCAAGACCCTCATCATCAGCGGATCCGGAGGCACAGCCACAGACGCCGCCATGCACTGGCTGCTTCAGGAGAGCTCGTTCCAGCAACTCCGTTCTCGGCTGCCCTCGGCTTCCAACGGTGTCATTCCGCCGTTCGAGGCTCTTCTGCGGATCGAGAAGGGGATGGACCGGCCGCGCAACATCACCATCGCGATCTGCCGCGGGGTCCACTCCTCCGGCCAGCCCGCACAGAAATAGCCTGGCTCGACCGCTGCTCCCTGAGCGCACCCGGGCAGCCGCTCTCTTTACGTAGATACGTTCCCTTTATACAACTCCAACTTGCGGCTTTTCAGTCGGTTGCGCGGTCAGGCCGTGTCGCGTTTCTCCTTGACTGTGAATTAACTTGGCCCCCGTCCCGCGCGCCGCCAATAGTTGCTGTCACGCTCAGACAGAGGCCTGAAGCTTCACGCCTGCGCAGAGGAGTCTTCCCGGAATGAGATTTGCCCCGCTCGTTGTTCTTGCCTTGTTTTCGCTCCCGGCCGTCGCCGCCAAAAAGCCTGCTCAGCCGCCGCGGATCACGGGCGTCGCCGGGATCGCCTACGACGTCGGCGATTTGGCCAAGGCGCGCGCCTGGTACGAGGGCTTCCTCGGCTTCCAGGAGGCCGGCGCGGTAAAGAACCCGGACGGCACCGACCACGCCGCCTTCGTGAAGATTAACGACCACCAGTACATCGAGCTGATCCAGGAGCCGGCCACCAACCACGGCTTCCTCCACGGCGCCATGTTCCAGACCAACGACGCCGCAGGGATGCGCGAACTGCTCAAGTCCAAAGGCATCACGGTGCCTGACAAGGTGACCAAAGATGCCGCCGGCAACCTCAGCTTCGACGTTACCGACCCGTCAGGCTTTGACCTGGAGATCGTGCAGTACCTGCCCCACAGCCTGACCGGCAAATCGCGCGGCAAGGACATGCCCGCGGATCGCATCTCCGATCACATCGATCACATCGGGCTCCTCGCGAATGATCGAGACGAAACCACCAAGTGGTATGCGGATGCGTTCGGCTTTGTGAAGGAAGGCGATGGCTCCAAGATGGTCATCGGCTCGGGCCCGGACCGCTTCGAAATCGGCGTCGATCGGAAGAATCGCACGATTGATCGCTACCACGTCAAGGATCACATTTGTCTCTCCGTGCCCGACGTACCCAAAGTGACAGCGGAACTCAATGCCAAGCCGCAGGCGAAGGACTATCGACCCATCGAATCGCACCAGTTGCCCAACGGCAAGCACGTGGACGAGCTCTATGGACCGTTCGGCAACCGGATCGAGCTGATGGAGCCGCCAAAGGCCAATGACACCTCGGACGCGGGCGCATAGCCGGCCGCGATCGACCGTATTCGCCGCAGCATTCCTGATGGAAAGGCAAGGAAAAACGTCAATGAGAGCAAGTTCAATGACAAGCAAGTGGGTCTGGCTCCTGCTCTGGGCCATGGTGTTCGTACTCGTCGGGCCGATGCACGGGCAGGCGCCTACCGCAACGCTGGTCGGCCGCATCACCGACGTTTCGAATGCCGTACTCCCCGGGGCAACCGTCGTGGTGCGCAATACCGGCACCAACCAGACCCGCACTGTCAAAACGACCAGTCAGGGCGAGTACACGGTGACAACCCTTAACCCGGGCCTGTACCAGGTCACGATTTCGATGCCAGGCTTTCAGTCCGCCACCCAGAAGCATCTCGAGCTCCAGGCCGATCAGCAGGCCCGTCTCGACGTCCAGCTCAAGGTGGGCGACGTCTCCACCCAGGTCTCCGTCTCTGCCGCCGACGTCGGTCTCATCAACACGGAGAATCAGGTCAAGGGTGACGTGATCACGCCCGTCGAGATCTCCGAGATTCCCCTCAATGGCCGCGACTTCAATGACCTCGCCTTGACGGTCGCGGGCGTGCAGCCGCCGGAGGTGAAGGCGAAGGGCGCCAGCTTCGTGGCCAACGGTTCCCGCGCCGATTCCGCCGGCTTCTACGTCGACGGCATCAACGACGAAGATCCGCGCAGCGCCGGCTCGCAGCTCAGCCCTCCGCTCGACTCCATCCAGGAGTTCCGCATGGAGACCTCTGACTACAATGCCGAGTACGGCCGGCTCGCCGGCAGCGTAGTAAACCTTGCCATCAAGGACGGCACCAACGCGTTTCACGGTTCGGCTTTCGACTACATCCGCAACGACCTGTTCGACGCCCCGGTTTACAACTTCAACCCCGGAGCCGGCCTTTCACCCAAGACCAAGCTGCGCCGCAATCAGTTCGGTGCCGATCTCGCCGGGCCTTTGTGGATTCCGCACATCTACAACGGCCACGACAAGACCTTCTTCAATCTGTCGCTCGAGTTCTACCGCCAGATTCAAGGCGAGAACAACCTGACCACTGTTCCCACACTGCTGGAGCGCGCGGGCGACTTCAGCCAATCGCTCCCCGGCAACAAGCCCTATTACTTCCATAATCCCGCGAAGCCCACCTCCGCTACCTGCGGAGCCACTGGCGGCACCGGCTGCCTTTACAGCGCGCCCTACGACAAGATCCCCACGATCGATCCGGTCGCGCTGGCGCTGCTCCAGTACATTCCTGTACCGAACATCGCAGGTGCTGCCGCCGGAGCTAACAACTATCAGTTCATCTCGGACAAGGTTAACAACTGGAACCGCGGTCTGCTGAAGATGAGCCAGAAGCTTGGCGCCAACGATACGCTCACCGGTCTGTTCGACCGCGACTACTCGCAATCGTCCGATCCCGCCGGTGGCTCGCCACTTGGAATTTTTCCTGCGAATTCCACCTACGGCATTCTGGGCGGAAACTTCGGCTCAGCCACCAACGTTCATTCCACGCTGATCGGTATCGGCGAGACGCGCATCTTCACGCCGAACCTGGTCAACGATTTCCGGTTCGGCCGCACCCGCACCGTATCCCAGGAACTCGCCAACGACGCGGGCACCAACTGGGCCCTGAAGCTCGGGATCAGCGGCACCACAACGGGGCCATCCGGCATCCTCGGGTTCCCGAGCTTCAAGCCGAGCGGCTACACCAACGTAGGAGACAGCGCCTCCGATCCGGTCACCTACGTCGTGAACGACTACGATGGCTCGAATGTCGTCACCTGGAATCACCACAAGCACAACTTCCTCTTCGGTGGCGACATCCTCCACGTGCAGCTGTTCCAGCCGACCAACACGGACAAGAACGGCGCCTTCACTTACAACGGCAAGTTCACGAACGGAACCCAATCCTCTGACGCTCTTGCCGACCTCGAAGCAGGGTACCCGGCCACCAGCCTCCTGATGACAGGCGGCGCGACCAACCACCTCATCGAGACCAACTACTCCGGGTTCGCTCAAGATGACTACAAGGCGTCGCCTCGCCTCACCCTTAACCTTGGTCTGCGCTATGAGTTCCAGACGCTGCCCGCCGAGCAGAACGGCCAGCTCATCAACTTTGTTCCATCACTCGGCAAGATCGTCTACGCGAACTCCTCCGCCGTTCCCAATATCGCGTCCGTCCTCAATACCGCGGGCCTCGCCGGCTACTACGAGTCTGCCTCACAAGCCGGTCTTCCGCAGGCACTCATCAATCCGAATAAGCTGCGCTTCGCTCCACGCCTCGGATTCGCGTATCGTCCCTTCTCAAACGACGAGACCGTCATCCGCGGCGGCTACGGCATCTTCTACACCGGCCTTCGCCTCACTGTCATTCGCACCAACCTGGCCGGCCAGTTCCCGTTCGCAGAGAACACGCAGTACACCGCCGTATCTCCGACCAGCAAGGCGGCCGGATCCACATTCATCAACTCCGCAAATCCCTTCCCTGCGTCGGGCGGATCTCTGAGCGGCATTCTCACGCCCAACGGCTACGACCCCAACGCACCTTCCGCCTATATGCAGAGCTACAATCTCACCGTCGAGCGCCAGCTCCCCTGGAGCATTGCTCTTGAAGTCGCCTACGTCGGCTCCAAAGGCACGCACCTGCCGCAGGAGTTCGACTATAACCAGGAGCGCATCGCGAACAGCAACAGCTCGCGCCCGCTGCCCGCCTTCGCCGGCATCACCGAGATGACGTTCAACGGCATCTCGCACTATGACTCCGGCCAGGTCACCGTCCGCCGCCGCTTCCACCAGGGTCTCTTCTTTCGGGTGAACTACACGTTCGCCAAATCGCTCGACACGCAGTCCGGCGCCAACGCAGCCGGCGGCGGCGGATACTTCGGCAATCAGAATGTCCTCAACCCGCAAGCTGAGTACGGTCTCTCCGACTTCGACATCCGCCACAATTTCTCGGGCACCATGGTCTACCGCACCAGCTCGCGCTTCTATCTTCTGCGCGATTGGCAGGAGAGCGGCACGGTGCAGGCCTACAGCGGCCAGCCGTTCACACCTACTGTCTCCGGGACCCAGGACCTCGGCGTTGCCACCCGTCCCAACCAGATCTGCAACGGTAACGACGGGCCGCACACGATCAACGAGTGGTTCAACACATCCTGCTTCGTCGTTCCGACGTCCGGCTTCGGCAACGCAGGCCGCAATATTCTGGAAGGCCCGGGCTACGTGAACCTGAACCTCTCCGTCGGGCGCGTCTTCTCACTGGAGCGGTTCGGCAGCTTCGAATTCCGCCTCGAAGGATTCAACGCCCTCAACCATCCCAACTTTAGCTACCCCACAGCGGTGATCGGCAGCAGCAAGCCGGCCGGAGTCATCTCGAGTATTAACGGCAACCAGCGCCTCGTCCAGATCAGCGGCCGCTACTCCTTCTAAGTGTCACTGGCAAACCGAATTACGGTATCGGTCAGCGCCACAGAGCCTCCAAAGACGAAAGCTGGGAAATACCCCCAGCCCCACGGCAAGATACCCCGAGAGGATACCCCCCACGGAGCCCGGCTCCCATAGCACGCCGCTGGACGAAAGAAATACGACAACCTCAGCATCTGCTGAAGTTTCCTACCTTATGTAGGATCTTCTTGGATTTCTTGGAGGGTTTGTGGCGGTGGATGCAGTCTGCCGCGAACTCGTCTCAGCCAAGAATTCCCTGGTATCAGGGAATTGTGCAGGGAATTGTTGGGTCGAGGGCCTCGCGTAGCTGCGAAGATCGCCGGAAATACCGGAGTTTAGCGAAAAACACACTGTTCCTCGCAGGGAACTTAAAGGGGCCGATCAGGGAAAGTCTCCGCAGATTGCAGGGATATTAAGACGCCGGAAATCTGCCTGTCTGGCCATCTCACTGCGCTAGCGCGTACCCCAGTCCGCCGTGCAAGAAAGAGTGTTTAGGTTTGGCCGTCATTGAGGTGAACCGAGATGATGTGGCTGCAGGATGCAAAAAGTCTAGCCCGCATCCGGATCGTCTCTTGAGGCAAGGAAAGCGTCGCCAATGGCTGGGTCGATTCGATCGCCCTGGGCGAGTGCCCAAGTGCACCAATTCTCGAGCGCCAACGGTGGTCGGCGGCCAGCTCCCGACTCGGCGTGGCGGATCGCCTCGACATAGGTCCGGATATCGCGAGCCTGCTGAAACAGAGTCGCGTCTCTAAGTAGACGGTCGACTGTTCAAGCCGTTCTCTCCGCTCCCTTGCAGCCTGTTCCTCTTCGACCTTTCGCTTTCGCGCGGCCTCCTCGAGCTGGGCCTTCCGTTGCACACGCCACTCGTAGTTTCGGACTCTTCCCTGGCGGTATTGAAGCTCTGCCGCGACGACGATCTCAACCGCAATCTCGGACAGCTTCGAGTCGAGCTTGCCTGCATCATCATCAGCCCAACTCTCTCGTCCTCCGGACCAATAGCCTCCCGATCCGATAATCAAGACCATCTCTGCGTTATCGGGCCGTGGTGACCAGATCACCGAATCGTCATCTCGCCTCCGGCCCTTTGGAATGTCCACGGATTCCCAAGGCTCAACCCATAGGAACCGTCCAAGAGTCGCCCGAAGGAGACGCCAATCTCGGTTGGCGGTAAATCGGCGATGGCAGTCATGACGCTCGGATTTTTTACTCGAGAGTGCGCTTGGCGGCCCTAATGCAAGGATCCGGCGGCAGGAAACTGATAGCGCGAATGTTGGTTGGATTTCCGGCGGTATCGGGCGTGAAGACCTGCAATGAAACTGAGAGAGCGTGCGCTGCGCAGATTCCAGGGGGCAGCGGCTGCGGGTTGAGGAACACCCGCACAACGAAAAGATTGGCAGATACCGCGACGGTCGCGGGGGCAACAGAGAACTTCAGACAAGGGTCCGGTGGTGCTTCAGTACTGCCGAGGGGCGGAAGCGTGATTTGCGATTGCGCGAGGACCGCGCCGGTGACGCCGTTAACGATTTGCAGGGTGACGTCCAGCGATGTGACGGTCGCAGACGGAATTACCGCTGCCGTTGGCGGCGGTGGCGGCAAGAGGCTCGCCAACTGGTTATTTGCCGCGCACACCAGGACCGTTTCGCCTGGGGCAGTCAGGATCGGTCCACTGGAATGCATCACGGGGTGCGGAGTAAAGGTCTGGTTTTGCGCGAATGCCCGATGCGAAGAACTCATTGCGGAGACCGTCAGCAAAGCGGTCGCGTATGACAGTGTCTTCAAGTTTTTTGACGCAGGAATCATTGGATTGCTCCTCGTTACATCATTCCGAGCGGCAACGGTCCGTCCTGCAATATGAGTGATTGGCCTCAGTCGAAAACGCGCATGACGGGCTAGAGTCGCGACGTTGGAATGGAATCATCACCCCGGACAATGGTGTCGTCAAGCGAAAACCGGAGTCACACTGGGCAGGTGGCGGAAGATGGTCCGCAGTTCAATGCCGCTAGCGTCCCGTTTACGCGCGTATCAGATCCAGCGATCACAAGTAACGGACCCTTTCGGGGGCAACTAAGCGTCGGGACGGACGAACGGGGAAAGGTTTTGCGTGGCTCGGAACATGCCCGGTGCCATTGCCCACATGCTGCTACAACCCACTAGGAGCAGAGGATCCAGCGTTTTCATCGCTTCCCATGGATGCTGTACGGCTGAGCGGCCGCTTCACCTGTCGAGTAGTAGAAGTTGTTGTACTTCGGGTCGGCCTCAATCGGGTCCGCGCCGTGGGCGCGGAGCAGCACACGAGCGCCGCGTTGGAGTGTGAACTCCGGTGGGCGGCCGGACATAAACGGCACCGCTACATCACTGGTTCCTGCTGCGACCGGGATCGTGCTGACACGCCCGCCGGACTTAACCCGCAGCGTCGCCGGTGCGCTTAGATTCGCCGTGACATAGATGAGATCTGCGACGGGCCCGTACTTGTTTTTCACGGCTGGAGTGCCGGCATTTACCGCCGCTGGTTGCGTTCTGTAGAACCAGAAGATTGTGTCGCTCGGGATCGGCGGCTGCGCTCCGCTCTTGTACCAGCGTATGAAGTAGCTCATCAGCTCGCCGGCCGCCGCATGGCAGTGAAAGTATCCGCGCGTTCCCACCGGCACACCGCTGCTGTCCAGAAAGTTCGCGCCCGGATATTGATTCGCATCAACGATGGGGCTGACGTAAGTGCCCTCGATGAAGTCGTTCCAGGTGATGATCTCGACCCAGGTGGGCCCGGCCTCGTTCATAGCTCGCGTAATCGCATCCATCCACATGGCGCGCATGCCGCGCGCCGCCGGAGTACTCGTAATAGCGGTTGGCGTTGGCTCCCCAGAACTGCACCGCGACCGGCGACATGTAGAGCTTGTGCCGCGCGTGCAACGCGGCTGCGTATGCGTCACTGCTGCGCACAGGATCGAGCGCGCCGCCTGAGCCGGGCACGCCTGCAATGCCCCAGTAGAACGCACCATCGATGACATCCGCCCACTCGTTCAAGCCGCTGTCCACCGCGGTGCGGTCTGGCATCTCACCGCCCCAGAAAAACGCCGGAACCAGAAAAATCTGCAGCGACTTATTGCTTGGTGCTCCGCTCACATTTGCGAGCGCATTCGGAAACGTCGTCCTCGACGGATTCGCGCCGGTCGCCAGATCGTCGCGAATTCGTCGCCAGGTCGTAACGCCGAGCTTGTCGCCCGCGAAGGTCGTCAGCACAAACCGACCATCCTTCTTGAAGTACACACGTGCGTATCGCGGATTATTCGCGAACCGCCGCATCATATCTTCCGCATCGGCCGCTCCGTTGCCGCAGCAGAAGTCGGCCGAGAACATCAGCTTGAATCCGTTGTTCAGCCGCGCCGCGGCCTCGAACATCTGGGCGGCGTAGCGCACGTAATACGGCTGCTTCAGCCATCCACCTGCGTTCAGCGCAAAGCCATCGATCCCCAGCCTGCGCGCCTGCTCGATCTCCCGCTCGTAGGCAGCAATCTTCGCCTCCTGCGTCGGATCGTTGTCGGCCTGATAATCCTGGTTCGTGAGCATGTAGTGCGCGAACACCATCCGCTGCGAAGTGGCGTGCGCGCACCACAGCGAGACCGCCAGCAACGCAGCCGCTCTCGCACACCAATGTTGTCGATTGAATCTCATTCGCAGCTCAAGGCCGCATTGTAAGCGCCGCTTACCAGGCGTACGACGCTTCGACGCGCGGAGGGCCGGGCTCGCCACCGATGATCGGCGTGCTGAGCACCAGCTCGATGTTGCGCTTGTCTCCCGCTGCGCGCAGCACTGGCGCCAACTGTGCGGGGTCGGTCAGCAACTCTCCAGCGGCGATGGTGCCGCCACGTCCCACGCCTGCAACGACGACGGCCAGCTTGCCCGTCGTGCTGTCGGTAAAGCGCGCGACGATCGCATAATCGCGATAGTTGTTCGTCGCAATCTGCTGCGTCCGGTCCACGACCCACGGTTGTCGGCGTCTTCGAAGCCGAATCCACAATCCCGAAGTGTGTCATCGACGCGATCATTGACGAAATGAAATCGCAGCGGCTTCAGCAGCCGCAGCGTCCACTGGTTGTCGTAGGCGCCGATGAACACCGTCGGCCCGCTGCGGAGGTCCTCAGGGTCGTCGAGCCCTCGCCGCGCAACGCTGAACCTCTTATGGTTTTGCTCCATGTACGTCCGCAATCTTGACCATCGGCATAGAGATCGTCGATCACGACAGCGGTCAGGTTGTCATGCAGAACGACCTGTTGCTTTGTCGGGTCCTGCGCATCGCGCAGCGCAATCGCCGTGTACTCCGTCTGGTCCGCGATGCAGAACAGCACCGGGTCGGTCGAGTTCAGTCACCGGCGCCCAGAACTCCGCCAAGGCAGAGGTACGCGAGCCCTGCCACCAGACCTATCCGCCGATCGCCGATCAACAGCAGAACGACGACCGTGAGAGCCGGAGTGAACCATGGCCGCCGCCCCGCCGGTGCGTCCGGCTCGAGCATCGCCGGGCGCGGCAATTCCCGGACGCCGCTGCCACCTCCGCCACACCATCGCAGCAGCGTCGACCGCGGCTCCTCCGGCTCGAAGCATCGTGCGGCGGGTCGAACTTCGGGACGTACGACCCCGGCGGAAGCGACAGCCGCAGCTCGTGCTCGTGCGCCGGGTCCTGGTAGTACTGGCGATTCGCTTTCGAATCTCCGCCGCGGTCACCCGCACAATCGGATCGTTGGCCGTGTCGTAGTTCGCGTCCTTCCCGAAGACCTCGACGCCGACCGTCCGCTCCTTCAGCAGGTCCGTCCGCCCGGAGAGCGTCTGGCAGACGATGAACCGCAGAAAGGAAGGGAAGCGCCGGCTGTGGCTGAAGTACGGGTTCGCGAGCAGCCGCTCCAACTGCTCACTTGCAGCGAGCTTCTCCTCTTCGCTGAATGTACCCGCGTCTCTGTTGTCTTCCACCAGCATTGTCCGGGTGTATGCCGCACAATTATAGCGCCCGGGCCGGCCGGAAAGCGCACGCAGTATCGAGTCGCGACAGCTCTGTGCAATTCCTTCAAAACAGAACAGGTCTTTACTGTTAAGGACGGTTAGCTTTGCTGCAAGGACCTTTCCTCCTCTACCACTAGAGGCTTCTATAAAGCTATCGTTCCAGAATCCCTGCGAGCCAACATTCGACCCGGGACGGAGGCTATCTTGATTCACCAGAATTCTGGCTGCCAGCGCGGCCACATCAAAACAGCAAAACCGCGCCGCATCACCCGTTTCCTCGCTCATCGCTATGCTCCTGTCGCGTTCGCGCTGCCGACGCTTCGCGCAGGTCGGCACCGCCACACTCAGCGGCCTCGTTCAGGACCCCACCGGCGCGGCCATGCCCGGGGCAACGGTCCGCTCCAGAACACCCACACCGCCGCAGCAGCGCACCCTCCGCTCGCAACGGCGCCGGCTCGTTCACCTTCTCGTCCGTGCCCAACGGTGACTACAAGCTCACCGTCACCCACGCCGGCTTCCAGTCCTACACCCGCACCGGCATCCACCTCGACCCCGGCGACAACAAGTCCCTCACGGACATCCAGCTGGCCGTCGGCGCTGAGGCGCAGACCGTGACGGTCACCGAGACCGTCGCCGGCATTCCGCTCGACAACGGCCAGCTCAGCTCCACCATCACCGCGAACGACATTGACGCGGCTCTCCGTCGTCGGCCGTGACGCCACCGAGCTCCAGAAGATCCTGCCCGGCTTTGCGATCCGCAATCTCGGTCCGCAGAACACCGCGCCTGACTTCTCGCAGGTCACCATCGGCCAGCCGACGCCCTATGCCTCCAACGGCGCGCCGGTCGCCGGCATCACCCTCAAGCTCGACGGCGCGAACCTCACCGACGCCGGCAACTTCGGCGCCAACCTGCAGAACATCAACGACGCATTCGTCAGCGAGGTCCAGGTCCAGACCTCGAACTTCGGCGCCGACCAGTCCAACGGCCCGGTCGTCATCCAGGGCGCGACGAAATCCGGCACCTCGGCCTATCACGGCTCGCTCTACACCTACGCGCCGCACTGCCGCGCTCAACTCCAACGACTGGCTGGCTGAAGTACAACGGCCATCTCGCGCGCCAACGACCGCTTCGTCTATCCCGGCGGCACCGATCAGCGGCCCCATTCCGCACCTGCAAGAAGCTCACCTTCTTCGCCGGCGCCGAGTACGACGCGCAGCGCAACGTCTACGCGTACAACAGCGCGGGCAGCGCGATCATCCACGCCCTTGTTCCCACTGCCGCGATGCGCAAGGGCGACTTCAGCCAGACAGTCGCTTGCGAACTACTTCGGCGCCGCGCCCGATCGGCAACTACGGCACATTCAACACAGCGCCGACGGTCGGCGACGACGGCTCCGCCCTCGACGAACGGCAACATCGCCGCCTTCCTGAATCCCGGCGCGATGGCGCTCGTCAACGGCACGCTCCCGCTGCCCACGCGCCAGCAGACCGGCACCGACGGCTACAACTACGACCAGGAAGACCTGGTGAACAACAACGTCAGCCAGTTCGCCGGCCGCGTCGACTACGCGATCTCGCCGCGCAACCTCTTCTTCGCGCGCTACAGCTTTGAGAAGGGCCGCACCGGCCAGCCGCTCGTTCCCTACTACGAGCCGACCAGCGTCATGGGCGAGGTCAACACGCCCGGCTACGGCGTCAACAACGACATCTGGGTCCACTGCGGCGCGGCCAACTACGTCACCGTCTTCACTCCCACGCTCACCAACGAGTTCTACCTCACCGTGACGTCGTTCGTGGAATCCTTCGACGCGCGCCAGATCGCCGCCTGCAAAAGTCCGCTATCGGCTATCCCTACAACGGCGCGTTCGACAACGGCGACACGCAATATCCGCAGCTCGGCACCTACACAACCTACGGCGGTCTGCCGCTCGGCCTCTGGCCCGACTACTCGACCAATCCGCTTCAGCTCAAAAAGCTGCAGCCCAACATCGGCGACAACCTCACCAAAGTCTGGGGCAAGCACACCGTCAAGTTCGGCATCTTCACGCAGAAGACGATCAACAACCAGACCGCGACCAATCCCTCCACCAACGGCATCATCCAGGACTACTACTACGGCGGCGCGGGCAGCTACTTCGCCGACTACAACGGGACCTACCCCGACGGCTCGCCCGCCTACGGCAATCCGCACTTCAACAGCGGCAACGCGCTCGCCAACTTCTTCGAAGGCCAGATCCAGGACTGGCACCAGCAGAACTTCAATCCCTACACCAACCTCTACTTCTGGAACACCGACTTCTACGGTCAGGACACCTGGCGCATCACTCACAACTTCGTCGCGACCTACGGCCTCCGCGTGAGCCACGAAGGCGCATGGCAGGACGCGCACGGCATCGGCGCGTCGATCTGGAATCCCGTCGCTCTACAACACCACGAAGAACCCCACCACGAATCCGCTGCCCGGCTTCACCTGGCACGGCCTCAACAAATCCGTTCCCAACTCCGGCGTCGGCAACACGCCCATCTTCTTCGAGCCGCGCTTCGGCTTCGCGCTGGACGTCTTCTCGAACGGCAAGACTGTCGTGCGCGGAGGCGCCGGCGTCTATCGCTTCCACGACTCCGTCGTCGACGTCACCAGCATGTTCGCGCAGGCCGAGAACGTCCGCTACACCGACCTTCAGGGCTTCGGCGACAACACGCTCGAAGGCGTGAACACGCTGCACCTGAACCCCAACACCTACGGCAACGCCGGCGGCACCGAGACCTCCATCCCGCTCACCACCGTCTACGGTCTCGACCCCACCGACAACAAGGAGCCGGTCACCAACAACTACTCGCTCTCCATCGCGCAGCAGATGCCGATGAAGTGGATCCTGCAGGTCTCCTACGTCGGCAACAACTCCAACTCGCTGATGGACAACGGCACCACGCAGACCGTCGTGCTCGACAACATCAACGCGATTCCGGTCGGCTATCTCTTCACGCCCGCCGCTGCGACCGCAGATCAACAACGCAGTCCGGCTACCAGGCCTGCAATCCCACCGGCTGCACGCCGCAGCAGGCCGCCAGCCTCGACTCGCTCTTCAACTACCCCGGCGACAAGAGCTACCAGTCCGCGCGCCCGTATCCCAACTACAGCCAGATCCTCGTTCCGCACCACAACACCTACGCCAACTACAACGCGCTGCAGGTCGAGGCCATCAAGCAGATCGGCCATCTGAACTTCAACGCGAACTACACCTTCTCGAAGGCGCTCGGCATCCTCGGCTCCTCCGCGGACTTCAACTGGACCGCCGGCATCGATCCGTTCAACCTCTACAACAACTACGGCCCGATGAACTTCGACCGCACGCAGATCCTCAACCTCAGCTACTCCTACCAGACCGGCAAGTTCACCGATCGAGCACCTCCTCGGCGGCTTCATCAACAACTGGCTGATCTCCGGCATCACGAACATCTCCAGCGGCCCCAACATGCAGACCGGCGTCAGCGCCTCGCCCGGCTACTACGTGCAGGGCACCATCGGCAGCGGAGCCAACCAGTACGGCATCTCGAACACCACCATCCTCGGCACGCCGGACGTCAACCTGCAGCCGGTGCTCAAGTGCAATCCGAAGTCGGGCCTCGGAGCTCGCACCAGTACCTCAACGGCGCGTGCTTCGGCCTGCCCGCACTCGGCACCAACGGTCCGGCCATCGAGCCCTACGCGCACGGGCCGGCGTTCTTCAACTCGCGATCTCACGCTCGAGAAGGGCTTCAGCATCGGCGGCGAGCGCCACCTGCGCTTCCGTTATGCTGCGTTCAACTTCCTCAATCACCCGCTGAACAGCTTCGGCACCGGCTACGCCTCGCAGACCACGCTGCAGCTCAGCGACACCTCTGCGAACGCCACGCCGCAGACCGCAACCTACAATCCCGCGACCGGCTTCGGCGCGGCTCCGCTGAAGCTCGGCCGCCGTCTCTCGGAGGTCTCGCTGAAGTTCGACTTCTAGCCATCAATGCAAGAGGCGCGCGCGACAGCTCACCGCACCGCGCGCGAGCCTCTTGCATCTGTCTCATTGGCTCAGGCTCTCATTCGGCCGAATGGAGCCTCTCTTTCAGCTATCTCTGGAAGGAAGCATGTCCGGTCAGCGACTCGACTCCGCTCAGGCCAGCCTATTCGCAGCGGTCTTGCCTTCGCGCTTTGAGCGCTCTCGGCTCAGATCGCCGTCGTGCGGTCTCGGCTCGATGCAACACGTCGACAACTCCCGAACGGCGTCCGCATCCACACGGCGCACGGCGTCGAAGAGATCACCGCGCTGCGCCCCGACGTCCTCCGCGTCCGCATCTCGCAAACCTCGCAACTGCCGGAAGACGCATCCTGGGCCGTCGTTCCCGACGCGCACAAGTCCACCGCGCCTGTCACGGTCGACAACGACCGCGAGCACTGCTCGCTCTCCACACGTCCGCCATCACCGCAGAGCTCTCGCGCGCCGA
Source organism: uncultured Acidobacteriaceae bacterium (assembly GCA_963777205.1). Classification (GTDB taxonomy): domain Bacteria; phylum Acidobacteriota; class Terriglobia; order Terriglobales; family Acidobacteriaceae; genus Granulicella. The sequence goes on along the minus strand of CAVZPQ010000001.1, from coordinate 279,379 downwards.
CCTCACGCTCACCGTTCACGACTCCACCGGCCGCACCATCCTCCACGACGCGCAGCCCGTCTGCTTCACCGGCCACGCCTTCCGCGTCTCCGAATCCATGCCCACGCGACGAGCACTACTTCGCGCTCGGCGACAAGACCGGGCCCCTTCGATCGCCGCGGCCAGGCCTTCGATCTCTGGAACACCGACGCCTACCGCTTCCAGGAATCCACCGACCCGCTCTACAAAGCCATTCCGTTCTTCATGAGCTTCCGCGCCGGTGTGGCCGCCGGCGTCTTCCTCGACAACACCTGGCGCAGCAGCTTCGACTTCGGCAAAGTCACGCCCGACGTCTACACCTTCGGCGCCGTCGACGGCCCGCTCGACTACTACATCTTCGCCGGCCCCACACCGCGCGACGTCGTCGAGCAGTACACCTGGCTCACCGGCCGCCCGCCGCTGCCGCCGCTCTGGATGCTCGGCTACCAGCAGTCGCGCTACACCTACATGCCCGAGCAGCGCCTGATGGACATCGCCACGCGCCTCCGCGCCGAGCACATCCCCGCCGACGCCGTCTATCTCGACATCGGCTTCCAGGAAAAGAACCGCCCTTTCACCGTCGACCCCGTGACGTTCCCTGACTTCCCCGGCATGGTCGCGCTGCTGAAGCAGATCAATCTCAAGCTCGTCGTGATCACCGACCTGCACATCGCGAATCTGCCCAACTCCAACTACGCGCCCTACGACAGCGGCATCGCGCAGAACCAGTTCGTCCACAACCCCGACGGCTCCGTCTTCACCGGCATCGTCTGGCCCGGCCCCGCAGTCTTTCCCGACTTCACCCGCGCCGCCACACGCGACTGGTGGGGCTCGCTCTACACACAGTTCGTGCATGACGGCGTCGCCGGTTTCTGGAACGACATGAACGAGCCCTCCGTCTTCAACACGCCAAGCAAGACCATGCCGCTCGACGTCGTGCACCGCATCGACTCCGACAACTTCGCTCCGCGCACCGCCGACACATGCCGAGATCCACAACGTCTACGGCATGGAAAACTCGCGCGCCACCTACGACGGCCTGCTCAAGCTCCTGCCTGACGAGCGCCCCTTCGTCCTCACGCGCGCAACGTATGCCGGCGGCCAGCGCTACGCCACCACCTGGACCGGCGACGACTCCAGCACGTGGAACCACCTGCGCATGACCGCTCCGATGCTCAAGAACCTCGGCCTCAGCGGCTTCAGCTTCGCCGGCGCAGACGTCGGCGGCTTCGCCGGCTCGCCCCCGCCCGACCTCCTGACGCGCTGGCTCGAGATCGCCGCCTTCCAGCCCATCGACCGCGACCACACCGAGTCCGGCACCGCCGACCAGGAACCCTGGGCCGATCTGCCGCCTGCAGGCTCACCCGGCCCGGACCAGCTCGCGATCCGCCGCCGCTTCATCGAAGAGCGCTATCGCCTCATGCCGTACCTCTACACGCTCGCCGACGAAACCTCGCGCACCGGCGTGCCGATGATGCGTCCCGTCTTCCTCGACTACCCGCGCGCCGCGACCGACGGCCACCCGATCGACGTCGACCCTTCCACCGGCGGCGAGTTCCTCCTCGGCCACGATCTCCTCATCGCGCCCTCACCGTATCCCGAAGAGCCCGACGCCTACACCGTCGAGCTCCCCACACCCGTGCTGGTACGACTACTGGACCGGCAAACGCTCCTCCCTCCACACCAGCTCAAACCCGCCGTCGCCGGCGTCCCGCCGCCGGCGCCGACCTCGTCCCCCTCACCACGACCATCCACCCTGAACTCGCCACGCTGCCTGTCTTCGTCCGCGGCGGCGCCATCCTTCCCATCGCTCCGCTCACGCAGAGCACCGCCGAAACGCCGCAAGGCCCGCTCACGCTGCGCCTCTACGCCGGCCCGGACTGCCGCGGCTCACTCTACCTCGACGACGGCCACACCTTCGCGTACACCCGCGGCGACTTCCTGCGCATGAACTTCACCTGCGAAGTCACGCCTGACGCGCTCACGGTCCACATCACCAGGCAGGGCACGCACAAACCCTGGTGGAGCAGATCCGCCTTGAGATCTACGGCTGGCAGCCCCACACCAACACCGCCAGCATCGCGGGTATTAGGACCAGCCTGCCTTTAGCACGCACCAGCGAAGCGACCACCTTGACACTCCCGGCGAATATTCGCGACTGTTCAATCACAATCCACTGACAGTGGGGGCATCGCGTTGTCGCTGCTGATCTAGAACCTGTGGGGTTGTTCTTCTCAGAGTTACTCCCAGACTAAGTCACTGTAGGGTGGGTTGATTCCTCTTACTTACTCGGGCCACTCGGTCATGGAGAACGCCCCATCGAAACAGCGATCCCGCGCAAGTTCCTCGAAACGCCCCTCCCCGGCGTTCAGGCTGCATAATTCCACCATGCCGTCCAAGCCTTACAGCTACCGCAAGCACGCCAGCGCTCAAGCCCTTCGCTTCATTCGCGCTCTGCGCGATCCTCGCCAGCGCCGCCACGGCGCAACAGACAGATCCGGCAACCCCGTCTCAAGTCCCCGCAGCTCACCCAGCCGATCCGGCTGCGCCAACAACGGCGATGTCGCAGCCGCCGTACACGATGACCCAAGAAAGAACTGAAGCGGCAACGAAAGCAGCAGAAGCTTGACGAGTCCTCAGCCAACGCCACCACCAAGGCCGCCAAGGCGCACGCTGCTGTTGACAAGGCGAATGCCAAATCCAAGCGAGCGAACGATCAGGAGTTGCAGGCCCAGGAGAAGGCCGGCCAGGTCACATCGGCCGGGCCCACTACCGTCCCAGCACCCGCCTTGCCGCTGCCTGAAACCACGACCCAGCCGCCCTTGATATAGAGTGAACCGTGTCTCAATATCAACCGGCGCAGAACGCGGAAACAGCGTGGCTACGTAAAATGGCGGGGACGGCCTCCAATTTGCTCGGACGCCGCTGTAGCTTAGCCACGGAAGACGTATGTGCCGGTGTACCAAAGAGAGATCGAAAACGCTGGTAGACAGCTAAGCGTGAATCGAAACAACATCTCTGCGGGAGCCATCCCGAGCCTCGTGAAGTAGACGCGCTGATCGTGCACGGCAAGCACCTTCACTCGATCGCCAAGAATTGCCAGGGCTGAGTGGTATCACCCGCGACGAGCGCCGCGCGCAAGAAGTAATCCGTCCAGCTTGCCGGCCGCCCCGGCCACGTAACCGGGTGTAGATGGACCGCTGAGTCATGCGTGGTGTCTTGTGGCCCAATATCCGCCCAACCGCAGAATCGGGGCGGCTGGCTTTTCAAAAGTCGAGCGTCAATGCAAATGCCAATGCGAGTTGAGTGCCGCCCTGCAGAAGACTTATTCCATTTGACGTCGCAATTTACTGCATTTTACCCACAACGTTTCCTCGCGGCCGCCAGTGTTCATCGGGCTCCCCCGATTGGCCCCTGGATTGCATGGTCATACTCGTCCGGCTCATAGCTCAAGCGAGGACCGCGATCTCTGTTCGGTCCGATCACCCATTGTGCGGCGTCTGGGCGGAGACGATGTTGGGCTGTAGTTTCCGGGCTCTATGGACTAGTACCTGCAAGTGAAGGTTGGTCCGACAGGTCTTCTGGCGTAGGCCGTTGTTATTGCCAAGCCAAGTTCCCCTCTCGATTCACCCTCCGGGGCCCCGCGAAAATGCTGCGCGACAGCCTCCATCTTCCCTCTTTTGAGGAAACGCGAAGTCGTGCTCAGATCAACCCCTTCCGCCTGTCGATCAGGTTGGCGGATCAGTCATCGTGTCACCAATGAAATAACGTTGGAGGAATTGTGAACAGAATCCTTTGTACTCTCGTTTCGGCGTCCCTTCTTGCTGCAGGCGTTGGCATGGCGCAGAGCGACCACTCTTCGAAGAGCAAGCAGACCAAAGCGCATGCGATTAGTGATAGTCAGATGCGCGATGTAACTGCCGGCCAAACCGATACGTCCGTGGCCACTGCGGGTTCGACAGTCACTTCGACGAATTCGCAGACAACGACCCTGGCCGGGAGCTCGCTTAGCGGCGCAACTGGCGTGAACGTTGTAACAAGCTCAGACAGCTCCGTTGCCAACGGCGTTAACATCTATGCCGCGACGCTCGGCACGCAGGGTGGAAACAGCGGAGCGACGGTGAGCCAAAGCAACTCGGTCAGCCAGTCCGATCCGTCTTCGACTGCAAAGTTGTCGTCATACAGCAACGGTCCTGACGTCACAGTAAACAACACTTACTCGAACACTCACAGCACGACCAACACGAGTGCGGTGAGCGATAGTTCGAGCTCCAATCACACAACGACGGACACCGCTTTGTACTCGAACACCGGGACGCACAGCTATAACGCGAGCACTGCAACGACTGACAATCACGCCTTCACCGGCACCGAGAGTTCGAGCGCAGGCGCATCGCACTCGAACACCGGTAGCCTGTCGAACACGGCGGGCGGTCAGAGCGCCTCGAGCGGAAACCTGAGCGCTAGTTTGACCGGATCGACGACGACGAATGGCTCATCTAGCACCGCTGGTTCGAGCCAGACCGACAAGGGCGGCGCGTCGGGTACAACGACTGCCGGGAACAGTACGTCCTTCTCAAATCCGTCCTCGAACGGATCGAATACCGGAGCATCGACCACGTACGGGACCAGCAGCGACACGGCAAGTGCAGCACCTGGCGGATCGGTTACGAACGGCAGCTCTAACGCCTCGAATGATACGTCGCACACGGCCAGCCTGAACGGAACATTGACGGCAGGGACAACGCACAGCTCCAGCTTCGGTGATACGTTAACGGCGTCCCACAGCAACACCGGGTCCTGGGGTGCACAGCAGGCGGCTTCTGTAAACAACACAAACGCGTTTGCCACGAACGCGTCCGAGTCCGCATCTGATTCGCACAGCACCACCGCTTCGAACGTTTTCGCAACCAACACGACCGCTAGCCACAGCTACACGGCGAGCGACAACTACGCTCACAACAGCACGACGAGCGACACGCTGGCGCTGACTTACATGGGACCGACGACAATCGGCTCTGCGTCCGGTCAGAACATCGCTGTCGACGGTTCCAAAATCACGTCCAGCGACACCGACTTGCTCGGCCTTTCAGGCTCGGCAGAGGCTGGCGCTACCGGGGTGAACATCGTAAACGCAGTGGCAAGCATGGTGACGAATGGCGTCAATATCGGCTATACGTCCAACATGAATTCCGCCCCCAGCCTTACCCAGACCAACTCGATCGTCCAGACGCATTGATTCCAGGCGGCGGGGTTACTTTCCCCAAGGAGAGTTGCTCCGCCGCACGGTTTTCAAGCGAAGGAGAGATATTATGTATCGCACTCTTTTGGTCTTGGTGCTCCTGCTGGCGACACAAACTGGCGTGTCGCAGTCGAAGAAGAAGCCTCTTGATGACAGCATGCTCGACCGGGTGACAGCGGCTGGTGTAACTGTAAGTGTCTCGCCAGCCGGCGTCATCAACTTTACCGGCCAGGTCCCAACAACAAACGGCCTTGTGACGGGGAAGGGTTCGCTCGTCATCCAGGCGCCGGGCAGCAGTACATCGACAACCACGACAGGATCGATCAATCTGAGCGGAAGTGCTCAGCAGAATCTAAGTTCTCTGATCAACATTAATGCCGTGAATTCACCCATTAATGTGCTGCTGAATCTGAACATCAATATCAACTCAACCATTGGAACAATTTTGCAGAGCAACCTGAATGGAAAACAGCACTGATGCGATCCGTCAACAGACTACTGATCGTGTTTCTGCTGAGCCTCTCATCCGTCGTCGGCGTAGCGCAGGAGCACAAACGACCTGCGTCACGCAGCGACGATGGGTGGGGCAAGCCCATTCGCTCGATGGAAGAGATCCGCAACCAGGGAGTCGTGCGCCAGCGTTGGGATATAAGCTGCGGCGCCGCGGCGCTCAGCACCCTGCTCACATTTCAATTCAAAGACAACACGCCTGAAACGGACATCGTTGTCTGGATGTTGCACCGCACGGATCCAGCTCGAGTCCGCGCAAGACATGGATTTTCGCTATTGGACATGAAACGTTTCGCGCTGGCGCGCGGCTACACCGCCGAGGGCTTCAGCGACATGTCGATCCAGGAGTTGGCGGACCAGCAATCGGCCGTTATTGTGCCGATCCGTCTGAAAGGGTTCGACCATTTTGTCGTTGTCGAAGGTGTTGCGGACGGCAGAGTGTTTGTCGCTGATCCCGGATTCGGTAATACCACAATCAAGACCGACCGGTTCCAAAGGCTATGGAAGAACGGGATTGTCTTCATCGTCCATCCGCCAGACATAAGAATGCAGATCAGCAAGGAGATCAGCTCTTCCACCAAGCTGATTCCAGATGAAAGTCTTATAACGCGCAGCATTGGAGTTACAACACCCATCAACGGCCTGTATTGAGAACGGGGACCCTGTTATGTTTCGATGCTCGTTTCTTCTGATTGCAATTCTTGCCGTCACGGGGACCCTGGCTGCGCAGACGGAGACTGCGAGCTCCGGCGTGGCACTCGCCGACCCATCGGCACAAACAGCCCAACACGCGGTCCAGAGCAGGGCGCCTCAACCTGACATTGTGGATATAAAGATCCAGCTGGCGCTTCGGGAACGTGACGCGATTATCCGCAACCTGCTGGAGCGCGTCGAGGAGCTTGAATCCCGATTGGACACGGGCAATGCAGCGGTCGCGGGTCATTCGGCTACGGCCGCATCTCCAGCCCCGCCGCCTGTACCCGCCAGTGCTCTTGCAGCCGTGACCAGGGCAACCTACGATGAAACGGAGAAACATGCGTCCGCGGCCCTTGATCAGCAGCTTCTGGTTCGCGGCGGCCTGGTGCTACCCAGCGGCATGCTGGAGGTCGATAACATTGCCTCGTACTACAGCCTGTCTTCCGATCACGTCACCGTCGACGGCTTCGCGCTCTTCCCCGTGCTGGTCGTCGGCGACATCACTTCCGAGCGCTTACGACGCGATATTCTGATCCACACGTTGACGACACGCCTTGGCCTGACGAAGCGCCTGCAGATGGATTTTTCTCTGCCGTACGGCTTTGTGCTGAACCGTACCGTTGACGCGACCAATACGGCTACCACGCAGAGTCAATTCGGCCTGGGCGACATTTCAACCGGGCTTTCAGATCAGGTTGTGACTGAGCGCGGAAGCATGCCCGACTTGTTGGCAAGCGTCCATTTCAAGTCGACAACCGGAACAAACTCTTACGATCTGCAGAGTGCGGAGACGTCCTTGGGTACGGGATTCAATTCGCTTATCGGCCAGATTACAGCTGCCAAGACAAACGACCCGGTTGTGTTCTACGGTAGCTTGAATTACACGAAGAGCCTGCCCGCTCATCACACGATTCCGGTGAGCAATCCAGCTGATCCGAGCGAGACGAGTACGCTTGGATTCATTCGACCGGGCGACGCTTTCGGTTTCCAGCTGGGCTCGGTGCTGGCGCTCAATCCGGAGACCTCGATGACGGTCGGCTGGGATCAGCGATTCACCGAGCAGTCGAGGCTAAACGGTCAGCCATGGCCCGCGACTTACCTTGTCGAAGGATCTCTGCGCATAGGGACCTCTTACATGTATGCGCCTGGCCGAATGGTCGATCTCAGCTTCGGGGTCGGACTCACGCCGGACACTCCGAACCTGCAGTTCTCGGTGGGCTTCCCCTTCCGTCGCATACTCTGGCCAGCTCCCAGGTAGAGGTTGGCCAGAAACGCACCAAGGAGCTGGTGCTCTGTGAGCCCTTGCATGCGAACCTCACTGACTTCGATGCAGCAGGCCGGATAGCTTCGGGCTGCTGGGCCGTCCAGAAGGCTTGAGGTTCGACTCAAATTCGTACGTGAGAATGTCGCGCTGAAAGAGGGCGGCCCGATTTGAATTCCGTGGCTGAAGCTGTACCGGGATCCTCTAACACTTCAGATACCAAGGAGTGTTCAGGACGCATATGTGATGATTTCCTTCCATCAGAAGCAGTGCCTTCAGAAGAGTGGCACGTTGGCTATGAAGGAAATAGTGGTACCACCGTCTTTCTACCAACTCCGGCACCACAGCAATGATCTGGCGATCAGGGTTCTCCTGCGCAAGCTTCACAACATAGTTGACGATCGGACTAAGAATGAACCGATAGGGCGACTCCAGCGCCACTAACTCAGGAAATCGGCAGGTTTGCGGCCCTCGTAGGACCTTCGACGAACTCACTCCACTTCTGCGGAAAATCGTCGGTCAAGGCGTCGTCGGCTGCATGCAAGACCTTGATGTCGCTGGAGAGATATCCGCGGTCGGAGAACGTCCAGCGTCGGTACCCGTCTACCTAGACGTTCGGGACTCCCGAGGGAGCAAGATAAGACCTGCCGATTTCATTGCCGGGCCTCAGTAGTAGCCCTCCAATTCACCAGGGTTGCAGCGAAGCGGTCATCGCCGGATGTGGAATATCTTGGCTACGATTGCTCCGCTTCCCCTTTACGGAACGGCTGCAAACGGCAATCGGAATCGTTCATCTCGGGCAATTTGCTCCCCCTTCCAACGAAGAACGAGATGTAACAGGCCGTGGTGAGCGCTTGATAATGCCGTTGCATTAACAAGGATCTGATTCTGGTTTACAGTGACTCGCACGATGGACAGCCGAAGCGCAGGAAAAGCTGAGGTTAGAATGGTGATGTGGAGTTAGCTTCCAATCTCACCTGGCTCGGCGTCTCATTGGCGCTTCTTGCGCTTACATGTTCGTCCGTACGTCGCGGAACAGTGCGCATCTCGTCAACCTCGGCGGTGATGGTCACGCTCCTGGTCTGCTTTCTCCTGCTCCCCGTAATTTCTGTCAGCGATGACCTCATAGAGGCCCGTCAGGCGACCTTGCTCGCGATCATTGAACGTTGCAGCTTGCTCGGACGAGCCCAGCTATCGGCCTGGAAGCAGTCCTCTTATTGAGGTCGGCTTTCTCCGATTGCTCGGCTCGAGTCCGACAAGCTGCAACGCTCGCTGATCGAGAGCAAAGCGTCGGACGCTGGAGGCATGGCTTACGCCATGTCAGCGGTTCCGACCACCGCCTGTCTTTCTCTCCTAGCACTTCCTCACGTTGTCTGATCGAACTGCCATGCAGTTCCAAATGAGCGAGGTTGCAGTCGTGCGCCGATGTGTCTTACCGCTTTAACGAACGCGCTTCTGCGAAACATAATGTGGCCGGTTCGTGAGAGGGATGTAGCTGATGTAACGAATTGTGCCCGCGCTTTTTCATCGGACGCCGTGTCGTCGCGAATCGAAAATTGAGTCTTTCGAACTCTTGTATCCCGTTCTCGAAAGCCTTTCCCCGCGTTAGAGAGGCCGCTTTACGCCAAAGAGAGAATCGGCGTTTTTATTGGGTCTAGTCCTACTCTGAGATTCTCTATTCAGTCCATTTAAGGCAGAAATCGCCCGGTTTTGGGCGATTTGCCCAATCCGTAAGTAGTCTGCCTTCAGCAACTTGAAGAACTGGCGGAGAGTGGGGGATTCGAACCCCCGATAGAACTTTTGATCCTATAACGGTTTAGCAAACCGCCGCCTTCAGCCACTCGGCCAACTCTCCGCGGGGTAGGCCTTGATTATATCGGACCGGCAGCGGTTTTCATCCGAAAAGCTGCAGTCGCCCTGCCGCTCAGGAGTCGACGCCGGCAAGACGCAGGAACTGATCGCGCACATCCGGCAGGGTGGGCAGCCCCAGGTCCTTGAGCCGCGCATTCATCGGCCGCGCGGTCTCGGATGCGATCTCCTCGCGGAACACCGCGATGATTCGCTCCGCCGAGTCATACCCATGGAAGCGCGCCTTCTCCTCTTCGGTGCGTCGCTGCAAGTCGCGCAGTTCCTTGCGCTGCTTCTCGTCGTAGCGTTCAGGCTTGGCGTTCTTCGAGCAGGTCGAGCAGTTCACTCTTGCTTGCCATGGCAGTTCGCTCCTTCGCGGTTAAGACCCGTCGCGTCCGTCGCGTGTTGCATGGTTTCGCCGCGCACGTGACAGGAAGAACAGGCCCACGCCCGCCGACGCGGCAGCGAATGCGAGCACGCCGAGCGCCGGGGAGCCATGTTTCGGCTCGACGTTGCCGTCTTCGATGTTGGCTCGCTTCGAACTTCGCGGTGAGGGTGCAAGCCCCATCTCGAGCACCTCAGCCAGATGCATCGCGTGACGCTTTGTTCCGTGCGAGATCTGCTGGCGGCAACTGAAGCCATCCGCCACGATCACGGTCTCGCGATCCGCCGAGCGTACGCGCGGCAGCAGCACGCGGTCGCCGATCTTCATCGAGATATCGTAGTGCTCCGCTTCATACCCGAACGAGCCCGCCAGACCACAGCAGCCGGAATCGAGCACCTCAGGTTGCAGTCCGGCTTCGCGCAGTAAATGCTCCTCGGGCGAAAAGCTCCACAGCGCTTTGTGGTGACAATGACCGTGGACCACAGCCTTGCGGCCGGCGAGTTGCGGGTTGCGTCGTGGCGGACGATACCCGACCTGCTCAAGGAAGTCTGCGAAGAGCACTACCTGCCTCTTCAGCGATTGGGCCGCTTCATCGTTCGGGAACAGATTCGTGAGCTCGTCATGAAACACGGACGCGCAGCTTGGTTCGAGGCAGACGATCGGAGTCCCCGCGCGGATGTCCACTGCCAACGAGCTGAGCACATTGCGCAGATAGCTCTTCGCCTCATCCAGCATGCCGAAGTCATAAAGCGGCCGACCGCAACAGAGGTGCTGCTGCGGAACGCGTACGCGGAAACCCGCGTCCTCGAGCACGGCAACCGCCGCCTTCGACGTGTGCGGAAACAGGTAGTTGTTGAAGGTGTCCGCCCAGAGGATCACTTCGCCGCGAACATTCATTGGACTGCCCTGATCGGTGCTGCGGTTCGCGAACCACTGCTTTGAAAGTCTCCGGCGGAAATGCCGGGAGGTCGCGATGCGGCGTGATGCCTCCGAGCTTCCTCGCGACGCTCGCGAATCCGGGCGTCTGTGTCGCGAAGTTTGCGAGTGCCGGCGTGACGGACGCGACTTGCGCCCATTTATCGATAAGACCCATACTGTAGGCCGCCGCCGGGCGGGTGCGTCCCTCGTAGAAGTGCGCGAGAAACTCGGCCTTGTAGGTCGCGACATCAACGCTGACGGGGCACTCACCTTTGCATCCTTTGCACGCGAGACATAGATCGAGCGCGTCCTTGATGTGCGGATCGCGCCATCCATCGTCGATGACTTCGCCGCGCAGCATTTCAAACAGCATGCGCGCACGGCCCCGCGTGGAGTGCTCCTCTTCGCGTGTGACCTGAAAGCTGGGACACATTGTTCCGGCGTCCACCTTGCGGCACTTGCCCACGCCGAAGCAGCGCTCCGTGGCTTCGGCCATGCTTCCGTGATCGTCGGGATATTGGAAGATCGTGAGCACCGGCTTCGGCTTGTAGTCCGGCCCGATTCGAAGATTGCTGTCCAGTGGATAAGGATCGACCATTTTGCCGGGATTCATCCTTCCGGCCGGATCCCAGATGGTCTTGAACTCGCGAAATGCATTCACCAGCCGGTCGCCAAACATGATCGGCAGAAGCTCCGCGCGCGATTGCCCATCGCCGTGTTCACCCGAGAGCGAGCCGCCGTAGTCCGTGACAATGTGCGCAGCTTCAGTCACGAAGCGGCGATACTGCGCGACGCCTTCGGTTGATCGCAGATGGAAGTCCATGCGCGCATGAATGCAGCCCTGGCCGAAGTGGCCATAGATTACGGAGTAGTAGTTGTACTTCTTGCATAGCGCTATGAAGTCGCGCAGATAATCTCCAAGCTTCGCGGGCGGAACCGCAGCGTCCTCCCATCCGGGCCAGGTCTCGGGTCCCTTGCCGGGGACACGAGTCGCTCCCAGGCCGCGTTCGCGAACCTCCATCGCATCGTGCTGGTCTTTTTTGTTGAGGAGCAGCTTCAGCCCCAGGTGATCGCGATCATGCGACTTCCACCCATCGTCTTCGCCTTCTCACCCAGCGCGTGCGCTTTGGCGTCAGTATCCGCGCCAAACTCAACCAGCAGCCATGCGCCCCCCTTCGGAAAATGATCAAGACCCGGCAACGGCTTGCCCTTGAGCATCTCGTTGTCGATGACCTGGTGGTCGAATCCCTCGATCGCAATCGGGCCGAGGTCAGAAAGTGAATCGGCGTGATCGCCGGCAGTGGCAACGTCTGGGTAAGCAATAATCAGCAGAACGCGCTGCTGCGGGCTGTGAATGAGTTTTGTCTTTGCGCGCAATACAAGCACGCAGGTGCTCTCGCTGCCCACCAGCGCGCGCGCCACATGGAAATCATTCTCCGGAAGAAGATAGTCGAGGTTATAGCCGGAGACACGCCGCGGAATTTTCGGAAAGCGCTTCCGCACCTCGTCTGCATAGGTGTCGCGCAGTGCCCGCAAGCGCTCATAGATTTCAGCGCGCCGTCCGCCGGCCTCGGTGATCCGCTTCAACTCGCGGTCGCTGGTCGGCCCGACCGTCATGCGCAAACCGTCATACGTAAGGATTTCGAGCTCTTCGATATTCTCGGACGTCTTTCCGCCGAGCACCGAATGCGCCCCGCAGGAGTTGTTGCCGACCATGCCGCCCAGCGTGCAGTACTGATGCGTCGCGGGATCGGGTGCGAAGGTGAGGTCGTGCTTCTCGGCGGCGCCGCGAAGATGATCATTGATCAGTCCCGGCTCGACCCACGCATACCGCTGCTTTGCGTTCAGCTCGATCAGACGGTTGAGGTACTTCGAGAAATCGATAACAACAGCCACATTGCACGTCTGTCCGGCGAGACTCGTGCCCGCGCCGCGGCCGAAGATAGGAACGCCGTACTCGCGGCAGACCGCAACCGTCTCTACGACATCGTCCATGGTGCGGGGAACGACAGCGCCGATCGGGACCTGCCGATAATGCGAGAGATCGGAGGCGTAGATTGCGCGTGAGCCGGGGTCGAACCGAACCTCGGCCTGCGTGCGGCGACGGAGCTGGTTGTCGAGTTCGGCTGAGAGGGATCGCGAGACCTCGATTGCGACGGGCGGCATCGGTTCTCCATTGTTGTTGGCCAATTTTTCCCGTCGAGCTACACGGCGGACGGATACGTTTCAGGAACCTCTTTGCCCTCACGCCACGGCACGGTCGTCTCGAGCGGAATCAGGGCACGAGTGCGGTCGATGTGAATGACGGCGTCAAACTGTTCAGGCAGGCGTGCTTCGAAGTAATGACTAACGCGTTCCGTCTCCGGCCGGTAGATTACGCCAATGGCACGCTCCAGCAACGGGCGCGAAAGCGCGGAACGAACGGAACGGTCGCGCATCAGAAGCAGGAAGTCGCCGAGTCCGGTCTCGTGAAACAAAGATTCAAAGCTGTTTGGAAGTGCACGACGGACGACCTTGCGCTGTGCTGGCTCATCCCAGTTGGTCGCGGCGGTCACTTCGCCCGAGTACGTCGTGAAGCCGAGCAGGAACGCCGCTTCGCCGTAACGCTCGCGCACGAGCTGACCAAGGTTCAGCTCGCCGGCGCGGCCCATCTGAGTTGCGCGCGCATCGCCCAGGTGCGAATTGTGCGCCCAAACGACAATCTTTGATTCCGGCCCGAGATGCTCCAGCAGACGGTCGAGAGTTTCGGCCATGTGCGTGTCGCGCAGGTTCCATGAGCTCACCCGGCCGCTGAACATCGTCCGGTAGTAGCGCTCCGCATCACGCACAACCTCGGCGTTCTCGCGGGCGGAGAACGGTTCCCATTCCGACGCTCTGCCGTCTGATTTCGGCAGATGGGCCGCACGCCGGCGCATCTCCAGCAACTCATCGATAACGCGCTGCTCGCAGCTTTCACTCAGCTCAAATCCGGCAGCATAGCCGTAGGCCTGGCTGTCCTCGCCGAACTGATCGAAGCAGCTATACCGGAAACGCGCACGTCTCGCAGCCTCAGGATCATTCGCGTCCAGATACCGCAGCACCTCCTGCGCCGAGGTGTAGAGGCTGTACAGATCTAGCCCGAAGAACCCGATCGAACTGCGGGTCCGCAAATTGTAGTCGCGAACCCACGCGACGAACGCGACGATGTTCATGTTGCGCCACATCCACGCCGGGAAGCGTCGAAAGCCCGCCAGCGCATCCATTGCTGCCGCATATTGGTTTGGCTGGGGAGCTTTGGGCTGGGTCTTTCCGACTACGTAGTCGTGGACTCGATACGCATCCGGCCAGTCGCCTTCGATTGCCACCGCCGAAAAGCTCTTCTCGTCAATGAGGCGCTGCGTGATGCGCGCCCGCTCCCGATAGAAGTCGTGCGTGCCGTGCGACGCTTCACCGATGAGCACAAGGCGGGAGTTGCCGATCGCGTGCAGCAGCGGATCGTACTCCGCCGAGTCGGTGAATGAGAGAGGATGTGCGGCGCGGGCGATCTCGGAGAGCGCCTGGCTGGTGTTGAAAGCGAATGCCATCGCTCCCCCTGGTTATGGGATGGCAATGGATACCTGCAGCGTTGTCGGAGGTTTAAGCTGGTTTAGGCAGTTGCGAGAACGCAGTTGCGTCCGGCGGCCTTCGCCTGGTAAAGCGCCATATCCGCGCGCTCCATCATGATGTGAACATTGTCGTCCACGCCGCGATAGGTGGCCACGCCAACGCTGGCCGTGACGCTGATCATCTGGACGCGCTCTCCGTTGCGAATTCCGCTGCCCGGAAGCAGAATGCGCTCGATGTTACGACGCACGCGCTGTGCTACGAGAAGAGCAGCATCCGCCGCCGCGCCTGGCAACAGCACCGCGAACTCTTCGCCGCCCCAGCGCCCGAGCACGTCAATGCCGCGGACCGAATCCTGCATCTTTTCCACGACGGCGCACAACGCCTGATCGCCGGCCTGATGTCCGAAGCAATCATTGATCTGCTTGAAGTGATCGAGGTCGACGATGAGAACGGAAAACGGTGTTCCTGTTCGCTGACCGCGGGTCAGCTCTTTCTCCGCCCACATCAGAAAGACTCGCCGGTTATAGATGCGGGTCAGCGGATCGGTGCTGGCCATCTGCTCGAGCCCGGTGGTGAGCATGGCAGTCGTCATCCAGAAAAAGCCGAATGCAATACCGAGCGCGACCGCGACGAAGAGACCGAACGTGATCGTCTCTTCCATGTAGAAGGCTGTGGGCCGATTCAAGAGTCCCAGGCCGACTGCGAGCACGCGGATGATGTTGTAGAAGACGAAGGAGAGCAACAGCGCAGACGTAAACAGTGCGGACGTGCGGATCGCGCGCCGTGCGATGTGAATCAGCGTGAACGCGGTGTGGCCGCAAACAATCGCGATCAGAAGGCCTGCCATCACAATGCGCGACCCATCGGGACCAAAACCGGCCGGCGTATAGATGAGTGTGATATCCACGGCCGCCTGCAGCACCAGCAGCGCTACCCCGAAGGTGGGGAACACGGACGATCTCTCCGAGAGCTCAAGCACCGCGACGTGCAGCAGAACGAAGGAGCCGAGGATGAGTACGTCCGCAAAGACAATCGTGGTGAGCTGCGGAAGCCGTCCATACGACGCAAGCAGGAGCGCTCCCAATGAACCGGCCGCAAAGGATCCTCCCAGCCAGCCGAGACCCCGCAGCAATGGATTGCTCAGGCGAACGATCACCAGGCCTACGCTGCCGCAGGCCAGGAAGACCGCACCGAGAAGGAGAATGACTCGAATCGCCATGGGGACTCTGGGTACAGCCGATTAGGAGAGGTCCCGGCCCGCCGCAAGCGCCTGGAACATGCTCGAAATTTCGGCTTTGAAGCTAGGTACGTTATCGACAATCCTGAGGGGAATCGCCAGCACACAGAAGTGGTAGGTCACCAACCTGGATTTCCCCAAGGCTTGCACTGAGCCGGCGCAGACGGTCGCCAGGTTACCCACATTGGCCGAGTAATTTGAATAACTTAGGGCAGCATAGCAGAACCAAAACGGCTCTTGGCGTCATGCACAGGATGGGTTACTTTCGTCGCTACCGCCGCGCGGGAGGTCGCTTCACTCCTTCGGGCCATGCCCGCACGAATCCCTGTCGTTTATCGATTGATTTCTCTAGTGGAGGTAATGGTTCTGGAGTATCATTTGGAACACTTGACAAGTAGATGGGCCTATGGTTCGTAGCCGAGGCTGGCCGTGCATACCAGGCGAAATTTCTTTAAAGACGTCCTATTAACCACATCATGGGGGGGGCTTCTGACCGCCCGCCCCGAGTTAGCGCAGGCGCTTGCCGCCAAACTCGATTCAGACCCCGACGTGCCTCCGCCCGGCGAGCACGATTCCAAGAACTTCTGGTCCAGCTTCGTCACAGAGGCGCAGGCGCCGTCGGGTGTCCACGGCCGTGGAATCTTCGGATCACATAAGGCGACCACTGGTCCGGCCGACGTTAACCGCCAGATTGACTGGATCCACTTCGACCCGGATAAGGGCCTTCGATATCCCTCGGCGATCGAAGCCGATGAGCTGCTGGAGTACCCCGGCGACACAGATATCAACGCCAGCGTGAACGTTGGCGGCTTCCGCATGGCGGGTGAAGATCAGGAGAAGTTTGAGAAGCTCCAGTCCGCCCAGCTTCGCATCGACGTCCTGCAGCGCAAGTCACTGCTCAACCTGCTTGACCCCATGGCGTGGACATCTCTCGCTGCCTTATATCCGGACAAGGCCGGGAAGTTGCCGCCCCTCCAGAATCTCAGCTTCGACCCGGGCAGCACGTGGGAGAAGATGCAGAAGATCATTCTCCCGGGCGGCTCCGGCCAGATCGCGGTGAACGTATCGATGGCGCACAAAGAGTCGACGTTCGTTTCCGTGCTGAAGATGATTAATAGTGAAGTCGGCCGCTTCGCTCCCGTGCTCGGTCTGCCGCAGATCAGCACCACGGCGCTCAATTCGTTCTGCACACTGTACGGTTCGCTCGAGCAGAGAACGACCTTCCTGCTGAACGGATTCCCGCAGCCTGCGTACACCACGCGCGGTGCACGCGCCGACG
The DNA here is from genome assembly GCA_963777205.1 of uncultured Acidobacteriaceae bacterium. Lineage (GTDB taxonomy): Bacteria > Acidobacteriota > Terriglobia > Terriglobales > Acidobacteriaceae > Granulicella. The sequence goes on along the minus strand of CAVZPQ010000001.1, from coordinate 262,400 downwards.
CGGGATCCTCGCAGGGCTTCAACCTGATCGCCGGCGACTACATTCTCGTGCCGCACATCTACGCCGATCAGCTTCAGCCGTTGCTGGACAAGCTCGAGGTCAGGCAGGGATTTCTGGTGCCCAGGGGCTCGAGTACAAACACTTCCGTCTACGATATCGCGAGCAAACTCAATCCTGACATCACCTATATAACGGCCAACATCAAGCTTTCACCTGTCTCGGAAGGCGCCGACTCGAGCTCCGGGTCCAAGTCATCCGGAAGCGAAGCAGCGAAGCAGCGGAGGTAGTGGAGGGAACGGCGGCGGAGGCGGCGGGGGGAAGGCCGGCGCAGCGGGCAGCAAGGGCTCCGCCGGGGGAAAGAAGAAGAGTTGACGCCGGTGCAGCGTATGCGAGTGCCGCAGTGCAAGTAAGGCGGGTCAGAATCACCGCAACCAATTTTGTTCGTGTGACGGCAACTGTACGAACCAACTGGATCTGAGGAGACCCTGGAGAGCAGTTATGAGTAGTCGTGGCGTTGAAGCAAATCCTCGTGGCATTCGGCTGACACCGAAATACTTCATCATCGCCGCGGTATTGGCCCTGTTGCAGCCTCTGGCATACGGCCAAAATTTCGGATCGTCGCTCGCGCTTACGCGCAAACACATTGTGCTTGTGCGAAAGCTTCCGCCGACCGGCCATATTGAAGGAACGGGGATCAAAGTGGTCGTCAACGGCGTTAATGTACAGCCGGATGTCGCCACGACCCTGAAATCTGACCTTGAAAATATCCTTCTACGCAACGACCCCCGCCTGCGCAGTGAGGACGTTCATCCGGATACGATCATCACCTGCACGATCACCAGCTACGCGCAGCCGGTCCCCACGCGCACACAGCAATCGACCGTCTCGCTCAATAAGAACAAACCTGCGCAGCCGCAGTACGAGGAGCGCGTCACAGGTACGCTCACAGTCGGCTTCAAAGCGCAGTCGCGCAGCGGCCACACGCTCGCGGCCGACAACGTGAAGGCGAATTACGATCGCGAGTTTCAACTCGCTGCCACCGGCCAGACGAACACTGGAATCACCTCGAGCATCTTCCATTCCATGAGCTCGGCGGCGAGCCATGTCACGAAGGTTGGCGAACACTCCGCGGACGAGAACCCGCCGACTCCGGTGGAGCTGCATGACAAGCTGATTCAGGACGCAGCGGTACAAATCGCCTCGCATGTTGTGAACACCAGCGAGCAGGTACTCGTGAACCTCGCGCGCGGCGGAGCCCTGGACCAGCCGGTGAAGCTGATGGAAAGCCAGCTTTGGTCGCGTGCGCTCGAAGACCTGACCACCATGCCGCCGTACCCAACTCCGGAGGAGGACGCCTACCGTCTATACGACATCGGCGTGGCCAACGAGGCGCTCGCGTACTCCACCGAAGACTTCAACCGGGCGCGCACCTTCCTGCAGCAGGCCGCCATCAACTACGGCAAAGCCATTGACGCAAAGCCCACCGAAAAAAACTTTCTCGAGCCGCAGAACCGCATTGATACTGCGCTCGCTCACTACAAGTCACTCAGTGATGAATCGAAGGCGCCGCGGCAAGAGGTTGCGTCCGCCAACGGCCCCTCAAGGAAAGCTGCTGATTCGCCAGGCGTGTCCAGTTCCGTGAGTCCCTCAGGCGACGCGATGAGTAACGACCAGGTGATCGAGATGGTCGCGGCCCATTTGGACGAGGCAAACATCATCGACACGATTCAACACGCGCCTGACGTGCACTTTGATCTCAGTGTCGAGGGCCAGGTCTACCTTGCCAAGCACGGAGTCAACGGCCGCGTGCTTACTGCGATGAAAGGGCGTGCGCGCAGTGGACCATCAAGCATCCATCGCGCGTCGCGTTAGCATTTCGAAACTCGTGGGGAGTCATCTGGCTGTGCGGCGATTTGGTTTCGTCATCCTGTTCTTAACTCTGGCGTGCGGTTCGATGCAAGCCCAGGCGCGTTGCGGCGCCGGCAAGGATCTCGTCGTCGAGGCGCTGGAGCGCGTGCAGGCTGACAGCGGACCATCGCAGCTCGGAGATGCCGATCAACTACTCAAGCGCGCCATCGAGCTGTGCAGCGATATGGGAGAGGCCTGGTACTACCGCTCGCTTGTAGAAGCAAAGCTCGGCCACGCACAGCTCGCCAGCTACGCTATGAGCCAGGCACAGCTCTTTCCTTCCGACGCCCTCACGCAGCGGCTCAATCCGTTCGTGCTCGCCACACCGCGTCCGCGCGGGCTCGATGCATCCTCAGCAAAGCAACCGGCAACGCCCTCGGGAGCTCCGGCGCAGAAGTGGGCGCTCGTGATCGGCATCGCCTCCTTCGAGGACAAGGTCATCCCTCCGCTGAGCTACACGGCCAGCGACGCGAAGAGCTTCGCCGACGTGCTCCTCAGTCCGCAGTACGGTCAATTCAAGCCGGAAAACGTGCACCTGCTGCTCAATGAGCAGGCAACGACACGCCACATTAAGGAGCAGCTGAACTGGCTCGCACGCAGCGCCGGCCCGAATGATCTCGTCGTCGTCTACATCGCCGCGCATGGCTCGCCGCGCGAGGTCGATACCGCCGGCGTGAGTTACATCATCACGCATGACACCGACATCGGTACGGACGTCAACAACCCTGACGTGGATAGTCTCTACGCGACGGCGCTGCCCATGGTCGATGTCGCGAATGCGGTTGCCACTCGCGTCCGTGCCGAGCGCACGGCGATCTTCCTCGACACCTGCTATAGCGGAAACGCGACGGATAAGCGGCTGATGCTGCCCGGGATCGCGTCGGGCTCCGTCTCCCCCGCCACACTCGACCACATCAAGCAGGGGACAGGCCGCATCATCCTTACCGCCAGCGGGGTGAATGAAGAGTCGCTCGAGAGCGACGCCATCAAGCACGGTTATTTCACCTATTACCTGGTTCAGGCTCTCCAGCAGAACAACGGCACGGAGCCGCTCTCACAGGTGTTTACGTACGTGCAGCAACACGTCCGTGCACGCGCCGAGAGCGAAGCGCATGCACAACAGGATCCCGTCCTCAGCCGAAGCGAAGACGACACTGACTTCGCGCTTGGCACTCCGCCGGCAACGCACGCCGCCGTCGAGCGCCCTTCCACGCCAGCTGAATAAACGAACAAAGGGAGCGCGGCTGCGCTCCCCTTATTTATCTTGCTTGCTTATTCGGCCAGAAGTGCGTGAGTTACCACTGCAGCAGCACGAGCTCTGAGCAGAACGCAGGGCCCATTGCCGCAAGGACGCTGTGGTCACCCGGCTTGCCGGGTTTGTGGAGCAGGTAGTCTTCCAGGATCGAGAGCACCGAAGCGGACGAGAGATTGCCCACTTCGCGAAGGCTTGCCCAGGACGACTCCAGCGCACCCGCCGGAAGATCCAGGCTCTTCTCCATCGCCTCCAGCACCTTTGGCCCGCCGCTGTGGAAGATGAAGCTGCAGATCTCTTTGACCGTAAGGTCACTCTCTGCAAGAAACTCATCCACATTGCTGCGGAGATACTTGTTCACCAGGTCGGGAATCTCAGAGGAGAGCACGACGTTGAAGCCGTTGTCCTTGAACTTCCACCCGACAAGATGCTCAGTTCCGGGATAGAGGGTCGAGCGCGTGTCCATTACGCGCGGGCACGGAGGATCGGCCTCTGTACGCGGGTTCAGCGCGTGAGGGGTCTGATCTCCAGCCAGCACAACGGCAGCGGCGCCGTCGCCGAACAGCCCGGAGGCCACAAGGTTGCCGACCGATTCATCGCTCTCCTGCCACGTCAGCGAGCACAACTCAACGGCAAGAAGAAGAGCATATTGCTTCGGGTACGCGCGCACGTAGTCCGCCGCGCGCGAGATGCCTGCAGCGCCCGCCACGCAGCCAAGTCCAAAGATCGGCGTTCGCTTAATATTAGTGGGGAAACTCATCAGGTTCGTCAGCCGGGCGTCGATGCTCGGCGTGGCAAGACCCGTCGTAGAGCAGAAGAAGATCGACGAGATATCGCCCGGCGTCAAACCTGCACGGTCAAGAGCTTTTTCAATCGCCTGCTGGCCCAGCTTAATCGCTCCCTCGATCCAGGCGTCATTCGACGCGCCGAATCCCTGGAAACGCCCAAGACTATCAATAGGGAACATCAGATGACGGAACTCGACCCCGCAATTCGAATGCAGCCGGTCCATCAAGCGTGTTTCGTTAGATTCAGTCGACTTATTCTTGCGAAATCCCTTCAGTGCTTCTGTAATCACTGACTGGGGATACCGATAAGGCGGGTATGCGGTAGCTACGGATGCAATTCGCATTTCATGAACGACCTCTCTTCGAGATGGGGTGCTGACACAAGCTCAGCTAATGCCATCTGGCAGGAGTACAGCAAACCTGTGCGTTACATGCCGAATGACGGGGTGCATTCAACATCGACAGGATAGGCCCGGGGGCAACGAGTTCGAGTATAGAACTTAACCTGCTGTGGAACAGGCGTCCTTAGTTGTAATCCGGCTAAGTATGGTTGTATCCGGTACCCTCGTTGGACGCGCGAGTTTCAATTTGGTGACCCGCGGGCAACCTTTCCAGAGAATCTTTTCTGGTACCCACTCGTCGACTTAACTTATTGAGCTTACTCAACTAGATTCCTAGTAAGTATGCTATTCATAATTTCGGGCTAGTTATCCTCAATCCCTTCTTTTGTTTGCAGATTGAGTAGCGTCATCGTTGGCGCACGCGTTTGTTGACCAGATGAATGAAGCGCCCGGAATTGCCTGAATCTCCGGAACTTACACGAGGCAAGAAAAAATCGCGCGAGGAACAAACCATCCTCGCACTGCCCGATCAAAGCTTCGCCTGCTCAACAGGAGCGTTTGACCCAATCAAAATAGAAATTATCGAGAAACTCCGGCGCGAGCTCCTTCAACATAGCTCGCGCCAAAAAAATGCCCGGCAACATCTCTCGATGCGGCCGGGCACAGTTCCTCGTCTGTTAGAAGGTGAACTTTCCGCTGATCTGCAGTTGCCGCGACGAGCCGCCATCGCTCGTTGCGAACCGCGTTGCCGTGATCTGCCCGAAAGAACTTGACTGGACATTTCCGGACGGCTGCCCGAAGTTCGGATGGTTCAGGATGTCGAACGCATCGGCACGCAGGATGAACGTCACCCGCTCCGTGATCTTCGTGTCCTTCTGACCCGACAGGTCCCAGTCCGCAAATCCCGGTCCAGTGCCGTAGTTACGCTGAATATTGCCCAGCCCCGGATAGCTGGTCTGGGTCGAGAGCGGGCCGGTCGGCGACGCCTGTGTCCCCACAACCTGCAGAATGCATGCAGGCGTGTAGTTGGTCAGATCGCAGATCGATCCGCCGTAAGTTTGTCCCCCAGGCACACTGAAGTACTGAACGTTGATCTGTCCTGGAATCTGCACCTTGTTGCGCTGGATGTGCCCCAGCAGATTTGGCCGGATCAGACCGGTCATGCCGTTGTAGCCGGAGCTGGAGGCGACGATGTTGACCGGGTTCCCGGTCTGGTACTGGAAGATGCCTTGCAGTTGGAAGCCGTCAACGAACCGGTTGCGGTGGAACGGCAGGTGATAGATCGCCGTCGTCGCAAACCGATGCCGCACGTCGAAGTCTGAGAGGCCATAGTTTTCCGCCGGGTTGTTGCTGTCAGGCAGAGTCTGTCCGCCCTGCGAGCCCAGCGAGTTGATGTCCATCGACTTCGACCAGTTGTAGTTCGCGTTGAACTCCATGCCATGGCTGAACGTCTTCGCCAGCGTCACCCACATCGCGTTGTAGTTTGACTAACCGATACTGTTGCGCTCGCTCATGTTTGAAGCGATGGAAATGGAGACGCCCGCCGCCGATCGGGCTGTTCGTCGCGAGCGTGGTGAACGGCCGTGGGCTGCCCGGAGGTCCGCTCGCCTGGTTCGCGTTCGTCACAATCAGCAGATGATGCCCAGTCGATCCGTAATAGCCGATCGTGCCGATCATGCCCCAGGGCAGCGCCTGCTGCACGTTCAGGTTGAAGTCCTCAATGTACGCGTTGCGGAAGTGCGGATTCACATAGCCGAGCGCAAACCCCGACGCTCCCTTTGCCGCCGTGTAGACACTGCCCAGCGGCTGCGGAGCCGAGCTGTTGCTGTACGACACCGCCGTGGTGAACGGCGGATTACCGGCCAGAATAGTTACCGTGCCGGCTACCGGCTGGTCCACCAGGTAGCCGTACGCCGCGCGCACCACTGTCTTCTGGTTGTTGAAGACGTCCCATGCCACGCCCAGCCGCGGTTCCAGGTTGTAGTTCTGCTTGTAGGCGCCGTCGGCAGGAATGCCGTTCGTGCCGACCCTGACCAGCGTGTCATTCGAAGGCTGGAAGATCGAGAGGCGGTTCTCGCCCTCAAGCGGCGTCCCATTCCACTCAAACCGGGCGCCGTACTCAAACGTCAACCCCGGCAGCATCCTGTAGTGGTCCTGGACGAAGCCCGCCGCCGCATCCGCATAGATGCGGTAGTCAATAATGTTCGGCTGAATGCTGAACACCGGCGTCACACTCGCCTGCAGGTTTGCCAGCGACAGGCTCATGCTGCCGATGTTGCCCGTGAAGCTGTACAGCAGGTAGCGACGGAACTCGCCGCCCCACTTGATCTCGTGATTGCCCTTCAGCATCGTCACCGTATCGGATAGCACCCCGGTGGTCGTGTCGCGGCCCTGCGGGAACCCTGACGGTCCGCCGAACACCGTGCCCACGTCGGTGATCGTCGTCTGCGGAATGCCTACCGGCCCGCTCAACCCATCGCCGAGTCCCACGCTGGTCGGATCAATGAGGTTCGCCGGGTTGAACGAGATCGAAATCCGGTTGAACCCCAACCGCGCCTCATTCGTCACACGCGGCGAAAAGAGATGGATATATTGCAGCGTGCCGATCTGCCGGTGCGCCGCGCGATGGTCGCCCCAGCCGGGCAGAGTGTCGCCTTGCAGATTCGGTTCGGTGCGCACATCCTTCTGGAACGCATAGAAAGCGTGCAGCGTATTGTTCTCGCCAAGTCGTTGCAGCACGTCGCCCGTGTACTGGTCGATCTGCACCGGACCCGGCGTGAAGGAAACATAGTTGCCCGTCCCGCTATTCGGCAGAGGAATCAGCGCCAGCAGATTCGCTCCCGGTGTTCCGGCAGTAAAGCCCGTGCGCTGTGCCACGGTGGGCACGTTGCTGTTCTGCAGGATGCCCTGGTGCTGCCGCAGTCCCTCATAGCTGAAATAGAAGAATGTGTGATTGCGGAAGATCGGCCCGCCCACGTCCACGCCAAAGTTGTTGCGCTTCAGCGGAGCCTTCGCTCCCGTACCGAAGGGAAGCGGAGCCCCGGTCGCCGGGTTGACTCCGCGATTGAAGTAGTTGCGCGCGTCCAGCGCCTCATTGCGGAAGTAGTCGAACACCTCGCCGTGGAACTGGTTCGTTCCCGAGCGCGTCGCCACCGTGACAATCGATCCATCGCTGCGCCCGTACTCCGCGCTGAACGTCTGGTTGATGACCCTGAACTCGCTCGTCGTCGCGATGGAAGGCTGGAACGTGATCTGGTTCTGGCTGATGTCGTTCAGGTTGATGCCGTTGATCTGGAAGTTCACCGAGTCTTCACGGTTCCCGGCAGTGATGAACGAGTTCGATCCCAGGCCGCGGCTCGATGCCGTCAGGCTGCCATTCGTCGGGGCGATCACGCCGCCCGGGGTTAGCACCGTAAGGTCGAGGAAGTGACGCCCATTCAGCGGAAGCTGCTGCACCTGGCGGTTGTCGATGACCTCGCCCACTGTAATCGTCTGCGTCTCAATCTGGTTCTGCGCGTCGCTCTCAACCTGCACCGTCGCGCCTGTGCTGGCGACCGACAACTTCAGGTTCACCGTGACGGAGCCGGCAACCTGCAGCGTCACCTTTGGCACCGTGTCCGTCGCAAACCCGCTGGCCGTCGCCGTGATCGAGTACTCGCCCGGATCCAGCGCCGCGGCCGTGTACAGGCCGGAGCTGTCCGTATCCAGATTGCGGTCCGTTCCGGTCGCAATCGAATGCACCACAACATGCGCGCCCGGCACCGCCGCTCCGGTAGGATCCGTCACCGTTCCCGAGAGTGTTGCCGTGGACTGGCCGAACGCCGCTACGGCCGACGCGACCAGCAGTGCCACGAGTAAATGAAATTTGCCTTTCACTTGAAACCTCCAGAGTCGTGCAGAACGGCCCGCCGCCAGTGGAGTGGAAAACCAAACACCTCGAGCGGGCACCGTGAGGATGAGTCGATTCCTGCAATATAGTGCAGAATTCCGGTGGTATGACAGGAATTTTTCGATAGTTCGTCACAAATCGGCGCGGTTTCATCACAGCTTCAATAACACTGCGAAACCCGCCATTCTGTGCGGAAACAATGGCCCCTGCCACCTGTCCGGACGCGCCGCGTGATGACAGCGAGATGACGGACAGATCCCAATGCTCGTGGTGTCAAAGGATTGTTCGAGCCGGTCAACTTCGGCGCGCAGGTATGCGACTAGAATTGCCTCTGGCTCTTTGAGAGACGCAACTCCGGATCTTCTATGGATGAGGATCGAGGCCAGACGACGCGACTTCTGAAGGCGATGCGTGCCGGTGATCGCGCCGCCGCCGAGAAACTTCTGCCTCTCGTGTATGCGGAGCTCCATCGCGTGGCAAAGGCCTACATGCGCCGTGAACGCCCCGACCACACCCTGCAGCCAACCGCACTCATTAATGAAGCCTATCTACGCTTGATCGACGAGGATGTCGACTGGAACAGCCGCGCGCACTTCCTCGGCTTCGCCGCTCACGTCATGCGCCGCGTCCTGGTCGACTACGCGCGCGCCCGCAATGCCGAGCACCGCGGCGGCAGGATGGAGCGCATCGAGTTCGAGGACCAGTTCGCAATCTCGCCCGAGAGGCTCGAGCAGCTCTCCGTGCTCGACGACGCGCTCCATCGCCTCGAACAAAGAAACTTCCGCCAGGCCAAGGTCGTCGAGCTGCGATACTTCGGCGGCCTGTCGATGGAAGAGATTGGCGCCACGCTCGGCATCGCTCCACGCTCCGCGAAACGCGACTGGGCACTCGCACGCATCTGGCTGCACGAAGATTTAAACCCGCTCGGCGGCCCCGCCGATCCCGTGCAGAAACCCACAAAAAAATAATTCACGATGGTGGCCCCTTTTGCGCACGGATCGCGCATTGGGAGGTGAGGGCAGTTACAAATCGCCCCCAAAAAAGGAGAACCACCGTGAAAACCCTCTCGATCGTTCGCACACTCTTCGTGGTTGCCAGCCTGGCAGCCGGATTCATCTGCACCTCGGCCCACGCTCAAGGCGCCGCTCAGGCCGTCTCCGTAAACGTGCCGTTCGGCTTTGAGATCGGCTCCAAGCACATGGCCCCCGGCAAGTACACGATCAGCCGGTCCATGAACGACATCCTCGAAATCCGCACCCGCTCCGACGCCGCCCTGCTGCTCACACACGGCGAACAGAGCTACAAGCCCACCGCCAACAGCAAGCTGGTCTTCGACAGGTATGGCGATCACTATTTTCTTCGCCAGGTCTGGTTCACCCCGCAGGACAACATGTATGTGGAGTGCACGGAGTCGAAGGCTGAGAAGCAGGCGAAGAGGGCGCAGCTCGAAGCGGCTACAAAGAACGCTTCGAATGTTGAAGTCGCGTCTCTGCGCATTCCGTAACACCGTCGCAGCCTTTACAAACACCTTTGTCGTCTGGTGATGAGCAGGAAGCAGCCACCCTTCGCGGCTTCCTGCTCGTCTTTTTCCCGCGTGAAAACAGCCCTGGATTCATCTGGCAATCGCATGCTACTTGTGTAATCATGGTGCGCGTTACCGGAAGATAATCCTTCAAGGCTAAGAGTTCGTTTCGCATTCTGCCCCGTGCTGGATGGAAACATGGCCGACTCCGAGAAACTCGTTGAGGATCTTTTCGAGGCCGCTCTCGCTCGGCCGCCGGAAGAGCGCACCGCCTGGCTGGATGGCGTCTGCCCCGACTCGCCCGAGGTTCGCGAACTCGTAGGAATGCTTCTCGTCGCAAATAAGCGCGCCGGCAACTTTCTCGAATCTCCTCTTCTATCCACCTCCGATCTATCGAAACAAAACACGGCATCAACGTTTGTGGTCGGCAGCACCGTCGCGGGGCGGTTTCAGATTCATCGATTCATCGCCCGCGGCGGAATGGGCGACGTTTACGAAGCGTGGGACTCGGAGCTGCGCGAGCGAGTCGCCCTCAAGACCATCCGCCCGGACCTCGCCGAGCGCTCCCAGGTCATTGAGCGCTTTCGCCGTGAGGTAAAACAGGCGCGCGCCATCTCTCATCCAAACGTCTGCCGTATCCACGAACTGTTCTGCGTGCCGCACTCCGGAGCCAAAGTATGGTTCCTCAGCATGGAGTTCCTCGACGGTTTTACGTTGAGCGAACACATCCATCACGTGGGTTCCATGAAGCCGGCGCTCGCCCTTGATCTCCTCGAGCAGATCGTCGGTGGCCTGAACGCGCTGCATGCAAACGGCGTCATTCACCGCGATCTCAAACCGGGCAACATCATGCTCGTCAGCGGCACGCCCGGCCAGCTCCGCGCGGTGATCACCGACTTCGGCCTCGCCACCAACGTGCTCCGTCCCGAAGCCGGTCTCGTCGAGCACGGCGGCCAGGGAACGCCCGAGTACATGGCGCCCGAGCAGAGAACAAGCGCAGACGTGACCTCGCTGGCCGACCAGTACGCACTCGGCATCATCCTCTGCGAGATGCTCACCGGCTCGCGCCCGACCCGAAAGGAAGTGACCTCGGCTCGCGCGCAGTTCGAAGCGAAGCTCGCCAAAAGCATCAATCCGCACTGGGCGCATACCGTGCTCCGCTGCCTCGAACAAACTCCCGAGCGTCGTTTCAAAGGCCTTCGACGAGATCGTCGCCGCCCTCCGCCCAGCCCGGCCGCACACACGCCTCTGGATCGGGCTCGCGGCTGCGGTTGCGCTCCTGATCGCCGCTGTCCTCTGGCTCCGCTCCACACCCACTGCTCCCTCCACCTCGCTCGCCGTGCTTCCGCTCGTCAACCGCACCGGCGACGCGAAGCTCGACTACATTGGCGCAGGCATCACCGAAGCGCTCACCGACGATCTCTCACGTATGCCCGGGCTCCAGGTCACAGCCGGCAGCGTGGCTCGCCGCTTCCAGGGCGAAGCCGACCCGCGCTCCGCTGGCGGAAAGATGCAGGTCGGCTCGGTCGTGAGCGGCTCGATCGAATCGTCCGGCGGAAATCTCACGATTCCCATCGAGCTCATCGAGGTCGGTTCCGGCAAACAAATCTGGGGTCAGACATATAAAGGCGCCACCTCGGACCTTCCTGACATCCAGCACGAGATCGCCGTCGACGTTGCATACCATCTCAAGACCGCCCCCGGCCCGGAGACCGCAGCGCATCTCAAGCGCCAGTATTCAACCAACCCCGCGGCCTATGATGCCTACCTCAAAGGCCGCTTCCAACTCGCGAAGAGAACCCCCGACGGCCTTCGCGAAGCCGTTGCCCAATTCGAGCGTTCTCTCACCTCCGATCCGCGCTATGCTCCCGCACTCGCCGGCCTCGCCGACTGCGAGAGCCTGCTCGCCTTCTACGGCCTCGAGCCCTCGGTCCCTCTGCTCAAAAGCGCTCTCCGGAACTCGGCCGACGCCCTTGAGATCGACAGCACCTCCGCGGAGGCCTACACCTCCCGCGCATTCGCACGCACGCTTCTCAACTTCGACTGGCAAGGAGCGGAGCAGGACTACAAACGCGCGATCGAGCTCAACCCGAACGATCTGCAGGCGCGCGAATGGTACGCCCTCGTTCTGCTCACGCCAGAGGGCCGCGACGCAGAAGCCAGAGCTCAGATGAAAGATGTGCAGTCCGCAGATCCCGAATCCACCATCGGCACCTTCGGCTTGGCCATGATGGACCAGTACGCCGGCCGCATCCAGGAGTCCATCCAGCTCTTCGAGCCGCGCCTCACTGGATCCGATCCATTCGAGCCCGCGCTCGCGATGCTCTCCGAGTGCTACCTCCAGCAAAGAAAGGGCAAGCGGGCCATCCAGCTTCTTCGCTCCATGCCCGTTGCGCCCCAGGATGCCGACGCGAGAGCGGCCAGTCTGGCCCTCGCCTACGCCGAGACCGGCGACACCGCGAAGGCGACCGAAATGCTCGGCCCTCTGCTGAATGATCTTCGCGACGGCCGGCCGCTCGCGGTTCCCATCGCCAAGGTTTACACCGCTCTCGGCGATCACCAGAAGGCAATCGAGATGCTCCAGACCGGATTCAACCGGAGAGAATCCGCAATCCTGTTTCTCAACGTTGAACCGCTCCTCGCTCCTTTGCGCGGCGAGCCACAGTTCCAAACGCTTCTCCAACAGATCAATCTTCAGTAGCGGCTCAAAAGGAGTACGCCGATGACGCACGATGAGATGCTCAAGCAACTCGGCCTTTCGCGGGAAGAACACAAACAACTGATCTCCAGGTTCTCGGATTTCTACAGCACGCTCAACGAGAGCCAGAAAACCGTGATCCGCCGCACCATGCCCACTGCCGAACAAGCCGCCAGGTCCTTCGGCCCCGGCACTACGGTTGAGCACGTGCAGTCTCTCTGTGCCACCGAAGCCGGCGGCTCCGTCCTCATGGCTGTCGCCAACGGCCGCTGAAAACAAGGATTGCTCTCATGCTGAAGGTCGACGGCATCGAGCGCTTCGTGCCGGCCGCCGACACTGTGAGCTTCGCCGCGGCCCTCGCCGGCTCGCTCGGCGTAACCCGTGTCGCCGATATCACCGGGCTCGACCGCATCGGCATTCCGGTTTACTCGTCTGTCGTTCCCGACTCCGATGACACTCTCTCCGTCTATAACGGCAAAGGCGCGCGTCCCATCGACGCCAAGGCCGGCGCCCTCATGGAAGCCATCGAACGCCAGGTCGCGCTCAAGACACGGCTTCCGTTAGTAGAAGACAGTTTCGCTCACCTCGCCAAAACCGCCGCCGTGGTCGACCCGCGCAGCATCAACTACGCACTCGCGCCGGACTACTCTGACGTCCAGACCTGTTCCTGGTGCGAAGCTCTCGACATCATCTCCGGCGAACCGTGCTACGTTCCGGCTCGTCTGGCGGGTTATTTCTGGGATGACGTTCCCCATCCTTCACCTTTCATCGGCAACGATACAAACGGTCTCGCCTCGGGAAACTCCCGCGAAGAAGCGATCTGTCATGCTCTGTGCGAGCTCGCCGAGCGCGATTCATGGACCTTCGTCGAACTCGGCGCACACCTTATGCCGCGCGCACGCCGCTCCTTCGCGCTCGGACTCGATGCCATCGACGGCCCCGACGATCTCGAAATGTTTCCTTGCGTCGATGCCGGCGAAAACGATCTCCTGAGGAAGTTCCTCGACGCAGGTCTGCATCCTCTGGTCCGCGACATGACCGCCGAATTGGGCGTCCCCGCCTTCTTCGCCTCCGTTTCCGATGAAAGCGTCAGCGGCTTTCCCATGGCACATTGCGGACTCGGTGCCCACCCCAATGCTGAGGTCGCATTGCGCCGCGCTCTGCTCGAGGTCGCACAATCTCGCTGCGTCGATATCCAGGCTGTTCGCGAAGACATCTCGCCTCCCGGCGCGGCCTCCGGCACCTTCGCATCGCACACCCGCCGGGTGAATGTCATCAACCGGGCGAGCTGGTACCACGGCAGCTCGAAGCATCTCCGCAAGCTCGCAGAGATCCCCTCGCATTCTTTCTCGACCATCGAAGAGGATCTGCAATTTCTCCGCGAACGCTTCGCCGCCTGCGGTCTCAATCAAATCGTCGTCGTAGACTTCACCCCGAATGAGGCTGCCTACTCGGTCGTTCGCGTGATCGTTCCCGGCATCGAAAACTGGGCGCTCGATCACGGCCGCCTCGGCCCTCGCGCGCTCGAATTCTGGAAACAGCATGCGTGACACCGCGATCTTTCTCGGTCCCACACTCGCCCGCGAAAACGCGCGCCGCATCCTCGACGCCGAGTATCTGCCGCCCATCTGCCGCGACGACCTCGCGCGCCTCCCCGAACACATCCGCTTCGTCGGCATCATTGACGGCGAGTTCTACCAAAGCCTCTCCGTCTCGCCCAAAGAGGTCCTCACCCTGTTGCGCCGCGGCGTTACCGTCTGCGGAGCCTCCAGCATGGGCGCCCTACGCGCCGCAGAAACCTGGCAGCTCGGAATGATCGGCATCGGCGAAATCTTCCGCATGTTTCGCGACGGCATCCTCGATGCCGACGACGAAGTCGCCCTCGTCTACGAGCGCGACACGTTCCGGCCGCTCTCCGACCCGCTCGTCAATCTCCGCGCCGCGCTCGACCTCGCCACCTCCGCGCGCGTCATTGACGCATCAGAAAAGACCGACCTCATTAACCGTCTCAAGGATCTCTATTTCCCGGAGCGCTCTTTCGCTGCGCTCTACGCGCTCTGCCCCAAACTGCGTACCTTCTTCGCTACCACGCCTCGCCCGGACCCGAAGCGCGACGACGCGATCGAACTGCTGCACACCATCCGTCGCCTGCAAGCAAAAACTCCGCCTGTCGACGAACAGGCGGAGCGCGTTGCTGAAATTGTTGGAGCACCGGGCCGGGATTGAACCGGCGAATACTGGTTTTGCAGACCAGCGCGTTAGCCACTTCGCCACCGGTGCTCTCGGCGTGCCCGCGCGGGAACCGCAGGCACGCGAACCGCAGTTGCGCGGATTTACTGGGGCTGTGCCGCCGTACGCAGGTAGGGCTTCACCGTCTTGAATCCCGGGAAACTCTTCTCCGCCTCTTCGTTCGAAACCGTACCCGCGATGATGATGTCGTCGCCCGGATTCCAGTTCGCCGGCGTCGACACCTTGTGCTTCGCCGTGAGCTGAATCGAGTCGAGCGCGCGCAGGATTTCGTTGAAGTTGCGGCCCGTGCTCATCGGGTACGTGAAGTGCAGCTTGATGCGCTTGTCCGGTCCGATCAGGAACACGGTGCGCACGGGTGCGTTGTGCGCGGGTGTGCGGCCCTCGCTGGTCTCACCCGCATCGCCGGGCAGCATGTCATAGAGCTTGGCAATCTTCAGCTCCGGGTCGCCGATGATGGGGTACTTGACCGGCGTGCCGCCCACGTCCTCGATGTCCTTCGCCCACTTGGAGTGGCTGTCCACGGGGTCGACAGAAAGGGCCAGGATCTTCGCGCCGCGCTGAGCAAACTGGTCCTGGAGGTTGGCCATCGCGCCGAGCTCGGTCGTGCAGACCGGCGTGAAGTCCTTGGGGTGGGAGAAGAAGACGGCCCAGTTGTCGCCGATCCAGTCATGGAAGTGAATGGTTCCCTGGGTGGTTTCGGCGGTGAAGTCGGGAGCAATATCGTTGATCCGGAGAGACATTGTCTGTACCTGCCTTGTCTTGTTTTTTGAGGAGCTGGTTGGCGTTGTGGGTTTAACTTGAAAACCCACCCGGCTGGCTGCCTTGGGTGGGTTCTGAGGTGTCGATTCTGTTTCTGGCGTCTACCGCCTCGACTCGCTCATCCGCTCACCCTCACCGGGCCACAGCAACAGCAGCAGCAACCACAGCAGCAGTTGCAGCAGCAGGTGCAGGCGGACATTCCGGAGATGGTCGAGCGGAGCATCGTGGGTCGCAATCCTTTGCCGCCATGGAGCAGTTTTGCTTTCCATGCGGCTATTTCTCAAGCTAGTCCCGCGCTCCCCGCATGTCAACTGTTGCCTCCGAGTCCGCTTCGCCAAAGCAGAGCCCCGGCCGAAGCCGGGGCTCTGGTGAAAGCTCTCGCGAGTCTTACCGCTTGAACCGGCGGCGAACAACTCCGGCGAAGCCGAGCAGGCCCGTGCCCAGCAGAGCGATGCTGGACGGCTCCGGTGTCGGAGTCACGAGGTGACCTGAAACACCGACGGCGTGCCGTTCTCGCGGCCGTAGCGAAGCACGATGTCCCCGTCGTTCCGACTGTGACCGTGTCGGTGACCGCTATCGTCGGTCCCGAAGTGGTCGTGCCGAACAGAACGCCGTTGTCATAAGCGCTCATACCATCGTCGTGCGTAATGGTCAGGACTGTTCCGGCTGCGAGCGTGCCCAGGTTGAACGTGTAGTACGACCCGTACTCGTAGTTGCACGCGCTGCCGCTGGAGGCGAGAAATTGGAATCCTTGGTGCTAGGGTTGCCGTTGTTGTAATCCGCAACCTGAACGTTGTCGAAGTGGAACGGGTCTGTGCCGACGATCCCGCTACCCGAGTAGCTGGAGATGTCCCGGTGTTGAAGAACGTGCTGTTCAGGTCGCCGCCGTCGGGCCACTGTTCTGCGCATGCGTCATTGCTGAAGTCCAGTGCGCCCGTGTACGTGAACGTCGCGCTTGCCGTGTTGAAGCCGCTGATACGGGTTGCCGGCGGTGGTGTTGAATCCGTTGTCCGGACCGAGACCTTCGCTTACGGTAACGGCGCAGCCGCCGGCGGGGCACACAAAGAAACTGTCCGCATGAGCGGCAGCGCCTGCAGTGAGCAGAGCGGCAGCCGCGAAAATTGCTGAAAATCGCATAAAATCTCCCTCTATCTTGTTGAATTATGAATATGACCCGTGGATTTGTAAGGCAAGGTTAGCCTTGCGTTGCCACGATTTCGCCGCTCCTTTGGTAATCGACGGTGGCATTGGGTGCAACTAGGGTGACCTGGCGCGTATCACTCGCTGGCGATTTCGCACAGCGATACGCACGCACGCGCATGGCCCTAGACTCGAGTGATGAAACGCCAGCTTGAATACACGATTGTCGATGTCTTCGCCGAGCGGCCGCTCGAAGGCAATCCGCTCGCCGTCTTCCACGACGGCCGCGGTCTCTCCGACCAGCAGATGCAGGCCATCGCGCGGGAGACGAATCTCTCCGAAACGACCTTCGTGCTTCCGTCCGCAGACCCGGAGCAGGACCGCACAGAGGGCGTGCGCGTGCGCATCTTCACCACCCAGGAGGAGCTGCCGTTCGCCGGCCATCCTTCGCTTGGGACCGCAAGCTGGCTGCACCTGAATCATCCTCCGGTTCGCGGCGCGGAGAACCTCAAGCTGCTGCTGAACGTCGGCCCGATTCCGATTCGCTTTCAGCCGGAATCCGCGCCATCGAACGACGCAGTCTTCGCGACGATGTGGCAGAATGATGCCGTGTTTGGCGAGCTTCACGATCGCGCTGAGGTGGCGCGCATTCTCGGCGTTCAGCAGTCCGATCTGCTCGAGAATGCACCGCCCCAGACGGTCTCGACGGGCAATCCTTTCTGCATCGTCGCGCTGAAGCTGGATGCACTGAAGCGCCTCGCGATCCCGCAGCGCGAAGCCACCGAGTGGCTGCGGACGAAGCGCACGCGCTGGTTCTACTGCATCGCTCCGGACGGCGCTGAAAGCGCGACCGCAGAGAGCGCGCAAAGGGTCACCTGGCGCGCACGCATGCAGTGGAATTCGGGCGAAGATCCGGCCACCGGCTCCGCCGCGGGGCCGGCGATCGCCTGGATGGTGCAGCATGGCTTCGCCCGCTCCGGCGCGGAAGTCACGCTGCAGCAAGGGCTTGAAATCAGCCGTCCGAGCCGTCTGCTGGTGCGCGCTGTCAGACAGGGCGCGGGTGTCGGCTCCATTACAGTCTCGGGCAGCACCATCCCTGTGGCACGGGGCGCCTTTTTCCTGCCCGTTTAACGAAGATTTACACAGGCCATGTAGCTACAAAGCTCAACAGCCACGGGCACTCCACGAACATCAGTGGATGCGCGAGACACAATTGAAAGGGTTTTCGCCATACGTTCGCGGTTGCTGGGAATGGTTCCCCTCCGTATGCTCAGCAAATCGTCGCTGCGTTGAGCTGAGCGACGCCAAGATTTCGCCTGATTTATCGGACAATTTGCGCTGAACCCGAACGTGCGGCGTTGCCGCCCGAAAGCCCTCTCGCGGCCTGAAGTTGGCCAAAAGGCGTCGGGGAAAGTTCTTCGTTTCCTTCAGTCGGCTGGCGACGCGAGTGAGAATTCGCCGCATCTGAAGGGTGGGAGTGCTGTGACGCGCGCCTGATTGCCTGCCGGATGGAAGCGGTTTCGCCGCTTTTCGACGCAGTGCTGTGGGCGCCGGACTGAACGTGCCGCGGACGGCCTGTCCGCCGCGCGGCGGTGCTCACAGGCTCAGAAACGGGGGATCACAGCGCCACAACCCGCAGGTCTCCACCGGTGCGTTGCGCACGGGGGGTGAATCCTGCGGCAAGCGCAACGGCGGTACGCTCCTGAACAGGGGCGTGGCAAGACCAAAGTAGCTGTATGGACGGCCGGCAACCCCCGGCAAAGAAAGAAGATTCGACGATGCGCCCACGGAAAACCATTGTCTGTGTTGAAGATAATGAACAGATTCTGTCAGTACGTAAGTTCCTCCTGGAGACCCGCGGGTATCGCGTGCTGGCCATGGATTCGGGAGCGGAGGCGCTGGAGTATTTGCGCGGCGCCATCCCGGGCTCAGTAGACCTTCTTCTGGCGGATGTCATCATGCCGCAAATGGATGGAAATGAATTAGTTAGGCGGGCCAAGCAGCTTCATCCGGGGCTGCCGACCCTGCTGGTCTCGGGGACGGTTTCGAACTTTGACCGGGCAGCGGCGGCGGATGCGTTCCTGCCCAAGGGGGCGTGCACGCCGGCCGAGATGCTGGACCGGATCCGGATCCTGGTGGCGCGTAAGCGCGGGCCTAAGAAGCACATACGGGTTCGCGACGGAGCTCGAGCCGGTGGCGGTGGCGAGCTAGGCTGAAGTGAATCACGATCGAAAGAGAGGGCTGGACCGGATGCGGTCTCAGCCCTTTTCTCTTGTGTGGCGAAATAAACCAGAATGCACTGTTTGCTGTGCAGAGCCGTTCCGTCATGATTCGCTTTAAGGTGTTTCAGAGCACTTTTGAGCAGTTTTCGTGCGTTTTTGCGTAGTCGTTCTACGATGCATATTTATTTCGCGGTCTCCCGCTAATTCAGGGCCTGTGGAGCGGCGTTCAGGCTTCGACGAGGCCGTAGCGGCGCTGCCACTGGTGCTTGAGGCGGGACCAGACGGCGTCGCGTTCGGCCGTGGAGATGGTCGGGGTCGGGGGACTGCGACGAAGCGGGCGGCTTCGGATTTGGCGAGTTCGAGGAGGTCGCGGTCGCGGGCGAGATTGGCGACGCGGAACTCGGGCAGGCCGGCCTGGCGGGTGCCGAAGAACTCGCCGGGGCCGCGCTGGGCGAGGTCGATCTCGGCCAGCTGCGAAGCCGTCCTGGGTCTGGACCATGGCGTCGAGGCGGAGCTCGGCTTCGGGTGAGATCTTGTTCGCCGGTGAGCAGGACGCAGAAGCTCTTCGCGGCGCCGCGGCCGACGCGTCCGCGGAGCTGGTGGAGCTGGGCGAGGCCGAAGCGCTCGGCGTGTTCGATGACCATGACGGTGGCGTTGGGGACGTCGACGCCGACTTCGATGACGGTGGTGGAGACGAGGACGTCGATCTCGCCGCGCTGGAAGCGGGCCATGGTGACGTCCTTGTCGTCGGCGGACATGCGGCCGTGGAGGAGGCCGAGCTTGAGGCCGGCGAGCGCGCCGGTGCGGAGCTCGTCGAACATCTCGGAGGCGGAGCGGAGTTTGGTGCGGGTGCGGAGCGCGTTTGCGGGCGGTTCGCGGCTCCGCGCGGACAGCGAGCTTTCGGCTTGCGGTTGCGGCGACTTCTCGCCGCGGCGATGCCGCGCTTCGCGCTGCGCGCAGCTTCGGTCGAGACTGAGGCTGTCGACGGTCAGCGATGGTGGGCCACCCGGTTGATTGCGGCTCGCTGGCGTCGTGGGCGAAGTCGAGTTCGGGCTGGTCGTCGCGTTCGCCTTCGATGATGGGGTAGACGATGTAGGCCTGGCGGCCCTGGGCGACCTGCTTGCGGACGAAGTCCCAGACCTCGCCGGCGCGCTCTTCGGGCATGCGGCGGGTGACGATGGGCGTGCGGCCGGGCGGGAGCTCGTCGAGGACGCTGGCTTCGAGGTCGCCGTAGATCGTGAGGGCGAGCGTGCGCGGGATGGGCGTTGCGGTCATGACGAGGACGTCGGGTTCGGTCGCGGCGCCGCTCGGCGCCGGGTTTGCGCATGAGCTTGAAGCGCTGCTGGACGCCGAAGCGGTGCTGTTCGTCGACGATGACGAGGCCGAGGTTGTCGAAGTCGACCTTTTCTTCGACGAGGGCGTGGGTGCCGATGGCGAGGTCGGTTTCGCCGCGGAAGATGCGGGCGCGGGCGTCGCGCTTGGTGCGGTCGTCGAGCGAGCCGGTGAGGAGCGTGATGCGGTAGGGGCGCCTGTTGCTGGGCGAGATGGCGTCGCGCGAGCAGCTTGCGCGCGGAGAGGAAGTGCTGCGTGGCGAGGATTTCGGTGGGCGCCATCATGGCGACCTGGTAGCCGTTTTCGATGGCGACGAGTGCGGCTTCGAGGGCGACGATGGTTTTGCCGGAGCCGACGTCGCCCTGCAGGAGGCGGCGCATGGGGCGCGGCGCGCGCATGTCGGCGACGATCTCGGCGAGGACGCGTTTTTGCGCGGCGGTGGGCTTGAAGGGGAGGACCTGCTTGAGGGCGTGCGCGGACCTGGTCGTCGGTGACGAAGGCGGTGCCGTCGCGCTCGCGCAGGCGGCGGCGCTTGAGTTCGAGGCCGAGCTCGAGATAGAAGAGCTCTTCGAAGATGAGGCGGCGGTGGGCGGGGGTGCGCGCGGACATGCAGCTCGGTCATGGAGGTGCCGGCGGCGGGGAAGTGGAGGGCTTCGAGGGCTTCCATGCGCGAGGGCAGGCCGAGGTGTTCGCGGAGGGCGCGCGGGAGGGTTTCGTCGGCGGCTCGACGTCTGGCTCTCTGCGAGCTCGCGGAAGATGGTCCAGATGACGCGGCGCAGCCAGCGCGAGGTGAGCTTGGCGCCCCAGGGCGTGGTGCCGCCGAGGAGGGGTAGACGGGGACGATGCGGCCCATTTCGAGCGTGGTGAATTCGGCGTCGTCGCCGGTGGCGCTTGGCGTCGGGGAGGATCTCGAAGGTGGGCTGGACCATTTTGAACTTGGTCGAGCCGGGGGGTGCGTTGAGGGCGTTGCCGGAGCGGGAGCCTTCGAGCTTGCCGTACAGCGCGATGCGCTGGCCGGGGCGGAATTTGTCCTTGAGGTAGGCGCCGTGGAACCAGATGCATTTGACGGTTTCGAAGATGGGCGGTGGTTTCAACAGGCCGGACAGGGATGCGTCGTCGGAACCCGCATCTCGATCTCGAGATGTGGGCACCGGATTGTTGGCGGGGATGGGGGCGATGCCGACGGTCATCTCGAAGATGGGGCCGGAGCGGGTGCGGAGGAGGACGGTGCCGCGGACTTCGCCGATGACGGAGGCCATTCGCCGGGCGTGTAGGCGGAGAGTGGTTTGGGGTGGAGGCGGTCTTCGTAGCGGAAGGGAAGGTGGTAGAGGAGGTCTTCGACGGTTTCGATGCCGCGCTCGGCGAGGCCGGCGGCGATGCGCTCGCCGATGCGCTTCACGTACTTGACCGGCGTGTGCATCGAGGCGTGAAGGGTCACGGCCTTGATGCTAGCAGGGGATTCCACTACAGCTTTCGTACCGTGAGAATGGGATAATACGAGGCAGAGCCCCCCGTTTGTCACAGCTCGCATGGATTCCTTCTTCTTCCGTTTTCGTAATGCGCTGGTCCTGATCGTCATCGTGCTGGTGCAGGTGGTTGGCCTGGCCGTGCAGGTGCAGCGGCCTGTGGAAGGCGCTGACGCCGGGAAGCGCTCCTGACAGCCGGAAGGTGACGCTGCTGCGGCGCTGGACGGTGGCGCTGGTGACGCCGGTGGAGCGGCTCGACGCATGGGATCGAGCCTGCATACGCGCGGGCGTGTGGGACAACTACATTGACCTGCGGCACACGCGCGCAACAGAACGCCGAGCTGAAGCAGGAGATTACGCGGCTGCGCGAGGAGCAGGCGGCGTTTGCGGAGGACGCGGCGCAGGGCCGGCGGCTGCAGGCGGTGCTGGATTTCAGCAGCAATATATTGCGAAGACGGTGGCGGCGCAGGTGATTGGGACGAGCGGAACGGACCGCTCGCATGTGCTGTACATCGACAAGGGACTGGCGGATGGGCTCAAGCCGAACCAGGCGGTGATTACGCCGTATGGTGTTGTGGGCAAGCTGCGCGATGTGTTTCCGCATACGGCGCAGCTGCTGCTGATCAATGATCGCGAGCTCGGGTGCGGGCGTGCTGCTGGAGTCGACGCGGATTCGCGGGATTGTTCGCGGGACGCCGAGCGGGCGAGGTGGAGATCAACAACCTGACGCCGGATGACCGGATCAAGCCGGGCGAGCAGGTGGTGACCTCGGGCGGGGACCAGGTGTTTCCGCGCGGGCTGCCGGTGGGGACGATTCAGTCGGATTGCGCCGGACCCGCAGCATCAGCCGTATACGGCGATCACGATTAAGCCGGCGGCGAATTTGAAGCAGCTTGGAAGAGGTGCTGGTGATGACGGGGACGTCGACGACGCTGCCGGCGCAGGCGCAGGCGGATGCGGCGCAGGCGGAGCAGACGGCGGAGGAGAACAAGCGCGCGGCGGAGGTGCTGGCGGAGAAGCTGCCGAGTGTGAATGAGGGGCTGCCGGCGGATCCGAATGCGGCGGCGAATGTGCAGGCGAATAACGGAAAGCCCATTGATACGACGGGGCAGAATTTGATTGGCGGGCAGCCGGGGGTGCCGAACTCGGGGACTGCCGAAGGTGCAGCCGGCGCTGCATCCTGACCGCTACACGCCGGGCGCGACGCCGCCGGCGACGGATTTGACGCCGGGAGCGCCGGCGATGAGCGCAGCCGCGAACTGCCGCAGGCGGCCGCAGGGCCAGAGCCGGGAAGCCGGAGGGCGCGCTGATGGCTGAACACAGTTACACATCGCGAGCGGAGCTTGATCAGTACGCGTTTCGGCCGGTGGTTACGGTGCTGGCGCCGCTGCTTTTGCATTCTGCTGCAGGCGATGCTGCCGAAGACGTGGTCGAAGTTTGACTATGCTGGACCTGCCGCTGATCGCGGTGATCTTCTTCGCGGTGGCGCGGCGCAATCCGATTACGGGCACGATTACGGGCACGCTGATTGGGCTGCTGCAGGATGGTCTGACGAGTCATCCGTTCGGCGTGTTTGGGATTGCGAAGGGGATTATCGGGTATGTGGCCGCGAGCATTGGCTTTGCGGTGGATGTGGATAACGTGATCAGCCGCGTGCTGCTGAACTTCGGTTTCACGCTGGTGCAGAGCGGGCTGCTGTACCTGATTTCGCGACGACTTCTGGCGGATCCGAGCGTCCATCTACAGCCGGTGCATCAGTTGATTTGCGCGACGGTGAATGCCGTGGTGGCGCTGCCGGTGTTTCATGCTGCTGGACCGGTTCAAGATTCGCGAGTAGGGGGAACAGGGATTAGGCGGATTAGGGAATAGCTGTAGACGAGTGATGTTTGGTGACGACAATACGGATGCGCTGAGCCGGCGGGAGAAGATCTCGCAGATCAAGCTGTCGATGGCGCAGTACCTGGTGGCGGTGGTGCTGCTGGTGCTGGGCGCGGGGCTGTGGCGGCTGCAGGTGCTGGGCGCGTCGAACTACCGCGTGCTGGCGGAGCAGAACCGCATTCGCAAGGTGCCGGTGCTGGCGCCGCGCGGGACGGATTTTTGATCGCGAAGGCCGGATTATTGTCGACAACTATCCGTCGGTGAGCTGCTTTCTGCTGCGCGAAGGGCAGAGCGCATTTGAACGACGATCTGCCGCTGATTGCGAGCGGGCTGCACATGACGGTCGAGCAGATCCAGGCGACGATGCGGCACTATCAGTCGGCGCCGAAGTATCAGCCGATTCCGCTGAAGCAGGACATTACGCCGGATGAGCAGGCGTTTATTGCGGCGCATCGGGATGATCTGCCGGAGCTGGAGACGCTGGACGAGCAGCGGCGGCTTGTATCCGTCGGGCGGGTTCATGGCGCACGTGATCGGGTATGTGGGCGAGGTGAGCGAGGCGGACCTGAACAACTCGAAGTATGCGTTCTACTCGCCGGGCGATGTGGTGGGCAAGAGCGGCATCGAGGAGGCGTACGACGAGATGCTGCGCGGGACGGATGGATCGCGCGATGTGATTGTGAACTCGCACGGCAAGGAGGTCGGGATGATGGGCGAGGAGATGGCGGTGCCGGGCAAGGACCTGCGGCTGACGATTGATCTCGATCTGCAGAAGGCGGCGGAGCGGGCGCTGGAGGGCAAGACGGGCGCGATTGTGGCGATGGATCCGCACACGGGCGAGATCCTGGCGATGGTGTCGCGGCCGACGTTTGATCCGAACCAGTTTGCGGTGCGGCTGAGCAAGGCGTACTGGCAGACGATCATCAATGACCCGAATCATCCGCTGATGAACAAGGCGATCCAGGCGCAGCTGGCGCCGGGGTCGACGTTCAAGGTGATCATGACGCTGGCGGGGTTGCAGGAGAACGTGGCGCAGAACATGCACGTGGAGTGCAATGGCGGCGCGACGTTCTACGGGCACTTCTTCGCGTGCGACAAGCACCACGGCATGGTGGACATTCACAGCGCGCTGCCGTACTCGTGCGACACGTTTTACTACACGCTGGCGAACAAGCTGGGGATCGACACGATTGCGCAGTATGCGGAGTGCGGTGGGGATTGGCGAGAAGACGGGCGTGGATCTGCCGGACGAGGCGGCGGGCGTGATGCCTTCGACCGAGTGGAAGCTGAAGACGCAGCATGACAAGTGGTATGCGGGCGAGACGATTTCGGTGGGCATCGGGCAGGGCGCGATTGAGGTGACGCCGCTGCAACTGGCGCGCGCGTTGAGCGGGATTGCGTCGGGCGGTGTGCTGCGGCGGCCGCATCTGGTGTTTCCGAATGAGCTGACGCCGGACGAGCTGAATGCGATGCACGACAGTTATCCGGGGTCGGGCGAGAAGACGATTCCGCTGACGCCGGAGAACTGGGAGATCGATCACGGACGACATGGCCAACGTGACGCAGAGCCCGATTGGCACGGCGGCGGAGGCGCGGCTGGAGGGCGTGGACTTTGCCGGGAAGACCGGCACGGCGCAGGTGGTGAGTCACACGGCACGCAAGACTGGCGCACGGGCACAACACGATTCCGAATGCGTGGTTTGTGGGGATGACGCCGCGGCGGAATCCGGACATTGTGGTGGCGGTGCTTTGGGAGCATGGCAACTGGGGCAACAACTCGGCGAAGCTGGCGGCGCAGGTGATCAATGCGTACATCACGAAGCAGCGCACGCGGGCGGGGAATCTGATGAAGGTGGCTGAGGCGCCGAAGGCAGGCGAAGCGGCGAAGCCTGGCTCCGACACGCAAGCTGCTAGGCCGACGGCGACCAACGCCACTCCGAGTTCAACTTCTGCGGCTCAGCCGAGCGGGCAATAACGATGCGTACACGACTCCGCGACTTCGACTGGACCCTGCTGGTGTTTGTGCTGATCATGTCGGTGATCAGCGTGCTGGAGATTCGTTCGGCGACGGCGACGACGAAGTTTCACGGCTTCCAGGTGAAGCAGCTCGAGTTCATCGTGTTCGGGCTGGTGCTGATGTTTCTCGTCTCGTTCGATCGACTACCACCGGCTGCTGGACATTGCGCCGTGGGCGTATGGGATCAGCATTGTGTCGCTGGTTGCGGTGAAGGCGGTGGGGCAGAAGGTGCTGGGCGCGCGGCGGTGGATCAACCTGGGCGGCGGTATTCACTTTCAGCCTTCGGAGTGGGTGAAGCTGGTGCTGATTGTTGTCGTCGGCGCGGTTTCTGTGGACGCGCGTGGGCGAGGAGCTGAGCTGGCGGGATGTGGCGAAGCTCGCGGTGCTGATCGGGGCGCCGATGGCGCTGGTGATGGTGCAGCCGGACCTCGGGACGACGCTGACGTATTTGCCGGTGCTGCTGTGCGGGCTGTTCTTTGGCGGCATCCGGCTGAAGCAGGTGGGCGATCATCCTGCTGGCGCTGATGCGTGGTGGGCGGGATTGTTTTCGCGAGCGGAAAGCGGCTGAAGCCGTATCAGCAGGCGCGGATCAATGCGTTTTTGAACCCGGATTCGGACCCGAAGGGATCGGGGTACCAGATTCGGCAGTCGCTGATTGCGGTGGGGTCGGGTGGTATCTGGGGCCAGGGCGCGAACAAGGGATCGCAGACGCAGGGTGATTTTCTGCCGATTCCGTATACGGACTTTATCTTTGCGGCGTTCTGCGAGGAGCACGGGTTTGTGGGCGCGACGATCGTGCTGCTGCTGTATTTCCTGATCTTGATACGGCTGATTCAGAATGCGCAGACGGCGGCGGATGCGCCGGGGGCGTTGCTGATTGTGGGGATTGTCGGCGTCCTGCTGTTTCAGATCGCTATCAATATAGGGATGTGCATCGGGCTGATGCCGGTGACCGGAATTCCTTTGCCGCTAATGAGTTACGGGGGGTCGTCGGTGCTGTTCACGTTCCTGGCGCTGGGGATTGTGATGAATGTGCGGATGAGACGGTTTGTGAACTAAGCGGTTCGGCGCCCTATACTTGCGGCCGTGACCAAGGTGCTCTGGATTGTCGGGCTGTCGATTGCGCTGCTGATGTTTGGCGGGTTCACAATCATGTGTATTGTGGCGCTGATTACTCGTCATCATCTGAACTTCACCGGGATCGTGATCCTTCTCAGCAATGGGTTTATCTCCTGGATGGTCCTGGATTACCTTCTCCTGAAGATCCGGGAACCCAGGAAGCCGACCCTTGCGAGTCATGACCCTTCGGGGCGGATTTAGTGCATACTAGAAGCAGGTTCTGGCCGGAAGGCCAGCCCGAAACGGATTGACCGCTCACAGGATGCGACCATTTCCCTGTCAGCGGCGATACAAAGATTTTTTTAGAAGGCCGGCCAGGCACGGATCAGCCTCCTGGGCCGGACAGGTTTAGAGAATGCAGCCATGCGGACGGTTAACGACCCCGCCTCAGGATGAGGTTGAGTTGGTCACAAACTCCGCATACCGCTTTCTGTCCGACGACCACGCAGTCGAGTCCCGGACACGCAGCGCCACACTGGACAAGTTCTATCTCAGCAGATTCCCGGCGGGGCCGAGTGCGCCTCCGGGCAGCGGCCGGAACGTGGGCCGTTTGTTGAGCCTCCTGAATTCGCCACCAGTTTTCGCAGCGCATACCTCGTCCGCACCGGGGAGGTTTGCCGCCTAGAGCGAAGTGCTCCGGGGGCAAAGACCCTGCCTGTTCTGCCCGCCGGCCCGGTAAATCCGGGCGGCAGAAAGCAGAGCAGCGATGTCAAAAGAATCAAAAGAAATTTACATATCCAGCACGCCGCATGAGACGCGGCTGGCGATCGTCGAAAAGGACGAGCTCGCGGAGATTTACTACGAGCGCGAGAACGAGTACACGCTTGCCGGATCGATTTACAACGGCAAGGTGACGCGTGTGCTTCCGGGCATGCAGTCGGCGTTTGTCGACATTGGCCTGGAGCGCGACGCGTTCCTCTACATCACGGACTTCATGGAAGAGCAGGGCGAGGCGGCGGATTTCGAGGCCGAGGGATCGCGCTCGAGCGGACGCGGCGAAGGCCGGCGCGAGCGGGGTGAGGGACGCGATCGTGGTGAAGGGCGGGATCGTGGTGAAGGTCGTGGTGAGTCGCGGCGGCGAAGTGGTGAACAGCCGCGCGCGCAGGCGGCTCCTGCTGAAGAAGGCGAAACGGTCACGATTGAGGGTGAGGCCGAGGGTTTAGACAACGGCGAGGAGACGGGCGACGGAAGCCGGCGCTGGCGCGGACGGCGCGGGCGGCGTCGTGGACGCGGCGCGAACGGTGAGGCTCCCGAAGGCGCGCCGGCGGAGGCCGGGGCAGACGCTGGAGAGTTCCAGGCGAGCGAGTCGCGTGAGCCGCGTGAGTCGCGTGAATTGAATCGCGGCGGTGAACGTGGGGCGGATCATGGATCTGATCGCGGTGGTGAGCGTGGCGGATCGGATCGTGGCGGCCGCGGGCGCGAAGAACGCGGGCGTGGAGATCGCGGACGCGTGGATGCCGTCCGGGAGCGGTTTGCGCCGCGCGGGCATCGGCGGGGTTCTGAGGAATCCATTGATGTCAATGCATCGGGTTCGGGTGAGGCGGAGCCGTTCATTCTGCCGGGTGAGTCGCTCTCCAAGTACCGGCGCGGCGAGGCTGCGGAGGGTGCGAGCGAGAATGCATCGGGCGCGACGAGCAGGCGTCAGGAGCCGAGCGTAGCGGCGCGGCCATCGACGGAGTTCGAGCTGAAGGCGGCGTGGGATGGCGGCATGACGCTTCCCGGCGAGACGCTGTCACGGTATCGCGGCGAGCGTAACGCGGGCGATCGCGGCGAAGTTCAGGGCCGTAGCGAAGCACAGGGGCGTAGCGAAGCGCGAAGCTCGGATGCCGGGAGCGATGCGCGCGGGCGTGATCGGCGCCGTGAAAGGGATCAGCAGCGTGGCCGGTTTGGACGCGAGCGCGAGCGGCTGACGCCGGAGGAGGCAGTGCTTCCGGGTGTGACGTCGCAGCATGAGCCTGAGGCTGCAGCACAGCCGTTCAGCGATGATGTTCCGGGCTTCGAGGTTGCGGAGACTGAAGCGCGGATGGAGCTGGAGAGTCACGCGGCGGAAGAGGTGTTGTATACGCCGGAGACGGATGTGGCTCCGGTGAGCGAGCAGGCTCTTGATCTTCCGGTGCTGGCGGAGATTCAGGAGTTTCACGAGACGGTTGCGGAGTATGAGCCGGGTGAAGAGGCTTCGGCCTCGTATCGCGTGACGCGCGCGGGACAGAGTGAGTTCCGGCAGGCGGGAACGGTCGACGAGGCGATTGAGCCGGTCGACAGCGAAGGTGTTGTGGAGCCGCGGTTCGACGAGGCGCACGGGTTTGCAGGTGAGACGAACGCGCACGAGTTTACGAATGTGCAGCCGACGGGAGAGATGATCTCCGAGTGGCCGCTGACGGCGGAGAGCGAGGCGGCGCGTCAAGAGGCGCAGGCCGGTGCGCCGATTGAGCATGAGGCGGCGGTGCAGTCGGTGGACCTGGCGCATGCGGAGGCGGCGCCTGCGGTGGACGGCTTTGCGCAGGATTCTGCGCAGAGCTTTGAGCAGAATGCAGGGCAGAGCTTCGCTCCGGGTGAAGGGCAGCTCGAGGAAGAGCTGATGGATGAGGAAGACGGCGAGCTTCCGGTAATTCAGGCTGGGGCGCTGGAGGAGTACGAGGAAGAGACGCTGGAGGGTGCGGCGGATCTCGGCAGCATGATTCGCGAGATGTCGATCGACGAGCTCACGCGGCATGACGTTCCGGAGCTCGACGACGAGGAAGACGAGGACGAGTTCGAGATCTCCGAGGAGGAGATGGACGAGGACGAGCTCGGCGCGGGTGAGGGGATTGCGGCGAGCGATATCGACGAGGTTGAAGAAGAGGAGAGCGCGGAAGAAGAAGAGTTCGCCGACGCGGACGCCGAGGCAGCGCCTGCGGAGGGTGAGGCGGCGACGGAGCGCGGACCGGAGCGGAGCAGGTTCCGGCGCGAGCGTGAGCGTGGACGTGGGCGCGGACGTGAGCGCGGCGGCGAGCGTGGTGGAGAGCGGCGCGGCGGGCACTCGCGCAATGGCGGACGGAGTGGGCGGCACTCGATGCAGACGACCAACCTGCCCGCGATCAGCGACCTGCTGAAGCCTGGGCAGGAGGTGCTGGTCCAGATTGCGAAGGAGCCGATTGCGAAGAAGGGCGCGCGCATCACATCGCACATTGCGCTGCCGGGGCGGTTCCTGGTGTTCATGCCGACGGTGAATCACGTTGGCGTGTCGCGCAAGATTGAGAGCGATGGCGAGCGGCGCAGGCTGAAGGAGATTCTGCTCAGCGAGAAGGGCGATGCGAGCGGCGGATTCATCGTGCGCACGGCGGCTGCGAATGCGAGCGAGGATGAGCTGCGGAGCGATCTGCGGTTCCTGCTGAATTTGTGGGCGGACATCAAGCAGCGGTCGGATTCGTCGAAGTCGCCGGCGCTGATTTATCACGATCTGAATCTGGTGGAGCGGATTCTGCGCGACCAGGTGACGGACAACTTCTCGGCGATCTGGGTGGATACGGAGACGGAGTACGAGCGCGTGCTCAGGTTCCTGCAGAGGTTCCAGCCGTCGCTGATCCGGCGGGTGAAGCTGTACTCGAAGGAGACTCCGCTGTTTGAGCAGTTCGGGCTGCAGGAGGAGATCAACAAGGCGCTGCGCTCGAAGGTGTGGCTGAAGTCGGGTGGATCGATTGTGATCAACCAGACGGAGGCGCTGGTGGCGATCGACATCAACACGGGCAAGTATGTGGGCAAGACGGCGCGGCTCGAGGACACGATCGTCAAGACGAATCTCGATGCGATTCCGGAGATTGTGCGGCAGATTCGGCTGCGCGATCTGGGCGGGATTATCGTGATCGACTTCATCGACATGGATGAGCGCAAGAACCGGCAGAAGGTGCTGATGGCGCTCGAAGAAGAGCTGAAGAAGGACCGCGCGCCGTCGAAGGTTCTGCAGTTCAACGATTTCGGCCTGGTGGCGATTACGCGCAAGCGCGTGAAGCAGTCGCTGGAAAGAACTCTTTCGACGACTTGCGCGATCTGCCAGGGCACGGGGATGACGAAGTCGGCGGTGACGGTGTGCAACGAGATCTTCATCGAGCTGCGGAAGATGCACCGGACGCTGGAGAAGGGCGACATCATGCTGCGGGTGAATCCGGAGGTGGTGAAGCAGCTGAAGTCGAGCGGAGGGAAGTGGCTGCAGGAGATGGAAGAGATGAGCGGGAAGACGATTCTCGTGAAGTCCGATCCGAGTCTGCATCCGGAGCAGTTCGATATTCACTAAAGGCAAGTTAGGAGTTAGTAGTTGTGGTTAGTAGTTAGTGATTCGTAGCGGGGAGGGGTAGCCCCCTCCCCGTTGTTTTTTGCGCGAAGTGCATTGGAGCCTTCTGTGGGTCACCCACCTCGGAAGGGCATTGACGATGTGTGGTGCCGAGGTTAGACTTCGCGGCAATCACCTTCATCCCTATTCACCGCAGCTATAGGGCCAGCCGCCTGGATGATCGTGAGATCTTGCTGTACTCAGGTTCGGTGAGCCAATGATGATCAAGGCTGTTTTGGCGCTGCGCCAAGCGTCGTGCCCGCGGAAATTAGTACGACCAGCATATTTGCTCGCTGCGGCATGTTTGGTGGCGGCGCTTGCAGGTTGCGGCGGTAACTCTCCGAGCACGCCGGCGCCGAGCAACCTGGTTTATGCGCAGAGTGCGATTACGGCGGTGGTGGGTCAGGCGGTTGCGTCGGATACGCCGACGGTGACGGGAACAGTGACGCACTACTCGGTGAACCCGGCGCTGCCGGCGGGATTGAGCTTGAGTGCGTCGACAGGAGTGATTTCGGGCACGGCGACCGGCGCGGCTGCGCAGGCGAGCTATACGGTTACGGCGACGAATGCATCGGGCTCGACGGCCGGCACGGTACAGATTGCGGTGAATCCTGCGGCACCGGCGAGCCTGGCGTATCCGCAGAGTGCGATTACGGCGGTGGTGGGTCAGGCGGTTGCGTCGGATACGCCGACGGTGACGGGAACGGTCGCCGCATACTCGGTGAACCCGGCATTGCCGGCAGGATTGAGCTTGAGTGCGTCGACAGGAGCGATCTCCGGAACGCCGACGGCCGCGGCTGCGCAGGCGACCTACACGGTTACGGCGACGAATGTGACGGGATCAACAACGGCGGCTGTGCAGATCACGGTCAATCCAGCGGCGCCGACGAGTCTTGTGTATCCGCAGACTGCGATTACGGCGGCAGTGGGTAAGGCGATTGCGTCGGATACGCCGACGGTGACGGGTGCGGTCGCGAGCTACACGGTGAGCCCGGCGCTTCCTGCGGGTTTGAGCTTGAGTAGTTCGACGGGAGTGATTTCGGGTACGCCGACTGCGGTGAGCGCGCAAAGCACGTACACGGTGACGGCGGCGAACGTAACGGGTTCAACCACGGCGGCGGTGCAGATCGCGGTGAATCTTGCGGCGCCTACGAATCTCGTCTATGCGCAAACCACGGTTAAGACGATGGTCACGCAGACGATTGCGACGGATACGCCGACGGTGACGGGAACAGTGACGAGCTACTCGGTGAGTCCGGCGCTGCCGGCTGGGTTGAGTCTAGACACGTCAACGGGAGCGATCTCGGGCACGGCTGCGGCAGTTACTCCGGGAGCGAGGTATACGATTACGGCGACGAATAGCACGGGATCGACGACGGCGACAGTGCAGATCACGGTGAACAGCTTTACGGCATTCAGCCTGGTGGACCTGGGGCATGCGAATTCGATCCACGTGATGCGACTTGAGCCGACGCGTTTGTTCAGCCAGGACAGCGGTGGGCATTGGGCACTGTGGGATTACACGGGAGCGACGGAGCTGGCGAGCGGCGATCAGACACCGCTGGGCTCAACCCCGCAGAACCCGCCTTATGGCGCCGACATGGCCGGTTCGGTAATGGCGATCGGCAGAGCGAATGCGGTGGATATACGGTCGAACACGGACGGCAGTCTCATCACGACGCTGACGGACCCGAGCCTGGATCCGGCAAGCGGAGTGGCGTGGTGGAAGCTGGCGACGGATGGAAGTTATGTGGTGAGCGGATATAGCTCGGGTCTGTCGGCGTGGAGTACGGCGGATGGGCATCTGCTCTTCAGCCGCAGCGGCGATTACTCGAAGGCGAAAGCGTTCGCTGCGCCCGGACAGATTCAGATAGCGCTGGGGCCTGCGGGCGCGATTGTGATTGAGACGGATAGTGTGCCCGCTGGCACGTCGACGACGGGCACATTCACGGGCAGCTTCAATGCGTGGTTCGAGGACGGCAGTCACTACATTACGAATTCCGCAGATTTGAATCCTCCGGGGCAGCCTGTTTCGTACGATGTGTACACGTACACGGCGAGTTCAGCGCAGGATGGCATGGTTGTGCTGAGTGATTTGAGCGGCCTGAACGGTTACGGCAGCTGGTTCTGGGCTGCGGACCCGTTGGGTGGGGTTTTCAACCTGTATCCGGTGGGAGCAACCAGCCCAACCGCAACGTATCCTTTCGGCCCATTCTTGAACGTGGTGCCGATGGGCTCTACGATCGGGCTGCTTCCCTACGGGAGTGCGACAGCATCAATTCTTGATCTGTCGGGATCTTCACCGGCACTTACAACGACGGCGCTTCCTGTGGCGTATGAGAGCGCGTTTGCGGCGACGTCGCCGACGCAATGGGCGGTGGGAAATGGGCAGGGTGTGCTGCTGGACGGTGCGAGCGTGGCGACGGCGGCACGGTATTTCGGCTACGGCAACGCGCTCAGCATGAGCGGAGCTGCAGGCGAGGTGGCGATTGCGACGGCGAGTGGGAAGATTCTTGTTTACAACCCGAGCGCGCAAAGCCTGATTACGACGATTGACTTCACGAGCTCGAAGCTTGCGATGTCGTCGGATGGAACGGTGCTGGCGGCGAAGGCGAGCGATCTTGATTCGCAGTATGAGCCGGACCGGACGCTGAATATCTATTCGCTGCCGAGCGGCGCTGTGGCGGATTCTTTCCCGTACCACTTCACCGACTCGCCTCCGACGCCGTTCCTGTTCGACTTTGTTATGTCGCAGTCGGGGAACGCGCTGGGCCGGATGCTGGGGACTTACAACGGGCTGTATTTCGATTACACGCGGGAGGTGTCGCCGCTGTCCGGTTCACCGATCGTGTGGTCGGATAATCCTCCGAGTGGGGCTTATCTGGGAACCGCGGAGATGTCCCTTTCGCCGGATGGGACGCTGATTGCGACGTCGACACCGGTGAATTTCAGCGGCGGATATCCGTCTTCCGTGACGACGAGTATCTATAAGAACGGGACGCTGGTAGCCACGGTGAATGGGTATCTGGTGGGCTGGATCGACAATAGCCGGGTGCTGGTGAATACGTTCAACAGCGGTGGCTATTCGGGGTCGTTGATCTACGATGCAACGGGCACGCTGCTGACGACGGTGACGGCGCTGCCGCAGCTCTCGCCGGCACTGAACTCGTATCAGCCGAGTGGATTTATTACTGTCGATGCGAATTCGATTTATTCGCCGAGGACTTATTCGATTTATTCACTGACTACGGGGGCTGTGATCTGGAGCGAGACGCTTCCGATTCCGGGGACTTTGGGTGTGCCGTACGGGGCGGCGTCGACTGTTTCGGGGAGCTACGTGGTGTTTACTTCGGGCACGCGGGTGGTTGTTGATCTGCCGTGAGCCGGTGCCCCCCCTCCCCCCTTCTTTTTGCGCAAAGTCTTCAGGTGATTTGGGTTAAGGGTGGACTTTGGGTGTGGGGTTTGGCCGGGTCGGCTGGGGATTGGGACGCGGTGGGGGTTGGCGGGGGTGGGATTTGTCAAGTGCGGTGGGCTATCGGGATGGAGGCCTGGAGCGGAGTTCAGGTAGGGTTGTTCGATAGCTAATTCAATCAATTTGCTGACGGAGGATTCCTTGGCTGCTCTCAAGAGGATGAACAGAGGCGTTGCTGGATGTGTGCTCGCTGCGGCGCTGGCGGGGATGGGTGCGAGGGCGCAGGCGGTGAAGACGGCATATCCGGAGATGGCTCCCATGGAGCAGTACATGATGCCGGAGGGTGCTGAGGTTGCGTTGGCACGGACGGCGGCGCCGGCGTCGATATCCGCGAAGGCAAAGGTGATGGTGCTGCGGCGGGATGGCTATGGCGTGGCGGTGGATGGCGGGAATGGATGGACGTGCATGGTGGAGCGCGCGTGGGCCAACAACACGGATGCGCCGGACTTCTGGAATCCGAAGCTGAGGGCGCCGCACTGCTTCAATGCGCCGGCGGCGAGGAGCTTTCTGCCGATCTACCTGATGAAGACGAAGATGGTGATGGCGGGTGAGAGGTCGAAGACGGCGATTGTGCAGGCGACGGAGGCGGCGTTCAAGAGTGGGAAGCTGCCGGCGCTGGAGCGCGGGTCGGCGGCGTACATGATGTCGAAGCAGCAGTACCTGGGCGACCGCGATCAGCACTGGCATCCGCATGTGATGTTTTTTGCGACGGGAGATCAGGTGAAGGCGTGGGGAGCGGATGTGGCGGGTTCGCCGGTGATTGCGGCGAATGATCCGGAGGAGCATTGCACGATTTTGTTTGTGGTGGCGGAGAAGTGGTCGGATGGGACGCCGGGGCCGGCGATGGGGAAGTGAGGGGCGCTGCGGCGCGCGCTCTGTCGACAGAGTTGTGCTGGACAGCGACGTCTGGCTAGGGCGTCAGCGTCACAGTCGAAGCAGCGTTTTTTGTGGGATCGACCTGGCACACTGCCGCAACGGATACGGTATTGCCGGTCATCGGCATCGTTGCGGGTGCAGTGTAGGTGGCACCGCCTGACGCGTTGGCAGCGATGGTTCCCGCGCTCATGCTTCCGCCGGTGACACCGTTCACCTGCCAGAGGACGGTGTTGTTGGCTGCGCCAACACAATATCCGGTGAAGCTGATGTTTGTGGCACCGAGCTTCACCGAGGCGGTGGTGGGAGCGATGCCTGCGCTCACGGTGCCGATGATAGGAAACTTCACGGTGGAGGAGACGTCGTTGAAGGTATTGGGACCAGCTGGAACACCGGCGGACAGGACGATGATTCCCTGGGTGGTGCTGTCGTTGTAAGAGACGTCGCCGGCGACATCCTTCGTGGAATAGACGGGTGGAGATGACGGTGCGGTAAAGGTGATGGTCGACGTGTTCATCGAGGTCGTTTGCTGCGAGATGGTGCCCGCGGAGCCAAAGGTTTGCCACGAGAAGGTGGGCGGAGCGTTGGCGACGGTTGCCGAAAAGCTTTGGGTTTGGCTTACCGGGAGCGAACTGATCTGTGGAGTGATTGTGACGGTGATGTTCTGATAGCTGTAGCCGGAGCCCGAGCCAGCACTGCCGCCGCCTCCACAGCTGCCAAAGATCATGACGCAGGACGCAGTAAGGGCGATTGCAAGAGGTCGGACCATCGGAGATTCTCCATCGGGAGCCCGGGCCGCGCAGAATTGGACAAGGCTATATCACGGTCGGTGCCGTTGCAAGGGGATTTAACGGGGCTTGGTGGTCATCAACGACTTCGTCGTGCTGTTGGTTGTCCGGACGAGTTCGACCCCACCCATGACGACGGTGAAGCTGTCGTCATGAATGGGGCACCCAAGGTGTTGGTGGTTCAGACGAGTTGTTATTCCTGAGGACTCTGTTGATTCGAGTGTTGGCGGAGACTCCAGGTCCAGTGGGATTCGATTTCGACTCGGCCGGGCTCGCCGGTGAGCCAGTGGCGGTAGCTGCTCCAGGGCCAGTCTTCCGGGGTTGTCACGAGGCCGCGCTCGACGGGATTGCGGTGGATGTAGCGCAGCTTTTCGTGGAACTTCGGTTGAGTGAGGACGTTGAAGTCGTAGTAGCGGGTTTGCCAGAACTGTAGGCGTTTTCCTTTGAGAGATTTCGAGGTTTCCCGTTTGAGGACGCTCAGCGTTGTGGAGAGAGAGTTTTCTTTGGGTTCGCTGAGGAGAAGGTGGACGTGTTCGGGCATGAGGACGTAGCCGAAGACGTCGAAGCGATGACGGCCGCGGAGTTTTTCGAGGGCTGTCTTCGAAGGTGAGCCGGGCGCGGTTGTTGTTGAGGAACTGGAAGCCGCTGGTAACAGCTGAACGTGATGAAGTGGTCGTGGCCGAAGGTCTGGTAACGCTTGAGGCGGCTTGGCACAGGGGGATGGTAGCTCGGGTCGTCGTTCAAACCCACTCCACGTATGGGTGGTCCGGGCTGTTTGGACCCCACCCATGACGACTACGTCGTCATGAATGGGGCACCCGTGGGGTTGGTGATCCGGGCTTGTGTTGTTCGTGGGCCACCGCCGATGCTTGATCGGTTAGTCAGCAGGTCCTCGCTTGGGGGAGGAATCTCTCGCGAGAGGTTCAGCATCGCAATGCAGGGACTCGCAAAGGATGTCTCAATGAAAATTCCACTTCGGCAACTTTTGCCAGCGCGACTTCTGGTTGCGCTTGCTGCTGCGATTTTCGCAGCGGCTGTACCGGCGCGCGCGGATGTTGTGCAAACCTATGACGTTTCCGGAACCTTTACGGATGCCAGTCAGATTACGGGCACGGTCGTGATTGATACGACTACCGGCGTTCTCCAATCGGGAGACCTGTCGTATCTTGGTCGAGCAATTTAACGTGCTGGATTCTACGGCTTCCTATCCGGCGGCAGGACTATACTCGTTTTTTCTGTCGACGAATTCCGGCCATTATCCGCTGCAAGACTTCGCCATCTCTGGAGCCAGCCTCGTAGGCTTCGGTGGAGCGCCTCTGTGTTCGGAAAGTGACGTATGCAGTGGGATCGCCAGCGCATATGCGGCGAGTGGCGGCAATGCGTTGTTTCTTGAAACCGGTACGGTGACGTCGCACACTGGTTCTCCTTCGGCAACACCGGAGCCGGGCTCGCTGGCATTGCTGTCGACCGGGTTGTTTGGTGTGGCTACTGTGGCGCGGCGCCGATTGAAGCGGCGTTAACGCGAAGGAATGACAAAGGACGAGGCAAAGGCAAGGGCGGCTCTTGCGAGCCGCCCTTGGTGTTTGGTTCAGGTTTGATTGTGGGCAGGCTTCTAGAAGCAGATTCCCTTCGGGAATGACAGGAAGAAAAACAACTGCTGGTTAGTGGGCGGCGACGGTTTGTTCGCCGAGTTGGTGGAGTTCGGCGGAGTTGGAGGGGCGGGTGTAGAACATGTGGCCGCCGGGGAATTCGTGGACGGTGAGTTGGGGGGCGATGGTGGCGGGGAGCTGGTTCTGGGTGAGGATGGAGCCCATGAAGGGGCAGCTCAGGTCGTTCCAGCCGTGGAAGATGACGACGTGGAGTTTGGGGTCGGCGGCGAGGGCTTCGCGGAGGTCGGTGACGGCGCCGCGGCGGAGGTCAGGGCCCTGGCGGTCCCAGAGGCGGCCGACGTCGTAGGAGAGCAGGTTGTAGCGGGCGTCGACGTGCCAGCCGACGACGCGGGTGTCGAAGTCGACCATGGCCTGGGTGATGGCGGCCATGCCGGACTCGAGGATGGGGTCGGAGCCTTCCTGCTCGGGGGAGTAGGGGAAGGGGTCGGGGTCGGTGACGTTGGAGTCGTAGACGGAGCCGATCTCGCCTTTTTCGCGGTGGACTTCGCGGAGGTAGGCCTCGGTGGAGAGGCGGCCGCCGGAGTACTTGACGAACTGCGGGTCGAGGCCGGTCATCTCGGTGACGTGCTGGATCATTTCATTGGTGGCGGCGGGGTTTTGCGGGCCCTGGATGAGGGCGGAGGCGTAGGGGCCTTCGTCGTAGGCGATGACGTCGTGCATGGCGTCGGGGGTGAGTTTGTGCTCGTTTTCGAGATGCGCGGCGGTGATGGCGGGGAGGGTGATCATCCAGGGGATGGGCGAGAGGTTGCGGTCGCCGAAGTCGGGGTTGAGGTAGGGGCTGACGAGGAAGAGGCCGTTGACGCCGACGCCGAGCTGGGTCTGGAGGTAGTGAGTGATGCGCGGGCCGCGGTAGCCGCCGTAGCTCTCACCCATGACGTATTTTTTGGAGAGCATGCGGTCGTTTTTGACGAGCCACTTGTAGATGACGAGGGAGAGGTACTCGATGTCGGGGGTGGCGGAGTAGAAGAGCTTTTTGGCCTGGTCGTCGGGGACGAGGGAGCGGGAGAAGCCGGTGCCGACGGGGTCGATGAAGACGAGGTCGGTGAAGTCGAGCCAGGTGCCGGGGTTGTCGGTGAGTGTGGCGGGGTCGGAGGGGGAGTCGCCGGCGTTGCCGAAGGAGACGTGCTTGGGGCCGACGGCGCCGAAGTTGAGGAAGCCGGAGGCGGCGCCGGGGCCGCCGTTGAAGGCGAAGAGGACGGGGCGGTTGTGGGCTTCGCCTTTGGGCTGGTCGAGCGTGTAGGCGGTGTAGACGACTTCGGCGGTGGGCTTGCCGTCCTTGCCTTCGAGCGGGATGGTGCCGACGGTGGCGGTGTAGTGGAGGGTGTGTCCGTTGACGGTGACGGTCTGGGCGACGGATTTGTCAGGCGGGAGCGGGTTGGGGAGGGAGTCGGGGTGGGTGGGCTGGTGCGGGCTGCCGGGGGGCGGAGTGGGGGCTCCGGGGGCGGAGGTGGGTTCGGCTGCGGGGGTTGCGGAGGGTGCGGCCTGGGCGGGGGCGGTTTGGGAGGGCTGCGAGTCCTGGTTGCGCTGGCGGCGCTGCGCGTGGGTCGGGAGTGCGAGGGCGGGAAGAGTGAGGGCGAGGAGTGTCGCGATTCGACTGACGTTCATGCAGAGAATGCTAACGGATTAACGGCGGATTGAAGAATCGAGATGTGACGCGCGGTGTGGTGATGCGGGCGTTGTGGGACCCCACCCATGACGACTGCGTCGTCATGAATGGGGCACCCGGGTTGGTGTGAGGACTACGGGTTGGGGAGGGTGTCGTTGGCGGGGATGTTTTGTGAGGTGCTGGAGGTGCCGACGAACTCGTAGTCGTTCCATCCGGTGACGGAGGGCGCGGCGGAGGTGTTGGTGAGCTCGAGGCGGAGGGCGTCGTCCATGGCGCCGTAGGTCTGGCTGACGCCGATGGTGAGGACGTTGTCTTCGCCGGCGGGATTGAGGGATGCGGCCGGGAACTGGAAGGCGATCCACTGGTAGTAGCCGGAGAGGCCGCTGCGGACGGCGCAGTCAGAGGCGACGGAGGTGCGGTAACCCCAGGTGCGCGCGGTGCCGTTGAGGTTCGTGACGTAGCTGCCGTAGTCGCAGGCGAGCGCGACGGAGAGAACCGCGTAGGTGTAGTTGGCGGCGTTCTGCGGCGTGGCGAAGTGGATGGTCCAGACGGGTGTGCGGGTGGAGACGCCGTTGGTGCCGGCGTGATTGGGGAGAGTGGCTACGTAGGGCGGAATGGTGTTGGTGTAGTTGTCTTTGGTGTCGTTGGTGGGATCGTAGAGGCCGGGATCGAAGACGCCCCAGTGGTTGTAGTTCCACTGGTTGAGGTCGTTGGTGGCGGGACCGGCGGGGCCGCTGGTGGCGTTGTAGACGACGGAGCCCTTGTTGGCTTCGAAGTCGGCCCAGTAGTTCCAGGTGCCCCAGTACTCTTTGTCGTCGAAGCCCTTGGCGTCGTGGCCGTGGAGGAACTCGTGTGAGGAGCGGTCGGGTGTGCCGATGTTGAAGACGGTCGTGCCAAAGTTTTCAGGCGTGAAGGTGACCGCCGGGAGTTGGTGAAGGAGCCCTTGGTGACGACGATGTTGTCCTGGCGGAGCTCGCCGAACTGGCCGAGGACGTAGACGGAGAGGCGATAGGTGCCGGGGATGACGCGTGGGAAGAGGGCGGTGCCGTCGCGGGAGATGTCGGCCCAGTACTGCGCGCCGGCGGAGGAGAACTGGAAGTTCTTGTTGGGGTCGCTGAGCACGGCCCAGGCGGATTTGGTGGGCGTTGAGCCGAGGCCGGTGACTCCGTTTACGTGGACGAGGACGGTGCCGCGATCGTAGCTGGGGACGTAGCCGGAGTCGAGGAGCTGAGTCTCGTGATCGTAGAAGGCGGTGTGGCTGTTGCCGGCGATGAGGGCGTCGAGGTAGAGGAGCGATGGGTCATTCGCGAGCAGCTTGCCGAGAGGACCGGGTAACGAGGGGAACTGGTTGACGCGCACGTAGAAGGGGCCGAAGAGGCGCGAGCTGGCCTGGCCGGAGGGTGTGGCGAGGGTGAGGGGGTTGTCGAGGTGGTTGGAGTAGGCCTCGATCATGAGCAGGTTGCCGGTGAAGTAGAGGTCCTGCTTGGAGGGGCCGCCGACGAGCGATTCTTTGCTGGGGAGGACGGTCCAGATGCCGTACTTGTCGCCGTAGAGGCCGTGGGCGTGATGCAGGTACTCGTAACCGGCGTAGTCGTACTTGGTGTAGAACTGGCGCGTGTAGCCGGCGGGAACGGGGAGGCCGTGGAGGTCGACGGTGGCGTCCTGCACGTTGCGGCCGGGGTCGGTGGAGAACATTTCGCTGGCCGGCGGAAGAGGGACGGTGGTGACGCCGGGGTTGTTGACGGATGGGTCGACGGAGAAGGTGTTGGTGAAGAGCGAGAGCGAGTCGCGGAAGACCCACTGGACCTGGCCGATGCTTCCGGCTATGTCGGAGGCGGCGTGGTTGGCGACGAAGTAGACGTGGAGGCCGGGATCGCCGGCGGTGACGATCCAGTGCTCGCTGTAGGTGTAGGCGTTTTTCGAGTTGGATGGATAAGTGACCCACCAGTCGAGGTAGGCGGGGGCGGCGCCGCTGGCGGGCTCGCTGTCGTAGCCGGGAATGGGCGTGGATGAGCCGAAGCCGGCGTTGTCCATGTAGAAGCCCTTGGGCTGGCCGTTGCTGTTGAGCGTGGTGTTGTCGACGAGCTGGTCGCCGGTGGCGGCCATGGTCATGCTGAAGATATTGCCGGCGGAGGGATTGAAGTCGATGTTGAGGACGCCGTTGGAGATCTTCCAGTCGATGGGATTGGTGGTGTCTATGGAGACGGCGTTTGCGTGAGGGTTGCCGTGGGCTCCGAGGTCAGCTTGGCGCTGCGCGATGAGCGATGAAGCTGAGAAGCCGAATGCCAGGGTTGCGGAGAGGCAGGCCAGGCGGTGTCCGGAGCGGAGCCAGTCGATGCTCATGGTTTGAGTCCTCGCTAGAGTTCTGTATGGGAATTGTTTCGAGCGAGACAAATCGTAGGCCGATGCGATGGCCGCTGTCAAACAGGTTTTTTGGGTTTTTTGGGGCGATGAAGCGGCGGGACGGGCTCAGGGTAGAGTTCTTGGGATGGAGAGGCGCATGGGCGGATGGATGTGGGGGCTGGTGGTTGCGGGAGTGGTAATGAGCTCCGCGGTGGCGCGGGGGCAGGATGCGTCGAAGCCGGTGGAGATCACGGTGGACCTGGCGAAGAAGGTCGGGAGCTATGAGCCGATCTACCGGTGGTTTGGATTTGATGAGGCGAACTATGCGACGGCGGCGAATGGGCGCAAGCTGCTGGGCGAATTGCATGCGATGAGTCCGGCGCCGGTGTACATACGGTCGCATCATCTGTTGACGTCGGGGGATGGAACGCCGGAGCTGAAGTGGAGCTCGACGGGCGTGTATCACGAGGATGCGCAGGGGAGGCCGGTGTATGAGTGGAGGATTCTGGATGGGATCTTCGACGCGTATAAGGCGGCGGGTGTGAAGCCGATGGTGGAGCTGGGGTTTATGCCGAAGGACTTGGCGGCGACGTTGCCGGGCAAGCCGGACCAGCCGTATCAGAAGCACTTTCCGGGCGATGTGCTCGGGGGGTCGGTGAATAATCCGCCGAAGGATTATGCGAAGTGGCAGGCGCTGGTGCAGGCGGTGGTTGCGCATTTGGTCGAGCGGTATGGGAAGGATGAGGTGCTGACGTGGTACTTCGAGGTGTGGAACGAGCCGGATATTGAGTACTGGCACGGAACGCCGGAGGAGTATTACCGGCTGTATGACGCGTCGGCGGCGGGCGTGAAGGCGGCGCTGCCGGGAGCGCGTGTGGGTGGGCCGGCGACGACGGGGCCGGGAGGAAGGGCAAGTCGTACGCGATGCTGCGCGGATTTTTAGAGCATGTGCGCGGAGACGAAGCAGCCGCTGGATTTTATTTCGTTCCATGCGAAGGGGCAGCCGAGGATTGCGAATGGCGAGGTGACGATGGGGATCAATCATGAGCTGCGGGATGTGGACGCGGGTTTGAGGTGATTGAGAGCTTTCCGGAGTTTCGAAAGCTGCCGGTGATTTTGAGTGAGGCGGATCCGGAGGGGTGCGCGGCTTGCTCGGCAGAAGATGAATCCGGCGAATGCGTATCGCAATGGCACGCTGTATCCGGCGTATACGGCGGCGGCGTATGCGCGGATCTTTCAGCTGGCGGATGAGCATGAGATTGATCTGATCGCGATGTTGAGCTGGGCGTTTGAGTTTGAGGGGCGGGATACGTTTGAGGGATTTCGATCGCTGGCGACGAATGGGATCGATAAGCCGGTGCTGAACTTCTTTCGGATGGCGGCGAAGATGAGCGGCGAGCGGGTGGAGGTGGAGTCCACGGGGGCGGTGCCGCTGGATGTGATTCGCGAGACGGGCGTGCGCGGGGAGCCGGATGTGGATGCGCTGGCGACGGTGAATGGGCGCAGGGCGATGGTGATGGTTTGGAATTACCAGGACACGATTGCGAAGGACCCGGCGGTGGCGGCGAGTGTGATGGTGCGGGGAGTGCCTGCGGGTGTGAAGCGGGTGCGTGTGCGGGAGTGGCGGATCGATGAGACGCACAGCAATGCGTATACGGTGTGGAAGGCGATGGGGTCGCCGGCGCAGCCGGATGCGGAGCAGATGAAGAAGCTGGAGCGGCGGGGAAGTTGCAGGAGATGGGTGCGGAGCGGCGCGTTGATGTTGAGGGTGGTGAGGTGAGGCTGGAGGCAGACGCTGCCGGGTGAGTCGGTGTCGCTGTATCAGGTGTTCGTGGTGACTACTGCCGGCGTCAAGCTTTTCGATCATGCTCGGCTGGGATCG
The DNA here is from genome assembly GCA_963777205.1 of uncultured Acidobacteriaceae bacterium. Taxonomy (GTDB): domain Bacteria; phylum Acidobacteriota; class Terriglobia; order Terriglobales; family Acidobacteriaceae; genus Granulicella. The sequence continues at coordinate 218,879 of CAVZPQ010000001.1, read as the reverse complement.
CATGAGGAACCGGCGCGTGACCGTGGAACGCCGGTGTGTCTTCGTACGTGATCGGATGGATGTGGCCGTCTCGAAGCTGAGGATTTGTGCGCCCGGAGTGCGAGGAGAATGGGAGAGTGCGAGCAGATGATGAACTGCGCGTCGGTGTACTCTCGCGTGGTGTCGTGAAGCAGAAGCAGAAAGGCCAATTGACGCTGGGGGCTTAGCGCGCTTCGGGTTCGTCTAGCAGGAAGAGACCGGACCGGCGGAACTTGTGTTCCAGGATGGCAAGTGATGCTTCGCCGTGCGAGTGTGCGTGCAGGTGCCGCGGCATATCGCGAATGCTCTCGAGCTGGTCCATACGGGTGGCGAGATTGAAAAATGTTTCGGCGCGGAAGAAAAAGCCCTCGCCAGAGCGATATGGGCGGAACGCCAGTTTTAGCGCGCGCGAAAGCGGATAGACATCGTCTGAGGGCGTGTCTGCCTGAAACGCGAAATTTCGGTTGCCGCCTTCAAGGGAAAGTCCGTAGCTGAGTGCGATGGCTTCCAGCAGCGTAGATTTACCAGAGCCGTTTTCGCCAATGAAGAATGTGATGCGTGATAAGGCGAATTCAATCCGCTGTAGGGATGTGATGGAGGGTACCGCAAACGGATACGCGGTCGAATCGGCGATCCGGTGCCGTTCGAGCGTCAGAGATGAAAGCATCCTAGTCTCCATCCAGAATGCCATTGGTGAAAGCGAAGGAGGCGCCGGAACTTGAATCCGGCGCCTCCTTTGATGCACGCGAGTCGTTAGCGGCCGAGTTCTTCGAGGTACTTTTCGACTTCGAGGGCGGCCATGCAGCCGGTGCCGGCGGCGGTGATGGCCTGGCGGTAGCGGCGGTCCTGGACGTCTCCGCAGGCGTAGACGCCGTGGAGCTGGACGCCCTGGCGGGTGACGAAGACGTTGTGCTCGGTCTTGATGTAGCCGTCGGTGTCGAGGTCGAGCTGGCCTTTGAACATGGTGGCGTTGGGCTCGTGGCCGATGCCGAGGAACATGAAGCCGAGGGGGAGCGTCCAGCGCTCGCCGGTCTTTTTGTTGTGGAGCTTGAGGCCCTGGACGTCCTTCTCTTCGACGCCGAGGACCTCTTCGACGAGGGTGTTGTGGAGGAACTCGATCTGCGGGTGAGCGAGGGCGCGCTCGAGCATGATTCTGCTGGCGCGGAAGTTTTCGCTGCGATTGATGATCGTGACCTTGGTGGCGAAGCGGGTGAGGAAGAGCGCTTCTTCCATGGCGGAGTCGCCGCCGCCGATGACGGCGATCTCTTTGCCGCGGGCGAAGAAGCCGTCGCAGGTGGCGCAGGAGCTGACGCCGTGGCCGATGAGGGCCTGCTCGGAGGGAAGGCCGAGCCAGCGGGCGGAGGCGCCGGAGGCGATGATGAGCGAGCGGGTGCGGACGAGCTCGCCGTTGACGGAGAGCTCGAAGGGCGACTTGCAGATGTCGGCGGAGGAGAGGTGGCCGTGGGTGATCTCGGCGCCGAAGCGGGTGGCCTGCTTCTTCATGTTGTCGATGAGCTCGGGGCCCTGGATGCCTTCGGGCCAGCCGGGGAAGTTTTCGACGAGGGTGGTGATGGAGAGCTGGCCGCCGGGCTCGTGGCCTTCGAGGACGAGAGGCTTGAGGTTGGCGCGCGCGGCGTAGATGGCGGCGGTGAGACCTGCGCAGCCGGAGCCCAGGATGACGCTGTCACGGACGTTTGTTTCTGGCATGTTGATTTGATTGTAGAGGGTGGCGATTGGGTTCAGGCGTGGAAGACTGGAAGACAGTAGAGGGTAGACAGTAGAGAGTAGAGGAGATGCGACATGGCGGATCTGGTTTTGGTGTATGGGATGAGGCTGTTGCCGGCGGATGAGGTGGCGGCGGTTGAGGCGGCTCCGGTGAAGTTGAAGAACGGGAATGAGGCGCAGGTGACGATGCACATTCTGGAGGGGAGCCGGGAGTCGATTGAGTCGCAGCTGCGGAACAGCATTGATGCGTTCTTTGATTTCTATCCGGAGATTTAGCAGGGCGAAGCGGCGCGTGCTGACCCGTTTGGGTGAGTGGTGCGCGGTGCGCGTCGCGCGTGTGCGACAGTGATACGGCTGTGCCTCTGAAACGACGAAGAGTGTCGTGTAGGAGGACAGTTGGATGCGCAAGGTTGGGTGGCTGATCTGGTTGTTGTGGCCGGCGATTGCGGCGGGGGCGCAGGTGGCGCCGGATGCGAGTGTGGAGGCGGCGCTGGGGAACCTGAGCCGGCGAGCGGCGACGGTGTTTGTGGGGCAGGTGGTGGGGATCCGGCGGAATGCCGGGGTGGTTGAGGTTCAGTTTCGGGTGGACACGCCGGTGGTGGGGCAGACCGGCGGAAGCTACACGCTGCGCGAATGGGCGGGGATGTGGCCGCAGGGTATGTGGCGCTATCGGGTGGGCGAGCGCGCGCTGGTGTTTCTGCATGGAGCAAGCAGTGCGGGGTTGAGCTCGGCGGTGGACGGCGGCGAGGGTGTTGTGCCGGTGATGGCGGACACCGATGGAACGGTGCTGCTGGATGTGCGGCGGTTGAGCACGCGGGTGCAGCGGCAGATTGGCGAGCCGCTGGCGGATGTGAGCAATGGGGCGATTGCGCTGAGGGATGCGCTGCCGCTGATTCAGAGCAGAGGGACGACGGGGCGGCGTCCGGTGCGGCGGCCGCTGCCGCGCGGGACCACGCCGATTCTGCAAGTGCCGTCACGCGTGATGACGAAGGTCCCAGTGCGCCCGGTTGGAGAGGGGATGCCGGATGCGCTGTAACGGAGCGGTGGTTGGCGCGCTGCGGCGAGCAGCGTGGATGCTGTTTTGTGCGGTGATGATGACGCTGCCGGCGCATGCGGGCGGGCCGCGGTTTGTGACCGGGGCGACGGGATGGTGGGTGTATGGAGGGACGCCGATCTCGTTCTTCACATCGACGCCGGTGTACTACACGGATCCGGGAGATCTGAGCGCGACGGTATCGCATGCGCAGGCGGACGCGATGGTTGCGGCAGCGGCGGCGACGTGGAATGTGCCGACGTCGACGCTGGTGCTCCAGCAGGGTGGGGAGCTGGCGGAGCATGTGAGCTCGGCGAATGTGTACTTCGACGGAAGCGAGATGCAGTTTCCGGCGGATGTTTCGGCGAGCAACTATCCGCAGCATTCCGATTGCGGTGATCTATGACACGGATGGGAGCGTGATCGACACGCTGCTGGGCGAAGGAGCGAGCGATCCGAGCGGATGCAGGGACACGGGTGTGGTGGAGAGCGTGGATTCGATTGGGCCGGAGGGAAAGATTCATCACGCGATGCTGATTCTGAATGGGCGGTGCGTGGGGTCGGCGCCGCAGCAACTGCTGCAGATGCAGTATCAGCTGGAGCGGGCGTTCGGCAGGGTGATTGGGCTGGCGTGGTCGCAGGTGAACGACAACATTTTTACCGGAGCGACGCCGCCGAGTGCGGGCGCGATTTCGTACTGGCCGATCATGCACCCGATTGATGTGCTGTGCGGACCGTACAGCTATCAGTGCATCACGAATCCGTTTCAACTGCGCGTGGATGACCTGAATGGTTTGGCGTTGCTGTATCCGGTGACCCAGCAGAATATTACGTCGGGGAAGGTGCTGAGCGGAGCGAATGCTGTGGGGTTGGACGCAAATGTTTTCGTTCCCGACGGCGCAAGGAATGGATTGGGTGAATGTGACGGTCACGCGGCGAGTTGCATGCAGGCGAAGAAGCTGGAGCCGATGGCAGGTCGCGTCCGGCAGTGACGGGCTACAGGTATCAGCAGAACAGTGGCAACCCGGTGAGCGGAGGCGAAGACATAAGCGAGGACATAGGAGACACGTACGCGCCGGATGCGGCCAACGCGAACATTCCGCGGGTTCCAGATGACGTTGTAGAGAACGTGTACATGACGACGGAGCCGATCGATCCGCTGTATACGGACGAGTATGCGACTTGCGCCGTATGAGCGGCCGCCGGTGATGCCGTCGGGTTCGCCGGTGACGATGGTCGACGTGGTCGGCAGCGGCCGGGAACGACGGGCTGGTTTTCACAGACGGCGTGGGACGCGGCGGCGACATGTGCGCCGGGGGATGACGGCACGCAGAGCGCGCCGGCGGCTTCGGATGGGAGCGGATGGTGGACGGGGCAGCTGTGCCCGACGGGGCATAGCTCGTGGTGGAGCGTGCAGGTGAAGGCAGGAAGCAGCTGGACGCTGGAGGTGACGGCGACGGATGAGACGGGAGCGCCGACGATGTACAAGGCGCAGCCGGTGATTGGGGTTTGGAACACGGGCGACGGCGGTCTGCCGACGGTGGCGAGCCAGCCGGTGGCGATGAACTCGCTGGCGCCGGGCGTGACGCAGTTGCAGATGCCGGCGGGGACGACTCCGGGGAACTACACGTTTGTTGTGGCGGATCAGTATGGGGCGGGGCGGCCGGATTTCACGTATAAGGCGCGCGTGCTGTACGCGGCGAGTGTGAGCCCGGCGCAGGTGAGCTCGAGCGGCGGACAGATTGTGATCAGGGGAGAGGGATTCCGGCAGGGAAACCAGGTGAGTGTGAATGGCGTAGCGGCGACGGTGGTGAGCTGGAGCGCGAACGAGATTGTGGCGCGGGCGCCGAACATGGCGAGTGCGGGAGCTGCGCTGGCGATGCCGGTGGATGTGATGGTGACGGACCAGCAGACGGGCGGGCAGACGGACATTGCAAACGGGTTTACGTATACGAACGTGCAGCCGGATAAGGCGGTGGTGGTTTCGGCACCGGCGGCGCTGGAGACGGGCGTGACGGCGGCGACGCCGCTTGCGGTGCAGGATCTCTGAAGGCGGATGGCGTGACGCCGGTTGCCGAATGCGAGTGTGCAGCTTTCGGTGGTGTCGGGCGCGGCGGGATTTGCGGCATGTGGCGGCGCGGCGAATTGCATTGTGCAGACGGATGCGAACGGGATGGTGAGTTCGAGCGGTGACGGGCGGCGCTGCGGGGGCGGTGGTGCTGATTGCGACGGAGGTGAATGGAAGCGCAGAGGCGGAGATTGCGCTGACGGATACGAATCCGGTGAGGGCGGCGGCGATGACGAAGGCGGCGAGCTATGTGGCGGTGGGTGCGTCGGGGAGCTGGACGGTTTCGCTGGCAGCGACGCAGGATGGTGCGGCGGCTGCGGGTGTGCCGGTGATTTGGACGGCGGGAATGGAGTGTGCGCTGAGTAGCAGCTCGGCTGTGACGGATGCGACGCGGAGCGGCGGCGGTGACGGTGAGCGCGGCGCAGATGAGTGCGGGATCGGTGACGGTGACGGGATGCGCGTGGGTGAGCGGCGTGCGCGAGCTGGACGGTGACCGCGGTGGACTCGTCGCAGTGGAGGGTGACGGCGACGGTCAGGTGCGGGGCAGAGCGTGACTGCGGGAACAGCGCTGACGCCGGTGACGCTGGGCGTCACGGATGCGGCGGGGCATGCGCTCGCAGGGAGCGGCGGTGTCGGTTTATCAGACGGCGGATGGATGGGAGGGTGCGTGTCCGGCGACGGGACGGTGCGCGGCGGCGCCGGTGCTTGCGTCGCAGCAGAGCACGGCGGTGTCGGATGCGAATGGCAATGTGACGGTGACGCCGCTGGAGGTCCCGGGACTGCCGCAGGTGGTGAACATTGCGGTGGTCACGGGGACGCAGGGGTTTGTTCGTTGTCGCTGCCGGTTACGCCGTGAGCTGCTTAGTCCGGAATGATCGGTGGGGTCGTGCGCGGGCGGGCGGCGGATGGCCATGAGGCCGAAGATGGCGATGTAGATGTAGCAGATGGCGGGGATGATGAAGCTGGGCTGCAGGCCGATGCGGTCGGCGAGCGCGCCCTGGGCTTTGGGGATGATGGCTCCGCCGAGGATGGCGGCGATGAGCAGGCTGGAGCCTTTGCTGGTGAGGGGGCCGAGGTCCTGAATGCCGAGCGTGAAGATGGACGGGAACATGATGGAGTTGCAGAAGCCGACGGCGAGCACGGCGCCCATGGCGAGGTGGCCGGAGGTGAGGAGCGTGATGACGACGAGGCAGAATGCGCCGATGGCGGCGAGGCCGAGCAGCCAGCCGGTCGGACCTTCTGCAGGATGGCGGAGCCGACGAAGCGGCCGACCATCGCGCCTCCCCAATAGACCATGAGGAAGTAGCCGGCGACGGCGGCGGGCATGGCGGCGATGTGCGGAAGGCCCATGTAGCTGACGAGCAGGTTGCCGATGGAGACCTCGGCGCCGACGTAGACGAAGATGCCGATGGCGGCGCAGATGAGCCAGGGGTGACGCCAGATGCTGTCGGGCTTGGCGAGAGCTTCAGAGAAGGCGCCGGGGCGGAAGTCCTGGGTGTGCTGCGAGACGCCGGTGGTGGTCTTGAGCTTGATCATGGCGAGCGCGAGAGCGAGCAGAGCGAGCCCGAGTGCGATCAGGAGGTAGGGGTGTGGACGGTGGAGGCCTGCTCGGCGCGATAGAGCTGGCGCTGGATTTCGCTCATCGCCTGGATCTCGTCCGGCGGCTGCGCGGAGCGGCCGCGTTGCGGAGGATGAGATAGGTGCCGAAGAACGGCGCGACGAAGGTTCCGAAGGAATTGAATGCCTGCGCGAGATTGAGGCGGCTGGCGGCGGTGCGGGCGGGACCGATGACGGTGACGTACGGATTGATGGCGACCTGCACGACGGTCATGCCGGCGGCGAGGACGACCTCCGCGGTGAGGAAGAAGCGAGAACTTGGCGTAGTGCGCGGCGGGCAGGAAGCCGATGGCGCCGAGCGGCCATGACGAGCAGGCCGACGACCATGGTTTTCTTGTAGCCGAAGCGCTCGACGAGCTTGCCGGAGGGATAGCTGAAGACGAAGTAGGAGCTGAAGAAGTAGAACGGGACGTTCTGGAGCTGCGAGTAGTCGAGCGCGAAGATGGACTTGAGGTGCGGGCTGATGACGTCGTTGAGACAGGTGAGAAAGCCGACCATGAAGAAGAGCGCGGTGGCGACGGACATCGCGCGTGTGTCGGTTTTTACGTAGGTGTCTTCGCCATATCCGGGCGCACTGACATTTTTGACTGGAACGGCCAAGAGGAGCTCCTTAACGGACTCGTATAGATAGATGGCTGCGGCAGGAACGGCGCGCAGGAATAAGAGTAACTGGTTTGTGCTGTATTTGCGCCGGGCTGTGCGGCCAAGGCGTTTGCTTTTGCGAGTGAGAGGTGCGGCGTGACGGTTTTGACGGCCGGCGCTGTCATATAACTGACAGCGGAGGATGTTGATGGGGCGGGGTGAAAACGAGGGGGCGTCTGGCGGGAGCGGGTTCGGCGGAGGGCCGGAACCGATTGTGCTGCGGCCGTGGCTTTCGGAGCGGATATGGGGAGCGACGGAGCTGCCGGCGTTCTTGGAGCAGCCGAAGCCGGGACATCCTGTGGGTGAGGCGTGGCTGACGTCGCTGGACTGCGCGGTGGAAGGCCACGACGGGCTGACGCTTGGAGACGTGACGCGGCGGTGGCCGGATGAGTTTGGGGCAGATGGGGCGGGTGAGTTCCCGCTGCTGATGAAGTTTTTGTTTCCGCATGAATGGTTGTCGGTGCAGGTGCATCCAGATGATGCGGAAGCGCAGAAGATTGGGCAGCCGCGAGGGAAGAATGAGTGCTGGTATGTGCTCTCTGCGGAGCCGGATGCGAAGCTGGCGCTTGGGTTTCGCGAGGAGATTACGCGCGAAGAGATGGAGCGTGCGATTGAGGAGGGGAGGCTCGAGAGCAAGCTGCGGTATGTGCCCGTGACGGCTGGGGACATGGTGTACGTGGACGCGGGGACGATTCATGCGATTGGGCCGGGGATGGTGGTGCTGGAGACGCAGCAGTACAGCGATACGACGTACCGGCTGTATGACTATGGCCGGCCGCGTGAGCTGCATCTGCGGGATGGGCTCGCGGTGACGAAGACGAAGACGCAGGCGGGACTGGTTGCGCCGGAGCAGCGTGACGAGTACACGCGGCTGATCCGCACGCCTTACTTTGTGGTGGACCGGTTTGAGGCGGGTGCAGAGAGGTCGCGGGAGTTGGGGCTGCGCGGCCGCATGCAGATATTGGTTGCGCTGAGCGAAGGTGCATCGGTGCGCGGCGTTGGTGGGAAGAGCTTTGCGGTGCCGTCGGGGCGAGCGGTGGTTCTGCCGGGTCGGCAGGATGTGGAGTATGTGCTGGACGGAAGCGCAGAGGTGATCCGGGTTTTCACAGCCGTGAGGTTTGGGCGGGAGCTGCGGGTGCGCAAACGTCTGTTACCCTGAACGAAAGGGATTTGCGCATGCTCACCGAGCCGTTTTACGACCCGGCCAGGAGTTACCTGGAGAACTTCGAGCAAGGCCCCTTTTCTTTCTTTGCCGAGCGGTCTGTGTATGAGGACCGCGGCGAACCCCGATACAAGTTTCTTGGTCATGAAGTGAATCTGCCGCTGGGGATTGCGGCGGGTCCGCTGCTGAATGGGCGGTTTGTGAAGGCGGCGCTCGACAAGGGCTTCGATCTTCCGGTTTACAAGACGGTGCGGACGCGGAAGTATGCGGCGCATGCGTGGCCGAATGTGCTGGCGGTGCATCCTGAGGGCGATCTGCCGCTGGACACGGCGCCGCTGGTCGGGGATGAAAACTACAGCGAGCCGTTGTCGATCACGAACTCGTTTGGTGTGCCGTCGTTTGATCCGGAGTTCTGGCAGGCGGACATAGCGGATGCGGTGAAGCATGCGCGGCGCGGGCAGGTTGTGATCGCGAGCTTCCAGGGAACGACTTCAGGGCACGGCGATGTTGAGGCATACATCGAGGACTTTGCGCTGGCGGCGCGGCTGCTGAAAGAGACGGGCGTGAAGATCATTGAGGCGAATCTGAGCTGCCCGAATGAAGGGACGGCGAATCTGCTGTGCTTCGATGTGGAGCGCGCGCGGCGAGTGGTGGAGCGGATTCGCGAGGAGATTGGATCGCTGGGTCTGCTGGTGAAGGCGGCGTACTTCCGCGATGACGAGAAGCTGCGCAGGTTTGTGCGGGAGGTTGGCGCGCTGGTGGATGGGATTGTGGCGATCAATACGCTGCCGGCGAAGGTCCTGGACGCGAGTGGAGGGCAGGCGCTGCCGGGTGAGGGAAGGCTTTCGAGTGGCGTGTGCGGGCGTTCGATCCGGTGGGCTGGACTGGAGATGACGGGGCGGCTCGCGAAGCTGCGCGAGGAAGAGGGGCTGCAGTTTTCGATCATGGGTGTGGGTGGGTTGACGGATGCGGCGGACTACAGGGCGTATCGCGAGGCGGGTGCGGATGCAGCGATGACGGCGACGGGCGCGATGTGGAACCCGCGATTGGCGCAGGAGATTAAGGAGGCGGTGGATTGAGCGAGGTGATTGCTTCCGCGCTGCTGAACATTGGCGGAGTGCGGTTTCGACCGAACGATCCGATCACGTTCAAGTCGGGGATCGTGTCGCCGGTGTATTGCGACAATCGGCGGTTTCCGTTTCATCCGCGAGAGTGGCGCGAGGTGATTGAAGGTTTTGTGGACCTGATGGCGAGCGCGGGATTGAACTTTGATGTGATCGGCGGCATTGAAGCGGCGGGCATACCGCACAGCGCTGTGCTGGGATTTGTGACGGCGACGCCGTCGGTGTTTATACGCAAAGCGGCAAAGGAGCATGGGACGAAGCGGCGGGTTGAGGGCGGAGATGTTTATGGGAAGCACGTTCTGTTGATCGAAGACCTGGTGACGACCGGAAGCAGCAGCCTGGCGGGAGTGGAGGCGCTGCGCGAAGAAGGCGCGCGTTGTCACTGACTGTGTGGCGATTGTGAGTTACAGGTTCCGGGAGGCTGAGGAGCAGTTTCAGCAGGCTGGCGTGCAGCTGCATACGTTGACGAGCTTTGGCGAGATATTAGAGCTGGCGCGGAAGCGTGAGATCGTCAGCGAGGCGGATGCGCAGAGTGTAACGGCATGGCTGCATGATCCTCATGGGTGGGCGGCGAATTCGCAGGACGGAGAGCGCGGTTGAACGAGATTGCGGACAAGCTGGCGCGGCGCATGGAGCGGGTGAACTCTTTGCTGTGCGTTGGGCTTGATCCGGATTTCGAGCGGCTGCCGGACCGATTTCGGTCGGAGCAGTTTCCGCAGCAAAGATTTGGTGAGTGGGTTGTTGATGAGACCGCGGAATTTGCCGCGGCGGTGAAGTTGAATGCGGCGTTCTACGAGGCACGGGGCGCAGAGGGTGTCGCCGAGATGGAGCGCACCGTGGAGTACGTGCGCGAACGGCATCCGGAACTGGTGACGATCTGCGATGCAAAACGTGCCGACATCGGGAACACGAATAAGGGTTATGTGGAGGCGATCTTCGATCGCATGGGGTTCGATGCGGTGACGCTGCATCCGTATCTTGGGCGTGAGGCGCTGGAGCCGTTTCTGAGCAGGCGCGACAAGATGTGCATCGTGCTGTGCAGGACGTCGAATCCGGGAGCGGGTGAGTTTCAGGATCTGAAGGTGGATGGCAGGCCGTTGTGGATGACGGTTGCGGAGCGGGTCAGTCGTGAGTGGGATGTTGAAGGGAATTGTGCGCTGGTAGTGGGGGCTACGTATCCGGAGGAGATGCGGCAGATTCGTGAGGCGGCGCCGGTAACGACGTTTCTGGTGCCAGGAATTGGTGCGCAGGGCGGGGATGTGCGGGCGGTGATTGAGGCCGGGCTGGATGCGAACGGCGCGGGGTTGTTGCTGGCTGCATCGAGGTCGATTTTGTTCAGTGATGATCCGGCTGCGTGCGGCGAGGGCGCATCGTGATGAGATTCGCGATGCCGTGAGATGGGCAAGGGAGACGGTGCATGCTGCGCGTTGAAGGACGGATCGCGAATGACGACGCCGAGTTTGACGGCGCGGTCGAGATCGACGCGCAAACCGGGCTGATTGCGAAGGTCGGCGCGCGTGAGGGACGGAGCGATCTGGACACGCAGGGCTGCATTATCTTTGCCGGATTTGGCGATGTGCATGTGCATGCGCGTGAGGATAGTAGCGGGCGCGAGATGTACAAGGAGGATTTCGCGAGTGCCTCGGCAGCGGCGATTCACGGAGGCGTGGTGCACTTCGCGGATATGCCGAATAATCCTGCGCCGCCGATCGACGATGTGAGTTATGCGGCCAAGGACGCGCTGGCGCAGAGAGCGGCGGTGCACATCACGTTGTACGCGGGGATTGGTCCGGGCACGCGGCCGTTGAACCGCGACGCGCCGTACAAGGCCTTCATGGGGCCGTCAGTCGGGGAGCTGTTCTTTTCGTCGGCGAAGCAGTTGGAAGATACGATTGCGGGATATCGCGGATGCAATGTGAGCTTTCACTGCGAGGATCCGCTGATTCTGGACGCGAATCGTGACCAGGAGACGCATGAGCGCCGGCGGCCGGCGAGTGCGGAGATTTCGGCTACGCGATTTGCGCTGGAGCTGATTGAGAAGTATGAGCTGCAGGGGAAGCTGTGCCACTTCTCGTCAGGAGAGGGACTGCGAGATGTGATCGCGGCAAAGGCGCGCGGCGTGAAGGTGACGTGCGAGGTGACACCGCATCATCTGTTCTTCGATGACACGATGCTGAACGACGAGAACAGGCTGTGGTTGCAGATGAATCCTCCGCTGCGCGGGCCGAGCGACCGGCTGGCGATGATCGAGGCGCTGCGGGGGGGAGAGATTGATTACCTGGCGACCGACCATGCCCCGCACTCGCTGGATGAGAAGCGGAAAGGAACGAGCGGCGTGCCGCACCTGGATACCTATGGGGCGTTTACCACGTGGCTGATGAGTGAGCATGGCTTCAGTGCGAGGCGGATTGCGGAGGTGTGCGCGGCGAATCCGGGTAAGTTTGTGGGGCGTTATCTGTCGAAGGAATATGGACGCGGGTTTGGGCGCGTGGCGGAGGGATACGTTGGGTCGTTGACGATTCTGGATTTGAAGACGCCTTATGTTGTGGCGAGGGAGTCGTTGAAGACGAAATGCGGGTGGTCGCCGTTTGAGGGTGTTGCGTTTCCGGGAAGTGTGCGGCATACGGTGGTGCGCGGGCGTGTGTACTCGCAGGAAGCGAGTCTTGCGAGATGAGCAGGCTGCGGCATGTGGTGCGGGCGGAGCAGCTTGGTTGATCCGATGCTGCTGGAAGAGCTGTTTCGTTCGGCGAGTGAGTTGGAAGTGAGCGACAAGAATCGTTCGTTGGAGCTTCCACTGCGCGGACGCATTCTGGCGACGATGTTTTACGAGCCGAGCACGAGGACGCGATTTTCTTTTGAAGCAGCGATGCAGAAGCTGGGCGGCGGGGTGCTGACGGCCGAGAACGCGCTGGATAATTCGTCGGCATCGAAGGGCGAGACGATTGCGGATACGGTGCGCGTGGTGAGTGGATACGCGGATGCGATTGTGTTGCGACATCCGCAGGTTGGCGCCGCGGAGATGGCGGCGGCGGCATCGCCTGTGCCGATCATCAATGCGGGAGATGGAGCGGGCGAGCATCCGACCCAGGCGCTGATCGACGTGTACACGATTCGGAAGGAGCTGGGCCGTCTTGAGGGCTTGAACATTGCGCTGGTTGGGGACCTGAAAAATGGACGGACGATTCATTCGCTGCTGCCGTTTCTGCGTTATGCGCCGGGGGTGTCGCTGACGCTGATCTCGCCGCCGCAGTTGAGATTGCCAGGAAAGTATGTGCGCATGCTGCAGGAGGCGGACACGCGGTTCGCGGAGACGACGCGACTCGCCAGAGTGCAGCCGGCCGATGTGGTGTACGTGACGCGTGTGCAGCGGGAGCGGTTCGCGAGCGAAGCGGAGTACGACCTGGTGAAGGATTCGTACAGGATTGATCTGCATGTCGCGGATTCGCTGAAGCCGCGGTCGATTATTCTGCATGCGCTGCCGCGGACGACGGAGATCTCGCCGGAGGTGGATCAGGATGCGCGCGCGGCGTACTTTCGGCAAGCGCGGAATGGGCTATATGTCAGGATGGCGCTGCTGAAGTATCTCGTGTCTTGAGGTGCTGAGTAGTTTCTGAGGTGGCTCGCAGAATCTTGCTTGCACAATGTGAGCGCAACGGGATAACTTGGCTGTCCATGAGGGCAGCCGCTTTCGTTTGCTCCTCAAAATATTTTCAGCTTAGGGGTGCGTGTTCATGCCAAGAGGGTTGGATCGGCGGATGTTTCTGGCGGGCGCGGGTGCGGCGGGGTTGGGATGCGCGCTGCCCGAGGAGATGTTGGGAGCGGCGTACAGCGGGCCGGTGGTGCATGAGGTCGCGCAGGCGGATCAGCAGCTTGCCGCGCCGAAGGACAAGATCAGGTTTGCGGTTGCCGGGATGGCGCACGATCACATCTATGGCATGGTGGGCGCGATCCAGCGGGGCGGCGGCGAGCTGGTGATGGCGCAGGGCAAGCAGCCGGACAAAGTGGCGCAGTTCAGGAAGCGCTTCCCGGATGTGAAGTGGGCGGATACGCAGGATGAGGTGATTCACGATCCCTCAATCCAGCTAGTGCTGAGCTCAGAGATTGCCAACGAGCGTGCTCCGCTGGGATGCCGTGTGATGCGCGCGGGCAAGGACTTTCTCTCGGACAAGCCGGGCATCACGACGCTGGAGCAACTGGCCGAGGTGCGCAAGACGATCGCGGAGACGAAGCGGATCTACGGGATCATGTACAGCGAGCGGCTGGAGGTGAAGGCAGCAGTAAAGGCGGGCGACCTGGTACACCAGGGTGCGATTGGGCGCGTGATCCAGACGATCAATATCGCGCCGCACCAGATTCACCAGGGCGCCGGCGATAACGGCGGCGGCGAGGGACGGCCGGACTGGTTCTGGAATGATGCGCAGTACGGCGGGATCTTGTGCGATATCGGATCGCACCAGGTCGACCAGTTTTTGTTCTACACGCGGTCGAACCAGGCGGAGGTTGTGGCTTCGCAGGTTGCCAATGTGGCGCATCAGGACCATCCGCATTTTCAGGACTTCGGTGACATGATGCTTCGCGGGAATCGCGGGTTCGGATACGTGCGGCTGGATTGGTTTACGCCGCGTGGCCTGGGCACGTGGGGTGACGGGCGGTTGTTCATTCTGGGGACTGAAGGCTACATCGAGGTGCGGAAGTATACCAACGTGGCGGTGAGCAAGCAGGGCAACAATCTGTTCATCGTGGACCAGAAGCAGGCGAGGTATATCGATTGCAATAACGTGACGCTGCCGTTTGGTCCGCAGTTTGTGTCGGATGTGGTGAACCGCACGCATACGGCGCAGGACCAGGTCGAGACCTTGCTCGCGGCGGAGCTATCGATCAAGGCGCAGAAGAATGCGGCGCGGGTGAAGCTGGAGGCGTGAGGTGCAAGCAGGAGAACGTTGGGGACGAGTATGCGCAAGGTGAACCGCCGGACATTTGTGAAGGGCTCTTTGGGTACCGCGGCTGCGATTGGCTTTCCCACGATTGTGCCGTCGCGGGTGCTGGGGGAGGATGCGCCATCGAATCACATCAATATCGGCGCGATCGGAGTGGGGCGCATCTCGCGCGTGCATGACATGCCGGGCGTGCTGCAGTACACGGGAGTTGCGGGGCCGCGGAACAACCGGATCGTTGCGGTGTGCGATCTGGATGCGAACCGTGTTGAGTCCGGCAAGAAGTTTGTGGACGATGCGTATAGCAAGAAGCTGGGCAAACCGTATACGGGGACGGTGGACTACGCGGATTATCGCGAGCTGCTGGCCAACAAGCAGATTGATGCTGTGCTGATCTCGACCCCGGATCATCAGCATGCGCGGCTCGCGGTTGCGGCGACGCGGGCGGGCAAGGATGTCTATCTGCAGAAGCCGGCGTCGCTGACGATCAGCGAAGGGCGTTTCATGGTCGATCATGTGAATGCGACCGGGCGGATTCTGCAGGTTGGATCGCAGCAGAGGAGCTGGAAACAGTTTCATCGCGCGTGCGAGCTGGTGCGGAACGGGAGGATCGGTGAGGTGCAGCGCGTCGAGATCGGGCTGCCGGGCGATCCTGCGGGCGGAGATCCGACAGCGATGCCGGTGCCGAAAGGATTCCAGTACGACCCATGGCTTGGGTCCACGCCGGAGGTGTACTACACGGTGGATCGAGTGATGCCGCAGGAAGGGTTCGATCGGCCCGGATGGTTGCGGATGGAGCAGTTTGGGGCGGGCATGATTACCGGTTGGGGAGCGCACCACATCGATACGGCGCATTGGGGGATGAACACGGAGCTTACCGGGCCGGTTGAGGTGTGGGGATCGGCGGAGTTTCCGACGCATGGTTTGTGGAATGTTCATGGGCCGTTCAAGACCTATGCGCGGTATGAGAACGGGATTGAGATGACGATCTCGGGTGAGTTTCAGAACGGGATCAAATGGTACGGCACGAAGGGATGGATCTTTGTACAGCGGGATGGGATGAACTCGCCGACCGCGAAGCCGGGGGATCCGGTGCCCAAGGTTGAGGTGCTGCAGGCGAGCGATCCGAAGATTTTGACGAGCGTGATTGGGCCGAACGAGGTTCATCTATATACAAGCGATGATCAGCATGGGAATTGGCTGGATTGCATCCGGACCCGGCAGGCGCCGACTGCGCCGCCGGAGATCGGACATCGGGCGTGCTCGACGTGCCTGGTGCACTGGATTGCCATGAAGACGAAGCGGCGGTTGCATTGGGACCCGAAGGCGGAGCGGTTCGTGAACGATGATGGCGCGAACGGGATGTTGAGCCGGCCGCAGCGGGCGGGGTATGAGCTGGTCTGAGGTTATTTCGTCATTTTGCGAGGGCGAGGGGCTGAGGTCCACCTTTGTTTGGAGCGCGCCCGTACTGGCGATGGGAAACGCCCGTGATTTCCACGGGATTTGCCGTCTAGTATGGAGAAGCAATCAACCTCTTGGGAGAGGTCGCGTCCAAACAAGAGATGTCAAATGGAATGACTCACGAAGAGCACCCGCGTCCACTTCTGCAGCGAAAAAGGTGGGAGCCGCTCAATGGGCAGTGGGATTTCTGCATCGACGCACGAGCGAAGTATGCAAGTGCCGACGATGTGGAGTGGGATCGCACGATAACTGTGCCGTTCAGCCCGGAAACTGAATCCAGCGGCGTTGCGGACACAGGGTTCTATCTTGCCGTGTGGTACAGGCGGCAGTTTCGCGCGCCAGAGCGGAATCCGAACGATCGTCTGCTGCTGCATTTTGAGGCCGTGGATTATCGCGCGTCGGTGTGGGTGAACGGTGCGCGTGTGTGCGAGCACGAAGGCGGGTACACGCCATTCAGTGCAGATATCACCTCGGTGTTGCGCGGGCCGGACGAATTGCAGGAGGTCGTCGTACGCGCGGAGGACGACCCGGCAGATCTTGCCAAGCCGAGAGGGAAGCAGGATTGGAAGCTGGAACCGCACTCGATCTGGTATCCGCGGACCACAGGAATCTGGCAAACCGTGTGGCTGGAGGTTGTTCCGGACAGCCGGATTGAAGTGCTGCACTGGACTCCGAGCCTGGAGCGCTGGGAGATTGCGTTGGCGACGGGGGTGAGTTGTCGCCGGGACGAAACGTTGACCTTGTCGGTGAGGCTTAGCTGTGCGGATCTACTGCTTGCAGCTGATACGTATCAGGTGATTGCGGGCGAGGTCCATCGCAGGATCGCGCTGTCGGATCCAGGGATTGACGATTTTCGGAATACGCTGCTTTGGAGTCCATCTTCGCCGACGCTGATTGATGCCGCATTGGAACTGCGCGACGCGAGCGGCGAGGTCGTAGATTCGGTCCAAAGCTACACAGCTCTTCGGTCGGCTGGAGTTCAGGGCGATAAGTTCGTTTTGAATGGAAGACCGCTGAATCTTCGGCTTGTGCTCGACCAGGGATATTGGCCTGAGAGTGGGCTCACAGCGCCTGATGATAATGCCCTGAAGCAGGACATCATGCTGACGAAGAAGCTTGGCTTCAACGGTGTGCGCAAACATCAGAAGATAGAATGCGCGCGCTACTTGTATTGGGCGGACCGGCTTGGGCTGCTTGTGTGGGAAGAGATGCCCAGTGCTTACCGTTACACGACGAAGTCTATCGAACGACTTTCACGCGAGTGGCCGCAGGTAATTCGACGGGATCGCAGCCATCCCTGCATTATTGCCTGGGTTCCGATTTAATGAATCCTGGGGTGTGCCTGATCTGCCGGATAGTCCCGCGCAGCGTAATTATGTGCAAGCGCTGTATCACCTGACTAAGTCGCTCGATCCTACAAGGCCGGTAATTGGAAATGATGGATGGGAGAGCATTGCGACTGACATCATCGGCATACACGACTACGACGATCAGCCGGAGCGGCTCGGGAAACGGTATGGCATCGATGATATTGAAGCGCAACTGTTCAAGCGCGAGCGGCCCGGTGGCCGGCTGCTGTTTGTAGGGGGCGAAGGAGCGTGGAAGCATCCGATCGTGCTTACGGAGTTCGGTGGAATTGCGTTCGGGAAGGGCGATAAAGACATTTGGGGTTACTCACGCACAGAGACTGCGAATGAGTTGCTGGACAGATACACGGCATTGCTCGAAACCGTGAGGAATCTTCCGGCTCTGGCTGGATTCTGTTACACGCAGCTTACTGACACCTACCAGGAAGCGAATGGGCTCTTATACGCAGACCGCACGCCGAAGGCGCCGATTGAGGAGATTGCGCTGGCTACGACCGGTGCGCGTCCGGATCACGATATTCATATTGAGACCCTCTGGCGTGAACATTTCATGCAACACGGCGGAGATTAGCTAGGCGGCTACTTCTTCTTCTGCTTCGACCGATGGGAAGCAGATGCGGCTGTCGTGTTCCCACCAGCCGCAGTCTGAGAGCGCCGGATGGCAAGGTGCTTCGCCTCGAGCTAGCTGACTCACCACTGCTGCAACCTTGGTGGGCTGGGCGTCGCCGGAACGGACGTCGAAAACACCTGGCTCGTAGTGACCATTTGCAACGGTGACGAGTTGGTTCCAATAAAAGGAACCGAGCAGCGCCCATACGGTTAGCGCGACGCAGTTTACTCCTGCTCGCTTGGCTTCACTCGCATCTTTCCAGGCACTCGCGAGCCAGCGAATCTGCTCATCCGGCTCGCAGCCTAAGTGCACCTCGGTGAGAGCGACTGGAATTTTGTAACGATCCCATGCGTCGCGGAGAACAGGGCCGAAGCCTCGGATTCCGGCGTCTGCAACACGTACGGCCTCGATATCTACGAACCGACCCTCACTCGACATCAGGTCGGGAGAGTAGAGTCCAACGCGTTCATCGATATATCTGTCGCTGGTTACGTAGTAATTGATACCTATCAGATCGGGAGCGCAGGGATGATCCGAAAACCAGAGAATCTCGCGCTCGGGAATTCCGTGCGCTGCGCATGTAGGCAAACATAGGATGATGCCGGTCGACAGCGCCGCAGAGTAGGTCAAACGGAAGCCACTGCCTGAGGTTCAACATCTCCCAGACAGGACGAAGCACTTCGGTTCCGGTGACGCTGCCCAGATCATCGGTTTGGATCAGCCGGGCGTCGGGACGAATCCGGCGAATCGCTTCCATGCTGAGAACTGTGGCTTTTACCTGATTCAGCAGAGCGCGCAAGTAGCTTCTATGCGACCGCTCATGCGGATACCAAAGACCGTAGAGACCGCTGAATCGTGCTGTCGTATTCGGCTCGTTTACGGGTGTGTAGGAGTCGATCCATGGATATCGCGCCGCAACCTGCTGAGCGTAATTTGCAAGTTGCTGCGGGAAATCGGGATCAAGCAGGCTGGTGTGCCTGGGCCCGCTACCGTGGTGCACGAGGCCGGCGATTGGCCGTATCCCGGCAGCTCGCACCGCCTTGAGCGCGCGGTCCGTCCAGTCCCAGGAGCCGTGCAGGTGATATCGCTCCCACAGGGTCCCGAAGCGGAGGCGCTTGATGCCGAGCGCAGCGATTTTTTCGAAATCGCCTTCGCGCACGGCGTGACCAGATAGCTCCATCTGATCAAAGTAGCCATCGGCTACACGGTTGCATGTACACTCCACGCCCCCCCAAATCTCGAGTGGTTCATGGGTCGTTCCGTTCCAACGGATAGATTCCATTCGACTCATATTCGAAATTCAGGCCGCCTCGCCGTCAGTCTCCTCGACGCCGGCCGGCTTAGTGTCTAGATTAAACATGTTCTGCGGCAGCGCAATCGTAACCTTGCGTGCGGGAGCGATACGCCTGCTGCTTAGTTTTTCGAACTCAACGAGTGCCTGCGCGACTACCTGGTCCATGTTGTAGTACTTGTAAGTCCCGAGCCGGCCAACGAAGTGGACCTGAGGCAGCGCGTCGGCCATAGCTTTGTACTTACGGTAAAGCTCCGCGTTTTTGGGCTGCGGGATTGGATAATAGGGATCTCCTTCAGCGCGCGGATACTCAAAGACGATGCTTGTCTTTGAATGCTCCTGTCCAGTCAGGTATTTGAATTCCGTGATGCGCGTATACGCGTGCTCGTTGGGATAGTTAACGACCGGCGCCGGCTGATATTGAGCGCGATCGATGGTCTGGTGTTCGAAACGGAGCGAACGATACGGAAGGCGGCCGTAGCAGTAGTCAAAATATTCATCTACGGGGCCGGTGAAGATAAGCTCACGAAACCTGACCTCGTCCTTGATGTCGCTATAGTCCGTGTTCAGCATGATTCGGATGTTCGGGTGGTCCAACATGTTTTCGAACATCCGGGTGTAGCCGTGGAGCGGCATCGCCTGGAAACGGTCCGTGAAGTAGCGATCATCCCTGCTGGTGCGTACGGGTACGCGAGAGGTCACCGAGGCATCGAGCTCAGACGCGTCCAGTCCCCATTGTTTACGGGTGTAGTTACGGAAGAACTTCTCGTACAGATCGCGCCCAACCTTGCTGATTACGACGTCTTCAGAGGTCTTGATCTGCTTCAGTGGCGTGGCGAGTGAGCTAAGAAAGGCGTCCACATCATGGCAGGTGAGCTGCAGCCCGTATAGCCGGTTGAGTGTGTCGAGATTAATCGGCATGGGGACGAGTTGTCCGTCGACACTGGAGAGAACACGGTGTTCGTAGGGACGCCAGGCTGTAAATCGCGACAGATGGTCGAATACTTTTTCTGAATTGGTGTGGAATATGTGGGGACCGTACTTGTGCACGAGAATACCGGCGTCGTTGTAATAATCGTAGGCATTTCCGGCGATGTGGTTCCGCTTATCGATAACTAATACCCGTGCATCAAGTTGGGAAGCCAGCCGCTCCGCGAGCACGCTGCCGGCGAATCCTGCACCTACAATCAGGTAATCAAACATTGTTTCCGCTCCTCTCCTCTGCTACGTAGGCTGGGGAACTTGCGGGACTCAGCGAAATACCACGCAGAATCTCCTTCCACATTCCTTCAAACGTCTTGTCCCAGGATGTGTTGGCCAGAAAGTCATCTACCCTTGCCAGCCATCCTTCACTGCGGTCAGATAGCGATTGCTGAATCGCGTCTCCGAACTCCTTCGCGTTTTCTCCAATGCGTACCAGTCCCATTTCGCCATAGGGCTTTACGACATCTCGAATAGCGGTTGATACGACTGGCTTGCCGGCCGCAAGATACTCGGGCGTCTTTGTCGGGCTGATATAGCGGGTCGCTGCATTTCTCGCGAAGGGAAGCATCGCCACGTCCCAGTTAGCGAGATACTGCGGAAGATCGGCGTAACTCTTCTGGCCAAGATAGTGGATGTTTGCTGAACGTGGCAGATCGGACTCGGCGATCTTAACCACGGGCCCAATCATTACGAAGTGCCACTCGGGATGCTGTTCTGCAACTTGCCTGAGCAGATCGCGATCAAGGCGCTCATCGAGCACGCCAAAAAAGCCGATCCGTGGATGGCCGATGTTGGCCTGGTCCGGAGGATCCTGCTGCCTTTCGCGTGCTGCGGCGAAATGTCGCCGGTCGATGCTGCTGGGGAACAGATGCACGTTGGAGTGCTGCGTCTTCTTGGAAGCGTAGAGACTGGCCCCGCCAGCGAACACGGCATTCGCTCTCTCGAAGAGTCGCTGCTCTTGTTCGATCAGTTCGGGAGGAGCCCCCTGAAACGCAGAGAGCTCGTCCATGCAGTCGTAGATTGTGACTTCGGGCGCGAGGTGATCGGAGAATCGCAGCGCCATGGGCGTGTAGTACCAGGCGATAAAGTTATCGATTGACTGCTCGGATAAGTACTTATCCAGGAGCTCGCGTTGGAGGGTGACTGTTTCCTGGTCGGTGGTTCCAATTGGGAGGACGGGAGTGAGCACTCGCACTCCCTCGGGTGTTTCGGAGCACGTGAGCGAAGCAGTATTCGTGTCCTGAAAAACCGGCTCTTCCCACAGATGCACCTGTGCGAGAGACTGGCATCGAGTTAACAGATGTTGCGGCCGCTGGTAGACAAAGTTCCAGCGGAGATGGCAAAAGCAGACCACCTGTTGTGGTTGAGTGACCCTGTATTCTGTTCCGTTCACACCACCTTGGATGCAGATTCAGAGAACGACGGCAAGTCGCGACGCCACCGATCATCTGCAGGAGGAGCGGGTTCTGTTATACACCGCACATTCACCTCTGCGCTCGACGCACATGCGATTGGCTTTGAATTCAACGCATACCCGTACTGCGAATCGCCCAGTCGTCAGCGAGGATTCGAATAGTAGCCATTGAAACTCGCTGCAGAGGTCCGTGCGGCAGCACAGTTCGGTGTGAGCGTTCGACAGGGCACTTCACACGAGTTCGCCGACGAAGGCGAACGCTCCGAAGAAAATTTTGCAGAATGAGAAAGAATGGTCGGGGCGATTGGATTCGAACCAACGACCCCCTGCTCCCGAAGCAGGTGCGCTACCAGACTGCGCTACGCCCCGAACCTTGTGTGCTGGCGGAGATGAGGTCGCAGGTGAAACCCGCGTCGTGGCTGAAGGCCCACCGCTCCGACATAACAAGTCTAACAGAAAGTCGCTGAACTCAGCGAGGAGCTGCGACTCGCTGCCGTTCCTGAATGCTAGCTGTGTTTTGAACTCTGCACTAATGGAGTTGCGGGCGAAGGCTTCGCATTTTTCGCCTGTCCGCCTGGCTGAGGAACGGACTTGTTGCTTTCTGCATTAGTCTGCGGCAGCGAAGAGGGCTTGAGCGGATTTGTCGCGATGACGCTGCGACTCGTTTGCCTGGCCTGAGCAGATGAGGGCTTGCTCGCGTTGGTTGCGATCGGCGTCGCGGGCGAAGGCTTACCCGCGCTCCGCCCCCGACTCGCTTGCGGCGTCATGGGTGTTGCAGGCGAAGGCTTCGTGTGCTGCCGAGTCTTGGGACTTGCGGAAGGTGCAGCAGTGGAAGGACCCTGCTGATTCGGCTGCCCAGGCTTCTCGGCTGGAGCAGGGTTCACGCGTGCTTTGCGCGATGAAGAGCTCCGATGCGGACGCGGCGAGGTTCTGCCCGGCTGGATACCAGCGCCCAAGCCCGTGCCGTAGGCCTGTCCGTGACGGGTGATTGTCTCTTCGTCAAAGGTTCGCGAGGTCGTTCCATCGAAGTGGGCGCCCGGCGGCACGAGGGTGTTGCTTACGTACTTGCCTGGTGCCTCGCCGACGCGGACTTCGATGCGGGATTTGTCGATGCCTTTCTCCTGAACGAGATATTGCCGCGCATTGAGCGCACGCTCCGCACCTGCCTCGGGGTTTTCGCGGGCAGAGGAGTTGCCGACCATGACGAGCTTCGCGCCTGGCTGCTGCTGCATGGTGAGAGCGATATCGTCGAGGCATGCCTTCGCCTCGTTGTCGACGCGATCCGGACGGCGGCGATCACGATCGAAGTTGATGTGGCAGAGGTCCTGCGTCTCTGCAACGGTGGGCGTGGGCGGCACAGTCAGCGTGACTTGTGTGTTCGATTGCGCAGTCTGGCCGAGATCGTCGACGACGTTACATGTAACTGTGATTGTCGTTGCGCCGAGCCCCGCCGTCGACAGCTTTGCGGTGGGCCCTTCTGAGGTCAGCTGGCCTGCGCTGGCGCTGTAGGAATAAGTCAGCGGCCGGTTCTGCGGGCTCGTTCCGGTGGTGCTGATGTCGATGGTTGTGCCCGCCGTCGCTGTCGACGGAGTAGCCGAGCAGGTGAGTGTCGGGGGTTCAAACGGCTTGATGGTGAATGGCGTGGTGCACGAGGCCTGTTGCCGTGCCTTCATGCCCTGCACAACATGCGCGCTCACCATGTACTCGCCGGGCGCGAGACCGGTAGTGTCGATGGTGGCTTCTGCTCCGCCGCCTGGCGTCAGGCGGCCGCCGTTGCTCTTCCACGTATACGCTGCGGGCCGCTTCGGATCGAAATTGACGGAGGCTGCGGTGACCGTGATGATGTCGCCGGGATGACCGACTGCAGGATTTACGGTGCAGCCTACGTCGAGCGCTTTCGATGCGCCGATCTCGCCGAGCTTGATGACGAGTCCGCCTGACAGCTTGAGCGCATCGACCTCTCCAAAACCGCCTTTGACTGCCTCGGGCAGGACAAGCGGACCGTAGACCACCTGCGAGTACTGCCAATCTGCCTGGATGATGCGAACGGCGACATGGCGCCGGAAGAAGGGCACTGTGTAGTCGAGGCCGGCACCGCCAGTGACACCCCATCCCCAGGTGAGCGGCTGGTCTACAGGGCCGTTGTTACGAACGCCGCCTCCGAGGGCATGAACGAAGGGGATCCAGGGGCCGAAGGGCACGCGTAGCACGGGGCCGCCCTCGGCCGTGTAGACGAGCTGCGAGCATTCTTCAGCGACGCAGTTCGGGTCGTAGACCGCATGCTCGCGCACGCCGGAGAAGTAACCGGCCTCCATGGCTACGCCCATATAACGGTTGAAGTAGCCGGTGACACTAACGGTTCCGTTCAGGTTGTCCACGTCGAAGTACTGCTTGAGACCAACGCCGCTATTGAGCGGGTGGAAGTAGCCGTAACCGCCGTAGATATCCACTCGCGAATCAGGATATTCACTCGCGCTTTGCGTAGCCTGTCCGCTCAAATTTGCGCCCGCGCTCAGCAGGCTTGCGGCGACTGCAAGGGATGCAATCAGCCGGCGGCGGAATGCGAGCATACGGCGAACTCCTTCAGGCTCGAAGCGCGAGCGGCAAAGCACGGCAAGGGACTCTCCGGGCAATCTTCTCAAGTCATTGTGACTTTGTGGCGTCTTCTTTTACAGACCTCGCCCGATGTAGACAGTTGTGCAACGGGGGTGGTAGTTGCGGCATCCCCCAAGCGGGCCTTACACTAGCACCATGAAGGGCGCCGTCCACATCCGCCTGCCTCTGGGCTGTTGTTGTTGCTAGAAGCTGACCCTTCCTGGGCCAGATCGATGCCGCTCGCATCTCTTGCCCTCCTTTCCTGAAACATCTGAACGGTACTGCAGAACAGGGTTATCCAGGCTTATTGCCGGGGCTGTCCGTGCAGTCGTCGCTCTTCGGAGGCATCCTTGCCAGCTATCGTCAATGAAGCCGCAGGTCCCACGCAGCTTGTGGATCGCGACCGCCTTAACCATCTGCAGGCGCTTGAGGCGGAAAGCATCTACATCCTCCGCGAAGCTGTTGCGGAGTTTGCCCGGCCGGTGATGCTCTACTCCATCGGCAAGGATTCCAGCGTGATGCTGCGCCTGGCCCAGAAGGCGTTCTTTCCCGGTAAGATCCCGTTCCCGCTGCTGCACATCGATACCAGCTACAAGTTTCCGGAGATGATTACGTTTCGCGATGCGTATGCACGCGAGATCGGCGCCGAGCTTATCGTGCACCGAAACGAAGAGGCTCTTGCTGCCGGGGCAAGCCCGTGGAAATTGGGCACGCAGAACTGCTGTGGTGCTCTGAAGACGCGCTCGCTGCTGGATGCGCTTGCGGAGGGCGGATACGACGCGGCGTTCGGCGGAGCTCGGCGCGATGAAGAGAAGAGCCGTGCCAAGGAGCGCGTCTACAGCTTCCGGGACGGGCATGGCCAATGGGATCCGAAGAACCAGCGGCCCGAGTTATGGAGTCTCTATAACTCGCGGTTGCGCAAAGGCGAATCGATCCGGGTGTTCCCGCTCTCCAACTGGACCGAGCTCGACATCTGGCTCTACTTGTATGCCGAACAGATTCCTATCGTGCCGCTCTACTTTGCCGAGGAGCGCCTGGTCGTGAACCGCGGGGGAACGCTGACGCTGGTGGACGGGACTACGCGGCTGCTGCCGCATGAGCGTCCGGAAAAGTTGAAGGTCCGGGCGCGCTCGTTGGGCTGCTCGCCATGCACAGGCCTGATGCGGAGCGAGGCTGACACCCTGCCCAAGATTATTGAGGAGCTTATCGGGTTCCGCCGGAGCGAGCGCGAGAACCGCGCCATCGACCACGACGAAGAAGGTTCCATGGAGCTGAAGAAGCGAGAGGGGTACTTCTAATGGTCTCCGCAGAATTTACATTTGATTCTTCGCCGTCGGAGCAGGCTCGTGAGCAGGCTTTTCGCGCATTTCTGGATCACCATCTCGACCAGGAGATGCTTCGGTTCACAACGGCGGGCAGTGTCGACGACGGAAAGAGCACGCTGATCGGGCGGCTGCTGCACGACACGAAGAGCGTGTATGAGGACCAGCTCGCGTCCGTGCGGGCAAGTCGCGTGAACCGATCAGGGGGGAGGTCGATCTATCACTGCTGACCGACGGTTTGCGGGCTGAGCGGGAACAGGGCATCACGATCGATGTAGCTTACCGATATTTCTCCACGTCGAAGCGCAAGTTCATCATCGCGGACACTCCGGGGCACGAGCAGTACACGCGGAACATGGCGACGGGCGCTTCCACCGCTGACGTTGCCATCATCCTGATCGACGCCAACGCATTTGTTAAGTCGGGTGGACTGCTGCCGCAATCGAAACGTCATACCTTCATTGCCAGTCTTCTGCGGATTCCGCACATCGTTGCTGCGGTGAACAAGATGGATCTCGTGGACTTCAGTGAGGAGGTCTTCGGCGATGTGCGAACCGAATTTCTCGCGCTAACGCAGAGGCTGGGCGTCCGCAATGTAGAGCTTGTGCCGGTAAGCGCTCTGCTGGGCGACAACATCGTGGAGCCTTCCACCGCCATGCAGTGGTACACAGGGACTACGCTTCTTGAATATCTCGAGACAGTTCCGCTGCACCTTGGGGAAGCGGGTTCCGAGCCGCTGCGGTTTCCGGTGCAACTCGTGTCGCGTCCTGATGCCACATTCCGCGGATTCAGCGGACGGATTGAACGCGGCGAACTCCGCGCCGGACAGACTGTTCGCGCCCTGCCCAGCGGTCGCACAACTCGCGTAAGCAGCATCCTGACGTACGACGGAGAGCTGAAATCGGCTCGTTCGCCGCAGAGCGTGACGGTTACGCTTGACGACGAGATCGACATCAGCCGGGGCGAAATGCTCGTCGCGGCAGATGAGCAGCTTCCATTTCAAACGACGGCACTGACGGCCAAGTTGGTCTGGATGGTCGAGCAGCCGCTAAGAGAAGGTGAGACCTACCTTCTGAAGCACACCACGCGCGCGGTCCGCGGAACGGTGCGCCGCATTCATCACCGCGTTGATGTGCTCAGCGGACAGGATCGCGCGGCGGCTGCGCTCGAGATGAATGACATTGCGGAGGTGGAACTTCATACGAACCTGCCGCTGTTTTTCGATACGTACGGAGACAGCCGGCCGCTCGGCTCGTTCATTCTGATTGACCCTGTGACGAACGCCACTGTGGCGGCCGGCATGATCTCTGCTGCCGTGGATGCTAGGTCGGGTCAGCCTGATATCACTCCTGCGTTTATCTGGACGCCCGGCAATTCGATGCTGATCGATGAGACCGTTCGCGCCCTGCGTTCCGGGAACCGCGCCGCAGTCAACATAGATGATGAGTGCATCCCGGATTCCTCTCTGCCTGCCGTCGCCCGCGCACTGCAACTCGCAAACGTTGTCGCGCTTTCTGCGCGGCTAAACCTGGGCGCGGACATTGTCGGCGCATTGAAAGAGATTGCCTCGACCGGGTGGATTGAAGGTGAGGAAGATCTCCGCGCCTGGTTGAAGGAGCAGCGATGAGCGAAGCTTTGGAAAATGTGGCACTGGATGCGGAGCCTCTCACGGCCGAGCAGATTGTCGCTGAAATCGCGCGCGTTTCTACTCCAGAATCCGTATGCCTCACCAGCAGCTTCCAGACCGAGGACATGGTTGTCCTGCATCTGCTGCGCCGGCATATTCCCGAGGTGCCGGTCGTGTTCCTGGAAACGGGGTATCACTTCGCGTCCGTGATCGAGTACCGCGACCGGATTGCTCGCGATTGGAATTTAAACCTCGTCAACGCACTTCCGCTCACCTCGATCGCCGAGCATGAAGCTGAGTTTGGTTTGCTGCACATCATCAATCCCACGCAATGCTGCCAGATTCGGAAGGTTGAGCCATTGATGCGATCGCTGGAGCCGTACACGTGGTGGTTTACGGGGCTGCGGCGCGAGCAGTCACCCACGCGCGCGAATCTGAAGAAGCTGGAAGATCACCGGCTTCCGAGCGGCAGGCAGATGAAGAAGGTGAGCATTCTTGCAGATTGGACATGGGACCGCGTCGAGGCTTACGCGCGTGAGCATGACATTCCGCGGCTCTCGCTCTACGATGAAGGCTATAGAAGCATTGGGTGCGAGCCGTGCACCGCGCGGCCGGTCGCCGGGGCAGATGCGCGCAGTGGCCGCTGGGGCGGCAGAAAGCTGGAGTGCGGCATCCATACTTTCAGCGAGAAGGCATGAGCGGCTCCGTTATGCTGGAGTTCTGAATGCGCGAACGTCGAGCAATCGTAGAACAGTGGGAATCAGGCTCTGCCGCCGCTCTCGTCACGCTTGTGCGCACCGAAGGCTCGACTTATCGGCAGCCCGGCGCACGCATGCTGGTTACGAACGACGGTAAGAGTTGCGGGGCAATTTCCGGTGGATGCCTGGAGGCGGAGCTCGCACGAAAGGCGCGCTGGGTTGCGCGCAACGGTGCAGTCGTCGAGCGACTCTCGACGGTGTTCGACGATACAGCAGAGATGCCCTACGGGCTTGGGTGCGGCGGCACTCTCGACCTGCTGATCGAGACCACCAACACGCCGGAAGCCGCCGCTCTGCTTTCTGCGATGCGTGATTCGTTGCACGGTGCGCGGCGCAATGTCGTGACTTGGCTTCCGAGGCACGGAGTTCCGCTGCGCCGCGTCGTCTACGATGATGCCGGCACAACTTTGTTCGAAAGCGAAGCACACGGCGAAGAGGATGACGTGTTCGATGAGTGGCTCGAACCGCCGCAGCGGCTTTTCATCTTTGGGGCGGCGGACGATGCGCAACCCATGACGACCTTTGCGTCGCTGCTCGGCTGGAGAACTGTCGTTTTGGATCGACGCTCCCAGCTTGCCCGGCCTGAGCGCTTCCCCACGGCTGATCGGGTGATCGCGACCAACTCGCTCGAGGGCACGATTCGACATGAAGATGCTGTTGTCATCATGACCCACAGCTACGAGCAGGACCGCTTATGGCTAGCGAGTGTTCTGCCGCATCACCCTCGGTATCTTGGACTCCTTGGGTCCCGCCATCGCAGCTCGCTCCTGGTGAGTGAGGCTGCAATGTCTCTCGGCTGGACGCTTGAGCGCGCTTGCGAGAGTCTTTTCGCCCCGGTCGGCCTCGATCTCGGCGGGGATGGCGCTGAAGCGATCGCGCTGGCGACGATCGCCGAGATCCAGGCATGCTGTCAGGGCAAACTCGGCCACTCGCGCCGCATGACGCCAGCAATGATCAAAGAACAGATTGCAAATGGCGGCAGCGCCTCACAGTATCTGCAGACACAGTGTGCGTTGTGAGCATCGCGGCTGCTGTATTGGCGGCTGGGGCCTCGCGCAGACTTGGACGGCCTAAGCAGCAGGTTGTCATCGCGGGTGAAACGCTTCTAGCGCGGACTGTACGCATCGCAAGCGAAGCAGGGCTATCTCCGGTCATCGTCGTTACGCGGCCATCGGAAGAGCCTCACGATGCGGCTTTGAACGGCGCGTGCTTCGTAACCAACAAAATCGCCGACGAAGGGATCGCCTCTTCGATTCGCTGCGGCGTTACAGCAGCCGAGCAGCATAAGGTTGCCGGAGCGGTCATTCTGGCGTGCGATCAGCCGGCGCTAACGAGCAAGCACCTCCGAGCACTGATCGCCGATCCCGCCCGGCTCACAGCTTCGGAATATGCCGGCACGTTTGGCATCCCCGCGTATTTTCCGGCGGAGTTCTTCTCTTCTTTGCTGCAGCTCCGCGGCGACACGGGAGCACGATCACTGCTGAAAACTGCATACTTCATCAGGGACGAGGATCTCCAGTTGGATGTTGACACCGAAGATGATCTGATTGCGACTCGCGCAATCCTGGAACGTCGCTGGGAAGATTAACTCGCGAGCTGGCGCAGGAACTCCTCGAGAAGGTTCGCCGCGACTGCATTGCGGTACAGCGCAGTCGACCGGACGTCATCGATTGGTTTTGCCTCGCGGGCCAGCGCAGCGCGCCCGATCCGAACCGTGTCCTCCAGTTCAGCAGCGCGCAAAGATCTTCCGGTCAGCGCATCCTCGGTCGGTTTGCACCGCAGCGGTCGATCTGCCAGCGACGCGGCTCCGATGCGAATCTGAGCAATGCGATCGCCGATGACCGTTGCAAGGGCAGCAAGGGCGGTCTTCGAGATTGCCTGTGCGTTACGTGTCCCGACCTTTCGGATGTAGTGCAGGCATCCTTCGTAGTTGCGTGGCACCTCGACTGCATAAAGAATCTCATCCGGTTGCAAGACGGTCCGCTTGTATCCGAGATGAAAATCGCTGTATGGCACCCTGCGTTGGCCGCGTACGCTCAGCAGAATCGCGGTTGCTTCGTAGGCAAGGAGCGCCGGTGGCGTGTCCGCGGCCGGAGATGCATTGCAGATGTTTCCGCCGATGGTCGCGCGGTTCTGGTTTGCGATCGATCCGGTCCACGAGGCAGCCTGAGACAACATCGGCAGCTCTTTCGCGATCGTTTCATTGCGGCGGATATCAGTGAAGGTTGTGCCCGCGCCAATGCGAACCACGTCAGGCTCGACTTGAATAAAGCGCAGCTCCCGCAGGTGCTGAATCGAGAGAAGCGATTGTGAGCTCAGCCGGCCGGTGTTCAGCGCAACCATCAACTCCGTGCCGCCGGCGAGGAGCGCATGTCTGCCAGGCTCGGCAGCGATCTTCGCCAGGAGCCCGTCCAGAGTGGCAGGTGCGGCGAGCTGATAGCTCGCGACATCAGATCGCATGCTGTGCCTCGGCTGCTTTTTGCACGGCTTCGAAGATCCGCATATAGCCGGTGCAACGGCACAGATTTCCGGCGAGGCCTTCGCGAATCTGCTCCATCGTGGGTTGAGGGTGCTTTTCGAGTAGATGATGGGCGGCGAGAATCATTCCCGGCGTGCAGATCCCACACTGCGCTCCGCCGTTTTCGAGGAAACATTGTTGAATCGGATGCAGGCGCCCCTCGCTCGCGACTCCTTCGATCGTGCACAGGCGCGCGCCGTTCGCTTGCAGTGCGGGCACGAGGCAGGAGTTCACCAGCTCTCCATTCATCAGCACGGCACAGGCTCCGCACTCGCCTTCGCCGCAGCCCTCCTTGGTTCCGGTTAGATAAAGATCTTCGCGGAGCACATCGAGCAGTCGCTTGATTGGAGGCACCTCTACGCGGTGCGTCGTTCCGTTGACGGTGAATTGGATCGTCGTGTTCACGCATTCACCTCGGGCAGGAACTCACCTAATCTATCGGCGTCGAGCTCCTCACTTCCACCATGGCCTGCATCCGTGAATCCGGTGAGCCGTTCGAAGATGTCCTCGGGCAGCAACGGGACGGAATTGAAACTGACTCCTGTTGCATTCTCGATCGCGTTCAGGATTGCAGGGGCAGGTCCGTCCATCGGCAACTCGCCGATTCCCTTGGCACCACATGGCCCGTGCGCGCAGGGAACCTCTTCAAAGTGCACGTGGATGTCAGGCAGATCGGCACTCGTTGGCATGATGTAGTTTGTCATCTGGTTGTTCATCATGCGTCCGTCCTTCCAGATGCATTTTTCGTAAAGCGCATATCCGATGGCTTGTGCGACTCCGCCTTCGATCTGGCCTTTCGCCAATACAGGATGCATGATCTTGCCGACCTCCTGCAGCGCGTCGAAGCGCGTGACGGAGGCGCTATACGTGTTCAGGTCGACCGCGACCTCGGCGACGTAAACGGCCCAGGCGTAGGCGGGATATGCATCTCCGCGGAACAACTCGTCGTTCCACTCCACTGGCTTCACGGGTTCGTACCGCGCCGAACATCGCAAAGATCCATGTCTATCGAGATATTGAATGGCCGCGCCGATGAATTCCTCCGGCGTATGTTCTTCCCGCAGACCGCACGCATTGCGTACCTGTTGCAAGAGCTGACTGCTGGCGCGTTCGACAAGTTTGCCGACGATCATGGCCGTTCGGCTGGCGACGGTGGGTCCAGAGTCCGGAACAACATTCGTGTCTGGCTGCGCAATCTGTACGTAATCGTAGGGAAGGTTCAATGTCTGCGCTGCTACCTGGCAGAGGATGGTGTTTGTCCCCTGACCAAATTCGGTTGAAGAGACTAGGATTTGCGGCCGGCCATCGGGCAGCAATTCGATTTGTACGAGCGAGTTCAACCTGCGCTCGCCGGATCCGGTGAAGCCCGAACCGTGCATGAAGCGTCGCGATTCCCATGCCGCGTCTGATTGCTGAGCCTTGATTCGCCTCTGCAAAGCGCGCGACCTTTGCGTGATAGTCACTCTCTTTGAGTGCGCGGTCGAGCAGATGCTGCATGTCCACCGGTTCGCTCAGCACTTGTCCGGTTGCGGTCCTGTCTCCTGTGCTCAGGAAGTTGCGCCGCCGCAGTTCGTCAGGCGTAAGTCCGACAACGCGAGCGATCTTGTCCATGTGCCGCTCGATGGCAAACAATGACTGCGGTGCGCCGAAGCCTCGGAAGGCGCCGTGCGGAGGCAGGTTCGTCGCCATCGCCTTGCCGCGCACACGCAGAAACGGCCAATTGTAAGGTCCCGGGGCGTGGATGGTGGCGCGCGAGAGCACAACCGGCGAAAGTGTGGCGTACGCTCCACCGTCCAGCGCAATCTCAATCTCGCCGCCGAGGAGCTTGCCGTCTTTTGAAACGGCAGTGCGATGACGTGTCCGAGAAGGATGACGCTTCGTGGTCGCGGCCATGTCTTCGGCGCGGTCATAGACCATCTTCACCGGATGTCCGCACTTCATCGCCAGCAGCGCGGCATGCGATCCGATGACGGACGGGAAATCCTCTTTGCCGCCAAAGGCGCCGCCAGTTTCGGTCTGGATGACGCGGCACTTCTCTTCAGGCAAGCCAAAGATCAGAGTGAGCGCGTGGACCACGTAATACGGGCACTGCATGGACCCGCGCACGCACACGTTTGCAACGTTGCCCTGAGCGTCTTTCTCGCACTCCGCGATTACGCCGTTCGGCTCAATGTACAACTGCTCCTGCGCTCCGGTGTGATACTCGCCTTCAACGATGAAATCGGCGGCATCAAACGCCGCGGCCAATCCATCTTCCGTATCCTTCGCATCGGCCGAGTACAGCAGATACTGCTTGAAGCAGTTTGCAGTTCCGCCATGCTCGCTGCCTTCCCAGATCACTCTTTCCGCGTCGTTATTGGCGACGGCACGCTCCGATTCCTCAATCGTGAACACACCCGGCAGCTCGTCATATTCGATTTGCACGCCAGCCACGGCTGCGATCAGCGCCGCTTTTTCAGGGTGCGCGAGCAGCAGGATCGGCTCTTCAGGATGATTTACATGTTCCGCCGCGAGGCAGGGATGATCTTTCGTGAGATGGACGATTGTGTTCTCGCCCGGGATATCGCTCGCGCGAACGATCGCAAACCTGCTCCAATCCACATCTGGTGAGAAATGAATGGCGCGAATGCGCCCGCGGGCTATAGAGGAGCGCACCGTCGCGCCGTGCCACATCCCTGGAAGGCTCAGGTCGTCGACATACTTCGCTTCGCCGAGCACCTTCGCGCGGCCTTCCTTGCGCAGCGGCGAGGTCCCCAGAATGTCCCCTTGCGTCGGCATAGCTCCCGTGGCTCAGCGGTAGATATCCGATGAGCATAGTACGAAAGCCTCTTGCCCGTCACTCTTTGCTAGAAGTGACGCAGTCGTGAGCGTGGCTGAGCTTCTGGCGCGCGTTGATTGGCCGCGTCGGTCGGGGCAGTGGGTTTTTCCATGGTCCGCTCAATGGAGCGGCTCACGAGATCGCGCGAGCCGAGCCCGACAGCCAGCGAGAGCGTCAGCACGATTCCGCCAAACAGAATCCCGAACGCCAGGCTGACAATGGATCCGCCGACGTGCAGGTGATCGAGCGCCATGGCTGCGGTCAGAACCAATACCAGCCACTTCACACCGACAGACAGGATCCTCGCATACTGCAACTGCGCGTTCACGGCGCTGATCAGCACGGAACGCGCAAGGAATCGTGCGATTACGGCTCCCGCGAACAGGATAAGAACCGCTCCAATGATGTGCGTCAGGTAAGGGAGCAGGAATATAGGGACCTGAGAATCTACCGCA
This sequence comes from uncultured Acidobacteriaceae bacterium, assembly GCA_963777205.1. Lineage (GTDB taxonomy): Bacteria > Acidobacteriota > Terriglobia > Terriglobales > Acidobacteriaceae > Granulicella. The sequence continues at coordinate 185,336 of CAVZPQ010000001.1, read as the reverse complement.
TAGGACGCGCCAAAGGCAGAGATGCCGATTGCAACGCCGACAAGCGTGCACAGCCAGAATAATGCTCGCGATACGAGCGTCGAGGGCGGCTGCGTTGAAGTCCACTCGAAGAGGCTGGAGGGAGTTGCCGATCCCGTTCCTCTGCTGAGTCGTTCATCAAAGCGGAAGGCGATCAGTATGCGCCGCAGCACGGCAGCCAGGATCGCGCCGATAATTGCGAGCAGGAAGACGGCGACGAGAAACGCGAGCAGGCCGGGAAGGAAGCTGACCAGCACGACCAGCACGCGATGCATGGACTGGCGAAGCGCAAATTCGATCTGCTGACCCATTAGTCTTTCCTTTCAGCGCTGCGAACTCTGTCGCTAGCGTATGTCGCGAAATGCAAGCGGATTGTCATGGGTTGAACCGATCCGGCCAGCGCCAGCGTGCTACAAGGTAAGCTTTCTCGCGTTCGAACGCCGCGGCTGTCTCCTCCCGGTGAGCGGTTGCGCTCGCATCGTCGGTCACCAGTCTCAGCGCAGAAGCGACCCAGGCGAGATAAACGGGTGTGAACGCACCCATGAGGTGTCCGCGGTTCAGGGTGCGCAGATGAAATGCGAGTGCGAAGTCGTACACCAGCCGAGCCCAGAGCGCGGGCGCCATCGTGAATCCGGACGGCTCGGCGAGCGACAGCTTCTTGAGTGCGAGAAGAGACTGCGGGGGCAGAGCGAGCGACCACAGCTCCTGCAGGTTGTTGTACGCCAGCCGGAACTGTTCCACCATTCCGGGAAGTTCTTCGGCAAGATCGGCTGAGGCGGTGTTCCCCGGCAACGCTGGAGGATGTTCGCGCGCCGCAACGGCCAGGTTTCTCGCCCGCTGCCAGAACGGTGCCTTGGCTTCAATATCGGCGAAGATACTCCCCGCAATGGCTGCAAAAAGAGTGTTGAAATCTGAGCCTGGCGGCGCAGGCGGCGGTGCTGCGCCGGAATCGATCTGCGCCGCGCCGAATCCCGCCATGGCGGCCTCCGCAACGGGCCAGAGCAGGGCATCCGGTTGCGACGCTGCATGCCGTTGCGCCACGGATGCGAGACGGTCCAGCATTCTGCGGGACATTGCCGCGTCCATGGGAAGAGGAAAACGAACGTTCGCGGAAAAGAGCGCACGCGTGAGCGGATACAGCAACGCCGAGGTGACCAGGCCGTCGTGCGGTCCCAATGAGTACGCAGGCAGCATCAGGTCCGTGCCGGAAGCGACCTGGTCCGCCATCTGCCGTACCTTTGTTGCGGGCAGCGCGCCGGCATCGGTGCCAAGCAGCAATATCTGGGCGGCGTCGTGCCGCTGTGCCAATGCGCTGGCAGCAATGTAATCGCCGGCCGTCAGGACCCAGTCGCTGCGCACACGCGTGCTGTCGAATACGGTCAGCGGAAGCCGCCGTGCGAACTCGGGTTCCTCGATATCCGGTGAAGCGATCAACACCTCATCCGGGCGGAAGACAGTCGCAAGGTCTGACAGAAGCCCGGAGAGGACATCGTCCGGAAGCGACGGAAGGCAGAGAAGCAGACGCGGAGCCGTTGCAGGATTGGTCGCGCGTTCGTCCGACGCGAACTCCTGCTGAGCGCTGATGCCTTCAATGCCGGAAGGAGATGCCATATCCACCATTTGCCTTCTGCAGCTTGGATGCGCTTACAGAGAGTGTATGCCGTTCAGTCCAGGAGTTCACGTAACCCGGCAATCGGAATATGCACCCACGTTGGACGATTATTCAACTCGTATGCAAGCTCGTAGGCTGCCTTTTCCAGCAGCAGGGCGCGGAACAAGGATTGTGCCTTTTCTCCCATAGGCAACAGACCGCTTTGGTCGCCCATTGTCTCGCGATAGCCACGCAGGAACTCGGCGGACATGGATCGATCCCAAAGAGTGGCCCAGGCGCCGAGCGCCGAGCTCTGCTCGGGAGCTCGATGGATATGCCGCGCCAGTGCAGCGTGTGCCGCATAGCTGAAGCTGCGCAACATGCCGGCGACATCCCGCAGAGGCGACTGCTTCCTCCTGCGCTCCTCTAGTGACCGCGCAGGCTCGCCTTCAAAGTCGACGAATACGAAGTCGTTCCTGGCGCGCAGTAGCTGTCCGAGATGGAAGTCTCCGTGGATCCGAATTCTCCGGCCAAACTGTGAGGGATCTCCATTTACCTGCGCGATGCGGTCCTTCACGCCTGCGCGCCGTGTCAACAGCTCCTGGGCCTGCTCCACTGTCTCAGCCGGAATATCGGTCGCCGACGAAGTGAGCATGCGCTCAAGGGTGGCCAAGGCCGTGGTCACCTGCTGCTCAATTCTTTCGCGCTCCGCGGCGAGGTCCTCACCGGTAAACGGTTCCGGTTCAAAGGCAACATTGCTCGTCGGCGTAGCGAGCGCGAGATGCAACTCCGCTGTTCGCCGCCCGAGTAGGTGGGCAGCATCCAGGTACAACCCCGCATGCTCCCGAACGTCGGGTACGATCTCCTCGAATGAATCGAGCGTCGGGACGGCGCCCAGGGACGACGGCGGCGGGCAGCCTGCGACAGACTCGTAATAGCGCCCAAGCTCCTCAAGCGTCCACGCCCATCCATCACCCTCATTGGCTGCGAACGCCTGCAGAAAGGCCATTGTCGCATGGTCGCTCGCTCGATGCAGATCTCCGAGATATGCGGGAATGTGCTCGAAGTGCGCGGTTTCGGTGAGAAAGCGGGTCATCTCGACCTCGGGATTTTCACCTGCGCTCAGGCGGCGGAAGAGCTTCAGGATCGCGAGATCGCCGAAGATCATGCTGGTATTCGACTGCTCTGCTGAACCGACGCGAGAACTCGCCTGCAGCAGCGGTTCAGCGTCAAACTCGCGGGAACGTGCGCTCAGCAGCGGCGGCTCTTCGCCCGCGGCAACTATCGGATCGCCCTCGGCGATCATTCGCAGCAGCGCATGGCGGAAGCCCTCATCTGCCGAGGCGTCATAGAGCACTGCGGCATTGGACTTGCCGTCGATGGTGGCGATCACCGCGCGCGGAGAGTGCGCCCGCAGCTGTTCGGCCCGCTCATCCGACGCGACCGCAAGCGGGATCTGGTACACCTCTGCCGCTGTGGTCGGTTCGTTCTGATACGCGAGCTCGACGGTGATCAATGCCGCAGCAACTTGAAGGAATAGGCGTGGCTGAGGTGACGTGTACAGATGCGATCGTGCGCGACTTGCCACCGAACCAGCGCTGTTGCGCTATGTAAGTCGGCAGTACCTGCTCAAGGAAAGCCTGCGCTTCGGGCCTGAGAATCCCTTCCACGCTAAACGAAGCGCTGGTAGCGAGCTTCAGATCGGCAGCCGCAGTCTTGCTCTCCACAACGGCAGGCTCAGGTGTCCGCAGGGCCGGTTGAATCTCCAGCCAGAGAAAACTGTAGGGTGCGAGCGTGAGCGGATACGGCAGGGTCCCAATCTCCGGAAAGGGAACGTATCCCAGCATCTCGACAGGTTGTCTGCCCGCGAAGCGCGCGAGATCCAGCGCGACCGGCTGCGCAAAGCGCGAGAGGTTCGCGACACAAACAACGGTCTCCGACTGCATGCCGTCAGGGCTCTCATAGCAGCGAATGTACGCCAGTATCTTGCGATTCTCAGGGTGCAGAAACTCCTGCGTTCCGCGCCCGAAGACCTGAAACAGTTTACGGAGAGCGATCATGTTGCGCGTCCAGTGGAGCAGGCTGGATGGGTCAGCCTGCTGCGCCTCTACGTTGATCGCCTGATACCCCCAGATGGGGTCCATGATGACGGGGAAGTACAGCCGGGCCGGCACCGCCTTGCTGAACCCAGCATTGCGGTCGGAGTTCCACTGCATCGGCGTACGCACCCCATTTCGGTCGCCGAGATAGATGTTGTCTCCCATTCCGATCTCGTCGCCGTAGTACATGATCGGTGTGCCGGGAAAGCTGAACAGCAGCGAGTTCAGCAGCTCGATGCGCCGTCGGTTGTTGTCCACCAGTGGAGCGAGACGGCGCCGGATGCCGACATTGATCCGCATGCGAGGATCCGCCGAGTACGCCAGGTACATGTAGTCGCGCTCATCATCGGTGACCATCTCCAGCGTCAGCTCGTCGTGATTGCGTAGAAAGATGCCCCACTGACAGTTCGAAGGAATGTCCGGCGTCTGCGCCATGATGTCGGTGATTGGAAGCCGATCCTCCTGTCGGATGGCCATGTAAATCCGAGGCATCAGTGGAAAGTGGAACGCCATGTGGCACTCGTCGCCGTCTCCGAAGTACGGTCGTACGTCGGCCGGCCACTGGTTGGCTTCGGCCAGGATCATGCGGTTCTCGTACTCCTGGTCGAGCACCGCGCGAACCTGTTTGATCTTCGTGTGGGTGTCCGGCAGGTTCTCGCAGTTGGTCCCGTCGCGCTCCACGAGGTAGGGAATCGCGTCCAGCCGCAGCCCATCAACGCCCATATCCAGCCAGAAGCGCATCGCCTTCAGCACCTCTTCCATGACCGCTGGATTGTCGAAGTTTAGATCCGGCTGGTGCGAGAAGAAGCGATGCCAGTAGTACTGCTGCGCAACTTCATCCCATGTCCAGTTCGACTTCTCAGTGTCGGTAAAGATGATGCGCGCGTCTTTGTAGAGCTGGTCCGTATCGCTCCACACGTAAAACTCACGCTCCGGTGATCCCTTAGGCGCACGCCGCGCACGCTGAAACCATGGATGCTGATCGCTGGTGTGGTTGATGACCAGTTCGATCATCACCTGCATGTTGCGCGCATGCGCCGCATTTAGAAACTGCCGGAAATCATCGATGGTTCCGTACGACGGGTTAACATCCGTGTAATTCGCAATGTCATAGCCATCATCCCGCAGCGGGGACGGGAAGAATGGCAGAACCCACAGGCACGTAACGCCGAGGTCCTGCAGATAATCCAGCTTTGAGATCAGCCCCTGAAAGTCTCCGATCCCGTCGTCGTTCGAATCCATGAATGCACGCACGTGCAGCTCATAGATGACGGCGTCCTTGTACCAAAGAGGATCGGTGGCGCTGCAGGGCTTCTTCACTCGCTGGTGCCTTTCGTCAGGTCTTCTGCTGCGGTTGGATGCAGGGCCGCGCGAATCGTCTGGCCAGATGGAATCTAGGGTTTCAAAATCCGGAACACGTGCGCTGGCATGTCCCACGGCCGCAGGGCGACGTAGTTCCATTGGTTCTTCCAGTTGTATCTGGCCCCTGTAAGCAGGTCCTCGACCGCAAAGCTGCCTTCCCAGGGCAGCCCGAGCGCATCCAGGTTGAGATCCAGCCACGCGGTCTGCTCGCGCGCACAATCCAGGTTCACGACAACCAGGATCACGTTGCTCTTGTCGGCCGTCCTCTTGGAATAACACAGCAGCTGCGGATTCGGAGCAGTATGGAAAACCAGGTGCTCATTGCGTTCGAGCGCCGCGTTTTCACGTCGGATGCGGTTCAAACGCGTAATCAGCGGCGCAATCGATCCCGGATCAGACCTGTCCCACTGCCGAATTTGGTACTTTTCGCTGTCCAGATACTCCTCGCTGCTGGTTTTTCCCGCCGCCGGCTTGGCTGGCCGCCACTCGCACAATTCAAAGGCTGGCCCGTAGATTCCCCAGTTCGCACTCAGCGTCGCCGCAAGCACGGCACGCAACTGAAAGATGGCCCGCCTTTTTACGGGGTCGGGTTCCTGCAGCTGCGCGTGCAAAATGTCCGGCGTGTTGGGCCACACATTCGGGCGGAAGAAGTCCGATACCGGCGGATTACAAATCTCTTCAAAGTAGTCCTGGAGCTCGCGCTTCGTCGTGCGCCACGTGAAGTAGGTGTACCCCTGGGTGTATCCGGCCTTCGCGAGCGAGTACATTACGTGCGGCCGCGTGAACGCTTCGGCGAGAAAAATCGCTTCTGGATGGGTCTTTCGCACCTCGGCAATGCACCACTCCCAGAACGGCAGCGCCTTGGTGTGTGGATTATCGACGCGAAATACGCGCACGCCGTGATCGATCCAGAATTTGAACACGCCAAACAGCGCGTCCCACAAGCCCCGCCAGTCCTTCGACTCGAAGTTCAGTGGATAGATATCCTGATACTTCTTCGGTGGGTTCTCCGCGTACTGAATCGTCCCGTCGGGTCGGATCGTGAACCAGTCCGGATGTTCCTTCACCCAGGGATGATCGGGCGAGCATTGAAACGCAATGTCCAGCGCAATCTCCATGCCGTGCGCCTGCGTCTGCTTCACCAGCTGCTCGAACTCGTCCATCGTCCCGAGCTGCGGATGCAACGCTGTGTGTCCGCCTTCGGGTCCTCCGATTGCCCACGGGCTGCCCACATCGCCTGGTTCAGCAGCCACTGAATTGTTCTTGCCCTTGCGATACTGCGCGCCGATCGGATGAACGGGCGGGAGGTACACCACGTCGAATCCCATGGCTGCGATCTCCGGCAGCCGCGCCTCCACATCGCGGAATGTCCCATGCTGCCCCGGAACGGGCGAGCACGATCGCGGAAACAGCTCGTACCACGCCGAAAAGCGCGCGCGCTCACGGTCGACCCACAGCGGAAGCTCCCGATCCAGCTTCGTCGCAAACGCTCAGGTCCGGATACTTCGCCACCAGCGCTTCCAACTCCGGCGTGAGCGGCGAATCATAGTACGGCAGGTTCGCGTCGGCCATTTCGCGCAGCCGCGCTGCTGCGTCCGACAGCGTCTTCGCGTCTCTTCCCTTCGCTCTGCCTGCGGCGCCGTCCAGCAGGTTCGCTCCAATCCTGAACGCCAGCGGAATGTCCTGCGGCACGACCTGCTGGGTAGGGTGCTTGGGGTCAGGCTGCGCATCGAGCCGCTTGCCAAGATCGTGTACCCAGGTATCGAAGTGGTCGACCCATGCCTGGATGGTGAAACTCCAGTGACCGATTCGATCCACCGGAAAACGGGCGACCCACATGTCGTTCGTCAGCGGTTCAAAGCGGACCTCGCGCCACTTCTTTTCGCTCTGATGGCGATAGAGAAGCCGTCCCGCAACATGGTCGTGGCCATCGCCGAAGATCGCCGCCGTTACCTCTACGACATCGCCGACGACGCGCTTGGCCGCATACCGACCACCATCCACCTGGGGCTGCACCTCCTCGATCACGACGCGTCGGCGGCCTTCCGTCGGTTTCATGCTGCTGTTTGCCTCCGTAAAATTTTTCCGTATGCCAGTTCGCAGTCTAACCCGCCGCAAAGCGCTTTCCCGGGCCAGGTCGCATCCAAGTCGTTAGAAGCAGAACGGCGGGTTGCTGTTATCACATCCATTCAATCTCTCGACCGCGCCATATACGGAGGAGCCAGTTGCCCGAGTGGTTTCGAGAACGCGATCGTAAACCTCTCCACGCGTCGCGTATCGAGGACTATGCGGTCATCGGCGACCTGGAGACCGCTGCGCTCGTCAGCCGCGACGGCTCCATCGACTGGTTGTGCTGGCCGAACTTCGCCTCTGGCGCGTGTTTCGCGGGGCTGCTCGGCACCTCAGAAAACGGCTACTGGAGCATTTCTCCGAAGGAAAAGATCATCACGGTTCAGCGCCGCTACCGTCCTGGCACGCTCATCCTGGAGACGACACTCGCGACCCGCTCCGGCGAGGTCCTGCTGACCGACTTCATGCCCCCTCGCGGCAAGCACTCCGACGTCGTTCGGATCGTTCGCTGCACACGCGGCAAAGTCACGATGCGCATGGAGCTTGTTCTCCGTTTCGATTACGGCCTCACCGTGCCCTGGGTCACGAGCGCCGACCACGAACTCCGCGCCATTGCCGGGCCGAACATGGTTGTTCTTCGCACAGAATGCACTGGCGGCAAGCCTGTCGAGCTGCATGGGGAGAACCTGAAGACGGTCAGCGAATTCACGCTTCGCCAAGGTCATGAGCAGTGCTTCGTGCTGACCTATGCGGCCTCTACCGAAAAGGTTCCAAAAGCCGTTCCGGCCGCGGCGGCTTTCGATGATACAGAAAAATTCTGGAGCAAATGGATTGGCCGTTCGAAATACGACGGCCCTTACAAGCAGATCATCGAGCGAAGCCTGCTCACGTTGAAAGCGCTGACCTACCATCCGACCGGCGGTATCGTCGCGGCCGCGACCGCAGGGCTGCCCGAGGACATTGGCGGCGAGCGCAACTGGGACTATCGCTACTGCTGGCTGCGCGACACGGCTTTCACTCTTCTCGTGCTGATGCGGGCCGGATACACCGATGAGGCCGTCAACTGGCGTTTGTGGCTATTGCGTGCGATCGCCGGTGCTCCTGACCAGCTTCAGACGCTCTACGGCATCGGCGGCGAGCGCAAGCTTGTCGAGTGGGACGCTGCCTGGCTGCCCGGCTACGAGCACTCCAAACCGGTACGCATTGGCAACGCCGCGTCCGAGCAGTTCCAGTTGGACGTTTACGGAGAGATTGCCGTCGCGCTGGCGCGCACACCGCAGGCCGAAGAAGACATCCGCGTTCCCGCAAAGGAGCTCCAGGCCCATCTGATCGACCACCTCTGCGACATCTGGCACCTGCCCGACGAAGGCATTTGGGAGGTGCGTGGCCCGCGCCAGCATTTCGTGCATAGCAAGGTGATGGCGTGGGTCGCCCTTGACCGCGCAATCAAGCACCACGAAGCTCTCGATGGCTCTGGCGACGTCAAGCGCTGGCGCAAAAATCGGGACAAGCTACACGCAGAGATCTGCAAAAAGGGGTTCAACAAGCGGCTCAATGCGTTCACCCAGAGTTATGGCTCGACGAACCTCGACGCCGCCAACCTGCGCCTGGCTCTGGTCGGCTTTCTTCCACCGGACGATCCGCGCATCATCGGGACTATCGATGCGATTCAGAAGCACCTGATGCGCGACGGCTTCGTCCAACGCTATGACACGTCGAAAACGAAAGACGGGCTTAAGGGTGGTGAAGGCGCGTTCCTCGCCTGCAGCTTCTGGATGGTCGCTTGTTTGTGGCTGATTGGGCGGCAGGACGAGGCGAAGAGATTCTTCGAGCGTCTGCTCTCACTCACCAACGATGTGGGTCTCCTGAGTGAAGAGTACGATGCGAAAAGGCGGCGTCTTGTCGGCAACTTTCCGCAGGCGCTTTCGCATATTGCGCTGGTGCACGCGGCGTTCACGATAGCAGGTTATTGGAAGCCTGAGCCTTACAGCCCGAGCCTCTAGCTCGCGCATGCAACCCGCTCTGTACGCCAGTCACTCTATCCGGAGTGAGTCCGCACCCGAGCGCGCCCTGACACATTCAACCCCTGAGATCGAACCGTCTGGTGGTCTCGTGTAAGGAGAGCAACATCCGTGAAGCGAGTGCCCAGCGCAACGTATCGTCTGCAACTGCATAAGGGCTTCACGTTCGATGATGCCGCTGCGGTCGGGGACTATCTGCGCGCGCTCGGCGTGAGTCACGTCTACAGCTCGCCGTACTTGCAGGCTGCGCCGAATAGTATGCACGGCTACGACGTCGTAGACCATCGCAAGGTAAACGAGGAGCTCGGCGGCGCGGAGGCGCACGAGCGCTTCTGCCGGCGTCTTGGCGAGGTCGGGCTCGGCCAGGTGCTCGACATCGTGCCGAATCACATGAGCCTGGGCGAGAAGAATCGCTACTGGCATGATGTGCTCGAGAACGGCCACAACAGCCGCTACGCGAGCTTCTTCGACATCGATTGGAATCCGAACGAGGAGCGGCTGCGCGACAAAGTTCTCGTGCCGATCCTGGACGATCAGTATGGTCGCGTGTTGCAGCGCGGCGGAATCGTTGTCGAGCGGCAGGGCGCGACTTTTGTCGTGAAGGCATCCGGCCAGACGCTCCCTGTCGCTCCCGAAAGCCTCGCCGGTCTGCTCACGCGCGCGGCCGAGTACGCTCGCAGCGATACCCTCAACTTTCTTGCCTCCAGCTACGGTCGGCTTCCCGTTGCGGAATCCGGCGACCGTCCAATCGTACTCGGGCGGCACCGCGACAAAGTCGTCCTGCACAGCCTGCTGGGGCAGCTCTTGCGCGAAGAGCGTGTACGCGAGGGTATAGATCGCGCGGTGCGGGAGCTCAACCAGAACATCGACGAGCTGGACGCCTTTCTCGAGCAGCAGCACTTTCGTATTGCTTACTGGAAGACGGCCGACCAGCAGCTTGGCTACCGCCGGTTTTTTGACGTCAACACGTTGATCGGTCTGCGTGTGGAGCGCGAGTACGTCTTTGAAGAAACGCACGCGCTGATCCTGAAGTGGCTCGAAGATGGTGTCCTCGACGGCGTACGCGTCGACCATCCCGACGGGCTGCGCGATCCTCTTCAGTACTTCCAGCGCCTCCGCCAGCGTGCGCCTGACGCTTGGATACTCGGCGAGAAGATCCTCGAGCCCGGTGAATGGCTGCGCTCCAACTGGCCCATCGAAGGCACAACCGGTTATGACTTCCTGAACACCTCGCTCGGCGTGCTCGTGAAGCCGGATGGTCTCGAACGTCTTGGCCAGCATTACGCGGAGTTCACCGGCGATACGACTCCGTTTCCGATCGTCGCGCACGATAAGAAGATGAACGTCGCCCAGGAGGCACTCGGCAGCGATGTGAACCGTCTGGCCAGCCTCTTCGTCGAGATCTGCGAGACCAGCCGCGAGTACCGTGACTTCACTCGTGCTGAGATCCGCCGCGCGATCCGGGAAGTCGCAGCGTGCTTCGCGATCTACCGCACGTACGTGGTGCCGGACCGCGATGAAATCACGGACGAGGACATCAACATCATCACGCGCGCGACACGGTGCGCGAAGGACAATCGCCAGGACATCGACGGCCTCCTCTTCGATTTCATGCGCGATGTGCTTACGTTAAGAGTGCGCGGTGAGAAGGAGCGCGAGTTCGTTTATCGCTTCCAGCAGTTCACCAGCCCGGTGATGGCGAAAGGCGTCGAGGACACCGCCTTCTACTGCTCCAATCGCCTGACAGCGATGAACGAGGTGGGTGGCGATCCGGATTGCGACGGCTTCTCGCTCGACTACTTCCACACGTACAACGAGGCCATGCAGCGTACGTTTCCGCAGACCATGACCACATTGAGCACGCACGACACCAAGCGTGCTGATGATGTTCGCGCGCGCCTGCTGGTCCTCTCCGAGATTCCCGACGACTTCCACTCCCAGGCCGAGCACTGGAGCCGGCACAACGCGCGCTACACATCGAACGGCATCGTCGACCGCGGCACAGAGTGGTTTCTGTACCAGACAATGATCGGCGCCTGGCCTATTGACACTGAACGCCTGGGTAAATACATGGAAAAGGCGACGCGCGAGGCGAAGGTGCGAACCAGCTGGGTCGCGCAGAACGCCGAGTATGAAGAAGCGCTCCGCAAATTCATCGATGCTTTGCTCGGTGACATGACATTCATCGGGGAGCTCAAGGGTTTCATTGCCAAGATCAACTATGCAGGCCGGGTGAACTCTCTGGGCCAGACGCTGTTGAAGTACACCTCGCCCGGTGTCCCGGACCTTTATCAGGGCGGAGAGCTATGGGACCACTCGCTCGTTGATCCCGACAACCGCCGCCCGGTGGACTACGACTTGCGCCGCAAACTGCTAGACGAGATGCGGTCGATGACGGCCGAGCAGGTGATGAAGCGCATGGAAGAAGGCCTGCCGAAGTTGTGGGTCATTCACCACGCGATGTGGCTCCGGCGTGAACGCCCTCGCAGCTTCGGACCGGAAGGCACGTATCAGCCGATATCCGCCAAAGGCGCGGAAGAGCAGAGCGTGATCGCATATCTCCGCGGCGGCGATGTGCTAGCGGTTGTGCCTCGATGGACGCAGTCACGCAGTTCCTGGCGTGGAACAACCCTGGAGCTTCCGGAGGGGGAATGGAGCAACGCGCTCACCGGGCAACAGTTCAGCGGGCGTCTAAACATGGAAACATTGCTTCAGGTTTTCCCTGTGGCATTGCTCACGCGTGACCGTGCGGCGTAGCCGTTCACCGGGGCGCATCTGAAAGGCTGAGGAGACGAGATGCACGAGTTCCGAATCTGGGCTCCGCGCGCGGACAAATTGCAGTTGAAGATCGAAGGCCGCGACCCGATTGCGATGGACGGACCCGACAAAAAGGGTTGGTGGTGTGCCGCGGTCCAGAATGCCGGGCCCGGTACAGACTATGGCTTTCTTGTGGATGACGACCCGACCCCGTATCCTGACCCGCGCAGCGCGTGGCAGCCACGCGGCGTGCACGCGCTCTCACGAACCTACGATCAGAGCGCTTTCCAGTGGACCGACCGGAACTGGCACTCGCCTCCGCTCTCCGCGGGAGTCATTTACGAGATGCACGTCGGCACGTTCAGCGAAGAAGGTACGTTCGACGGCGCGATCAAACATCTCGATCACCTCGTGAATCTCGGTATCACACATGTCGAGGTGATGCCGATCAACGAGTTTGCCGGCGAGCGCGGATGGGGGTACGACGGCGTCTTCCTGTTCGCTCCGTTCGAGCCATACGGCGGACCCGATGGGTTCAAGCGCTTTGTCGACGCGTGTCATGCGAAGAACCTCGCAGTGATCCTCGATGTCGTTTACAACCACTTTGGCCCGGTGGGGAACTACACGAGCAAGTTTGCGCCCTACCTGACGGAGCGGTTCCACACGCCCTGGGGCGCGGCGGTGAACTTCAACGAGGGCGGAAGCGATGAGGTGCGCAGATTTTTCTGCGATAACGCCGTGATGTGGCTGAAGGATTATCACGTCGATGGCCTGCGGCTGGATGCGACGCACGAGTTCATCGACCGCTCCGCCGTGCACTTCATGGAGCAATTGTCGGCGGAGGTCGAACGGCTTGGGGCGACGCTCGGCCGCCGCTTCGTGCTGATTGCCGAAAGCGACCTGAATGATCCGAAGTTTGTGCGGCCGCGGGAGGCGCACGGCTATGGCATGGACGCGCAGTGGAGCGACGATTTCCATCACGCGCTGTTCACGCTTCTGTGGAGCGATCCCGGACGCGGATACTACGATGACTTCGGCTCCATGGACGATCTGGTGAAGAGCCTGAAGCACGTCTTCGTCTATGACGGCATGTTCTCCGGCTACCGGCATCACCGGCATGGCCGTCCAGTCGACGGACTCTCGGCACACCATTTCCTGGGCTACATCCAGAATCATGATCAGGTCGGAAACCGCGCACTGGGCGAGCGGCTCGAGCACCTGGTCGGCATGGGCGCGAGCAAGGTCGCTCTCGGCATCGTGCTCACGGCGCCCTTCATTCCCATGCTCTTCATGGGCGAGGAATTCGCGTCCTCATCGCCATTCCTCTACTTCGCGGACCACGAAGAAGAAGAGATGCGGCGGCTCGTATCGGAAGGACGCAAACGGGACTTCGCCGCCTTCGGCTGGGACGGCATGGAGATTCCGGACCCCGAGTTACCGGAGACCTTTCAAGCAATCGAAGCTGAAGTGGGACGAGGTGCATGAGGGCAAGCATCAGAAGATGCTTGACTGGGTGAAGGAACTCATCAACCTGCGGCGCACAACCGTTGCGCTGAACGATGGCGATCTCGGCCACTTGCACGTGGAGTGCCGGGATCAAGACCGTTCGCTGGTCATGGAGCGCGGGCCCGTGCGGACGCTGGCAAACCTCGGCAGCGATCCTGTGAAGATCAACCTGCGCGACGGCGAAAAGCTGCGGCTTAGCTCGTGCGAGGGCATCGTCATCTCGGCCGGGCAGATCGCGCTCCCCGCCATGAGCCTCGCCATCGTCATCCGGCAAGGTGAGGACTAGCGCTCCGGTTAGCATTGGTTCAGCATGGCAGGCGAAGCGATCAGGACAATCAGCAGTCGAGAGGTTTACCGCAATCGGTGGACGAGCGTGCGCGAGGATGTAATCGAGCGCTCGAACGGACAGCGCGGTATCTATGGCGTTGTCGACAAGGACCCCGCGTGCATCGTGATTCCAGTGGAGTGCACACCGCAAGGTGACTTTTTGTGGCTCGTGCGGCAGTTTCGGTACACCGTGCAGGGTACGTACTTCGAATTTCCCCAGGGCGGATGGGAGAAGCCGGACGTGAACCCCGTGGAGATGGCCCGCGGCGAACTGCGCGAGGAAACGGGTCTTCGCGCGGAGCGCATGACCGAGCTGGCGCAGTTGTGGATCGGCTATGGCGTGATGCGCCAAAAGCATCACGTCTTTCTCGCCGAAGGATTCACCCAGGGTGAGTACGACCGCGATCCCGAAGAGCATGACATGACGGTGCACCGCGTCAGCGTCTACGAGTTTGAGTCGATGCTGCTGGACGGTAGAGTGATGGATAACTGCTCGGCCGCCGCATGGGGCGTTTATCGCGTCTGGCGCGACCGCAATCGCTAAGCCGGCCATCCCTTAGTGGGCGGCCATCTGCTCCGGATCAACCTTCGCGTTCTTCGCCGGCAGCCGCATAATCCACACGAGCGGCGAAAGCAGCAACACAACTCCGGCAAGGATCGCAAACGCGTTCTTATAAGCGAGCATCATCGCCTGCCGCTGCATCTCCCCATAGATCTCAGCGAGTGCAGGGAACTGCGCGGCCGCAATCGTGCTGTGCGTCAATGCGGCGAATCGCCGGACTTCGGCCATGACGGCCGCGGACCCGGCCGAGAGATTCGACGCCAGGTTCATCTGATGCACCTGCGCCGCGCGTGCCAGGTAGGTCGTCAGCAATGCCGTACCCGCCGAGCCGCCGATGTTTCGAGCGAAATTCGACAATGAGGAGATCTGGTTCATCTTGTTCCGCGGTACACCGACGTAGTTCAGCGTGCTGATCGGAATAAAGATGAACGGGAGCCCAACGACCTGCAGCATTCGCCACAGCGTGACGGTTGAGTAGCTGGTGTAAAGGTCCAGCCGCGTCAGGTTATAGAGGCCGATCGCGGTGGCGATGTAGCCCAACATCACCATCAGTCGCGGATCGCCTTTACCCAGTGTTCGTCCTGCGACGGCCATCATCACCATCATGACGAAGCCTGCCGGTGACAGCACCATTCCCGCGCGTTCCGCCGTGTATCCCAGCAGCACCTGCAGAAACTGCGGAATCAGCACTGTCGAGCCGAACAAGACCATACCCAGAACAAGCTGCAAAAATACAGCAGTTCCAAAGTTGCGGTTCTTCAGCATCTTCAGATCGACAATCGGGTCGGGGTGGCGCCACTCCCAGAACGCGAAGAAGACCAGCGTGACGACCGCAAGAAACGCGGTGATCTGAATCTCTCCCGAGCCGAACCAATCCTTCTCCTGGCCTTTATCCAGCGTGAACTCGAGGAGCCCAACGCCGAGGGCGACCGCGCCAAGGCCGATGAAATCGACAGGCAGGCGGATGCGTCTCCGCTCTTTCAGCTCAGGCGGGTCCTCAACCATACGGTTCGAAAGGAACAGCGAAAACAGCCCGAAGGGCAGGTTGATGAAGAAGATCCAGTGCCAGTTATAGTTGTCGGTCAGCCATCCACCGAGCGTCGGCCCGATGGCCGGCGCGACAACAACCGCCATCCCATATAGCGCGAACGCCTGGCCGCGTTTCTCTACAGAGAACGTATCCGCGAGGATTGCCTGCTCGCTGGGGGCCAGCCCGCCGCCGCCGAGCCCTTGCAGAATCCGCGCGAAGATGAGCGTCGGCAGCGTGGGTGCCAAACCGCAAAGCATCGAGCAGGCCGTGAACATCGCCACGCAAATCATGTAGAAGCGCTTGCGCCCGATGCGATCCGAGAGCCACCCTGAAATCGGCAAAATCACGGCTGACGAGACGAGATAGCTCGTCAGCACCCACGTCGCTTCCTCCTGCGACGCGCCGACCGAACCGGCGATATGCGGCAACGCGACGTTCGCGATTGAGGTGTCGAGCACCTCCATGAACGTGGCAATGGTCACCGTCAGGGCTATAAGCCACGGGTTATGCTTCGGCTTCCAGGCGGCTTGTAGCTGGTTAGCCATATCAGGGGGCTGATACAGTATATCAGGGCACTGATATATGTCGTTATACCGTCTGGAAAAGGCGAAGCTTGCCAGGCAATCCACCCAGAGCTTGCGCGAGCTTCTGGTTGGCTACCGTTCCCTGCTTGAGGATGCGTTGCGCGGTGAGGGATTAACGTTGCCCCAGCTTCGATTGTTGAAGGCCATCCAGGAGCAGGGGGACGTCAGCGGCGCGACCATCGCACGTACCTGCCATGTCACCCCGCAGACGCTGCAGGCGATGCTCACCCGAGCCGAGCGCGAGCGCTGGATCACCCGAGACATGCTCGAAACGAACCACCGCATCCTGACCGCTTCGCTCACAAGAAAAGGTGAGGCAGTGCTTGCACGCGGCTTAGCTGCCGCAGCGGAGATCGAAGAGAGAATCTGGACAGGCGTTTCCGCTGACACGCTGCATCAGTTCAACGAGACGCTCGAGCATGGGCTCGCGAATCTGCACAGCGAGCTCGCGGGTGACCGTTCAGCCAGCTGATCATGCGAGCGCTTACAGCCTGCAGATCAGCAGTTCACGCTCGTAGACCATCTCCGGCGGCAGATGATCGTGCAGCAGCAGAAATAGCTCCTCGTGGCTCATGACCTCGCGTCGCCAGGCCGCGCGGTCTACCGCCTGCAGCTTCTCAAACTGCTCGGCTGAGAAGTTCAGCCCGTCCCAGTTCATATCGTCGAAGTACGGTGTCCAGCCGATCGGCGTCTCTTTGCCCTGCGCGCGTCCGTGCACGCGGTCCACAATCCACTTCAGCACGCGCATATTCTCACTGAACCCGGGCCACAGGAATTTGCCATTCTCATCCTTGCGGAACCAGTTCACGTGAAACACGCGCGGGGTGGACGAGAGCTCGCGCTGCATCTTCAGCCAGTGCCGGAAATAGTCGCCCATGTTGTACCCGCAGAAGGGAAGCATCGCCATCGGGTCGCGCCGCACCAGACCAGTCTTGCCCGCCGCCGCCGCGGTTGTCTCTGATCCCATCGTTGCGCCGATGTAAACGCCGCTCGACCAGTTGAATGACTGGAAGATCAGCGGCACCGTCTCCGAGCGCCGTCCGCCGAAGAGAAACGCCGCGATCGGCACGCCGTCCGGCGACTCCCACGCTTCGCGATCGAACACCGGGCACTGCACAGCCGGCGCAGTGAAGCGTCCATTCGGATGCGCTGCGGTGCGTCCAGTCTGCTTGCCAATCTCCGGCGTCCAGCGTTCGCCGCGCCAGTCGATGCACTCGGCAGGCGGCTTCGGCGTCATGCCCTCCCACCACACACCGCCCTCAGGAGTGAGCGCGACGTTCGTGAAGATCGTATTGCGGCTAAGCGTCGCCATTGCGTTCGGGTTCGTCTTTACGCTGGTACCAGGCGCAACTCCAAAGAACCCAGCTTCAGGATTAATCCCGCGCAAACGCCCGTTCGCGTCCGGACGAATCCACGCAATGTCATCGCCCACACACCAGATCTTCCAGCCATCGAATCCCTTCGGCGGAATCATCATGGCGAAGTTGGTCTTGCCACACGCGCTCGGAAACGCCGCGGCGATATACGTCTTCTCGCCCTCGGGCGATTCCGCGCCGAGAATGAGCATATGCTCGGCCATCCATCCTTCATCGCGCGCAATGTTGCTCGCGATGCGCAGCGCAAAGCACTTCTTCCCAAGCAGCGCATTCCCGCCGTAGCCCGAGCCGTAGCTCCAGATCTCGCGCGTCTCCGGGAAGTGGACGATGTACTTCGTGTCGTTCTGCGGCCACGGCACGTCCTGCTCACCCGGCGCAAGCGGCGCGCCCACCGAATGCATGCATGGCACCACGCGCTTCACGTCTTTGTCGATCTCCGCAAACACTGGCGCGCCCACCCGCGCCATGATGCGCATGTTCACGACGGCGTACGCCGAATCCGTCAGCTGCACGCCTATCTGCGAGGCCTTCGAGCCGATCGGTCCCATCGAGAACGCGAGCACATACATCGTGCGTCCACGCATCGAGCCGCGGAAGAGCTCTTTCAACCTCCGGCGCATTTTGAACGGATCTTCCCAGTTGTTCGTCGGCCCCGCGGCATCCCTGCTAAGAGAGCAGATAAAGGTTCGGTCTTCCACGCGCGCCACGTCATTGGCTGAGCTGCGTGCCAGATGGCATCCCGGCCACAGCTTCTCATTCAGCTTGATAAAGGTTCCGGCCTCCACAAGCTGATTGCAGAGATACTCGTTCTCTGCCTCAGACCCGTCGACCCAATGTATTGCTGCCGGCTGGCAAAGCTCGGCCATCTTCTCCACCCACCGGATCAGGTGCTTGTTGGTGGTCAGGACCTTCGTGGAAACCGGTGCGCCTTTTGTCGCTGCCCCTGCGGCCATGCTGTCTGCCTCCACCTCCAGTCTCGCTCCGGAGGGCATCAGCAAGCTATCGCATTCTGTCCGGTTCTGTCGCGGGCCGCGCGATTACCGCATTGCTCCGTAAGCTGATCGCTAGGAGGGCGTTCTATGCGCAGTCTTCTCTGCACCTTTGTCGTGATGCTCGCCACGATATTGACCACTATTTCCGGGCAGGCGCAAACGACACCGAACGTCTCCCCTGATTTCTCGCTGCAGTCCGATCTCTGGGCCAATTTAAGCGCGGAGCTGACGCGCGTGCCGCCCGGAGCGCACGGTACCGTATGGTTGATCATCTCTGCGCGTTACGCAGCCGGTTCGCCATCGCACGATGCTGCATCCCGGGTCACCTTGCGCATCCCAATCTCGAGTACAGAAGACGTGTATGGGGAATCACGTTCGTGCAGCCCGCGGCCCGATGGCTCGCTCGACCTCGTCTTCACCGCCGGGATGGATGAGAAAAACTTTCTCCGATTCGCGAGCACGCGTGACGCGCACCGTTTCCATCTACTCGTGAATAAGTATCTCTGCCGCGCGCTGGCAGCGCCGTTCCATTGCGGGCGGCACGCTATCAATCTGCCGCAGGACTGGAAGCGGTGGCGAATCGAGCCAACGATGCACGTGATAGCCGAGCCGGTCGCCTCTGCCGTTATTCGCATCGACAGCCTCGCCTTGCAAAGAACAGCAACGCCCTTCGATCGCGCACGCTGCGCCGTTGTCGCGCCATCGAACGGCATCTGCTGCGTTGCCGGGAAGACAACAGAATGGCACTGCGGCGGCACGCCGGTCGGACGGGGCTGGCACCAGGTCTCCGGTGAGTGCTTTCATCGGGAGACCGGCGGAAGCTGCCACGATTAGCGACGAAACCGCCTCGCGGCGCATCCTTCAATACAGGAGGGTTCATGGCGAACAGCAGCACGTCCGGCACTCGCCCGCGAGTTGTGGTCATCGGCGCAGGGTTCGGCGGCATCTACGCGGCCAGGCATCTCGGCAAGCTTCCCGTTGATGTCACGGTCGTCGACCGCAAGAACCACCACACCTTTCAGCCGCTGCTCTATCAGGTTGCGCTCGCGGTCCTCTCGCCCGGAGACATCGCGCAACCGATCCGCACCATCCTGCGCGACAACCGCAACACCGAAGTCCTGATGGACGAGGTCGTCGGCTTCGACACTGCTTCGCGCCGCATCCATCTGAAGAGCGGCGCCGAGGTGATGTATGACTATGTCATCCTCGGCACCGGATCAACGCACAGCTACTTCGGCCACGATGACTGGGCAGAACTCGCGCCGGGGCTCAAGGCCATCGAGGACGCGACTGAGATTCGCCGCCGCGTGCTGCTGGCGTTTGAACTGGCCGAGCGCCAGACGGTGGAAACCGGCAAGCATCCTCCACTCAACTTCGTCATCATCGGCGGGGGCCCGACGGGCGTCGAGCTTGCGGGCGCCATCTCCGATATCGCACGCCTCTACATGACGCGCGACTTCCGCCACATCGACCCATCAACGGCGAACGTGCTCATCCTGGAAGGCTCGCCGAACATCCTTGGCGCCTATCCCGAGGACCTGCAGAAGAAGGCAGTCGAGCAACTCGCAGAGCTCGGCGTGCGCGTGCGCACCGGGTCCCACGTCACCGATGTTCGGCCCGGATACGTGATGGTCGGCGATGAGCGGATCGAGAGCGTATGCACTCTCTGGGCCGCGGGCGTGAAGGCATCTCCGCTGGGCAAGATGCTCACCGACTCCCTCGGACTTCCGCAGTCGCTCGACAAACGCGGCTGCGTCATCGTTGATGGCCATCTGAACCCTCCCGGGCCATCCCGAGATCTTCGTCATCGGCGATCTCGCCCACTACGAAGAAAACGGCCATCAGCTCCCCGGAGTCGCCCAGCCTGCAATGCAGATGGGAACCTATGCCGCGCGGCGAATCGGTCTCCTCACAAGCAATCCCGCTGCGGCAGCAAAGCAGAAGCCCTTCCACTACTTCGACAAAGGCGACATGGCGACGATCGGCCGCAAGGCTGCCGTCGCCCGCATCGTCTGGCCGTTCCATGCGCATTGGTCAGGCTTTATGGCGTGGCTCACGTGGCTGGTGGTGCACATCTTCTTCCTCATCGGCTTCCGCAACCGCTGGTCTGTCTTCCGGCAATGGGCCTACACCTACATTCGCCGGCAGGATGGCGTGCGCCTCATCGTCGGCTCGCAGAATCTTCCCGGTTGGAACGCGATTGCGCCGGCACCGACGCCAGACGAGGATCAGGCTTCAATCGCGCAGCGGCCCTGAAGCCACCGCCGCTCCCGCCATCTGCATCCACCTTCCGAGCGCCCGTTCTGCGCCGGGAGGTTCTATGCCGAAAGCAGTTGAAGTGAAAGGCCGCAAGGTCCGCTATGGCGTCGTGGGAATCGGCTGGATCTCCCAAACCGCGTTCCTGCCGGGCGTAGAGCACACCGGCAACAGCGAGGTCGTCGCCTTCGTCAGCGGGCACGAGGACAAGGCGGCGAAGGTCGGCGAGAAGTACGGTGTAAAAGACCTCTACAGCTATGACGAGTACGACAAGCTGCTCGAGCTCCGGCACGATCGACGCCGTCTATCTCGCCACGCCCAACTTCGACCACGTCGATCTTGCCGTTCGCACACTCGACGCCGGCATCCACCTGCTGCTTGAGAAGCCGATGGCCACCTCGGTAGAAGACTGCGAGCGCATCATCGCCGCCTCCCAGCGCACCGGAGCGAAGCTGATGGTCGCCTACCGCATGCACCATGAGCCCGCCATGCTGAAGGCCTTCGAGACGGCGCGCAGCGGAAAGCTCGGCCACCTCCGCTACTTCAACTCGTCTTTCTCGCAGCCCGTGAACTATCAGAACCATCGCGCCAAGCACGGCTACTGGGCCGGCCCGGTCCCCGACATGGGCCCGTACCCGATCAACACCGCGCGCAACTTCTTCGGTGCCGAGCCCATCGAGGTCTTCGCCATCGGCACGCGCACCGAACCCGAGCGCTTCCGCGACTTCGACGACCAGGTCGCCGTCAGCTTGCGCTTTCCCGGCGGCCAGCTGGCGACCATGCTGCTCAGCTACTCCGGCTCCGACCTCGACGACTATCGCATCGTTGGCACGCTTGGCGATCTCTACTCCTCGCCCGCCTTCGCGATGCCGGGCGGCTTCAAACACACAGTCACGATCGGGGAGACAAAAGAGAAAACCGAAGAGAGCTTCAAACCGACCGACCAGTTCGGCGGCGAACTCAAGTACTTCTCGGATTGCATCCTGAAGGACCAGCATCCCGAGGCCGACGGCGAAGAGGGCATGCTCGACATCCGCGTCATCGCGGCACTCGAACGCGCGCTCCAGACTGGCCAGCCGCAGAAGCTTGAGCCCTACGTTCGCCGCCGCCGCCCCGGCCAGGACCAGCAGCAGAAGCTCGAGAAGGTCGAACAACCCGAGCTCGTCGGCGTGCACCAGCCGAGCGAAGGCCGCTGAGCCTGCGCCGGGCCTCGTGCGCCCAACTGAAAGCGCCTGCGTAACTTGGCCAACTCCCTTGCCCCGCCGTGCCTCTCACTCTCGTGACCCCTGGCGATCACGGTAGGCAACGCACGCGCCTCCGGACCCTGGTGAGCAGGTCTGTAAAGGATTTCAGGAGAGATCTTCATGGCACTCGAGGATGTTTTGATTGACGAGCTCCGCGACATGTACAGCGCGGAAAATCAGCTTGTAAAGGCGCTTCCCAAACTCGCCCGGGGCGCCAAAAACCCGGAACTGAAACAGCTCTTCAAAGACCATCTCGAAGAGACCAAGGGCCAGGTGCTTCGCCTCCGCGAGGTCTTCGAGCACATCGGCAAGAAGCCCACCGGCAAGCACTGCGAAGGCATGGAAGGTGTGATCGGCGAGGGCGCAGAGGCGCTCGAGGAGGACCTCGACGACGCTTCCTTCGACTCCGGCCTGATCGGCGCCGCGCTGCGTACCGAACACTACGAGATCGCCGGCTATCACGCCACCATCGCGATGGCGAAAACGCTCGGTATGCGCGAAGCAGTCGACCTCCTGAAGCAGAATCTTGACGAGGAGATCGAGGCCGCCAAGAAGATCGCCAACGCCGCCAAGCCGATCTTCAAAGAGGCCACCCAGGAGGAAGAGGATGACAAGGACTCCAAGCCCGCCTCGAAGAAGAAGGCCAGCGAGAAGACCTCCGAGCGCAAGAGCAAGGAAGACGAACGCAAGGCCTCCGGCGATGTGAAGAAGAAGGGAAGCGCTCCTTCCAAGCAGACCTCCGTCAACGAAGAGGACACGGAAGGTGCCGGCGGCGAAGACGACGGCGAAGAAGAATAACGCTTCCAAACTCTCGCACAAACAAACCAGCGGCGTTCTCCCGCGAGAACGCCGCTTCGTCTTTCAGCAGCCTGCCTAGTATGTCTGCTTTGGCTTCTTCGGTGCGCCGCCGGGCACTCGAAACCGGAACACAAGTCCGCTGCTCACGCTGAACTGCGTCGAGGCTCCGATCGCCGGCGGACTGCCGTAGATATAGCTGTTGGTCGTTGTAACCGACCCAAAGCCCAGCTCCACAACCCTGAAGTCCACATGCCGATTCAGCGGCAGATCCAGTCCTGCCAGTACACCGAACGCCGCGCGCGTCGAGTGGACCACGCTCAGCGCCGCCTTGCTCCTCGCCGCACCGGCGTAGAGCTCCGCGTACGGCCGCAGCCGGTACGCAATGGGCGACGCTTCCACTCGTCCCCCAACCGAGAAGGTGTCCAGCGAAGCGTTGTTAGCGTGCACAATCGTGTCGCGCACATCCACGCCGAACTTCAATCCAGGCTCGTGGGTCAGGTCGTAGTAGCCGCCGACGTCCAACCCTCCGAACGTGCGCGAGGTCACCCCATTGCCGAGGAACGAAAACGCCCCGTTATCCGGCGTCGAGTTGCTGATCCGCGTCACCACAGGATTCAGATACACGCCCACCTGGGCCTCGGCGCTTACCGCCACAACAGCCAGCGCCAGGGCTGGAAGAACGTACCGCAATCTCATCAAGAAAAATCCTTACCCATCTAAGCTACGATCCGCAGAACTGTGACCTGCCGCAATCCCGGGATCTACGCCGTTACAGCCTCGCGCACCTTCACCGGCGTCAGCCAGTTATACCGGTCCGGAACCGCTCCGTTCACGATGTCGAAAAACGCCCTGTGCAGCGCCGCCGTAATCGGCCCCATGCTGCCGTCGCCGACCAGGATACGGTCCACGCTGCGCAGGTGGGTCACCTCCGCGGCCGTTCCAGTAAAGAACGCCTCGTCGCAGATGTACAGCAGCTCACGCGGAAGCGCCTGCTCCACAACCGGAATCCCAAGCTGGCGCGCCAGCACCAGGATCGAGTCCCGCGTAATCCCATTCAGCACCGAGTTCGCCAGCGGCGATGTATACAGCGTTCCATTGCGCACGATGAACAAATTCTCGCCGGAGCCCTCGCTCAGGTAACCATTCACATCCAGCGCAATGCCCTCCACATAGCCGTTCACATCGGCCTCCATGCGGATAAGCTGCGAGTTCATATAATTCGCGCCCGCCTTCGCCAGCGACGGCATCGTGTTCGGCGCCAATCGGTTCCAGCTCGAAATGCACACATCCGCGCCGTTGTTGCCAGCCACGTACTTGCCCCACGGGAAGTTCGCGATATACACCTCAACCGGCGACTTCAGCGGATTCACGCCAATCTCTCCGTAGCCGCGAAACGCCACCGGGCGGATGTAACACGGCGTCACGCCGTTCGCCTCGATAACTTCGATCACCGCCTCGTTCAACTGCTCCAGCGTGTACGGCAGCGGCATCCGATAGATCTTCGCCGAGTGAATCAGCCGCTGCATGTGCTCGCTCAGCCGAAACACACCCGCGCCGCCGTCCTGCGCGTAACACCGGATCCCCTCAAACACCGACGAGCCGTAGTGCACCACGTGGCTCATCACATGAATCTGCGCCTTCTCCCAGGGAATCAATTCACCGTTGTGCCAGATATTCGCTGTCGTCTCGAGCGGCATTTAAGTCTCCTCTATGAACTCCGATTATACGGGGAGCTACTTGCCAAAGGCGGCATCCACAGTCTGAGATACCATTTCGGCCATGCCGAAAACGCTTCTGCGGTTGTTCGCCCTCTGCGTGCTGAGTGCTCTGTATATAAACGCGCAGTTCCCGGGGTTCCAGGCACCGCAAGGGGAGCGCATCGACAGCGACACCGCCGTCCATCGGGCGCTCGAAAAATCGTCCCTGACAGAAGATGGCACCCCCTTCCACGCCGTGATGGAGATCGGGACAGCGGGAACTCCTTACACCGGCCATCTGGAGCTTTGGTGGGTTTCTCCAGATAAATACCGGTTGCAGTTAACGTCGCCCGAGTTGAGCCAAACGAAGATCGTCAATGGATCGGAAACACAAGAGACGGATCAGGGCGACTACTACCCACGATGGCTGGAGAACTTCGTTCTCGCACTGATGGACCCCATTCCCATCCAGGCGAATTTTGTCGGCAGGAATGGCTCCGTTCTCGTAGGCGAGCAGATTACAGATAGCTGTTTGCGCCGGGATGATCGGCCCAAAGGAATCACTGACAATCTTACGTGGGGAATCCTCTGTTTCTCCGGTTCAGCTCCCCACGTCCAAAGGGTACTAGCGACCAATCTAAACATTGAGTACGCAGACTGGCGCAAATTCGGCAAGAAGGAGATTGCGCGCGAATATTCGACCGACGTCCTGGACTACAAACCGGTCAAAGGTCACCTGACCATCCTGGAGAGTCTCAAGCAGCCGGACGAGTCAATGTTCGCCGTGACAAAATCCACGCCCGCGAAGGAGCAGATTCAAACCAGGTTCGTATCGACGCTCACAGAAGAGAGCATGCTCGAAAAGGCACCCGAGCTGCACTGGCCCGACGTTCACGAAGGCAAGACTGACGGCTACATGATCGTTTATGCCCGCACCGACCGAACAGGCCAGGTGCGCGAGTCTTCCAAGCACAACTCCGACAATGCCGAGCTCGAGCAATACGGCATGGAGCAGGCGCTCAACTACAAGTTCCGCCCTCTCCTCGTCGACGGCGTTCCCCAGCAGATGGAGATGCCGCTCGTGCTCCATTTCACCGCGCGAATCGGCAACCCTCTGCCGATCCTCACTGCTGAGCAGATGCAAAAGCAGATCGTCTCTTGCGACATTAAGCCTCTTCGCAGAGGCATTCTCCCTTCCGGCTTGGTCTTCGCGGTCACGTTACAGATCAATGAAACCGGAAAGATCGACGACATTCGGCCTCGCGACTCCGCAAAGGGAATCGGACTTGCATTTGCGAGCGTCATTCCGCAGCTCCAGAACTGCGTCTTCGCTCCCTACACACTGAACGGCAAAGTGACTGCTTACAAGGGCGACCTCGAATTCATAGCTCCGTAGGCGTTGCGTCACGTAATGCAAATTCTACGAAGCGTGCAACAATCTGAATCGTCCTGATGTTTGCTCCACACCCAGTCGCGCTCACCCGCCTCGAGAGCTCCGCGCTCGCGCGCTTCTCTCTGCTCGCGCTCAGCTCCATCTTCTTCCTCGTCGACCCGTTCGCCGCGCTGCCCACCTTCCTCGCCATCACCGAAGGCCAGGACTCGCGCCGCCGGCTTCGCACCGCCCGCCGCGCCTCGCTCACCGCCCTGGTCGTACTCACGGTCTTTGCCTTCATCGGCAAGTACATCTTCAAGCTCTTCGGCATCTCGCTCCCGGCTTTTGAGATCGCGGGCGGCGTCATCCTCCTGCTCATCGGCCTCGACATGCTCGAAGCCAAGCGCTCCCCCACCCAGGAGACCCGGAAAGATACCCAGGCAGCCGCCAGCAAAGACGACGCCGGCATCGTCCCCATGGGCATTCCCATGCTCGCCGGCCCCGGCGCTATCACCACCGTCATGGTGCTCGTCGGCCAGGTACATTCCACCTGGGAGATGGTCGCCATTCTCGTTTCGATCGCGATCACCGCGGTCGTCTGTTTCCTCGTCCTCGGCGCAGCGAGCCGAGTCGCGCGCGTGCTCGGCCCCACCGGCATTCGCATCCTTGTCCGCGTCATGGGCCTTCTGCTCGTCGCGCTCGCCGTGCAGTACTTCGTCAACGGTTTCGTCGACCTCGGCCTCATCCAGAAGCCCTAGCCCTGCTCGCCGCACTCACCTCACCAGCCACGCGGACACCGCAATCACCACACCCACAGCACCCAAAATAACCCCGGCCCACACGTAGCGCAGATGCCGCGTCAGCAGCGTGATCGACGCCAGCACCACCGAGATCTGCAGCAGGGCTTCCCCAAGATCGAACCGTGACGCCTTGTGCTCCGCCAGATCGACTTCCTTCTCGAGCTCCTGCGCCACCTCCGCATCCTTCTCAAGTTCGCCGGTCCACTTCGCAATCTTTCCCTTGTAGCTGGAAATCTTCGCCTGCACCGCAGCCGCATCGCGCGAAGGCTGCAGCGAGAGCAGGTCACTCATATTCTCGAGCTGCTGAACCCGGATTCTCCGCGCCTGGTACTCGTTCCACTGGTCCGCCGCGCGCGTCTGCTCCAGCACCGCCTCGGTGTGCTCACGATGACCCAGCACCGTCACCATCGCCACCACCACCGCAAGGATTGCGATGACCAGCGACACCCGTGTGAGGTTCTTCTCGGCGCCTTCCTTCAGCTGCTCTGAAAACTCCTGTATCTCGTGCGGCTCCATCGGCTGCTTTCCCCCGTCTTTTGCGTGAAGAACTCTCAGATTCTAGCGGTGTTCCGCGCCAGATTTGAGAACGCCTCCCCGGATTTCCGCAGCCGGTCCACAGTTCCCACAGGCGCCCGGCTTGCATCCGGCGTTCCGGCTTGCTAAAGTCAATCCTGTCGTTGGCAGCGGGTAAGGGCCAACGGCGGAGGTTTGTAAAGAATTTGCATCCGGGCACGTCCTGGGCTAATCTATACAAACAACGGCTTCGCGCCTGAGCCCCTTGGGTAACTGACAGAGGGCGATGACGGCAAGACGGAGCGCAGTCCAAGCGTTTGAACGCGGTAGAAGAGGCCCCGAAGGGCTCTCAAGGCCGCCCAAACCCAAGCCACTGCAACCTATTGATTTCAGGAGCTTAGTGCTCCGCGATCGTTCGCGATCGTCACGATGTTTTGAAATTCAGCGCTGTTCGGGTCACGACACTTCTTTGTGTCGCCAGCGGAACACACTGCATGCATTGCGGTTACCCTCTGAATGACCTTGAAAATCCCGAGTTGACAGGGGCAGCGAACTTCGATATTCTTAGAAAGTTCGCGCAAAACACTGTCGCGAGGCCGGTGAATACAAACCCGGAAGCCTCACTCAGTACAAACAGCGCATCAAGTTCGAGGACACAGAGCCGTGGCTTTGCCCGGTTCGGGTCCTTGATCCAAAACTGCCCGCCCAGTGCGTGTGCAGTCCGGATCTTTGACAACATGGTTGAACGTGCCAGTCGTGAGATGACGCGAACTTTGGTTGAGTCATTCTCACTAGTTATATCCTCCGCTCCTTTTCGAGCGAGTGGAGGCGCTTTGCCTGTCGGACCTCCGTCCTGACAGTGCAGGGCAACCAAGATTAAACGAGAGTTTGATCCTGGCTCAGAATCAACGCTGGCGGCGTGCCTAACACATGCAAGTCGCACGAGAAAGTGGAGCAATCCATGAGTACAGTGGCGCACGGGTGAGTAACACGTGAATAATCTACCTCCGAGTGGGGAATAACCTAGGGAAACCTGGGCTAATACCGCATAACACTTACGAGTCAAAGCAGCAATGCGCTTGGAGAGGAGTTCGCGGCAGATTAGCTAGTTGGTGGGGTAATGGCCTACCAAGGCGATGATCTGTATCCGGCCTGAGAGGGCGCACGGACACACTGGAACTGAAACACGGTCCAGACTCCTACGGGAGGCAGCAGTGGGGAATTTTGCGCAATGGGGGAAACCCTGACGCAGCAACGCCGCGTGGAGGATGAAATCCCTTGGGATGTAAACTCCTTTCGATCGGGACGATTATGACGGTACCGGAAGAAGAAGCCCCGGCTAACTTCGTGCCAGCAGCCGCGG
The DNA here is from genome assembly GCA_963777205.1 of uncultured Acidobacteriaceae bacterium. Classification (GTDB taxonomy): domain Bacteria; phylum Acidobacteriota; class Terriglobia; order Terriglobales; family Acidobacteriaceae; genus Granulicella. Next base: position 156,998 of record CAVZPQ010000001.1, on the reverse strand, counting down.
TAATACGAGGGGGGCGAGCGTTGTTCGGAATTATTGGGCGTAAAGGGTGCGTAGGCGGTTTGATAAGTCATCTGTGAAATCTCTGGGCTCAACCCAGAGTCTGCAGGCGAAACTGTCGGGCTTGAGTATGGGAGAGGTGAGTGGAATTTCCGGTGTAGCGGTGAAATGCGTAGATATCGGAAGGAACACCTGTGGCGAAAGCGGCTCACTGGACCATTACTGACGCTGATGCACGAAAGCTAGGGGAGCAAACAGGATTAGATACCCTGGTAGTCCTAGCCCTAAACGATGATTGCTTGATGTGGAGGGTACCCAATCCTTCCGTGTCGTAGCTAACGCGATAAGCAATCCGCCTGGGGAGTACGGTCGCAAGGCTGAAACTCAAAGGAATTGACGGGGGCCCGCACAAGCGGTGGAGCATGTGGTTTAATTCGACGCAACGCGAAGAACCTTACCTGGGCTCGAAATGTACAGGAATCCGGTAGAAATATCGGCGTCCCGCAAGGGACCTGTATATAGGTGCTGCATGGCTGTCGTCAGCTCGTGTCGTGAGATGTTGGGTTAAGTCCCGCAACGAGCGCAACCCTTATCTCCAGTTGCTACCATTTAGTTGAGCACTCTGGCGAAACCGCCTCGGATAACGGGGAGGAAGGTGGGGATGACGTCAAGTCCTCATGGCCTTTATGTCCAGGGCTACACACGTGCTACAATGGCCGGTACAAACCGCTGCAAACCCGCGAGGGGGAGCTAATCGGAAAAAGCCGGCCTCAGTTCGGATTGGAGTCTGCAACTCGACTCCATGAAGCTGGAATCGCTAGTAATCGCAGATCAGCATGCTGCGGTGAATACGTTCCCGGGCCTTGTACACACCGCCCGTCACATCACGAAAGTGGGTTGCACTAGAAGTCGGTGGGCTAACTCGCAAGAGGAGCAGCCGCCCAAGGTGTAATTCATGATTGGGGTGAAGTCGTAACAAGGTAGCCGTAGGAGAACCTGCGGCTGGATCACCTCCTTTCTAAGAGAGAACGTTCTGGATAGCTCTCAACGCTCCGCGATTGCGGACGGCCTGCATCTTCGGATGTCGCCGAGTTGAAGCGAGGCCAGACAACCTTTCGTTCTACTCAAGCCGGTCTTGGCCGGCAAGAGCAGCTCGAAAGAGCCTGAACTCAACCTTCTCTTTTTCGCTTTCTATCAAGCGATGGTCAGGATCGGCGTAGCCGGTCCGCACGTTCAACCGTGTCCTCGAAACCCTTCGAGAGAGCTTCGCCTCGCCTGGTCTTCCATGACCGGGCGGTGCGAGCAAGCGAGCCGATTGGGCCGCGTGCCCCGGCAATGCCGGGCCTGTAGCTCAGTTGGCTAGAGCGCACCCCTGATAAGGGTGAGGTCGGTAGTTCGAATCTACCCAGGCCCACCATATCCTCGCGATATAATGCAAGGAGGGGGCTGTAGCTCAGCTGGGAGAGCACCTGCTTTGCAAGCAGGGGGTCAACGGTTCGATCCCGTTCAGCTCCACCAACTCTCACGAAGTGAATCGGCAGTGAATCTTTGAGACCTGCTCAAACATCAGTATCCGCGTGGCACAACAGACTGCCCGGATTCTGACGCTTGAGCATCGAGCTCGGGCGCGCCTCAGTGGCGCGTAGCGATAACTCCCCGCAAGGGGAGATAACAGTCGCGGACGATTTTTGACAACTGAATAGATTGGGTAAGCAATATTCTCGCAAAAGAATATTGCTAAATAACTACAAGGCTGAGCAGCATAGCTTCACGGGTAAGTTCCGTGAGACGAGCATGCTGTCAATCAGTGTTGAGTGTCTTTAGATAATTTCGGGCAACCGCTAACTCCCTAATCCAGAGTTAGAAAAGGTGCCGAAGGCGGACTAATAAACGTAGATTGCTCTCTGCGGTCGGGGTATTTTCCCGATGCGTGCGAGTAAATTCTATGGTCAAGCTACTAAGGGCGCACGGTGGATGCCTTGGCAGAAACAGGCGATGAAGGACGTGGCAAGCTGCGATAAGCTTCGGGGAGCCGCACACAGGCTTTGATCCGGAGATTTCCGAATGGGGAAACCCACATACGCAAACCGTATGTATGTCTCACTGAATTCATAGGTGAGAACAAGCGAACGGAGGGAAGTGAACCATCTCAGTACCTCCAGGAAAATAAAGAAACCTCGATTCCGATAGTAGTGGCGAGCGAACTCGGAACAGCCCAAACCCGTTGCATCAAGGTGCGTCGGGGGTTGTAGGGCCTGCAACAGTAGAGTTACCAATCCGGTCTTTAGCCGAAGCCAGTGGAAACTGGCCCCATAGAGCGTGACAGGCGCGTAGACGAAAAAGATCCGGACTCGAAGCAGGTACCTGAGTAAGGCGGGGCACGAGAAACCCTGCTTGAATCCACGGGGACCATCCCGTAAGGCTAAATACTCGTTTCTGACCGATAGTGAACCAGTACCGTGAGGGAAAGGCGAAAAGAACCCCGGGAGGGGAGTGAAATAGTACCTGAAACCGTGTGCCTACAAGCAGTGGGAGGACTATGCCCGTAAGGGAATGTCTGACCGCGTGCCTATTGCATAATGAGCCGGCTAGTTATTCTTGTCAGCAAGGTTAAGCGTGAGCGAGCCGCAGCGAAAGCGAGTCTGAATAGGGCGTTCAGTTGGCAGGAATAGACGCGAAGCGGGATGATCTACCCTTGGCCAGGTTGAAGGTGAGGTAACACTCACTGGAGGACCGAACCGGTGTTTGTTGAAAAAAGCTCGGATGAGCTGAGGGTAGGGGTGAAAGGCTAATCAAATTCCGTGATAGCTCGTTCTCTCCGAAATAGCTTTAGGGCTAGCGTCGGGTGATTTGGATCGGTGGTAGAGACATGGATGGACTAGGGGGCTTTCCGGCTTACTGAATCCAACCAAACTTCGAATGCCGATCACAACCAGCCCGGCAGTCAGACTGTGGGGGCTAAGCTTCACAGTCGAGAGGAAAACAGTCCAGACCGCCTGCTAAGGTCCCCAAATTACAGTTAAGTGGGAAAGGAAGTCGGAACGCTCAGACAGCCAGGAGGTTGGCTTAGAAGCAGCCATCCTTTAAAGAAAGCGTAATAGCTCACTGGTCAAGCGGTCCGGTGCCGACAATACAACGGGGCTAAAACTGTATACCGAAGCAGCGGATGCACACATTAGTGTGCGTGGTAGGAGAGCATTCTCAAGTCATTGAAGCGTAACTGGGAAGATACGTGGAGGTTTGAGAAGAGACCCTGCCGGCATAAGTAGCGATAAGGAAGGTGCGAACCCTTCCCGCCGAAAGTCTAAGGTTTCCTGAGTAAAGTTAATCTGCTCAGGGTTAGGCGGTCCCTAAGCTGAGGCCGAAAGGCGTAAGCGATGGACATCCGGTTAATATTCCGGACCTCCCAGTATTTCGTTATTACGATGGGGTGACGCATAAGGATAGGCTGGTCGTCATATGGCTATGGCGGTCGATGCGCGTGAAGCTGGATTCTCTAGGCAAATCCGGAGAGTCTTAACAGTGAGGCGCAAAGCAAACCCGTATGGGTGTAAGCAGCTGATTTCATGGTGCCAAGAAAAACCTCTAAGGAGAAAGATTGGGAACCGTACCACAAACCGACACAGGTAGACGAGGACAATATCCAAAGGCGCTCGAGTGAAGGCTTGTTAAGGAACTCGGCAAATTAGACCCGTAACTTCGGGAGAAGGGTCGCCCTCCAGTGTTCATAGCACAGGAGGGCCGCAGTGAAACGCGTACGGCGACTGTTTAACAAAAACACAGGTCTCTGCAAAGTCGAAAACGACGTATAGGGGCTGACTCCTGCCCGGTGCCGGAAGGTTAAAGAGAGAGGTTAGCCGCAAGGCGAAGCTTTGAACTGAAGCCCCGGTGAACGGCGGCCGTAACTATAACGGTCCTAAGGTAGCGAAATTCCTTGTCGGGTAAGTTCCGACCTGCACGAATGGAGTAACGATCGTACGACTGTCTTAACGAGTTGCTCGGCGAACTTGTAGTACCGGTGAAGATGCCGGTTACCCGCAGCTAGACGAAAAGACCCCGTGCACCTTTACTATACTTTTACAGTGGGTTACGGCAATTGCTGCGCAGGATAGGTGGGAGGCTTTGAAGCCAGGTTCTCGGACTTGGTGGAGCCAACGGTGAGATACCACCCTGCGATTGTTGTGATCCTAACCTCCACCCATTATCTGGGTGAGGGACATTGTAAGACGGGTAGTTTGACTGGGGCGGTCGCCTCCTAAATTGTAACGGAGGCGCGCGAAGCTACACTCAGGTCGTTTGGAAATCGACCGTCGAGTGCAAAGGCATAAGTGTGGTTAACTGCAAGACCTACAAGTCGAGCAGATGCGAAAGCAGGCCTTAGTGATCCGGTGGTTCTGTATGGAAGGGCCATCGCTCAACGGATAAAAGGTACGCCGGGGATAACAGGCTGATCATTGCCAAGAGTTCATATCGACGCAATGGTTTGGCACCTCGATGTCGGCTCATCGCATCCTGGAGCTGTAGAAGGTTCCAAGGGTTAGGCTGTTCGCCTATTAAAGCGGTACGTGAGCTGGGTTCAGAACGTCGCGAGACAGTTCGGTCTCTATCTGCTGTGGGCGTAGGAGATTTGAAGAGGGCTGTCCTTAGTACGAGAGGACCGGGATGGACGAACCTCTTGTGTTCCAGTTGTCCTGCCAAGGGCACGGCTGGGTAGCGAAGTTCGGTTGTGATAACCGCTGAATGCATATAAGCGGGAAGCACGCTCTGAGATGAGATCTCCCAACCCAAAAGGGTTAATAAGGGCCCAGGAAGACCACCTGGTTGATAGGCTGGATGTTGAAGTGTGGTAACACACGTAGCTTACCAGTACTAATCGCCCGTTCGGCTTGTCCATAGAATTTACTCTGCGCAGTGTTAGTCCACTTCGCTCTGAAGATTCTCAACACAAGCCTCGTAGTTATAGGGTTTCTACTACCAACCAAAACCCTCCCAATCTATTCAGTTGTGAACGATCGCGCCGCGATCTTCGACAATTTGCCGGTGAGTTTACCGCGAGGGTCCCACCCGTTCCCATCCCGAACACGGAAGTTAAGCCTCGTTGGGCCGATGGTACTGCACGCGTAAGTGTGTGGGAGATTAGGTGATCGCCGGCATTATTCACGAAAAGCCCACCCGCAAAGGTGGGCTTTTCTGCTTTATTCCGCAACTGTTCTGCTTCCGGCATAACTCGGCCCCCCAATGAGTAAACCGCGGAGCGCCTGAACAACCTATCTGCCATCCTCCAGGCGCCGGCACCTTCCTTGCCCGCGTTTGTGAGCGCCACGATCCTGCTCCACGAAGATGACTTTCGCGGAATGAACTACGAATGGGTGAATGGTCTCCGGCTGACCCGCCGGCCCGCGAAGGGCAGACTGCCCGTGCGCATCGTCAGGCATGAAGATCTCTATCGCAGACATTGCGGACGCGCGAGACCGCGAACACGCCGGCATCCCAGCTACCGCTTCAGCCAGCCTGCTCAGTCGATATCAGATCTATAGCGAAGCCGACGGACCACCGGTCGTCGGCGGTGCAGCCGGAGCCGCAGGAGAGCAGGCACTGCAGGCTCTGCCGGCTTCGCCGCATGCTTCGACTTCGCGGCTGGCTTCGCCGCAGAAGCCTTCGGAGCGACAGAAGCCGCGCTCGCCGGCACCGCTACCGATACCTTCGGAGCCGCAGGAGGCGTCGGCGGCACGGGTGGCGCGACCGCCTTCCGGATCGTCACATCCCCATCCGTTGTTTGCACGCGAACCCGAGTCCCGCCGCTGCCCACCGTACCTACCAGCCGATGCACGTCGCCCTGATCCTGCGTTTCCAGCTCGAAGTCATTTTCCAAGCTGCCATTTTTCGTCTCTGCATCCACCACAAATCCCGCATGCTCCGGCAGTCCCAGATCCACTGAGCCATGTTGGTTCGTGATGTTCACCGGCCCTAACGGCGCCGCGCTCGTCACCGACACCGCGCCATTCCGGTTCGCCACCGTCACCGGCCCAGACACATCGTCCAGGTCGATCGTGCGATTCCGTGTCGTCACTGTCACCGGCCCGAGCAGTCGATTGCCCTGCAGATTCCCACTCTCGATATCCAGCTCGCCGTCTACCCGCGCCGTCGAAAACTTCGTCCGGCTGGTTTCAAACCGCAGCGGCCCATTCACCTGCTGGGCTTGCGTCGTCCCGAAAAAATCGCCCTGAAGCATTACGGGGCCATCAATATTCGTCAGCGAGATATCGCCGGCGCGGCCCTCGAGCGTAAACGCGCCGGTCACGCCCTTCGCCGTCACACTGGAGTCATCGTTATTCACCTGCGCCAGGACGGCGCCGTCGATCCCGTCCAGCTCCACATCGCCTTTGCGCGCCGAGACGGTCACAGCGCCGCCCACTGAATTCACCCGGACGTCGCCATGATCAGCGCTCACTGAAAGCGCCGAGCCGTGGGGCATCTCGATGGTCAGCTCGGCCTGGCCCTGGTTCGCCGCCGGCACATCCAGCATCAGGTTGTTGCCTTGGGTGGAAAACGTCGGCTGCATCTGCGCGCGCGCGTGCATCTGCCTCGTTGTCGCGCCAGGCGTACACCGTCTTGTGCACGCTCACATGCACCTGCCCATCGTCGCTCGCGCCGGTCACCGTCACGGCGCCCCACGGGTTATGCACCACCAGCATTCCGCCCTGCGGCATTGTGCCGCTCACCGCGTCGTCGGACTCATGCGCCTCGCCGAACACGCGGTCGAGGCCCGCCATATCGTGCCCGAAAAAGGGCCCGTGCCAATCGCCGGCATCCACCCAGCGCGCCGACAGCCCCACAAACGCCAGCAGAATCAACAGAAACACCGCGCCCGCGCTCAGCACATGCGCGGTCCGCGGCAGCCCCGCGTCTTCGATATGCTGCTGGTCAAGCATCCACTCCAGCAGCAGAATCACTCCGGCGACGATCAGCACCACCGGCCACCAGCGCGCATACCACGCCAGGCTGTACGCCCACGAAAGCCTTCCCGTCTGCTCCAGCAGGAAGATGATCCCCAGCGCCACCAGCACCAGCGGTCCCACAATCGAGCGCCGCGCCACAACCCGCCGCTGCATCCTGTACTGATCGCGCATCCACCGCGCCTGCACCTTGGCTGCACGCCGCTGCGCCTTCCACGCTCTGCGGTCGTAGCCAGACCCCGGAGCATAGCCGGTACCGTAACCCGACGGCGGCGGTGGTGGTGGCGGAGGTGGAGGATAGCTCGACATTACCGCGCGTCCTTTCCTGTAGCCGCGCCGCTTGCCGTGCCACTTCCCGTGCCGGCCGCGCCTGCAGTTCCTGCGGCGCTTCCGCCCGCAGCCACGCCCGGGTGCATTCCTGTTCCCATCGGATACCACGCGCTACGCCCGGCCATCCGCTCCAGAATCAGCAGCGCGCCAAAGGCGATCAGCAGCACGCCCCAGGTCTGTCCCAGGGTCCGGATCCCGGCCGCCTGCAGCGCGAACAGCAGCGCCAGAACCAGCAGCATGATGGGCCCCCGTACCTGGCAGAGCAGTCGCGCCGCAATTCCCATATCGCCCGCATCCTCGCCGGAGGCCTTCGCCCACGCCCGCACAATCTCCACTCGCCGGAACAGCAGCCAGCTCCCCAGCCCGCCCAGCACAATCGTCACAATCCACTCGCCGCTCAGCCGCCAGGACGCATTCAGGTTCGCCAGCAGGAAGATCAAACCCAGCGCAATCAGCCACGCCGCGCCGACAGGGAAGCGCCGCACGGGAGGCACCGGAACCGGAGGAATCGGCCCACCCGCATAACCCGTTCCGTAAGGACCGCCGTAAGGCCCAGCGTAAGGACCAGCGTAAGGTCCAGCGTACGGATTCGCTGCATACGAAGTTTCCGTCCAAGGCGTTCCCGCAGCGCCTGCAGAGGTCGTTGCTCCGCTCGCCGCCGCGTCAGCCGCGTAGGCCCCTGGCTGCACCGGCGGAGGTGGCGGAGGCGCCGTCGCGCCGGCAAAGTTCGTCGGCGGAACATAGCCCGCCCAATTCGGCCCCGCAGCTCCTGTCGGAGGCACTGAGCCCGCAGTGCCTGCCACCGGCGCCGCCGCCCCCCATCCCGCTGTGGTCGAGCCCGTCACCGGACGCGCCGCGCTCCCCGGCCAGTTCCGCCCAAATCCCATGCGGTCGCCAATGTCATTCATTCCGAACGCATTCGGCAGCGGCGTGCCGTCCCGGCGCGCCTTGGCCGTGTGGTACGCGTCGAAGGCCTGGTAGAAGACCCACGCGGCCACCAGCAGGCCAAAGATGCCGTTCAGGTTATTCGCCAGCGAATCCAGCACCACGAAGATCACAAGGTGCGCCAGGCCCTTCGCATACTGGCCGTTGTACGCCGCGCCCACACCCGGAATCAGACCGAGGAGCGCCGCCAGCCACGGGCTCGGCTCGTTGTTCGGAACCGGTCCCGGCTGCCCCGCAGCTCCGGCCGGCACACCCGGCGCGCCCACGGGAGGAACTGCTCCGCCCACCGGCGTCCAGCCGCCCGTACCCGCCGCTGCGCCCGGACCTGCGGCAGATCCCGCGCCCTCTAACCGTGCCACCAGGCAGGGCTCGCAATAGACCGCCGCTCCCGCGCGCCGCACGGTTGTGCTCGTCAATGGCTTGCCACACTGCTGGCAGAACGCTACGCGCTCACCGGCCTCATTCTGTCTTTCAGGCCGTCCTTCAGGAATCGCGCCTTGCTCGCCTGTACCTTCCGTCTCGTCGATCACCTTCGCTCACCCTCCTTCCTCGCAGTTCCTCAAGTGCTCTCCAGGAACCGGTAACTCTGCGCTGCTCTTAATCTCCGGCAGCTCTATTCTCGATAGCCCAGTTACTCAGCCCAGCTACTCAGCCCGTCTGCAAAATTCCGTCCAGCTGTCGAACTACAATCCCTTCTTCCGCGGAGCCGGCGCCTGTTGCTGCTGGTCCGGCTGCGTGCTCGTCGTCGACTGCGGTGTAAAGCTCGTATCCTCGCGCTGTCCCAGTGGACCTTCGCCGCGCAGCTCGCTCACCCGCGACTCCACCTGGTACACCACGCGCATGTTCTGGAAGTCCCGCGCCGCCGTCGCACTCGCCTCGGCCACATTGCGCCGAACCCCCGAAGGCGTAAAGTCCGACGCCCGCAGGTTCTTCAGCCGCACGCCCGCCAGGTTCAGCGTCAGCGCGATCGAGAAGAACGCCATGGCTGCCGTCATCGCCATCCGCGGCTGGAACGTCGCCCGGCCCGGCTCAATCCGGAAGACATCGGCCACCTTGCGCATCACCGAGCTCAGCGCCCACGCCGGCGCCGGCGACTTCACCGGAACTGGCATTGGCACAAACTCCGGCACCGCATCCGCCGCGCGCTCCGCTCCCGTCGTCTCCGCCAGAATCTTCTCCAGCAGCGCCTTCGGCGGCTCCGGCGTATGGCCCTTCAGCACACCCAGCCATGCCGCTCCGCGCTGAGCCTCTTCGTACTCCCGCGCGCAGTTCACGCATCCGGCTACATGCCGCTCAAACACCCGGCGCTCAGGCTCCGTAAGCATGCCGTCGACCGCATCCGGGCACATCGCCTCGCACACCGCGCACTCCGTCGGCTTGCTCTGCTTCATTGCTTCTCTATCTCGAATTTGCCCCATTCAGTCACGCTTACATCACCTTCCCTTCCATGCCCTTCAGCAGCCTTGCCAGCTCGCTGCGTCCTCGGCTGATCCTGCTCTTCACGGTCCCTTGCGGAACCCCCAAAACTTCGGCTATGTCCTTGTAATCCATGTCCTCCAGGTCACGAAGGATAACTGCTTCGCGCAACTCTGGCGAGACCTGGGCCAGCGCCTGCTGGATATGCACCTTCAACTCCAGGCCGGCTACGTGGTGCTCTTGTCCCGGCCGGGTGTCCGCCAGCCGGTCCAGCTTCGTCGCTCCGGCGCCCGCGCCATCGTCATCTCCCAGGGGCTCATCCAGCGAGTCGCTCGCCCGTTCCATCCGGCTCCGGCGGTAGTTGTCCACCAGCAGATTGCGGGTCAGCGTCGTCAGCCAGGTCCCAAAGCTTCCGCGCGTCGCATCGAAGCTCGACAGGTTCCGGTACATCTTCAGAAACACTTCCTGTGTCATGTCTTCTGCGTCGGTCGCCGAGCCTGTGAACCGGTAGCAGATCCCATACACCTTCCGATGCTGAGTCCGGGCCAGCTGCTCCCACGCCTGCGCATCGCCCGCCAGGCATCGCGCGGCCAGCTGCGCCAGGGCAGCCTGCTCAGCCGCGACCGCCGCCCGTTCCACTCCGGCTTGAGAATTCGGCTCTTCCGGCGCGAGCCGCGTCTCTGTCACAGCAGCCTTCTCCTCGCCGGGCCTAAGCCCAAGCTCTCTGCCCAGCCGTTTGCCCGGTGCGGGCACCGCAGGTCGCTCGCGCCGCACCGGCCGTCCGACCGGCTCGCGCCTGCCCGTCGGAATGCCTTCCAGTCTGGTTACCCATCCCGCGCTCGCACTGCGCTCGAGCACTGCCGGGATGGTCGCCGCCGTCATGCTCTCAGGTACGCACTCCGAGCCACAGAAGTTCCCTTAACCTTCGCCGCCCAACCAGCCTAAACGCAGCCCGTCACAACAATTTGCCCTATGTTACCCGGCTTACACGCAGGATGAATAGCCCGTCATGCCGCGGGCGTCGGAACTGCTGACTTCCAGCCCCGTCGCGGCCTGACCTCGGCCCTACTCCTGCGCTACCACACCGCACGCAATCCGGTTCCCCGAGTTGCCACTGGGGTCCGTCTTCTCATCGTCCGCATGCTCATGAACCACCACGCTGGTTCCGCCGTTCGCAAAGATCGAGTTGGGCAGGTTCGGGTCCATCGAGACATCCTTCAGCAGGAAGCTCGCCTGACCTCTGTGGTCCTCGCCAACCATCACATTCCCGGGCAGATCGCCCGCGTGGTGGCCCTCCGGGTTCTGGAAACCATGGTGCTTTCCATCCGGGTTGAAGTGGCCGCCGGCGGCGTGAAAGTCGGGCGCATCGCAGACTGCATGCTCATGAATATGCACGCCATGCTCCCCAAACGGCACATTCTGGAGCTTCACCGTCACTTTTACCCCGGCCTTCACCTGCTTGAACTCCACGGTCCCGGCAGGCTGCCCATGCGACCCCACCAGCTTGACCTTCACGTCCTTGGGCAGCCCCTTGTGCGCGGAGTCCTGGGCCGCAGGCGCCTGTCCCCACGCCATCCCCGCCGCCATCGCCACCACCACGCCACACGCCACAACCATCGCTCGCCCCATGGCTCACCTCACCAGATCTACCGAGATCCAATCCCGCCAGCATACGCGCCTTGCCTTTCACTAACCACTAACGACTAACCACTCGCCTTCCGTCCCACAAATCCACCGCGTGGCTCGATACCCTATCCCCACCATGCAAGCCCCCACGCCCGGCGTGCTCGAAGTCATCACCGGCCCCATGTTCTCGGGCAAGTCCGAGGAGCTGATCCGCCGCCTCAAGCGCGCGCGCATCGCCCGCCAGCGGGTCGCCTGCTACAAGCCGGACATCGACCTCCGCTATCACCGCACGGCGATTGCGTCGCACTCGTCGCAAACCCATGAGGCACAGCCGATTGCGTCTGTCGAAGAGCTCCGCGCGATCCTTTATCCGCAGCTGGACGAGATTGAGGTGATCGGCATCGATGAGGTGCAGTTCCTGTCCGCGGATGTCATCCCGCTGGCGCTGGAGCTGATTGCGCTGGGCAAGCGCGTCATCTTCGCCGGGCTCGACACCACGTTCGCAAACGAGCCGTTCGGGCCGGTTCCCAACCTGATGGCGCTGGCTGATTCGGTCACCAAGCTCTCCGCAGTGTGCATGACATGCGGGGCTCCGGCCATCCATACGCAGCGGCTTGGGCAGTCGCAGGAGCTCGTGGTGGTGGGCGCGACGGGGCTGTATGAGGCGCGCTGCCGGGCGCACTTTACGCCGCATCTGGACGCGCAGGCGGAGCAGCTTGAGCTCCCGGAGCAGATGGAAGTCCCCAGCAGATGACCATTTATTTCGCGAGATGCTAGTTAATTTCTGAGCTGTTTTTGAGCATTTTGGAGGGGTTTTAAGCGGTTTTTGACACGTCATTTTTGACGGATTCGGGGGTGTTCCCATCGTCACGCGACAAACTTTCGTACCACCTCCGTACCGGCAACCTGACCCGGCTGGCGTGCTATCGTACCACCAAGGTTGCAAATTTCTGCACACGGTGGAAAGGTATTTCCCACCAGCACTGGCTCCCAGGCCAACCGCGACCGACCACGCCGATCGAAGCGACGCAACTGCGGGACTTAGCTCGACCGGCGAATGGCACGGCACTTGCTACTTGAGGAAGTGAACGACAACTGCGAACCGCAGTGAGGAGACTGACAGTATGGCAGCCACCCATTTGTTTACATGCACCTGCGGAGTCCAGAAGCAGACCGCTAATCACTGGATTCTCGCCGTCACCTCGGCACGCGATGTTAAGTTCATGCCGTGGGACGCCAATCTCGCAATGGAAGACGACGTGATCGTGCTTTGCGGAGAGCGCTGCGCTGCGGCGCTGCTCAGCCGCTGCCTCGGGGACTGGAAGGCCTCCGAGTACACGTCAACACCCGTATCGGTCGCCTCCGCAGCCGTTGCTCGGACTCCCGCGACCCACGTTGCCGCCTGATCCGGGGGGAGACCCATCCTTTCGCGATCGGGGGACCCTGGCGGCTTCGTCGCCGGGTGGTCGCGAAAGGATGGGGCGGCACACGCCTACCCTCCGACCTGCTGCGTGATGCGCGGCGTTGCGTCCGGGCCTGAAGACTTCTGCAAACAGTGAGAGGCGCGGGTGCTATCGGCCCAGCCGCATTGCTATGACGCCAGCCGCTTCGCTATCGACCCAGCCGGTTCACGAGGCTGAGCACCGCGCCTGAATCGATCGCTTCCCCGGCACGCCTGGCCCCTTCGGCCAGGTCCGGCGCGACATCGGCTACGACCAGCACCGCGGCGGCATTCAGGACCACGATTTCCCTTCGGGGTCCGCGCTCTCCCGCGAAAATTGAACGCAAAATCTGGGCGTTGGCCGCCGCATCGCCGCCGGCGAGGGTGTCGAGGCCGGCTTTCTGAAATCCAAGCTTCTCGGGATCTACGTCCCGCAGCACTACGGCGTTCGTCGCGAACCTCGGCGAGCTCGCTGGGGCCGCTGAGCGCGAGTTCGTCCAGGCCGCCGTCGCCGTGAACCACCATGGCGTGCGTCGTGCCGAGGCGGGTCATGGCCTCGGCGACGAGCGGCACCAGGCGGCTGGCATAGACACCCATGACCTGGCGGCGCGCGCCGGCCGGGTTGAGCAGTGGACCGAGGACATGCAGGACGGTGCGGACGCCGATCGCGCGGCGGACCGGCATCACGGCCTTGAGGGCGGGGTGGTGTGCGGGCGCGAGGAGGAAGCAGAAGCCGTGCTCGCGGAGCGCGTCGGCGGCTGCTTCAGGCTCGAGTTGCGTCGGGATTTTCGAGCGCCTCGAGCACGTCCGCCGAGCCGCAGCGGGAGGTGATTGCCCGGTTGCCGTGCTTGGCCACGCGGGCGCCGGCTGCGGCAGCGACCAGCGCCGCCGCGGTCGAGATGTTGAAGGTGCCGCTGCCGTCGCCGCCGGTGCCGCAGGTGTCGACCAGCGTGTTGCGCTCGGCGTCAGTGAGGGGCAGGCTCGTCGCTGCGGCGCGCAGCGTCTGGGCGAAGCCGGCGACCTCGGCGGCGGTCTCGCCGCGGCCGGCCATGGCACCGAGTAGCGCCGCCATCTCGACGTCGGTGGCGTCGCCGGCGAGGATTCTCCGCATGAGCGCGGCCGATTCCTGCTGGGTGAAAGTTTCGCGCGACTCCACCACGCGTCGCAGCTCTTGCTGAATCGACATTGGAACTGAGGTTAACAGACGGGCGCCGCGCTTCCGGCCGGATCGCACAGAGCCGACGATAATCGTCCGCCTGGCTTGCTCGCTGTTTCTTGCGGTCGCTACCATTGCTTGTCACAACAAGCTCAGGTTGTCACATGGAGCGCCAATGAAGATCCACGAGTATCAGGCCAAAGAGATCCTGCGGAAGTACGGCGTTCCCGTGCCCGCGGGCGAGATGGCGACCACGCTGGAAGAGGCCGACGCCGCAGCCAAGCAGCTGTTCTCGGCCGGCAATTCGGTTGTGGTCGTGAAGGCGCAGATCCACGCGGGTGGGCGCGGCAAGGGCGGCGGCGTGAAGCTTGCGAAGTCGATTGAGCAGGCGGACGAGTATGCGAAGGCGATCCTGGGGATGCAGCTGGTGACGCACCAGACCGGGCCGCAGGGGCAGAAGGTGCAGCGGCTGCTGATTGAAGCCGGATCGGCGATTGCGCGTGAGCTGTACCTGGGGATTGTGCTGGACCGCGCGAGCTCGCAGGTGGTGTTCATGGCGTCGCAGGCCGGCGGCATGGAGATTGAGGAGGTCGCGCACAACACGCCGGAGGCGATCTACAAGGAGTATGTGGACCCGGCGATTGGGTTTCAGCCATATCAAGCGCGGCGGCTGGCGTTCAAGCTGGGCCTCGAGCCGGCGCAGGTGGGTGAGGCGGTGAAGTTCATGATGGGGCTTTACCGCGCGTTTATGGACACGGACAGCTCGCTGATGGAGATCAATCCGTTCATCACGACGAAGGATGGGAAGCTTGCGGCGCTGGACTGCAAGATCAATTTTGACGACAACGCGCTGTTCCGCCACAAGGACCTGAAGGAGCTGCGCGATTTGAGCGAGGAGGACCCGCTCGAAGTTGAAGCATCGAAGTTTGCGCTGAATTACATCAAGCTGGATGGAAATATTGCGTGCATGGTGAACGGCGCGGGGCTCGCGATGGCGACGATGGACATTATTCAGTACGCGGGTGGCTCGCCTGCGAATTTTCTTGATGTGGGTGGCGGGGCGAACCAGGAGCAGATTGAGAATGCGTTTGGGATTCTGCTGAGCGATCCGAATGTGAAGGCGATCTTCATTAATATCTTTGGCGGGATTTTGCGGGTGGATGTGCTCGCGACGGCGGTTGTTGCCGCGGCGAAGAAGCTGAATGTGAAGCTGCCGATTGTGTTGCGGCTCGAAGGAACGAATGTGGAAGAAGGCCGCAAGATCATCGAGGAGAGCGGGCTTGAAGTTCCAGGTGGGAGCGACGATGAAGGATGCTGCTGATCTGGTTGTGGCAGCCGCAAAGGGAGTGAAGTAATGAGCGTTCTCGTTGACAAGAACACGCGGCTGATTGTGCAGGGAATTACTGGGCGTGAAGGAACGTTTCATGCGAAGGGCTGCGCGGAGTATTCGAAGCAGTTTGGTGATGGACATCGTTGTGGGTGGTGTTACGCCGGGTAAGGGTGGGACGACGCATGAAGGCTGGCCGGTGTTCAATACGGTTGAAGAGGCGGTGAAGGCGACGGGCGCGAATGCGACGATGATCTTTGTTCCGCCACCGGCTGCGGCGGATGGGATTCTTGAGGCTACGGATGCGGGGTTGCCGCTGGTGGTGTGCATCACCGAGGGGATTCCGGTGCTGGACATGGTGAAGGTTTGGGAGGTTGTGAAGCATTCGAAGTCGCGGCTGATTGGGCCGAACTGTCCGGGTGTGATTTCTCCGGGCAAGGCGAAGATCGGCATTATGCCGGGGCGGATTCACAAGGAAGGCACGGTCGGGATTGTGTCGCGGTCGGGAACCCTGACTTATGAGGCGGTGTATCAGCTGACGACGCGCGGGATTGGGCAGTCGACGGCGATCGGGATTGGCGGCGATCCGATCGTTGGCACGACGCATATTGATGCGCTGCGGCTGCTGAATGATGATCCGGGGACGGAGGCGATCATCATGATTGGCGAGATTGGCGGAACGAACGAGGAGAAGGCCGCGGAGTTCATCAAGGCGAATGTGAAGAAGCCTGTGGTGGGCTTTATCGCGGGCCAGACTGCGCCTCCGGGACGGCGGATGGGCCATGCGGGCGCGATCATTTCGGGCGGCGAGGGGACGGCGGAGAGCAAGATGCAGGCGATGGCGGATGCCGGGCATTCATGTGGTGAAGTCGCCCGCGGAGATTGGCGAGACGATGGCGAAGGTGCTGGGGAAGAAGTAGCGGCGGGTTCGGAGATTCAGCGCGGCTGGTTGCGGTAGAAGAGCCAGGCGATGCCGAAGAGCATGGCCAGTACAAAGGCGAGCTCTGCGTGCGCGACCGAATGGAAGTGGACGCTGACGGCGGCATCGAAGGTCCACGCGATGCAGCCCGCAAGCCATATCCACGACGTTTTACGCATGACGATTGGACGCGCGATCGGGCGGACGGGCTCCGGTAAATTGCGGGTACACTGAAAGAGCCACCATTTCTGAGGCAATTCTGAGCAGTTAAACAGGAGATTTTCGTGTCACAGCGCACCTTCAGCATCATCAAGCCGGACGCGGTCCGCAAGGGCCACACGGCCGCCATTCTCGCCGAGATTGAGAAGGCAGGATTCAAGATTGTGGGGATCAAGAAGATTGGACTTACGAAGGAGCAGGCGGAGGGCTTCTACTACGTGCACGCGCAGCGGCCGTTCTTTGGCGAGCTGACGGAGTTCATGAGCTCGGGGACGATTGTGCCGATGGTGCTCGAGAAGGAGAACGCGATTGCGGACCTGCGCAAGCTGATGGGCGCGACCGATCCGGCGAAGGCTGAAGAGGGGACGATCCGGAAGAAGTACGCGGCGTCGATTGGCGAGAACGCGATTCATGGATCGGATGCGGAGGATACGGCGGCGTTTGAGATTGGCTACTTCTTTGCGGGTTATGAGCTGAAGTAGATTCGCTGGACGAATGAAGGCGCCCTGCTCGCTGCGAGCAGGGCGTTTGTCGTTTGCGGATTACTTCGTGAAGAGCTTCAGGTCGATGGAGTTGCCCATGATCTTGTAGCCGGCGTCGCGGGGGTGGAGGTTGTCGGGGCTGTCGGCGGCGGCGGCGTAGCGCGTGGGATCGGCGGGGTCGGCGGTGACTTTGGCGAAGTCGATGACGCCGTCGAACTTGCCGCTGTGGAGGATGAAGTCGTTCTCGGCCTCGCGAACTTTCTCGCCTGCGGGCGACTCGTATTTTGCGCCGACGTAGGGCGTGAGCGTGGCGCCGATGACCTTGATGCCGTGGGCGTGGGCGCGCTCGATGAGCTGCGTGAGCGCCATCTCGAGCTGCTCGGCGGTGATGACGTCGTAGGGCTTCAGGGGATCGTAGGCGTGGCCGATGTCGTTGATGCCCTCGAGGATGATGAGGTACTTCACGCCGCTCTGGTCGAGCACGTCGCGGTCGAAGCGCTCGAGCGCGTTGGGTCCGGTGACGTCGTGCAGGAGGCGGTTGCCGCCGATGCCTTCGTTGAGGACGCCGAGGTTGGCGGTCTTCTTGTCGGCCTGCAGGCGGCGGGCGAGGACGTCGGGCCAGCGGGCGTTCTTGTCAGGCGTGCTGAGCGCGCCGTCGGTGATGCTGTCGCCGAAGCAGACGATGGCGCCGGCGTCGGCCGGCGCTGTGACTTCGACGGCCTTGAGGAAGGGCCAGGAGCGCAGCGTGGTCGCGCCGGCGAAGATCGGTCGAGGCGAGCTGGTTGCCGGCGAGCTCGTAGTTGGTCTGGTCGGCGAAGCTGTGCTGGGTGATGGTGCTGACGGTCTGGCCGGGGACGAAGATGCGTGACGGCGAGATCGCTGAGTGCGGGCAAGGTGAGTGCGATGGGATCGCTGACGACTTCGGCGCCTGCGGGGATGTCGACGGACGGTCTGCCGTGGAAGAGCGCGGGAGCGGAGCGTGCCCTTGATGCTGCCGGCGGTGTTCGCGAGCGCGACGTTCGCGCCGCCGATCTTGAGGGTGTCGGTGCCGAAGGCGTTGCTGAGCACGATGCGCACGGTCGAGCCGCCGATCGAGACGTGCACGATTTCGCGCAGGGTGGTGTCTTCAGAGAAGCGGCTGTTGCTGTTGGACTGCGAGACGGGCGCGGTGGACCAGGTGCCGACCCAGTGGGTCTGCGGATTCGATTCGTGCGCGTTCGGTTTGGAGGATGCGAGGGCAAGTGAGGGGACGAGAACGCAGGTGAGCGAGCGAGAGGAGAGCGCGACGAATCGATGAGGGCCATATCGCCTCCAGTATAGTGAGCGTGACTGCTGATCTCATCGAAATCCATACTGGAGCGCACGGCGAGATGAAGCTGCTTCGCGTTATTCTGCTCAGCATGAGCTCACTGGGTGCAGCTTCGGCGGCCACGACTGTACAGCACGGCACGTTGGACATATGCCGGATGGAAAGCCGGTGGAGATTTACACGCTGACGAGCCCTGCGGTGAAGATGCAGGTGATGACGTACGGCGCGCGCGTGGTGACGCTGGAGACCAAGGACCGCAACGGCAGGATGACGAACATCGCGCTGGGGCATCCGAGCTTCGACGATTACATGAAGCCGCATGAGCCGTTCTTCGGGGCGGTGCCGGGACGGTATGCGAACCGGATCGCGAAGGGACGTTTCACGCTGGACGGCAAGACGTATCAGATTCCTCTGAACGATGGGCCGAATGCGCTGCATGGCGGACCGGATGGATTTGCGTTGCGCAACTGGACGGGCAAGGAGATTCCTTCGGGTGTGGAGTTCACGCTGGTGAGCCCGGATGGCGACCAGGGATTTCCGGGGACGCTGACGGCTCATGTGCGCTACACGCTGCGCGATAACAAGGTGGAGATTGAGTACAGCGCGACGACGGACAAGCCGACGGTGATCAACCTGACGAACCATACGTACTTCAACCTGACGGGCGATGGCAGCGGGACGATTCTGGGCGAGGAGATCAAGATTGACGCGGATAAGTTCACGCCGGTGGATGCGACGCTGATTCCGACGGGGCAGATTGCGCCGGTGGCCGGCACGCCGTTCGATTTCACGAGCCCGCATGCGATTGGGGAGCGGATCGATGCGAATAATCCGCAGCTGAAGGATGCGCTTGGGTACGACCACAACTTCGTGCTGCGCGGAGCGATGGGGCAACTGCATCCGGTGGCGGAGGTGTACGACCCGGCGAGCGGGCGCGTGCTGAAGGTCGAGACGACGCAGCCGGGCGTGCAGTTTTACTCGGGCAATCACCTGGATGGAAGCTTCACGAGCCGCGCGGGAACGAAGTACGAGAAGCGGACGGGGTTCTGCCTGGAGACGCAGCACTTTCCGGACTCGCCGAATCATGCGAACTTTCCAAGCACAGAGCTGAAGCCTGGACAGACGTTTCGCAGCGAGACGACGTGGACGTTTACGGCGCGGTAGATGTGTGCGTCAGGTTGAGGTGACGTCGGCGGCGGTGACCTTGGAGGCGGCGTCGGCGTCCTTCTGGACGAGGTACTCGTCCATGAGCACGGCGACGAGCGCGGCTGAAGGAACCGCGACCAGCGCACCGACGACGCCAGCGAGTTCGGAGCCGGCGAGCAGAGCGATGAGCACGGAGAGACCCATCAGGTTGACGCTGGTGCGCATGATGCGCGGCGTGAGTATGGCGTTTTCGATCTGCAGGTAGATGAAGTAGAAGATGAAGACGCCCGCCATTTTGGACCAGGAGTCCATGGCGGCCACGGCGGCGGCGAGCAGGATGGTGATGACGCCGCCGATGATGGGCACGATGTTGAAGAGTCCCATGAGAACGCCGAGCAGCACGGCGTAACGAACGTGCAGGCCATGGAAGACGGCCGTGCTGGTGACGCCGAGGATGACCATGAGAGCGGCCTGACCGATGAGCCATTTGCTCATGCGGCCTTCGGCTGCGACCAGGGTGCGGGCGAGGCGGTCGCGGGACTCTGCGGGAATGAAGGAGAGGAAATAAAAGTAGGCGAACTCGCCTTCGAGCATGAAGTAGATGCAGAGGATGCCGGCGGCCAGGACGTCGAGCAGGCGTGCAATCCACTTGGGTGCGGAGGCGACCAGGTACGAGGCCCCGGAAGCGGCGAAGCCCTGTATCTTGGCGGGTATTGAATCCACGCCGAATCTATTGGCGAGCGGCAGATGCTTCAGCTTGGCATTGAGTTCGGGAAGCTTCTGAGGGAGATCGCGGCCGAAGTGCTCGAGGTCGTGGATGGCCGGCGGAAGCGCGACGGTGAAGAAGAGGCCGAGCAGCGCGAAGACGACGACGACGAGGCCGAGCACGGCGACGGTGCGAGAGACCTGCCAACCGAAGATCTTCAGCCTCATAACCTGCTGCACGATCGGCGTGAGGACAACGGCGAACAGAGCACTGACGTAGACGATCTCGAGCACGCTGCGCAGCTTCCAGAGCACGGCGGCGAGGATGGCGAGCGCGAAGACGAAGAGGATGTAGCCGCGGATGGTGCGGCGCTGCCGCTCTTCGGGCGTGAGCGCAACGGGAGGGTTCGAGGGATGCAGGATGAGCGGCACAGGTCCTCGTCAGTACAGCAGTTTAGCGGTCCTTGTCACAACGGAAGTTCAGTGGAACCTTGTCGGTGTGATGCGCAGGCGGTGCGCGGCGGATAGCCGAGCTCCACGCTAGAGCATACTTTTCAGCAACTTCAGCAGGGCATGGACGCTTTCCGCGGGCTGCTGGCCGGTGGTTTCGAGCACCAGATGCGCGCACTTGCGATAGACGGGCTCGCGTCGGGCGAGCCGCGCTTTTGCGGCTTCGGGGTCACCGAGGAGGGGGCGAACGGGAAGTGCGGAGCCGGATCGCGCGGCGATCTGGCTTTCGGAACGCTTGATCTGGTTTTCGCAACGCTGGTAGAGCGTGTCGAAGGATGCGGTGAGGAGGACGGTGCAGGTATGTGCGGACGCGGCGAGTGCGTCGCGATTGGCCGGCGTATCGAGTGCGCCTCCGCCGAGCGCGAGCACGATGTGGCTCTCGGCGAGCGAAGAGAGGAGGGCATCGGTCTCGAGTGCGCGAAAGGCGGGCTCGCCGCTCTCGGCGAAGATGCGCGGGACTGGCCTGCCGTCGCGCTGCTCGATGACGGTGTCGAGATCGATGAAGCGCCAGCCGAGCTCGGCAGCGAGGTTGCGGCCGATGGTGCTCTTGCCCGAGCCCATGAAGCCGGTGAGCACGATGCGCTCGACGGTGGCGAGGTCATTTGTGCGGCGCGAGGTGCGTTCGCTTTTGGTGGTTAAAGGCATAAGGCCTGAGCGGTGTCAGGCCTTATGGTAATGGGTTGCGCAGCTTGCCGGATTATTCGGTGAGATCGACCGGCTCGTCGGTGTCGGATTCTTCCTCGAGCTTGCTGGCGATGTTGGACCAGACGCTGTCGGCTCGGCTCCTTATCGGCGGCGAAGAGGTTTTTGGCGGTGTCGGCGATGGTTTCGAGATCGCGAACCAGCGCGGCGCAGTCGGGTTCGCCTTGAGGAACTTCGCGAGGCGAGGATCCTCGCTGAGCTTTCCGCCGTCGCCGCTGGCAAAGAGTTCGGGCAGGTGCTGCTCGAACTCGGCAACGGTCATGGAGTTGAAGTCGAGATTGCGGAGGTCACTCACTGAAGGACCTCCCGCGAGCTTTCGAGCTCGGGCAGCTGGTCGGGATTGCGCAGCAGCTCGCGGAGCTTTAAGCGCGCCTTGTGGAGCTGCGATTTGCTGTTGCCGGTGGAGCACTCGAGCATCGTAGCAATCTCGTTGTGCTCGAAGCCTTCAACATCGTGGAGGACGAACACCATGCGATACCCCGGAGGAAGCGAGGCGACGGCGCGCTCGAGCGTGACGCGGTCGACGGAGCCGGCGAGCTGCGTGTCGCGCGAGCCGAAGTCGCGCTTCGGCGCGTCCTCTTCGGAGGGGTTGATGGTCTCTTCGAGGGAGACGAGCTGCAGGCCCTTTTTGCGCAGGTGCATGAGCACGAGGTTCACCGTCAGGCGATGCAGCCAGGTGGAGAAGGCGCTCTCTCCGCGGAAGCTGCCGAGCTTGCGGAAGAGGTGCAGGAACGCCTCCTGGGTCATGTCTTCGGCTTCAGAGACGTTGCCGAGCATGCGCAGGCAGAGGGTGTAGACGCGCCGCTTGTGCAGCGCGTAGAGCTTGGAGAAGGCGTCCGGATCGCCGGCCTTGGCCCGCTCAATGGCCTCAGCCTCGCCGGCGATGGGTGGGTTCCGCTTGAACAAGCCGGCGTTTGGTTTTGTCTGCATCCTGGGTAAGCCTTGAAGTTCCATAAGCGAGGTCTCCGGTCAGTACGCCCGATCATGCCGGCGAATCCGCGCCTACATCAGCGTAACGCACCTGTTCTCGGAAAGGGTTCAGGGGTTTGGATAGAAATGGCCAGTCCGGGGTTGTCCCGAGGTGCCGGAAGTAACCTCTAAGCTCCGATGAATCTGGCGTATAAGGAGCGGGCACGGCCGATGTCGGTGGTGCCCTGGACGAGCGCGCGGCCGTCGGGGAACACGGTGATTGTGTGTTCCGAGGTACGGAAGCGGAGCAGGAGGGCGTTGCTCCGGACCTCGCCGAGGGGCTCGAGGCGGCGGGCCAGGGCTGCGAGGTCGACGGGGCGGGCGTGCTCGTGGATCTGGACGGCGTTTCGGCCGCAGAGAGTGATGGGTGCGCGGCCTTCGCCGGCGAGGGCATGGAAGCGGCGGTGATCGCAGACTTCACAGCCGGGACGGGGCTGCGCGGTGCTGATCTCAGAGCGCTCGCCCGTCCAGAGATCGTAGGCGAGGAGAGTGCGGCGCATGCAAGCGGGCTGGGCGGTGAGATATTTCAGGGCTTCGGTGACCTGAATGGACGCGGCGAAGTTGACGGCCGTTGAGAGAATGCCGGCGGTGTCGCAGGTCTCGACGTTGCCGGTGGGAGTCGAGGGGAAGATGCAGGCGAGGCAGGCGGTTGGCTGGGCGGCGGCGGTTGTGTCGGCGGATTCAGGTCGCGGCAGGATGTTCATTGTCGCGGCGTAGGCGCCGACTGCAGCGGCGTAGATCCAAGGGCGGCCGTCGCGGATGCAGAGGTCGTTGATGAGGTACCGCGTCTCGAAATTGTCGGTGCAGTCGAGGACGATGTCGGCACCGCTGAGGAGTTGCTCCGCGTTGCGGGGCGTGAGGTCGGCGATATGTGCGGTGAGGGCGACGGCGGAGTTCACGCGGGCGAGGTGGCGGCGTGCGGCTTCGGCTTTGGGAAGGCACTCGCGGGCGTCGTCTTCATCGAAGAGCACCTGGCGCTGGAGATTGGAGGGCTCGACGTAATCGCGGTCGATGAGCGTCAGGCGGCCGACGCCGGCGCGGGCCAGCAGGCTGGCGGTTGCGGCGCCGGTCGCGCCGACGCCGACGATGGCGGCGTGGGCACGGGCGAGGCGCTGCTGGCCCTGCTCACCGATGGGTGCAAAGAGAACCTGCCGGGAGTAGCGCTCGCGAGCGTCGATGGCATCGAGAGGGGAGGAGGCATCGACAGTATCGATCGGGTGTTGCTCGGTGGGGATGGATTCGCTCGGGTGCGCGACTTCGCGGGACATCGAGGGTCAGTATACGAGCGCGGGTAGTAACCGGGTGCACCGTGTCCGGTGAACCCGAGCGCAGAAATCTGCATCTTTACGAGAAATCACGGTGTTTTGCGGCGGGTCCGGAGGCACGGCCCTGAAAGCTCAGGAGCGAAGGACCTGCTGGGCGGTGCCGGGCGACTTATGGCAAGCGGAGCCCGGGCAGAATTCCCGTCAAGCTCGCATCGGCGAGAATGAGAGCGTGGAGGATCCTGAGGTGTCTGGGAGCAGCAGGCGATCGAACCCCGTCGAGAGCCAGCTCGCGAGACCTGCCTCGGGCGGGCGAGCATGCCGGTTGATTGATAGAGGAAGGTTGTCTCGCAGGATATTGCTTGCCGGCGCGCTGTTTGGCGGGTGGGCGGCGATGTGTGTGGCGCAGACACCGACGACGCTGAACTCGCAATCGGCCAGCCAGCCTACGCAGCAACAACAGCCAGCGAGTGTGAATCCGAATGCGCCGCAGGGTACACCGCAGGCGAGCCAGATGCATCCTGAGCAGGCGCAGACGGGAACGCAAGCGACGAGTCCGACGGTGGCGAATCCGCTGCCGGCGCTTCCGGTGACGATCTGGGACAAGCGCGGCGTGCCGGTTACGGGCGTGCAGTTTGAGGGCGTGACGTTTGCCGAGAACGATCCGATCGTGAACAGCCTGACGCAGAAGGCGGGGCAGCCGCTGGATCCAGACAAGGTTCGCGCGGATATTCGGCGGCTGTATGCGAGTGGACGCTATCGCGACATCAGCATCTCGGGCGAGCCGAGCGGCAATGGCATCACGCTGATCTATGCGGGTGTGCCGCGCTACTACGTGGGGCGGGTGGAGATCGACGGAACACAGTCGGAGCGGCTGGCTTCGCTGCTGGAGTTTGCGACGAAGCTCGATCCGGGCACGCCGTTCAGCGAGCCGCAGATTCCGGCTGCAGTCGCGGGTGTGAAGCAGTCGCTCGAGCAGAACGGATACTTTCAGGCGGACATACAGGAGACGACCACGCGGGACGACGTGAACCGTCAGGTGAACGTTACATTCCGGATCAAGCAGGGACCGCAGGCGCGGGTGGGCAATGTGGCGGTCGAGGGGAAGGACCCTGGGATTACGGTTCCGGATTTTCGCAAAAAGGGCAAGCTGGATTGCGGGTGGTTTTCTACGGCGTTGAACAAGATGATCATGCGCAGCTGCGAGGTGAAGGTGACGCGCGATACGACGAGCACCGCGCTTGCCGGAGTGCGCAACTACTACCAGAAGCGCGAGCGTCTGGAGGGCACGATCAGCCAGCAGAGCCAGACGTATGCACCGCCGCGCAAGCAGTTGGACTACGCGTTTCAGGCGAACCAGGGGCCGATCGTCCACGTGAACATTGTGGGGACGAAGATCTCCGGCGCGCGCAAGAAGCTGCTTGTGCCGATCTACGAGGAGGACACGGTTGATCGCGACCTGGTGAATGAGGGCGCGTTCAATATCCGCGATTATCTTCAGCGCAAGGGCTACTTCGACGCGGAAGATTCCGTGAAGTTCAGCGGGCGTGGAACGAATACCGTGACGGTGCAATACAACGTCACGCCGGGACGGAAGCACAAGGTCCGTTCGGTGAAGATTGAAGGCAATCACTACTTCAGCGATGCGCTGATCCGGCAGCAGCTTCGGGTGAAGACGGCGGACCTGTATGTGCGCAGCGGATCGTACAGTACGCAGCTGGTGGAAGATGACCGCAGCTCGATTGAGGCGCTGTATCGCTCGAGCGGATTTACGCATGTGAAGGTCACGTCGTCGGTGAAGGACACGGACAAGACGGCGAGCGGAGCGGCGCTGAAGGTGGCGTACATCGATGTGACCTACTCGATCGATGAAGGCACGCAACAGAAGTTCGGTGAGGTGAATCTCTCGGGCGTTGATCAAAGCCGGCAGGAGGCGATCAGGGGCCTTCTGAGCGCGGAGACGGGGCAGCCGTTCTCGCTGATTACTCTCTCGAACGATCGCGATGCGGTGCTGAGCTACTACCTTTCGCATGGCTTCGACCTTGCGCAGGTGGAGATCCAGCAGCAGGTGGACCCTGACAAGGAGCATGTGAATGTGACGCTCGCGGTCAGTGAAGGCCAGCAGGTCATGATCGACCATGTGCTGCTCTCGGGGCTGGTGCACACGAAGCCCGGCGTGGTGCAGCGGCAGATGCTGGTGCATGCCGGCGATCCGCTGAATCAAGCGGCGCTGCTGCAGACGCAGCGTAATCTCTACAATCTTGCGCTGTTCAATGAAGTGAACACGGCCGTGCAGAACCCGACTGGAAATGCACCGACAAAGAATGTCCTGGTGCAGATCACGGAAGCGAAGCGCTGGGACGTGACCTACGGGTTCGGTTTCGAGGCGCAGACCGGAACGCCGGCGCTTGTTCCGGGCACGAAGCGCGGACAGACGGCAGCGCAGAATGGAAAGGCCGGCGTGAGCCCGCGCGTGTCGCTCGATGTGTCGCGAATCAACTTCCGCGGGACGCAGCAATCACTGACGCTGCATACGACGTTCGGTCTGCTGGAGCGAGTGTTCACGCTGACGTTCAACAATCCGCAGTTCCTCGGGAACCCGAATCTTACGGCCGCGGTATCGGGCGGCTACTCGAATGTGCAGAACATTACGACCTTCCAGGCGTCCACGCTGCAGGGTGATTTCCGGGTTACGGAGAAGTACAAGAAGGCCGACACGTTCATCTACGACTTCCTGTATCGCCGGGTTTCGGTCAACCCGGCGAGCCTGGAGATTACGCCGAACCTGATCCCACAACTGTCACAACCGGTGACGGTTGGTGGCCCCGGAGTTACATACTTCCACGACACCCGCGACCCGACGCCGCTGGATGCGAATCGAGGCGTGTATTACTCAGTGCAGGAGTTTGTGTCGTCATCGGCATTCGGGGCAGAGACTTCGTTCAACCGGCTGGACCTTTCGCACTCGTCGTACTACACCTTCGGAAAGAAGAAGTATGTCTTTGCTCGAAACCTGCGCGTCGGATTTGAGAACACGTTCGGATCAACGAGCGGCAACGCACAGGTGATCGGATTAGCAAACTGCGCTGGAGTGCTGTTTACAACGAACGCGACGTGCAATCCGATTCCGCTGCCGGAGCGGATGTATGCCGGCGGAGCGACGTCGCACCGCGGATTCGGGATCAACGACGCTGGCCCGCGGGATCTTACGACGGGCTATCCGGTTGGCGGCTCAGGTGTAGTGGTGAATCAGTTTGAGCTACGGCTGCCTCCGCCGACACTGCCGATCGTCGGCAGCAGCGTGTCGTTTGTGATCTTCCACGATATGGGCAACGTGTTTCGCTATCCGAGCGACATGTTCACGAGCATCAAGAACTTCCATCAGCCGAATGAGTCAACTTGCCGGGACCTTACGGTTCCGCCTGGGACGACTGACACTTCGACTGTCAGTGGGACGTGCAACTTCAACTACTACTCGCATGCGGTCGGGGTTGGCGCGCGGTATAAGACGCCCGTCGGTCCGATTCGTCTTGATTTCAGTTACAACCTGAACCCGCCCATTTATCCGGTGTTCTACGACTACACGGGCAAGCCGCCGTACGTGGGACAGGCATCGCATTTCAACTTTTTCTTCAGCATCGGGCAGGCGTTCTAGAGAGTGATGAACAGAGGTCTCCAGTTCGGAGGATGCACACGGATGAGCGCGGGGCTTGCACTCGCGGTCTTGTGCGTTCTGGCGCTGGGAAGCTTATCTGCGATCGCGCAGAATACGAGCACGTCACCGGCTGCACCGCAGACACGCGCCGGCACAAACGAACGGTGCGCAGATTCCGGCTGATACGAATGCTCCTCCTGTGCAACCACCTCCCGCTACGGCGCCGGCGGCGGTTCCTGCGACACCGTCGATGATGCCCGCAGCTCCTGGTACGCCGCTGGACCGCATTGTGGCGATTGTGAACGATGACGTGATCCTGGACAGCGATGTGAACGAGGAGCTGCGGTTTGAGGCGTTCGACCCCTACCGCAACCGGTTGGAAGGAACAACGCGCGACAAGGTGATTGAGCGCCTGATCAATCGCGCGCTGATTCTGCAGCAGCTGAAGCTTCAGCCCGAGGATGCGCCTTCCGACGCGGACGTGAACAAACAGATCGATCAGCTGCGAAAGAATATTCCCGAATGCCAGGCGTATCACTGCCAGACGAAGGAGGGGTGGGACCGCTTCCTCGCGGACCACGGGTTCAACGAAGAGTCATTCTTCGCGCGCTGGAAAGAGCGCATGACGGTGCTCAACTTTATTGAGGAGCGGTTCCAGACGGGCATCGACGTCACGCAGGCGCAGATCAAGGATTATTACGACAAGGTGCTGCTGCCGGAGTATGAGCGGCAGCATGCGCCGGCGCCGAAGATGGACGCGATCTCCAGCCAGATTCACGAGATTCTGGTGCAACAGCAGATCAGCAATCTGCTGCAGGACTGGTTGCAAAGCCTGCGCGCACAGGGCAGCGTTGTGGTTCTGCACCCTGGCGAGGAGGCGCCATGAGCGCGGCCCCGCAGCGCGGATCCGTGACGACGGCGAAGAAGCCGGCGCACCGCCATCATGTGTGGCGCGTCTTCGGCTGGATCGGCATCGCGATCCTTATTCTGCTGATCGTGCTGGTTGTCGGGCTCTCCTGGTATACGACAACGGCCGATTTTCAGCGGCGTGTTGGCGGCGAGGTAGTGAAGGTTCTGGAGGACTCGACCGGCGGGCGCGTGGAGCTTGGTCACATCTCCTTCAACCTGTGGCACCTCGCGATTGAAGCGGACGACCTTGTAATTCATGGCAAGGAAGGCCCGGGGGAGATGCCGTATCTTTCCGCGGCAAAGATATTTCTGCGGGTGCGCATCAATACGTTTATTTCGCATACGGTCGGCAAGGGTGCGCAGTCGCACATCGGCTTGAACTATCTGCGCGTCGAGGAGCCGCACCTTCATCTCATCGTCTACAAGAACGGCGATACGAACCAGCCTGTTCCAAAGAAGCCGAGCACCAGCACGGAACCAATGCAGGACACGCTCCTGGACCTGCAGGCTACGAAGGTCGAGCTGGCCAACGGACTTGCGGTGGTGAATGACAAGGCGATTCCGTTCGACGCTGCGGCGAACGACCTGAACGCGAACGTGCATTACGTCAAATCGACCGACCGGTACGGCATCACGATCGATCTTGCCGACCTGCAGACGCGGATGGTGAATGAGCCGCAGGTGCAGTCGAAGCTGCACATGGATCTGCAGCTTGGGCGCGATATGGCGCAGCTGACCGACTTCAACTTCGATACCGGGATGAACTCGCATCTGAAAGCGACTGCGCTGATTCAGCACTTTGCGAATCCATCGTGGCAGGCATCAGTGAACGGCGAACTGGCGTTGAAGCAGATCAGCTTGCTGGCGGGCGTGGAGGGCCTTGAGAACGGAACAGTTGATCTGAATATCAACGGGCACAACTGCACGGTGACGCCGCAGACTGCGCAGAAGAATCCGGGCTTCTGGGACCGCCACACGCATCCGCATCCTCCGCCGACGGGCCAAGGTGCTTCCGCCGAGCCCGGACTGCTCGGCGGGCTATCTTCTCGTCGGCGACATCCGGTTGCGAGACGCCGCCTACCGGAATGCGTCGGTGCGTGTGGCCGGGGTGAATGCGAACTGCGCAACTGCATGTCACGCCCACCGAACTGCTGTTCTCTGCGCTTACGGGAACGCTGCCCGGCGGAGGGCGCGTCGACGGCGAGCTGAAGATTGAGAACTGGCTGGGTGAGGTGCCGCCCAGCGCGCCTGCGAGCTCAGCCACGACCGTTGCGACTGCGAAGACGGCGAACAATCTCGCGAAGGGTGTGAATGCGAAGCCGCCGGTTCAGTCGATGACGTTGACGCCGGTGGAGCGCGCGCACGCCTACATGACCGTGACGGTGAAGGGAATCACGCTGCGCACGATCATGGACATCACGGCGCCGGCAGCACTACGGCGATCTCGGGCTGGACACGGCGATCAGCGGGCCTGTGACGGTGGAGTGGGGCGGACCGGCGAAGGACATCGCGAGTTCAGTGGAGGTGGGCGCAAATCTGCGGCTCACGCCGACAGGTCAGCGCCGCGCCGGGGCGCGAAGAGAACGTTCCTGTTTCGGGAGCGGTGATTGCGCACTATGACGGGCGCTCGCAGGTCGTGAACATCCAGACCGTGAACGTGCAGACTCCGGGAACGACGCTCAACGTGAACGGCGTGCTGGGTGTGAACAACGGTGATCCGCTGACAAACCTGAATGTAAATCTGCAGGCGCGCGATCTTGCCGAATTCGATCAGACGCTGCAGACGCTGGGGTTTGAGGCCAATGGAAAACGCGGGAGTGCCGCCATTCCGGTTGATCTGCACGGCACAATGAGCTTTGTCGGGACTGCGAGAGGCGCGGTGCGGACGCTCGATGTGAAAGGACACCTTGAAGCCAACAATCTGCTCGTTCATCTGGGCAGCGAGGCAGATGTCCATGTCGATTCGGTCGTGGCTGACGCCGAGTATGCACCGAATACCGGTCTCGCTGTCGCGGCGGCGACGATTACGCGAAATACAGCAGTCCTGAACGTGTCAGGTTCGTTCCGTCCGCATCGGATCGTGTCCCGGCGGGGAGTTGTCACGTACGCGTGGGACAACGATATGGCGCTTGAACGTGACGGCGAAGCTCGCGAACGCGCAGGTATCGGACCTGCTGCAGATCGCCGGGCAGCAGAATAAGGTGCAGCTTACGGGCCTAGCCAACATCAGTGCGCATGCGACGGGCACGCTGCGCAGCTTGGCGGGATCAGGAAACATCACGCTGACGAACGGCAATGCGTACGGCGAACCTTACCAGACGATTGCTGTCGATGTAAGCGCGCAGGGAACGCAGATCAATGCGACTCGCCTTCTGGTCGAGGCGCACAACATGGCGATCACCGGCAACGGCAGCTATAACGTCTCCTCGAAACGCATTACGGCTCACATCACAGGCAACAAGCTGCGGCTGTCGAAGCTTCAACTGGTGCACAACGCGAATCCGGACGCCGATGCGGTGCTCTCGCTGACTGCGGACGTCAACGGCACAGTGGAGGATCCGAACCTGCGGGCGCAGATTCAGCTTGCCGACATCACGTATCAGGGCAAGGCGCTTGGCGGCCTGACGCTCAATGCGAGCAGCGTGCGCTCGACCGTGAACTATCAGTTGCAGGCGACGCTTGTGGGTGCGCAGATCGCGGCCACAGGACAGACTTCGCTCCAGGGCGACTATCAGACGCAAGCGCGCGTCACGCTTGCGAACCTGGATGTTGCCCATGCGCTGGACCTGTTCTCGCCGGGTTCGATCAAGGCGAGTTCGAAGATCGATGGCGTGATCACCGTCAGCGGTCCGGCAGCGAAGCCACAGTTGCTGACCGGAACCGCCGAACTGACTGACTTCATCGTCAAGATCCAGAACGTGCAGCTCGCGTCGCAGGGGCCGATTCGGGCGAGCCTTCGTGACGGTGTTGCTTCACTCGATCAGTTCCACATCACCGGGCCTGAAACGGATCTGCAGGCGAGTGGAACGGCGAAGATCTTCGGCGATACGAACCCGGATGGCGGCGTGATCAATGTGAAGGCAAATGGGGGCATCAACCTGCACCTGCTCCACACCTTCGATCCGGATCTGATCACGTCAGGCAATGTTGCGCTTGATCTTGGCGTGCAGGGTCGGCTGAAGACTCCGTCGCTTACGGGGACCGTGAAGTTCGACCGGGTGAACATCGCGATGGACGGGATTCCGAACGGGCTGAGTGATCTTTCGGGCGCGATGGTGTTCAACCAGAACCGGCTGGAGGTGCGCAACATCACGGCGACGAGCGGCGGCGGGAAGGTGACGCTGGGCGGATTCATCGCATATCAGCGCGGGCTGTTTGCGGATTTGACGGCGTCGCTCGACACGGTGCGCGTGCGCTACTCCGGCCTGAGCACTACGGCGAACGCTACGGTGCGGCTGCAGGGAGGGCCGCAGTCCCTGCTGCTCTCCGGCAATGTGCTGATCACGCGCTTCGGGATCGGCCCCGATGTGGACTTCGCGTCCTTCGCGGGTGCGGGGGGAATTCCGATGCCGCCGGATCCGACGGCGTTCAGCAACAAGGTGCGGCTGGACGTTCACGTCACGAGCTCACCGCAGCTTGACTTCCAGAACTCGTACGCCAAGCTTGCGGGCACGGTAGACCTGAATGTGCGCGGCACGATCGCGCAGCCTACGATTCTTGGCGCGATTCGCATTACCGAGGGCAGCGCCACCTTTGCGGGAACGAAGTACGAGCTTGACCGCGGGACGATTTACTTCAGCAACCCTGTGCGTATCGATCCAGTGATCGACCTCAACGTTTCGACGCGGGTGGAGAACTACGACATCACGATCGGCATTGACGGTGACATGTCGAACCTGAAGCCGACGTACCGCTCTTCGCCGCCGTTGACGGAGGCCGATATCTTCAACCTGCTTGCGCTGGGACGCACGCAGGAAGAGGCGCAGATCAATACGCAACAGCAGCAACAGGCGGGCGAGGACCCTACCACCAGCGCGATTCTGGGCGGCGCTTTGAATGCGACGGTGTCGAGCCGCGTCAGCAAACTGTTCGGGGCCGGTTCCATCAAGATTGACCCGGCATTCGTTGGGACCCTGGGCAATTCTACGGCGCGGATTACTGTTCAGGAGCCGCTTTCGAAGCAGCTCACCCTGACGTTTGCGACCAACGTGAACCAGTCAGCCGAGCAGCTGATTCAGATCCAGTACCAGATCAACGAAAGCAAATCGATTGTGATCACGCGCGATGAATCGGGTGTGTTCTCGGTTGTGTACAGGATTCGCAAGCGGTATCGCTGAGCGGCGGATTCGCCAGCTCGAAACCGTTTGGGACGCCCGGGCTCGGGGCGTCGCATCCAATTAAAGTGATGACCGGAATGGTCCAGGAGGATGAGAAATGACGCGATTTGCCCGTGTTCTGGCCTGTGTAGTTTGCGCACTGCCGCTGGCGGCAGCGCCCGCCGCTCGCGCGCAGAGGGGAAGTGATGCTCAGATTCAGGCCGATGCTCAAAAGCAGCTCTCGAACAAGAAGTTCAGCGGAGTTCAGGTGCAGGTTCACGACGGCGTGGTGCAGCTGACCGGACAGGTGGACCGCTATGCAGACAAGGCTGACGCGCAGAAGCGAGTCGAGAAGATGCACGAGGCCGCCAGGGTCCAGAACGACATCAACGTGGCCGGAGGGGCGAGTGTTTCGGACGAGCAGCTCTATCAGAAGCTCGCCAAGGGCCTGGCTTACGATCGCGAGGGCTATCCGGATTACCCGTTCAATGAGCTGACGCTGCAGGTCCACAACGGCGTCGTGACGGTTGGCGGAGTGGTCGCACAGCCGATTGCGAAGGACTCGGCGCTGGGTCTGATCGAGAACACGCCGGGCGTGCGCGACGTTGTGGACCACATACAGGTTGCGCCGGTGTCGCCGATGGATGATCGCATTCGTGCCGCGGTGTATCGGGCGGTGTATGGGGCTCCGCAGCTTAACCGGTATGCGCTCAATCCGGCTAAGCCCATCCGCATCATCGTCGTGAACGGGCACGTGACACTTGCCGGCGTGGTGGACAACAAAGGCGATCGCGACGTGGCAGGCATCCGGGCGAATGGCGTTCCAGGCGTCTTCTCAGTCCAGAACGATCTGCAGGTTGCCGGGCAGAACGAGCACTAGCATTGTAGGGGCGCGCTGCGGCAGAGCGGCTCTCGCGGGCTTTCGCGTAGCATTGATGATGGATGCGATCGGCTCTGCACAGCACGCGTGTCACGCTGGAGATGATCAAGTGGGAGCACTCGATATTTGCGCTCCCGTTTGCTCTCACCGGCGCCGTGCTGGCTGCGGGTGGATGGCCGTCACTGCGCGTGCTGGGCTGGATCATTGTCTGCATGGTCTCGGCGCGGTCGGCAGCGATGGCGTTCAACCGCCTGGCAGATGCCGAGATTGATGCTGCCAACCCCCGGACGGCGATGCGGGCCCTGCCGGCCGGGCTGGTGTCGAAGGGGTTTGTGATCACGTTTACGATCATCTCCTGCGCGGTGTTCTTTTTGGGCGCTGCGATGCTGAACCGGCTCACGCTGGAGCTGGCGCCGCTCGCGCTTGCAGTGATCCTGGCGTACAGCTACATGAAGCGCGTCACGCGGTGGTCGCATCTTGTGCTCGGGCTGGCGCTGGGAATTGCGCCGGCAGCGGCGTGGATTGCGGTGCGCGGGTCTCTGGCGCCCAGGGCTGCCCTGCTGACGGGGATCGTACTGCTTTGGGTGGGCGGTTTTGACGTGCTGTATGCGTGCCAGGACTTCGAGCATGATTGCCGCGCCGGACTGCACAGCCTGCCGCAGGCCTTCGGGGTGCGTGGCGCTTTCTGGATTGCGCGCGCGATGCACGCCGGCATGGCTGTGCTGCTGTTCGTGATGCTGCACGCGTTCGGGCTGGGCATGGTTGCGCTGATCGGGGTGATGCTGTGCGTTGCGCTGCTGGCGTACGAGCACGCGATCGTTGCGCCTGACGACCTGCGGCGTCTCAACGCGGCTTTCTTTACGCTGAACGGTGTAATCTCCGTCGTCTTCTTTATCTTTATCGCGGCCGACGTGCTGCACCGCCACTGAGCGCGCAAAACAAGACGGGCCCGCCAGTGGCGAGCCCATCCTGTGCTTCTTTTCCTCTCGGCTGGCTAGGGGCGCAGCAAAGAGATTCAGTCAGATTCAGTACTTGCTTTTGCGGTGGCGATCCAGGCTATCCTCGATGCGGTCTTTCACATTCTGCGCGGTGGAAGTAACGCTCTCCCGCACATCGTGTGCGGCGGCCCGGTCCTGGCGAGACCTGCGAGTATCTGAGTCCGCCGCGGCATTCTTGACTGAACCGACGGCCTGCTCTGCGTGTCCCTTTACCTGCTGCGCAGCGCCGCGGTTGGCCATCGACTGGTTGTTGGTTGCTTCGCCAAGGCCCTGCTTCATCTTCCCGGCAAGCTCGTCGAGCTTGCCCTTTGTCTTATTCTCCGTTCCTGTCTTCATGCGAATCTCCTTGATGGCACGGAGGTGCCGCTGGCAGTTAGATGCCCCGGCGACCGGAGAGAAGGTTGAAGATGAGGATAATGATGGCGAGGACCAGCAGCAGGTGAATCCAGCCACCGAGTGTGTAGCTGCTGACGAGGCCCACAATCCAAAGAATGACAAGAATGATCGTAATCGTCCAAAGCATAGATCGGCTCCTTATGGGGGTGACCCGTGCTGCGGCCACTTTTGATCGGCGCCGTCTCGGCGGCGTTCGCTATGGTAAGTTGCGGCGCGTTATGTTGAGGTTGTCCCGGAACCTGAGATATATCTGCAATTAAGGAACCACCATTGAGCAACCAACCGGCATATCGCGACACAGAAATGGATGACCAAAACAAGGGCGTCGAAGCCGCGTGTTGCGATACAGGGGGAGCGCGGTTCCAACAGCCACATGGCGGCGCTCGAGCTGGCGCCGGCGTACGAGGTTCTGCCCTGTGCGGTCTCGTCGGACGTGTTTGCGGCGCTGCTCGAGGGACGCGCGGCGTGCGCGGTTCTGCCCATCGAAAATACGCTTCACGGGTCTGTGATGGAGCACTACGATCTGCTGCTAAGGCATCCGGTGCGGATCGACGCCGAGGGCCTGCTGCAGATTCGGCACAATTTGATCGGTTCGCCGGGCGCGGAGCTGTCTGATATACGAACCGTGCTCTCACATCCGGTTGCTCTGAATCAGTGCCGGGATTTTCTGGCAAGCTTCACGCAGGCCCGCGCGCTGCCGTTCTATGACACTGCGGGAAGTGTGAAGCACATTATGGAGCAGTCGCTGCGCGATACGGCGGGGCTGGCGCCGGAGCTCGCAGCTGAAGAGTACGGAGCGAAGGTCCTGCTGCGCGGGGTCGAGGACCATGCGCAGAACTTCACGCGCTTTCACCTGATCCGCAGGTCCCAGCTTTCTGCGCCACCGACGGAGCCGCCGGACAAGATCAGCATCGCGTTCGCGCTGGAGCACCGGCCCGGAACCCTTGTTCGTGCGCTGCAGGCGCTGGCGTCGGCGGGCGCCAACCTCACGCGGATTGAGTCGCGGCCGGTTGTCGGGCAGCCGTGGGAGTACATCTTCTTCGTCGATTTCCGGTTTACGGATATGGCGACCGCCGAAGCTGCGCTGGGCGCGCTCCGGCCGGAAACACGCATGGTTCGCGAGCTGGGGCGTTACAAGGCAGCGGCCATTCCAGCCATGTAATGGAGGGAAACGACTCCGGGAAAAGGCGCAAAAAAGAACACAGGGACCCGCATGGGATCCCTGGGTTGGTGCCGGCGGCTAAATCGCCGGTTTAGAACTTCAGGCTCGGCAGTATCTGGATGATGTAAACCCCGACCACAAGCACGGTCATCAGCACCGCCGCTCCGCCAAGACCCTTGTAGTAGGGCCCCAGCTGCTCGACGCGCGCAACGATGTGGTCATGCTCCTGGTGTCCCATGGAGACATGACCGGCGTCATCGCCAAGGAACAGTTGGTCGGTTTCATGTTGGGTGAGAGTGGCGCGGTAGATCATCACCGCGATAAAGCCGATGACGGAGGCGCCCCAAAGAGCGATGAGAATTGGGAGCACGTGCATGGCGGATTCCCCCAGAATCGTTAGAGTCTGGTCCGGTGTACCGGACGGGTCCGATTAGAGCCTCGGGCTCGGATGGTAGGCTGGGCCGAGAGAATCATACGCCTGACGATGTATGTTTGAAAGTGACTTTTTGCTGCATTAAGACGCAGTATTCGGGGTGATTCCCGGGATTGCCCGCGGCGATAACAGGGCGGAGGTAACTGAAACCCCGGCGTGCGATCGGCATCCAATGAGGAGTGCGGCCGGCGGTGCGGGGTCTACGACGGGCTTGCCCCGGCGCCATCCCGAAGCTACACTGAGAGTTGTGCTTCGGACCAATATGGTCCGAGAGCTGAGGAGAGGTTTCCATGGCCACCACTGCCAATCCCGTTCCCGAAGTTGTCACCGGACCGGAAGCGCCGAAGACGAACCCGGTCGAGCTAACCGCAGCAGCGATTGCGAAGGTCAAGGAGATCATGGCGACCCAGGACCCGCTGCCGGCCGGTCTGCGCATTGGCGTGGTGGGTGGCGGCTGCTCAGGCTTCCAGTACTCGATGAGCTTCGAGAACCAGGCCGGCATGATGGACAAGATCGTCAAGTTCGACGATCTGAAGGTCTTCGTCGATGCCACGAGCGCGATGTACCTCAACGGCTGCCAGGTCGATTACGTCGAGACGCTGGAGGCCGCAGGGTTCAAGTTCGAGAATCCCCAGGTGAAGTCCACGTGCGGGTGCGGCTCCAGTTTCAGCGTCTAAGCCGGCCTCCAGC
Source organism: uncultured Acidobacteriaceae bacterium (assembly GCA_963777205.1). GTDB lineage: Bacteria > Acidobacteriota > Terriglobia > Terriglobales > Acidobacteriaceae > Granulicella. The sequence continues at coordinate 120,142 of CAVZPQ010000001.1, read as the reverse complement.
ACCGAAAAGTTGCAGCAAGGCCTCACCAGACCGGTGGGGCCTTTGCTTTTGAACAAACGCGGTCCTCATCCGTCTATAAAGAAAGCAGCCAAGCTACAGGCCTTAAGCGAAGCAACGCAATAAACTGGTAGCTAGCCCCTCCACCCGCATGACCGAGTACACAATCCGGCTGGCCGACGAACGCGGCCGCATCCAGGAACAGACCCACGCCGCAGCGACGGCCGAGGAGCTCCGCGCGCGGTTTACGCAGGCCGGTTATCTCGTCTACTCCGTCAAGCCGCGAGCCGGGTTTGGGGGCAGTGCCAAACGCAAGGTCAAACTTGAGCCGTTTCTGGTCTATAACCAGCAGTTCCTCACGCTGATTCGCGCGGGTTTGCCGATCCTGAGCTCGCTGGAGCTGCTGGCCAAGCGGCAGAAGAACCCGGTGTTCCAGGCGCAGCTCGAAGACGTTGCGGCGCGCGTCAGGACGGGCGAATCGATCTCCACTGCGTTTGAGGCGCAGGGCGGATTTCCGCTCGTGTACACGGTCACGCTGCTCGCCGGCGAGCGCTCCGGCAACCTGGAAGAGGTGCTGCAGCGCTATTTGGAGTTCCAGCGGGTCGCACTGACGTTCCGGAAAAAGCTGCGGTCGTCGCTGATCTATCCGACGTTCCTGGTGATTATGGTGATCAGCCTGTTTATCTTCCTGATCACCTTCGTTGTGCCGCGGTTTGCGCAGCTCTATGACCAGCTCGGGACGCAGCTTCCGAGCATTACGCTCTTTCTGCTCAACGTCGGAAAGGACGCGCAGCACTACGGCATTTATTTCGGGATCGTAGTCGCGTTTCTTATTTATCTGATCATTCGGTGGACCCGTACCGATGCCGGGTCAAGCTTCGTCGACCGCGTTCGGCTCGGCACTCCCGGGCTGGGGCAGGTCTGGCTGAAGTACCAGGTCGGGCTGTTCTCGCGCACGCTTTCAACGCTGCTTACGGGGGGGCTACCACTGGTGCCGAGCCTCGAAACCGCTGCGCGTTCGATTGAGTCGCCGCAGATCTCAAAGGCGGTGTACACGTCGGTTGAGGGCGTCCGCGAAGGGCAGGGCCTGGCGGTCAGCCTGGAAGAGACGAAGGTCTTCCCGGAACTCTCGGTCGAGATGATCGAGGTCGGCGAATCCACGGGCGCGCTGCCGGCGATGCTCAACTCTGTCGCCGAGTTCTTTGAAGAGGACGTGCAGACGCAGCTCACGGCACTGATGAGCCTGATCGAGCCCGCGATCCTGGTCGTCATGGGCGTCGTTGTTGTCATCATTCTGATCGCGCTGTACATGCCGATCTTCAGTCTCGGAAACGTAGGCGGCTAGCTGTACGCTTGCCGCAAGGAGCTTTACCCATGGCCACCCCCGTCGCAACTCCGCTCCCCAACGACTCGCTCACTGAAGCGGAACGCGCCGAACGCCTCGCGCGCCGCTATCATGCTGAGTTCGTCGACCTGAAGCACTTCAAGATCCAGCACGAGCTCTTCAAGAGTGTGCCGGTCGACATGATGTTCCGCTACAACTTCGTTCCGCTGGAGCAGTCGAACGACGGCCGCCTGGCGATTGCGGTTGCGGACCCATCGAAGCTCATGGTGCTTGACGAGATCGCGGGCCTGCTGGGCACGCGCATTGTCACGCGGGTCGCGACGCTGTCGCAGATTACCGATCTGCTCAAGAAGACGGAGCAGTCCCAGCGCGTGCTGGACGAAGCGACCGAAGGGCTCGCGTTCGACGTGCTCTCCGGCGAAGAGTCTGCCGACGAGAACATCTCGATCGAGAAGCTTGCGGCAGACGACGATATCTCGCCGATCATTCGCCTGGTCGATACGACCATCTTTACGGCGCTCGAGCGCCGCGCCTCCGATATTCACCTGGAGACGTACGACGACTCGCTGCTGGTGAAGTACCGGATTGACGGCGTGCTTCAGCAGGCGATGGCGCCCATCGCACGCGAGCACCACCAGACGATCCTCTCGCGCATCAAGGTCATGTCCGAACTCGACATCGCCGAGCGCCGCGTGCCGCAGGATGGCCGTTTTCGCGTGCGCTACAAGGGCCGCCTCATCGATTTCCGCGTGTCGATAATGCCGACGGTGCACGGAGAAAACGCCGTGCTCCGCGTGCTCGACAAGGAGTCGATGTCGGAGAAGTTTCACAACCTCTCGCTGGACGTTGTCGGCTTCGCGGACGAAGACCTCCGCCGCTTCCGCCGCTACATCAAGGAGCCGTACGGGATGGTGCTCGTCACCGGGCCCACCGGCTCAGGTAAAACGACGACGCTGTACGCCGCGCTCAATGAGATCAAGTCCGAAGAGGACAAGATCATCACGATTGAAGATCCGGTCGAGTACCAGATCCGCGGCATCACGCAGATTCCGGTGAACGAGAAGAAGGGCCTCACCTTTGCGCGCGGGCTGCGTTCCATTCTTCGCCACGATCCGGACAAGATTCTTGTCGGCGAAATCCGTGACGCCGAGACCGCGCAAATCGCCATCAACTCCGCGCTCACGGGCCACCTCGTCTTCACGACCGTCCACGCCAACAACGTCGTCGACGTGCTGGGCCGGTTTCTCAACATGGGCGTCGAGCCGTACAACTTCGTCTCCGCGCTCAACTGCATCCTCGCGCAGCGACTGGTGCGCACGGTCTGCGACTTCTGTCGCCATCAGGTCACGTACAGCGACGCTGATCTCGAGCTGAACGGTCTTGACCCCGCCGAGTGGCGCGGCTTCCGCTTCCAGGAAGGCGCCGGCTGCATTGAATGTGCGGGCACGGGGTACCGCGGCCGCTCCGCCATTCACGAGCTCCTCGAACTCGACGACCAAATTCGCGAGATGCTCCTCGAGAAGCGCCCGGGCTCAGAAATCCGCAAGACAGCCCGCGAGAAAGGTATGAACTTCCTGCGCGATTCTGCGCTCGAGCGGGTACGGGCAGGGATCACCACTCTGCGCGAGATCAACAAGGTAACGTTCATTGAGACAGGACGTTAGGGTGTCAAACGAGCCTCTTTGTGGTTCGTCCAACGGATTGGATCAACTGAACCAGCGCAGCCAAGCGCGCTCACCGGTCGAGCGCGATAGTCTTATGAAAGCTTCTCGATGAGCCTGTTTCCAAAAGCCTCCGGAACCCGTCCGCGTATCGCCTGCGAGATCGCGCCTGAGGGCGTGTCGGCCGCGCGCGCCGCTACCGCCGAGGGTCCGCTGGATTCCGTGGGTCACATCGCGCTGGCGGGCGGGGCGGTTCAGCCGAGCCATAAACCCGGCAATCTCGTCGACCGTGTCGCCGTGATCGCCGCGATTCGCCGCGCGCTGGAATCGATCGATATCCGGGCGGGCCGCGGCGCTATCCGCCCCAACAGCCGCGGCGCCGACCTCACGCTGATCATTCCGGACACGGCCGTGCGGGTGCTTCTGCTCGATTTCGATGCGCTGCCGACGAAGCTCACCGAAGCCCTGCCGATCGTTCGCTTCCGCCTGAAGAAGCTGCTGCCCTTCGAAGCCGACGATGCGATGATCAGTTTTCAGATCATGAGCTCCACGCGCACCAGCGTGCGTGTCCTCGCTGTGGCAATTCCGCGCGACGTGCTCCGCGAGTATGAGACTGCGGTGCGCGAGGCGGGTTACGAGCCGGGTTCGGTTCTGCCGAGCACGCTGGCTGCGCTCGCCAGCATCACCGGAGGCGAGGCGGCGCTCGTAGTGAACGCCGGGCAGACTTCTGTTACGACTGCGATCACACGGGCCGGCGAGCTCCTGCTGCACCGCAGCGTCGATCTCCAGCCGCAGGCGACGGGCGTCAATCTGGTCCGGGAAACAGTTCTGTCGAACAACACGCGGAGCGAACCGGCACCGGTCTCAAACTCTCCGTATCTCGATCCCACTCTGCAGGCGAACCTCAGCGCTGAATTGCACAATGCCGTGCTCGTCGCTCCGACATCGATCGGTACATTGACTGATCCGCGCGAGTCTGAACGCGCGCCGGAGCTTGCCCGCGGGGCGCTGGATTTCGATGCTGTCGAACAGAGTCCCGAGGCTGTGGCCGACGAGATCGCCCAGGCAGTCACGGCTGCTGTCGCGTACTTCGAGGACACGCTCTCGATGCCGCCATCCACGATCCTCAGCGCCGGTGCACTTGGGGCGGATGGCCTGCGTTACCTGCTGCACTCGAACGGCTACACCGAAGCCGACGCGCTGCGCGTCCGCGAGCTCCTCGACAGCTCAGGGTTCGCTGCGGGTGCGGTCATCGGCAAGACCCCGCGGGGCGCGCTCGCCGGGGTTGCAGGAGCACTGCGAGGCTGACCATGCGCATCTTCATCAATCTCGCATCGCGCCCGTTTGTGGAGCTTCGGCCGCTGTTTCTGCGGCTGCGGCTGCTCATGGTTCTGCTCGCGGCGGTGGCGATTGCGCTTGGCATCTGGGCGCACCTGCTGCAGAAGCGGCTGGATCGCGCCGCGGCGCAGATGGATGCGTTGCGCAACCAGACCATCGCCGCGCAACACGAGCGCCTGCAGAACGAAGCGCGCATGCGGCAGCCGGCCAACGCTGCTGTGCTCGATCGTGCACACTTCCTCAACGCGCTGTTTCTGCGCAAGAGTTTTTCCTGGACCGCCGTGATGATGGATCTCGAGAACGTGCTGCCAACCGGCGTGCAGGTCACATCGATCACGCCGCAGCCCACACCAAACGGGGACGTGATTATCCGGCTGCGGGTCTCCGGAGAGCGCGATCGCGCGGTGCAGCTTGTGCGCAATCTTGAGCATTCGCGGCGGTTTCTGCAGCCGCGTCTCAGCGGAGAAGCCTCGCAGGCGAAGACCACGACTGCGGCGAACGGCGGATTGCGCCAGCCGCAGATGAGCTTGCCCACAGCCGCTCCGGGAGTGGAGTTCGACATCCTTGCGAACTACAATCCGCTGCCTGAGGGCGAGTCCTACACGTCTGCGAAGCATGCAGGTACCGCAGTCATGAGAGGAGGCAGGCGATGAGCGCAACCGCTACTGTTCCTCCGCCCTCGAGCTCATCACTGGTTCGCAATCTGCCGCGTCTGACTCGGCGTGCCCGCGCGCTGCTCACCGCAGTCAACCTTCACTACGCAGGAGTCGCCGCGCTGCTGGTCATTGTCCTCTACATAGCCGGGCATCTGCTGTTTCTTTCGCAGTCCCTCAAGGCGCACGATGCCGACGCGCTGAATCAGCAGCGCGTGCTGCTGACCTCCGCGCGAGTGCAGGCGCAGCCGTTGCGAGGCCTGGATGCAAAGCTTGCAGCCTCCACAGAGGACGCGGATGAGTTCTACGCGGATCGGCTTCCTTATGCGTATTCGCAGGTGCTTGCGGAGCTTGGCCATCTCACGCAGAAGACCGGCGTCCGGCTCGCGAACGTTCAGTATGCGCAACAGCCGGTGCTTTCCGGCAAGTATGCGCTGACCGAGCTGCACATGGATGCGAGCGTTTCGGGAGACTACCGTCCGATAGTCGAGTTCATCAATAACCTTGAGCGCGACAAGATGTTCTTCGTGATCAACGGAATCGGGCTCTCCGGCCAGCAGACCGGCATGGTGAACCTCCGCATCAGCCTGACGACTTACCTGCAAACGCCGAACGGTATCCAGGTCTCCGCACCACCGGCTCCCGCAGCGGCAACGCCGCCTGCCACCAATGGAGGCGTGCAGTGAGGGCCGGCGCGGAGAACCGCAAGAAGACGATCATGGCCGGTGCGCTTGGCGCAGTCGCGCTCTGCTGCATCTTCTACGGCTACAACGCGCTGTTCGGCGGAACCTCCAGCGCTCCGCCGCCCACCGTCGCGCCGATCAATCGACCCACACGTGCGGCAACGCCCGGACAGGGGACGCAAGCTCCTGCACTCACTTCCGCGCGCAACTCGCAAACAGCGAATATTCCCGGCGTCGACGCCGTGAAGCTCGCGAATACGTCGGCCAGCCTCGATCCAACGCTCGACGAAACCGCAATGCACCGCGCGGAAAATCTTGTCTACTCCGGCAGTGGCCGCAACATTTTTTCGCTGGTCTACACGCCACCCGCACCGGTGATGCCGAAGAATGTTCCGCCGGCACGGCCGAAGGCGATCACGCTTCCGCCTGCACCGCCGCCGGGACCGCCGCCTCCGCCGCCCATCAACCTGAAGTTCTTCGGCACGGCAAAGCGGTCGAACGGTCTGGTCCAGGCATTTCTGCTGCAGGGCGATAACGTCTATCTCGCGTCGGCGGGCGAGATCGTCGCGCACAAGTACAAGATTGTCTCCATCAACCTGAACAGCATTCAGGTGGAAGATCTGCAGAACAACAACACGCAGACGCTGCCGCTGCAAAGGCAGTAGTGATGAAATTCAGCACCATCTACGATCCGCAATACCGCGCAGAATCCAGCTCCGAGTCTGGATTCATGATGGTGTTTGCGGTCGTGCTGGTCGCGCTCATGCTGATCGCGCTCGCGGTGGCCGCTCCCGTGATTGCGAAGGACCTGCGGCGCGACAAGGAGCTCGAAAGCGAGCACCGCGGCCAGCAGTATGTGCGGGCGGTCCGGCTCTACTACCGGAAGTTCAAGACGTATCCGCCGTCGATCGAAGCCCTCGAGGGCACGAACAATGTTCGCTTCCTGCGCAAGCGGTACGTGGATCCGCTCACGGGCAAGGACGACTGGCGGATCATTCACGTCGGCGAGAACAAGACGACGGTGAAGGGCTTCTTCGGCGAGCCGCTCGGCGGATTGAATACGACTGGAGCGGGAGGGCTCGGCTCGGCCACGGGCATGCTGTCGAATCCAGAGCTCACCGGCAGCCGGAGCTACCAACTCGGCCAACTGTACAGTTACCGGCGGCTCTCCACTTTCCGCGGGATTTTCAGGAGCGACGACCGGCTGCGGAACGTCGGGTTCGTCAACCTCTGTCGGAGGCCTTGGGTCGGGCGGTGTCGGCCAGATCATGGGAGTCGGCACGACGAAGACCGGCGACAGCATCCTGAATCCGAACGGGCAGACCACGTACGAGACATGGGAGTTTATCTACGACCCGAAGATCGAGCTGCTGTATCAAAAGGCAAATATTCTGGGCGGCGGGGCAGGCGGCACCCTCAACTCGACCGGTCTGCAAGAGATGGACTCGAATCAGCCGAACAATCCGCTGAATAAGACGCCGAATAATCCGCTGAATAACCCGCAGCCGACGACACCACCGCCGGTGACGACTTCACCGTTCTGAAGCAGGTTGAGCTAGTGCTTGATCGCGTACATCAGCCAGCTTCCAACGAATACGGCGAGGACGAAGAGCCCGAAGCAGTAAGCGCCGAAGCGGACCATCATCTTCGGCTCGGCGCGCTGGGTGATGCCGAACACGATGGATGTGAACAGGGCGAATAGAAGCACGGCGCTGAAGTGGCTGAGCGTCATTACGAGGCCTTCCGCCCGTTGGCCAGCGAGTGTGCATCGACCGCGGAGATGTAGTTCAGCAGGCCGCCGCAGACGAGGAACTTGGTTCCGTAGTCGGCGAGCGTGTTGACCGACGAGGCCGCGCCCCATCCAAACCAGTGCATCAGGGCCGCCAGCAGACCTAATCCAAGCTGTCCCGCGAAGCCGAGCATGTCGAGGATGTCGCCTGTGGCGAGCGAGTAGACCTTGCCCTGCAGCGCAAGCCCAAGCGCGAACATGCCGACGATGGAGACGAACAGCAGAACTGCGCGGATCCATTTGCCGAGCAGCAGGTGCCCCAGGCCGGGGATAAGCCAGCCGGCGATGAGGACCATCGCGGGAAGGCTCGACTTCTCGCCGGGAACCGGCTGAGCGATGGGGCGAGCCTGCTGGGCGTCTGTGGCCATTCAGGTCGATTGTATCAGTGCAACTACGGGCTCTGTCGCTGCCACGGAGGCGTCAGCAGAGGCGAATTCAGATGCGGAGGAGCTCGGTTTGGCGCGGGCCGGTGACGACTGCTTTGCCGGGCTTAGTGATCATGTCTACTTCACTGCGCACGCCGAACTCGCCAGGGAAGTAGATGCCGGGCTCGACGGAGAAGCAGGTGTTGGGCAGGATGAGGCGCTCGTCGTGCGTCTCGAGGTTATCGAGATGCGCTCCGTTGCCGTGGATCTCAGTGGCGATGTTGTGGCCGGTGCGGTGGGTGAAGAACTCGCCGAACCCGGCGCGGCGGATGACGTTGCGGGCGGCGTCGTCGGCCTCGTATCCGGCGATGGGCTTCGAGGCTGCGTAGGCTTGCTCGACGGCGGCGATCGCCGCGTCGCGTGCGTCGCGGACGGTGGTGAAGATGTGGTGCTCGCGCTCGGTGGGCTCGCGGCCGACGACGCCGGTCCAGGTGATGTCGTACCAGATGGCGTCGGGGCGGGGCAGGCTGGTGTTGTGGGGCTGCGAGAGCTTGGCGAAGATGTCGATGAGGATGAACTCACCGTGGAAGATGGGGGCAGAGCGCGATTCGGTGGGATCGTAGTGTGAGTCGGCGGAGTTGGAGCCGGCGGAGACGTTGGGGCCGTGGTCGGTCCAGAGGCCTTCGCGCTCCATGGCTTCGCGCAGGAAGGTGACGACCTCGAACTCGGTGGTGTGGTGCTGGTGCCTGGTGTGGTCGTGGATGTACTTCCAGCCGGCGTGGAGGACGCGGTCCAGGCGTTCCTGTGCCTGGTAGTGCGTGGCGACCTGGTCTTCCGTGAGTACGGCCTCGAAGAGGCTGACGAGGTCGGCGGAGCTGACGATGTCCTTGCCGAAGGAGCGGATGAGCTCGACGGTTCCGGCGTCGACCATCGAGACATACATGATGGCGTTGCGCGGCGAGTACTGCATCGCGATCTTCGTTGCGCCATCGACGAGCTCGGCGAGATTCTTGTTCGAGTTCCTGCCACGAGGAGTATTGGCGGGTGGTGCCGGGCAGGGTGTCTAGCTTGCCGGACTCGATGCGGTGGACGAGCTTGCGGGGCTCGCCGGTTGCGGGGATGAAGTAGAACCAGCGGCGGGAGACGAAGCTCTGGGGGTCGAGGCCGAGGATGCGGTAGGCGATGGGGTCGCGGTGGTGGTGGTCGTAGAAGAGCCAGCCGTCGAGGTGGTGGTCGCGGATTGCGGACTGGATGGCGTGGAGGTCCATGCTGACCAGTATGCAGGAAAGGAAGTGAGGAGTCGGGAGTTAGCGGGTTAGGAGAATTTGGGAGTTGCGGGGGCGGCGACCCTCCCCTCCCCCCTCCCCCCTCTGTTTTGCCTTGATCTTTGCAATCAGGTACTTGCGAGAGGAGTGTGGCTGCAAAATATTGATTCCAGAGATTTAGTGTGTAAAATCTCTGGAATCTATAATTTGGGGGCATTCGGCGTATTCGCGGTTAAAAGCAAAGAGCCTGCGCTCTCGGCAGGCTTCTGTGTTTAACTTACTAACTTCATTATAGCAGATTGAGTGGAATTCCATTGCAGCGATTTTTCCGCGCGATTGCACTGCGTTTTCTTCCAGATACAGCGATTTCCACGGTGTGGGGGGCTTGACACGAATTTTGAGGCGTCCCGGCCAGGGAGAGGGCGTTTGGCCGGGGCCGGCCGGGGAGGATGTAGGCTGGCTGGTGTCGACGAGGTCGATTTATTTCTGTTCCTAAGGAAAAAGCTCATGGCGCGTGAAACGTTGATGTCTGGGAGGTCCGGGCTCGGGCGGGTGGCGGCGCTGGCGATGGTTTGCTGGGCGGGTGGTGTTTGCTTGTGCGGGGCGCAGGCGCAGGATCGAGCGTTCACGGTGGAGCGGGATGGACGGACGATTTCGATTGAGCCGTATGGGCCGAATATTGTGCGCGTGACGATGAGCACGGAGAAGAGTGCGGTGGCGGCGGCGCCGGGTTATGGATTCATTGCCAAGCCGGAGGCGGCGGGGTGGACGGAGCAGAAGGCCGAAGGGCAGGCGGAGGTGTTTCGGTCGGGGCGGCTGGTGGTGCGCGTGTCGACTGACCAGGAGCCGCACCGGTTTCCGCTGGATGCGCTGAACCAGAAATTGCGCGACCAGTACTTCGGAGGCGGGCCGGCGAGGAGCGGACCGCATGCGGACACGATCGAGGTGTCGACGGCGGCGGGGAAGCAGTTGCTAGAGATGCATAGCTGGTCGATGTTCGCGAATGCGGCGGAGACGGTGTCGGCGAATGATGCGGCGGCGGCGAAGCAAGGACCGGGGTATCGGATTGCGGCGGTGTTTGATTCGCCGGCGGACGAGCACTACTACGGGCTGGGCCAGCAGCAGCAGGGAACGCTGGACCTTCGCGACCACCGGATCAATTGCTGGCATGACTACTCGTCGATCGGCGGGGAGAATGTGTGCGTTCCGTTTTTGATTTCGACGCGCGGGTATGGGCTGGTGTGGGATAACCCGTCGAAGACGACGGTTGATTTGGGATTTAACCAGGAGAATGTGTGGCGCTCGGAGGTGGGCGACAGGGTCTCGTTTTTCGTGATTGCCGGCGAGAACACGGACGAGATTTACAAGGGCTATCGCGAGCTGACGGGTGTGACGCACATGTTTCCGCGCGGCGTTTACGGGTACATCCAGAGCAAGGCGATCTATCCGACGCAGGAGCAGTTGCTGGCGGTGGCGAAGGGATATCGCGAGCGGAACCTTCCGCTGGATGTGCTGGTGGTGGATTTTCTGAATATGACGAAGCAGGGCGAGATGGACCTGGACCCGGCGCGGTGGCCTGATCCGGCGGGGATGAATCGCGAACTGCACGCGATGGGGATCCATTCGCTGCTGAGCGTATGGCCGCACTTTGCGCCGGGCACGCAGTTTTACGACATGCTGCGCGATAAGGGATGGCTGATCCACGATGCGCAGGGGAAGCCGGATGCCGGCGGCTTCAAGAATGTGATCGGGCCGAACCTGGACACCACGAATCCGGAGGCGGCGAAGTGGTTTTGGGACCAGATTCGCGACCGGTACGTGAAACCGGATGGGTTTGACTACATCTGGCTGGATGAGACGGAGCCGGACATTGATCCGGCGAAGGATTTTTTCTATGTGGGATCGGGTGCGCGGTTTTACAACGTGTATCCGCTGTTTCACACGGCGTCGGTTTATGAGGGGTTCCGACGCGATTTCGGCGACAGCAGGCGGGTGATGATTCTGGCGCGGGCGGCGTACCTGGGCGCGCAGCGGAACGGGACGGTGTTCTGGTCGAGCGATGTGACGTCGACGTGGGACATGCTGAAGCGGTCGATTCCGGCGGGATTGAATTTTACGGCGAGCGGAATGCCTTACTGGGATACGGACATTGCGGGGTTCTTTTCGCCGCCGATCTATCCGGACTACAAGCCGGCGAAGAAGCCGCTGGTGGATGCGGCGGATGCTCGCGAGAATGTGGATGGGTACGCGGATTATCCGGAGCTGTTTGTGCGGTGGTTTGAGTGGGGCGTGTTTCAGCCGGTGATGCGGGCGCATGGCGAGCGCATGCACAACGAGGTGTGGGCTTACGGGCGCGAGGCGGAGCCGATTCTGGCGAAGTATCTGCGGCTGCGGTATCAGCTGCTGCCGTACACGTACTCGCTGGCGTACCAGACGTATTTGAGTGGAGCGCCGTTTATGCGGGCGCTGTTCATGGATTTTCCGCGTGATCCGAAGGTGATGAATTTGACGGACGAGTACATGTTCGGGCCGGCGTTCCTGGTGGCTCCGGTGACGGAGCAGGGAGCGACGCGGCGCAAGGTTTATCTGCCGGCGGGATGCGACTGGTACAACTACTGGACGAATGAGCGGCTGAAGGGCGGCGAGACGGTGGAGGTCGCGGCGCCGATCGATACGATTCCGCTGTTTGTGCGGGCGGGCGCGATTGTGCCGCTGGGCGCGCCGGTGTTGAGCGGACAGCAGCCGCAGGCGATTGCGGCGGTGCGGGTGTATCCGGGAGCGGATGGTGAGTTCACGCTGTTCACAGACGATGGGACGACGTATGGGTATGAGAAGGGAAAGAGCTCGGTGACGACGTTGCACTGGGATGATGCGAAGCGGCGGCTGACGCATGAGGGTCCGCCGGCGTGGAGCGCGGCGGACCGGCAGATTGTGCAGATTGTGGGGCGGTGAGGATGAGGCGTTGTGCGCGTGCGAGCGAGTTGGTTTGCGGTAGCGCAGGCGAGATGACAGGATGGATGGGCGGGTCGCGATGGTTTTGCGAGTGAGGTGAGTAGATGGAGCGACGGAGCTTTTTGAAGATGTACGGCGGCGGCGCGGTTCGGAGTGGCGGAGCTGGTTGCGGGCGGAGGCTTTCCGGCGCTGGAAAAGATGGCGAACGGCGGCCATGCGGGTGGCATGATTCCACTGCGAATGACGATGTTGCTGGGGATGTGTGTCTGTTCGCTCTGGGGTGCAGGGGCTCACGGGCAGGTGATGGTCAGCTACATGGGGAACGGGCCGAACCTGCTGATGCAGAACGCGCCGTTCCAATGCGAGCGGGAGACGAAGACCTCATTGCGGCTGCAGGACGGCGGCACGATCACGCGAGAGGAGCATGAGCGGGTCGGGCGAGATGCTGGAGGGCGGCTGGTGGATGAGAGCTTTCAGCCGTCGACGACGGGCGGACTGGAGCACCACTTCTTTGTGGTGGCGGACCCGAGTGCGAAGCGGGAGATCTCCTGGAGCGATTTGAACAAAAATGCACAGTCGATGTGGATCAGACCGACGACGCACATGGAGTTTGTGGCCTTGCCTCCGGATCGCAGTGACCGCGTGTATTTCCCGAAGGACGAGGTTGATGTAAAGAAGGAGGATCTCGGACCGAGAACGATCGCGGGCCTGCGGGCTACGGGAACGCGCACCACCACGACCCTTCCTGCGGGGATGATGGGCAACGACAAGCCGGTGAGTGAGTCGCAGGAGGTTTGGGTTGCGGATGAGCTCGGGCTGGTGGTGGAGGAGACCGATACGAGCTCGATTGCGGGGACCCGTGAGATGAAGGTGCTCTCTGTGGAACGGACGGCGCCGGACGCGAGCCGGTTTGAAGTGCCTGCGGATTTGACGATCCGGTCGTTTCCGATGGGTCCGCCGCCTGGAGGGGTATTGCCGGGGCATCCTTTGACCCCAGCTCAGAAGTAGACCGAAGCCAGACGCTAGGCTAGCGTGAGCGGCGTGGGGCAATGCGGCGCGGTAAGTGTTGTGAGTTGACTGAACTGAGGTGAGTGGATGGAGCGACGGAGTTTTTTGAAGATGACGGCAGGGGCGGCTGCGGCGGCGGCGGTGGATGCGCGGTTTGGAGCGGCGCAGGAAGCTGCGGGAAGCGCGGCGGTTCCGGCCGGCTTCGGCGAGGTGAGGGAGAGCTATGCGGAGTTCTGCGCGCGGCCGGAGAGCGAGCGCGTGTTTTATGCGCTGGTGAATGGGCGGATCGTCGAGCAGAGGCTCGATGAGAAGACGTGGGAGGCGAGCGGGTGGGGTGATAATCCGGCGCTGCCGGTTCCCGGAGGTTCGTGGGATGGCGTGCCGATGATTGCGCCGAGTGGGCTTGAAGGGCTGGCGGGAACGGGGCCCTACAAGCCGACGTGGGATTCGCTGCTGGAGTACGACGCGCCGGAGTGGTACCGCGATGCGAAGTTTGGGATATGGGCGCACTGGAGCCCGCAGTGCGTGCCGGAGGATGGCGACTGGTATGCGCGGAATATGTATATCGAGGACCAGAAGCAATACCAGTTTCAGCTGGAGCACTATGGGCCGCCGTCGCGGTTTGGGTACAAGGACCTGTGCGCGCAGTGGACGCTGCTGAACTGGGAGCCGGAGGCGCTGATTGCGCGGTACAAGAAGGCCGGGGCGAAGTTCTTTATCGCGCTGGCGAACCATCATGACGGGCTCGACGCGTGGGACTCGAAGCATCAGCCGTGGAATGCGGTGAACATCGGGCCGCATCGGGATGTGGTGGGCGAGTGGGCGCGCGCGGCGCGGGCGCAGGGTATGCCGCTGGGTGTGACGGTGCACCAGGCGAGGAACTGGTGGTGGTTCCAGACGGCGCATGGAGCGGATAAGGCTGGGCCGCTGGCGGGCGTGCCGTACGACGGGCGCATGACGATGGCCGAGGGCAAAGGGCGGTGGTGGCAGGGATATGATCCGCAGCGGCTGTATGGAGTGAAGCATCCGAAGGATGCGCTGCCGGATGCGTCGTTCGCGAAGAACTTCTACGACCGCACGAAGGACCTGATCGATCAGCATCATCCGGACCTGCTGTATTTCGACAACTCGCTGTTTCCGCTGGGGTGGGCGGGGATGAATCTGGGCGCGTACTACTACAACCAGAGCGCCGCGAAGAACGGCGGCAAGGTGGATGTGGTCGCGACGGTGAAGGACGTTCCGGACAAGTGGGCGAAGGCTGTTGTGGTGGATTATGAGCGCGGGCTGACGAGCGCGATTATGCCGTATGCGTGGCAGTCGGAGACGTGTATCGGACAGTGGCACTACAACCGCGAGTTGTACGAGAAGGCGGGTGAGTACGGCGGATATCTTGCGCCACGGAATGTCATTCACTGGATGGCGGACACGGTGAGCAAGAACGGGACGTTCATCCTGAATATCCCGGGAAGGCCGGATGGAACGATCGACACGAAAGAGATTGCGGTGCTGGATGGGATTACGCAGTGGATGGAAGTGAACGGCGAGGCGATCTACGCGACGCGGCCGTGGAAGGTGTATGGCGAGGGGCCGAACATGATCAAGCCCGGGAAGTTCCAGGGGCACAGCATTTCGGCGCTGGGCGAGAAGGATGTGCGGTTCACGCGTTCGAAGAAGGGCGATGTGGTGTATGCGATTGTGCTGGGGTGGCCGGCGGGCGAGATTGTGATTGAGTCGCTGGGGACGGGCAATGCGGCGCAGCCGGGAAAGGTTGCGAACGTGGAGCTGCTGGGAACGGGTGCGAAGGTGCGATGGAAACAGGGCGCGGATGCGATCCGGGTGGAGCTGCCGAAGGAGTACCGGCCGGCGGTGGATTATGCAGCGGTGCTGAAGATGCGGATGGCGTGAGTTGGCGGGGGCGATTTTTCGCCGGCTCACCGCCTGATTTGAGGCGGGACCGTTCCCGCGTGTGTGCCTTGCGGCTCATTCGATGATGGGCGCTGCGAATTTGTGCTTGAGGCGGGTTACCGATAGAGCTGCGCGACAAAGATGAGCGCACGATGCTTTGCTCCGTACGGGAACCGCAGCGCAGGTTCTGACGTATGTGACGAAGGCGTGTTGAGAGTTGAGGAATGGAGTCTGCGGTGGGTCCGATGGTGTTGTCTTGGCGCTGTGCAGTGGTGCTCGCGCTGGCGGTGATGGTCGGGAGCGCGGGCGCGCAGGTGGATTCAGGGCAGCAGTCGAAGCCGACGGTGACGCCAGCGAGTCCGCCTGTTGGTCAGAGTACGCGGGCGTCCGATGTGACGGTTCCTTTGATTGAGAAGCCGCTGACGCTGGCGGATTTTGCGGGCATGGAACCGCGTGAGGATGTGCGGGCGAAGCTGTCGCATGTCGGCGGGTTTATCCAGAACCAGCCGACGGATGGCGCGCCGGGGACGGAGCGCACGGAGGTGTGGCTGGGGCGGACTTCGAGTGCGCTGTATGTGGTGTTTCTTTGTTTCGACAAACACCCGGAGTTGATCCGCAGTCATCTGGCGCGGAGAGAGAACATCCTGAACGACGACTACGTGGGCATCCTGGTCGACCCATTTCAGGACCGGCAGCGCGGTGTGGAGTTCCAGGTGAACCCGATGGGTGTGCAGGCCGACGCCGCGTGGACGGAGGCGAACGGGCCGGACTACAGCTACGACCAGGTTTGGGATTCCGAAGGCAAGGTTACGAACAAGGGATGGATGGCGCTGTTCGCGATTCCGTTCCGCAGCCTGCGATTTCCGGCGCGCGGGGATACGTGGGGCGTGGTGTTCGTGCGCAGTTTTCCGCGCAATAGCGAGAACGACTTCTGGCCGCGGGTGTCGGCGAACGTGAGCGGGATCCTGAGCCAGGAGGGCACGATGCATCTGCCGGGCATGGAAGGTGTCACGGGGTCGCATAACGTGCAGATCAATCCGTACGTGCTGGGACAGAACGTGCACGAACTCGAGACGCTGGATCCGAATAATCCGTACTGGAGCACACGGAATGCGGAGGCAACAGCGGGCGGCGAAGCGAAGGCAGTGTGGAAGGACGCGATCGTCTTCGATGCGACGGTGAATCCGGATTTCAGCGATGTGGAGAGCGATCAGCCACAGTTCACGGTGAATCAGCGGTACCCGGTTTATTTTCCGGAGCTGAGGCCGTTCTTCCTGGAGAACGCGAGTTATTTTCAGACTCCGATGACGCTGCTGTACACGCGGAATATTGTGCGGCCTACGTGGGGCGGGCGCGTCACGGGGAAGATCGGGCATACGAATCTTGGCTTGTTGGCGATTGACGATCGTGAGCCGGGGCAGACGGTGCCGAATGGCGATCCGCTGTTCCAGCACAAGGCGCAGGCGTATGTTGGCAGAGTTTCCGAGGACCTGGGCAAGGGATCGAACGTTGGCGTGATGTACACGGACGAGGAGTTTGGCGGCGGGTGGAACCGGATCGGCGGCGCGGATTTTACGTGGCGAGCGAACGACCACTGGACGGTGCTGGGTCAGATGGCGGAGAGCTCGACGCACGGAAGCAGGATGGCGAGTGCGGCGGAGGTGCTGCCAGCGGGATATAGCGCGGGGCCCGCGACGGACGTGCAGGTGACGCGGAACGGGCACTCGTTGAACATGCAGGACGAGTATCAGGACGTGAGCAGAGGATTCGACAGCGCGCTGGGATTTTTTCAGACGTCGAACATCCGCAGCGATCATTTCCATGCGAACTATCAGTGGTTTCCGAAGCACAGCGTTGTGCAGAGCTATGGGCTGGAGACGAACCAGAATATAGCGTTCGACCATGCGCATAACCGGGTGTATCACTACTCGACGTTTGACCCATTCTTTCTGCTACCGCGAAACATCGTGCTGGCGCCGCTTGTAGGAGAGAACTCCGACACGGTGGGGCCGCAGAACGGGTATCCGATGGCGGCAAATGAAAACTTTACGGAGAACTTTGGCGGAGTTGTGGCGCGCGGGCAGCCGTGGGCGCAGATGAACTTCAATCTGCAGTGGATCCGGTCAGGCAATGTGAACTACTCGCCGGTGGCGGGAAAGACGCCGTTTCTGCTGAGCCACGACACCGTGCAGGCGCTGGTGAGCGTGAATCCGCTGAAGCAGTTGACGGTGGATAACACGTATCTGCTGGACAGGGACTTCAATGCGCATACGAGCGACTTTGTGTATGAGTCGCAGACGTTCCGGACGAAGATGAACTATCAGTTCACACGGGCGCTTTCGGCGAGGGTGATTGTGGAGTATGACTCGACGCTGGCGAACCCGGCGGAGACGTCGCTGGTGAGAACGAAGCAGGTGCAAACGCAGGCGCTGCTGACGTGGCTTCCGCATCCGGGCACGGTGGTGTACGTGGGGTGGAACAACGATCTGCAGAACTACAACCACACGCTTTGTTCGCGGATCGGGACGGGGTGCGATCCGACGCAGCCGATTCTGCCGCGCGGGCCGGGATATCTGAACGATGGGCGACAGTTCTTCGTGAAGGCGAGCTATCTTTTGCGCTTCTGAGCAGAGGTGGGAGCTGGATGCGCGCATAAACGCGCGGCGCCGGTCGCGAGACGACGCGAAAATACTTCAGTAATCTGGCGACCCTTTGTAGGTGCGGGTGCATCTCCTCTTATTAGTCTCGGGCCTGCGGGCTTTCTGGGGAAAGCTCCTATCCAAATTGGGCCACCTGAAAAATTAAAAAATTCATTTTAAGGGGGACGTTTATGAAACTTGTCCATCTGATGGGCGTTGCTGCGTCCATGTTGATTCCAGTTGCAGGCCTTGCACAATGCCCGGTGATTGGTTCTGCGCCTGGCTGCAATGCGGTCATCACGGTCAGTTCTGGCGGTTCGTTCGGCGTGGCCGGGATTTCGACTAACGGAACAAACTATGACGGATCCGATGATGCACTCTTTGGAATCGTCAACAACAGTGCTACACCGATCAGCAGCATTACGCTGAACGGGAACGGGATCCAAATCTTCGCGTTCGAGGGCGACGGTATCGATACGTCTGCCTATGGCGGCGCATTCAACCAGACCGGGAACGCGATGGACAACACCGGCTACGGCGGACCGAACGCGTACTTCACGAACATCTCAAGTGACTACACGACGGGTACGGTGAACTTCCTCACAGCCATCGCGCCGGGCGGAACGGGCTATTTCTCGCTGGAAGAGTCGTTCGACGCGACCGCACCGCCGACAGTTGGTGGCGGGACCTCGGCCACTCCAGAACCCGGCAGCCTTGTGCTTCTGGGAACGGGCGTGCTGGGATTCGCAGGCATGATTCGCCGGCGTCTCGGACGGTAAATCACAGCAGTGAAGATCAACAGGGGATCCGAGCAATCGGATCCCCTGTTCATTGGCGACGGGCATTTGGGTAAGTGTGCGATTGGACGGGTCGCGGGAGTTCGCTCGATACTGGGATTCGATGCGCTACGGTTTTTGGCTGCCTGTATTTGGCGGATGGCTCCGCAACATTGATGACGAACAGATGCCCGCGACGTGGGAGTATGTGCGGGAACTGGTGCTGCGCGCGGAGGAGCTCGGCTACGACCTGACGCTGATTGCGGAGCTGAACCTGAACGACATCAAGGGTGTCGAAGCGGACTCGCTCGATGCGCTGACAACGACGGCGGCGCTCGCGGCGGTGACGAAGAAGCTGGAGCTGATGGTTGCGGTGCGGCCCACGTTTCATAATCCAGCGCTGCTGGCGAAGCAGGCGGCGAATATTGATCGCATCAGCCAGGTGAACGGCGGCGGAAGGCTAACGCTGAACGTGGTGAGCTCGTGGTGGCGGGATGAGGCGACGAAGTATGGGATTCCGTTTGACGAGCATGATGACCGCTATGCGCGCACGAGTGAGTGGCTGGATGTGCTGAATGGCTGCTGGAGCGGGCAGGGCGCGACGTTTTCAGGACGGTTTTATGACGTGAAGGAGAATGTTTTGTCGCCGAAGCCGATGCCGCGGCGGTACGTACTCACGCGCGCCGGAGGGGCTGACGCGGCCAACGCTCTATGCGGGTGGCGAGAGCGAGACGGCGAAGAACCTGATTGCGGCGAAGTGCGATGCGTACCTGATGCACGGCGATGATCCGCGCACGATTGCGGCGAAGGTGGAGGACATGCGCGCGCGGAGGGCGAAGCATCCGGAGCTTCCGCCGCTGATCTTCGGCGTGACGGGGTATTGCATTGTGCGGGACTCCGAGGCCGAGGCGAACAGGGAAGTGGAGCGGATTACGGCGCAGCCGGATCCGGCGAAATCGCCGGCGGGGTTCGCAAATTTTCAGCAGTGGATTACGGGATCGCAGCTGGAGAAGAAGCTGTCGCTGCGTGACTATTCGGTGTCGAACCGTGGGTTGCACTCCGGGCTGATTGGAACGCCGGAGCAGGTGAAGCAGCGGCTGGCGGATTTTGAAGGCGCGGGCTGTTCGCTGGTGCTGCTGCAGAGTTCTCCTCAGCATGAGGAGATGGCGCGGTTCGCGGCGCAGGTGATGTCGCACGCGAGTTGATGATGCGGGGCAGGTTGCGGGCTCGTCTTTGATCGCCTACTCTTTTCAGCATGAAGAAGATCGATCGCCGCCGGTTTGTTCGCTCCTCTGCTCTGGTTTCCACACTTGGCATTCCGGGTGTGCGTTCGTTCGCGCAGGCTGCGGCGAACTCAGGTCCGGCGAGCCTCACGCTCGCATCGTGATCAGCCGGGGCACACGGTGCCGGCGAATTACATTGGGCTGAGCTACGAGATCGAGCAGCTTTCGGATCCCTCGTTCTTTTCGCGCGAGAACACTGGGTTGATCGAGCAGTTCCGCGCGCTTTCGCCGAATGGTGTGCTGCGGCTGGGAGGGAATACGTCCGACGTGGGCTGGTGGAAGCCGACGCCCACGAGCACGCAGCCGCCGATGAATATTCGCAACACCGGAACGGGCGAGCCGAATTCGAGTCTCATTTACGCGATTACACCTGAAGCGATTACGAATCTGCGCGGGTTTCTGGATGCTACGGGATGGACGTGCCTGTTCGGGATCAATCTCGGCACGAACACGCCGGAGCGCGCGGCGGAGCAGGCGGCGTTTGTCGCGAAGACGCTGGGGCATAAGCTCGACTATTTTCAGATTGGCAATGAGCCGGATTTGTTTCGCACGCATCTGCGCGATCCGAAGACGTGGAATGCGAATACGTATTTTGACGAGTGGTCGGCGATGGCGCATGCGATCTCTGCGCGCGTGCCGGATGCGAAGTTTGGCTTGCCGGATACCGCGGGAAATCCGGAGTGGTATGCCGCGGTGGTCGATCGGTTGCTGGCAATGCCGGCCAGCGCGCGGCCGCGGATTGCATCGCTGACGCATCACTACTACTTCGGCGGTCCGCCTTCGAATCCGCGGGTGAATATCGAGCGGCTGCTCGAGCCGGATCCGAAGGTGCTGACGCTGGCGCATGACATCTCGAGCGCGGCGGAGCGACTGAGCGCGGGAATCCATGTGCCGGTGCCGTACAGGATGTCAGAGGGAAACACGTGCTATCGCGGAGGCAAGCCGGGTGTGTCGGATGTGTTTGCGGCGACGCTGTGGGCGGCGGATTATTGTCTGCTGCTCGCGTCGCTCGGGTATGTTGGCGTGAATCTGCATGGTGGAAGCGCGAAGCAGGTGGCGAACTCGCTGGGTGGACATCTGCCCGGTGAGGACCTGCTGAAGAATCCGAATGAGCCGCATCCGAAGCCGTTCTATACGCCGATTGCGGATATGGACGGGAAATATGTGGCGGAGCCGGTGAGCTTCGGAATGCGGTTTGCGGGGCATTTCGCGGGTGCGACGATGATTGGTGTTTCGTTTGATCCCGGAGCAGTGGATGCGACGGCGTATGCGGCGAAGCTGCCGAGCGGGCAGACGGTTGTCGCGATCATCAATAAGGATGCGACGCGGCCATTGCGGGTCGATCTGCCGGGGTACAGCGTGGGGCGTGTGCTGACGGCAGAGTCGCTTGAGTCGCGTACGGTGGAGGACCGCGAGCCGGCGGACAATCGCGAGGCTTCGACCGTGCCGCCGGCGACGGCGATGCTGTTGTACGGCTCGCGGGGGTAGCTGGTTGGACGTGCCGGGGAAAATGGAAATGGGCGCCGATAGCGGCGCCCATTTCCAGTGAGTCTCTTTCAGATTTAGAAACGAATGAACGCTTCGAACTGATAGATACGTGGCTGATTCTCCTGCGCGGTCACCTGGCCGAAGGTCGAGCTGGTCCAGTCGGTGACGACGGTGTGGTTCGGACCGCTTCCACCCAGGACGGGATGGTTCAGCGCATTGATCAGATCGACACGAATCTGCAAAGAGAGCGGCTCATAAAGCCTGGACAGCGAGAAGTTGCGCTGCACGGCGCCGTCGAGCTGGTTGAGGAAGTCGCTGCGCAGGTTATCGAACCGGATGGGGAATGTACGGAGCTGATACTGCGTTCCGTACAGCCCCGGCTGTTGGCCGGTCGAGGTGCTGCTTCCGGTGGTCGTCGCAAAGTAGGAGGTGTTGAACCAGGTGTCGTTGGAGCTGTTCTTGAAGCCCTGGCGGCCCCATGCTGCGCTGCCCGGATTGCCGGGACCAATGTAGACAGGCAGCGAGGTTCCGCTGGTCTGCAGTGACGCCGGATCAAACTCCAGCGGCTGTCCGCTCTGGACCTGGTAGACGCCCTGTACCTGCCATCCGCCCACAATCTGCGAGAGCACGCCGCCGTTGGTCAGGTAGTCGCGTCCCTTGCCGAAGGGCAGCTGATAGATACCTCCCGTGGAGAAGCGGAAGGTACGGTCGTTTGCCGACAGCCCGTACCAGGGCTGCGGGTCGCTCGGATTGAGGTACTGCGTAGCGTCCAGTGACTTGGACCACGTGAACGCGGAGGTCAGGCTGGCGCCGTGCGTGAAGCGGCGTGTGAGCTGCGCCTGGAACGAGTGATAGATGGACGATCCGCTGGTGATGTATGCCGAGACGCTGGTGAACTCCGGATAGGGTCTCAGCAGTTGATTGACGGCGATTGTTTTGGAGGAGCCAAGCGTCACCGTCTTCGGGGCGATCCCGTAGAAGGGATTGGTTACGGACGTCCCAAGGGCAGTGTTCTCGGTGGCATCGTAGCCAGCCGTATAGGTGGACAAATACTGCGACGGGACGGCGTCGAACTCCTTCTGGATCGGGAGGTGAACACCATGGTTGCCGACGTAGGCGATGTCAGCCAGCCATGCACCCATCTGGCGCTGAATATCGAAGCTCCACCGCATGTTGTACGGCGTCTTCGGATTCAGCGGCTGGAAGGTGACGGACTGTCCAACAAACGTGTTCAGTCCAAGTGAATTCCCGGTCGGCTGTGCGATGCCGTTCGGGAACGGGTTCGCGAGCGTGTAGCCTCCACCGGCAGTTTCATAGCCGTACGTGCTCCCCGTTCCGGGAACCGTGTTGGCGATCCCACTGATCGAGGTGGACTGGGTAAAGCCCTGCTGCGGGAGAAGGAAGGTGCTCGTCGAACCGGAGTTTCCGCCGGACAGGTAGAAGGTGGACAGCGAGTCATCGAAGATGCCGAACCCGCCACGGACAACCGTGTTCGCTGCAACCTGGTAGGCGAAGCCAACGCGGGGCAGCATGTTGATGATCTGGGTGTGGTAGGTTTGCGTGCCAGTCAGCGGCGTCGCAGGGTCGCCCAGGAAGCGCAGGCCGCCGGTCTGCGGCAGGCTGGAGGGCATGGCAGCGGGCAGGCTGGGAACCGAAGTGGCTTTGTAGAGAGGTGCCGCAGCTGCGCTGGTTGGGTTAGTCGCGCCGAAGTCGAAATATGTATTCGCCTTCTGATTGCGCTCGTTGTTGGGGCCTTCGTACTCGAAGCGGAGACCAAGGTTGAGGGTCAGGTTGGTTATGGGCTTCCAGTCGTCCTGGATCCACTCGGCCATATAGTTCGAGCGCGAGGCGAGATCGGAGTTGATGGTCACGGCCGAAGAGTTCGGCAGGCCGTAGAGGAACTGGGCCAGGCCAAATCCGACCGACTGCGCCGAGGTTGACGAGCTTGCGGTGGTGTAAGAACCGTTGTTCTGGTAGCGGCCGTTGCCCTGGGTGGTGATGCCCGCATTGGTGTTGTACATGCGGTACTCGTATCCCATGCGCAGGAAGTGCTTGCCCCAGAGCCTGCTCACCTGGACCGAGCCCAGCGACACGTCATCGTGCGAGAGCACGCCGTTGTCAGAGTTGAGCGAGGTCAGGCCTGTGATGTCGATGCGCGGGAAGGACTGGGCGTTCGGGCCCATGTTGTCCACGAGGTAGCTGGGCATGCCGATGGAGGTAGGATTCAGCGTGCCCTGCGAGGTCACCACGTTCTGGTTGATGAACCGGGTCCAGGTCAGGTGCGCTTCCAACACCGTCTGGGGGCTGATGGTGAACACATAACCCAGCGCCGCACCCTTGTTGAGGTAGGTCAGCGAGGTTCCGCTCACCGGGGCGAAGTACGTGTTCTTGGCCGGTTGCAGGCGACGGCTCTGGACCCAGTGGCCATAGAGCTGTTGCCGTGTTGAGAGGTTGAGATCGCTGCGAACGATATAGGCGTAGTAGTGATCGGGTTCAGCCTTGGAGTAGGAGTAGTTGCCGCCGCCCGGCTTGCTGGGGGTGGAATTCGGTTCGGGATAGTACTTCAAGGCATTTAGCGCAATTGCGTTCACAGCGCTTTGAGGGATGAGGTTGCCGGGAATTGCAGTGCGAGTGATGCAGGTCTTGCCGCTGCCGCAGACCCCGCCGGTGGTCACCACGCCCGAGGTCGGATCGTAAAGCTGATATTTGTTCGAGGTGCCGGCAGGATGCGAAGGATCCAGCGCGTACAGCTCGGAAAAGTCGTAATAGCCTGGCGTGGTTTCGCCGCGCTCGGCCTTGCTCGGGACGGTCAGGAGCTGGACATTCGGGGTCGCCGACTGGCTGTGCTCGTAACCGGTAAAGAAGAACCACTTGTTCTTCCAAATCGGGCCGCCCACTGCGCCGCCTTCACGCATCCAGGACGCCTTGGCGGGCTGCGAGGAACCGGGCAGATGCCAGTAGTTGGTGTTCAGGCTGGGGTTCTGATACGAGGCAAAGACCACACCATGGAACGAGTTTGTTCCGCTCTTCAGGGAGGTGTTCACAAATCCGCCGGACGAGTGACCCTCGGTGGCGTCATAGGACGATGTCTCTACCTTGTACTGCCCGATGAATTCCGTGCTGGGCGTGTATGCGGAGAGACGAATACGGTTATCGGGCGCGCCGTCCAGCCGGTACTCCAGCGAGTTCAGGGTCGAGCCGTTCACCGAGACGGTCGCCGTGCTGCTGTCATACGAGTGAATGTTCGGGTTCACACCGCTCACCAGCAGGCCCGGCGCCAGGGTCTCCAGCGTAAACGGGTTGCTGTAGACCAGCGGCAGCTCCTCGATATCGCGTTCCGGGACGATCGTGCCCAGGGTCGCGGTTGAGGTCTGCAGCTGCTGTACGCCGGTCTCGACCTCAACGGTCTCGTTGGCGGAGCCGATGGGCAGACTGATGTTCTGCTGGTTTGTCTGGTTCACGTCCACAACGGTGTGAACGTGTTCGGTCTTCTTGAACCCCTCTCGATCTACGGTGACGGTATAACTGCCGGGATTCAGGTCTGGGAAGGTGTAGTTTCCATCCGAATTCGTCTTTGCGGTCTGTAGGCGACCGGTAGCTTCGTTCTTCAGCTGAACGACGGTGTCGGGCAGAATCGCTCCCGTCTCGTCTGTGACGCGGCCGGCGATACTTCCACGTTCGGTTTGGCCCACGGCGAATCCTGTAAGACACAAGAGCACGATCGCCAGCATCATTGCCAGCCGTGCCACTTTTCCAATTCTTTGCATGTCACCAGCTCCTTGGTACTGCCGTAAAAAATTCAATGATTCAAAACCCTTCGGCTGGGTTCTCGACCGCAGCCGCGCTGATACAAGACTGTTCGGTCCGTCTTTGGTCCCAGCGCACTTTTCAGCTTTTTTAAAGACATGGCCAGATGCTTCCCGGTCCAAACCTGACGTCCCCGGATTTGGGTCTGGCCACCGGCGGGATTATTGCGTGTCCGGTATAGACCTGTCAAACAGGTCGCGGGTCGCAGGCAGGAGTGTCGCCGTGCGATGCGCTCCCTGCCCTAGATCAGGACATGGTCGGCGGCGTGTGATCCCGTAATATGTGCGACTCCGCGTCGCTACGTGCAAAACGGGAATATTTCCTTGACAGAAACGTGGCGATCCGGGCAGGATTTTGGGCGAATCAAAAGACGTTTCCAGGCGTTGCATCTGTCATACCGCAAACGGGGCTTCAGTGCTTGAAGAAGGCGGTCCGGTCAGTCTGCATTACGCCGGCGGCGCGGGTTCGACGTGTGACTTGCTGGTCCAGGTTTTCCGGAGGCGTATCGATGCGGTTGATTTTGCGATCCAGGCGGCAGTCCTTCCGCTTTTTGCATGCTCTTCTCCTCGCCGCGCTTGCTCTCGTGCTTCCTGCCGCATTCGCGCAAGTGGCCGGTACGGGCACGATCCAAGGCACGGTCAGCGACCCCACGGGAGCCTTTATTCCCAAGGCTGACGTGACGCTGACCGAGCAGTCGACGCAGGTCAGCCGAACCATCCACACGGACGACAGCGGGGAATACGTCTTCCCGAATATCAAGCCGGGCACGTATGCGGTCTCGGTGACAGCCCCTGGGTTTGCCGGCTTCACGCAGAAGAACAACGTGCTCGAAGTGGGCAGCAACATCGCGGTGAATGTGCAGCTGAAGGTGGGCGGCGGCAAGGGAGAGAGCGTCGAGGTATCCGCCAATGGCCTGGCACTGCAGACGGAGGACGTGAAGTTCAAGCAGACGGTCGATCAGGCGGAGATCACGGAGCTTCCGCTGAACTCGCCGAGCCGGCAGGTTACGGGCCTGCTCACGATTTCGGGCGGCACGAACCTGGCGCCGGGCGGAGACTTTACCGGGAGCAAGTTCTCCTATCAGACGATCTCGATATCTATTGCCGGCGGTCAGGGCAACACGACTCTGTGGCGGCTGGACGGTGGCGATAACAACGACTACATGGGCAACGGAAATCTGCCGTTCCCGTTCCCCGATGCGCTGAACCAGTTCTCGGTTGAATCGACGGTTTTGGGCGCGCAGGAGGGGATGCATTCCGGTGGCCTGGTGAACGCGGTGACCCGCTCGGGCACGAACAGGTTCCACGGATCGGCGTTTGAGTTTATTCGCAATAACATGATCAACGCCTCAAACTTCTTCTCGGCTACCAAAGACTCGCTGCACCAGCACCAGTTTGGCGGGACGTTCGGGGGCCCGATCAAGCGGGACAAGCTGTTTGCGTTCGCCGGGTATCAGCACCTGATCAGCCACGCGAGCTCTTCGAGCGCGACGGCGTATGTGCCGACGCCGGCGATGCTCGCGGGCGATTTTTCCGCGTGTGACGGTAACGGCAGCAGCATCCCGGCATACAACTCAACCAGCGTGATCCAGCTCTACGACCCGACCACGGGCACTAAGCTTGCCGGCAACAAGTACGCCACCGCGCCTACCTTCGACCCGGCCTCGCTGGCGCTGGTGAAGTACATGCCTACACAGCTCATCGACCCGTGCGGGAAGGTGCTCTACAGCATTCCCAACAACCAGACGGATAACGAATTCGTGACGCGAGTTGATTGGGCGGTCAGCGGCAGGCATCACTTCTTCGGCCGTTACTTCATCGACGGTTACCAGCTTCCCTCGTACTTCTCGCCGACGAACATCTTTGTTACCACGCAGTCTGGAAACATTGAGCGGACGCAGAGCTTCACGGCAGGCGAGGACTGGACGATTAGCTCACAGACTGTGAACAGCTTGCACGCGACGCTGCTGCGCCGCAGCAACAATCGCGGATATGCACCGAACGACATCAACGCGGCCACGCTTGGCTCGAACATTTACCAGGCGGAGCCCAACGGTCTGCAGATCTCGGCGGGGCGGTTCACGATCGGCGGCGGCACGAACTCGGTGGCGCACTTCAATGACAACACGATCGCGGTGGACGACGACATCACGATGGTCCGGGGCAAGCACAACCTGGTGTGGGGCGGTGAGTTCGTTCGCAACCAGCTCAATATATTCAATGCGTACGAGTCGAACGGCACGTTTACGTTCAGCTCCACGGGCACATATAGCGGAAACGGCCCGGCCGGCGGCAGCAAGAAAGGTGAGCCGCTGCTCGACTTCCTCGCGGGTACGCTCTCGGCGTTCGAGCAGAGCAAGTTCCAGCAGAATGCGATGCGCGGCAATATTCCGAGCGTCTACGTGCAGGACACCTGGCATGCCAGCCGGCAGATGACCGCTGTGGCGGGCATTCGCTGGAGCCCTGACTTCTTCCCGGTCGACTACTTCAACCGCGGGTCGATTTTCGACTACAGCGGCTTCCTGGCGAATCGCATCAGCACGGTATACCCCGGCGCTCCGGCAGGGAATTATTACTACGGCGATCCGGGCGTGCCGCGCCAGTTCACGCACAACTCGCCCTGGCAGTTTTCGCCGAACATCGGTTTCAGCTACGACGTGAACGGTCGAGGCACGACTGTCGTCCGTGGCGGCGCCGAGATCATTTATGACGAGGTGAACTTTTTCACCGGTCAGCGCGCGCAGCAGAATCCTCCGTATGCGACGGCCATTGCCAACTCGGCGACGTCAACCTCCGGCCCGTTGATCTTCAGTGCTCCATGGTCGAGAGGCGCCGTCACCACCAACCCCTTCCCGCAGCCGGTGATCCCGACGCCGGCGACGGCAATCTTTTATCCGCAATCGCAGTACATCGTGATGAAGCAGGACTTCCATCCTGCATATACGGAGCAGTGGACGTTCAGCGTACAGCACCAGTTCAGCCACGGCTGGGAGGCGCAGCTGGACTACATCGGCAACCACACCGTGCATATTCCCATCGGTGTTGCGCTTGATCCCGCAATCTTTGTTCCGGGTGTATGGGGGCCGAACGGCACCGGGTGCGGGGGTGTAGTGACCACTGGCCCTGCCGGGAAACCTGCGGGTGCTGCCGGAACGGCCTGCTCGACTCCGAACAACACGACGCAGCGCTACGCGCTGACGGCTGCAAACCCCGCGCAGGGTAACCAGTACAAGGGCGGCGGTACGGGCTCGGTAATGGTTGGCGACTACGCCTGGGCCAACTACAACGGACTGGTCGCCACGCTGCAGCACCGGCTCTCGCACAGCTTCAGCGTGCTCACGAACTACACCTGGTCCAAGTGCCTCAACGTGATTGACGCAGAGGGCGACACGACAACGGTTCGCACGGAGAAGTACAACGACCTCTCTGCCGATTACGGTCCCTGCGGGTCCGACTACCGCAACGTGTTCAACACGGTTGTCGTGGCGCGCAGTGATGTTCAACGCTTCTCTCACCTGGCGAACTACGCGCTCACGGGATGGGAGATCTCTCCGCTGGTCCACATCACGAGCGGCGCGCCGCTCAATGTCACGACGGGAACGGACATCTCTCTGACGAACATCGGAAATGACCGTCCGATGCGGGTGGCCGGCGTCTCGCCCTACACGAACAACACCATTCGCCGCACGGGCCCGAATGCGGTCTACCTCAATTCGGCGGCGTTCTGCGCGAGCACCTCGACCTGCATGCCGTATGGGACGTATGGAAACCTCAGCCGGAACGCGTTCCGTGGGCCCGTTTACCTGCAGACGGACGCGCAGATCTCACGCATCTTCCCGGTACACGAGGAGATGAACCTTCAGCTTCGCCTGGAGTGCTTCAACGTCCTTAACCATCCCTACTTCTCGAACCCGAACAGCACTGTGTCCAGTTCCACGTTCGGCCAGATCACCTCCACCACCGGTGAGGGCCCGCGGGTCTTCCAAGGCTCGATCAAGTTTGCCTTCTAGCCTGATCGGCAGCTTTGCTCCGTGGCCCCGCTCCTGCGGGGCCTTTTCCTGCGCCCGGGCTCTGACCCTGGTCTGTGGCTCGCATTACCTTCGCGTAATCTCCGCGCACGACGGTTACGCTCCACAGGCCTCCGTCCGGCTACACTCATCTCTATATCCGGTGATACGGTCTTGATGCTTCGGTAAGACACGGTCTCAAGTCACTCCAGTAATACGGTCTTTCTATATGTGCGGAATTGTTGGATACATCGGCCCGAAACCCTGCGTCCCTGTCATCATGGAGGGACTTGCCCGGCTGGAATACCGCGGCTACGACTCAGCGGGCATCGCGGTAGCCGGTGGCCCTGAGGGTCTGCAGCTTCGGCGTGCGCCCGGCAAGCTCCGCAATCTGGATGCGATCCTGCAGCCGCGACCCCGTCTCCGGGACGTATGGAATTGGCCACACCCGGTGGGCTACGCACGGCCGTCCCACCGAGGAGAATGCGCATCCGCATCGCGACGGCACGGGCACGCTGGTAGTAGTGCACAACGGAATCGTCGAAAACTACCTCACGCTGAAGCAGGAGCTGATCGCCAAGGGGCACAAGTTCGCCTCGGAGACCGACACCGAGATCATTGCGCATGTCATTCAGGACGAGCTGGAGAAGGCTACGGCGGCACATTCCGCGTCAGCCGCGTCACAGAAGGCCGCGAAACGCTCCGCCACTGACGCCGACGACTCCAATGAATCTGTCGCCGTACTCGAGTCGCCGCTGAGTTCGGCCATCCCGCTGGAAGAGGCCGTTCGCCGCGCGGCGCGCCGCATGACGGGCGCATTCGCGATCGGCGTGCTCTCCGCGAACGAGCCTGACAAGATGGTCGCGGCCCGGATGGGGCCGCCCATTGTCCTCGGCCTGGGCGACGGTGAGTTCTTCCTGGCCTCCGACGTCCCCGGCATCCTGCACCACACCCGGACGATCTACTTTCTCGCCGACAACGAGGTTGCGACGCTGACCACTGACGGCATCGCGCTTACCGACTTCAACGGCAACGCG
Organism: uncultured Acidobacteriaceae bacterium; assembly: GCA_963777205.1. Classification (GTDB taxonomy): domain Bacteria; phylum Acidobacteriota; class Terriglobia; order Terriglobales; family Acidobacteriaceae; genus Granulicella. The sequence continues at coordinate 90,145 of CAVZPQ010000001.1, read as the reverse complement.
CGTACCCTGACGCCGCAGCGGATCACCTGGGATCCGATCCAGGCGGAAAAAGCCGGCTACAAGCACTTCATGCTCAAAGAAATTAATGAGCAGCCGCGCGCGGTCCGCGACACTACCCTCGGCCGCATCTCCTTTGACACCGGCCGCGTCCACCTGGGCGACATGGCCCTCTCGGACGAGGAGCTACGCTCCGCGACCGGCATCACCATCGCGGCCTGCGGCACCTCATGGCACGCCGGCCTCGCCGGCAAGTTCATGATCGAGCGACTGGCAAGATTGCCAGTCGACGTGGATTACGCTTCTGAATTTCGTTACCGCGATCCGATCGAGGACCCGCATACGCTGGGGTTGTTGATCACGCAATCGGGCGAGACGGCGGATACGATTGCGGCGCAGCAGGAGCTGATTGCGAAGGGATCGAAGACGCTGGCGATCTGTAACGTTGTGGGCTCGGCGGTGACGCGGCTTGCGGCGGGGACGATTACTACCAACGCCGGGCCGGAAATCGGCGTGGCTTCCACGAAGGCGTTCACCGCGCAGCTGACTGCGCTGTTCACGCTGGCGCTGCACCTCGCGCAGGTCCGGGGCAAAGTCTCAGACGAGCTGTCGCTCCATTACGCGACCGAGCTCTCGCTGCTGCCCAACAAGCTGGAGACGGTGCTGCGGGCGACCGACGACCTCTGCGCGAATCTAGCCAAAGAGTTCTCCACCGCGCGCGACTTCCTGTTCCTGGGCCGCGGCATCCACTACCCCATCGCGCTCGAAGGCGCGCTTAAGCTCAAGGAGATCTCCTACATCCACGCCGAGGGCTACCCCGCGGGCGAGATGAAGCACGGGCCTAACGCGCTGATCGATGAAACGTTGCCGGTCGTGGTCATCGCGACGCAGGATCCCGCCGACCCCGCCTCGGTGCTGAAGTACGAAAAGACCCTCTCGAACATCCAGGAGGTCACGGCTCGCAGCGGGCGCGTCATCGCCATCGCGACCGAAGGCGACCGGCACATCCGCCAGCTCGTCGAGCACGTCCTCGAAATCCCGGCCGCGCCGGAGCTCCTGCTGCCGATCCTCGAAGTCGTCCCTCTGCAACTGCTCGCGTACCATATCGCAGTGCGCAGAGGCTGCGACGTCGACCAGCCCAGAAATCTGGCGAAGAGTGTAACGGTGGAATGAGCTAGTCCGTCCAGAAATAGAGAATTTCCACCCGGATAAATGCATGCTCCAGGTACTTATCACGATCGACACCGAAGCTTCTCCAATCCTCCATGATTGGAAGGCCGACCAGCTTCAGCGAGACATGGATCGGGACATTTACGGCAATATTAACGTAGGCAAGTCGGGCTCGGCTAACGGTTACGAACGTTTGCAGCGCAGCACCTAAAGGCAAACTTTATGCTGGAGAGCCTGTTCTCAGCTGTGCGTGCGTAGGCCCGGAACCCTCCAGCGGATTGTTGCGAATGTCATTACAAGGGAGACAACACAATCGTGGAAACTCACGTTCATCACGTCCATCACGTCGACCTGAGCCGCTATATCCAGTCCACCGAAGGCACGCACTCGCTCCTGATCTGGCTGATCATCGGCCTGATCGCGGGCTACCTCACCGGCCGGATCATGCGCGGGGCGGGCTTCGGCCCGATCGCCGATATCATTGTCGGGATCATCGGGGCCATTATCGGCGGCCTCATCATGGTCACGCTCGGCTATGCCGGCACCGGCGGATTTCTGTATACGGTGTTCGTTGCGGTCATCGGAGCGATCGTCCTTACGCTGATCCTCCGGCTGCTTACGCGCGGGCGCTTCCGGAATTTTTGAGAAGCGGGCCCGCTCACCGCGCACGCTCCGCGTCGCGGCTCGCCTGGAGCAGCTTGTCGAGAAACTGTTTCGTCGCCCTTCCGGGATCGTCATCCTCCCAAACCAGCGGCTGCACTCCGCGGCTGCGAAGCACCGTCTCCTGCGCCGGTTGGGGCCGGGTCATCAGCACGTAGGAAAACGGCCGCTGGTCCTCGCAATTCGAATTCGCCCACAACTCCTGCAACCGGAATAACAGATACCGGGTGTTCATATCCTGCAGGCTGTAGCCGATGAAAAGCAGCGGGCGCGCGAGCGAGTCGGCGCGCAGGCGGATGTCGAGCGGAGACTCGAAGCTCATCCGGCGGAAGTAGCTGGCTTCCGTGAGGACGAGGGAAGCATCGTCCTCGAAGTCACCGTGGAATTTGATGATCTCAGTTGCGCCGTCGAGTGGATGCATGAGGTCGGCCACGTTGGTGATTTTGCGATAGGGCTTACGGCGCGCTTCGAAGGCCTTCTCGAGCCAGCGATCGTAGTTCGTGGTGTAGATGGTGCTGAAGTTGAGGTCGACGATCAGGTTGTGGACCGCTGATTTGGTGACGTCGGTCGAACTCGGGTGCCACGTGGTATCCATCCAGCTTCGCAGCGCACCCAGTTTGCCGGAGGATTTGACGTAAGCCTCGGCGATGACGGGGTAGTTTTCGAGACTGAGGCCTTCGGCGCTGATCTTCATCTGCTCGGCCAGGTGCCGGATGAGTGCAGTGAAGTCAGGCAGGCCGAGGTTCTGCGAGATGCCGCCGCCGGCGAACAGAATGGCTGTGCGGGTGCGAACGGCGTCGACGAGGGATTGAGGCAACTCGTCGGGTTTCGGGGCAGATTTTTGCTCAGCCAAGGTATTGGCCCGGCCCTCGGTTAGGGCTGTATCTAGGACGCGGGTTCGGACGGGCGGAGTCGCCCAAAGCCGTCAGGACGGTTCATTGGCATCGCGTTTGATGCTCTCGGCCAGGAGGATGGCTTCTGCGATTTCGCGCATCGATCTCCGGCGCTGCCGGCTCTCGCGCTGCATGTTTCTGTATGCTTCCTCTTCGGATAACCCGAGGTCCCGCTGCAAAATGCCTTTAGCCTTCTCGACCATCTTGCGGGTTTCGAGCCGGTCGGTCAGTTCAGAATTTTCTGTTTCCAGGCGAGCGCGCTCGATTTCGGCACCGACGAGGATACCTACTGTGGCGAGCACCCGCTGCTCGAGGTTGGTGTGCTGGTACGGCTCTCGATGCTGCAAGTTCAATACGCCGACGACGCGGTTGGCGCATATGACTGGAACGCAGAGCATGGCCTCGAAGCGGTCTTCAGGCAGGTTTACGAAGGCGCTGAAACGAGGATCCTCACTGGCCCTCTGAGAAAGAGCCACGGGCTCTCGATGCTCGGCGACCCAGCCGGTCACGCCTTGACCGATCGAAAGATTCAAGTGGTCCACTTCTTCAGCATGCGGATTTCGGGAGGCGCGCAGCACCAGCTTGTCTCCTTCGAGCGTGTAGAGGAAGCAGGAGTCGCACGGAATCACTGCGGAGACGAACGTCACGATGCGGGCCAGCGTGACGTGCAGGGGGTCAGTGGATGCGATATGTGTGCTGATTTCCTGAAGGATGTCGAACGGCGCAAGGCCGTCGCGAAATCCGTGCGTGGCGGATGTTGGCGGCGCGAGTTGGCGAACGTTCCCGCTGGACGAGGTGCTTGCAGTTGCGGAGGTGGTCGGTTGTGGCTGGTCGTCCGGGATTGAAGACCGCTTGCGCGCGAGCAGTTCATGGGCATTCTGGGCTGCCTCATTCACCAGGAAGCCCATGCGCGGGTGTGAGGGCTCGAGGTCGGGTCGAATGCCGTACTGCTGCAGTTCTTCTGTGGTTGACGGACCGATGGAGACGACCACGATTCGGCGCAGCGCGCGCTCCAGTTCCGGCCTCAATCGCATGTCCTCAGCAACCCGGAAGAGGTGAATGATTTGCACCGCGGTCATGAAGAGAACCACGTCGATCTCTTGATTGACGAGGGCCTGCACGGCTGAGCGCAGCGGGTCGAGGTCCAAGGGCAATGCCCATTGGTAGACGGGGACTTTGGTGACGGCTGCGCAGCGTTCCACGAGTTCGGCAATGAATTCGGCGTTCGTCGCGCCGTACTCCTGCACGGCTACACGGAAATTCGGCAGGCGGTCAGCGTATTTGTCGTCGAGAAGCGCGAGGACTTCGTGCCATGTGCTCGGCTCGGGGGTGGACGCTGCAACGGGGACATTCAACTCGCGCAATGCTGCGGAGGGCTTTGCTCCGCGCGCGATCACCTGGCGCATCCTCAGTTGTTTCAGCAGTGATTCGCGGTCGAACTTTGTTTCGAGCGTCTGGATCATCTTTGTGACGCCGACGCCGGTGAGGAAGATGATGAGCTCGAACTCGCCGGCGAGCAACCGCTCTCCGAATTCGAAGCAGGCAGTGTTGGATTCCAGCGGGACCTCTCGCATGGCGGGAACGACGAGAGGCTCTCCGTTGTATGTGCGGATGAGCTTTTCTATCTCGCGGGCGCGACGCGACTCGAGCGACAACACGCGGAGTCCATTGAAGCTGGCGTGCGGCATGTTTCTCCCGAAGTAAGGTGGTCGGCAACCGTTTTGACCGAAATGTGCCGAATTTGCTTGAGTGTAACTCTTTCGTTGACGGGGTCTGCAAATGTAGCGGACCCATACAGACCGGCTCTGCTTCCTGCTACCTTGGGTCTGAGCATCAGGATGATTCATGCGGCGAACAAGACCCGTGGCGAGCAATTCGCGGCAGGACAGCCGTGGAATGATCTCCGCTGCGTTCACACGAGATGGGGCGCCATTCGTTTTCGAGGCGCTTTCCGGATTCGAATTTCAGTTTTTGCGCTGCTGCTCTTAGCCGTGACGAACACGATGCTGTTCGATGGAAATGCCGGCGCAGCCCCGGCGCAGCCGCTGAACTACTTCCACAACCAGGTGTGGTCCACGGAAGACGGCCTTCCGCAAGCCAGCGTGCATGCGCTGTTGCAGAGTCATGAAGGATATCTGTGGATCGCCACTGAAGGTGGGGTGGCGCGTTTTGATGGGCAGAACTTCGTAGTCTTCAGCCATGCGAGCGTTCCGGCGTTTGTGACTGATGACGTTAGTTGCCTGGCTGAGGATGGGTCAGGCGACCTGTGGTTTGGCACATCAGACGGTCTTGTCCGAAAGCACGGCGAGGAATTCCGGCGGTTCTCATCGCAGGATGGTCTCCCATCGGATGACATTGTGGCGCTGGGTGCAGGTACCAATGGGTTGCTTGTACTTACGACAGGTGGACTTGCATCCTGGCGAGATGGGCACTTTAAACCGGTCGCAAGCAACGATGTCATAGGCGGCATAGCAGAGTCGCAAGCCGGGCCGGTGCTCGTCTCGAAGAAGGGTGGTTTATATCGCTGGCAGGCGGGGCATCTTGTGTCCATTTGGCAAGGCGGCTCTGCGGTGGTGGGGGCGGCGCTCGGCGGACACCAGAGCATTTGGACGTATGGCTCGGATTTTGTGAAGCTTTCGTCACCGACGGAGACGAAGACCTGGCGGACCGGCGTTGAGCTTCCAGGGAATCGCGTGCAGGCGCTGTTTCTCGATCCACACGGAAGAGCGTGGATAGGAACGAACCGCGGGATGGTATCGATAGATGCCGGTCCGGATTCTGCAGTGCACGAATACGAGGCTCTTCGTGGGGAGTCGGTCCTTTCCGTTCTTGTCGATCGAGAGGGCGATCTGTGGGTCGGAACGGAGGCTTCTGGTTTGCATGGATTGCAACCTCGCAAATTTGCGACGCTTCCAGGCTCGATCTCGGAGGCTGTTACGACGGTGGCCGGCGGCCGGGGACGTGATGTATTTTGGAACGCGTGATGATGGGCTGTTTCGGGACGAAGGCGTGGCCGTCTCCATTGCTTCCAACAAGCTGACCAGCCCTGTCATCCTTTCTCTCGCCGTGGCTTCCAACGGAGAGGTTTGGGCCGGTACTCCTGACGGTTTGAACCAGATCGTTGGGAGCCGGGTACGGCATTGGACGATCGCTGATGGTTTGCCCGACAACTTCGTTCGCAGCGTTGTGGCTTCGGCCGATGGGGCCGCTTGGGCGGGCACGCGATTCGGGCTGGTTCACGTCGACAGAGGAGCGGTCGAAACGTTTACCACGGCAGACGGTTTGTCGAGCGATTCGATTGGACCACTGGTCGAGCAGCACACGGGCGGCAATGCGAGTGCCCTGTGGGTCGGAACCTCTGCGGGTCTCTGCCAAAAAATAGGTCAGCACTTTCGCTGCATCTCTTCGCCTTATTCCGGCAGCGGAAGCATCGTGACCGCACTTGCGCAGGATCGTGACGGCGATCTGTGGGTAGCGCTGCATGGGCATGGACTCGGGCTTGTGCGGGGCAACGGAATCGCTCCCGTGCCTATCTCTGCAATTCCAGCGGAGATCGTTGGAATTCTTGCCGACAATCTCGGCGACGTGTGGCTTCGCTCAACGCGTGGCCTGTTCCGAGCTCGACTTGCAGATTTGGATGCGTGCGCCACAGATTCAGCGGCGTGCCGCAACGTGCGAATCGAAGCGTATGGCCGCAGCGATGGTATGCAGAGTGACGAACTTGCCGGTGAGGGCATTCCTGCGTTGGCGGAGGGCCCAGATGGGCAGCTCTGGTTTGCGACGCGACGCGGCATTGCCGTTACCGATGCACAGCACCTGGCTGTTGATCCTGTGCGTCCTGGCGTGGTGATTACGCAAGCCCACGTGGACGGGAGTGAGCTGGACCTTCAGAAGACAGAGGAGATTAGTCCGGGGCATCGGCAATACAGCTTTCAATATGCCGGGGTGAGTCTGAACAACGCGACTCAGTGCAGGTATATGCTCGACGGCTTCGATCCGGGATGGATTGAGGCGGGCACTCGGCGGACCGCTTACTACACGAATCTGCCGCCGCGGCAGTACGTCTTCCGCGTGCTGTGCGCCAACAGAGACGGACTGTGGAGCAAGGACGAAGCTGCTTTCCGGTTTCGCGTTCTGAGACCGTGGTACCGGTCGGCATGGGTTTACTTTCTCGCGGCTGGGCTCGTGGTGCTCGCGATCATCGGACTCATTCAGCTAAGGGTCCGTGCAGAGAGGCGCCGGTTCGCGCTGCTTCTGCAGGAACGTACGCGCGTTGCACGGGAGGTTCACGACACGCTCGCGCAGGATCTCGTGAGCGTGTCGCTGCAGGTGGAGATGGCGGCCCAGCATGCCAAGGCCGGACGCCTGAACGAGGTGGCGGATCAGTTATCGCAAACGCGCTCACTCGTGCGGCAGGCGCTTGATTCCGCGCGACAAAGCATATGGAACCTGCGCGCGAACCTGTCGCAGGACAGCCTGCCTGTTCGTTTGGCCGCTCGCGTAGAAGCGATGCGCAACTCAAACGCACCGGTGCGGCTTCGCATTTCGGGCGAGTATCGCAGCACCGCTTCGGGGACAGAGAACGAGGTGATGCGAATCGCAGGCGAGGCGATCTCAAACGCAGAACGGCATTCCGGAGCGACCGAGATCGCGGTCGAGCTCTCGTACGCGGCTGAGAGCCTTCGACTCAAGGTACAGGACAACGGGCGCGGATTTGATTACGAATCCGCGCGGAGAAAGGCAGATCACTATGGACTGCGGGGCCTCGAGGAGCGTGCTGCATTGATTCGAGCACGGGTGATGGTGGAGAGCATTCCAGGACAGGGCACGACGGTTACACTGATAGCTCCGCTATCGGAGAGATCATGACGCCCATTCAACGCATCCGCGTTTTCGTAGTTGAAGATCATACGGTCGTGCGGCAGGGGCTCATCGCTCTACTGTCCTCGGCGCCGGAGATCGAGGTCGCAGGGTTCGCGAAGGACGGGCGCGAGGCGGCAGATCGCTACCTCTCTCTTATGCCGGACGTGACGCTGATCGACTTGCAGATGCCTGTAATGTCCGGAGTGGAAGCGATCCAACAGATTCGACGGACAGTGCCGGCGGCCCGCTTCATCGTGCTCACCACATTTGACGGAGATGAGGATATCTATCGGGCGATGCAGGCGGGAGCCCGGGCCTACCTGCTGAAGGGGATGGATATGGAGGAACTGGTTCAGGCGATTCAGGCCGTGCATGCGGGCCGCGGCCGGATTCCATCCGTGATTGCCGAGAAGCTCGCGCAGCGCGTCAGCAGCGATGAATTGAGCGCGCGTGAGGTGGAGGTGCTGGAGCGCATCGTCGCAGGGCGCGCGAACAAGGAGATCGCCAGCGATCTGCACATCACCGAAGCGACGGTGAAGTCTCACGTGAACAGCCTGCTCGCCAAGCTTGGTGCGTCCGACCGGACCCATGCGGCAGTTCTCGGACTGCAACGCGGAATCGTGCACCTGCCTCAATGAAAGGAACTGCTATGCGATCGGTTTGGTGCGTGGTGCTGTGCGGAGTGTTAGCCGTGCCTGCGTTTGCGCAAGGCCCGACTGCGGAACGATGGCGAGCGGCAACTCCGGCGGAACTGGAAGCCGTGCTTCCTGCGCGTGCGGCGGTGGAGAAGGAACACATCGAGACGGAGATGCGCACTGCCAACGGAATTATCAACTCGCGCAACCAGATCATCGCGGCCGTGGTGTTGATCACGGCCGGATATGCGGCGGATGGCAAGTACTCGCATTTTCTTCTGATCCAGTCGCCGTTAGAGCTCGACGGCCACCTTACGCTGAGTCCGGGTTCCTATGTTGTCGGGTGGCGACGTTCGGACGAAGGCCTTGAAGTGCACTTTTTTGACAGCGCTACAGGAGTTGAACGCGGCGTCGGAATCGCGCGGCCGCGGCCGGGTACGACCCGGGTCGAGAGTTTCCATATCTGGCCACCCGGCGAGCACAAAGACATTCAAATAGGGCGCTTTTTCCTGCCATACTCGCTGCCATAGGTAGCTGCGTAAAGCAGGCTGCTTTCCAACTTCCGATTGAGTTCGTTTCAATCGATGTGCTGATGCGGCGTCGATAACAGTTTGGGATGATTAACTTGCTTACCTCCTTCGACGCAGCGTCCCCTGGACGCTGCTTTTTCTTGCGCTGCTTTGCCAGATGCGCCGCTATATCTTTGGAAGCTGCGGTCGATTCTGGGATGATGTAACACATGCGCACACGCGCCGAACGGTTCGCAAGGCTGGAACAAACGCAGCCAGACAAGCTGGATGTGCTGGTCATCGGGGGTGGCGCGACCGGGTTGGGGGTCGCGGTCGATGCTGCTACCCGGGGTTACCGCACGGCGCTGGTCGAAGCCGCAGACTTCGCGCAGGCCACATCCAGCCGGGCTACCAAACTGGTACACGGCGGCGTGCGCTACCTCGCCAGCGGGCAAGTGCACCTGGTTTATGAGGCGCTCCGCGAGCGCAAAATCATGCTGCGGAATGCGCCTCACCTGGTCCATCCGCTGGCGTTTGTTACTCCTGCGTACAACTGGCTTGATCTGCCGTACTACGCCGCGGGTCTGATCGCGTACGACGTGCTTAGTGGGAGATCGTCCCTTGGACGGACACGCATTCTTTCGGCCAAGCAGACACGGCAGCGCATTCCGGGGATCTGTGCACGCGATCTGAAAGGCGGCGTGCTGTATTACGACGGCCAGTTCGACGATGCCAGGCTGGCGCTGGCGTTGGCGCGGACAGCGGAAGATCACGGAGCCGCGGTGCTGAATTATGTGCGCTGCACAGCGTTCCACAAGATAAACGGGAAGATTACAAGTGTTCAGTTGCAGGAGGTGGAAACCGGCCGCTCGTTCGAGGTGCATGCGCGAACCTTTATCAATGCAACCGGAATTTTCGTCGATGAATTGCGCAGTGCGGATGAGCCGTCTGCCCCGCAGATGCTTTCGGTAAGCCGCGGTACGCACATCGTTGTGCCCGGCGAGGTGCTCGGAGATCAGAACGCAATCATGGTTCCGAAAACGAAGGATGGGCGGGTTATTTTTGCGATTCCATGGCTTGGAAGAGTGGTCATCGGCACAACGGACCTAGCTGCGGCGAAGATCGCGATCGAACCAGGCCACGAAGGGTCAGAGATCGAGTTTCTCATCGGGACGATCAATCCATATCTTGCGCGTCCGATTGACCCCAGCGACATTCTCAGCGTGTTCTCAGGCCTTCGGCCGCTCGTATCAACTCGGCACGTGAAGTCATCGAAGCTTTCTCGCGAACACGTCATCGAGGTCTCCTCGAGCGGGTTGATTACTGTTGCCGGCGGTAAATGGACGACGTACCGGCGTATGGCAGAGGACACACTGGCCGCTGCAATCAGATCCGGCATGCTGCCGGCCCGGCCCTGCATGACGCGTACCGTTCGTTTGCATGGAGCACCGAACCAACCGGCGAACGAACCGGCGAACGAACCGGCGAACGAACCAGCGCTCCGGCGCTACGGGACAGACGCTGCAGAGATCATTGCTCTCTGGGAATCGGATCCGCAGATGCGCATGCTGCTCGATCCAGCTCTGCCGTTCACTCGTGCAGAGGTCGTCTACGCTGCGCGGCAGGAGATGGCACGCACGGTCGAAGATGTGCTTTCTCGCAGAACGCGCGCGCTGTTGTTGGATGCAAAGGCGGCGGAACGATCAGTGCTCGGCGTGGCGGAACTGCTGGCTCGAGAGTTAGGCCAAAGTGCGGAATGGATCCAGCAGCAGACGAGTTCATTCATGCAGCTCGCAGAGCGGTTTTACTCGGTTGGCGAAGCTGATGATCATTCGGGTGGGCTGACGAAAACGCCCGGAGGTTGATCCGCTGCCTGGGCGCGGGCGCGAATGCGCGCGGGCAGGAAAGGATGGATCAGCCACTGGTACGCCGCGCCGCCCAGCGCACCACCAAGCAGCGGACCGGCAATGGGTACCCACCAGTAGCTCTGTGGTGACGGGAACGCAGCCGGACCCCATCCTGCAAAGAAGCAGAACAATCGTGGTCCGAAATCGCGCGCCGGGTTCAATGCCCAAGCTTCGAGATATCCCATCGAGGCTCCGATTGCAGCGACAAGTAGCCCGATGATCAGTGCGCCCGAGTTGGCCCGGGGCGCCTGTTCGTTGTATTGCTCGGTAATTGCGAAGATTCCGAAGATGAGGATCGCGGTCAGCAGGATCTCGTCCATGAATGCGTGCATGGGTGTGACTGCCAGACCCGGGTGCGTGAAAAATACTCCGGCCGCGCCGCCGTCTGCGCGCGCAATATGATGAGCCGCGTTGAACAGGTTGATTACGGGAAGGTACAGGGCGTAGACCAGAGCGGCACCTATCAACCCTCCAATGCTCTGCGCCGCGAAATAGGGAAGCACTTTGCTCCATGAGAACTTGCGATACATTGCAAGCGCCAGCGTTACCGCGGGATTTGCATGACAGCCGCTCACTGAACCGGTCGTGTAAATTGCGATCGTGACTGCGAGGCCCCAGGTTATGCAGAGGCCCCAATATGCCTGCTCATAGGGGCTTGGGGCGTAGAGGCTGTACATTCCGGCGGCCGAGTCGCCGATTACGATGATGATCCCAACGGCCACGGCCTCTGAGATCAGTTCACCCAGAAATGTTTTGGTCATTCGCGTTTCCGTCCTTCTCCAGTGCTCAGTCGATCCAGTTGAAGGATCGTGTAACTGCCTTCTTCCACTGCCGGTATAGCCGTTCGCGTTCGTTCTCTTCACATTCAGGGTCCCACGTCTTGTCGACAGACCAGTTCGCAACGAGATCGTCGGTATCTTTGTAATACCCGCACTGCAGGCCGGCGGCATAGGCCGCCCCGAGGGCGGTCGTCTCTCGCATCGCCGGACGCAAGACGCGACGATCCAGGAGATTGGCCTGGAACTGCATTAGCAGATCGTTCGCAACCATGCCGCCGTCCGTACGCAGTTGGTCAAGACGGATGCCAGAGTCTGCTTCCATGGCTTCGATTACCTCGCGGGTCTGGAAGGCGGTCGCTTCGAGCACGGCGCGCGCGATGTGCCCGCGATTTGCATAACGCGTGAGTCCCACGATCACGCCGCGCGCGTCATCCTTCCAGTAAGGAGCGTACAAACCCGAGAAGGCGGGCACAAAGTAGACGCCGCCGTTGTCGCGCACTGAACTTGCGAGCGATTCGATCTGCTCGCTTGTTTGAATCAGGCCGAGGTTGTCCCGTACCCACTGAACCAACGCTCCCGTGATTGCGATGCTGCCCTCCAGTGCGTAAACGGGAGGCTTGCTGCCGAGCTTGTAGGCCACAGTAGTGAGCAGGCCATGCTGCGAAACGACCTTCTTTTCGCCTGTATTCATCAGGAGAAAGCAGCCGGTGCCGTATGTGTTCTTTGCCTGACCTGGCTTGAAACAGGTTTGTCCGACGAGCGCTGCCTGTTGATCCCCGAGGATGCCGCCGATGCTCAGACCGCTCAGGCAGCCGACTTTGATTTCCCCGAACTCATGACTGCTTGGACAGATCTCCGGCATCATGCCGCGCGGGATCTTGAACTCCTGCAGCATCTGCGGATCCCAATCGAGTGTCGCGAGGTCCATTAGTTGCGTGCGGCTGGCGTTCGTTACGTCGGTGCGATGCACACCGCCCTGTACGCCTCCCGTCAGGTTCCAGAGCAGGTAGGTATCGATGTTGCCGAAGAGCAGATCGCCGCGTTCTGCGCGAGCGCGCGCACCGGCGATGTGGTCGAGTATCCAGCGGATCTTTAGACCGCTGAAGTAGGTTGCGAGCGGCAATCCGGTCTTTTCACGGAAACGATCTTGCCCTCCTTCGCGGGTAAGAGCCGCCACATAATCCGCTACGCGAGTGTCCTGCCACACAATCGCATTTGTGACGGGCTCACCGGTGTGGCGGTCCCACACGACCGTAGTTTCACGCTGATTTGTGATGCCGACCGAGCTGATTTCCTCGCGTTTTATATCGGCCCTGGCGCACGCTTCGGCGATCACGTCCTGCGTTCGCTGCCAGATCTCGCGGGGATCGTGCTCGACCCAACCCGGGGCAGGATAGATCTGCTGGTGCTCTTTCTGGGCCATGCTTACGGCGCGACCGCCGCGATCGAAGATGATGAAGCGGGTGCTTGTCGTTCCCTGATCGAGCGCGCCCAGATATTTTTCCATCGGTTACTCTCCGTTCGTCGGGTGTGGGGTGGCCCCCCTCCCCCGGTTTTTTTGCGCAAAGTCTTCAAACAATTCAGGTTAGGGGTGGACTTAGGGGTGCATCAGGCTCGAGTTTGCGCAAAGTCTTGGCAGGATTGAGGTAATCCTTACAGGGAGTGTGGCCGCATTTCGGTGGCTGGCGCGTCTGAGGCGCTTGTCTGTTTCGGCCTTTATACGCGACCGAGCTGTCTTCATGTGCAAGAAAGCGCGGGCGGTTATACGAACCTGACCCGGCGCGGTCGGGAACGCCGATACGCGTAATGGATTTAGCTCCGTTGCCGATAACCCGACAGACACCTTTCGGGTTTGTTGGCTTTAGGAGTTCCATGATCGCGCTTGTCGGCATGTTGATTGTGTTTGCGTCCGTACTCGGCGGCTTCCTGATGGAGAGCGGGAAGGTCCTGGTGCTGCTACAACCGGCCGAGTTTCTGACGATCGTGGGCGCTGCGCTGGGAACTGTGATCGTGGCGAATCCATTGCCCGTGCTGAAGGGAATCGGAGCGGGCCTGATGGAGGTGGTAAAAGGCAGCGGAGTTACTGAGAAGCGCTATGTCGATTCGCTGAAGATGCTCTTTGAGCTGTTCACAAAGGCAAGAAAAGAGGGCATGATCGCGATCGAGGGCGACATTGAGGAGCCGGCGAGCAGTGCGATTTGTTCGAAGTATCCGGAGTTCCTGAACGACCATCACCTTACCGCGTTCGTCTGCGACACGATACGAATGGCGGTGACCGGCGGGATCAAGCCGTTCGATCTTGACCAGATGATGGAACTGGACCTGGAGGTCCATTACCACACGTCGCTTCTGCCGACCGCCGCAATGGCGGCGATGGCGGATGCGCTTCCAGGGCTGGGGATTGTGGCGGCGGTGCTTGGGATTGTCGTCACGATGGGCGCGCTTGGAGGGCCGCCGACAGAGATCGGACACAAGGTGGCCTCGGCGTTGGTGGGAACGTTTTTGGGAGTTCTGCTGTGCTACGGAGTAGCCAGTCCGCTCGCGGCAAATATGGCGAAGATCGCAGAGGAGAAACACGCGTTCTACATGGTGCTACGGACTACGATGCTGGCGTTCATCAAGGGCACGGCGCCGATCATGGCGGTTGAGATCGGGCGGCGGGCGGTTCCGGAGAGCGTGCGGCCCAGGTTCGCGGAACTGGAAGATGCCTGCCGATGCCGCGAGCCGATACCGGCTGAGGTCGCCGCCTGATGATGCACGACACAAAGAATGAGTCCCTGATCATCATCAAGAAAAAGCGGCGTCATGCTGCGGCCCATCACGGAGGCGCGTGGAAGGTCGCGTATGCGGATTTTGTGACCGCGATGATGAGCCTTTTCATCGTGCTCTGGCTGACAAGTTCAAGTGATTCGGTCAGGCGTTCCGTGGCACGGTACTTCAACGATCCGAAGGGAACCTCTCGACTGCAAGGGACCAACCTGCAGGGAAGTGGCCACGCCATTCCCCTGGACCGCGACGGCATGCAAAAGCTGAAGCAGCAGCTTCTGGCTGCGGCGCAACAGATGCCGAACTTCGATCGGCTGAAGAATCAGGTAGAGATTACGGCGGAGCAGGACGGCCTGAGGATTGAACTACTGGAGCAGCCGGGCGGAACCTTCTTCGAATTGGGCAGCGCGCAACCGACGCCGGCGCTGAAGTCCTTTCTGCAGGCGATCTCGCCGGAGCTGGGAAGGCTAGGCAATCGCATTTCGATCGAAGGCCACACGGATTCGGTTCCGTACAGCAACAAGGGCAGCTATAGCAACTGGGAATTGTCGGCGGACCGGGCGAATGCGGCGCGGCGCTTAATGCAAAGCAGCGGGGTGCTACCGGGGCAAGTTGAGGAGGTGCGTGGCTTCGCCGACCAGATGCCGCGCATTCCCGACAGCCCGGGAGATCCTTCGAATCGAAGGATCACTTTGATTGTTGCGCCGGATTTCGGCACAGAGAATCCGGCTATGCCCGCGTCGCAGGCCGGCGACGCCGCGGGCCAGGCGAATGTTGCGCAGATTTCGCCACACCCTGCGCGCGAGTAGCGCCGCAATCACCCGAAGGTGTCCCAGGACGGCTCATGTTCGCACCAAAGCCGCCGATAAAGAGGTGGAGGGATTCTCTCGCCTCAGCGACTTCGGAGAAGGATTCACGCTATGGCCAACATACCGATGCTGTCTCTGGCTGGGGTCATCGGTCCTGCGGAAGATGCTTCTTTATTTCTGGGTATGGCCTTCGAGGGGTCGGAATGACGGGTTCATCAGGCGCTGCACGTCTTACTGCCAATGGCTTGCTTGAGCGATCCTCCGCCATTTGTGCTTCGCCCTTCCGACGGTCGAAGGCGGAGCAACATCAAGCCCGCAGGGGTAATCGATGCACTTTGAGGAAAGAGGCTTCGTCCTATAGCCGAGCAGACGGGGGCGCTACGGAAGTCTATGCTTCACGGCAGTACGGAATTTCGCACAGCGACGGGGACCGACATATTCCGCGCAAGATGCAAAGACGCTGAGATCCCAGGCGTCGTGCCACGTGATCGTAAACGACTCTCCGGAGATCTCAATCGGAAGCCAAACGTACCGACCGTCGATGGCATTCTTCGGCCTCCACTGGTCCGCAATGAAGATGAAGGCTCCCGGTTTGCCATGTACCGGCAGCACATACGCGCTCTGCGCGCCGAACGTCAGCTCGGCGTTCGGCCCGCGGCATGGATTGCCAAGCACTCGCCAGGGGCCGGTAATCCTATCTGCTTCGGCTGCAAATGCGGGGTTGGGCGCCCATCCAGTGGTATGCGAACCGATGTAGAAATAATGCCCATTCGCTTTGAAAATGGCCTCGCCCTCCAGTGCTTTGTGTGCGAGGATGCGCGTGAAGTGGCCCGTGGTGTCGAGGTAGTCATCCGCGAGTTGTGATACGTGCTGCGTCTGGTTGTTCTCCGACGTGGTAATCAGATACGCCTTCCCATCGTCATCCTTGAACAGAGTCATGTCGCGTGACATCTCGCCGTCCGGTCGGAAGTCACGCACAAATTGAAATGGTCCGGTGGGCCTGGCGCTTGTAGCAACACCGACGCGTGCAGCCCGGTATCCTTGGCCTTTCAGTTCCAGGTGGAACCACATTACGTACAGGTGTGTTTTCTCGTTGTACAGAACCTTCGGCCGCTCCATTACGCAGCCCCGTACGATATCACTGGCGGGATCATCGCTCACCTTGAGTGCGATACCTTCGTTCTTCCAGTGGTAAAGATCGCGGGAGGAATAAACCGAAATTCCGACATTCGCCCGGTTTCCGCCCGGGCCCTCGGTCTTGAACTCCCCGTACCAGTAATAGGTTCGTTCACTGTAGAGAAGGCCTGCTCCGTGCGCATTGATGGGCACGCCTGAACTATCCGGCCACAGCGTTCCAGGACGAAATGGCGGCGGCAAAGGCAGCGGTGTATTGCTCTGCGCGGACGCAGCGATTGAAACGAACAGCGCGGCAGTTACGGCGATCGTACAAAGGTGAAAGTATCGGGTAGACATTGCGCGCGTCATTGTTAGTCGTTTCTTAGTTCTTTTCGACCGTTCGAAAGAGTGGAAGTGAATCGTCACTCCGCGGTGCGTCTCGTCCGTGTTGCAACCGCTAACGTACTCTCCCGCACGATCAGCTCTGTAGGGACGGAGAAGCGTGCTCCGCGCCGATGAACATCTTCTTTCGTGTAATTCAATGCCTTGACGCATGCCGCAGCCATCCGTTGCCGAGGCACACGGATCGTTGTGAGTTCGGGCTGCATAACGCACGAGAGCAACACATCGTCTACTCCGACCACCGAAACATCGCGGGGAACAATACAGCCCAGATGATGAAGCCCTCGAATCACGCCAAAAGCTGTCAGGTCATTGGCGGTCAACACGGCCGATGGCCGCTTGCGTCTCTCCCAAAGCGCCCGGATCGCAACATCGCCCCCGTCCACACGATAGTTGCCGGCGCGCACGAACGCTTCATTGAAGCTCAGGTTGTTATGTTGCAGAGCGCGCCGGAAAGCCTCAAACCGCACGCGAGAGGTTTTCAGGCCCTCAATGCCGCCCACGAATCCAACATGGCGATGACCAAGCTCCTTGAGGTGCTTCACTGCCCGATCAAAACCCGATTCGAAGTCCACCGCGACGTCACTGCATCCGGTCTGAACTGCCTTACGATCAACCGTCACCAGCGGAACTTTGTGAAGCAGCAGCGGCTCGATCGCCTTGGTATCGAACTCCGATGCCATTAGAACGGCGCCGTCCACCTGACGCATTAACATCCGCCGAACCGAAGAGACGAGCTTATCGTCGTCCTCTACGTTCGTGAAGAGAACCTCGTGGTCCATTTCGCGGAGTAAGTGCTCGAAGGCGCCGAGGAACTCACCGTAAAACGGGTTCGCAATATCCGGCACGATGAGGCCATAGGTCTTGCTTCGTCCATACTTCAGAGTCGTCGCGTGGGGATTGGGAATGAAGCCGACCTTGTCCAAAACGTCACGAACACGTTTTGCAGTCCGCTCAGTTACAAGGGGGGAACCATTGATCACACGCGATACTGTGGCACTCGAAACCCCAACTTTATTTGCCACATCGCGCATATTCATGTGAGTAACTATACCCCGACGTCAATTCAGATCCTGCAGGGGGAGCACAACTGCATAACTGCGGTGTCTTCGCGTCAATACGCCTTCGCGGCTAGCATCGATCTAGCGCCCCGATGCTCTTGTTTGCTTCACCGGAAACACCGACTTCATAGCCGTCTTGACATGTCCTTTGCCAAAACATTACAGTTCGAGGGTCCCAGTTGTATACGCATACATCGCGCTGCAGCTCCGTCTCGTTTCCCGGTTTTGTATACGTAAGCAGGAAGCGCGACGAACGGGAAGGCCCTTCGTGAGGTTCCACATGACGCATCTCCGACGAATTCTTTTCCTGATTCCCTCCATCGCGATAGGACTCTGCGCCGCCAACCTCGCAGCCCAGGAATCGCGCGCTTCGCTCGGCGGCAAAGTCACCGATCCGCAGAATGCCGCGATACCCGGCGCGGCGGTTGTCGTCTCCTCTCAGGAGACTGGCGTCACGCAGCACACCACCACGAATGGCACGGGCGACTGGAAGATCCAATACCTGCTACCCGGCCACTACTCTTTTACCGTCGCTGCGCCCGGATTTAAGACCATCGACCACGCTCCGATCGAGCTACAGGTCGGCGATCAGAAGACCGCCGACGTCCAACTTCCGCTCGGAAGCACCTCCGAATCCGTGGTCGTCTCTTCTGAGGCGCCTTTGCTCGATATCACCGCCGCTGTGTCGGGCACGGTTATCACCACGAAAGAGCTCCAGGATATTCCGACCATCTCGCATATTCCTTCCCTGCTGGTCGGTCTCACTCCCGGTGGGATCGTAGGCGCTCCCACCGGCGGCGGCGCACACCTGTGGTCGAACATCTCCGGCTCCACGTTGTCCGTAAACGGCCAGGGTAGCGTCGCCGGCAGCGGGGCCGGAAACACAAACCTCGCGACGAGCTACCTGATTGACGGTGGCTATGACTTCAATGACAGCGGACAGCAGGCTTTCATTCCGCCGCAGGATGCCGTACGTGAGTTCCGCGTCTCCTCCAACGCATTCGATGCCTCACTCGGGCGTTTCACGGGTGCCACCGTCAGCACCATGACGAAGAATGGGACCAAGGACTTCCACGGCGAAGGTTATGAGTACAACCAGAACAACTTTCTAAACGCACGCCCATACAACAACACGAAGAACCCTCCCATTCACGTCAACGAATACGGCGCCAGCGTCGGCGGCCCGGTATGGCTGCCACATCTGTACAACGGCCGCAGCAGGGGCACGTTCTTCTTCTTCAATTTTGACGGCATTCAGAACAAGACGCCGGGCAGCCAGGGAACCATGTCGTTGCCCACAATGGCCGAGCGCAAGGGAGACTTCTCGAACTCTTACGTTGTCTCCGGCGGGGTCAAATATCCCTTCATCATCTATGACCCGGCCAGCATTGACGCCAGCGGCAACCGCACCGAGTTTCCCAACGACCAGATTCCCACCGGACGCCTCGATCCGGTCGCGCAAGCATACCTCAACCTGCTCCCGCCGCCCGACAATGGCGGGGACGCCACTGGTCCCGACAGCAACAACTACATCAAGAACGAGATCCAGGACGACCAGTTCAAGAGCTGGATGGGCCGCCTCGATCAGAACTGGAACAACGCCAATCACACGTATCTCAGCCTTCGCCGGAACGACTGGACAGAAATCAGCTATGACCCGTTCGGCGCCAACAACTTCCTCAATGGCATCGCGCAGAGCCGCAAGAACAAGGGCCTGACGCTCGATCACACCATCGTCCTGAATCCGCGGTTAGTACTCGATCTCCGTTACAACGTGACCAACTACGATGGGACGAGCTACAGCACCGCCCTAGGTGTGAACCCGACAAGCTTCGGCTTCTCCAAGCAGTTCGTCTCGCTAATGCCCGTGCCCTCGCTCCCGCTCGTCACCAACGGCAGCGTAACCACCGGGGCAGTCGTTGTCGGCGCTGAAGCCAATGGTATTGGCACTAATCAGGACAGCTACGATAACGATGTCTACCAGACTATCGACATCGCGCTCACTCAAACCCACGGAACCCATAACTTCAAATACGGATTCGAGCACCTGATTGAGCAGGAGGGCGCCGGGGGTCTCGGCCAGGTAGCGGGCTCGTTCAGCTTCGGCAACAACTGGACAGACGCTAACCCGAACAAGACCAACCCAGTCGGCTCCGGCTCCGGCCTGGCCAGTTTCCTCCTCGGCCTGCCCACGAGTGGATCATTCCCCATCAACGCCAGCGCGTTCTGGTCGGGACACTACACCGCCGCATATTTCCAGGATGATTGGCGTCCCTCGCAAAACCTGACCGTGAACATGGGCCTGCGCTGGGACTATGAAACCGGCCTCTCGGAACGTCACGGCAAGGACTGGACACGTTACAACCTGAACTACGTCCAGACCGGCGTTACCGGTCCTTCGCAGGCGACCTATGCCAGCGAGGTCGGCGCTAGCTCCACGAACGCCGGCATCAAACTGCTGCAGCAGTACCGGCCCGATGCCAGCACCTTCGTCAGCCGTGGCGCGTTCGAGTACGCCGGCGTGAACGGCACTCCGAGTACCCTCACGAATCCGCGCTACCGGTACTTCCAGCCGCGGCTCGGCTTCGCATATCGTCTGCATCCCACTACTGTCATCCGCGGCGGCCTGGGCCGCTTCGTTCAAGGCCTCGACACGCTTTACTCCTTCGGCCTCCCCGGACAGACGGGCTTCAGTCAGAGCACCAACTACGTCGCGACCACCAATAACTATCAGGAGACGAGTCCGCAGACCTGGGACAACGCCTTCGCCTCCGGCCTGCAGCAACCCACCGGCAACAGCCTCGGCGAGCAGACCAACATAGGCCAGGTTCCCGGCACGCTAGTCGATCCGGATGTTGGCCGCGTGTACACCGACGAGTACTACATCGGCGCCCAGCAGGAGATCGGTAAGTACATACTCGAGGCCGGCTTCACCTACAACCACACGCGCGACCTCCCGATTAGTCTGCCCACCAACGCGCCGCCGTCCCAAGCCTACATCGCCGCGAATACTCCCTCGTTTGACTCGACCGGCAAGCCTAGCGATCCGCTCCCAGGTTCACAAACCGTGCCGAACCCCTACAAGGGCGTTGCAGGTTTCCCCACATCCTCCAGCCAGTACACATCGAGCACCGTTTCGGCACTTCAACTGCTTCGGCCCAACCCCGTCGTCAACAGCGACATCAACGTGAACTTCGGCGGCGGGCGCGAAACCTTCTACGCCTTTCTTGCGCGCATGGAGAAGCGCTACGAGAACGGCTTCAGCCTTCTGCAGTCCTTCACGTGGGCGCGCGACTTCACTCAAGACTTCACCCTCGGGAATGCCGACATCCTCGTCTACGTCCCGCGTCAGATCTACTCGAACGACGTGCGCTTCCACTACACCGTCGCGCCCATCTACGAGCTGCCCTTCGGCCGAGGCAAGCGCTTCCTCGCCAACTCCGGCTGGGCGGCCAATGAGCTGGTTGGCGGATGGGAGTTCACCGGCATCTATAACTTCCAGTCCGGTACGCCGATCGTTCTGCCCACCAACTCGTCTTTCTACCGCGGCGATCCCTCGCCCGACAGCCATCTCACGCGCGGACGCAACGGCAAGTGGTTCGACACCTCAGCGTTTGCTCCGTATCCCACCAAGTCCACCTGCTACACAACCGTGCGGGCGCTGCCGGCGTGGACCGGCGTCTCCAGCCTCCCCGGATACAACTACGTTCCGCCCGGCGGCGTCTGCACCTCCAGCGGTCCCAACAACGGTGTCTACGAAGACTTCACGGTCCGCAACACGCTTTATCCGCAAACCTTCGGTGACATTCGCAATCCGCCCGTCGACGACTTCACCCTGGGGATACGGAAGAACTTCCCGATCACCGAGACCATGCGCATCCAGCTTCGGATGGATGCATTCAACGCCTTCAATCACCCGCGCTACTCCAACATTGGAACCGACCCTACCAGCCCGTACTTCGGAATGGTCGGCGGTAGCGCCACTCCTTCGGCAGCGAACGGTCCGCGGGCAATCGAGCTGGCCGGCAAGTTCTACTTCTAAGGCCGGACCTTTTGGGCGCGGTACGGAGAGGGTTCCGTGCTCGCGCCTTTTTTCATCCGACGTGTTTGAAGTGGTTTGTCGATCACTCGGCCGGCAGATTTTCAGCGAACCGATAGCCTACATACGCGTCCGTTAGCAGGTAGCGCGGATTTGAAGGGTCATCCTCGATCTTTTTCCGGAGCTGACGCACAAAGGTTCGCAGATAATCCACCTCATTGCGATAGTCGCCGCCCCACACAGCGGTCAGAAGTCTGCCATAGGTCACGGCTCGACCCGCATTGACCATAAGGAAATGTAAAATGTCATACTCTTTCGGCGTCAGGTGGATTGGCTGTCCGGCCTTGCTGACGAGGCGGCGCGGAGGCTCGACGACGATCCCGCCAATCTGCAGCGTTGCGTCCTCGGGGACCTCCGGCGCGCGCGCCCGCCGAACTACAGCCCGCATTCGGGCGATGCACTCCCGAATTCCAAACGGCTTCACGATGTAGTCATCCGCGCCACTTTCCAGGGCTTCAATCTTCTGCTCTTCAGAGTTTTGCACCGTGACCATCAGGATTGGCAGACGAGGATCGGCGGATCGCAGCGACGCGAGCGTCTTCATGCCACCCATGCCGGGCATCTGCAGATCGAGCAGCACGACATCGAACGTGCCAGCGTGGACCAGATGAAGGGCTTCTTCACCTCGCGCCGCTTCGGTTGTGTGAAAACCGAGCTCATTGAGCGAAGTGCGCAGCGCACGACGAATCGCTAAGTCGTCATCGATCAGCAGAACCCGCAGCGAGTCACTCATGGCCGGCATCGTCCCTCCGGAGCGGCAGCGAAGCGTAGAAACTCGTGCCTTCTGCCGCAGTGCTCTTCACCCATACATCTCCACCATGCGCCTGAGCCGCTGCGCGCGCGATCGAGAGTCCGAGACCGGTTCCGGGTGTGCTTACTGCGGCGGCAGCCCCGCGGACATACCGCTCGAAGATGCGCTCGTACTCCGATGACGGAATCACCGTACCGAAGTTGTGGACCGAGATCAGTATGTCGTCTCCTTCCTGTTCTACAGAGACGCTGAGAGGAGACCCGAACTCCGAATACTTGGCCGCGTTGTCAAGATATTGCGTGAGCAGTGCAGCGATAAGACTGCGGTCACACAGCAGCGTCATCTCTTCCGGCGTGACCGACACGCGTACGTGCAAATCCGGATACTCGGATCGGAGCACGGTAACCGCATCTTCGACGAGCGCAGCAACCGCGAGCGTTTCCTTGCGCAGCGAAAGCTCTTGATTTTCCAGACGTGCGGTTGTCAGTAGACGCATGGTCAACTCATTGAGAAGGGCCGACTGCTCGTCGATGACATCCAGGAGCTCTGCTTGCGCATGGCCCAGAAATCCGATTTCGATCATGCCTGTGACTGCGGCACGGATGGCGGTGAGCGGTGTTTTGTACGTGTGTGCCAGGCTGTCCAGTACGGTCGATCGCAACTGCTCCACCTCGCGAGCACTTTCTACCCGGCTGAGATTGGAGCGTGAATGATAGCGGTCGAATGTCGTCGCAATCACGTTGGCGATACTGCTGACCAACCGTGAATCTATCTCTCCCCGAAGTAAGAGCGAACCGATTGGCAAGCTGCCGATGCGCAGAACTTCCGCGGTGAGTCCCGTCTCCGGATCTGCGGAGGAGCGCTCAAACATACAGATGTTCCGGAGATCATTGCCGGGATCCGCAAACCACTCCCCTGCGTTGTACGTCTTGTTCAGATCCATGTCGAAGATCGCGACTGCGTCTACAGCGAACGCTTGAAGAAGAAACCCAGTGAGCTGTTCGCCGGGTTCGCGATGCATGTCGACATGAGCAATGTGGTGGATGAGACTGCAGAGCGCCTCGATTTGATCGGCAGACGGACCCAAATCGTTTTCGGCCGCGGCATGAATTTGGCCGGCTGCAATGCGTGTCAAAACCATGACAACCTCCGGCTCCGTTGAATTCGAGTCTCTGCTGGCACAAGTGCTTTTTTCGATTGGCTCCCTATCATAAAGGCCGAAATCAAGCGACCTGTGCACGACGTCCTTAGGGATCTGTGGCTTGCAAGTTGTCCCTAAGCATTCCACAAGACACGTGCTGCTTCAAGTTCTTTCGGCTCGAGCGCAAAGAATTGCTGTCCGCCACAGAAATGTTCACCGCGGAAGGGATTCTTTTCGCGTCTTCATGAGTTCTTAATGTCCTTTCTGAGTAAATAGCCCTAGGGACGATCAGCCGCCGCTCGCAAGAGCAGTCCCGCCAAAAAGTGTGCTATGGACGGCGCAAGGCAATTACTCGATGAAGAATTTGACGGAGG
Organism: uncultured Acidobacteriaceae bacterium; assembly: GCA_963777205.1. Taxonomy (GTDB): domain Bacteria; phylum Acidobacteriota; class Terriglobia; order Terriglobales; family Acidobacteriaceae; genus Granulicella. The sequence continues at coordinate 66,213 of CAVZPQ010000001.1, read as the reverse complement.
CTTATTTGAAGAAGCGCAGGTTTTCTTTGCTCGCCATCACCCTCCTCAGCAGTTCTCTGTTGGCTCAGAACCCTGAGCCTTCGACGGCGCCCCCTTCGACGGCGCCACCTTCGACTGCACCGAGCGCGCCCGCGCCAGCGGCTCCCGTGTGGAGTGTGGGCGGGATCGACTTCAGCGGTTTCCTCGATGGCTATTACAGCTACAACGCGAACAGGCCGAGTAATTCGGCCAACGGCCAGACCAACGACTTCTATAACTTCGACGACAAGACAGACCAGTTCAACCTCAGCGCCGCGAAGCTGACGCTCAACCACGATCCCGATCCTGTGGGCGTGCACGTAGATCTGCTATGGGGTCGAACGAATTCCCTGATTCATAGTGCATCGGAACAGTCGACGTCGAACTATATCGAGCAGGCATATATCAGCGCCAAGCCGCCGCAGGCGCATGGCACAGAGATTGACTTCGGCCAGTTTGTTACTTCCGCCGGTGCTGAGGTGATTGAAGCCAAGGACAACTGGAACTACTCGCGCTCGATTCTCTTCACCTACGCTCTGCCGTACTACCACTTCGGACTACGCACGGCGACGCCCGTCACCTCCACGTGGACAGCGGGTCTGCAGGTGGTGAATGGATGGAACAACGTTGTCGACAACAACGGCGGTGTGACGATCGGCCTTACCAGCGCACTCACGAAGCCAAAGTTCGGTTGGGCTTTCAACTATTACACCGGCCCCGAGAACACGGACACACAGAAGGGCTATCGAAACCTGATCGACACAACCGTGACGCTTACGCCTTCTTCGAAGTTCAGCGCGTACATCAACTACGACTACCTGCAGAACCACACTCCGGCGATCCCCGATGAGTCGCACGCGATTAGTGAACACCTGCAGGGAATCGCGTTCGCTGCGCATGCGCCGGTTGGCGGCAGCTCCTCACTTACCGGCCGCTTCGAGTTTTTCAACGACAACGATGGTTTTGCGACGGGCACGGTTCAGAACATGAAGGAATTTACGGGCACCTACGAGTACAAGTGGCGGTCCGGCGTGTTGTCGCGCATCGAGTACCGGCACGACTGGTCGGATCAAGCCGTTTACCACAAGGGCGATTCGGAGATGGTGAAGGGCCAATCCACGTTGACCGCTGCGCTGATTGCATTCTTTGGCCCGAAGCGCTGACGGAATCCGAACGCACGCAGCTTTGATAAAGCACCCAACCGAAGGAGACCAGCACACATGAACGCCACCGTATTATTTGTCGGACTCATCGGCTCCATTTTCCTTCTTCTAACTGCCAAGCGGTTTATGGCAAGGAACGCGGGACCGCAGCGTTTACGCAGGGCCGGGCACAAGACCCCGCTCCTGATGCGGTTCCGCGAGCGCATACGCGATGCGGACTGGCGCCGCTACGGTGCTGCTTTGTTCGCTGGCAAAGTTGCAGGGCTTGCGATTCTGCTCGGGGCAGTCTACTGGGTGAACCCCGGTTTGTTCGGTCATCGGGTCTTCGCGGCCGAAACGACCGTGAAAGCCGCTGACATTGTGAACCCAATCAACACAGTTTGGACGCTCATCGCGGCGTTCCTTGTCTTCGGCATGCAGGTCGGCTTCACGATGCTCGAGGCCGGCTTCTGCCGCTCGCGGGAGACAGTGAACGTGCTGATGGAGTGCATCGTCGACACCTGCCTCTGCGGTCTTCTGTTCTACGCCTGGGGCTTCTCGTTCATGTTCAGCCACGGCAACGGGTTCATTGGGTATCACTGGTTTTTCCTGCAGGCGGCGCCGGTCACCTATGAGACCACGGGCGTGGCGTTTCTCGCATTCTGGATCTTCCAGTTCGCCTTCGCAGACACCTGCTCCACGATCACATCGGGCGCCATGATCGGCCGCACTGCATTCGCGGGCGACCTGCTGTACAGCATTGCTGTTTCGGGATTCATTTACCCCATCATCGGCCACTGGGCCTGGGGTCCCGACGGCTTCCTCGCCACCATGGGAAGCGCCGGTAATTTCCTTCCTGCGCTCGGCCAGAGTTTCCATGACTTCGCCGGCTCGACCGTGGTGCACACAATCGGAGGCGTTATCGCTCTGGCGGGAGCCATCGTGCTGGGTCCGAGACTCGGCCGCACGTTCAAACGCGACGGTGGAGGCCCAATGCTGCCTCACGACCTCACCATTGCTGCCTCCGGTGGTCTCCTCCTATGGTTCGGCTGGTACGGATTCAACCCGGGCAGCACCCTGTCGGCAATGGATTTCGAAGGCATTGGCCGCATCTCTGCGAACACGACCCTCGCCGCCTGCGCAGCAGGTCTCACCGCAATGTTCGCGGGCTACCTGCTTAGCAGAAAATGGGACATCAGCTTCACAGTCAACGGCTTCCTCGCCGGCCTGGTCGCCATCACCTGTCCCTGCTACTGGGTAAGCCCGACTGGTTCCATCATTCTCGGTGGAATTGCGGGTGTGGTGGTCGTAGCCGGTGTTGAATTGCTCGAATATCTCCGCATCGACGACCCAATCGGCGCAGTCCCCGTGCACGGCATCTGCGGCATCTGGGGAACTCTGTCGCTCGGTCTTTTCGCGGCCGGCAAGTATGGCGCGACCGGTGCGGTCGCTCCGGATAATAGTGCTCCGCTCACAGGCCTGTTCTACGGCGGAGGTTTCACTCTCCTCAAGGCACAAGCCATCGGCAGCATCATCATCACCGTCGCAACCTTCGCGGTCGCTATGGCCGTGATGTGGGCAGTCAATGCTGTGGGTCTACTGCGAGTCACGAAGGAGGGCGAAGAGTATGGTCTCGACCTTCACGAGCATGGCATCTCGGCGTATCCGGAGTACGTGATCACGTCCCTCGGCAGCCCTTCAGGTCTGACCCAGACGGCCAGTCAGGCCGCCTACTCAACGGCACCCGCATTTACTTCCAGCTTCGGCCACGCAAACCAAACCATGGAGAAATAAGATGACCACAGTCGTTGCAGTCATTCGACCGAACCGTTTCGACGCCGTGAAGGACGCGCTCCAGGATCTCGGCGTGTCAGGCATGACGGTTTCCGAGGTTCGAGGGCACGGTCGCCAGAAGGGTCATACCGAAACCTATCGCGGGCGCGAGTACGACATCAGCCTGCTCCCCAAGCTGAAGGTTGAGGTGGTCGTCAAAGACGATCGGGTCGAGGCGATCGTGGAAGCGATCATCGCCAATGCCGCAACCGGTTCTATCGGTGACGGCAAGATCTTTCTGTACAAGACGGAGGAGGTCATACGGATCCGCAACCAGGAGCGCGGAGAGATCGCGATCTAGATAGCGTCCCGGTTAGACGGCGACCAAGCACTGACAGTCGAGCGTTGAGCGAGAGCTGCCATCGAGGCTCTCGCTTAATGCGGAGCAAGGGTTCATAAAGGTTCCGCTCTGTATCTCAGTAGTTGCCGTTTGCTCGCGAGCTTGGGGTGAAGTACGAGCGCATCCATGCCCCAGCGATCTCACCTGCGATTCTGCGATCACGAATAAGAACGCTGGGAGCAGTGGAGTGTTTAGCTCAGGATCATCTTGCGTGCGTCTCCATCGGGATCGTTCACCATGTGGCACTCGTTATCCCAAACCATTGTCCTGTTGGTTTCAGGCTCGGTGGGTTGCCACGCCAGCCCTGGAATGCTCGGTTTGCCGCTAGCAGCGAATGTGGCCCACGACGAAGCCATCTTCTTTGCGAGCGCCTGCGCCTCGGGCGTGTTGCCGGTCCCTTGCTCACACCGCTTGGTATTGTCGAAGCAGAACTGGAGTTCGGCAGTATGCCACGCGCCCGGCAAGCCGTCCAGAATGGGCGTCTGCCAGGTGAAGTAATACGCGTACGCGGGTGCGGCGTTGAGCTCGTGCTTCAGCTTGGCCATCTTTACGACGTTGTTGCGCATGGAAAGGGCGTTCAACCCGCCGGCGCCCCCGCACATATACGACAAGGTCTGGATTTTTTTCTGCGGATAGGATTTCTTCAACGTGGCGATGATTGAGGTCGCTTTCTCGTCGCCGTAGGCTTTGGCGAGATTGGCATGCCATTGTTCTTCGGTCGGATGGGAAGACATGTGGTTTCCTTCTTCGCTGACGGAGCCGACGAGCATAGGGACGTTCTTCGAGATCTCCGGGGCGGCGTCGAAGAACGATCTCATGTTGATGACTTTGTCGTCGACGCACGGCGACCAACCGACCCGCGGGTGCCCGGGAGCTCCCGGACCCATGAAGGGCGGACCTGCTGGGTTGATCTTTCTCGTGGCTTCGTTGCCGGCCGCGTTGAGCCTTGCCCAGTCGATCTTCTGCAGCGACGCGATGTCGTTGGCAGCGAGGCCGAGATCTTTCATGACTAGGCGGGCGACTTCTCTCTGCTGCTCCTTCGTCGGAATATTGCCACCGCCGCCGGACTGCGCCGACGCGCGATGGAAGAGCCCAGTGGCCGAGGGCATGCCCATCAGCGTGGTCACCTTTGATCCGCCACCCGACTGGCCATAGATCATCACCCGATCCGGATCGCCGCCAAAGTTTTCGATGTTGTTGCGGACCCATTCAAGTGCCGCGACCAGGTCTGTCATGCCGACGTTGACGGAGTCTTCGTACGCGGACCCGCCGATTTCGGAGACGTCGAAGAAACCGAGAATGTTGAGGCGATGGTTGACGGAGACCTGCACGACGTCGTGGTGCCGCGCCATCTGCGCGCCCTCGTGCGAGGGCAGTTCGTAGGAAGAACCGAAGCTGAATCCGCCGCCGTGCATGTAGAACATTACCGGCCGTTTCCCGGTCAGGCTCGGGGTCCAGATGTTCAGCTTCAGCATGTCCTCGCTTTGCCAGCCGTCGTCCCAATCCTGGATGAAGGTCTGCTCGGGGCTGGTCCATGTGTGCAGGTTCTGCGGGCAGTTTGCGCCGTAGACCAGCGCCATGTACTCGTCCGTCCACGGCGTGGGCGGCTTGGCCGGCAGCCAGCGATTCTCGCCGGCCGTGGTCTGGCCGTAGGGCACGCCTTTGAATGTGAAGACACCGCCATCGAGGAAGCCGCGCACCTTGCCGTACTGTGTGCGTGCGATCGCGGAGCGCGGGGTGGAGACGTTGCCGGGTTCCTGGTGGGCGCCTGTCTTGATGCTGTCCGAAGCAACTGCGGACTGAGTAGTCGCGATGCTCAGGCCTGCGGTTGCCGAAAGAAACAGCGCCTCTCTCCGGGTGAGCACAGTGCGGTTTGAAGATTCAGCCATTCGATTCTTCTCCTTTGATTACTGCTTGCGGGGCATGGCGCTGAGTACGAGCTGCTCGCAGCGTCCGCGATTCGCGCGAGTGGCGGCTATGGGTCACTGGGCTGCGGCGATAGGGAACTGGTAGATGTTGATGCTGATGGGAGCGACGGACAGGCTATGAACGTCAGGACCTGTCGAGTGCTCGGTCACTGAAACTTCCGGTGTGTGACCGACGCGGTTTGCAGCGTCGACAGAGGCTCCGGTGAGCTGCCAGAGCTTGCCGGGTCCTGTTGGGCGCACGCCCGCGATGCTGATGTCGAAGTTTTCCGGAGACTCGGTCGCATTCACAACCGAGAGGATCAGATACCTGTGATCCGGGCTGAGCGCGGCCACCATGTCCAAGGGGTAGGTCGGACTTCCTGAAGTCCTGTCCGGCTGATCGCCGACGGCAGGATATTTGGGAGCGGGCTGCGGCGAGTTTCCTGAGAGCTCAACCGGAATGGCGCCCACGAAGTGATCCGCATACAGCTTGAACACCAGGCCCGTGGTGCTGAACGTCGATGCTGTGCGGTTGAAGTCCAGCATGGAGAGGCCGGTGGTGTGAGCGGCCATCTTGAGGAAGTCTGTGTGGCGCAGCATTTCATCGAAGGTCAATCCATACGCAAGGCCTGTCTTGAGAGTGGCACCGCGGTTGAAACCGCCGCCAAAGTACGCGTACTCGTCAATCGAAAGGAATATGTGGTTCTGGCGCATCTCCGGGAAGCGCTGCTCATATCCTTCCCACTCTTCGGCTTTCTTGAGGACAACGTTGGCGGGATAGCGCGCCGACTCGAGTAAGGTCTGATCGACCTTTACGTAGGCTTCTTCATTGGAGGCGTCGGGTGGAAGCTTCTTCGCCTTCTCGATATCGAACCGACGGCCCGGCTGTGCGTACCAGTGCTCGGCGATTCCATCAAAGTTTCCAAAGCAGTGCTTGAGGAAGTTGCCCGTCCAGTCCACATCTGTTCCGTAGAGGGGTCCGAGATTGCCCTCATACTTCGCGCGTTCCTCACCGCGGAGGCCATCGTCCTGCAGCATGCGTCCGGAGGCGATGAGAACGATGGAGGGATCCACGGCACGCATGGCCTTTGCAAACTCGTTGTGTTTGAGCATGAAGTACTTGGTATCGGTGCGGCCGAGCTGCCACGAACCCCAGGGCTCATTGCCGATGTTCCAGAACTTCACGTGATAAGGCTGAGGGTGCCCATTCTGCGCACGCATCGCGCCCATGTGCGTGGCCGTGGAGCCGTTCATGTACTCGACCTCTTCAGCCGCAGAGTGCGAATCGCCGAAGCCGGCATTGACGCTGATATAGGGCTCGACGTGAATCAGCCTGCAGAGCGTCATGAATTCGTCCAGCCCGAGATCGTTCGGCTGCATTGCATTCCAGGCATAGTCGAAGTCAGGTGGACGTTTATCGCGATTCCCAACGATGTGATACCAGATCATGCCGGATGTATAGTTGCCGCCGTAGCGCCAGAATCCCATATTGATCTGCTTGAGCAGCGCGATGGCGTCGGGACGAAAGCCGTCGATGTTGTCAGCCGGCATGAGCGTAAGCGTGCCGATGTGGAAGTCGCCGGTACCTGTGCCGGTGACCTCCAGAGCAGCGTCAGAGGCGTCTGCCGGAGCGGTGAAGTTGAGAGGGAAAGTCTTGTACGTTTGCGGAACTGCGTTGAGCGCAATTACCTGGCGCTCATTCTGAGCCGTACCCCATACAAGAGCGACCTTCATGTGGGCTCCTGGAGTGCTGCGAAGAATGATGTGGCCGACGTATCGCTTGCCCTTCACAAGAGCGATGCCGGACTGGCGAATGCCGTGTGCCGTACTAGCATCGAGCGCAATGCGCGGACTCTGATCTCCAACGAAGGGCTTCTCCTTATCCATCGTGACTGCTTCGTCGGGTCCGACCGGATGCCACCTGCGAGGCGCAGGCCCTCGGGGAGGGCCACCGGCCTGCTGCTGAGGAGCCGGTTCCGGCGCGGCAGACGTGATCGGGAAATAGAACTTGCGGTCCTCAATCAACTCGGACCAGAGGCCGCGATACCAGCTGTCTCGAATGTGCTCGATGAACATGCCGTACTCATATTTGGGGACGGGATCCATGGTTTGTTGCGTATTGATCGTGACCGTGATCGGGTTCGGACGCGTCGGCTCCGTTTGCGCGAGCATGGCAAGTGTCGAAGAGAGCAAAAGCGCGGCAGCGAGTACTTTCATTTCTGTCTCCGGGGTGACGTTCTTTGTGTTTCCTGAAACCTGTGTTCATGTGCTCTCTGCGCGTTGATCGGGAGCGGTGTGCAGACTCATACCCCTCTGCGCGGGTCGATGTGCCAGGTGTGTTCGGCTGTGGGATCGGCAAGGGGACCGGGAACCCTGGTATGCCCAGTAGCTTTGCCGAAGATGTCCGACTGAACGTGATCGAAGGGCTTCACCTTCGGCAGAGGCTGACTGCTGTTGATGCTCAATTCCAGGCTGTCTGGGTTGAAGTCGATCTCGATATCCGCGACAGCTCCGTTCTTGTCCCAACCGTGAGATTCACGCCAGGCTGCAAGATCGAGCCACTGCTTGGTGTCGCCGCCGAAGAAGCCTAGAAAATCCTTAGGCATCGAGACGTAGAGGTTGCCGTCTGCTTTGTTCTGCGGGTTGAGGAACACGATCGCTGATTTCGCGCAGCGCGTGAAGATGTTGTTATCGATCTCGTTGTCCTCCGCGAGACCGCTGTTGGCGCGGTCCGGGCGCACGATCGCGAAGACGCCGGAGTTATCGCAGCGGCCGATCAGGTTTTGCGCGATGAGGAGGTGATCGCTTGCGTTGATGAATATGCCTGACCCGGCGCAGCCTCTCTGGCCGGGAGTTCCGGGCTCTGCATTTCGAACGTCCCAGATGATGTTGTCATCGATCAGGTTCGGCTGGCGGTTCATCTCCATGTGCACGGCCGCGCTCACCGTGAGGACGTCCGCAAACACATTTCGCGTGATGCGGCAATTCGTGTCGCCGCTGTCGAACCATAGAGCATTCGCGTGCCGTATGTGGCGGACCACATTTCGCCGAAACAGCATGTTCCGAGCACCATGGAACTTGGCGCCGGCGGCCTCCCATTCACGTTCGGCGTCCGCCCAGCCGCACCACTCAATTAAATTGTCTTCGATGACGGTGTCCCGGGTCTGCATGCCCGCCATGCCTTCCACGCCGCAGTAGCGCACGGTGTTCCCGCGGACAATATGGGATTGGCCAGCCTGCGGAGTGAAGCCTCCACTCCAGTCGCCATTGCCGATGTCCAGGCCAACACCGTTGGCCCACTCAATGGTGTTCCCTTCGATGATCCAATGATTGCCGCCCGCCGTTGAAAGTAGCCCCCGCTGCGGAACAGGGTAGCCGTTGCCGGCGTGCTGGAAGGTGATGCCCTTTACGCGAATGTAAGCGAGGCCTTTTTCGAGCGGCGCAAACGCCTGCTCGCGAGTAGTGATTTCGATGATGTGGTCGGCAGGAGTGCCGGACGGCAACCGCACCTGTATGTGCTGTCCGGAGTTATCGACCCAGAATCTACCGTCGGGAGTGCCGCCGATCTCCTGCATGATCGGGCCTCCGCGTTTCCGTGGCGGAAGGCCCGTGAGCGGCTGCGGCCGGCCCGGAGGAGGCGGACCGGGCAACTGCGGACTCGCGAGCTCGCGTAGTTGTTCAACCGGTTCCAGCGGCTTGCCGTCGACAAACGCCAAGCCGCGCCGCCGGAAATACGGCCCCATGTCTACAGTTCTCGTGTCGAGCCATGCTCGGTCGCCGGGCGCGCTGGGCAGCGCGAACGGGTTGTAGGCGTCGGGGAACATCGCTTCCGTTAACTCGTGTTCCCAGGTCGTCACTTGTTGAGCAGGAGCCGCGGTTGAGTTAGGCAATCGGCGGAAGATCGGAACTGCTTTCTGCTCCCAGCCTTGTTTCAGAACTTCAGAGCCCTTGACGAAGACCTTCGCCCCGGGCGCCGCTTCGTAGCTGATCATTCGGTTCGGGTCCGATTCCGCCACGCAGCGGCCGAACACACTCGCGGTATGTTCCGGAGGCGATGACGACTCGCTCGCCCGGCTGGAGCACCTGGGCAGCCTTGTTGATAGTGCGGAACGGCCGGTCGCGAGTGCCCGGCCCGTTGTCGCCTGCTTTCGAAGAGCCGTTATCGACGTAGTAGGTCTTCGAAAACTTCAGCGGCTGTTCCCAAGAGACATACTCGGTCCCGTCCGGCAGGTGCGAATCCGGCGACGTCGCTGCGGAACTCGCCTCGGCCATAGCCGAAGAATTTTGTAGTAACACGGTGCTACCAACAGCGATAGTCGCGGCGGCGCCTGCCGCATATTGCAGAAACCGTCGTCGATCTACCCCTTCGACCCGAACGTGATCTGCTCCTGAAGCAGCATGGGAGACGGGCCGGTTTCTTGCTGATTTCATAGCGGGTCGAATTTTCTTTCAGGAATGCAGCAGGAATTCAGTCTTGAATCGGGAGTTGTGAAAACCTCACATAGGAGTGGCTCGGAACGAGATTACGAACGGTGAGGCCTAGAACTGGTACTTGGCCGCGAGTTGCAACTGCCGCAGCTGACCCGCGCTGGTGATGCGTCCGAAATTGGACGAATTCAGCGTGAGAGTAGGGATACCCCAGTTCGGATGGTTCAGAGCATTGAAAGCCTCGAACCGGATCGCGAGTTGATGCTTCTCGTTGTAAGGCATGGCGAACTGTTTGTGGAGAGCCGCATCAAGGTTCGTATAGCCGGGACCCGTGAAGCTCCCGCGTTGCAGGGTTCCGAAGAACCCGCTCGGAGCCGGTACATAAGCAGCCTTATTCACCCAGTCGGTCAGACTTCGCGCGCTGCCCTGGAGGTACGGACTGACCCCGGTCGGGTCAGGCCGATCGAAGTTGCCGAACGGCGACGCGATGCTGGCATTATCAAAACCGTCGATCGGGGTCGCGACACCACCCGTCTGGTGGGTGAAGGTACCGCCCAGCTGCCACCCGCCGATAAGCGCGTCCAGCAGTTTGTTGTTCACAGGCACGAGCTTGCCAGGGCCAATCGGCAGCTCGTACAACGCCGAAGCGACGAAACGATTGCGCACGTCGAATGCCGACGGCCCGTACTCGCATGGAATGCAGTAGCTGTTTTGCGGGTACAGGTTGTCGTTGCCCTGGTTGCGGATTCCGCTCGTGTCATCAAGCGACTTCGAAAGCGTATAAGAGGCGATCAGGTTGAAGCCATGGCTGAACCGCCGCGTCGCCTTCACCTCGCCGGAATTGTAATTGCCTGTGCCCTCATCATGGACGAACTGCAGGCCGCCAACATTCGCGAACGGAACTCGCGAAGCCACAGGGCTCGGCTTGCCATTCCCGATATACCCGTACGGCGTCGCCTGGTTGGCGTTCATGAAGCCATAGAGATGCCGGCTCACAGCTCCCTGGTAGCCGACTTCAAACGACCAGTTCGCGCCAACCTGCTGCTGAATGTTGAGTAGGAACTGCTCCGTGTAGCTCGTTTTGTGATCCACAGCATTCGCGAACGCAACGCTCGGCCCCAGGTTGGAGATTGCGCCGCCGCCCGCACCCGGCGTCGCGTTTGCCCAGGTGAGATTGGAGCTCCCGTAGGGCGGGGCAGAGTCGGTGTTCGTATAGGTCACGCGTCCGGCGATGTTGCGCGCCATATCGAAGTACGCGTTGCCGATGTCCTGCGTGTAGAAGATGCCGTAGCCCGCCCGGACCACCATCCTGGCATTGGGCGAATAGGAGATTCCAAGCCGCGGAGCAAAGTTGGTGTACTGCGTGTCGAGAAGCGGTCCGTTAGGCATCAGCCCGTTGCTGCAAACCGGCGGAGGTCCAAGCGGCGTAACCCACCTGATCGAAAGGCCCGAGTAGACATCGGAAGTAGCGCAATTGCCCTGGCGCACATAGAAGGGCCACTGGCTCTGCGGATAGGTCGTGCTGGTGTCGCCGAGCTTCGGCATCACAGGAATGTCAACATTGAAGTTATTGCCAAAGGTGTCGTTCCAGGGAGGCGTCAGCTCGTATCTGAGCCCTGCTGAAACGGTCAAGTTAGGCAGTATTTTGTAGGTGTCGTCGACATAGGCGGCTTCTACGTTCCGCACGTAGTTCGCGTCCGCTACAGCTACCGCGACCACTGATTGGTACAGGTCCCCGAGCAGGAGGTCGGCGAGTGGGTCACCGCCAGACAATCCCGAACTCGTATGCAGTGCAGTAGCGAGCGGTTGAATGACGAACTGTCCGCGCGAGAACTGATTGCCGAGCTGGTTGAAGGTCTGGCGATTGTACTCAAAGCCCAGGCGCAGGGAGTGCTTGCCCTTTTCCCACGAGACGTTGTCGACCAGCTGCCATGTGGGATCCGTCACGACGTACGGTCCATCACCGCCGAGGTCGCCGAAACTCGTCCAGATGCTTTTTGTCGTGCCCGCCGGTCCGGACGAGAAATTCATGGACGGGATGCCCCACGTCGAAGGATCACCGCCGCTCAGGCCAGGAATCTTCACCTGATCGACCACATCGTTCGTGAACGCCGACAGCAAACCATTCGAGTTGTAGAAGTAGGTGTAACCGAATCGCGCTTCATTGACCACGTGCGGGCTTGCCGTCCAGGTATTCGAACCCATGTACTCGTGATAGTTGGTGACCGTCTTGCTGCCCGCTCCCAGCAGCCCCGTCGATTCGAGCGTCTCGCTGCCGGAACTGTAGCGGAACGCGTACTGCATCTTCTGCGATTGGACGTAGTCTCCACGCACCGTCAGGCTCTGCCGGTCCTGCGGGGATGAGATCGTATACGTGTAGTTGTTAATCAGCGAGCAGCTTGTCGGAGTGCATCTGTATGTCGGTGCGTTAGGCGCGGTTCCCAGGTACTTCAGCAGCGCTGTGGAAACGGGGCTGATCCGGTCTGAGGGTATGGTGTTGTTCGGAAATGGCTGGTTCGTCAGCGGATCGTAGATCGTGACTGGGTGAACGCCAGCGGTGTCCTGATAGGTGTAGCCCTGGAAGTTGCCCGCCACCATGGCCGCCGTGGGAACAACGGCCTGGGCTGTGCCGACCGACCGGATATGTCTCCACTCGTCGTCCACCATGAAGAAGAGTTTGTCTCTGCCGTCATAAATTTTCGGGATGCGGACCGGGCCATCCAACTCGAAACCGTAGTTGTTCCACTTGAACGGATTTACTGGCGGTTGGGCCGTCTGGTATGGGAAAAAGTACGGATTCGCATCCACGTAATTGTTGCGGATGAACTCATAAATCGAGCCGTGATAGCGGTTCGTCCCGCTCTTGCTGAGAACGTTCACCTGCGACGCTTCGTGGCCGTACTCCGCCGAATACACGCCGGTCTGAACCTTGAACTCCTGAATGCCGTCGATCGAGGGCAGCGCCACATACGTGTTGAAGTCAGGATCCGTATTATTGACCCCGTCCAGCGTGTAGTAGTCGAACATGATGCGCTGGCCGCCCACCGAAATCGCCTGCTGCGCGCGTTCGCCACCCAGACGCGATCCGGCCTGGCCTGAAGACGGCGAAAGCGTATTGACGTTGGATGAAAGTGCCACGAGGCTCAGGTAGTTTCTGCCGTTCAGCGGCAGCTCGTTGATCTCGGCATTCTCCACCACGGTGCCGGTCGATGCATTCTCCGCCTGCAACAGCGCGCCGGTTGCCGTCACCTCGACCGATTGCGTCACCGCGCCGAGTTGCAGCGTGAAGTTGAGTCTCACGCTCTGATCGATCTGTACATCGAAGGTGTCGCTCCGGATTGCCTTGAATCCTTCGTGCGCGGCCTGCAGCCGATATGTCCCCGGCGGCACTTCGGTGAACGTGTAATCACCGGTTCCGGTTGATGTCGTGCTGCGCACCGCTCCGGTTGCCGTCTGCGTGAGCGTGAGATTCGTGCCCGGCAGACTGGCTCCGGTCGGGTCGGCCAGATGTCCGGAGATGGACCCTGACGTCTGCGCGCGAAGGGCAGGGCAGCACACGAACCCGAGCAGAAGCGCCGCGGCGCAGAGCAAGCGGGGGAGAAACCGACGGCGGCCGACAGGTTCAGGTGACTGGTTGGCAATAAGGCAAAGCAAGCGAGATACCGCGGTGACCGTGAAACTTTGCTTCATCGAAATAGAGCCTCCAGCCCCGATGCGTAAGGGCCATTTTGTTTCCCGGGACTATATTTCGCGTTCTGTAAGAAGGTCAATGGTTTTATGCAATTTAGCAATTCATCAAGGCGCCAAACATGCATATCGATTTCATCGATGCATCACGGCACGTGGCGCACAAACGATGCATCTCGCGTTCTAGATTGCATATGATCCGCTCGCTCACCGCGGGCGGCAGTCTTCTAAACGTGCTGAACTTCGCGGTTCATTCCAAGCAGTTCGGCGAGCACGAGCAGCTCATGGCTGCTGGCGTTTGGATCCGTGCAGATAATGTTCAGCCGGACTTGCCGTTCGCTCCCTGTGGACATCCGCAACGGGATCAGTTCTCCGGAATCCAGGGCAGCTTGAATTCGATATGCCGGAATCCAACCGAAGCAAAACCCGCAGCGTACTGCATCAACCGCCGCTTCGATCGTTGCCACGGCGAGATGTCGCTGCGTAGCAGCGAGCGGTTGTCGCTTGGTGCTTCCTGCACTTGCACCGTCAATGTTTACGAGCGTGTGCCCCAGCATGTCCGCTCGGTAGACCTGCCGTTTCAGTTGATGAAGTGGATGGTCCCACCGCGCCACAGCGATCATCCTGATCTCCAGTATGGGGTGGACAAAATATTCCCGTGACACGATTCCGGAGATACAAAGATGTGCATTATGCGCGGAAAATTCGACGTCGGGCGCCATTAGCGGAGCCTGTCGAATTGTGAAATGAACGTGTGGGAATTGCCGGCTGAACTCTGCCAGTGTGGCAAAAAGGCGTTGGTTCGGAAAGAGCGAATCCACCGAAATGTTGATCTCCGACTCGCCACCTGAAGCCAGGGATCGAGCTCTTTGTTCGATCTGCTCAAAGCCGCTCAGATGCGGCTCTGCCTGTGCGAGAAGCACGCGACCACATTCAGTCAGCGATGCCTTTCTGCCGGTCAGACTGAAGATCTGGATCCCAAGCTTCTCCTGCAGCTTCGCAATTGTGTAGCTGATTGTCGATTGAGAGCGATTCAAATGACGCGCCGCCGCCGCATACCCTCCCATCCGTACCACGGCACGGACAACCTCCCATTCATCCAGTGTGCTGTTCATATGCGATACGTCCTAGTCGGCCCCAGCAGCCGTCGTTCGAATGGAGTACAGAGATGTACGTGCCCCGATGAAGAGAGTGCGATGGTCGGCTCCTCCAAACATAAGTGATCCGGGACGCTCCGGAATTTCGACAGTTCCGAGGGGCTTACCGTTCTTCGAGTAGACGAACAACTGGGCTCCGGCGACATAGATATTTCCCGCGCTGTCCGTCACAACCGACGTTCCGCTACGCGGGATAACCGCGACGCCACTCAGATGATTCAAGGAGTCGAGAGTGAGCCGATATACCTTGTCGTCCTCTTCACTAACACCATAGTGCGATGCGCCGATGCGAAACGCGCCGAGCTGCACAGCTTGCAGCAGGCCCTTCCAGCTTCCCCCGGCCATGATGGCGGTACTCGTGCCTGGGGCATAGAAGAAACTCCGCGGTTCATCTTCCACGACACCCGTGATCGCCATGTTGCTGTGCGGCGCATACACAAGTCCCTTGTGGTCTACCATCCACTCGATACTGCGCACATCATTGTGGAATCCCGTAGGCAGCAACATCGTGGTCTCGGGGCGAGGACCCTCTCCCGCGAGCTTCTGCGCCGGACCGCCGCGGATCGACACTGCGTACACCGACTTGCTCGAATCGATCGCCAGAAGCTGGCCGTCGCCCGCGTACCCAAGCGTGACGGGCGAGTCAACCGGTTCCGACAACACCTCCGCAGACTTCGCTGGTTCATCCCACCGCAGGATCCGGTGCGCCACGGCATCCGTAAAGAAGAGCTGCCCTCTTTCATCTACGGTTAGACCGGCGACGTTGCCGAACGTCCCCGGCTTTGTGAGCCTCTCGAGTACTTCGCGCGATGCATGCGGCTCAAAGACTGGCGGGACGGGAAGGGGAGCTCCGGGTCTGACGGAGTTATCCAGAAGGAAGGCGGTGAAGTCGTGCGTTCGGACCGCCACATTCCGAGTTGTATCGACGACGCTGTTGTCGAACGCCAGGCGAGTCATGCTGAAGTTGTGCATGTTCGCGAATCGAATGTTGTCAGCCCGCGTGGCTTCTACGGCAGCCAGATGGGGCACCACATTACGAGAAACTCGATAATCAAACAGGTTTGCGAACGTGATGTTGCTCGCGTCCGTCAGCTCAATCGGCGTAGCATCGGCGCCGTTCGGCTTTTCTTCTTCAGTCTGTAACGCATAGATCGTCCAGTTCGACGCATGCTGAAACTGGACCTCGTTGTGCATGTGATGCTCGCATGAGATCTGGTAAGCGACCGAAGGCTACCCGCGTATTCTCCACGCGCAGGCCGACAACAGCCGTTGTATCGGCCGTCCAGATGTCGCGGAATATGCCACCACCACCTTGGATCCAGAGGCTTGGATACTGCGACGCTCGCGTGTCGGGCCGTTTGATGCTGAAGTCAAATTTCGGATAATTCGGCGCAACTCTCGGGGAAGGACGAATTCCGGCGGCGAAATTTACATCCTGGATGAAAGAATCCGGCCCACCGTGCCAGACCACGCCGGCCGCGCGAGGTGCGGAATATCCGGTGAATACACCTATCCCGGAAATTATCTCGTGCCCACCCGCAGAGGATTCAATCACCGGGACCGGGGCACCCGACCCGCTGAAGTTAGGATCACCATCGTTCACCACGAGAACTGTCGCAGCCGGCGAGAGCCCGATCAGAATCGAGTCTGCTTTCAGATGCAGCGTACCGCGGACCCTGTAATAACCCATCGGGAAGTACAGCACGCGATGTGAGTCAATCGCATGCTGAAGCGCTTCGGTATCGTCCGTACCTCCGTCGCCCGTGGCTCCAAGTTCCCGCACATTCGTCCACTGAGATACATCCGGAAGCGCTGGAATATCGGTCGGAACCGGCTCCGGCTCCCGCGCGAGCTTACGCTCGCGATGGTGCAAAGCAATCGCACCTTCCCGGCCATTCGCGTTGATGTCCTGGCCGACCGTGAGTCTCTCTTCAACAAATGAATTTGACGGACTGGGAATCGGAGAGAAACCTTCCACATTGTCATGCGTAGCGCGCAGAAGCTGCCCCACGTGCGAGCAGAAGATATCGTCGAGCGTCACCTCGTGGTGCTGGCTCGTCGTGTCTCCGAGCACCACACCAACCGCCACATCGCGCAACAGAAGATCACGTCCGTAAAGCTGCTCCGGCATATCAGCCGGAATCTCTACCGCGACTGGCGCATGCTCAATGCGGTCGCGAATCAGAGTCATGCCAACCTCCTGCGTATGGATTGCGGCAATGCGCTGCCCGCTGATGCGTGAATCCATCAACAGAAATTGCCAGGCCGGCGACGTTCGGACCGAGATGATGCCGTAGTCTCCGCCCTCGATCTCAAGCGAGTCCGCCTGGTTGCCAACGTCTTCCAGTGCCGCGCGGCCTTGCCCCACCGTGAAGTGCATATGAGACAGGAACGAATGCTGCGCGACATGAAAGCGGATACAGATCGCCGCTGGATTCCCGTCTCCCACCTCAAAATCAACGTTGCTGATGCCGCTGTAAAAAGTGAACTCGTTCGCATCCACAACTTCTCCGCCGGCGACAGGCTTGCGGGAAGCAAACTGCACCATGTACCGGCCGGTTCCGAGGAACCCATGACCGCTCTGGTACCCCGGCGTATTCGGCGCTAGTAAAATCACCGGCCGCTGCCGGCCATAACCAATCAAGCGAATGCCCGACCATAAATAAATGGTTTTGCTGATTCGGTAGCGTCCGCTTGGCAGAAACACGAGCCCCTGTCCCGTGGTTTCGGCCACCCGATCGATTGCCGACTGCAGCGCGGCCGTGTCGTCCGCCACGCCGTCACCGTGCAGTCCCGCGGAAGAATCCGCCACTACTGCCAGCGGATCAGGGGGCCGCTCGGTATAGATGGACTGCGCGCATACCGGCGCGGCAAGAAGGACCAGCAAAGCAAGACGCAGAGTTCTCAAGACGTGCGAAGCTCCTTACGCGACATCAGCCAAACCCTCGTGGAGCCAGTAAGGGATTACCCGGCGGGTTCACAACGGCGGCGCGAGTAGGCGTTTTTGTAAACCGCAATTTATCACTTCCTTATTCGACGGAGTGCGGCAGCCGCCGCAACACGCCGATTGTGGACAGCTGCAAACCCCACCGGTCCGGGCTGACATCATCCGTCAGATCGTGACGACGCTAGCCGGAACCGCTGGCCCGTCCGAACACGACGCAAACAGCTACCGCGACGAACAACAGCTTCAATCAAGCCCACGCGTAAGCGCATTCCCGCTGCCTCTATCGGAGCCGTAGATGCAGATTGCTATTGGGACTCGTCGATGACTTCGATTGAGGAGACCGTGGCGTTGTTCACAATGGGCTCAAAGGTGAGATTGAGCTTGCCCTGGGCGGTTGGCTTCAGATGGTAAAAAGTCCTGGTTACCGCGTGCAGGCTGCCGGCTTCCTTGTATATGTCGAAGTTGTCGAGCAGTGTATTGCCATTGCATAGCACGCGAAAGACACGGCTTCCCACTCCGCCAACCGCAGATGCGTTCGGACCGAAGTAGGATTCGGCGAAACGGAGGACGAGAGTGTAGCGATCGCGCGTGTCAACGGGAATGGCATAGGTGAAGTGGCCATACCGCTCGGCAGCGAATAGACTGGGGTCGGCTTGTCCCCGCAACCTGCTCCGATCTCCTCAGCGCATATCCGCCCATGTAGTAGTTGTCGGGGTGCCACAGGTGCCCATCGTGGTCTGTGAACGATGTCGGCTGCATAACGATGCGGACCGGGAGCTGTTGGTGCGGCAGCCCCGGCAGGATCTCGATCGCGTTCAGCATCGCCGGCACGTTTTCGCTATGGAAGTCCAGGTGCAGAAGCCCGTCTGCTGCTGGACTGACGTCCCGGAAGACGCGCTCATCCGCCACGTTTGGCCCCATGGCGTCCGAGTCGATATCGAAGCCCGAGAGAAGCGGCTGGCCGTTTACGGACACGGAGAAAGCGGATGCGGAACCGGGGTTCGGGTCTTGCGAAAGGAAGTAAAGATGCAGCTCGTGCGGCCCGGGACCCAGCGGGACGTCATAGGAAAACACACCGTTGCGCCAGTGCTGATACAACAGTGGATCGCTGGTGCGCGCGACGAAACCGTCCGGACGGTTCCAGGTTCCGCCGTAGTGAAAGTACTCGTCCGGTTGCCAGACAGCCCCGGCACTGTCGATCTGCGGCTTTCCAGTAGTATCCGGCAAGGATCCGCACCGGCACGTTCGTCAGGGCCGCAGCAGCGGGCGAAGGAATCGAAACCGCCGCGCTGGAAACGGCTCCGGTCGGTTTTTCGCTATGTCCGCGAAATACGAAATAGAGTGCAGCAACCATCAGGATCAGCGCGGTTGCGCCAATGATGTAAAAGAAAATCCTTCGCGGCGACGGCTCGGCTTCGGGCTTCGGAGCTTCGACGGGCACGGCGCGGCGGGTAAAAACCGGCACGTACGATCCAGGCGGAATCGTGAGCTGAACCCGATGATCTTTTCCACCGTTCTCGTAATACTCTTTCAGCCGTTTTCGGAGGCGGTGTGCTTCGACTCGCACAATCGCGTCCTCGCCCGCATCGAAGGTCGTCTTCGAACGGCCAAAGACCTCCGTGGCAATCTCGTACTCGCGCAGCTTGTCCGTTTCGCCCTGGAAATACTTCTCGCCGATATAAGTGACCAGTTGCAGCAGACGCGAAGAGTTCTCTAGCGACGCGGCTACAGCCTGCAGCTCGCGGTGTTCGTCCGCCTGAGCCTCCGGCCGGGGAGGCTCAGAGACACTCTGACTGCGGTTCGACAACGACTGTCTCCTAGAAGGGATGATGATAGCCGCGCGTTGTACGCGATTGCAACGTCAGCTCAACTGAGCTTGTCCTTCTCGGCGAGTAACCGCTGCTAATTCAACAGGATGCGGACGTTACATGCGTTTCGGAAACATGTCCGTACAGGATCGTACAGGAATAACCTTTCGCACCGCTCTGCGGCCCATTTACGGTTTGCGCGGTTTCCGATTAGTCCGTCCGCTGAAAGCGAAATAGGGAGCGTTTACGCAAAGCCTGCCCGCCAGGTGAGCCGCTAGCTACAGATCCCGATCGGCGGAGACGCGAAGAGGGCAGAGTTAAGCGCTTCGCGAGATGCAGGGAACACTGCCCTCGCCCAGCGATGGGAACCAAGAGTTTCTAAAGATTTTGGAGGCATACCTTGCAAGAGTTCGCGAACTTCTCTTTCCCGGGCTGGCTGCCCAGGGTGGCCAAACGGTTCACACGGGGAATCTGCGGAGCGGCCTTCCTGGTGCTCTTCGCCGGGTCCGCCCATGCACAGAGCACGGCATCAATCTCTGGCACCGTGAAGGACCCGAGCGGGGCCGTGATCCCCGGGACAAGCGTGGTGGTGACCAACCAGGCGAGCAAGGCCGCGCGGTCCATTACCAGCGACAGCGCAGGGTTTTTCAGCTTCGCTTCGATTCCGCCGGCAACTTACTCGCTGCGCGTCAGCCATCAGGGGTTCGAGACCTGGACCGTCACGGGAATCGTCGTGCATGCCGGCGACAGCCTGACGGTGCCCAGGATCATTCTGAAGATAGGCAGTACCGACGTTTCCGTCGTCGTCACGGCCGAAACCGCCGGGGTAACGCTGGATTCACCGGAGCACAGCACCCTCATCACTTCGGCCCAGATCGATCGGCTCTCGACGGTTAGCCGCGATGTGAGCGAACTGGTCAATATCCTTCCCGGTTTTGTCATCAATGGCGGGACCGACGTCCAGAACGAAGGTCCGGGTGGGTTGTACGGTTACCAGACGACCGGCCCCGGTAACTCGAACCTTGGCTCGCTGGGATCCAACGGAGCAGCACCGCAGCAGGGCCTGGTTAATATCACGTCGGACGGCAGCAACATCATCGATCCCGGCGACATGGGCGGGCAGGTTGCCAACGTCAATGTCGCGCAGGTGCAGGAGGTCAAAGTCGAGACTGCAAACTTCAGTGCCGCCGAGGCCAAGGGGCCCATCGTCATCAACGCCGTCGGCAAAACGGGTGGCACCCAGTTTCACGGTGGGCTCTACCTTTACGCGAAAAACACCGCGCTGAATTCCAATGACTGGCTCTCGAAGTATTACGGTGATGCGCGGCCGGAGTTCCGCTACTTTTATCCAGGCGCCACCTTCAGTGGACCGGTGCTGATCCCTCACACCAATTTCAACCGAAACAAGAAGCTTGTCTTCTTCACCGGATATGAATACTACGATCAGCAGCAACCCTCAGGCGCTGGCCACGGCGTTTATCCCCAACGCCGCCATGCTGGGCGGCGACCTGAGCACGGCAACCATTGCTCACGCGCTCAACGTCTCGCCCACGGACCTGCTGGCCAACTGCCCAGCCGACTACAGCCAGTCGGCCACTTACACCAATGTGGGCGGCGTATGTTACTCACCGAATGGATCGACTGACCAGATGGGGGCGACGGTCACCAATGGCCAGTTGAAGAACATTGATCCGGCGACCCAGGCGATCTCCAGCCTGTGGCCCGCGCCCAACCGAACGCCGCAGCCGGTCATTACCGCGGGACAGCTGCAATATGCGAGCGACGGAATCAACTACACCAAGAATGTTCTGTCTTCTCACAACGGATTCCAGCTGCATACCACTGTGGACGACAGCTTCACGGATTCGCTGAAGTTTCACGCCGCCTACAACTGGGAGCGCGTGAACGACGAATCTCCCATGAACAACATCTACTACAACCCTGGCGGAACGGTCCCGTATCCCACGCCGATGCTTTCCTACGGCCATTCACATTCCCTCAGTCTCGACCTGACGAAGACCGTTGGATCCTCGTTCACAAATGACCTCATGGCTTCGGGAGTCTACTACTCCCAACCGGACCAGTTCGCCGATCCCGCCAAAGTGCAGACCACCGGCACAGCATGGGGCGCAGCCGGTTACGGAGGCGGTCATCTCAAACTGAATGAGACGCAGCTGCCGCGGATCATCAGCTATGAAACCGTCGGACTGCCGAGCTTCGCGTTTGGCTACGTTCCTCCGACGTCGCAATTTCTGAGAAAGTTCGACTGGACCGTTCAGGACAACGTGACCTGGGTGCGCAACACGCACACGTTCAAGGCCGGAGTCTACCTGGAGCAGACGGGCAACAATAATGCGACTTTGGGCAGCCAGGTGAACGGCACCCTGACCTTCATGCGTTGGGATTCCTGCTACATCAATCAAACGAGTGAGACATATGCCCCTCCCCGCGGCTCCGGGTACGCCGCAGTCGCCGTCCACCGCGAACCTGGGCAACGTCGTCGGGAACTTCCTCATGGGCTGCCCCCTTGGTTACTCGCAGGACAACTTCGACCCGATTGAAAACCTTCGTTTCCGGACCATGGAGGGATATCTAACCGACGAGTGGAAGGTTAACTCGAAGCTGACACTCACGCTCGGCATGCGCTTCTCCCACCTGGAGCCGTGGACTGATCCGCACGGAGTAGGCCTGGCGGTATGGCAACCGTCCACCATAAGTCAGCACGTGCTCTACACCGATACCGCCGACAACACGACCTGGCCCGGAATCACCTGGCACAAGAGGGACCCGAGCGTGCCCAATGCCGGCGTTCCTACCCGCGCACTCTTCTACTCTCCGCGGCTGGGTCTGGCTTACGACCTTTACGGCAACGGCAAGACCGTCTTCCGCGGCGGCTGGGGCATGTACTACTCGCACGACTCCGCCGGAATCACGGCAGGGCTTTCGACCGCCATCGGCCTGCAGACGTACTCCAATCCAAGCAATATTGCGTGCAGCTTCGGGCAGCTATTCACCAGCAAGTACGTTCCCTGCGGAGCGTATTCATCCTCGACCGCCAACTCGCTTACGCCCTTCACCATTGGCGCGATGGATCCCAAAGACGACAAGATGCCGCTCACCTATAACTACAACTTCACGCTCGATCAACAGGGGCCGTGGAAGTCCACCTTCGAGCTCGCCTATGTCGGCAGCGAGAGCGTCGACCTGGCGACGCTGGGCAATCTGCAGAACCAGAATGTGATCCCGCTCGGCGCGTTCTTCGCAGCCCGATCCCATGACAGGCCAAATAAATCCGGCCAGCAGCATTCCAAACACGTCGGATTACCGGCCGTATCCGAACTATCAATCGATCAATGTCGCCAACCACATTGCGTGGGCCAACTACAACTCGTTCCAGGCGCAGTGGAACCGCACCAGCGGGTCTGTAGTCTGGGGCGCGAATTACACCTGGTCGAAAGCCATGGGAGTGCGCGGTAACTACGACACGGGATACATTGCCGATCCGGTGGATCTCCAGCACGATTACGGGATCGTATCCTTCGATCGTCCTCAGGTGCTGAACCTGACGTACTCCTGGGAAGAAGGGCAAGAAATATCACGGCAATCGCATGGTCGGCTCGGTGTTGAACGGCTGGGGAATCTCTGGAATCGACTCGATTCAGAGCGGAATGGACCTCGCCGTTGTGAACGGCGCGCACCAACTTCGGCCTCGGCGGCGGAGTCAACTATACGGTCGGTTCGACGACGATCGGCATCCCTGTCGGGGCAGCGGAATGGCTGGGCTCAAGTGATTACACGCTGCAGCCCGTTGTCACCTGCGATCCGCGCGCCAATCTGAAGAAGGATCAGTTCGTCAACGGCAACTGTTTCGGGCTGCCACAGCTCGGGCACCCAGGGCTGGTGGAATCTGCCCGACGTTCACGGCCCCGCATTTTTCAAAGCGGACCTGACGGCAACCAAGAGCTTCGCGATCAGGGAGCGGCAGAACGTGCAGTTCCGGCTTTCCGCATTCAACTTCCTGAACCATCCCGCTGACATCGTTCAACAACAACAATCTGGGCAGCTTGAGTCTTGCGGCCGGAGACTGCATTACCTGCACGTACACGACGCCCTCGCAGGCGCTCCAGAACGCGACGATTACCAACGCGAACACCTTTGGTTCCACCGCATTCCGAAACGGCGTGCGCATTGTGGAACTTGGATTCAGGTACAACTTCTGACTCGTGGCGGGAGCGGCCGACTTGAGCGCGCCCCTTCGCACGCTCGTGTGAACAGAACGCATACGGAGCGATTGAGCGGCAGCGGAACAGAACCAGCATAGCGGCAGAAGCAATTTGGAGGCTTGAGATGTTGACGAAAGATGGGATCCAAAGATCGGACGCAGGCGGCGGCGCGGCTGATCATGCTGGCAAGTATTGTGCTGGATGGCACCGACTGCGAAAGCGCAAAGCTCTTACGTGCCGCCCGTTGTTGCCACATCCACGACGGCCGTCTCGGCGACCGGTCTACCCGCACAGTTGGGCGACGTGGCTCTGGATGCCTGCGGAAACGTTTATGTTGTCAATCCGGGCAGCGGACAGGTACTGGAGGTTCCCTATGGCGGAGGAGCCGCGACCACGGTTCTGGCTGCGGCGAGCTACGGAACCGCATCCCTCGCGATCGATTCAGCGAAGGCGAAGCTGTATGTTCTGCAGGGCTACACAGGAAGCGTAACTGCGATTCCGATCTCAGGTTGCGTGGCGCAGACCTCAGCGAAGTCGAGTATCGGAATCGGAAACCTTGGCGCTATCAGTTATTACTGGGGAGGTTCCGCCGTAGCCACGGATTCATCGGGAAACCTATTCATCGCGACCAACGGCGCGTGCTGTGCAGGCGCTAACGAATTGCTCGAGCAGTATGCTGCGCAGAAATTCCAATCCGGGAGCGTGCTGCTGGCTTCGCTGGCCAATCCGATCACCTCGATGGCAGTCTGACTCCAGCGGCAACATCTTCTATGTTTCCGGCGGTGCGCTCTACGAACTGAAGGTGACCACACCCGCAACCTCCTCCACTGCCGCTGTGTACAGCGCAACGCCGGTCTCGTTCGGAAACAGCTATTCGAAGGTTGTGGGAGTTAGCTTCGACAGCGCAGGCGATCTGTTCATCGCCGACGGAGGTTCGTCAACGATCTTTGAGATTCCCTTTGAGAAGACCTCCCTGAACCCCAACGATCAGTTCATCGTTTCAACCGGGGTTTCCATTGCAAACGCCGTCGCCATCGCTCCCGCCGGAAATATGTTTTTCACAAACCTGGGCGGTTCTTTATATGAGTTGACGCAGGGAAGCGGGAGCTTCGGAATGGTGGCCGTGGGCGCCAATGCGTCCGCGACTGTGAATGTGGCCTTCAACACGGCGGAAACGCCGGCCTCCGATTGCGTTCGCTCCCAGTCCTGCCATCACCGGCACAGGAGGCACGTGCGCCGCCGGAACGGCCTACGCGGCAGGCTCTTCCTGCACCATCACCGCGCAGTTCACCCCCTCCAGTCCAGCAGTTTTCACCGGAGGCATTACGCTGGCCGCATCCAGCGGGACCGCTCTGGCTACGGTCGATCTTCAAGGCACCGGTCTGGGCGCTGGTTTGACGCTCGATCCCGCCGTGCCGTCGAGCGTTGGGAGCGGCTTCAATTCGCCGATGTCCGTCGCCATCGATGCGGCCGGCGACACTTTCTACGCCGATGCAGGCAAGAACGCTGTTCTCGAGTTCACGCCGGGCAGCGCCACTCCAATTTCAATCGGGACCGGCCTCAGCAAACCCGCCGGCGTAGCAGTTGACGGCGCAGGCGACGTGCTGATCGCCGATACCGGAAACAACCGGATCGTGGAAGTGCCTGTGGTCAACGGCGCACTGAGCAACTCCGCGCAAATTGCATTTCCGGCAACGCTGAGCGGCATGGCGCTTCAGGCTCCCGCCGGCATTGCGGTGGATGGCGCAGGCGACCTGTTCATCGCCGATACCGGCAACAACCGTATCGTCGCCGTACCGTACAACGGCAGCTTGGAACTTCTCCGCGGCCACGTCCCCGGCTTCGTCACTCAACGCACCGCTCGCCGTCACCCCTGACTTATCGGGCAACCTCTACGTCGCAGACTCCGGGGCCGGGCAGATCTACAAGATCCTCTACCCACTCACCCAGCCAACTCCTCAGCTCGTCGCTGTCGGTTTCGCGAAGCCCTCCGGACTTGCGGTAGACGCTTCAGGCAGCCTGTTCGTTGCTGATTCCGCCGGTGGCCAACTGGTGCGAATTCCAAATATCTCCGGCAACCTTGACCCCAACGCGGAGATTCAGGCAGGCATCGGCATCAACGCGCCTTACGGCGTCGCGATCGATCCTTCGGGAAATCTCTACGTCTCCGACAGCAATGCCGGCGCTGCCTACCAGCTCGCCCGCAGCAATGTAACGCTGCCGTTTGGAAGCTGGGCCGTGGGCGCAATGGGCGGCCCGTACTCGCTGGAAGTCGAAAACGCTGGAAATCAGCCACTGACGCTCGATACTCCCTGGTACAGCAGTGCGGGGAATACAGGCGATTTCAGCGTCTCTGCGGCGGCTTCCGATAGCTGCGCATCCGGCGCCAGCATCGCTGTCGGAGACTCCTGTTCGCTCTACGCAACCTTCACTCCCGACTGTGGCCGGCGCGCGGTCCGATGTCCTCACCTTGGCCAGCAATGCCACCATCCCCTCTCCGGTGCAGGTAACCCTCACCGGTACGGGCAGCACAGCCGCTAATACGACGACCACCCTCGCCATATCGTCGCCCGCGAACGGTACTCCGTTCGTCGGACAGCCGATCACGCTCTCAGCAACCGTGAGTGCCGCTACTGGCGTACCCACCGGCACCGCCACTCTGTTGATCGATGGCGGTCCAGACCAGCACGATCAAACTCAACTCCAGTGGAACCGCCAGCTTTAATCTGGCCTCCGGGCTCACGGGCGGCCTTCATTCCGCCGTAGCGATCTATGACGGGACCTCTGCGTTCAACGGCAGCGTCTCCCAGGCGCTCGCGATCAGCGTAACCAAGGCTCCCACCGTGACTGCGCTCACGCTCGGTACTCCCTTCACAAACCCTCCCAGCGCTTTGACCGGAACCTCGGTGTCGCTGACCGCCAATATCCAATTCACGGGCGTCGGCATACCGACAGGCCTGGTGACGTTCACCTCCAATGGCGCCTCACTAGGTACCGCACCGGTACTCCCGGCCAGCGGCGGAACCTTCGCAGCCACGATCTCCACGACGGCACTCAAAGTGGGCAGCGATGCCATAGCGGCGAGTTATTCAGGCGACGCCAATTACATTCCTTCCGCTTCCACATCCGCGACCGTAACGGTCGTTGGTTCTCCTGCGGTAACGATCACTCCGAGCTCTACTTCCATAAGCACCAGCAGCAGCGGCAGCGGCACAGTCAACTTCACTGTTACGAGTTATGGCGGCTGGACTGGCATGATTGGCTTCAGCTGTGACCCATCGTCTCTGCCTGCGAATGCGCGCTGCGTCTTCTCCCCGGGGCAGATTCAGGTGCTGTCCAGCACGGCTGCAGCTCCCGTGCAAAACCTGCCCACCACTCTGAGCGTCACCATAAACCAGCCGCCACAGACACCTACGGCGAGCTCACTGCTATGGTGGCTGGCTGGACCGACCGGGCTGCTTCTGTTCGTCACGCGCCGCCGGTTTGCGCGGCAAGCCTGGGCGTCTGTTAGTTTGCTCGCTGGGCGTCCTTCTGCTTGGTATCTCGGCACTCGGTCTCGGCGCATGCGGCAGCAGCCCGCAGAACATTACTCCCGCCGGGACCAGCAACATTACGGTGTACGCGTCAGCCGATCCGTTCACCGCACCGCCTTCATCCAGCTCTGCAACTCCTTCCACAGAACCGTGCGCAGGGAATGTCCCAACTGGCAAACCGTGCACGCAGCAGGCATTCCAGATCTCTCTCTCGGTGAAGTGACACAGAGATCGGTGTTTCGCAAAGATTGCAGACCGGGGAGCTCACGGGTCCGGTATGCGACCGCGGCCGACGTGTCGTAATTCACTACCCAAAGTCGCCCAGGCGCTCCCGCATAGAAAGAGGAAACGGCGCTGAAGATGAAAATTGCTTTTATCTTTTCAACGGGATGCGTCCTCCTCGCATCCATGAGCAGCTGTGCAGGCGGCAACTCACGATCGGGTCCGGTGGATCCTTCGATTTCGTGGACCACTCCTGCGGCAATCACCTACGGCGCCGCCTTAGCTTCCAACCAGCTGGACGCCACGGCCAACTACCCGGGAACATTCACCTACTCGCCTGCCGCAGGAACCGTCCTTCACGCCGGAACCCAAATCTTGAGCGTGTCTTTTACTCCTAGTGACGCCTCGCACGTTGGGCCGGCAACAGCAACAAACACAATCACAGTCAACAAGGCGACCCCGGCGATCACGTGGGCCGCTCCCGGCTCCCTCTCTCTCGGCGCGGTTCTCGGCACCTCCCAGCTGAACGCGACCGCAAACGTCTCGGGCACCTTTGCTTATTCGCCTGCTGCCGGCACAGCACTGACCACCGCTGGAGTTCAGATACTCTCCGCAAGCTTCACCCCTGCGGATACGGCCGACTACAATTCCACGACGGCCAGCGTATCTGTCACCGTGAATCAAAGCGGGCCTTCCTACGCGTGGACAAACGTGAAGATTGTTGCCGGGGGCTACATCACCGGCCTCTATTTCCACCCCGCACAGCAGGGCTTGATGTACGCGCGCACGGACATTGGCGGAGCGTATCGCTGGGGGCCGAATGACAAGCAATGGGTCCCGCTACTCGACTTCACGTCCAGGGCGGACAACAACTGGGCTGGCGTCGAGGCGCTCGGTCTCGATCCAACGGACCCCGACAAACTCTACCTCGCCGTGGGCGAGTATGACGCGAGTTGGGCTGGAAATGGAGCGATGCTCATCTCCACCGACCAGGGCGCGACCTTCAAGACCGTCCCCTTGAATTTCAAGAATGGATCGAATGAGCCAGGCCGCGGGACTGGCGAGCGAATCGCAGTGGATCCCAACATGCCTTCGACGGTTTACTTCGGCACTCGCGATGCCGGGCTGCAGATATCTACGGATTCCGGCAACACCTGGAACCGGGTGACAGGACTGCCGGTGACGACCTCGAATCCGGACGGTAGCTGGACCGAATCGGACGGTGTCGTCTCGGTTCTTCCCATCGCATCGAGCGGCTCCTCGGGTTCCGCGACCCCGGCGGTCTACGCCCTTGTCGCAGGCACTGGAACCGCCGGCACCTCGATGGGAATGTATGTGACGACGAACGCCGGATCCACGACGAGTACCTGGACAGCAGTTGCCGGACAGCCGTCCTTCGCCGCAGCGACGACACCGCTGGCTCCGCTCCAGGCGAGGCTTGGCCCCAACGGCGCGATCTACATCCTCTACGGCGACCAGGCCGGCCCCAACGTTATGACTGCTGGTCAACTCTGGAGGTTTGTGCCCCGGATCCAATTGGACCTCGGGCACGTGGACGCAGATTGCCCTGCCCAACCAGGCTCTCACCATCAACAATTCCAATGGCTATGGTGGGATTGCCGTGGACCCAAACCATGCCGGGTACCTTTTGTTGAGCACCCTCGATCAGTACTGGGCCACCGGCGATGTGGTCTATTACTCCACCGACGACGGCATCACCTGGCGCGACGTGTCATCGCATACGACTCCCGGGTTGGCCTATTCCGCCAGTCCGAATCTCGCGACGCATGATGACTCGCTTGCGCCCTGGAATGGTCCGCCGAACACGCTGACTACAGGAAACTGGGTTACTGCCTTGGCTATTGATCCGTTCAATCAGGATCACGCGATCTACGGCACCGGCGGGATGATCTGGTCGACCACCGACCTAACCAACGCCGCTCCGAGCGCGATCTCAACCGGCACCGTCGACTGGACCATCGGCGCCAACGGCCTTGAGGAGACCGCTGTAGAGGGCCTGTGGGCTCCTCCAGCCGGAGCGACCATCCTGTTGAGCTCAATCGGTGATGTCTACGGATTTGCCCATCAGGACCTGACGACCGCTCCGCTGATGAAATTCGGCAACCCGGAAGCGACTCCGACATCGATCGACTTCGAGCAAAATACGCCGACCACCGTTGTGCGCGTAACAGACGGATCCGGCGGAGCTGCGCCGCTGGGCGTGATCTCTGTCGATGCTGGTCAGACCTGGACAGCATTTGCCTCCATCCCACCCGGGACCAAAGGCGGAGGTAACATCGCCATCGCGCCCGACGGCTCCTCCATGGTCTGGGCAACGGAAGACACCTCCTCCGTCTGGTACTCAAAAGATCACGGCAACACCTGGACAGCTTCAACAGGAATCAGCCCGCAGGCGCAGGTGGTCAGCGACCGCGTGAAGCCGGGCGTCTACTATGGATTCTCGGGCGGCACACTCACGATCAGCATCGACAACGGCGCGAGCTTCACCACTCTCCAGTCGGGCTTGCCGTCTGATGGCGTTCTAAGCGCATTGCCGGATGCTCAGGGGGATTTGTGGCTTGCAGGGCAGGGCAGCGGGATCTACTCAAACTCCGGATCTTCAACGGCTCCGATGCTGGCGCCGCTTTCTGGTGTTCAGGATGCCTATCATCTCGGCTTCGGAAAGGCCGCGCCTGGCTCATCCCATCTCACCCTTTTTCTTGACGGACAGATTGCCGGCGAGTGGGGTCTATACCGGTCCACGGACGCTGCTTCTACCTGGATCCAGATCAACGATGCTGCTCATCAGTGGGGCGGAATCGGCCCAGTCTGCGGAGATATGCGCACCTTTGGCACCGTCTACCTGGGAACCTATGGTGGACGAGGAATCATCTGGGGAACCAGTGCAAACTGAAGTGCAATCGAATTGCTACTCTGCAACAGACTGGGATGCGCAACATCCACGTTAGGAGTCGATAGATGAACGACAGCATCACCCGCCGAACTCTGCTTCGCGCCGGCGCCTTCGCTTCCGCCGCCAGTCTTTGGAATCGTTCCTCGTTGCTGCATGCGCAGAACCTTGCCGTTTCGCCGCAACCTCCAAGGCAGCGGCTCTTGATGGACTTCGACTGGAAGTTTTTCCAGGGCAATGCCGACGATCCCCGCTTGGATCTCAACTTCGGATACGGTCAGGGAGACTTCGCGAAATCCGGCACCTTCGATTTCGCGAAGGAGTCATTCGACGACAGCAAGTGGCAACCCGTGCGCCTTCCTCACGACTGGGCGCTCACTCTCCCGTTCATCGACGATCCCGCGCTCGAAAGCCACGGCTTCAAGCCCCTGGGCCGCCGCTATCCGTCCACGAGCGTTGGCTGGTACCGCCGCACGTTCGACATCCCTGCCGAAGATCGGGGCAAGCGCCTCGCCATCGAATTCGATGGCGTATTCCGCAACTCGCTTGTCTTCCTCAACGGCTTCTTCGTCGGCGGCAGCGACAGCGGCTACGTCCCGTTTCGCTTCGATGTCACCGACCTCATACGTTACGGTGCAAAGAATGCTTTAGTGGTTCGTGTCGACACCACCATGGGCGATGGCTGGTTCTACGAAGGCGCCGGCATCTATCGCCACGTCTGGCTCCACAAGACAGACCTGCTTCATCTCGCCCCCTTTGAGAGCGTCGTTCGCGCAGAATTCCACGGCCGCGCTGCGTCGCTCAGTCTAAGCGCCATCGTGCAGAACGACGGGCCGGCGAGCACTCCAGACTGCCGCGTGCATTGGCGCATTCTCGATCCCGCGCGGCCAAACGGTTGCGAAGGCGAGTTCCGCCGCCGCCGCGATCTGCTTCCGACGATCAGGCTGTTTTTTCGGCAGAAGTTCCGCTGCCCAACCCACAGCTCTGGTCGCCGCAAACTCCCTCCATCTACACCGCCGAGGTCTCCGTCGAGTCCGAGGGCCGCATCCACGATCTCGAACCTGTTTCCTTCGGTGTCCGTTCTGTGCACTTCGATCCCGATCGCGGCCTCCTCCTCAACGGCACGCACGTAAAGATCAAAGGCACGTGCAATCATCAGGACCACGCAGGCGTCGGCGTCGCTCTGCCCGATTTCCTGCAGCAGTATCGGCTGGGCATTCTGCGACAGATGGGCTGTAACGCTGTCCGAACCTCACACAACATGCCGACGCCTGAATGGGTAGAAGCCTGCGACCGCACAGGCATGATGATGCTCTGCGAAACCCGTCAGATGGCCTCCACACCCGAGGGCCTCTCGCAACTGGAGACCATGATCCGGCGGTACCGCAACTCGCCCTCGATCATCCTCTGGTCCGTCGGAAATGAGGAGTGGACCCTCCAGTCGCAGCCGGCCGGCACGCCCGTCGTTGCGCACATGGTCGAGCGCGCCCACCTGCTGGACCCCACGCGTCTGTGCACCGCAGCCGCCACTGCGCCCTTTGACAACAACGTTACAAAATCGCTCGATGTCCAAGGCTTCAACTACACATTGAAAGACATCGATGCGTTCCACGCGAAATACCCGCACAAGCCATGCATCGGCACCGAGACCGCCAGCACAGTTTCCACGCGCGGCATCTACGAGACCGACAAGCTCCGCAATTGGGTGAGTGCCTACGACCTGAACCACACCGACTGGTCCGAGCTGGCTGAAGAATGGTGGAAGTTCTACGCCGCCCGTGAATGGCTCGCGGGCGGTTTCGCCTGGACAGGTTTCGACTATCGCGGTGAACCCACACCCTACGGTTGGCCTTCCATCAACTCACAGTTCGGCATCGTCGACCTCTGCGGCTTCCCCAAGGACAACTTCTTCTACTACAAGGCGTGGTGGTCCAATGAACCCGTCCTTCACCTGCTCCCCCACTGGAACTGGGAACAGCGGCTCGGAGAACCCATACCCGTGTGGGTTCATTCCAACCTCGACGAAGTCGAACTGTTTCTGAACGGGAAAAGCCAAGGCAGACGCAAGGTCGAGCCGCTCACGCATGTCGAGTGGAAGGTGCCCTATGAGCCCGGCGTGCTGGAAGCGCGCGGCCTCCGCAACGGCGCCGTCGTCCTCACCGCGAAGCGCGAGACAACCGGGAGCTCTCACGCGATTCGCTTGAGCGCAGACCGAACCGAAATCAATGCAGACGCCGAAGACATCGCGATTCTGAAAGTCGAGGTCATCGACGAACAAGGCCGCCTGGTCCCAACCGCATCCGACCTGATCAGTTTTCGAATCACAGGCGACGGCGCGCTCCTTGGTGTCGGCAACGGCGACCCCAATTGCCAGCAGTCAGACATCGAGCCGCGCCGCAGCGTCTTCAACGGCCTCGCCCAGGTGATCGTCCGCTCCAGCCTCAAGCCCGGAAGCATCTCCGTTGAGGCACACACCGAAGACTGGCCGGGACCACGGCTTGTGCCGGCTACGCTCAGCATCCGCACGCTCGCAGCGCAGTCCAGAGCTCGCCTCTAATCTGTGCTCCGCAAACCGCGACACGCGAAGCATAATGTCTGGTTTTGTATTCAAAATGGTCTACAATCGCCTGCATGCCCGCATCGCAAATCTCCAGACGAGTCAGGGTGTTGGATTCGCATACTGAGGGGGAGCCGACCCGGGTCATTCTTGAGGGTGCGCCGGATTTGGGCGATGGTTCGTTGGCCGATCGGGTTGAGGTATTTCGGACTCGTCACGACGATTTCCGTTCGGGCGTCAGCTTGCGAGCCGCGGGGCTCCGAAGTAGTAGTGGGAGCGCTGCTATGTAAGCCGGTCAATCCGCAGTGCGCTACGGGAGTCATCTTTTTCAATGATGTCGGCTATCTGGGCATGTGCGGACACGGCACGATCGGAGTGGTGCGTTCGCTGGCGCATCTGGGGCACATCCAGCCAGGCAAACATTGCATCGAGACTCCAGTCGGCGAGGTTCCTGTGGAACTGCTGCCGGACGGCAGTGTCTCCGTGTCCAATGTTTTGAGCTACCGGTATCGGCGCGCTGTTCCGATTGATGTGCCTGGGATCGGATTGCTCAAGGGCGACATCGCGTGGGGCGGCAACTGGTTTTTTCTTATCGGCGACCATCCGTTTGAGCTGACAATCAGCCGGCGGGCGGAGCTCGTTGCGGCGACGCGCACGATCCGAAAGGCGCTGGCTGATGCAGGCATTACAGGCAAGAACGGCGCACTGATCGATCACATTGAGCTCTTCGGGGCTCCGGAGAACCCCGAGAATTCGAGCAGAAACTTCGTCTTGTGCCCGGGCGCTTCGTTTGATCGTTCGCCATGCGGCACCGGAACCAGCGCGAAGATGGCCTGCCTCTATGCAGACGGCAAGCTTGCGGAAGGCGAGGTATGGCGGCAGGAGGGCTTTCTGGGAACGCACTTCGTCGGCACGATTCGGCCTGAGGGCGAGGGAGTTCTGCCCACGATTCGCGGCCGTGCATGGATCACGGGTGAGTCGGAGCTGCTGTTTGAACAGAACGATCCCTTCGCAGGTGGCATTGGGTTCTGATGCAAACGTTCGACGTAGTCGTTCTCGGAGCAGGTATTGTCGGGGCGGCGTGCGCTTACGAGTGCGCGGCTTCGGGGCTGCGCGTCGCTGTTGTTGAGCCCGGTGTGCCGGCCGGAGGAGCGACTGCCGCCGGAATGGGCCATCTGGTCGTGATGGATGATTCGCCGGCGCAGCTTGCGCTCACTCACTTTTCGCGGGAATGCTGGCGCGACCTGCGCGAAAGCCTTCCCGGCACGGTTGAATTTGAAGAGTGCGGCACGCTGTGGGTCGCGGCCGATGACGAGGAGATGCAGGCGGTCTTCACGAAGCAGAAAACGTACGCGGCGTGCGGCGTGAAATCCGAAGTGCTGGACGAGCAGGCGCTGCGTGAAGCCGAGCCTAACCTGCGCCAGGGACTGGCGGGCGCGCTGCGTGTTCCCGAGGATGCGCGTGATCTATCCGCCAGCCGGGGCAGGGTACTTCCTGGCAAGCGCGCAGCGAATGGGAGCCAAGCTACTTTATGGCAAACGGGCAATCGAGGCTGCGCAAGGCATGGTGGTGCTGGAGGATTCGACGCGTCTGAGTGCGCGTCACATTGTGATTGCTACGGGCACGGATGTAAGCCTCTGCCCATCGCTGACTGTGAATCGCCGCAAGGGACACCTCGCTATTACGGACCGCTACCCTGGTGTTTTGCATCATCAGCTTGTTGAACTCGGCTATCTGAAGAGTGCGCACTCGATGACCGAGGATTCAGTGGCGTTCAATGTGCAGCCGCGCAAGACAGGGCAACTGCTGATTGGATCGTCGCGGCAATATGGTGACCTTTCTGCGCAGGCTGAGCCGCGGATTCTTCGAAAGATGCTGGATCGTGCGCTCGAATATATGCCGATGCTGGCCGGCCTTTCGGTCATCCGCGTATGGACGGGTTTCCGCGCGGCCACACCGGACAAGCTTCCGCTGATCGGCCCGACCGAGGACAGCTCCGTGCTGCTTGCGATGGGATTTGAGGGGCTCGGCATTACGAATGCTCCCGGTGCGGCGCGGCTGATCCTACACCACATCACGCAGAGCGGAGATCGCGCTCGATCCGCGACCATTTCTTCCCAGTCGTGTGGGTGTGCGGGAGGCATTACATGCCTGATGGTGAATGGCGGTCGCGCGACAGTTACGGTGCAGGTGAACGGCCAGCCGGTGATGTTGCCGAACGGTGCGATGCTCATCGCGGCGTTGCTGAACTCCGGAGTTCCATGCCGTATCTCGGAGGCCGGCGAGCAACGCACCGCGCTTTGCGGAATGGGAATCTGTTTCGAGTGCCGCGCGAGCGTTGATGGCGTGCCGCAACAGCGCACGTGTCAGATCGTCTGCAGAGAAGGCATGAAGGTGGAAACGCAACGATGAGGCACGCCTATGACATCGTTGTAGTCGGCGCCGGCCCCGCAGGGCTCGCGGCCGCCACGGCTGCGGCGAACGCCGGGCGCTCAGTAGCTTTACTCGATGACAATCCGCAGCCCGGTGGGCAGATCTGGCGCGCTGGGGCGGGAAGATCCGCGGCAGACCGCGCGCGCGAGCGTGCTGTGGCGCAGTTCAGAGCATCGGGTGCTGTGCTGTTCGCGGGACGGCAGGTAGTCGATGCGGCGGTCTCGCCGGCGACGGTGCAAGCGTGGATTGACAGCGGAGCGAAGGCTTGAGAGCTTTGAGTTCGAGTCTTTGATCCTGGCCACCGGGGCGCGAGAGCGCTTTCTTCCGTTTCCGGGCTGGACGTTGCCAGGTGTTTTCGGTGCGGGCGGCTTGCAGGCGCTCGTGCGCGGAGGCTACGAGGTTCGCGGCAAGCGCGTCGTGGTCGCCGGAACGGGACCTCTGCTGCTGGCGGTGGCCGCGCACCTGAAACAAGACGGAGCGGAGATCGTGAGCATTGCCGAGCAGGCACCCATGCGCCAGATCGCAGCGGCCGCTGCGGGTTTGCTCAGGCGACCGGGGAAGATGTTCCAAGGCTTGGGATTGCGTTCGGAACTGGCCAGCGTGCCGTATCGGATTGGCTGCTGGGTCGTTGCGGCGCGAAGGCGACGAGGCAGTGAGGGGCGTCCGAATGACGGATGGCTCCGGTACATGGACCGAGCCATGCGACTTGCTGGCCTGCGGCTTCCACCTTGTGCCGAATACGGAGCTCGCGTCGTTGCTGGGATGCCGGACGACCCAGAATGGCGTCGAGGTAAATGCCGACCAGCAGACGAGCGTGCCAGGCGTCTATTGCGCCGGCGAGCCGTGCGGCGTCGCAGGCCTGGATGCTGCGCTGGTGCAAGGCAAGATCGCCGGGTTAGCTGCCGCAGGAAAACCCGATCTGGCCGCACGGCTGTATCGCGGACGCGACGCCGAGGCTGCATTCGGACGTGCGTTGACACGCGCTTTCGCGCTGCGCCCGGAGATTCTGAAGCTGGCACGTCCCGAGACGATCGTGTGCCGTTGCGAAGATGTGCGGCTCAGTGAAATTCAAGGCCAGACAATGCCGCGCAGGAGCTG
This sequence comes from uncultured Acidobacteriaceae bacterium, assembly GCA_963777205.1. Taxonomy (GTDB): domain Bacteria; phylum Acidobacteriota; class Terriglobia; order Terriglobales; family Acidobacteriaceae; genus Granulicella. Next base: position 29,969 of record CAVZPQ010000001.1, on the reverse strand, counting down.
GACCGACGCGAAGTTGCAGACGCGCTGCGGCATGGGTCCATGCCAGGGCCGCATCTGCGGGCCGGCGCTCGAAGCGATCTTCGGATGGCGCAATACGTCCGTGCGCCCTCCACTATTTCCGGTTCCGATTTCGGCGTTGTGTTCTGCGCCCGGAGAAAACAGTCAACTTTCCATCCTCGAAACACAGGAGATCTCTCAATGAATTGGTTTGGCGTTATGCCCGCGGTTACTACTCCCTTTGACAAACACCTGAAGGTCGATCACGAGCTTTCTTGCCCGGCACTGTGCGTGGCTGCTCGAGAACGGCTGCACCGGGCTGGTCATGCTGGGCTCGCTCGGCGAGGGCGCAACCCTGGAGCACGACGAGAAGCTCGCGATCCTGAAGACTGCGGTGAAGGCCTCGAAGGCGAAGGGGACTCCGGTTGTGGCGGCGATCTCGGCGCTTTCTACGCGCAATGCGGTGCAGTTGGCGAAGGAGGCCGAGAAGGCGGGCTGCAGCGGACTGATGGTTCTGCCGCCGTATGTCTATACGTCGGACTGGCGGGAGATGAAGCAGCATGTGGCGCGAGATCATCAAGGCGACGAAGCTTCCGTGCATGCTCTACAACAACCCGGTCGCGTACAAGACCGATTTCCTGGCGACGCAGATCGCTGAGCTTGCCGGCGAGCACGCCAACCTGGAGGCGGTGAAGGAGTCGAGTGCTGATGTGCGGCGCGTCATGGCCATCCGCGAGGTTGTGGGTGATCGACTGAAAATCTTCGTCGGAGTCGATGATGTGCTGGTGGAGGCGGTGGATGCGGGTGCCACCGGGTGGGTGGCAGGGCTGGTGAATGCGTTCCCGCGGGAGTCGGTGGAGCTGTTTGAGCTGGCGATGGCAGGGAAGCGCAAGGAGGCTTATGCGCTCTATCGAGTGGTTTCTGCCGCTGCTGCGGATGGATACGGTGCCGAAGTTTGTGCAGCTGATTAAGTGGGTGCAGGGGGAGACGGGTACGGGACGTGCTTCGGTGCGTCCGCCGCGGCTGGAGCTGGCGGGAGCGGAGCTGCAGGAGGCGAAGGCAGTGCTGAAGAAGGCGCTGGCGGATCGGCCAGCGGTGAAATCGAGTCCGTTTGAGGGCTAGCCCCCTACCCCCTGTTTTTTGCGCAAAGTCTTCAGCGCAGAAGTAGTTGAGGGTGGACTTGTGTCCGAACTGCAACAGGGGTGTGGTGAATTGTGCACAAAGCAACAGGGCCGACGTCAGTCGGCCCTATTGCTTGCGGGATTGGTGATGCCGCGGTTAGGTGGCGGACTGCATCCAGACCTTGGAATCGATTGTGCGTGGACCGCGGAACCGGCGGGGAGATGGAGTTTGCCGGCGTAGTGGAGCCCTGGAACTTGGCGGCCGGCTTGGCCAGCGTTGTTGGATCCGCTGGTTGCGCCGGGAGCGTAGTTGACGGAACTGTCGCCGGCTACGGCCGGATGGTCGTGCTCGACGCGATTCATGCGAGCGTAGTTCGGGATGGCGAGCATGGGCGTTCCATCCTGCCATTTGCCGGTGATGACCATGACTCCGCCGAGCAGGTCCGGCCGCCACTCGGCCTGGAGGGGATCGTTGCTGAGAGGCTGATCGAGGCTGTGCTGATCGGCGGTCTCGACGTTGTAGACGAGCGGACCGTATTGCAGCGCGACGAGGCTGGTGTCGGCCTTGATGCGCGGGTCGGCCTTGAGGCGCTGCACCTCCATCGGAAGCTCGAAGCTCGATGGTGTCGCCGGGCTCCCAGCGGCGGGTGATGACGGCATAGCCATTCACGATGTGCTGGCGTGAATGGCCTTGCCGTTGAGCGCGATCCGCTTGAGGCCGCTGACGGGCGGGGTCGTGGTGTAGAGCGCCGAGGTGGAGCGGTTGGGCACGCGCACGTGCACGCTGAAGGTCTGCGCCTGCTCCGGATTGATGGTGATGGCGACCGCACCCTTCCAGGGGTATTCGGTCTTTTGCACGACCTGCACGTTGGTGCCGGCGATCTTGCCGACGTTGACGCGGCCGCCGATGAACAGGTTGACGTGCAGCGCCGATGGGACCCTTGGTGTAGCTCCAGGTGGGCACCATCAGAAGCGTGCGCGAGATGTTGCTGACGCAGCAGGGGCAGACGTGCCACGGGGTGCGGGTGCGTGTTGATCAGAGGATTGGTGTAGCAGAAGTTCTTGCCGGCGAGATCGACGGCGCCGAAGAGCGCGTTGTACATGGTCTGCTCGTACAGGTCGGCGTACTTGGCGTCGTGATAGGCGAGGTTCATCTTGTACTGGAAGAAGATGACGCCGCAGCTTGAGCAGGACTCGCAGTAGGCCTCGTTGCGGAGCGAGTAGTTGGGGCCGAAGCCTTCGGAGGTTTCGCCGCTGCCGATGCCGCCGGTGACGTAGTACTTCTTGTTGACCATGTTGTCCCAGAGCGAGAGGACGGCGCTCTGGTAGTCGGGGTCGTGGGTCTCGGCGGCGATGTCGGCCATGCCGGAGTAGAAGTACATGGCGCGGACGGCGTGTCCGACGGCTTCGTACTGCTTGATGGCGGGCGCCTGGCTCTGGTCGTACTCCTGGCCGCCGGGCTCCTGGCCGCGGCAGTCGATGAGGAACTTGGCGAGCGCGATGTAGTTGTCGCCGTGGCCGCTGCCCTCCATGTCATTGACGAAGCGGCCGAAGCGGACGAGGGCCTGCTCCATCTCCTGATGGCCGTCATACCACTTCTGCTTGCCGGGGCCGGGGCCGATGTTGGCGGCCCAGCAGTCGGCGAGTTTCTTCGCGGCGTTGTAGAGGCGAAGGTCCTGTCCCTCGGTGAGGGTGTAGTGGTTGATGGCGGACTCGATGAAGTAGCCGGCGGTGTAGCCCTCGTGATTGCCGCGATGTTCGGGCATCCAGTGCTCGGGCCACCGGTTGCGATCGGCGAGCGTGTAGGCGGTCTGGAGGTAGCCGTCGGGCTCCTGCGCGGCGAGGATGATGGGGATCCACCTCGTCGAGCGTGGCCTTCATGTTCTGCTGTGCGGCGATGATGTCCTGATCGCCCTGCGGATCGACCATGAGGGCGATGCACATGGCTTCGACGGTCTGGTGTACCCAGGCGTTCGAGAAGACGTATCCCTTGTGCGCGGCCGTGCGGCTCGCCGCGCAAGGCCTTGCCGGCTTCGATGAAGTTGTCCAGGCCGCCCTGACCGATCGGTGAGATCGGTGCGCTCGCACTGCGCGATGACGTGGGGAATCCAGTCGACGATCAGGGTCTTGGCGCGCTCGTTCCACATGCGGGTTGTCGATGGCGTAGACAGGCGTGGTGTAGACGACGTCGAGCCGGTCCTTGGGCGGGGCCTTCTCGGCGTGGACGATCAGCTTTGAGGTGCTGCTTTCGGGCTTGCCGAGAGCGGTGAGTTCGAGGACGTACTCGCCGGGCGCGGAGAATGTGGCTGTGGTGTCCGACTGAGGCGGGATCGGCGAATGTGACGTGACCGGGGCCGGAGAGCTTGCTCCAGCGAACGCGACTGCGGCGAGGACGGCAGCAGCCAGTCAGCCGATCCGGAGAGATAGGTGTTTGCGCCAAGTACGACGGAGCGGTCCACACCCGCATTGACGGTCGGAGGGAAGAGCGGAACGGCGCCGCTGCTGTAGACCTTCCACTCGAGAATGCCGGGAGAGTGCGTGCCGTCGGAGACGATCTCGAGGCGGAGTTTGTCGGTCTTGACCGGGTCAAAGGAGGTGCTGTTGAAGGCATTCGCGTCGACGCCGAGACCCTTGGGGTTGGCCACCGGAACGAACGCGGAGCCATTCCAGTAGGTGACCTTGTACGACGCCGGGAGCGGCGACTCCCTGGCCATCGACCCACCAGTAGACCTCGACACGGTCTGTGGTGACAGGCTTGCTCCACTCATATTGGACCCACTGGGGCTCGGTGTGTGGCCACGTGCCGAACACCGGGTGGGCGCGATCATCGGAACTGGAGGGATCGAAGCCGTCATTCAGGGCGGAGAGCTTGGCGTCACCGGATACGTGGGCGGCAGAGGGCGTGGCCACCTTGGCCAGATTGACCGAGACGTTTTGGCCGACGGCGGCCAGGGCAGGGGAACGATCGACGGCGGCCAACAAGGCGGCGCCTGCGGCTCCGGCAAGAAAGTGTCTACGGTTGAGCGCACCGCCAGCAAGCGCCTGCTGTGCGGGCGCTGAAGAGGAAGCGGAACTGGAAAGCTTCTGAGGGGACTTACGGGTGCGCTTCATGATCGATTCCTTGGAGGCAGACGCCGTTCAGCGGGGACGAGTGGCGACGGCGGTGACCAGGCACATATTTATCGTACGCCGATGCACCTAATCCGGGTGGGTTAATAGCCGGGCCGCATCTATTTCGTATACGTGAATGTACACAATCCACTGAAGGCTGTCCATATCTATCGCCGGGCTTTCCTGGCCGACTCTGAACGCGTTCAAACCATGGGATTTCGACAGAAAGCAATGACGCGCTAGGACTGCGGTACGGGCAGGAACTTGCAGGCTCGACCCATGAAAGGAGGGTTGAAGCAGGGAAGCAATCGGAGCCTATTCCGGAGCTTCTGGTTTGACATTGGATACGCATTTGGATACAACATAAGCCCACAGCAATGCCGCGGGCCCAAGCCGCATAATGGTCCGCCCCAGCGGCAGCAACCGCCGGCGAGCTGCAAGGAACTGCGATGAAAATGGATCGGCGTCAATTTGTAAAGAGCGCGGCCGTGCTGACGGCTGCAGGAACGTCGCCGGTGCTGGCGCGTGCGGCAGCGGCTCGAGGTGTGGTCCCTTCGTCCGCGAGGCCGCTGCCGTTATCCGCGGTGCGGCTGCTGCCTTCTGATTTTGCGACGGCGGTGGAGGTGAATAAGGGATTTCTGCTGAGCCTGAGCGCGGATCGCCTGCTGCACAATTTTCTGCTGTATGCGGGTCTGCCGCCGAAGGGAGCGATCTACGGCGGGTGGGAGAGCGACACGCTGGCCGGCCACAGCACCGGGACATTATCTTTCGGCGCTGGCGCACATTTACGAACAGACGGGCGACACGGCGTGCAAAGAGCGCGCGGATTACGTGGTGAGCGAGCTGGCGCGGGCGCAGAAGGCGCGCGGCACAGGATATGTGGGTGCGCTGGGCCGCAAGCTGAAGGACGGCACGATTGTCGACGGCGAAGCGATCTTTCCGGAGGTGATGCGCGGCGAGATTCATTCGAGCGGATTCGATCTGAACGGCTCGTGGTCTCCGCTGTATACGGTGCACAAGGTGATGGCTGGGTTGTGTGACGTCCATTCGGCGTGGGGGAATCCGCAGGCGCTCGAGGTGAATCTTGGGCTGGCGGGGTATTTCGAAAAGGTGTTCGCAGCTCTCAGTGATGCACAGATGGAGGAGATGCTGCACACGGAATACGGCGGGCTGAACGAGAGCTTCGCGGAGTTGTCGGTGCAATCGGGAGACAAGCGGTGGCTCACGATTTCAGAGCGGATTTACGACCACAGGGTTCTGGATCCGCTGGAGGCGGGGCAGGATAAGCTGGCGAATCTGCATGCGAATACGCAGGTGCCGAAGCTGGTGGGGCTGGCGCGCATTCATGAGCTGAGCGGCAACGCGGCACCGGGAGACGGAGCAAGCTTCTTCTGGAAGGCTGTGACGGAACATCACAGCTATGTGATCGGCGGCAATGCGGACCGCGAGTATTTCTCCGCGCCGGACACGATCGCGGAGCATATTACGGAGCAGACGTGCGAGCACTGCAATACGTACAACATGCTGAAGCTGACGCGGCATTTGTATAGCTGGACGCCGAACGGCTCGTACTTTCGATTACTACGAGCGCGCGCACCTGAATCATGTGATGGCGGCGCAGAATCCGGCGACGAGTGGATTCACGTACATGACGCCGTTGATGACGGGGTCAGAGCGAGGCTACTCGAGCCCGAAGGAGGACGCGTTCTGGTGCTGCGTGGGAACGGGCATGGAGAGCCACTCGAAGCATGGTGATTCGATCTTCTGGGAAGGTGACGGCACGCTGCTGGTGAACCTCTACATACCGGCAGAGGCTACCTGGGCGAAGCGCGATGCGAAGCTGAGGCTGGAGACGAAATATCCGATGCAGGGCGAGTCGCGCGTGACGCTGACGAGTCTTGGAAAGCCGGGAAGGTTTGCGATCGCGTTGCGGGTTCCGGGATGGGCGAAGGGCAACGCGAGCGTGACGGTCAATGGCCAGCGGTTTGATCCGGCGATGAGCAAGGGGTATGCGATCGTCGACAGGAAGTGGAAGCAGGGAGATACGGTCGCGATCACGCTGCCGCTTGAGCTGCGCCTGGAATCCGCGCAGGGGGATGCGAGCACCGTGGCTGTGGTTCGCGGGCCGATGGTGATGGCTGCTGATCTGGGCCCGACGACAGAGAAGTGGGACAGCCCTGATCCGGCGATGGTGGGTGAGAACCTGCTGGGCGGCTTCAAAGCGGGGCCTGCGGCGGAGCGCGTGTCGTATCAGACGCAAGGTGTGATTCGGCCGGCTGATCTTACCTTCGTGCCCTTTTACAGCCAGTATGAGCGGCGCAGCGCGGTGTACTTCAAACGCTTCAGTGATGAGCAGTGGAAGGTGGAGCAGGCGGCGTTTCTGGCTGAGCAGCAACACCTGAAGGATGTTGCGGCGCGGTCAGTCGACGTCATGCACCTGGGCGAGATGCAGCCTGAGCGCGACCACGATCTGATTTCGCAGACCTCATACCCGGTGGTTTATCGCGGACGACAGGGGAGAGATGCGCGCTCCGGCGGGTACTTCGAGTTCAAGATGAAGACCAAGCCGGGCCCGCTGGTGCTGATGGCGACCTATTGGGGCGACGAGCGCGGAAGCAGCTTCGACATTCTCATCGACGACGTGGTGCTGGCGACGGAGGAGTTGAAGGGGAACAAGCCTGGGAAGTTCTTCGAGGTGGAGTATCCGATCCCCGAGGCGTTGACCAGGGGCAAGGACAGCATTCGCGTGAAGTTCGTGCCGCATAGCCGGTCAACGGCAGGGCCGGTGTTTGGTGTAACGCTGTTCACCCAGAAGCCGCTGAATGGCCCGGCTGAGGGACAAGCCACGAAAACGCCGACCGCTTGATGGGTGTGAGACTGTCCGACTCCGTCGTGAATGGCGTCAGGTGATGTATTGAGTTCAGGTGATCAGTTGATACATGAATTCTCCACTTCTTTGTATACAGTTTTGCGTTTGGCTCGTGCGATAATTGCATTCCTCTATGGCAGCTAAGAAAACGGCGACATCTTCCAAAAACTCTCGAACCAAACCTGAACACGGAACGAGCCTTATAACGGCCTTCCGCGAGATACGCGAACTGATTGTGCACGGGCGGCTTTCGCCGGGCACCTGGATTCTGGAGGCGGACCTTGCCGAGCGCCTGAATATGAGCCGGACGCCGGTGCGCGGCGCAATTCAGTGGCTGCAACGCGAAGGGTACGTGCTCGAGCACCGCAATGTCAGCAAGTCCAGGATGATTGTCGCGCCGCTGACCAAAGAGGATGCGAATGAGCTGTACATGATCATTGGCAGCCTGGAGGGTATTGCCGGGCGCGGGGTCGCGCGTCTTCCGCCGGCTCAACGCAAGCCGATCACCGCGCAGTTGAGTGCACTTAACCATCGGCTGGATGCCATCGCGAGCGGGCGGAACTGCCATCCCGGTGAGATCTTCGAAATCGATCGCGATTTTCACCGCCTCATCGTGAAGTGCGGCGCCGGACCCCGGCTGACTACGCTGCACGGCGGGATTGAGCCGCAGACGGAGCGCTACTGGCGTCTTTACGCGAGCTCCATCATCAACGACCTGCACATTTCTGTGCAGGAGCACAAGGAGATCATCCGCGCAGTCGAGACCGGAGATGCTGATGGAGTCGATCTTGCCCTGAAGCAGAACTGGCTCAAGGGTGCAGAGCGTCTGGGCCATGTCATCGACATCTTTGGCGAACGGGGAAGCTGGTAAGGGGATCGGCGCGGCTGCAGGTCAGCCACCCGGCGGGATGCAACTTGTTATCCGGCTATTTTCGTGAATTTCGCTTCCCAGTCCTGCCGGTCCTGATATATACAAAAATGTATTCAGCCGAGGTCGGCATAGGAGTTCGTGTGAATCGTCTGTTGTTTCGCGTTGTGTCCATCGTCGCCGTCGCGCTTGCGTTGTGCGGTTTGGGTTCTGTTATGCACGCTCAGGATCTAAGCGGGTATTGGGACGTGCGCACGCCCAATCCGAACGGAGACGGAACTTTTCGGGACACGTACTTCCATATCGAGCAGAGCGGAGATAAGGTCAGCGGCGAACTGCTCCGTGAGCAGAACGGGATTGCCATCAGTGGCACGTTCAAGAATGGCGCCCTGCATTTTGTGACGGTACCACCGCCTCCTCCGCCGGCCGCGCCCGGTGCGCCGCCGCACCGCCAGATGCCCGTGTTTACGTACGACGGCACGCTTCAGGGCGGCAAGCTGATGCTTACGACGCGCGGGCGCAGGGGCGAGATCCACTCCGTGGGCGAGAAGGTGACGAAAGAGGCGACGGAGCCACCCGCCCCGCTGCCACTCCCCGCGCTGAAAGATGTGCCTGACAACGGGCTGGCGCGAACGCCGCCGATGGGCTGGAACAGCTGGAACAAGTTTGCCGGGCGCGTCGATGACGCGGCGGTGCGCGGTATGGCGGATGCGATGGTCTCGAGCGGCATGCGCGACGCCGGCTACACCTATATCAATATCGATGACACCTGGGAACTGGGGCGCGACGCCAACGGAAACATAACGACGAACAAGAAGTTTCCCGACATGAAGGCGTTGGCCGATTACGTGCATTCCAAGGGCCTGAAGATTGGAATTTACTCTTCGCCCGGACCGAAGACCTGCGCCGGATACGAGGGCAGCTATGGACACGTGGTCCAGGATGCGAAGACCTATGCTGCATGGGGCATCGATTATCTGAAGTACGACCTGTGCAGTGACCTCGAGATTTACAAAGATGATGCGCCTACGCTGCAGGCGATCTATCAGGAGATGGGCGAGGCGCTGGAAGCCACGCATCGGCCGATTGTCTACAGCCTCTGCGAATACGGCCGTGCGGAACCGTGGACCGGCTGGGGCGAAAAGACCAGCGGAAACTTGTGGCGTACGACAGGGGACATCAGTGATCGTTGGGAGTCGATGGACCAGATTGGCTTCAGTCAACTGAAGATCGCGTCGTATGCGAAGCCCGGACACTGGAACGATCCCGACATGCTGGAGATCGGCAACGGCGGGATGACGGCCGATGAGTACCGCACGCATATGAGCTTATGGTCTCTGCTGGCCGCGCCGCTGATCGCAGGCAACGATCTTCGGTCGATGACCGACGAGACCAAGAGCATCCTGATGAATCGCGACGTGATTGCGATTGACCAGGACCGCGATTACAAGCCTGTGGTTTCGGTGTCCAGCAACAATGGCCTCGAGGTATTGATGCGTCCGCTATCTGACGGATCGGTGGTGGTTGGTCTCTTCAATCGCACCGGAGCGCCGGCGGCGATGTCGTTTCCAAGAGCGAGCTTGCCGGCGAGTTTTGCGGGCAGGAAGCTGGAGCTTCGCGACCTGTGGAAGCATGAGCCGGTCACGATGACGGGCGACAGCTTCAGTGCGACCGTAGCGAAACACGGCGTGGTGCTGGTCAAGTTCACTGCGCGATAGGGCTGGTCCACGCCACAGGCCCGGGCGAAGGGAAGAAATTGTGACGTTTCAGAAACACCCGCAGAGCTGCACCGGGATAATCCTGGTATCGCTCGTCTCCGGACTGTTGCTGCTCTCCGCGAACGCGCAGAGTGCAGATATCCCCGTCCCACAGATCGTTCACAGTCGCGGCAACCCGATTCTTTCAGACGGGTCCTACTACTCGGCGGACCCGGCGCCGATCGTCGTCGGCGACACGCTGTACATCCTCGCTGGCCGCGACGAAGCCCCGCCCAATCGCAATGACTTTGTGATGAACGAGTGGGAGATATTTGCGACCAAGGATGTTGCGTCGCATGTATGGCAGCTCTATCCGGGAGTTCTGCGTCCCGAGAAAGTGTTTGCGTGGTCTAAGCCGGGACACGCGTACGCCGGGCAGATCGTTGAAGGCGCGGACCACAGGTTCTACCTCTATGCGCCGGTGGAAGAGGGCAAACGCGAGCATCGCGACCCGTTCGTCATCGGCGTGGCGGTTGCAGACAGTCCGCTCGGGCCGTGGAAGGACGCGCATCCGGCAGGCCCGATCATCTCCCAGTCGCTTCCAGAGCCGAACGATATGCAGAACATCGATCCCACGGCGATGGTGGACAAGGATGGCCGTGTGTATCTGTACTGGGGAACGTTCGGGCAGCTTCGCGGAGTCGAGTTGGAAAGAGACATGGTGACACCGAAGGGACCTGTGGTCGCGGTGCACTCGCTGACGGGTTTCTTTGAAGGATCGCGGCTCTTCCGACGGGGCGATACCTATTACCTGGTCTATGCCGGGAACCAGGCCGGACCGAACTCACCTTGCACGCCGGCGATCTATCACGCGTGCATCGCCTACGGCACAGCTGAGTCACCGCTGGGGCCGTGGACGTACCGCGGAGTCATTCTGGATCCTGTGTCGTCGACGACGTCACATCCCGGAGTGGTGGAGTTCAAGGGCCAGTGGTATCTCGTCTACCACACGGCTGACGCGAAGGGTGGAGGGCACTTCCGGCGTAGCATCGCGATCGACAAGCTGGAATGGGACGACAGCGTGAAGCCAGCACGGATGCTTAAGGTGGTCCAGACGCATGAGCCGCAGCCGCCTCCCCGCCCGACGCGCAATGTTGCGATGGCGGCGCATGCGGCAGCCTCCAATGAACCCGTGCCTGTCCAGTACTGGATCAAAGCGCTGAACGATGGCATCGTGCGCGAAAACCCGTTGCCTCCGGACATGTGGGGTAGCTGGTCAGGCCACAACCCGTCGCGGCAATGGATCGAGTATGCGTGGTCGCGCCCGGTAACTCTGAACGGGGCGCGCATTGTGTTCTGGAGCGATCATCCCGCGGGTGCCTCCGAGGGAGTAGCTCCGCCCGCGAGTTGGCATCTCGAGTACGTGAAAGATGGCAAGTGGGAACCAGTGCCGAACGCGAGCTCGTATCCCACCGCGCCGATGGGCAGCTTCCTTGATGTGAAATTTCCCAGCATCCAGACCCGTTGCCTGCGGGCAGTGTTCAACGCGTCCGGAACGGAAGACCGCTATGCGGCAGTGGCCGTGGAGGAGTGGGAGGCGCTAACCCCGAAGGCCGAGCTGCCATCGAAGCGCGGTTTACCCCCGGCGGACGCCGCCGGCTGTCCGGGATCCTAGGCCGTTTTACCCGGATTTCAGGGGGAACTTCGTTGAGCCACAGAAAATACTTTTACGTATACTTCTTAGTGTTCCGGAGGCCGCCGATCGCCGGCTGCGAACGCGGCCAGGGCCAACTGCGCTGAAGCCGTCGCTGGCAGATCGCGGAATTCGCGGTGTATTGCGCGGAGAGGAGTCGATTTGAACAACACGCAGAGTCGCACACCGAGGAAAGCGCCTTTGAGCACCATGCTCTCTTGTTTGCTGCTCTGCGGACTGCCGGTGTGGGCGCAGACTACAAGCACGCAAGCGACAAACACCGTCAGCGAAGGCGATCGCCTGCGTGGTGAATACGGACCGTATCGCGCAAACAACGACTTGCTGTACTACCACCTGGATGTGCGCGTTGATCCCGGCCGGCAGATGCTGAGCGGGAAGAACCTCATTCGCTTCAGAATGCTGGAAGCCGGCAACCGGATTCAGCTTGATCTTGTGCCGGTGTTCAACATAGACAAGATCGTGCTTGACGAACCGGACGGAGCCACGCATCCGCTCAAATACGAACGCGCCGCGGGTCGGACGGTGTATGTCGATTTTCCAGAGACGCTGAAGAAGGGCGAGGTCGTAACAATCGAGTTCTATTACTCCGGGCATCCAGTCGAGATGGGCCGCTTTGGAGGCTTTGTCTTCCGCAAAGACCCGGCAGGACGTCCGCTGGTGAATACGGCTTGTGAAGAAGAAGGCGCAAGCGTGTGGTGGCCCAACAAAGATCAGTGGCGGGATGAACCCGACACGATGGACATCAGCGTGGAGGCGCCGAGCAATCTTGTCGAGGTATCAAACGGGCGGCTGCAGAAGAAGACGGATCTAGGTGACGGGTACACGCGATGGGACTGGCACGTCAGCTATCCGATCAACAACTACGATGTTTCGCTGAACATCGGCACCTATGTGCACTTCGATGACACCTACACCGATCAGTACGGCACGCTGACGCTGGATTACTTTGTCTTTCCCGAAGACCTCGACAAAGCGAAGCATCAGTTCATCCAGGTGAAGAACATGCTCAAGGCGTATGAGCACGCCTTCGGCGCTTATCCGTTCTATCGCGATGGCTACAAGCTGGTGGAAGCACTGTACTCCGGAGTCGAGAACCAGACCGCGATCACATACGGCAATCACTTTGAGAACGGCTACCTTGGTCGACCGAAGACAGGTATCGGATCGCAGTTTGACTTCATCATCGTGCACGAGAGCGCGCATGAATGGTTCGGCAACAGCATCACTGCACGAGACCGCTCCGATATGTGGATCCACGAAGGCTGGGCGAACTACTGCGAGTCGGTCTTTGTGGAGTACATGTGGGGCAAGGGCGATGCGATTAAGTACGTCAACACGGAAAAGGCACTTGTAAAGAATGCCGAGCCGATCATCTGCCAGCAGGGAACCGTCTGCACGCCACCTGTCGATCAGTACTATAAGGGCGGGCTGTTCCTAAACACGCTGCGCAGCGTGATCGATGACGACCACGAATGGTTCGCGTTGCTGCACGACTACTATCAGCACTTCAAGTATCAGACGATCATGACGACCGACATGGTCGCGTTCTTCAACCAACACACGAAGCGCAATCTCACGCCCATCTTCAATCAATACCTGCGCCACGCTGCAATTCCCACACTGGAGTTGCGCTTCGATGCGCCGGCCGGGACGGTTGCGTATCGGTGGCAAGCCGATGAGCCATCGTTTGCGATGCCGATCAAGGTCGGCGACAAAAACCACTGGCAGACGATAACGCCGGTCACCACGCGGTGGCAGACGATGAAGACGCCGCTGGACAGCGAACACTTCGATGTAGCGACGGACCTCTATTACGTGAATGTCCAGAGGTCTTAGCGAAACCAACTACGAGGACGGAGAGCCATATGCTTCGAAGCTGCATAAACGTGTGTGGAGCGGGTCGTACTTGGCAACTGCTGGGTAGTGTCACGCTGATAGGTGCTATGCTCGCCGGCAACGCCGCGATCGCGCAGGACTGGGATGCTCCCGGCAAGTCCATCGGTAGCGTGACCACCCAGGGTAATCTGATCGTCCTTACCCTCAACGAAGATGCGCTCGGCAAGCCGCATCTCTTCAATCTCGCGCATCGTACGATCCGCTTCACGCCTGACGGATCGCGTTATCGGGTGGAGACCTTGCCTGAAGCGTGGGACAGCGATTTCGGCACGGAGCTTAAGGATCCGCACGCCAGGCTGACCAAGATCACCTTTCCGTTCTCGGACAAAAAATGGAATGAGTTTTCCGTCGGGATCACCGGCTCGATTACGTTCGGCGAACCGCCGGTTTCCAGCGCACATATGCGTCACGAGATGCCGCCGAACTCTCAGGGCGGCCTCGCAGTCGAACGCTATGCGTTGCTGCAGCATGTAGGCAGCACCTTCATCGGCGCGAACGCCATCAGCGCGTTCTTCAAGCCGCGCATGCAGGGAACGCGTTATCTGAAGGAGTTGAGTGATCGCGCTGTCATCACCTGGACACTCACGGAACCTTACGCAGGAATTCAGGACTGGACGTGGACGCCAACAGTGAACCGCTTCCAGGCCGTGCTTCACACCGACGGGGTTATCGATCTGACCTACGACGAGATCTCCGCGCGAGATGGCATCGTCGGGATCTTTCCGAAGCTCGAGCGAGGAGAAGGGAAGCCACTCGCCACGCTTGAGTCAGACACCCAGGGCACGTCGGCGCAACAGATCAAATCAATCAGGCTTAGCGCGATTGGCGGGGTGTACCTGCAGGCGCAGATCGAGGCTGGTGCGCCTATTCCGGTGGGCGCCGGTGAGTCTTCGACAAGTGCGATATATCGCGTTTGCCTCAGTCCCACGAAACCGATGGAGCCCTGCGCGAACGACACGCCCGGAGCTACCGTTTGGACGGCGCTGCGCTTGCCCGCGTTCGGCGAGCGGCCTGAGGAGTCGGGGCGGCGAGCGCGCTATATCGCTTTCGGTAACGGTGTCTCTCCGGATGTAAGTGTCGACGGAAGCACGGTCACGCTTAGGGGGACGCTGCCAGCCGGAGTTCGCGCCGGTTCCAAGCTCTACGTCTCGGCCGCAGTCGAGCCGTCCAGGGAAGACTCTGCTCATACGGCCCAGGCGTCACACATACCTGCTCAGCTTGTGCGGCTCGATAGCCTCGCCAGCCCAGAGATGAACCTCGCCTCCATCAAAAAGCAGGACGGTCCATTTCCTGCTGTGTATGAGAGCTTCTATTATCCGGAGTCACCCCGACCAAACGACCTCACCTGCTCGGTTATCAAAGCGCTGGGCGATAAATTCGATTTCCTCGCCTACTACTCGGACTTCCGCATCGACAATCCTGAAGCCGGAACGCCGAGCACCGGCCCGCTAGGAGGCGGACCGAATGGCGGCGCTGTCACGGGAATCGCCGCACCCCAAGAGAATCTCGCCAGCTATTGCACCCAGGGCCGCTTTCAGTGGCAGTTTGTGCAACCGGTTTACATGGGCTCCAACCAGATGGACGAGTATCCCCCGGAGGGCGTGAACGACGATAGTCGGCACGACATCATCTCCTACACGCACCAGCTGGCGGAGCGCACGCTCAACGGGAAGATTCCGCCGTATGACTATGCGATGTCGCAGATCGGGCATGAGATGGGGCACCGCTGGTCCGCGTTCGTTTCAGCAAAGATCAATGGCGAACTGATTCCGCTCGGACCCACACACTGGGCCACCGGCCTCCAGGCCCGCGCCGCGTTCCCGTATCAGCGGCCTACAGAGGCCTCTGCAATGGGAGGCGGAGTCTGGCAGGACAACTTCGACGGCACATTCACTCAGCTCGATGACGACTACTACGTTCCGGCAACGGGATGGTCTTACCTGGACCTCTACCTCATGGGCTTGATCGCCCCAAGCGAAGTGCCTGACTTCTTCCTTCTGCGCAATCTGCAGCCGCAGGGCCGCGACGCAAACGGCCACATGATCTACAAGGCCGATCGCACAAAGGTCACGATCAACGATGTCATCGCTGCCGAGGGACCGCGTCTGCCTGATGTAGACCATGCGCAAAAGCGCTTCAACACAGGGATGGTCATCGTGCTGGTGCACGGCCACAAGCCGCCGCCCGAGTTGCTCAGGAACGTCGAAGGCATTCGCGAGCGCTGGATGGATTATTGGCAGACAACGACAGGGCATCGGTCAGTCATGACCGCCGATCCATCCGATAGATCACAAAGATGAGTGCCTGAGACATCGATTCGCAAACACTTTTGCAGGCTTGCATTGCCCTCATCGTTGCGATTCCTTCACGAGAATCGTCGTCTGCGCCGGTCCAAGCTGAACAACATTCGCGCCCGCATCAACGCCGGAATTCGGTGCGATGGCCCACACGGGCGCGCTTGATCCTGAAACCGTCTGAGTCAACCGAACACGGCCGACCGGCATTGAGCTGGTTGCGGAGCCCAGATGCAGCCGAATCACATGCGTCCTTGGGTCGAAGTCTGCTGAGTCAAGATGACCCGCGTCCAGGGTAATCCAAAGCCCCAGTGGTGCGATGAACAGCCGATCGCGTGAGGAGTCCAGAAGGGTGATGTGGATACTGCCATGGTGTTCGGTAACGTTTCCTCCAAAGCAGATCCATCCCATCGCATCGTCATGCGCGACGTACGTTCCTGTATTCACCGCGTGGCCGAAAAAGTTGGGCCCGTAGTCTCCCGTGTACGGATCGAATCGCATCATGTCGGGAAAAGAGTGGAAGGCAGCCGATGCGAATCCCTTCTGGTCGATATTGGTGAGCGGCCCCATCACGCCTCCATAGCCGACACGCAGGAGATAAAGATCGTCCGGGTGTTCACGATATTCCTCGAGCAGGGGAATTGCATTGAGCCCTGAGCCGTAGTGATGAAGTTGCCGCTCAATGCGCGAGTATTTTGGATCTCCTCCATAGATGAAGTCCCAGTACCGTCGCGCGCTGCCGTTGTATCCCCAGCTTGGAATGGCGGGGTCGTAGGCGAGGATTGCATTAAGCGTGACGTTCGCCGTGTCGTCATAATGGAAGTATCGCGACCATCCATAGACCTCTTCCTGGCCGGTGGAATCCCATGGCATCTCACTGCCGAATGGATAGGTCTCGCTCTTCCACAAATCAGCGCGTTTACGCATCGCGGCTTCCAGCTTCGCAGCCTGCTCCGTCAATCCTTCCTGCTTTAGATCGTCGAGCAGGCGGAGAAAAACCGTGCCCTCCATCTGGCCGAAGCGAGTATAGTACGGCGCTTCCGAACACATGGCGAGCGAGGTTTCATAAGCCTGATTGAGATACCACTGCCACGGATGCCGGGTCACGATTCCCTGCGTATTGCGGGCAATATGGTAGAGCGACCAGTAAGCCGCTA
Organism: uncultured Acidobacteriaceae bacterium; assembly: GCA_963777205.1. Classification (GTDB taxonomy): domain Bacteria; phylum Acidobacteriota; class Terriglobia; order Terriglobales; family Acidobacteriaceae; genus Granulicella. The sequence continues at coordinate 13,245 of CAVZPQ010000001.1, read as the reverse complement.
CCACGTGCGGATAATCGTAGGAACGCCCAACATCATCCGCCTGCTGCTTGTTCCAACTCGTCCAACTTGTCCAGTTCAGCGCCGGGTCATAGGTAAAACCGGGAACCAGATCAGGCTGGTAGAAGAACAGACTCTTGTGAACGCCATACTTGTGTTCGCCGGTGCTGTTCTGTAGATGGCCCCATAGCACGCCGTCAACGAAGCTCTCCAGCTTTGCCACTTCTGCGGCATTCGGTTGCAGGTATTCCTTCATCGCAGCCGCGAGCCACGAGCCGGCTCCTGCTTCGTCACTCAGGCCTGCGATCCAAACCCGGGAGTCCTGCCTTACCTGCTTGCCTGCCTCATCGTCGTAGGTAATCACCGACGGCGAACGATGAAAGGGATCGTTGGGTTGATCGAACCACTGCTGATGAAACAGGAATCGGCCCATATCGGCAACGGCTTCAGTCTCAGGCTTTATCGTGCGATAGCCGATGCTCTGTACCGTGCCGTCCTGGTATGTAATGACGAGGCGGAAGCGGCCCCAGCGTTTTCCGTGAAGCGTGTACGCATGCAATCCGGCGGTGTTGCGTCCGTCGTCGTGAATCGCCACCGCATCTGACGGCTCGCTGACGATCGAGCGGACGGGCGAATCGTAGCGGAGGAACAGGCGTCCGTCCATGTCCTGCGGAAGGATATAACCGGGAATTCCAACCGCAACGGGACGCCTGTGTTGGGTAAGAGTCGATTCGATATGCCGGATGTCCGGCGCAACCAGGAATCGCAGACCGAACGTTGTGCTTTCCCCAGGTTGCAGGCGCTGCAGTGTTGCTGGATTCCACTCGTCCGCACTCTTCCAGTCGGTGGTCGCGAAGCCGGCCGAGTGCACCATCCAATCGTAGGAGCCTTCGAAGGTGGTTCCGCGCGGTGTCGGATCATTGCCCAGCAGCCCCTTGCCCGTAGCCCGGTCGCGCCGGTCGAGGATCGGCTTCCAGGCTTCAAAAGGCGTGTGACCATCAGGTACAACAACCAGCACCGGACCAAGACCATTCAAACGGACCACCTGGACATAGCCCGCATCTTCACCGATATAGGGGTCATAGAACGAGCAGCCTTCTGTAGGACTGGTCGAGAGTGAGCCCATTCATGATGTTGTTAAACACCATAGAAATCCCGGCGCCCCCAATTTCGAGCGGCACGCTTCCCCGGTTTGTCACCGTGAAGCGAAGCACCAAATCGCCGTTCTCAACGGCCCAGGTTCGGACCAGTTTCAGCGGGGTGCTGGAGGGAATGCTTGAGCTCACATCTTCAGTAAAAAGGTTGGCCTCAGACTTTAGAACAGTCGCCTGTTCGCGATGGAACGCAGTAGACACATCGGTCCAGCCGGGCGACCCTGCAGTGCGAAAGCGTAGATCCAGATCGCCGAGATGATAGAACGTGTCGGCGGAACGTTCCTTGAGTCGATCGCCGGGCGTGTAGTCGACGTTCGCGTCGGACACAGGCGACAGCCGCGCTACCGTGCCTGAATATTTCAGAATGTCGACCATGAGTGATGAAGATCGCAGAGTGATCTTCCCGCCATTGAGCATCGGCCCGGGAGGAAGGCCCTGAGGTCCGTGCGGCGCCTGTGCCTTCATGCAGACCGCGGCGGTCGCCATCAGAATGAGCGTCAACAATTTGCGAAACGCAGATGAACCGGTCAGCCGGTCGCACGGCAATTTGCTGAAAAGAGCGGAAGGAGACTGCATCATATACCTCTATTTCAGGGCCGATTTGGCAGGATGCCAAGGGACTGCGCCCCAACGCATGGGGCACGTGGACCAGCCGGGCGGCCGTTTTCCGGCACTACGCTTGACAGTCGCCACGAACAACGAATACAAAGACGCATACGTTACGCAATACCGCAGCGCTTTGACATTCGCCTTATTTCGCTCTCGCCACATCGCGTAGACTTTGATCTCAGTTAAAAATACGACTTCACCGACGAAAAAAAATGCGTTTTTGGATTTTTTTCGTTGCCAATAAGCCTCCGAGACGCGCAGAATCTTCATCACAGGCCAGCTCACCATTCCATGATGACGCCGCCGGAATAAGCAGTCCCGGCACTATAGACGTTCCAGCAGGCGTACACGAGAATCGAGGAATTTCAGAGATGATTCAAAAATGTAACCGGTTTCTAAGGGTTCTGCTTTTCGTGCTCATCGCAACCTGCGCAACTCCCGCGTTGCGCGCCCAGAGCGGCAACCAGGGCGTCCTGGTGCTCACCGTGCACGACAACACCGGCGCAGTCGTTGCAGATGCTGCCCTCGTTGTGCGCGATAAATCGACCAACGTGAGCCGGAGTGCGACCACCTTGAAAGGTGGAACCTACTCGTTCTCGGGCCTGGATGCAGGCACCTATTCGCTGACTGTGAGCAAGCCGGGGTTTAAAGACGCAGTTTTTGATTCCGTAGTGATCCAGGCCTCGCGCGTGACCGATCTGACCGTGCCTCTCGAGGTTGGCTCGGTTTCCGAAAAGGTCGAAGTCACGGCAGAGCAGACACCCCTGATCGAAGTCACCTCGAACGTAATCGGCACCACGATTGACTTAAAGCAGATTGAAGATCTGCCGATGACCGACCGTGATCCTACGCAGTTCACCGCCTTCGTGGCTGGATTTAACTCTGCGGGCCTCTGGGACAATGAGCAGCACCAGTCGGAACTGACCTCCATGGACGGCGTCATTGCGAATTCGAGCCGCTTCAAGGGCTACGGCTCTATAGGTCCAAACACGACCCCCGTTACGCCGCGCCTGCAAAACACGCAGGAGCTGACAATCCAGACCTCTGGCCTGACTGCCAGCCAAGGCTATGGTCAAGCCGCGATGCAAGCGGTCCTGTCGACCCGCCGCGGTTCCAACCAATTTCATGGCCGACTCTTCGTGGATCTCCAGAATTCCTCGCTGAATGCGAACTCCTGGTCCAACGACTTCTATGGTGTTCCAAAGGCTCTGTACCACAAAGAGGATTTTGGCGGCACCGTCGGCGGTCGAATTATCAGAGACAAGCTCTTCTTCTTCGGAAGCTATGAAGAGGATCTGACGCCCGGCAAGGGAACCGGTGTTGACCCTTACTTGACGGCGTCCATGCAGCAGGGGAACTACGTCTTTCAAGGTCTCGATGGCAGCTCACATACTGTGAACCTGCTTCAGATTGCAGGAGCTGCTGGCCTGCAGTCGACCGTGGATCCTGCCATCGCCGCGGAGCTTTCGAAGATCAATGCCTCGATCCCACTAGGAACCAGCGAGGACGTGCCCGGAGCAGACCAATACGAGTCGCAGAATGTCCAGGACCTTGCTTACCTTGAGCCGAATAACAGCTACTTCTACGCTCCAACCTTCCGCATCGACTACAACATGCGAAACAACCTCAGTTTTGATTTCGTCTTCAATGAAAACAAGAGCAGCTCCCCGACCGCGCTATTTCCATCTTTCCCAGGACCGGATTTCTCGTTCATGCAGGACGGCTACGGAGCGACGGCCTACACTGCAGGCATCGGAGTGAACTGGTTGATCAGCCCGACGCTCATTAACCAGTTCCAGGGTGGTTATCTTTATAACTATCAAGTGAGTGCCCCAAAATCTAATGGGTACGGCGCGAACCACAACATTGTTTGGTGGAATGGGCCATGGGGTCTGAACTATGACACGGCTGGCGTTTCGGGCGACTTCTTCTACTCAACCCAATCAAACTTCTATCCTCTAATCAGTTGGAGCGACAACGTACTGTGGCAGAAGAAGAGCCATAACTTTACCTTCGGGGCGAGCTACTACCGCGAGCAGGATCATTACTGGAATCCTGCGCTGGGATACACGGGCATTACCCTCGGTATGGGTGCCGGAGACCCAGGCCTGAATGTCTTCAGCGCCTCGAACCCTGCACTCGCGCAGGCCAACCCAAACCAACTCGGAGAGATGCAGCAGTATTATGCAATCCTTACGGGAGATATTGTTGACGCCGGCGGGGCACACCCACTCGACCCGAAGACAAAGCAGTTCAAACCCTACGGTGGAGTTGAACTGGATGAACTGCAGGGAGCCACAGGTCTCTTCTTCCAGGATTCATGGCGTGCATCCACGCACCTGACCGTCAACTACGGGTTGCGCTGGGACTTCACTGGCGACGACCACGACCTCGGCAGCATCTATTACAGCCCGACGCCCGCCGGTCTCTGGGGACCCTCGGGTGTGAACAATGCGTTCAAACCTGGAACGTTCCAGGGGCCCGCCGATTCGAATTACGTTGCGCGTGAGCACGCCTATGCGCCATGGAACGTGAGCCCGCAACCGAATATCGGGTTCGCCTGGTCTCCCTCGGCGAAGGCTGATGGACCCTTCGGCAAGCTTCTCGGCAATTCCGCCACAGTCATTCGCGGAGGCTTCTCGCTCCGCCGGTATACGCCTCAATATCAGGATTTCTGGTCGTACGCTTCGAATTATGGAGCGTTTTTCTACCAGGGCTATGATTTGTCTGCCGCGAATTCTCCGGCGACCGGTTATTTCACTTCCGGCACCGAACATCTCGCAAACTTCGCGAACGGTACCTTCCCGACGAACTACTTGGTCAATCCGCCCAGTTATACGGCACAGGTCAGCGAGTCATCGCAGTTTCAACAGGCTGGCTTGGCAGGTATGGATCCACACATCAAGCAGCCCTACACGGAATCCTGGAACTTTGGCATCCAGCGTGAGCTGGGCAAGAGCAACGCGATCGAAATTCGCTACGTCGGAAACCGTGGTATTCACCAGTGGATGCCACTCAACCTGAACGAAGTGAATATCTTCGAAAACGGCTTCCTCGACCAGTTCAAGGCGGCGCAGGCGGCGCTCGCAGCTAACGGCGGAACCTCGTTCCAGGGCGCGCCTGGCTCCATGCCGATCTTTGACACGGCGTTTCAGGACAACCCGACAGCGGGATATACCTACGGAGGCTTTATTACCAACCTGCAGCATGGCCAGGTTGGAAGCATGGCTGCCGCTTTGTCGACACCCTTCGGCGCCACCGGAAACTACTTCTGCAACTTGGTGCCGACCTCGTTCACACCCTGCCAAACGGTCCTGGGGTACTCCGGTCCCGGCGGCAGCTATCCCACCAACCTGTTTCAGGTGAATCCATATCAGGCAGGCAGAAACGTGGGGTACCTGACTGCGGCAGGCTACTCCAACTTCAACGCGCTGGAAGTGGAGTTTCGTCAGCAGAACTGGCATGGCATGCACTTCAACGCAAACTACACCTGGTCGCGCAGCCTGGGAATGAGCACCCAATACACCTTGCGCAACCTTGCACTCGGCTATGGACCCACTCCCTCAGACATCCACCATGTAATTCACGTTATCGGAACGTATGACCTGCCCTTCGGCAAGGGTAAAAACTTCCTCAACGGCAATGCATGGTTGGACCGCGCTGTCGGTGGGTGGACTCTCGGGACCACCAACGCCTTCCAGACCGGCGCACCTTTCCAGATCGCCGGTGGAAACCAGACGTTCAATAACCTGTTTGACGGCGGGCTCAATTTGACCGGCGTTACAGCCAAACAGCTCCAACACTCTATCCACTTCCATCCAGTACCCGGAAACCCGTATGCACAGTACTGGCTGGATCCCAAATACATCAGTCCGGGTGTTGGCACGAACGCGACATACCTGAGCCCGAACAGCACCCCCGGTACGGTCGGTACGCGCTACTGGTTCTGGGGTAACCGCCAGTTTGCTCAGAACACCAACATCTCTATTACAAAGACCGTTCCCCTCCACAGAGAGATGCGATTCAGCATGCAGGGAGAATTCCTGGATGCCTTCAATCATCCATTCTGGAATATCGGCGACACTGGAGCGCAGGATGCGTCCTTTGGGGAAAGCTTCGGCAAATCCTCCGCAAACGGACGTTATGGTCGCGAGGTAGAAATTCGTGCGAACTTCGAATTCTGATCCCTCTTAGTTCGCATTCCCTTTCCTTTTCTGCCGCTGCGCGCTCTTTTCAAAAGACGCGCAGCGGCTTCACTATTTATTGGGGCGGAATCCGGCAGGCGCAAAATCCTTCTAGCAAGCAGGCTGGACAGCACCGCAGAAAAATCGCGCCCCGTTGTGCCGTCTTCCTGTGAGGGCCCCATCAGACGAGAATCATCGCGGCTGTGGAGCCACCGGCTGATCGAGATGAATCGAGGTTGTGTTGGAAGGGACCTCGACTGGCGCGCTGTGCAGCAGGTAAGGCATCAGGACCGTGGTGTCGGTCCAGCGCAGCGGCCAGCCGTCCTCGATCGCGATCACAAGGTATTTTCCGGGAATCACCTCGTGGAAGTTAAAGCCTCCGTCCAAATCGCTCTGGTCGCGGCGGAAGAGTTCCGCGCTGGTATCGGCGCCGGCGGGCACAAGCACCACCATGGCGCCGGGTACAGGTTTGCCGTTGCGCTGAACCACTCCGGAGACGCTCGCCGGAGCGGCGGAGATCGAGATCGTGAGGGCGAGTTCCTGGCCGCTGTTGAGCTTCACGCGGCGTGTTGCAAGCGATTCACCGTTCTTGAGGATCGAGGCGATGGGTCTGCCGCGGCCCCCTTCAGAGAAAGTGAACCGATATGCGCCGGGCGGCACGTTCAGAAACTCTACCGTCCCATCCTTGTCGATCTTGCCCGGCAAGGCCCCGCCCCTGTCGACAGGCCACAATATGAGTTGGCCCTGCGGGCTGGCCAAGCTTCCGTCAAGATTACGAACTGTAACGGAGATCTTGCCTGGTGGTGTTTCGGGAAGACTATCGATTGTGAGCGAGTCGGTGCTCAGATCGACGGCGCTTGAGCTAATCGGCAGGCCGCCATTCCCCGTCTGCTGAACAACGTACTCGCCGGGGGCAAGCCCGGCGATGGTTGCGACGCCATTCATGAATTGCGTCTGTGCCGGCACTTGTTCCGGTTCCCCGAACACCATGCGGGCGAGCTGCGGGAATCGGAAACCGCCACCTTGCTGCTGCGGATTCGATGGTACGGGCAGCCTGATCGAGAGCGCGTGCTCAGGCACCAGCTGCATGTCGCCATTGGCCTCTTCGCCCGCAGACAGCACAAGTGGCGAAGCGTCCCCGGAGGATAGCGCGTGCGGGTAAAACGTCAGAGGATACGCCACGTCGACCGCAGGATCTACGTTATTGCGGTATGGCAGGGCATTTCCCGGCGGCTGCGGGACCGGATGCACCGCGTACCATGGGGTCGCAGTTACGGAGAGAAAGTAGGTTCCCGGAGCAAGGTCGATGAACTCGTACTTCCCGCTACTGTCGGTGACGGCATTGCGAATGCGGCGGACACCTTGGGCCTCGCCGGCCTGTGGGAACTCACGATAGAGGGTGACGCCGGCGCGCTCCACCGGCTCGCCGGTTTCATCGACGATATGACCGGAGATGGAGGCATCACGGTTCAGCTTCAGCTGCAAGCCGTGGGTGTTGAGCCCGACGCCCGTAACGATGGCGCTGCCAAAGCCTTCATGGTCCAGATAAGTAGCCGGAAGATAACCTTTGGCCCGCCCCGTCAGACGGTATCGGCCCGCAGGCACGGACGCAAACCGAAAGCTGCCCTGGTCATCGGCGGTGACAGTGTCGAAGACCGTATCGGCTGCAAGATCGTACAAAGTCACGACCGCATGGGCCAGCCGACGTCCGTCCGTGGCGCTGGCCACGGTTCCCGAGACACTATCAGCCGCCGCCTGTGGGGCAACGGCCGGCTGTGCTGGGGAGTGTTGCGGTCGCAAATCTTGCGCCAGAGCGCTGGCGCTCAGCAGAAGCAGGAGAATCGCCCTGATCCCCGGGCGCCGCCGCAGCAGGATTGCAGATCTGTTGGCCATCGTCACGGTTCCTTCGGCGCGATCTGCTCGAGAAACGGCGCATCCGCATGAGCCTGCTCGCCGCCCGTCAGAGTCACCGTAGCGCCGGCATATCCCCGCATCGCGTCCGGATCGCGGTAGGGAATATCCTGCGGCGCCTGCGGAGTAGCGATCAGCAGGTAGGTTCCGGGCGGCACGCCACCCATTCTGAAGCTGCCATTCAAGGCGATGCTCTGCGTAAACCGTCCCGAGGAATCGGTCGGCAGCAGTACCACAAAGCAAATCCGTGGCGGCGCGCCGCTTAATCCTGTGAGGGATCCCGTCAACGTGGCGAAATCATCGCGCACCGTCACCTCGATAGGATCCGGGCGCGTGCCCGCCGTCACCACCAGGGGCTGCTCCAGCAGGTTCACGTTACCTGAGGTCGCCGACGCAACGTAGCCGGAAAAGCTGGGCATCGCCTCGACGAAGTAGCGGCCCGGCAGTACATTCTCAAGCGTCAACTCGGCGGGATCTTCGGAATCTCCACGGGCGCTCGCGCCTGTTGCCCCCTGATCTTCGGGCCGCAGGAAGATGTTGAGATACCGCTGAATCGTTCCTTGCTGCTGCGTCAATTCGGGGTGGATGTGCACGGGGATGGATGCCGCTGGGCCAAGCGCAACCGCGCCGGTCCGTACAGGCCCGCCGGCAACCTGAATGGGAACGACGGCGGCGGAGGACGGCGGCGGGCCGAAGTGCGTAATGAGAACGGTATAAGCGCCGTTCGGTAGCGTGCCCTCCACCGCTTCGGTTCGCGCATTGAACCTGAGTTGAAATGCGTTGAAGCCGTCACTGCCGAGCACGCGCACGCTGATGCCACGCTCGGATCCCGAGAGCGATACGGGCACGCGAATGGGATAGTACGTGGCCGGCCGCAGGTGCAGCTCAGTTTGCAGCGTTTCGCCGTTGTGCAACTGCAGCTTGTGCGCCTCGGCGAGGTCGCTCACGTCTCCCAGAAACAGCGGAGGATACTGCCGCGTCGTTTCCAGGCGCGGCCGCACCAACGGCTGGTCGCCGGCCCACTCGGCGCTCATCACGCTGTACTGGCCGGGGCGAAGGTCATCAAAGCGGAACTCGCCGCGGCTGTCGGTATTCTGCATCCCGCCCTGCACCCACTGATAACGCCCGTCCTGCACTTGACGGCGCAACAGCATAACGCGCACTCCGGATGGAGCGTCGGAAACGTCGGCGAACACAGTGCCCTGAATAACGCCAGCCGGCATCAGCTTCAGCTCTACAGATTTCGAGGCGAGCGTCGCGTCCAGCGGCAGCATCGTAGGTTGCTGCTGCTCCAAATAGCCAGGCTTGCGCGCAATCAGCAGAAGGCTTTCCCCCGAGCCGAAGGCGCTTAGGGGACCAGCGAACACTGTCCCGCGGACCATTCCGGGCGTCGACGATTCCTCGGGCCGGGCAGGAATACTGATCAGTAAGTTGAAATGACCCTCACGATCCGTCATCGTCGCGAGGCGTCGGTCCAGCGACGTCACCAGGGCACGAGCCAGCGGCTTGCCGGTAAGGGCATCTTCTACGCCGCCCTGCAGCCGATAAACCGTATCCCCCGCCGGAGTCTGGGCGCGAGCGGCGAACCCCACGCCGCAACTGATAACAAGGAGGAGTGCAAACGAGACCAGAATCATCTTGCCGGCGCCATACGCAAACCTGCTTAGCATCTCGCCACGATCATCGCGCGTCCCGCGGCATCAGACAACCACAAACGCTCATTCGCCCAGATTTTCGAGGCAGTCCAATCCTTATTCGCCGACCGCAATCGGCCGAACTAGGTTCCGACTCGATTGCATTCAGCGCAGTGGTGAACTGTGCGCATTAACGGCTGCACCGCGATCCGGAGAATTGGTCGGCCCTACTGCACGATTTCAGAACTTTCGACATCTCGCGATCCGAAACCTAAGTTTCGTCGACGAAGCCAGATATTGTGAGGAGATGCCCTTATCTGTCTGGACGAAAACGCCTCAATGAGGCGATTTGCTGGACTAGACCACCGCCAAGATGAGATTAAGACTTCGGGTACTCTGCCGCGGACAACTTCACACAAGAGCGTCTCTAGGACCAATCCGAAGATCGGCTCGTAACCCAAGCTCGATGAGTGCATTGGCCTGATATCACCAATCCAGAGATGAATCCACCGAGGTCAGCGGACACTTGCACGCTTCACGGCTTGGAAGGAACTTGCTTTTCAGCTAGCGCGCAGGACCAACTACGGAGGGTAGCCTCACCATAGACGTCGGTCCGTTCGGCATCTCTGGATTGGCGGCCCCGTCGCTGCGCGGGTCGGAGGCTCAGAGGTTCATGCCGGTTGCGGTATCGTGTTCAACGATGTTGCCCCGCCCCATATGTGCTGTGTACTCCCTGGCGGTGGCGCCCGGCCCCTGCCGTTAGCCAGTGGAGGGCCGGGATGCATTGCGTCATGTAGACTTCTGCCAGTCATCTATCTCTGCCTCATGCGTTACGGAGCAGTGTCCATCCATGGCGGCCCGTGAGCGACTCCAATTTGCGGAATTTGAGCTGGACTGCACGACGCGCCTGCTGACGTGCAACCAGCAGCCTGTTCCGCTGGGTTCCAAGGCCTTCGACCTTCTCGCTTATCTGGCGATGAACTCGCAGCGCACTGTCGAAAAGAACGAACTTATCGCCAAACTCTGGCCCGACTCTTTCGTCGAAGAGAGCAATCTCGCGCAACAGATCTCGCTTCTCCGTAAAGCCCTGTCGATAAGCGATGGCGCGGAGCATCTAATCGTCACGATTCCCGGCCGCGGCTATCAATTCACGGCGTCCGTTGAAAAAATAGGCCAACCTTTGCGGTCCGATGCGCTGCTGGCAGGAAATCCTCTCGGCGGCCGGAGCTCGTCCAACCTATACGAAAGCACCGCCGGCGCGCTCCTTCTGCATAAGGTCGATTCCTTCGCGCGCCTCACCGTCGAGGAACTGACAGAGGATGAGCCGGCTCGTCTTGCCCGGCGAAGCAAGCGCAGGAAGATAGCTCTCATCACAGGCGCAACGGTTGTGATCATCGCTATCGCCGGCGCGGTTATCTACGGCGTGACCCATCCGACTCATCCGCCCACCCGTCTGATCGTAGCGGCAGATCTTCTGAACCAGACAAGTGACCCATCTTTCGACGACGCACTGCAGACGGCCCTTCGCGTCGACTTGGAGCAGTCTCCGTTTATAGAGCTGATGCCGCACAGCAAACTACGCGAAACGTTGCTGCTCATGCAAAAGCCGGAGAGCACACCGATTAGCAACGACATTGCGCGCGAGATCTGCCAGCGCCAGAATTACGAAGCGATGCTCAGCGGCACGCTCGAGCACATCGGCTCCAGCTATATCCTCGCCATGGAGTCCAGCGATTGTGCCACGGGCGAGGTCTTCGCTGCGGAGAAAGCATCCTCGACCAGCAAGGACGGCATTCTCCTCGCCCTCGATGATGTGACGCGCAAGCTACGCCGGGATATAGGCGAATCACGCCGCTCCGTCAAGACCTTTCAGGTTCCGCTGTCCCTTGCGATGACGCCCTCGCTTGAGGCGCTTAAGCAGTACTCGTTGGGCTCACAGATAGCCGATGCGGGGAGATTTCAGGAGTCAGTCCCATTCTTTCAGCGCGCTCTCGAGCTAGACACAAACTTTGCGGTCGCTGAGCAGGGGATCGGTATCGCGCACTACAACATGGGTTCATCGCAGCAGGCCGCCAACGAGCTTGCGAAGGCGTACGCGATGAGCGGCAGCTTGGATGAACTGCAAAAACTTCGGCTCAAGACGTCATATGACGAGATGAGTCTCGGCGATCTGGACGCCGGCGCCGCAGACCTTCGCCATACAGCGACGGAGTTTCCGGACTATTACAACTCGTGGATCAACCTCACGATGACCGACATCCTCCGAGGCCGCATCGACGAAGCCGTCGCCGCCGGCGAACATGAGATGAAGTTCGACCCCGAACCCACTGCCATCGCCTATGAAGACGCAACCCGTGCCTATCTCCGCGCCGCTCGATTTGCGGATGCCAAGCGGACTATCCAGCGCGCTCAGGCAGCCGGAAAGGATTCAATCCGCCTTCACACCATGACGATGAACATGGCGATGTGCGAAGGCGATCAAGGAACAATCGATCGCGAAAGCGAGTGGCTCAGCCATCAGGACACGACCTGGGCCTTTCTTGAGTACAAGGCTTATGTCGCAGCGGATGAGGGACGGGCGCGGGAAATGGAATCGCTCTTCCCCCGGGCGGTCGACGACGCTCTGAAAGAGGGTCTGCCGGAAGAAGCTGAGAGCATTCGCGAAGACGAGGTCTATCTTGAGCTGCAGCTGGAACGTCCCAAACAGGCGGCTGAGCTGATGCGGCACTTCGTAAAACCCGACCTCCTTAGTCTGGCTGCTTTTCAAGGGCTGAGCGGAGATGCGGAAGCCGCGCAAAAGTCCCTTCGAGCCGCTGGTCCGCCCACGCAAGCCACACAGCCTCGCTACCTCAATCGTCCCTATGCCCAAGCAGCCGCAGCCCGTGCTGCTGGACGCAACCGTGATGCGCTTAGCATTCTCGAGGCATCGCGGCCCTATGAGCTTGCCGGCCCGTATGTGATTCTCCTTCGGGGAGAGCTATACCTGCGGCTGAAGGATGGCGCGCACGCTGCCTCGGAGTTCCAGAACCTGATAGGTCATCCAGCGCTCGAGGATCCGACGTCGCCCGGCGTCCCCCTCGCGCACCTCGGTCTCGCCCGGGCCAACGTGCTTCAAGGCAAGCGCGAGCAGGCCCGCAGCGAGTATCAAGTCTTTCTCGAGCGCTGGAAAGATGCGGATCCGGATCTGCCCGAGCTCATCGCGGCGCGTCGGGAATACGCGCAGCTTTAGCAAAGCCCGCGCCCTCAGCGTGTTGAATCGCTCTTCATAACACTTCAGAACGATTCATCCCTCGATTCAAGACATTTCATTCGCGTCGCTTGTTTCCTTGGTCCAGGCGGCTGAGCTTGTCCAGCTCAGCATGGAGGATCGATGGAGCATCGTGTCTGTTCGTCCCGCGTGTCGCCATGCGGAACTCACCGCGCGATGGGGGCGACGCCTTGAAGAGATGGCGCAGAACAGAGATTCAGATCGAGCGGCACGAGACGCTGTTGATTCGTACCGCCGATCCTGGCGGTTCGCGCTGCACCCTCTGCGGACGAGGCAGCATCGTGTCCGTTGACGATGCCGCCGCCGCGCTTCAGCTCACACCGGAGGCACTACGGTCCTTGCTGGCAGCGAGGCTTCCGCCCGGCGAAACTCCGGGTCTGGTTTGCGCCAGCTGTTTGTACGAGGCAATTCGAAGCTAAGACATTCCTGCGAGAGCATACGCGCAGGCCGAGCTAGAAAGGGAGGCATTCGTTGCGACACAGAAAACG